>CACYHB010000088.1:1532-2019 GCA_902774015.1 Oscillospiraceae bacterium | reverse complement strand
CGCGCTGAAGCTGGTCGGGAAGGACCTCTCTGCCGTCCGCATCGTCATTAACGGTGCCGGGGCGGCCGCGACCGCCGTTGCCGGCCTGCTCATGACCGCAGGCGCGTCGGACCTCACCCTCTGCGACCGCAGCGGCGCGGTCATTAACGGTGCCGGGGCGGCCGCGACCGCCGTTGCCGGCCTGCTCATGACCGCCGGCGCGTCGGACCTCACCCTCTGCGACCGCAGCGGCGCGGTCTGGAACGGACGGACGGACCACATGAACGATGCCAAGCGCGAGCTGGCATCCCGGACGAATCCGCATCTGCGCCGGGGCACGCTCTCCGAGGTGCTGACGGGGGCGGATGTCTTCATCGGGGTCTCAGCCCCCGGCATGCTGACGACCGAAATGGTCCGCAGCATGAACCGGGATGCCGTCGTCTTTGCCTGCGCCAACCCCGTGCCCGAGATTTTCCCGGACGAGGCGAAGGCGGGCGGCGCCGCCGTT
>CACYHB010000088.1:664-1525 GCA_902774015.1 Oscillospiraceae bacterium | reverse complement strand
CCGAACCAGGTCAACAACGTGCTCTGCTTCCCCGGCATTTTCCGCGGGGCGCTGGACGTGCGTGCCTCGGACATCAACGACGCGATGAAGCTCGCCGCGGCGGACGCCCTCGCCGCCCTTGTTTCCGAGGACGAGCTCTGTGCCGACTATATTCTTCCCAAGGCCTTTGACCCGCGCGTCCGGGATGCCGTGGCCTCGGCAGCCGCCCTGGCCGCACGCGAAAGCGGCGTCTCCCGGATCTGAGCCCGTTTCAGAAAGCAGCCCCTGCCGCTCACGGCAGGGGCTGCTGTTTTTCTTTTTCACTTCATCAGGTTGTCCAGCAGGTACTGGGCCTGACGGGTCTGGGAAACGCCGATGCTCTGAGCGAGGATCACATCCTGCACGCCGTACTCCTCGGCGACCCGGCTTGATCACCAGGCAGTCCGGCGCGTCCGGCAGGTCCTCGTTGGTGATGACGGTGAGGGGGTTGTCGCCGTTGATGAAGCAGTTGTACTTCATGTTCGGATAGTTCTCGCTCTCGTCGATGATGACGCTGTCCGCGGTGGGCTGACCGGTGATCTCCATTTTGATGTTCCCGGGCGGGACATAGGCGATCATCTCGTCCGGCTCCAGCATCTTTTGGGAAATCGAATACGCCCACGAGCCGATGAAGCTGCCCATGTTGACCTCTTTGTATTCGCTCAGGGGCACCGGCTCAAAGCCCGCCACCTCGCAGAATTCCTGATAGGCATAATAGGCACCCAGCGCCGTCCAGTGGTGGTCGGTGTGGAAGTAGATGTATTCGGTGTTGTGCTGCAGCAGGTTGTTGAAGGCGTTGACCTTGCCGACATTCTCGTTTTCCTTCGCGAACATGTAGCGCAG
>CACYHB010000088.1:0-633 GCA_902774015.1 Oscillospiraceae bacterium | reverse complement strand
AAGCGGATGTTCTTCGCCGCCAGCGCGTCGCCGGCCTGATTCATCAGCTGGATATGGTGGTCGGTGGTGATCTGGTCAAAGCCCATGCGCGAAACCGCATTGCCGTCGATGACGACGAGGTCGCCGTACATCTTGGCCTCTTCCTCACCGTTCAGCCCGCCCCAGCTTTCGATCACCACGTCGGGGTCGGCGATCTGCTCGGCGGCCCCGGGTTCGGGGCTCTCCTCCGGCGCAGCCGGGGCTTCAGACGGTTCAGGTGAGGCCGGTGCCTCAGACGGCGCAGGTGTTGCCGAGGCCTCGGGCGCGGCTGTCGGGGTCGGGGCCGGCGTTTTCGGCGTCGGCTGGGCGGCCGGGCTCTCCTCCGGCGCTGCGGCGCCCTCGTTCCCGGCGGGCGGGGCAGCGGCCTCGGCCTCCTCCAGCAGGGCATCCAGCGCGTCGTTATCGTTGTCCGTGCCGGACAGCTGGGTCAGCTGGACCTCGTTCTTCCCGATGCCGTGGAGGGCATTCAGCCGGTCCGAAATCTCCAGCATGTCTTCCCTGCCCGGGAAGGTGTCGGAATACCAGGCGGAAATCTCGTCAAAATAGCTGCCGTCCAGCAGCGTCCGGACGGAAAAGGGCGGAAACTCGTGCAGC
>CACYHB010000087.1 GCA_902774015.1 Oscillospiraceae bacterium | reverse complement strand
TTCAACTGCTGTGGCACTCCCAAAGTGGGTTTCCTTTATTTCCCGTCTTTTTCAGTGTTTTTCGACAGTACTCTGTCGAAAATGAGGGCGTTGCCTCAATTCAGCTGTTTTTGCTGTTTTGAGACAACGCCAGCTTTCCGTGGGAAGGCGATTCTCGCGCAGGAGCCGGAGGAAGACATCCGCGATCTCCGGGTCAAACTGGCGTCCTTTGTTGGTTTCGATCTCTTCGATGATGCGCTCTTTCGAAAGCTTGTTCCTGTACACGCGGTTGGTGTTCATGGCATCGAACGAGTCGGCGACACAGATCATCCTCGCGATCAGCGGGATTTCCTCGCCGGCCCGGCCCTCGGGATAGCCCTTTCCGTCATATCGCTCGTGATGGTAGAGAGCGCCCTCCCCCGCGTTTTTCAGACTCCTGAAGTGACTGAGGATTTCCCCGCCGCGCACGGTGTGGGATTTGATGACCTCAAACTCCTCGTCGGTGAGCCTGCCCGGTTTCGTCAGGATGCTGTCGGGCACGCCGATCTTGCCGCAGTCATGCAGCAGCGCGATATAATAAATACGGTCAAGCTTATCCCATCTCGTCGGCGATGCACCTTGTATAGACGGCTACTCTTTTGGAGTGGCCGTTTGTATAGGGGTCCTTGGCATCGATGAAGCCGGTGAAGGTCTCGATGGATTCATTGATGATCACGTTGTCCCGCTCATGCCGCTCATTGTATTTCTTGATCTGGGCCGTGGTGATCGAGAAGACGAGCGCGGCAACCAGCCAGACCGCAAGGCCGGCCAGTGAGACCCAGAAGAGCGGCTCGCCGGTCAGCAGGCGGTGGAAGGTAAAGTCCAGCGCCAGGGAGGAATCCTCGATGGACGCACCGATGGGGACGTACATGATAAAGCCCGGTGTGGTTCCCTCATTGGCCTTGATGGGGATTTCCATGGCATTCATGCCGGTGCTGGGGTAATAGACCAGGTAATCGCCGTCCTTCATGGCGATGAGGGTCTCGCCGTCGACGGTAAAATAGTTCAGAGCATAATCGGCCGGATCGTAGTCACGCAGTACGCGACAGCTTCGCCGGAAGCAGTGTTCTGGTGGATTTCGAGCGCACCGTTCCACGCGGAAGACAGGAAGGCATCATGCCGGAAGCCCAGCCGGAAGACAAAGTCAGACACCTCGTCCTTCGTTTTGTTGGCAAAGGTGAAGTCATAGGTAAAGGCCTGATAGTTATGCTCGGTCAGGCCTTCGTCGTACAGGTCGAAGACCTTGGTCCAGGTGCTGCCCCGGGGCGCGGCGGTGACGCTGATGCCTTCCGCCAGGGCACCCCGCTGCGAAAACACGGCCGTCCCCGGCAGCTCGGCATGGTGCCGCGTGTGCCGCGTGCGGTTGTAGGCGTTGGTTTTGAGCATGGCAGCCGCCAGAACGCCCAGCACCATCAGGAACGTGACCGCGAAGATCCAGGCTGCTTTTTTTCTGTTGTTCTGCTTCATCTGCAAAATCTGCTCCTTATTGAGATCGGCGCGAAGCGCCCTGCCGGCGGTCCCTCAGTTTCCCGAGCAGGACGTAGATGCCGTAAAAGAGATGGAGGACGAGCGCCATGATCAGGCCGAAGACGAGCACGAAGGCCGGCCGGCCCCAGGTCGGGACGACTCTGTCCCACAGGGTCGCCAGGACCCCGACGTCCGAGCGCATGCCGATAAACATGTAGTTTACGCCGAAGGCGCCGTCCAGGAAATAGATCGGGATCGAGAAGAGGATCATAAAGAGAGCGCCCTGCCAGAGGCCCTTATAGTTCGGCACGACCTCGCCGCTGACGAAGAGCCAGACGAAGAAGGCCAGGATCAAGCCGTGAATCACGAAGGTGTGCAGGCAGTAGAAATTGAAGACCTGGCCGAGCCAGTTCATACGGGGCCACATGGCCCAGACCAGGACGCCGAGCCCCGCCGCGCTGCACAGATGCAGCGGGACAAACTCGGCCATATGCACGCCGAAGAGGCCCAGGACAATCACCTTCATATATTCGAGGAGGACGATGGCAAGGCCGCAGGCCTTGCGCATGTTGTCCCTGCCCTTTTCATCCAGGCTCCGGTAAAGCCGGCCGGTCAGGAAGCAGAAAAGGGCAAGCGCTGCCAGCCAGAGAAGGTGGCCTGGGGAGAAGACGCGAAAGCCCAGCGACAGACCCTGCTCATAGATCTGATCCCTGTGCAGCCAAAAGGTGTTCATACAGCAGCACCTCAGTTCGATCTGCCGCGGCAGCCCGGGCGGGATGACGGGACAGGTCAAAGAATGAGAACAATATACAGGATTGATCCCGTTTTTTCAACCGCTTTCTGCAATCCGTCCGGCATTTTCCGTTTGACGCGGGAGCCGGTTTGCTGATATAATTCATGATCTGTAATGATGGCAGAAGCGGAAAGGGGTCACGCCATGAGTCAGGAAGCCGCCGGCACCCAGATGCCGGCCGTCAGCCGCATAGCGCGGGATATCGCCGACGGCATCATCCTGCTGGACAGCAGGGG
>CACYHB010000086.1 GCA_902774015.1 Oscillospiraceae bacterium | reverse complement strand
GGAAGGTCATACTGTGTCCGAGAGGCGGAAGAATATAATTCCTGACCTGGTCATCCGGGATCGGTCTGGTCCTTCTGTTGTCGGTACCGTCCTCCGCAAAGCCGGGATTCTCAGAGAAGATCTGCCCGCATTCCGTGCAGACCCAATACTCTTCGTTTCCTCCCGTCGTGCAGGTGGGATTGACAGCATCCACATGACTCAGGTCGGAAGTATGCACCGGCTTAGCCTGCGCGACGGACTCATAGGAGATCTCGTGCTCCCCTCTCTCGTCGGAGAAGAGCTTTCCGCATTTGGTGCACTTATAATGCTCTCTGCGCCTCGCCGCAGGTGGCCTTCGCGTCCATCTTCACGATGTCGTGCTCGCAGTAGTCATCCGCGAAAGCGCCGACCGGCAGGATGGAAAGGCAGAGCAGCAGACAAAGCAGGAGCGCAAACACCCGTTTTTTCATTTCATTCCACCATCCTTTGCTGAATGGATAATTTTTGTAAGGCTACTATATCACAACCCTCCGGAAAAAACTACTTAGGAATTCTTAATTTCCAAACATTTTTCCCCAATAACGGTGATTAAACGGTGATTTTTCAGGTATTTTATCACTTTGTATTCATTTTGAATCTTTTTTGAAATTTTTTCTCATCCGGGGCGCTTTTCCGATTGAATCCCGCTGTGTCCTCTGGTATAATAGAATTGGTTTTATCCATGCGCTTATGCCATAAGCCTGAGAAGCAGTGAGGATACGAAGATGAAGCAGTCGGAGATCGTTCCCCTCAGACGCACAGCAGCCCTTCTGCTGTGCCTTGTTCTTGCGGCGGTCCTTTTTGTGCCGGCTGCGGCGAAGGCACAGGAGAACGGGAAGGTCGTCCGGGTCGGCTGGTACGACTCGTCCTACAACGCGCTGGACGAGCGCGGCCGGCGCAGCGGCTATGCCTATGCTCGAGATGCTGGAGACGGGCGAAATCGACCTCATGAGCGACGTTTCGTACACCGAGGAGCGCACCGAATACATGCTCTATTCCTCGCTGCCCATGGGGTCGGAGGAATACTTCCTCTTCGTCTCGCCGGACAACCGCGAGATTCTGCCGGAGGATCCGCGCACACAGAACGGGAAGCGGATCGGCGTCAACAAGGGCAGCGTACAGGCGGATCAGTACCGGGAATGGGCAGAACAGAACGGCGTGGAGCCGGAGATCGTCGAGGTTTCGTACACGGAGGAAGAGTCTCTGGAAAAGCTCGCCGTGGGTGAGCTCGACGGCTACGTCACGGTTGATTCCTTCGTCCATCCGACCCAGGCGATCCCGATCTGCAAGACAGGCTCCTCCGATTACTATTTTGCGGTCAGCAAAAACCGCCCGGATCTGCTGGACGAGCTGAACGCGGCCATGAGCCGCATTCAGGACGAAAACCGCTATTACAACCAGCAGCTCTTTGAAAAATACATCCGGCGCATCGGCGCCAACGCTTTCCTCACCGCGGAAGAGGTCGACTGGCTGGCAGAACACGGGACCATCCGCATGGGCTATCAGGACAACTATCTGGCCTTCTGCGCCCAGACAGGACAAAAACACGGGCGAACTGACCGGCGTGATGAAGGACTATCTGGCCTATGCCGCCGACTGCATGGCCAACGCCCATCTGGATTTCGAAGCGGTGTGCTATCCCACGGCCGGCGCGGCGCTTGAGGCGCTGGGAAAGGGCGAGGTGGACTGCGTCTTCCCGGCCAATTTCAGCCCCTACGACGGGGAACAGATCGGCGTGGTCATGACGCCGCCCCTGGCCGAGACCGAGGTTTTCGCGGTGATCCAGCATACCGACCAGCGGAATTTTGCCCGCAGGGAGCATGTGGCCGTCGCCGTCAACGAGGGCAACCCGAATTATGACGCCTTCCTCGTCGAACACTTTCCGGACTGGCGCTGTCTGTACTACCCGACCACGGCGGACTGCCTGAAGGCGGTCGCGGACGGGGTGGCGGACTGCGTCCTGATCAGCAACTACCGCTACAACAACGTCGCGCGGCTGTGTGAAAAGTACCGCCTGACCACCATCAGCACCAACGTGGAGATGGATTACAGCTTTGCG
>CACYHB010000085.1 GCA_902774015.1 Oscillospiraceae bacterium | reverse complement strand
TTCCGCGCAACGGCAGAAAGCTGAGAACGGGGAGAGAAAAATGCAGACCAACCGTTATTGGATCTGGCTTTCCCAACTGAATATCAGCCCCCGGGCACGCGCCTGCGTGGTACAGCTCTTCGGCGATGCCGAGACGGCGTTTCTCTCGAAACCGGGGAGCTTTTCCGGACGCGCCGGCATCTCGGCGCGCGAGGCAGCCCAGCTGGAACTGCGCGACCTGACGGACGTTGACCGCACGCTTGCGCGCTGCCGCGCCCTGGACCTGACGGTTCTGCCGATTACCGATCCTTCTTACCCCGACTGCCTTCGCCAGCTTTTTGATCCGCCGGCGGTTCTCTTCGTCCGGGGAACACTCCCCCCTGTGGATGAGATTCCCGTTCTGGCTGTGATCGGCACGCGCCGTGCCAGCCCTTACGGCATCAAAATGGGCGGTGAACTTGCTGCCCGGCTTGCTGCAGACGGCGCTGTCGTACTGAGCCTGCTCACACAGGGAATTGACGAGGCGGCGGCCAAAGGAACTCTGCTCTCCCACGGTCCCTGCATCGGCGTGCTTGGCACCTCGCACGAAGTCTGCCGTCTTTCGCTTGTCCGTGAGGTGGCACAGACCGGGGCCGTTATCAGCGAGTATCCCCCCGGCCGGGTGAGCATGCGGCATTTCTTCCGCGAGCGCAACCGCATCGCAGCCGGGCTCTCCGACGGCGTAGTAGTTGTCGAGGCCCCGGAGAAAAGCGGGACACGCCTTTTCGTCACCGAAGCGGTCGAGCAGGGGAAGGATGTCTTTGCGGTCCCGCGGGACACGCCTTTTCGTCACCGAAGCGGTCGAGCAGGGAAAGGATGTCTTTGCGGTCCCCGGCAATGCGGATTCTGAAAATGCGGCGGGCACGCTGTTGCTGATCAAGGAAGGGGCCAAACTGGTCACCGATGCCGAGGATGTCCTGGAGGAGTACCGGGGACGCTATCCGCTATTCTTTTCAGAAAAGGATACGCTTCCGCCGCAGGAGAGCCGCCCCGCACAGAGAAAACAGCCCGCTGCGCCCAATAAGCCTGCTGCGCCTCCGACCCCTGCGCCGCTTCCCGACCCCGTCAATCTGACGGAGGACCAGACGCGGATCCTTGATGCCATCGGTGCGTATTCCGCCCATGTGGATGATATTACCGAGCAGACCGGACTGCCGATGGCGCGGGTTTTGTCACAGCTTACGATCCTCGAGATTCGGGGACTTGTCCGGCACGAGGCCGGCGAGGCCGGAAAACGCTTTGCGCGTACAGAAATTCATACAAAGTGAGGAAACATGCGAATGGCCAAGGCAAAGGAACTGGTGATTGTGGAATCGCCTTCCAAGGCAAAAACCATTGAAAAATATCTGGGCAGCGATTATCGCGTGACCGCCTCGATGGGGCATCTGCGTGACCTGCCCAAGAGTGAGCTTGGCGTGGATATCGAACACGGCTTTGCGCCGAAGTACATCGCGGTCAAGGAAAAGAAGGAACTGATTGACGAACTGAAGGCCGCCAGCCAGAAGGCCCCCGTCGTCTATCTCGCGACCGACCCGGACCGCGAAGGCGAGGCCATATCCTGGCACCTGAAGGAACTGCTGAATCTCCCCGACGAGAAAGCAAAGCGCGTGACCTTCAACGAGATTACCAAAAAGGTGGTCACCGACAGCATTCAGCATCCCCGCAGCATCGATCAGGACCTCGTGGACGCCCAGCAGGCGCGTCGGATTCTCGACCGCATCGTGGGCTATGAGATTTCACCCCTGCTCTGGAAAAAGGTCAAGCGCGGCCTTTCGGCGGGACGGGTGCAGTCGGTTGCCACGCGTATGGTCGTGGACCGCGAAGAAGAAATCCGCAGGTTTGAAAGCCGGGAGTACTGGCTTTTGGATGCTTTTCTGAAGCGCAGCCCCGATGAGGACAGCTTCCGCGCCCGCTTTTACGGCGTGGACGGGAAAAAGCGCGAACTGAACACCGAAGACGAGGTGAAGGAGATCTGTGAGACCGTCTCCCGGCATCCCTTCGCGGTCACCTCGGT
>CACYHB010000084.1 GCA_902774015.1 Oscillospiraceae bacterium | reverse complement strand
GCCCGGTGCCCGATCTCAATATGGATCCCCTTCGCCTCCAGCGAGCGGACGTTGCCGCTCCGGTTCGAATCGGAGCCGCAGACATTGATGCCCATGCCGAGCAGCACCTCGGCCAGGGAAGACATGGAAACACCGCCGATGCCGATCAGATAGCCCTTTCGGCCGGGAGACATATAATTGGAAAAATCCGCCATTCTCTTACTCCGTAACAAAATGCTGTTGAGTTTCGCACCTGCAGATGCTATACTCAGAAGTAAGCGTCTGATCACGGTGCCCTGTTGCTCAAGCTTACGTATTATAAACCAGTGCTGCGGTGATTGCAAGACTTTTTCTCGGGAGGCCTCAGATGAACAGCTGGGAAAGCTTAAAACAGGAATGTGCCGTCTGCCGGGCCTGCGGTCTCTGTGAGGGCAGGACCAATCTGGTCTTCGGTGTCGGCAACGAGCAGGCAGATCTGATGTTCATCGGTGAGGGCCCCGGAGAGCAGGAAGACCTTCAGGGAGTACCCTTCGTGGGACCTGCCGGGAAGCTTCTGGACGCCATGCTCGAGATGATCGATCTGGACCGCAGCATCGTCTACATCGCCAACATCGTGAAATGCCGGCCGCCCCATAACCGCACAAAGGAGCACGGACAGTGGTTTGCTTACGGCCAGCGGCGCATTCTTGCCACCTTTCACCCCTCTGCCCTGCTCCGTGATCCGTCCCGCCGTCCGGAAGCATTTATGGATCTGCGGGAAATCCGAAAGGAGTACCGGGCACTGCCCGGGACAAACAGTTTATGAGTTCTCTGACCTTCAAACCCGTCACACTTTGTGACAAGGCATGGGTTGACCCCATCGTCATGGCGGAAAACAGCCCGAGTGCCGACTATAACTTTGGCAACATGTACATTTGGGATAAGACTTACAGGCAGCTGATCTGCCGTTTCGAAAACCGGATGATGACCCGGTTTGACTATGATGGCGAAATGGCCCCCGCCATTGACGCCCTGCGCGCCTTCTGCGCGGAAAAGGGAATCCCCTTCGTGATGCTGGGTATTACCGAAAAGCATGTGGGCGAGTTGGATGTGCTCTATCCCGGTTGCTTCACCTTTGAAAAGGGCGCCGATTACGCCGATTATATTTATTCGGCTGAGAAGCTTGCCACCTATGCCGGGAAGGCTCTGCACGGCAAGAAAAACCACTGCAACCGATTTGAGGCCGAACACGACTGGGACTTTCTGCCTCTTACGCGTGAACTGATCCCCGGCTGTCTGGACATGCTGAATGTCTGGTCCAAGGAGAATGCCGACCGGCTTGACAGCAGCATCGTGGAGGAGTACGACGCCATCATCCGTGGCGGCGTCCTGCGCAGCAGCGGAGAAATCCTCGGTTTTTCGCTGGGCGAGATGGCCAGTCCCGACACCTTCAACGTTCACTTCGAAAAGGCTGAGATCGACATCAACGGCGCCTACCCCATGGTCTGCCGCGAGCTGACCCGCATGGTGATGCAGAACCATCCCGATCTGCGTTATATCAACCGGGAGGACGATATGGGCATCGAAAGCCTGCGCAAATCCAAGCTCTCGTACAAGCCGGAATTCCTGCTGGAGAAGTATAAAGCCAGGTGGACGGCATGAGCGGCGGCAGATGGTTCTGCCGCGAAGTCCGGCCGGATGACCGGAAGGCCCTGATCTCGCTCTGGGTACGGGTTTTCGGCGATGCGCCGGAGCTTGTGGAGGCCTTTCTCGATCTGCTCCCGGAGATGGGGACCGGCGTAACGGCAGAAGAAAACGGAGAACTCCTGGGCACCGCCTATCTGCTGGACGGCTTCACACTCATCTCCCCGGATTCTGCGCCGAAAAAATGCGGTTATCTGTATGCCGTGGCCGTTGAAGAGCACGTCCGGCGAAAGGGCATCGGCGCCCGTTTGTCCCAGGCTGCGGCCGAAATCGGCAGGATGCGCGGGGCGGAGCTGATCTGTACCCTCCCTGCCGAGCCCTCGCTGTATCGCTGGTATGCCTCTGTTCTGTCTCTGCATGAAGTAACACAGCGTGTTCTGTATTTTTCTCCCGTCATCCCCCCGGCGGAGTTTCTTTCTGCGGAGGAATACGCGCAGCGGCGGGAGGCGCTTCTGGCAGGCTGCTGTCATGTGCGCCTCTCTTCTGCGGCCATCCGTTTTCAGGAGAAACTGTGCCTGTGTTACGGCGGCGGTTTTTACGCCGTGGGAGACGGTATCTTCTGTGCCTGCCGCGAGGAGGAAGGCTGGCGCATCCCCGAGCTTCTCG
>CACYHB010000083.1 GCA_902774015.1 Oscillospiraceae bacterium | reverse complement strand
TTATACCGATATGAACGCGATCCGCCGCGACGAGGACGAACTCGACAATCTTCATTCCGTCTATGTCGACCAGTGGGACTGGGAAAAGATTATCCTGCCCGAAAACCGCAATCTGGACTATCTGAAGCTGACCGTCATGGATATCGTGACGGCCATCTGCGACACCCAGGATACTATTCAGGCCATTTACCCTCAACTCCAGGTTCTCGGCAAGCTGAAGCGCGACGTTTCCTTTGTCACAACCCAGGAGCTGGAAGACCGCTACCCCGATCTCAGCCCGAGAGAGCGGGAGAATGTCTGGCTGAAGGAGCACCGCACAGCCTTTATCATGGGCATCGGCGGAACCCTGAAATCCGGAAGGAAGCACGACGGCCGCGCTCCGGACTATGACGACTGGTCTCTCAACGGTGATATCTTTTTCTGGGACGATCTTCTCGACTGCGCTATGGAGATTTCCTCCATGGGCATCCGCGTGGACCCGGAGGCCATGGATCGCCAGCTGCGCCTTGCCGGCTGCGACGACCGTCGCCGGCTCCCTTATCATCAGATGCTTTTGAGGGGCGAGCTGCCTCTGACCATCGGCGGCGGCATCGGCCAGTCCCGCGTTTCCATGCTGCTGCTGGGCAAAGCCCATATCGGCGAAGTGATCCGCCTCTGCGAGGAAGCGGGCATCACGCTTCTCTGAGAAGGGAATGGAGAGGCTGACAAGCCGGAAAAGTGCGGTGATCCGCGCTTTCCGCGACCTTGCGCGTTCTTCCGCAGCGCGGGAAGAAAAGGGGCTTTTTCTGTGCGACGGCCAAAAGCTTCTGCAGGAGGCCCTGCGCAGCGGCGCCTCTGTTGAAACAGTCCTCTGGAAAGAAAACAGGGCGGCGGATCTGCCCCCCTTCCCACAGGAAGCTCTGCTTCCCGCGGATCTGTTTGACTATGTATCCCCGATGTCGAATTCCCCCGGCCCTCTCTTTTCGGTACGCATGCCCTCCGCACCGGATCTGTATAAGGTCCGCCGGGTGCTGGCGCTGGAAGAGCTGCAGGATCCCGGGAATGTCGGAACGGTCCTGCGCACGGCGGATGCCTTTGGGGTGGATCTGGTGGTGCTGCTTGAGGGCTGTGCCGATCTGTATGCCCCGAAAACCGTGCGCGCTTCGATGGGCGCGGTTTTTCGGCAGGCGGCTGTCCGGATGGATGCGGAGGCGTTCATTTCCTTCTGTCGTGAAAAGAATCTGCCGCTCTGGGGTGCGGCGCTGACGGATACCGCCCGGGACCTCCGCTCGCTACCGCTGGACCCTGCGGCTGTGCTGATCGGCAGCGAGGGCCACGGCCTGAGCAGAGAGCTGCTCCGGGCCTGTGACGGCGAGATCATCATTCCCATGTCCGGAGAGGCCGAATCCCTGAACGCCGCCGTCGCCGCCGCCATTGTCATGTGGGAGATGCAGCGCAGATAAAGAGCTTGGCGTTCCCCGGAAACTCTGTACCGTTTTGCGGCAAAGGAAAGGGCGTGCCCCTGACGAAGGCGTTTTTGCCGTGAACAAGATTGGGGAGAGAATTACCCTCCATAATTAAAGCGCGGCGCAGTAAGCCATGTGCGAGGAGAAAGCTGCCCTTCCGCGCAGCGGCAGAAAGCTGAGAACGGGGAGAGAAAAATGCAGACCAACCGTTATTGGATCTGGCTTTCCCAACTGAATATCAGCCCTCGGGCACGTGCCTGCGTGGTACAGCTTTTCGGTGATGCCGAGACGGCATTTCTCTCAAAACCGGGGAGCTTTTCTGGACGCGCCGGCATCTCGGCGCGCGAGGCGGCCCAGCTGGGGACGCGCCGGCATCTCGGCGCGCGAGGCGGCCCAGCTGGAACTGCGCGACCTGACAGACGTTGACCGCACGCTTGCGTGCTGCCGTGCCCAGGACCTGAGGGTTCTGCCGATTACCGATCCTTCCTACCCCGACTGCCTTCGTCAGCTTTTCGATCCGCCGGCGGTTCTCTTCGTCCGGGGAACACTTCCCCCTGTAGATGAGATTCCCGTTCTGGCTGTAATCGGCACGCGCCGTGCCAGCCCTTACGGCATCAAAATGGGCGCTGAACTTGCTGCCCGGCTTGCTGCAGACGGCGCTGTCGTACTGAGCCTGCTCACACAGGGAATTGACGAGGCGGCGGCCAAAGGGGCTCTGCTCTCCCACGGTCCCTGCATCGGCGTGCTTGGCACCTCGCACGAAGTCTGCCGTCTTTCGCTTGTCCGTGAGGTGGCACAGACCGGGGCCGTCATCAGCGAGTATCCCCCCGGCCGGGTGAGCATGCGGCATTTCTTCCGCGAGCGCAACCGCATCGCAGCCGGGCTCTCCGACGGCGTTGTGGTCGTCGAGGCTCCGGAGAAAAGCGGGACACGCCTTTTCGTC
>CACYHB010000082.1:1255-2269 GCA_902774015.1 Oscillospiraceae bacterium | reverse complement strand
TGAGCGGCGGCAGATGGTTCTGCCGCGAAGTCCGGCCGGATGACCGGAAGGCCCTGATCTCGCTCTGGGTACGGGTTTTTGGCGATGCGCCGGAGCTTGTGGAGGCCTTTCTCGATCTGCTCCCGGAGATGGGGACCGGCGTAATAGAAGAAGAGAACGGAGCTCTTCTGGGCGCCGCCTATCTGGTAGACGGCTTCACGCTCGTCGCACCGGATGCCGCGCCGGAAAAATGCGGCTATCTGTATGCCGTGGCCGTTGAGGAGCACGCCCGGCGAAAGGGCATCGGCGCCCGTTTGTCACAGGCTGCGGCCGAAATCGGCAGGATGCGCGGGGCGGAGCTGATCTGTACCCTGCCTGCCGAGCCCTCGCTGTACCGCTGGTATGCCTCTGTTCTGTCTCTGCATGAAGTAACACACCGCGCTTTGTATTCTTCTCCCGAGATTCCCAGGGCGAAGTCTCTGTCCGCAGAGGAATACGGGAGGCGGCGGGAGGAGCTTCTGGCAGGCTGCTGTCATGTGCGCCTCTCTCCCCCGGCTCTCCGTTTTCAGGAAAAGCTGTGCCTGTGTTACGGCGGCGGTTTTTACGCCGCGGGAGACGGTATCTTCTGTGCCTGCCGCGAGGGGGAAGGCTGGCGCATCCCAGAGCTTCTCGGTCCTGGAGGAAGTCTGCCCGCCTGGGACGGTCTTCGGGCGGAGGAGGGACCGTATCTCTGCTCCGACCTGCCTTTTCCGGACGGATGTATCTGGAACCTCAGCTTTGATTAATCGTCTGTGAGGATCAAATCATGCTTGCGACCTGCTTTATCGGTATTTCTCTTCTCAGTCTCATCCTGCTGATCACCGTCGGGCAGATGGGCATTCTGCCGGCGCTGCTGCTTACGATTGGGATTTTTGTGCTGCTGCATGCGTTGTATGTTTTATTCTTCTGGCTGGTATCGCTTCCCGTTCCGATGGATAAGCCTCTGGAAAAGCGCCACCCCTTTATCTGCTGGGGCGTAGCAAACGGGATTTCCGT
>CACYHB010000082.1:0-1234 GCA_902774015.1 Oscillospiraceae bacterium | reverse complement strand
CGTCAGCAACCACCGTTCCGGCTTTGACCCGGTCATCGTCATGGACAAGCTGCGTCAGTATGAAATCAGCTTCATCTCGAAGCCGTCCAACATGAAGCTCCCCTTTATCGGGCGGATCGCCTATGCCGCCGGCTATCTCTCCATCGACCGCGAGAATGACCGCAACGCCCTCAGGACGATTCTGACCGCGGCCGACTATATGAAGCGTGACATCTGCAGCATCGGTATATATCCGGAGGGAACGCGCAGCAAAACGAAGGAGCTGCTCCCCTTCCACGCCGGGTCTCTGAAGGCGGCGCAGAAGGCGAAGGTGCCCATCGTGGTCGCCTGCTGCCAGGGCAGTGAAAAGATCAAAAAGTTCCGGCCTTTCAGCGGGACGAAGGTTAACCTGGACATTCTGGAGCTGATCCCCGCGGAGACGGTCTGCGCCATGAAAACACAGGAGCTGTCTGATCACATCGTACAGATCATTCAGCAGAATCTGGACCGCAGGGAGGCAAAAGAAGCATGAAGGACGTTGCCCTGGTAACCGGTTCCTCGCGGGGGATCGGCGCGGCCATTGCCGCACTGCTGGCAAGGCGCGGCTATGCCGTTTGCATCAACTATCTGGAGCAGAGGGAAAAGGCCGAGGCTCTGGTGGCAGAGCTGCGGAAGGAGCAGTGCGTGGCCATGTGTCTGCAGGCCGATGTAGCCGACCGGGCACAGGTAGACACGATGGTTCGGAAGGTTGAGGAGGGACTGGGCCATATCAGTCTGCTGGTCAACAACGCCGGCATCGCCAGGAATCAGCAGTTTCAGGATGTGGCGCCGGAGACACTGCAGCGGATCTTCGCGGTGAATTTCGGCGGATGCTTTCACTGCAGCCAGGCGGTCATCGGGCCGATGCTGAAGGCGCACGAAGGATGCATCATCAACATCAGTTCGATCTGGGGAAGCCACGGGGCCTCCTGCGAGAGCGTGTACTCCTCCACCAAGCATGCGATCATCGGTCTGACGAGGTCGCTGGCAGCGGAGTTCGCCCCGAGCGGCATCCGGGTCAACTGCGTGGCACCGGGCGTCATCGAGACGGATATGATACAGGCACTGGGAAACGAGACGCTCGAGCAGCTGAGACAGGAGATGCCTTTTCGGCGATTCGGGACCCCGGAAGAGGTTGCCGAGTCGGTCTGGCATCTGGCGAAGGCGGAATACATCACCGGGCAGATTCTGACCGTGGACGGCGGATTTCTCTTTT
>CACYHB010000081.1:2316-2854 GCA_902774015.1 Oscillospiraceae bacterium | reverse complement strand
ACTGTCTGTTTTTTTCTGTTTGTCCATGGTATTTCCAACTCACTTCTTTTGTTTTGCCCGACTTTGGCTTTCTGCAATTGCGCGGAAGTGGAGCTGATCTCTCGCCTTTGGGTTTCCCCGCCGCGCATTATATTGGACCGGAAGTCTTCCCCAAAAAACTTAGCGCCCGCAGGATTTTGGTCAGGGGCAGAAGCTTTCCCTTGGCGCGCACGGGGCCAGCTTCCGGGGAGGTATTTATTCTTCGATTCTCTTTTCCAGGGCTTTGATGAGGATCTTCAGCGTCCGGATGCGGGCATATTTTTTGTCGTTCGACTCGATGATGTACCAGGGGGCATTCTCGGTGCTGGTCTTCTGCAGCATCTCGTCAACGGCCGCTTCATACTCCGGCCACTTCTCGCGGTTGCGCCAGTCCTCTTCGGTCAGCTTCCACTGCTTTTCAGGGGTGTTCTGGCGGTCGGTGAAGCGCGCAAGCTGGGTCTCCTGGTCGATGTGAATCCAGAACTTCAGCACCACGGCGCCCCAGTCGGTGAGCTGGCGC
>CACYHB010000081.1:423-2300 GCA_902774015.1 Oscillospiraceae bacterium | reverse complement strand
CGGCCGTACCAGGTGCGGTCAAAGATGCAGATATGCCCGCTGCGCGGCAGCCTGGTCCAGAAGCGCCAGAGATACTGCCGGTTCAGCTCATGCGGCTCCGGCGAGGCGATGGGCATCACATCGAAGCCGCGCGGGTCCAGCGGCTTGGAAATCCGTCGGATGTTGCCGCCCTTGCCGGCCGCGTCCCAGCCTTCGTAGCAGAGAATCACCGGAATCTTTTTGCGGTAGACCGTGTTGTGCAGCTCGCCCAGGCGCTTCTGCAGCTTTTTGAGTTCTTTGCGGTATTCCTCGTCCTCGACTTCTGCATCTTCTTCAGGGGGAAGCTCTCCTTGAAGGGTTTACCGACATATTTGCCGTTTTCCAGGACATCGTCAATCGAATCCACCAGCAGCTGCAGGGCATCACGGGTCGCGGTCAGCTTTTTCGTGCCGTCCAGGATGTGCCATGGGAGAACCTTCCCGGTCTGCTCCATAAAGTCGTCATAGGTATCCCGGAACAGTTTGTACTCGCGGTGCTGCCACAGATCGTCGTCGGTCACACGCCACTCGGTCTCGAAATTCTCTTTCAGGGCATAAAGACGCTTGTGCTGTTCGTCCCTGTCGATGTGCAGGAAGAACTTTTTATACTCCTCCCGCGTGATGTCACGGCGCAGGTATTTCCGGATCGCGCCCTCCATCCAGCCCGAGTCATAAAACATGATCTTCCCGTTTTCGGGGATGGCGCCTGCGTACTGATACAGGAAGGGATAACGCTCTTCCCGTTCCGGGAGCACCACCGGGGAAACCACGTTGTAGAAGCGGGGGTCGATCTCGCTGATGAGGGCGTTGATCATGCTTCCCTTTCCCGCGGCAGCCCAGCCCTCGAGCAGGACGATAATGGGCAGCTTTGTCTCGCGGACCAGCTGCTGCTGTGCGATCAGGCGCTCACGCAGGGCCTTGACCTCGGTTTTCAGTTTTTGGTTGTCCTCGTCCTTCGCGCCTTTGTACTCTTTGAGCATTTTCAACCCCTCCAGGATGTGAATTTTCGTATAAGGTGCTTCTATTTTACGCTGTCTATGCCATGAAGTCAATTCAAAGTTCAAAGTTTCGCTATAAAAGAAAGGGGGCCGCAGCCCCCCTTAAACTCTCGTCTTTGAACTTTGATCTTTGAACTCTGAACTTTATTCTTTTACGGCGGCTTTCAGTGCATCCACTTTGTCGCACGCTTCCCAGCGGACGCCCAGGTCCTCGCGGCCCATGTGGCCGTAAGCGGCAAGACGGCGGTAGATCGGCTTGCGAAGGTCAAGCTCGCGGATGATGGCGCCGGGGCGGAAATCAAACACCTCGGAGACCGCCCTGGACAGCACGTCGTCCGATACCGTGCCGGTCCCGAAGGTCTCGACCAGAATGCTGACCGGCTCGGCCACGCCGATGGCGTAGGCCAGCTGAATCTGGCAACGCTTTGCAAGGCCTGCCGCCACCACGTTCTTCGCCGCCCAGCGCGCTGCATAGGCTGCGCTGCGGTCCACCTTGGTCGGGTCCTTGCCCGAGAAGGCGCCGCCGCCGTGGGGGGCGCTGCCGCCGTAGGTGTCGACGATGATCTTGCGGCCCGTGAGGCCCGAGTCACCCTGCGGCCCGCCGATCACGAAACGCCCGGTCGGGTTCACATAGAACTTTGTCTTCTCATCCAGCAGCTCTGCGGGGATGGTCGGTTTGATGACCAGGTTGATCATATCCTCACGGATCTGGTCCAAGCCCGCCAGCGGCGCATGCTGGGTCGACAGGACCACCGTGTCCACACGCACGGGATTGCGGTTCTCGTCATACTCCACCGTCACCTGGGTCTTGCCGTCCGGCCGCAGATAATCCACCAGCTTCTCCTTGCGCACCTGGGTCAGG
>CACYHB010000081.1:0-387 GCA_902774015.1 Oscillospiraceae bacterium | reverse complement strand
GCGCACCTGGGTCAGGCGTCTCGCCATCTTATGAGCCAGGGAAATGGCCAGGGGCATCTTTTCGGGCGTCTCGTCGCAGGCGTAGCCGAACATCATGCCTTGGTCGCCCGCGCCGCCGACCTCGTCGTTGGTGCCCAGGGCGATATCGCTGGACTGCTCGTCGATGTTGACAAGGATGCCGCAGGTGTCGCAGTCAAAGCCGTACTTTGCCCGGTCATAGCCGATCTCGCGGATGACCTCGCGGGCAATCTTCTGGATGTCAACATAGCAGTTCGTGCTGATCTCACCCATGATGTGCACGAGGCCCGTCGAGGCCGTCGTCTCGCAGGCGACGCGCCCGTTGGGATCCTTCTCGAGGATGGCGTCCAGCACCGCGTCGGAAATCTG
>CACYHB010000080.1 GCA_902774015.1 Oscillospiraceae bacterium | reverse complement strand
CTGGCGGCCGAAGCTCGAGACCATTGACATGTTCCCGCCGGATGTGCCCATCCTGACGGCGGACCCTGCGGCCATTCCGCAGCTTCCCCTTGCGCAGCCTGCAGAGCAGGAAATTGACCCTCTGACCGAGAGGATGAGCGTCGATAAGCTGATCAGCCTGAGCCTCGGCGCCTACGACCCGAAGGGCGGCATCGCCGCCGTGATCGGCGATGCCGGCATCTCGGTGGCCGGTGCGGCGGGCGAGACCGCGGCCGTCTCCCGGGATTTCGGCCTGCCGACCCTCGTCATGGCCGACGGTCCGGCCGGCCTGCGCCTCTGCCGGGATTATGCCCTTCGCGACGGAAAGCCCGTCGGCCTGGACAGCCGGATTCCCGGCGGGATGAACGAGCTGCTGCCGAAGCCGATCGCCTGGGTCCTGGAACTCCTCGGGCCGAGCGCGCCGCTGTGCGCCGAGGTCCTGCATCAGTACTGCACGGCCATCCCCATCGGCACCGCCGTCGCCCAAAGCTGGGATCTGGACTTTGCGCGCCTCTGCGGCGACATCGTGGGGGATGAGATGGAGCGCTTCAACGTCGACCTCTGGCTGGCCCCGGCGCTGAACATCCACCGCGACATCCGCTGCGGACGCAATTTTGAGTATTATTCCGAGGACCCGCTCCTTTCCGGCCTCATGGCGGCCGCTGTCACCCAGGGCGTACAGGCGCATCCGGGGCGGGGGACGACGGTCAAGCACTATGCTGCAAACAATCAGGAGTATAACCGCTATAACTCCAACTCGCACGTCAGCGAGCGTGCCATGCGCGAGGTGTATCTCCGCGGCTTCGGCATCTGCGTCCGCCGTTCCCAGCCGGCGGCGGTGATGACCTCCTACAACCTCCTGAACGGCGTTCACACCTCCGAGCACAGCGGCATTCTGAACGACATTCTCCGCGGGGAGTTCGGCTTTCAGGGCATCGTGATGACCGACTGGGTCATCTCGGCCATGTCCAGCGGTGAGAACAGATATCCTTCCGCCGATGCCGGCCGTGTGGCCGCAGCCGGGGGCGAGCTCTTCATGCCGGGCAGCAGCGCCGATGCCGACAGCATCCGTGCCGCCATGCAGCGCCGCGCGCTGAAGGAGGACCGCCTGCGCAGAAATGTCTCCAACCTCCTCCGCACGATCCGAAAACTGAAACAATAAACATAAGAGGGCTGCCGCCAGGGCCTCTTCCGGCGTCCGGCACAGGCGCACCAGACCGAGGCAGTTTGCGCTCATAAAGCCCCCCTCCGCCATGCGCTGCAGCAGCTCCAGCAGCGGCGTATAGAATTCTTCCGTGTTCAGCAGCACCAGCGGTCCGCTGACCAGCCCCAGCTGCTTCAGCGTGACGGTCTCAAAAAACTCGTCCATGGTACCGATGCCGCCCGCCAGACAGATGAAGGCATCACTGAGACTGAGCATCTTTTCCTTGCGCTCGGCCATGCTCACGGTCAGGATCATCTCGCTGCAGCTGTCCAGCAGAAAGCCCGGGTCCAGAAACATCTCCGGCGCAATCCCGACCACCTGGCCGCCGGCATGCAGCGCCCCGCGGGCGCAGGCGCCCATCAGACCGTCCCGGCCGCCGCCGAAAACAAGGGTATGCCCGGCCTCGGCAATCAGCCTGCCGAGCGTCTCCGCCGCCGCCGAAAACAAGGGTATGCCCGGCCTCGGCAATCAGCCTGCCGAGCGTCTCCGCATCCTGAAAATAAACCTCGCCCGGCTGGTTTGACGACGCACCGTAGATACAGATGTTCATCCTTCCGTCCCTCCCGGCTTTTTCTGTC
Source organism: Oscillospiraceae bacterium (assembly GCA_902774015.1). Lineage (GTDB taxonomy): Bacteria > Bacillota > Clostridia > Oscillospirales > Oscillospiraceae > Limivicinus. The sequence continues at coordinate 738 of CACYHB010000080.1, read as the reverse complement.
AGTATAGCATCCCTGCCCCTTGTACCGCAAGGGGAAAACCTGTATATTTTCGAAATTATTCAGAGAAAGATGCATAAAACACGGAAAACCCCAAGTTCTCACCGAATATTGTTGCAAAAGCGCTTGACATTGCAGGGGCAGAGTGCTATGATGCGTTGAGGGACCCAAATTGTCAAAATGAAGGAAAGATGAGGAAAACAGCATGAAAAAGTATGCAAAGCTGATCTGCGCCGTTCTGGTGCTGGCGCTGGCCTTGGGCATTGGCGCCTGCGGCAAGCCTGCCGAGCCGAAGAACGCCCTGGAAAAGATCAAAGCCGAAGGCGTCCTGACGGTCGCCCTTTCGCCCGACTTCAGCCCGATGGAGTTCGTTGACTCCTCCAAGACCGGCCAGGACCAGTATGTCGGCTTCGACGTGACCCTTGCCAAGTATCTGGCCGAAGAGCTCGGCGTCAAGCTCGAGATCCAGGCCATGAGCTTCGATGCCTGCCAGACCGCCGTCTCCACCGGCTCTGTCCCCATGTCCATCTCCGGCTATTCCTGGACCGAGACCCGTGCCGAGAACTATGACCTCTCCGACTACTACTATGCCGGCGAGAACGAGACCGAGCAGGTCCTCCTGATCCGTGCTGCGGATGCCGAGAAGTACACCAAGCCCGAGGACTTTGACGGCAAGGACGTCGGTGCCCAGAACGCCTCCCTGCAGATGCAGCTCGTGACCGAGCAGCTTCCCAATGCCAA
>CACYHB010000079.1 GCA_902774015.1 Oscillospiraceae bacterium | reverse complement strand
CCGCGTCACCACGGTCACGGCCATCAGTCTGATCGGTCTGACCACCATGGCGGGCGCCGTCGGCGCAGGCGGCATCGGCTCCTTTGCCATCAACTACGGCCAGAACCAGAACCATCAGGATATCGTCAACGTCTGCGTCATTGTGCTGCTGGTTGTGACCTTCCTGCTCCAGAGCCTGGGCAATACCCTGGCCAAGCGCACCACCAACCGCAGCCTGTTCCAAATCCGCCATAATAAATAGGTGTAAGTCGGAAAACCAGGACCTGGTTCAATTAAACACAATATGCGCGGCGGTGAATAGTAGGTGCGAGGATTAGGCTTGTCTTCCGCGCAACGGCAGCAATCTGAAGTCGGGCACTCCCAATCAGTCTCTACCGTGCGCGGCAAGGGAAGATACTGCCCCTGACGCAGCCACTGCGGCCGCTCACAATTGGGAGAGGTCCTATCATTCCGACTTACGCTAATAAATTATCGCTTTCCGGAGGGAACCATGTCATACCGAGACCGCATTCTTGCCTATGTCGACCGTCAGGACGCTGTCTACCGCCAGATCGCCCTGGATATCCACGCCAGGCCCGAGGTCAGCAATTACGAGTTCTTTGCCTGCGAAACCCTGTCCGGCCAGCTGGCCAAAGAGGGGTTTGCGGTCACGACGGACGTGGCCGGTCACCGTACCGGCTTCACCGCCGACTACCGTGCCGAAAAGCCCGGGCCGACCCTGGTCTTTCTGGCGGAGTACGACGCGCTGCCCGGCATCGGCCATGCCTGCGGCCATAACCTCTTCGGCGCGACCTCGTCTCTCGCCGCTGCCGCCCTGAAGCAGGTGCTCGACGAGACCGGCGGCGAAGTCCGCGTTTACGGCACGCCGGGCGAAGAAGGCGGCGAAAACGGCAGCGCCAAGGTCAGCTTTGTCCGCGAGGGCTTTTTCCGGGATGTGGACGCCGCCCTCTGTGCGCATCCGGGTTCCGACATCCACGAGCCGACCCATGCCGAGCTCTCCTGTGCGCCGATCCGCATCGAGTTTCGCGGCCGTGCCGCCCACGCGGCTGCCGCTCCCACGCAGGGCATCAACGCCCTCGACGCGATGATTCTGGTGTTCAACGCCGTCGGGCTCCTGCGGCAGCAGCTGCCCCAGGATGTCCGCATCCACGGCATCATCACCAAAGGCGGCGACGCGCCGAATATCATCCCCGAATATACCGAGGCAAAGTTCTTCGTCCGCGCCGCCTCCGTGAAGCGCCGGGACGAGGTCTACCGCAGGATGGAGAAGATCGTCGAGGGCGCCGCGCTCCAGACCGGCTGCACCGGCCTTCTCGAGCCCATGCAGCGAAACCTCGTGGACAACGTCATCCCCACGCCGTCCTTTGACGCGGTCTATCACCTCGAACACGGCGGTCCCCTCGGTTCTTCCGATGTCGGCAACGTCTCTCAGGTGATCCCGGTCATTCAGCCCATGATCCGCATCAGCGATGTCCCCGTTGCGGGGCACACGCTGGAAAAGTGCGAGGCTGCCCGCTCTGAAACCGGCCTTCGCTCGATCTCCGTGGGCGCCAAGGCCCTGGCCCTGACCGCCCTGGAGCTGATCGAGAACCCGGCCCTCCTGAAACAGATTCAGGCCGACCACCGTGCCGCCGTCAAGGCCCAGCAGTAAGGCTTTCTGCCGCAACATGCGCATTCCCGGATACCGCCCTTTCGGCAGTATCCGGGAATGTTTTTTCTATTGAGCTTCCTGCCGCGGTTCATACCGCGATATCTTCCTTTGTCACCTTTTCCCAGGAGAATTCCGGGATCAGCTCACGCGCGCTGACGGCCTCCCGCCGGTCCCGCAGGCCGCAGAGGAAGGCCAGCTCCCCGACCACGTCCTCCGCCCGTCTTTCCTGCCGCAGGGTCCGGGTGTTCAGGCTGCCCAGGCGCTTGGAGAGCTTGCCCTTGTCCCCCGTCAGCAGCGGGCTGTGGCAATAGTCCGGTGCCCTTCCTCCCAGTGTCTCGATCAGCCACTTC
>CACYHB010000078.1 GCA_902774015.1 Oscillospiraceae bacterium | reverse complement strand
CCGCTGACCGATATGCTCTCGATGGTCAATACCAGGATGATCGCGGACACCGACACCCCGGAGAACCGCGAGCAGGCGATCTATGACATCGCATGGCTGACCGAAAACATGATCATGCGCAACCGCACCCACGGCGGATACAAGGTCCTGCTGGACGAGCTCTGGGAGTTCGTGGAGGAATTCAACGCCGACATGGTCATCCTCTGGGAGCATATGAGCTGCAAGGCGCTGGACGGCATGCACGGCCAGTTTGAGGAGAAGGCGAGGGAAAAGGGCATTCACCTTGTCTGGGTGTCTCATGACCTGTTTGACCCCCGCGTGATCTCCCGCCAGGGCGTCCGCGATCAGGTCAACAGCTACATGCGCACGGTCATGAACGAGGAGCCCGTCGATCCTACGCTTGAAATCCTCAACGATGAGGAATCCTGGTAAGGAGGCACTGAAAGATGATGAAGACCTTTTTCTCCGGCCGTCTATTTTTTCAATCTCGACATGAAGCTGACTGCGAAAATGGAGCCGCTGCTGACCTGGGTCTATGACAACAAGGTGAAGCGCGACCAGCATCTGTGAGCATCGGATAAGCTGAAACATGAAAAAGGATCGCAATCGCGATCCTTTTTCCATGTCTTTTGGCAGCTGTGTCCGCAGTCAGGGAACAGGCCATGAAAGGCGGTGCAGATGTCCCTGCTTTTCAAGACCGGCATAGCCCGTGTGGCGGAGAGCCTCATAGAGGGCGATGGCCGCGGCGTTGGACAGGTTCAGCGAGCGCTATGCGGACACAGAAGTCCGGATGCCGGACGAGCAGCTCCTCCGGCAGACCGGCGCTCTCCTTGCCGAGCATCAGAAAGTCCCCGTCCCGGTAGTCTCCCTCGGCGATGGTTTTTTCCGCCTTGGTGCTCAGGTACCAGATCCTCGCGTTCGGGTGGGCGCGGTAAAAGGCATCCAGACCGTCATACTCGCGTACCCGCAGGCGCGGCCAGTAGTCCAGGCCTGCCCGGCGTACGCTTTTTTCATCGGTGGAGAAGCCCAACGGGCGTATAAGATGCAGGCCGGACCCGGCACAGAGGCAGGTCCGGCCGATGGCACCGGTGTTGCCGGGCTGCTCGGGCTCATGAAGGACGAGGTCAATGCTCATTGGCTTCTCTTCATCAGGCGGATGTCGTTCCCGTAAAAGGGGAGCTCGAGGAACTCTCCGAACAGGCGGGAACAGATCTGCGGGGAATAACGGCGGCGCAGCTCGTCATCCGGAACAGGCGGGAACAGATCTGCGGGGAATAACGGCGGCGCAGCTCGTCATCCGAACAGTTGGTGCTGATGACGGTGTGAAGCGAGCGGGTAAGCCGGGTGTTGATCAGCGTATACAGCGCACTGGCGGCAGCGGGGGTCGCCATCTCGGTGCCGAGATCGTCCAGGATCATCAGGTCGCACGAGAGCATGCGCTCTGCGCGCAGCGCGGCCGCCTCTGCTTCCTCCGGGATGCGCGAGAATTTCTGTTTTTCAAAGGCTTCCAGGGCAGCGGCTGCCGTGTCATAGCAGACGGAATAGCCCCTCTCCGCAACACTGCGCGCAATACAGGCCGAGAGATAGGTTTTCCCCAGACCGGAATCTCCGCGAAGCAGCAGATTCCTGAGGTTTGCCGGAACATCCGGAAAGCTGTCGGCAAAGCCCCTGCAGGCAGAGAAGACGATCCGCATGGCGCTGCGCGCGCTGACGCCGCTTTCCTGTTCGGGCGTGTCGGGATACAGGCTGAGGTCGAAGCGCTCGAAGCTCTCGAGGTCGAAGCGCTCGAAGCTCTCGTCGCCGCTGCGCAGCAGAACCGACAGCTCTTTCGTGAGCTCCCGGTTATAGCGCCTTTCCATGCAGGCACAGAGTCTGCCGTCGACCATGCCGGTATCGCCGCAGACTTTGCAGCTGACGATCTCGTCCAGATAATCGATGGGAAAGCCCTGCGCATGCAGCAGCTCCGCCTTGCGCATCTGCAGGTCCAGGTTCTCTTTCTGCAGCTTTTCAAGCCGGTGGCTCAGGTCCGCGGGCTTTGACAGCGTCAGGCGTACCAGGTCGGACATCTGGCTGCGCATGCGCCGGTCGATGCTTTCTATCTCAGGGATGCGATGATAGATAAGGTCCGTTCTTCGCTGCTGCTCCGCCTGGTTCTCCCGGCGTTCGTCCTCCAGCGCTTCACGCGCTCTGGCAAGAAGCCTTCCGTCGTGCGTCATGTACCGGCTCCTTTCATGATCTCTGCGATTTCACCGATTTTTTGGACATCAATGCCCTTCCCGCCGGAGGAGGGGGCAGTCCGGACCGTGCGTGGAGACGGCCCGTCTTTTTCAAGGATCTCCTGCAGGGTGTGCAGCTTTCTCTCGTGCCAGTTCTGCAGAATGCCGTTGGTATAGGCCAGCGAACGCTTGCCGGTCTTGGTCACCGCCCGGTCGTAGGCCAGATGAATCTCCTCCGGGCCGAAGCCCCAGTCCTGCCACTGGGCAACATAGAGGCTTTCGGTATCCGTAAAACCGCGGTCGCGGATGTCCAGGGCTTCCTTGATCTGCGCCTCCATGCCCTTCCGCTCGCGGACCCTGCGGATATGGTTTTCGGCGGCGTCGAAATCCGTGATCTTCTTCTCCGCCCAGACCTGGGCCTCCCGCTCAAAGGAGCGGGCGGTGGGGCGCCGGCTTTCGCCGTATTTCTCGCGATAGCTGTCCGCGACAAAGTGCATCAGTTCCATCATCACGTCCGCGGGCAGGTCCAGATGGTCGTAGATGCCGAGCATCTTGATCAGGTCCGGCGTGCTCAGCGCTCTGCCCATGATCAGCCGGGCTTCCTTCAGAACGGCGGAAAAGGCGCTGTCCTGCTCGCTGCGGATTCTGACGTCCTGTGCCGTATACTCCGGAAGCTCCTGCGCAGGGGCGATCGGGTTCTCTTTGGCAGGGGAGTCTGCCGCCGCGCAGCGGGGAGCCGGACCGACAGGCATACCGGACCGCGGGGCTTCCGCCGAAAGCGGCAGCAGCCCGCACATCTCAAGGCGTTCAAAGGCCTCGTTCAGACGCTGCCGGGGCATGAAGAGATCGACCCCCGCCTTTTCACGGTCTGTGCAGCCCGTGCGGCAGAGATACAGATACAGCAGCGTCATGTCGCCGTCCCGATGGGTGATCAGGAGGTCCGCCGCCGACGCCGTAATGAGTTTTTCCGAATCCTGTCTGTTCATGGTCAATCCCGAAATTATTCACAGTTTATTCGCAGAGCCTTCAAATTATAGCATGAAAAGACCCTTGCCGCAAGGGGCAAAGCTGTGGTATAATACAATGCTTTTGTTGCAGCAGCCTTTTTGCCAAATGACTTT
>CACYHB010000077.1:1598-3745 GCA_902774015.1 Oscillospiraceae bacterium | reverse complement strand
TTTTCGGGTCGTTGGCTACGGCAAAGATCTGCATAATCATTTACTCTTTCTTCGTTAATGTGAAAGTTTATAAAATCCCACAGCATCTTAACACAGTAGGCGCTCAAAAACGTCTCAAACCGGCCGTCGATATTATGCAGTCTGTGAAAAAACCCGGGACGCACTGCGTCCCGGGTCTGATGCTTCTTCACTCTGTGTTCACGCGCCGGCGGAACTGTCCTCCTGCCGCAGCATGCTGCGGAAATGCAGCGTTCCCGCCGTCAGCTCCGCCCAGCTGTAATTGCTCATATATTCGCCCCGAGGCGATGTGCCCTCCGCGGCGGATCAGGACCTCCTCCATCCCGATCTGCTTCAGGGTCTCCCGCAGATCGCTGACGAGATTGCGGATCGCGTGCTTGGCGTCCTTCAGATTGCCGGGGTCGTCCCACAGCACCGCGATCAGCTCCTCCGACGTGCAGGACACGCCCATCCGGTCGATCAGATACGCCAGCAGCTCTTTCGTCTGCCTCCGTTTGAACTTCAGCGGTTCCTCCTGCCAGAACACCTCAAAGCTGCCGAAGCACCGGACCCGCAGCCGGTTCTTCTGCGGCTTCATCGCCATCGGCAGTTCGTCCAGTTCCGTCCGCACGTCCTCCGGCGTCAGCGGCTTCATGATATAGCCGTGCGCGCGTACCCGGAAGGCTTCCATCGCATATTGGGAAAAGGCCGTGACGAATACCACCCGCGTGTCCGGGGAGGCTGTCTTGAGCGCGACGGCAAATTCCAGCCCCGAGATGGCCGGCATCTCGATGTCGCTGAAAACGACCTGCGGCCTCAGTCCTCCGCTCCGAATGGCATCCAGCGCCTCGACGGCCGTGTCAAAGGCGCGCAGCACGGCGCCCGGTTCCGCCTCTTCGATGCAGCGGCAGAGCACCCGCAGCGCTTTGGGTTCATCGTCTATGGCAAAGATCAGCACGGTTTGTTCTCCTCCTTCGGCAGAGTAACGGTCACGGTGGTCCCCGTTCCCGGTGTGGATTCGACGCGCAGGCTGCCCCCGCACATCTGAGCCAGGCGCTCGCGCACATTCTGGATGCCCACATGGGATTTCCCGGGGTCCTTCTCCTGCTTCTCCGGCTCACAGCCGGGGCCGTTGTCGGTCACGGTGATCTCATAGCGGTCGGGATACTCCCTTGTGGCGATGAGCACCTCCCCTTTTCCGTCGGCGTTGCCGCGGACGCCGTGGCGCACGGCGTTCTCCACGATGGGCTGCAGGGTCAGGATCGGCAGGGTAAAGGACATGCACGGGATGTCGTACCGCACGGTCAGCTTCTCCTCGAAGCGCATCTTCTCCAGCGCCAGATACTGCCGGGTATGCTCCAGCTCCCTGGCGAAGGGGATCGGGGCGGTCGTCTGCAGCGCGTCCATGTTCCCGCGCAGATAGTTTGCAAACTGCACGGTGGCTTCCTCCGCCTGGGCCGGGTCTGAGCGGCAGAGCTCCTGGATCACGGTGAGCGAGTTGTAGAGGAAATGGGGCCGGATCTGGGTCATCATGATCTGGATCCGCTGTTCCGCCTGCAGCGCCCGCTCGTGCTCGCGCACGAACTGAAAGTGCAGCCAGATGTAGTTGATCACGCAGTCAACGACGGCGGCGATGGTGAGATAGGCGATGGGCTGGTCGAAGTCGTAGGTGTTGAAGTCCAGCGCCAGCGCGCCGATGATCAGCTCCAGCATCAGCACCGGCAGCCAGGTCTCGCGGCGCGTCGTCGGCTCAAACACGCGTATCGTCAGCACCAGCCAGTAAATGAGCAGGACCGTACTGACGGACCGTACTGACATAAAAACTCATGTCGCCCAAGGGGCCGCGCAGAAAATGGTTGTCATACGAGATGTGGAAGCAGACGTCCGAAAACAGCGCCGTCAAATAGACCGCGGCGTTCAGGCCCAGCAGCACCCACACCCACCGCAGGCGCTTTTCCGGCGCGATCATCCGCATGAACAGGGCCAGCGCCGCCGGCCAGACCGCATAGCCGTAGATCGCCGTCAGCGTCCGCGCCGTGACATGCGGCTCCCCGATCATCAGGCGGTATTCCAGATGATCCTGGATCACCAGGCTGAACACCACCGCGATGATGATCCGCATGATCCGCTTGCGGTCGGGGCGGATATAG
>CACYHB010000077.1:0-1578 GCA_902774015.1 Oscillospiraceae bacterium | reverse complement strand
CTGATAGTTGCTGACGAGGAACACGCAGAGATTGTGATGATGAAAAGCAAGGGCCCACACCGCGAACAGAACGGTCGCCGTGACCAGCAGCGCGATGAGCACAAATCTGCCGCGGTTCGGGCTCTCCTTTTGCTTGATCCCCATCGGTCCGTCTCCTTCTCATTTCCTTACCGGCAGCATGATACAGGAAGTGATTCGGATTGTCAATCTGCAGTCTTCCGTTCTTTCAGATTGCTCAGACAATGCGCAAAACCGCCGGGCACATCGTGAAGATATGCCCGGCGGCGTTTTCTGTTCGGTACTGCAGGACAGGGACCGGTCCCCTGTCCTCATATGCACTTCGCCTTACTTGGCGCCTTCCGCTTTGACCTCGGCTTCCAGGGCCTTCAGCGCGGCGACTGCTTCGTCGCGGTAGGTGCAGAGGGCCGCTTTCAGGCTTTCGGCGGTGAACTCATTGCGCAGGGTGATAAAGAATTTCGTGGCGGCGGGACGCAGATAGTCCTCATGCCTGGGGCCTGCGCCGGCGGCCATGGGCTCTTCGTCGCTGTCACGGTAGTATTCCACCTTTTCGGCGGCGCCGGTGTCGTCGAGGTCCGAGAGGTACAGGTTGAACTCGCCGCTGCCGGTGAGATCCATGGCGATCGTATTCAGGTTGCCGGAATGGTTGATGTCGATCAGGGCGAAGTCCGCAATGCCGTCGCCGTTCAGGTCGAAGTAGAGCTCGTTCTTCGGGGACGGGCAGAGCATCTTTGCCATCTCGGGGTCGGCCTTCATTTTGAGGCGCATGCCGGCGAGGTTGCCGACCTTGCCGTAGACCTTGGCCTTCTCTTCGATGTCGTTCCTGATGCCGTACAGGGTATCCAGGATGCGCTGCGGGTCGTTCTCCTTCAGTGCCGCCGTCATGCACTCGCGCAGTCTCCTCCCGATGAACTCATAGAGATTGGCTTCGTTATCCTTGGCGATCTTGGTATAGCTGGGTGTATCCTTGCCGTCGGGATAGTAAAAAACGGTTTCGGCGAGGCCGTTTCCGTCCATGTCGATGAAGTACAGGTTCAGTTCGCCGCTGCCGGTTCTGTCCAGGGCAAAGGAATCGGGCGTTCCGTCGCCGGTGGTGTCCATGAAGGCAAAGTCGCACTTGCCGTCGCCGTTGAGGTCCAGCAGGACTTCATACTTCGTGCTCGGCATGACGAATTTCGCGATCTCCGGAAATGCCTTCAGGTGTTTTCTGAAATTGGATGTGATGCCCATTGATACATTCCTCCCCTATTTTGTCTGGTCTGATTGACAGGAAGTGTCATGACTCTCAGTGAGAGTGACGGCGAGATTATAAACGAGCTGCGCCAAAAAATCAAGGATTTTTACAAAAAACCGCTCCTCAGCCAGTTTTATTGACGGCAGTGGTGTTTTCTCCTGCAGTTGTAAGCCTTGAAGCTGTAATTTAAGTCAAGACAGAGAACAGCCCTGTCTTCCCCTTCTTTTGTTATTTCAAGCGCTTTGCAAGACTTATTTCCGGGCTTGCAAACTTAACCGCCAGATTTGTATTACTAACTTCTGCTTTTAACCCTCGTTTTCGGCGCT
>CACYHB010000076.1 GCA_902774015.1 Oscillospiraceae bacterium | reverse complement strand
ATCCGGTCAGGACAGGACAGGGAAGGAGAAAAGGAAAAGAATGACGGATGAAAACGAAAGAGTCGAAGAAGAGGTGCAGCCCGAACAGGCGGCGGAAGCCGATGACCGGACCGAAGAGCTGGAGCAGCTGCGGGCCGATCTGGAAACTGCCCGCGGGCAGGTCACCCGGCTGGAACATGAGAGATATCTGCTGGCAAGAGGCGTGCCGGAAGAGGATGTGGATTATTACACGTTCAAGATCGAGCGCATGGAAGGAGCCCAGGACGATTTCAAGAAGGCTGCGAGGGACTTTATCAAGGCGCACCCGATCAGGAGAGCGACGGTCAGCTCCGGCGCGGATCTCAGCGGAAGCAGACGGAGCAAAGCGCAGACGGCCAGCGAGCTGATGAATCAACTGCTTCGAAACCACAATTAAAAAATCTATTTTAGAAAGGAATTTAAAACATGCCTGCTATTGAAAGAGACAACCTTGCCGGTCTGATTCCGGAACCCGTAAGCCGCGAGATTTTCCAGGGCGTCGTGGAGAGCAGCTCCGTGCTGAAGGTCGGCCGGCGCCTGCCGAACATGACCTCGCAGACCCAGTCCATCAACGTGCTGGACATGCTGCCCATCGCCTACTGGGTGAACGGCGACATGGGCTTCAAGCAGACCGCAGCCCAGGCCTGGGAAAAGAAGACCCTTCACGCGGGCGAGCTCGCGGTGATCGTCCCCATCCCCGAGGCCGTGCTCGCGGACAGCAACTATGATATCTGGGGTGAGGTCAAGCCCCGCATCGTCGAGGCCATGGGCCGGAGAATCGACGAGGCCATCCTTTTCGGCGTCGGTAAGCCCACGATCTGGCGCAAGGGCATCGTGCCCACCGCGGCGGACGCCAACATGGTCGTCACCGCAACCAGCGATCTTTTTGCCGACATCATGGGTGAAAACGGCCTGATCGCCAAGGTCGAGCAGAACGGCTATCTGCCCACCAGAATTCTCAGCGGCATCAGCATGCGCGCCAAGCTCCGCAGCCTCCGCGATGAGGTCGGCAATCCCATCTTCCTGCGCAGCATGCAGGCGGCGGCCCAGTACGATCTCGACGGCATCCCCCTCACCTTCCCCATGAACGGCGCCTGGGACGAGAGCGAAGCCCTGATGATCACCGGCGACTTCAGCCAGCTTGTATTCTCCATCCGGCAGGATGTGACCTACAAGGTTCTGACCGAGGCCACCATCGTAGATCCCACCACCCGCGAGGTCGTGTACTCGCTGGCGCAGCAGGACATGGTCGCCCTGCGTGCGGTGCTGCGCCTCGCCTGGGAGATCCCGAACCCCGTCAGCGCCTACCGCAGCGACCTGCAGACCTACAGCCCCTTCGCGGTACTGCAGACGACCCTGCTGACGGAAGAGAACTTCCCGAAGTACGCGCTGCGCGCCGACTCCTTTCTCGACCTGCTGACCACAGGACGCTATGAAAAAGACTGCCTCCCGGAAAAAGCCGTGGAGGCAGTCAAGATGGCGGAGTGTGCGATCGCGGAAGTCTGCCTGAATCTGGAGCAGGCGGAAACGCAGAGCGATGCCGCGTGGCGGGTGCAGGGTGAGAAGGTCGGAAATCACAGCGTGCAGTTCCGCAACAGTGCGGAGATCATTGAGCAGACGAAAAAGCAGATTCAGGAGATCGCCACGCACTACCTGCTGCGCTGGGGACTGCTGTATCGGGGCTGCGGCTGCGGATAAAGAACGATTACGGGAGATGGCAACGTGTATGCGCCACATACAGTAAGTTTGATCAATCAGCATGGGCAGGATTATTATCTGACGATCCTGCGGGGCGTGATGGTTCAGGACCAGGAAAGGCGGGCAGTTCTTCAGGCCGGCGACTATGACTCTAGCTATACGAAGATCTTCATTCCGTTTGAGGCAGATGCGAGAAATGCGGATGACGAGGAAGTGACGTATCTGCCGCCCAGGCAGTATGCGAAGAGTCATGAGCCGGAACAGCACTGGACGCTGCAGGCGGACGGTGATGAAGCGGGACGGAGCAGCTTTTTCGTAAGGGGAGAAATCCCTGAAGCCTGCAGTCTGGCCGAGGCGAGGGAGAATTATGACGGAGTCATTATTGTGACGACAGTCAGCACCCGGGACTACGGCCAGCCGGGCATGCGGCACTGGGAAGTCAGCAGCAGGATCAATGAAAGAAGCGGTATGAACTATGACTGACGTCCTCACAAGCTCCATATCCTTCGCTTCCCTGTCGCGACAGGAAAGCTCACTCATTCCGCTGCTCGTCCTTTCCGATGAAAACCCATTTCATTGGGCTTTTCATCGGTATCAAGCGGTAAAGGATTGAAATTATGACGACAAGAAATATTTATGACTGGCTGTGCGCTTCTCCCCTGTTGGCGGGCGAGAAAGTCAACCTGGACTATCTGCCCACCTATGAAGGGTGGTCCATGACCATGCCGAGACGGGGGACAGACACCGACATTCTCGGGAATACCTGGGAGTCGGTGGAGATCAACATCACGCGGCGGAAAAGCATCTCCGGCAACGAGGACCGGCTTGCCATCGCGGACGAGCTGGACAACCTGCGCTTCTGGGCAAAGCAA
>CACYHB010000075.1 GCA_902774015.1 Oscillospiraceae bacterium | reverse complement strand
GATTCGCCGGAAGGAATGAAGCTGTTGTTCTTTACCCCTGCCTGCGATTGTGAGCAATCGCTTCTCATGGATCGTGCATACCAAATGTGTTTGCTTGCGTTTCTTGAATTAGAGTGTGTTTCTAAATGCATAACCGCGTAGATTATGCAAGAAGAATACGGATGCAAGCGAGATGGACGAAAGCAAGGAAGCGGGAAGCGAGTTTATCGAAGCGGGTGGCGACCCTACGGAACTCCTTGAGCTTGAGGAAGAAGGTTTCCACGAGATGACGCTCCTTGTAAAGCCACCAATCGACGTACCACGGATCGGTATTATCTTTCCTGGGAGGGATACAGAAATCCGCGTCGTGGTTGGCGATGAACTCACGGAACTCCCACTTGCCATAGGCCCTGTCGGCGAGAATGGTCGATCCCTTGAAGTCGATTTGGCTGATCAATTTCTCGGCGACAGTAATGTCAGAGGTATTGCCAGTGGTTAGCAGGATTGCTATGGGATTACCCAAAGCGTCCACAGCGGCGTGAATCTTTGTGCTTCTGCCGCCACGGCTCACTCCAATGCACTGATTAACCTGGGTTTTCGCCCAGACGGCGTCCGACTTTTGGCTGGTTTGAGAGCCCCCTCTCTCGGCACCGGCGCTTGCCTTGTGTGCCTTGATGTAGGTGCTGTCTATGCTGATGTCCTGCAGGTCGGCGTCCTCGCTCAGTTCATGGAATATCTTTTCGATCAGGCCACTTTCCGACCATTCCCTGAACCGCTTGTACACCGTCTGCCATGGTCCGTATCGCTCCGGCAGGTCCCGCCAGGCCGCTCCGCTTCGGGCGATCCAGAAGATGCCGTTCAGCATCTCCCTGGGTTCCCGCTTTGGACGTCCCTTGTCGCCCATCTGCCGCTCCGGAAAATAGGGCTGCAGCCGCTCCCATTCGGCGTCTGTCAGTTCGTACCGTCGAATTATCCGCTTCATGTGCCTCACCTCATAGGTTATATTCGACGTCTACCTCCTGTTTTCCTTTTGGTTTTAATGGACTAACTGCATATTTCTTCAGCTTTTGCTTGGATTTATGCTTTTGGAAACACACTCTAATTCCCAATTCCCCATTTTTCATCCCCGCATCCCTTCCGTTTCGTAAATTCATGTTAAGAACGGGGGATTGCGCCGGTTTAGGCGTTGACGATTTAAAAAATGACGTATATAATAGTATGATGTATGATAATGCTTGGATTGGCTGTGATGACAGCCACAGCAGGGAGGAACAACCGACATGAAGAAGAGTTTGATCAAACTGGGAATCGTTGCGCTGCTGATTGTAGTTGTGGCGTTCCTGGCGCTTCACGGACTGCAGATTGGCAAGTACATTCTCAAGCCCGTGGGCAGCGCCATCAGCCTGGGCCTGGATCTGAAGGGCGGCGTCTCCACCGAGTACATCGCCACGGACACCAGCATGGACAACTATGAGGGCCTGCTCGAGGGCACCGTCGGCGCGCTGCGCACCCGTCTTACCAACGCGGGCTTCACCGAGGCCACCGTGGCCACGCAGGGCCGCGACCGCATACTGGTCGAGATCCCGGACGTGGACGACCCCGAGGAGGTCGCCCGCATCATCGGCACCCCGGCGCACCTGGAGTTCCGCGACCCCAACGGCAACGTGGTGGTCGAGGGCAAGGACATCCGCCAGGCGCAGGTGCAGTGGACCGACGAGACCCAGACCCTGTGCGGCGTGGGCTTCCAGCTGACCGCCGAGGGCTCCCGGGCCTTTGCCGAGGCCACCGGCCGTCTGGTGGGCCAGTCCATCTCGATCTATCTGGACGACGAACTGATCTCCGCCCCCACCGTGCAGACCCAGATCACCGGCGGCCGCGGCATCATCACCGGCTCCAAGGCCGAAACCACCGAGGAGTCCTACAACTGGGCCAACGCCCTGACGATCCAGATCCAGTCCGGCGCGCTGCCGATGGACATCGCCGAGGTTGAGACCCGCGCCATCTCCGCCACCCTGGGCGTCGAGGCCATCAAGGGCGCGCTGATCGCCGGCGTCATCGGCCTGATACTGATCCTGATCTTCATGCTGGTCATGTACCGCCTGCCCGGCGTGGCCGCCGACATGGCGCTTCTGATCTATGTGCTGATCGTGTTCTACGCCCTGGCCATCTCCGGCGCGCAGCTGACGCTGCAGGGCATCGCCGGTATCCTGCTGGGCATCGGCATGGCGGTCGACGCCAACGTGGTCATATTCGAGCGCTTCCGCGAGGAGCTCCGCGAGGGCCGCACGCCCCTGAACGCCGTGAAGTACGGCTTCCGCAATGCCGGCCGCGCCGTGGCGGACTCCAACATCACCACGCTGATCGCCGCCATCGTGCTGATGATCTTCGGCACCGGCACCATCAAGGGCTTCGCCCT
>CACYHB010000074.1 GCA_902774015.1 Oscillospiraceae bacterium | reverse complement strand
CACGGCGCATTTGGTCTCGCGGTTGAGCCCGAGCCAGGCGCTGAACGCGCCGGCCGAGCCGGTGTGCCAGCTGATGGGCGCGTCCTTTTCCAGCCGCCAGGCCAGGCCGCTGTTCGCGTTCTTTTCACAGGGGCCGTGGACTTCGTGGCACACTTCAAGATAAGGCAGCGAACCGTCCAGGTTCTTCTCCGCAAAGCGCAGCAGGTCGCCGACCGTGGAATTGAGCGCTCCGGCCGGGGCGATCACGTCGCTCTTCTCCCATTGCCAGCAGCGGCAGGGATTCTCTTTGCGGTCGTAGCCGATCATGTCCACGTTTCCGAGGAAGGTGTTCTCCAGACCCAGATCCTCCCGGATGTAGCGGGTGAGGCCGTCCCAGAAGCCCTCGCCGCCGACCTGCCCGACGATATAGCCGAGGATGCTCATGCCGATGTTGGAATAGACGAATTTATAGGGCTTGTCCTCCAGAACCGTATCCCGGATGATCTTCAGCATGCCCGCCTCGTCCGGATAGCCGCGGAAGGGATTGGTGTGGAACAGGCCGCCCTCGCGGTTCATTTTCAGGAGGAAGGGCAGCGTCGTGAGCGTGGTGTAGGGCTGGGTCGTATAGCCGGAGGTATGGGTCGCCAGCTTTTCAAGATCCGGATAGTAACGCTCCGGCAGGCCGGGGATATACCGGTCGATCGGCGTGTGGAGATCGAGCTTTCCCTCGGCGAGATACTTCGCCAGGAGGGAGGTCGTAAAGGTCTTGCAGATCGAGCCCACGGGGTAGACGAGCTGCGGGCCGCCGACTTCTTTCCCGTCCGGCCCGAGGCGCAGGAACTCCGTTTCCCCGCTTTGAAGGATGCCGGCCCTTGTAGAGCTTATCGATCTCTTTCTGTGCGGCTGCGTTGAATGTCATGGCGCTGTCCCTCCTAAAGTTTGGATGACTTCAGTTGATCATACATACTGATATGATTATACCCTGTTATGTCCTGCGCTTCAATAGGACATAACAGGGTATACGCTTGCGGATATTGTAAAGCCGTTTCTCCGGATGGCTCAGCGGTCGCTTCGGGAGGGGCCGGCCCATTCGGCTGTCTTTTTTATGCAGCGCTTGATAAGGCAAAACAAAAATCGCCTTGAAGTAAAACAATTCAAGATGATTTCCGGCAGGGGAAGAAGGCTTCGAACAGAATTTGGGTATTTTTCGATACTTTTAAACGTCATTTTACGTCAATTTTGCTATTTTTAAGAACTTTTCCAAACCGGTCTGACCACTGCATTTTTTTAGATTCAATATGTTTGGGGTCAAATTAGGGGTCAAACGCACTCCGAAGGCGGTTCGCCGAGTGTCCTGATTTGCACTTGCATATATTCATTTTTCGGGTCATTTTCCCCTCCCCTACCAAGGTGAACAGCAACATTTTGAAACAAAAAAGGAGTATTTATTATGGAACTGTCATATGTCCAACAAGGGGAATATTTTTTTCCAAAGCTCTGCTTCGAAGCCGAAAATCCGCCCATCGGCAAGTACGGCCTGTTGCGAAAGAGCTATTTGAAAGAGCACAAGCGCGGATGGTATTCTAGCCTGCTGCTGACCGGCAAGCTGGACGCGCATCTGGCCGAGATCGACCGCACCTGCACGGAGCGTGTTGATCTGATCACGAATCAACTGGCCAGGCGTGAGGGCGTGACCGAAGCGCTAAAGGCGACTGATCAGATGACTTGGGTCGCGCGGATGAGCAGCATCCGGGCACGAGCGGAGGAAATCGTTTTGAGCGAATTGGTTTACTGCTGATCAGAACAGCGAACCCGTGACAAATCGTCACGGGTTCATTTTGTGTGTTTCTTTTTGCGTTCAAACAACGCTTTGTTCAAACGCCCTATACACGTCACTTTTGGAGGCTAAGCTTTCACTTTTGGAGGCTAAGCTTTCTCATATATAGCAAAAATCGTCTTGAAACGAAACATTTCAAGACGATTTCTGTCTGTGTTGCACCAAACGGTGTCCAGACGAGGGTTTTACTACCAGAAGGTGTCTGATATTATGTAAACTATTTGTCGGGCCGTGCGTCTCGTTTTTTGCCGAGATTTACAGCCGTCTATTATCACGTGATTGCTTTTTTCGGAGTAGATCATTTTCTGCGTGTTCCCGTGTTCTCCGAGCCGCGGATCTCCTCGTGATAGAAATAGTCCACGATCACAGGATGCCCCTGTGGCACTCTGCCGTAAGGCATCTCGTTGTCCACAAAGGGACAGTCATACCGTTTTGCCATGGCTTCAGCTCTGGCCTCGAGTCCTTCAAAGTAGCTCCGGTCTTTCTTGTTGTAGATCGCATCGTACAGGCCGACCAGTTCCGGCCGCTTCTCCGCGATATAGTCCATGATCGTCTTTTTGAAGCCGCCGCGCAGATTCAGATTTTCCAGCCAGAACAGATCACACTGATCCTTGACGCGCTCGAAGATCGCCTCAAAGTCCGTGATGCCGGGAAAGACCGGGGAGACAAAGCAGACCGTGCGGATTCCCGCATCGTAGACCTTTTTCATGGCGGACAGGCGGCGCTCGATGGAAACAGCGGAATCCATGTCGTCCTTAAACGCCTCGTCCAGCGTATTGATCGACCAGGAGACGGTGACCTGCCCCAATTCCTTGAGCAGATCGAGGTCCCGCACAACAAGATCCGACTTGGTGCAGATCAGGATATCCGCACCGCTGCCGCGAAGCTGTTCCAGAAGCTTTCTGGTATTCTGAAAGACCTCCTCCTGGGGATTGTAGCCATCGGTGACAGAGCCGATCACCACGCGCTGTCCGGCGTATTTCCGAGGATTCTTGATCTCCGGCCAGTGCTTGACATCCAAAAACGTGCCCCATTCCTCAGTATGCCCGGTGAAGCGCTTCATGAAGCTTGCGTAGCAATACCTGCAAGCGTGGGTACAGCCCACATAGGGTCCATCATCATTTGCGCCATGCTTTCTGTTCCTCCAACACCTTGTTGAACGGTTCCGGGAGTTCCTGAACCATGCTTTCCTCCCCCATGATTGGAAGAAGATCCTCCTTCCAGAACACGGGGATATTCCTCACGTGCGCCTGCTCTGTCAAAGACCTGGCCCAAGCAGGGTCCGTATGCACCTTCCGGCTCTGCGCACCAGTCATCGTGCCCACCACGAGCCAGTCAATCCCTTGCAGATCCACCTCGCCGGGATCGTCGAACAGCGGTTCAAAGGTGACGTGATAGTGCTTCGCGCGGACATTCTTTCGCAGCGCGTCGATCCGCCACAGATCGGCCCGTCTTGTGACCGTCACGCCGAACCACGCGTTATCCAGCTCACAGTCGATGTTCAGCAGATCGGGCCGCTTGGACAGAAACAGGAATTGATGCTGCGGGTTGGCCCGCATTTTGGCGAGCACTTCCTCCAGCCATTCCGGCTTCCAGACACAGAGGTCGTTCATGCCCGTGAGCAGAAAATTCTGCGGGCGGGGCTTTTCCATCAGCCGCAGCTTTCCCGGATAAAACTCCGGCTTTGAAAAATCGTCGATCATGTGATAGCGCTTCACATTATTGCG
>CACYHB010000073.1 GCA_902774015.1 Oscillospiraceae bacterium | reverse complement strand
GCAATCAAAGAAGCATTCCCCAGCAAAAAGGCCGCCGCAAGTCTGTTTGCAGCAGCCTTTTGTTTTTAATTGACGGGAAACCGTTTGATCCTGCAAAACGCCTTCATGGTCTCCGGGTCTGTGCCCTCCGGCATCTGCAGGCTGCAGGCACAGCCCTCCTGCTCGAAGAACAACTGGTTGTGCTCCGCGTCCAGGGCAAAGCCGTCCGGCCCCAGCTCCAGACCCAGCTCCTCGCACACCTGCGCCAGGATGATCGACGGGTCCGTGCAGACGGTGACGGTAATGCCCCGGCGATAGTCGAAGCCGTCGTAGGCCGGGCCGTCAGACGGCATATAGTAGTAGATCAGATAGCCCTCCCGGGCCTCGACGCCCAGCAGCGTGAAGTCCTCGAACGCCGCGTCCGGCGCGTAGACCTCGTCCAGGCCGGCAAGAATGCTCTGGGCCTCCGTCCGGTCCTGCGCGTCGGTTTCCCGGGCCTGCCGGACGCCCGCGGCCAGGGACTCCGCCGACACAAAGGCCGTGGCCTCCGGGTCAGGGACCTCCGCGGCATCCGGCGGCTGCTGCGTCTCGCTTTGTTCTGACGACCCGGCGGTCGCCGCGGCTTCCTCCGGCGAAGGCGTTTCCGCTTTTTTCGCGCAGCCGGAAAAGACGGCAAGCAAAAGGCTCAGGGCCAACAGAATCAGAATCGGTTTTTTCATAGAGACGCCTCCTGTTCAAATAATATCTTAGTTTGTTGGCCACGAAAAGTCAAGCCATTGACATTCTCTGATTTCTTGCTACAATTTTTACAGGAAAATGGCAGGTTGAAGGGAAGGAGGCGTCCGTGTTGAAGCTGGCCGGCGGTATTCTCACTTTTTTCGGTATTTGCCTTCTTGCGGTCGCGGTGCGATACCTGATCCTTTCCCTTGCCTACAGGAACAAAAGCAAAACCGTTTCCGGCCGCGCCTACCTGGACCAAACCACATACAAGCGCCGGATGCACGCCCGCACAAGATCCGGGAATCTGATCCTTCGGCAGACAACGGCAACGTATTCTTATACAGTTGACGGGAAGAAATACACCATCGACGAAACCTTCGACAACGCCAAACCGCATGAGCTGCCGCGCAGCGTCAAGGTCAGTTACCAGATCGGCCATCCGAATCGCGCCTATCTGGAAAAGCTGACCGTTCCGAAAGAACCGGTCGTATGCGGTGTCACGGCGTTCCTGGCATTGATCCTGCTCGCAAACGGCATCGGATTCATGCATTGGTAAAGTTCGATTCGTCCAATCCGTTTTCAAAATCGTGATTTTGAAAACACCTTTTCTTTTCACTATTCACTCTTATCTATTATCTCAACACAAAACCCCTCCTTGCAAAAGCAAGGAGGGGTTTTGTGTTGGCGTTACCTATTTTCCCGGCCAGTCGCCCGGCAAGTATCGTCGGCGGAGATGTGCTTAACTTCTGTGTTCGGGATGGAAACAGGTGGACCCACACTCCAATAAACACCAACTTTTTTTCAAGCTATTCTATCCGGGTCTTCTGCAAGTCGAAAGCGTTCCTTACCTCGTACTGCCTGGGTGGACGATAGCTTTTTTCTCTCTTTCTCTGAATCAACCGGATGTGACCGGGGGATTCGATTCAAGAGAGATTCAGGGATGCACCCTGAAAACTGAACATTGATCGATTCTCTGCAATCATGCAAGACACGAGCCTGCGCTTTCTTGTAGGTCAAGCCCTCGGCTGATTAGTATCAGTCAGCTCCATGCGTTGCCGCACTTCCACCTCTGACCTATCTACGACATAGTCTACGTCGAGCCTTACTCCATTTCTGGATGGGAGATCTTATCTTAGGGAAAGTTTCACGCTTAGATGCTTTCAGCGTTTATCTCGTCCATACGTAGCTACCCAGCTATGCACTTGGCAGTACAACTGGTGCACCAGAGGTATGTCCATCCCGGTCCTCTCGTACTAAGGACAGCCCCCTTCAAATCTCCTGCGCCCGCAACAGATAGGGACCGAACTGTCTCACGACGTTCTGAACCCAGC
>CACYHB010000072.1 GCA_902774015.1 Oscillospiraceae bacterium | reverse complement strand
TGGCGTCTGAGATCATCAAACTCAGGAGGGATGCGTAATGGCTGATACAAGTAAGATGCTGAGCCTGTTCCGTTCGGAGCTGGTGGTGGTCAACGTGGGTCCCAAGTCCTTTGCGGACGTGCTGGAAAAGCAGGGCTACACGGCGCTGCAGGTGGATTGGAAGCCGGCGGCCGGCGGGGATAAGCAGATGCAGGAGATGCTCCAGTATCTGGGAGGCTACTGATGAAGATCCTTGTCTGCAACGTGGGGAGCACTTCCCTGAAATTCAAGCTCTACGATATGCCCGACGCCCGCGTCCTCGCCCAGTGCGGCGTGGAGCGCGTGGGTTCGGATCATGACGCGATCTTTCGCTATGAAAACTGCCTCACCGGGCAGAAGACCGCCTTCGACAAGGCGGACATCCCCAACTACGAAAGCGGCATCCGCCTCTTCCTCGACTATCTGACCGGGGCGGACATGGGCGTTATTTCCGCCGTCACCGAGATTGAGCGCGTGGGCTACAAGGCCACGCTTTCCAAGGGCCACTTCGGCATCCACGAGCTGGACGAAGAGGTTCTGCAGGGCATGGAGGACTGGCTTAGCCTGGCCCCGCTGCACAATCGGGCCTATCTGGACGCCATCGCCGTCATGCGCGGCTTCCTGCCCGAGGCCCGCTTCATCGGCTGCTTTGAGACAGCCTTCCACCGGGATATCCCGCTGGAGCGGAAGATTTACGGTGTTCCGTACGAGTGGTACGAGCGCTACGGCGTACAGCGCCTGGGTTACCACGGCGCTTCCCACGGCTATATTGCCGACGTGCTGAACGAGCAAGGGAGAGACTACAAGGCCATCTCCTGCCATCTGGGCGGGAGCTGCTCGGTCTGCGCCATCGAAAACGGCAGGAGCGTTGACACCAGCTTCGGCATGAGCCTGGAATCCGGCCTCATCCACGCAAACCGCGTGGGCGACATGGATACCAGCATGTCTTACTTTCTCCGCAGCGAGGGCATGAGCGACGAGGAGATTTTGCAGGGGCTGCAGAAGAAGGGCGGTCTGCTGGGCATCTCCGGTGTGTCGAACGACCTGCGCTATGTGATCGAGGCCGCGCAAAACGGCAATGAGCGGGCAAAGCTCGCCCTTGATGTGTTCGTCACCGGCATCGTCCACTACATCGGCGCCTTCGCCATGGATCTGGGGCGGCTCGACTATTTGGTATTCACCGCCGGGATCGGTGAGCATTCCGCGCTCCTCCGCGAGTGTGTCTGCGAAAAGCTGGGGCTGCTCGGCGTGAAGCTGGACGAGGAGAAGAACGCGCAAAACGAGAAAGTCATATCTGCCGCCGATTCCGCCGTCCGTGTGCTGGTGATCCCCACCAACGAGGAGTTGGGCATCGCCCGCCGGACCTACGAGTACCAATGAGCTATTCCTATTCTCCCGAACTGAAAGCCCCGCAGAAAATGCCGGACATTGACCCTGGCAAAGCCGCCATGGCGGGGATGCTGAAGATCCTGTGCCTGACCCACCAGAAGCAGACGGCGGCCTTTCGGCCGCCGGAGGGACTTGCCTGCCGGAAAATCTCTGTCCAAGCAGCCGACGGCGCGCAGATCTCATGCTTCGTTGTGGAACCCGAGAGCAGCGACGATCCGCTGCCCGGCGTGCTGATGATCCACGGCGGCGGCTTCTATCTGCCGGTGCAGACCTCCGCGCTGGCGCTGGGCTGCGAGTATGCGAGGGGCTTGAACGCCCGCGTCTTTCTGCCGGAATATCGCCTGGTGCCGCAGTTCACCGCGCCGACACAGCTGAATGACTGCATGGCCGTGTGGCTGGAACTGCAGCGGCATGCGGTGGATCCCTCCCGGCTTCTGGTGATCGGTGACAGCGCCGGAGCGGCTCTGACTGCAGGGCTGTGCATCGGTCTTCGCGGCCGTGCCTGCCCTCAGCCCAAAGGCCAGATGCTGATCTATCCGGTGCTGGACGATCGGGTGGAGCTTTATGCTTCCTATGAGAAGTACGCCGACGCCTGCTGGTCGCCCAAGGCGACAAAGGCCATGTGGGA
>CACYHB010000071.1 GCA_902774015.1 Oscillospiraceae bacterium | reverse complement strand
CAAGGAATGCCACGCCGACTGCGCGATCCGCCGGCAGGCGGGGGACTGCGTCATGCCGCGCGAGGGGATCTTCGTCATCGTCCTCGAGGAGGGGGATGCAAAAGCCGGGGATCGGGTCACCCTGGCGGGCTTCAGAGAAGACGCGTGATGAACTATTACATGGGCATTGCCGTTCTGCGGGTATCGCAGCTGCCGGAGCCTGCCGTCATAAAGCAGGCGCTGGAAGAGGAGGACTATCTCCTCAAAGGCCTTGCATCAGACGGGACGGGCAAAGCCTCGGCCGGGGAGGACACAGACGCAAATTCGGGCTTGACAAAACCGGCGGTTTGAAGTATAAACAGATAAACCCATTAAATTAATAGGATAAAGGAAACCGAACGGCATGACAAACGCGAGGAAAATGAGCACCCGGATGATGCACATGCAGGCCTGTATGTGCATGCCTTCCTGCGCCCGTTTTTCATCGCTCTCGATCCGCCGACCCCTGTCTGCATGAACAGAAGGGGATTCAATCAAAGGTGAAACCGGGAGACTTGGAAAAGCCTCCCGGTTTTTCTGTTCAAACGCAAAGGAGAGATGATCATGGAAGCAGTCATTGGTAAAATTCTCGGGGAACTGGGCACATTCCTGTTCGGCCCCATCATGCTGGTGGTGTTCTTCGGGGTGGGGCTCTACTTTACCGTCCGTCTCCGCGGCATTCAGTTTACCCGGTTTGGGGCCGCCTTCCGCGAGGTTGTTCTGAATGTCGAGAAGAAGTCCGACGACGGCATCGGTCAGATCCGTTCCTACAAAGCGCTTGCTACGGCCCTGTCCTCCTGTGTCGGAAACGGCAACATCGTCGGCGTGGCCTACGCGATTGCGGTGGGCGGCCCCGGTGCGATCTTCTGGATGTGGATTGCGGCTCTGGGCGGCATGGCCACCAAATTTGCCGAGATCGCCCTGGCCATGCATTTCCGCGTGCAGGACGAGGAGGGCAATTTCCGAGGCGGCGTCATGTATATTCTGACCCAGGGCATGAAGCAGAAAACCGTGGCTAAAATCCTGGGCGGGGCCTTTGCCGTCTTTACCGTCTTCGTCTCCTTCGTCTCCTGCGGCGCCCTGCAGGTCAACACCATCAGCAGCGCCGTCAACGGTCTGGCAGGGGGCGGCACGCTGATTCCCTGGCTGATCGCCGCTCTGATCCTGCTTATTGACGGTCTGGTCATCTTCGGCGGCGTGCAGAAAATCGCCGACGTGACCACCTATCTCACGCCGATCATGGCGATCGTTTATCTGGGCTTCGGATTTGTGATCCTCATCATGAACATCACGCTGATCCCCCAGGCCCTGTGGTTCATCGTCAAATCCGCCTTTACCGGGGATGCGGTCATCGGCGGCGTGGCGGGTGCCACCATGGGCGTCGCCATCCGGCGCGGTGTCCAGCGCGGCGTCTTTTCCAACGAAGCAGGCACGGGCTCCTCGGCCATGGTCCACGCCACGGCCAAGGTGGACGTGCCCGTCAAGCAGGCGCTTTACGGCATTATCGAGGTCTTTTTCGACACCTTTGTCATCTGCACCTTCACGGCCCTGATCATCATGGTCAGCGGGGTCTGGAACAGCGGCGTCACAGACGGCACGGTGCTGGCATCGACCGCCTTCCGCCAGAATCTGGGCGGTGTCGGACAGATCGTCATTACGGTCTCGCTGATCCTGTTCTGCCTCTCCACCGTGCTGGGCTGGTATACCTACGGCGAATCCGCCTTTGCCTTCCTGTTCGGTGCCCGCAGGGTGAAGGTCTACCGGATCCTGCACATGCTCATCTCTGCGGCCGGTGCGCTCATCAGCGTCCAGCTGCTCTGGGACGCGGCGGATGTCTGCAACGGCCTGATGGCCATTCCGAACCTGTTCTCTCTGATCCTGTTCGGCAGCGTGGTCGTGAAGGACACCCAGGCGTTCTTTGCGGACTACGACCGGGGCAGGGTATAGGGGAGCCTGTTTGTGTTTCTGCTTGAATTCCCACAAACCCTGCTGTATAATGGGTAGCATCAGAGCAGCAGGAGGATTTCGGCAATGATGATTTCAACCCGCGGCCGCTATGCACTGCG
>CACYHB010000070.1 GCA_902774015.1 Oscillospiraceae bacterium | reverse complement strand
CAGGCTGCAGGAGGCCGAGGCCTTTTTTGACAGCCAGGCAGCAATGGCGGAGCGAGTGATGGCACAGGAAAGCACCGGCAGGACCGCCGCCTTCTTTTCCATCAGCTTAAGCGGCGCGGTCCGCGTACGCTGCCCGGAGGACTATGTCGCCCGCAGCATCGAGCTGGCCGGCGGGCGCTATATCCCTCAAATCCCGGCTGAGGACGGGACGGGAGGGCGCGCGACGATGAACATGCAGCCCGAGAGCTTCTATGCCGGTGCCCGGGATGCGGACGTGCTGTTCTACAATGCCGCCATCGGCGGTGCCCCGGGCAGCATGGATGAGCTGCTGCAGAAGGGCGAATGGCTGGCGGACTTCCGGGCGGTGCGCAGCGGCGAGGTGTGGTGCACCGAGGCGGACCTGTTCCAGCAGAGTTCCGGCATCGCCGTACTGATCGACGAGATGCATCAGATTCTCAGCGGCACGGCCGAGGGGCATGCGCTGCAGTATTTTCACAGACTGAGCTGAAGGGAGGCGGATGCATGGACGGACAGATACGGCGCGCTGCCTGCGCCTTCCTTCTGCTGCTTCTGCTGCTGCTCGTTCTCATCGCGGCCAATCTGCTCGCGGGTACCGTACAGGTGACACCGGCCGAACTGCTCGGAGTTCTGCGCGCCCGCGGGGAGGTCGAGAGCACCGCGCGCGTGGTCTGGACGCTGCGCCTGCCGCGCCTGCTCGCAGCGGCTTTCCTCGGCGGCGCGCTGGCGGTGTCGGGCTTTCTGCTGCAGACCTTCTTTTTCAACCCGATCGCGGGGCCTTTCGTGCTGGGCATTTCCTCCGGCGCCAAGCTGACCGTTGCCCTGACGCTGATCGCGGCTGTATCTCACGGCCGGGTGCTGGGTTCGGCGGCGCTGATCGGGGCGGCCTTCTGCGGCTCGATGCTCTCAATGGGCCTGATTCTGCTGTTCTCCGCGAAAATCCGCAGAATGTCGCTGCTGATCGTCTGCGGGGTGATGATCGGCTATATCTGCAGCGCAGCGACCGAGTTTGTCGTGACCTTTGCCGACGATGCCAACATCGTGAATCTCCATAACTGGTCCATGGGCAGCTTTTCCGGCATCCGCTGGGAAAACCTGCGGGTGATCGCCGCGGTGACGGCTGTCGGGGTCGGGCTGAGCTTTCTGCTCTCCAAGCCGATGGGCGCCTGGCAGCTCGGCGAAAGCTACGCCCAGAACCTGGGGGTGAATCTCCGGCGCTTCCGGCTCGAGCTGATTCTGCTGTCCAGCCTGCTCTCGGCCTGCGTGACAGCCTTTGCAGGGCCTGTCTCCTTTGTGGGGGTGGCGGCGCCGCATCTGATGAAGAGCCTGTTCGGGACGGCCAGACCCCTCGTGATGATCCCGGCCTGCTTTCTCGGCGGCGCGGTTTTCTGCCTGTTCTGCGATCTGCTGGCACGCACGCTGTTTCAGCCGACCGAGCTGAGCATCAGCGCCGTGACGGCGGTGTTCGGCGCGCCGATCGTCATAGGGATGCTGCTGAAGAGAAAGGCAGGGCAGACCGATGCATGAAATCATCCTGCAATCCGACGACCTGGCCGTGGGCTACGGCGGGAAGGCCGTCCTGAAGGGGCTTTCCTTCTCCCTCCGGCCGGGGGAGATCCTGACCCTCATCGGGCCCAACGGCGCGGGGAAATCCACGATCCTGAAAACCCTCGCACGGCGGCTGGAGCCTGTAGCCGGCACCGTCCTTCTGGATGGGGAGACGCTCTCCCGCATGGCGGAAAACGAACTTGCCAGACGCCTGTCCGTTGTGACCACCGAGCGGCTGCGCGCAGAGCTCATGAGCTGTGCCGAGGTGGTTGCGACGGGGCGCTATCCCTACACGGGCCGGCTTGGCATCCTCTCAGAGCATGACCGCGCGGCGACCCGGCAGGCCATGGCCCTCGTCCGCGTGAGCGAGCTTGCCGGGCAGAGCTTTGAGGAACTGAGCGACGGCCAGCGCCAGCGCGTGATGCTTGCCCGCGCCATCTGCCAGGAGCCGGAGCTTCTGCTGCTGGATGAGCCGACCTCTTTCCTCGACGTGCGCTATAAGGTCGAGTTTCTGACGATGCTGAAGGAACTGGCACGGGAAAAGCAGATCGCGGTCGTGCTGTCGCTGCACGAGCTCGACTGTGCAGAACGCGTCTCCGACACGGTGCTCTGTGTGCGGGACGGCGCCGTTGACCGCGTCGGCAGGCCGGAAGAGATCTTCACGCCCGCATATATCGAACAGCTCTACGGCATGGAGCCGGGCAGCTACAACGCCTTTTTCGGCGATGTGAAACCGGATGTTCAGGGGGATCAGCGCTTCTTCCAGAACCGGGGCTGTCCTTTCTTCCCCTGCCACCGGGGC
>CACYHB010000069.1 GCA_902774015.1 Oscillospiraceae bacterium | reverse complement strand
ACTGCGGCGGCCCTGCCAAGCGCGAGACCGATACCATGCCCAACTGGGCCGGCTCCTGCTGGTACTATCTGCGTTATATGGATCCGCACAACGACAAGGAGTTCGTTTCGAAGGAAGCGGAGGAGTACTGGGGTCCCGTCGACTGGTATAACGGCGGTATGGAGCACACCACGCTCCATCTGCTCTACAGCCGCTTCTGGCACAAATTCCTCTACGACATCGGCGTTGTGCACACCAAGGAGCCCTATGCCAAGCGCACCTCCCACGGTATGATCCTCGGACGCAACCCGCACTACGTGGGTTATGCCGAGACCGAGGAGGAGAAGCAGGCCCTGATCGAAAAGTACGGCAGCCAGGCAATGCGCCCCTCCGTGAAAATGTCCAAGTCCCTGGGCAACGTGGTCAATCCCGACGACGTGGTGAAAGCCTACGGCGCGGACACCATGCGCGTTTATATCATGTTCATCGGCGACTTTGAAAAGACCGCCACCTGGTCCGACGAAGCCGTGAAGGGTTCCAAGCGCTTCCTGGACCGCGTATGGAACCTGATGGATCTGGCAAAGGACGATTTCTCCGTCACACCTGAGAACGAGGCGATCATCCATAAGACCGTCAAGAAGGTCGGCGACGACATTGAGACCCTCAAGATGAACACCGCCATCGCGGCGCTCATGACCATGGTCAACGATTTCTATGCCAAGGGCCTGACAAAGGGCGATCTGGAATACCTGCTGCTCCTGCTCAGCCCCTTTGCCCCGCACATCGTGGAAGAGATGTGGGAGCAGGAAGGCTTTGCTGAAAAGTACGGCAAGATGGCCATGCAGATGGACTGGCCCAAGTACGACGAGAGCAAGACCCTGGACACCGTCAAGGAGCTGGCCGTGCAGGTCAACGGCAAGCTGCGCGCCACCATCAAGGTGCCCGCCGACTCTGCCGACGACGTGGTGATCGCTGCTGCCTGCGCTGAGGAAAAGGTCAAGCGTCAGATGGAGGGCATGCAGCTTGTAAAGACTATCGTCGTTAAGAACAAGCTCGTAAACCTCATTCTCAAACCCGCCAGGTAAGTCACGCCGGGGCGGGGAGGCATAGTCTGCCTTTCTGCCCGAGGCTGAAAAAAGATTTGCGGAATTGCTCCGTAAATCTTGACAAGAGGGGCCGAAACCTGTATAATGATACTGTTAAACAGCCAATGATTTGGCCCTTGAACGTCGCAAGACGTGTTGGAGGGAGGGAAATAAATGTCTGAAATCTACGTCAAGGAAAACGAGTCTCTGGACAACGCTCTGAAAAGATTCAAGCGCAGCTGCGCCAAGTCCGGCGTCCTGGCTGATCTGAGAAAGAAAGAGTATTATCAGAGCCCGAGCGTCAAACGCCGCAAGAAATCTGAGGCGGCGCGCAAGAACAAGAACAAGCGCTTTTACTGAGCACATCAAGGCAGCACCTCGTGGTGCTGCCTTTGGTTTTTGCTCTTTTTTCTGGCATTATCCCGCCGAGTATGATATGCTGATTCCAGAAACAAACAGGGAGGTCGAAAGCTTGAAGCTTCTGCTGATTCGCCACGGAGATCCTGACTATGAGCAGGATGATCTGACTCCGACCGGAAAAAAGGAAGCGGCGCTTCTGGCCGAGCGGATCGCGCCGATGCGGATCGCCGAATATTTTGTGTCTCCTCTGGGCAGAGCGAGAGCTACTGCGGCGCCGACGCTTGAGAAAGCCGGACGCACGGCGCAAGTCTGCAGCTGGCTGCGGGAGTTTTCGCCGCGCATTGCCAGACCCGATTCCAGGGAGCCGAAAATCTCGTGGGACTGGCTGCCTGAGGATTGGCTGGCCGACCCTCGTTTTCTCCTGCCGGACACATGGCGGGAGAATGAGATCTTCCGCGCGGGAGGCGTGCCGGAGGAATATGACCGGGTATGCGCAGGCTTTGATGCGCTGCTGGAGGAACACGGCTACGTCCGGGATGGACTTCTTTACCGGGCCGTGCGCCCCAATTCGGATACGCTGGCACTTTTCTGCCATTTCGGCGTGAGCTGCGTATTGATGAGCCATCTGATGAACTGCTCTCCGATGCCTTTGTGGCACGGCCTGTGTATGGCGCCGACTTCCGTGACGGTCATCAACTCCGAGGAGCGCCGGCCTGGAAAAGTCATTTTCCGCGCCGCGCAGGTGGGGGATATTTCCCATCTCTATGCCGCCGGCATAGAACCTTCCTTTGCCGCGCGTTTCTGCGAGGTTTACGGCAACGGCGACAGGATCGACTGAAGGATTCGAGAGGAGAAAGAGACAATGGAAATTCGCAAGATCGTCATCACCGGCGGCCCCAGCGCAGGCAAGACAACCGGCCTGAGCTGGGTTCAGAACGCTTTTGCCAAACTGGGCTACACGGTGCTCTTCGTGCCTGAGACGGCGACGGAATTCATCGGCGGGGGCGTGGCCCCCTGGACCTGCGGCACCAATGTGGAGTATCAGAAGGTGCAGATGACGCTGCAGCTGGAAAAGGAGCGGCTTTTTGAACAGGCTGCCCGGACCATGAAGGCGGGAAAGATCCTGATCGTCTGCGACCTATGATGCTGTTTTCCACATGGTTACGGCGGCTAAGGGCGCCGAGCAGTTTTATACCAAGGAGAACAACAAGGCCCGCTACGAATCTGTAGCGGAGGCTGTGGAGCTGGACGGGCGGCTTGTCAAAGCCTGGTCCGGGCATCCGTACCTGCGCATCATTGACAATTCGGTGGACTTTCATCACAAGCTGAGACGCCTGATCGCGGAGATCCGACTGGCTCTCGGCGAACCGGAGCCGCTGGAGATCGAGCGGAAGTTCCTGATCCGCTATCCGGATGTTCAGGCGCTGGAGAAGCTGCCAGACTGCCGCAGACTGGAGATCACGCAGTATTACCTTCCTGCAAGGGAAGGGGAGGAGCTGCGTCTTCGCCGCACGGAAGAGAACGGGAACGAGATCTACTACAAGACGCTCAAAAGGCGCGTCAGCGAGTTCAAACGACTGGAGATCGAGGAACGG
>CACYHB010000068.1:740-4160 GCA_902774015.1 Oscillospiraceae bacterium | reverse complement strand
GTCTCGCCGCTGCGCCGCGCCGTCCAGACGGCGCAGATCCTGTTTCCGGCAGCAGCGCTTGTGACAGTCGGGGACCTTGCGGAGATGGATTTCGGCGATTTCGACGGGAGGACGGCGGACGAGATGGCCGGGGACCCCGCCTACCGCGCCTGGGTGGAGCAGGGCTGCAGCACCCGCTGCCCGAACGGGGAGACGCGCGCAGAGTTCTGCAGCCGGAGCTGCCGCGCTTTCGCCGCCCTTGTGGAGCAGACTGCCGCGGAAGGGCGGGAAAGCCTCGTCATCGTCGCGCACGGTGGGACCCTGCGCGCCGTGATGGAGCGCTTTTCCGAGCCGAAGTTCGCATTCTTCGCACTGTCGACGCCCTTCGGCGGAGGCTATGTGCTTGAATATGAGGCATCGCTGTGGCAGCGGGAGCGGAAGCTTCGCCTGCTGCGGGCCGTCAGCCGGGAAGGGGAGAGCGCGGCATGCTGATCCTCCAGGCAGTGCTGATCGGTTTTATGCTGGACCTCCTGTTCGGGGACCCCGTGTGGCTTCCCCATCCCGTCGTGGGGATGGGAAAGTGCATCACCTGGTACGAGCGCCGGATCCGGCCGCTTTTCCCGCCGACGCCGCGCTTTGAGCTGTGGGGCGGAGCACTGCTTACCGTCTCGCTGACGCTGCTGAGTGTGCCTGCTCGCAAAGCACATCCATCCTGCTTTCGAGCTCGCGCTGCAGAGCTTCTGGTGCGCCCAGGCCCTCGCAGTGCGGGGTCTCGCAGAGGAAAGCAGGCGCGTCTTTGAGGCCCTGCATGCAGGCGACCTGCCGGCTGCGCGCAAAGCGGTGGCACGCATTGTCGGGCGGGATACGGACTGCCTGGACGCCGAGGGCGTCGCGAAGGCGGCGGTGGAAACCGTCGCGGAAGGCTTCTGTGACGGCGTTGCCTCCCCGCTGCTGTACATGGCGCTTGGCGGAGCGCCGCTTGCGCTGGCCTTCAAGGCGGTCAGCACCATGGACAGCATGCTGGGCTACAAAACCGAAAAGTACCGGTACTTCGGCCGTGCATCGGCCAGACTCGACGACGCGGCAAATTTTCTGCCGTCACGCATCGCGGCGCTGTTCTGGATTGCCGCGGCGGCGCTGACCGGTCATGACGCACGGGGTGCGTACCGGATCTGGCGGCGCGACAGAAACCTGCACCTGAGCCCGAATGCCGGACAGACCGAGAGCGCCTGCGCAGGCTCGCTGGGGGTTCAGCTCGGCGGCCCGGCGCGGTACTTCGGCAGAGAGGTCGAGAAGGCAGCGCTCGGCGATGCAGACCGCCCCTGCGTTCCGGAGGATATTCTGCGCGCAGACAGAATGATGGTCTGTGCGAGTATCCTTCTGCTGCTTGCCTGCGCTTATCTGCGATGGATCGCTGTGAGGAGATTCGGATGACAGGAAACCACGGCGGCGACTGGGCCGCCTTTCAGGAAGAGCAGGGGCGAGCGCCGCTGGATTTTTCAGCCAGCATCAGCCCGCTCGGTGTACCGTCCGGCGTGCAGGCGGCGATCCGGCAGGCGGCGTCGGAGGCGGACCGCTATCCCGACCCGAAGTGCCGCGCCCTCTGCGCCGCCCTTGCGGCGCGGGAAGCTGTCCCCAAGGACTGGGTGCTCTGCGGCAGCGGCGCGGCGGATCTGATCTGGCGCGCGGTTTTTGCCGCCGGACCGAAGCGCGCGCTGGTGACAGCCCCCTGTTTCGGGGAGTACGAGGCGGCGCTGGAGGCTGTCGGCTGTGAAATAAGCCGGTTTCCGCTGGGAGAAGACTTTGTGCTGACGGACCGGATCCTGTCCCGGATTGATCCCGGGCTGGATCTGCTGATCCTCTGCAGCCCCAACAATCCGACGGGGCGCACGATCAACCCCTCCCTGCTGCGTGCAGTCATCGGGCGCTGCGGAGAGGCGGGGACGCGCCTGCTGCTGGACGAATGCTTTCTCGGCTTCCTGGAGGAACCGGCGCTGTATACGGGGAAACCCCTGCTGGCGCGGGAGCCGACCCTTCTGATTCTCCGGGCCTTTACCAAGCTTTGGGGCATGGCGGGCCTGCGCCTTGGCTATGGGCTGAGCGCGGATGCGGCGTTCCTGGACGCGATGCGCCGCTCCGGCCCGCCCTGGAGCGTGTCGCATCCTGCCCAGGCGGCAGGGCTTGCGGCGCTGGAGGAGCCGGACTATGCCGAACGCGTGCGCGCGCTTGTCCGCAGCGAGCGCCCGCGGCTTTTTGCCGCGCTGCAGGCCCTCGGGCTGCGCGTCATACCGGGCGAGGCAAACTTTCTGCTCTTTCAGAGCAGGCAGCCGCTGGATAAAGGACTGCGTGCGCGCGGGATCCTGATCCGCAGCTGTGCCGACTTTCACGGCCTCGATGAAAGCTGGTACCGCTGTGCGGTGCGGACGGAGGAGGAGAACGGGCGCCTGATCGCGGCGCTGAGGGAGGTTCTGACATGAGCAGGGCAAAACGCATCATGGTGCAGGGCAGCATGTCGGGCGCGGGCAAGAGCCTGCTGTGCACGGCGCTCTGCCGGATCTTCCGGCAGGACGGTCTGCGCGCGGCGCCCTTTAAGAGCCAGAACATGGCCCTCAACAGCTATGTCACGCCCCAGCTGGGCGAGATCGGGCGTGCCCAGGCCGTGCAGGCCGAGGCCGCGGGCATCGAGCCGGATGTGCGCATGAATCCGATCCTGCTCAAACCCTCCAGCGATGTCGGAAGCCAGGTCATCGTCAACGGCCGGGTGCGCGCGCAGATGGCGGCGGCGGACTATTTTGCGTACAGGAAGCAGCTGATCCCGGAGATCCTGGCGGCCTATGAAAGCCTTGCCGAAGAGTACGACGTGATCGTGATCGAGGGAGCGGGCAGCCCGGCGGAGATCAATCTGCGTGAAAACGACATCGTGAACATGGGCCTGGCAGAGCTGGTGGATGCGCCGGTGCTGCTCGCGGGGGATATCGACCGCGGCGGGGTCTTTGCCCAGCTGTACGGCACGGTGATGCTGCTGGATAAGCGCGAGCGTGCCCGGGTCAGGGGCCTTGTCATCAACAAGTTCCGCGGCGACGAGGCGCTTCTGCGCCCCGGCCTCCGGCAGCTGGAAAGCCTGACCGGGGTCCCGGTGCTCGGCGTTGTGCCGTTTTTGCCGGTACGGATCGACGACGAGGATTCCCTCGCCCCCTGCCTTGCGGAACGGACGGCGCGAAAGCCGATCGACATCGCGGTGATCCGCCTGCCGCACATTGCCAATTTTACAGACTTTTCCCCGCTGCAGGCGCATCCCCTGCTCGGCGTGCGCTACGTGGCCGATGCGAAAAATCTGGGTACACCGGACCTGCTGATCCTGCCCGGCACCAAGAACACGATCGATGACCTGCTCTGGCTGCGGGAAAGCGGCCTGGAGAGCGCCGTGCTGCACCTCGCCGC
>CACYHB010000068.1:0-675 GCA_902774015.1 Oscillospiraceae bacterium | reverse complement strand
CGTTCGAAGCCGGGAAAACCCTCACGCGGGTCCGTGCCGCCGTGACGGGCGGACCCTTCGACGGGGCGGCGCTGGAAGGGTATGAGATCCACATGGGCGTCACGGCGGTGAGGGGCGAGCCCTTCTGCCGTCTGGAGGACGGAAGAGCGGAGGGCTGCCGGAGCGGGAATGTCTTCGGCAGCTATCTGCACGGTCTGTTCGACAGCGGCGAGCTTACGGAAAAGCTTGCCGACTGGCTCTGCGGCCGCAGAGGGATGGAAAAGAAAAACGCCGCGGCAGAGCCGTGGCGGGAGAGCAGAGAGCGCCAATACGACCTGCTGGCGGCAGGCGTGAGAGAAGCGCTGGATATGGACGCGATCTATCGCATGATGGAGGAGTATGCCTGATGGAACGGATCAGACCCGCAGAGATCGAGCGGGAGAGCATGGCGATCATCGAGCACGGGCTCCGCGCGCGCGGCATCACGCTGCCGGCGGAAACCGGGGCGGTTGTGAAACGCGTGATCCATACGACAGCGGACTTTGACTATGCCGAGAATCTGCGCTTTACGCAGGACGCCGTCAGGCAGGCCCATACGGCACTGGCCGGCGGCACCATTATCACCGACAGCAACATGGCCCTGGCGGGGATCAGCAGGCCGGCGATGCAGAAACTGGGCTGTGAGGCACACTGCTT
>CACYHB010000067.1 GCA_902774015.1 Oscillospiraceae bacterium | reverse complement strand
TCGCAGATCATGGACTCCCCATCGTCGAGCGAGCAGATCACCACCGGCATGTTGTCTCCGTGAATATTGTACTGCATTTCCGTTCCTCCTGTCAGATGTATTGGTTTAACGCGGGGTACGGGGGATAAGGCGCGTTACCAGATAATCACGCGGTCGGCAGGGGCAAGGTACATGCCGTCGCCCTCGGTAATGCCGTAGAAGTCCAGGAACTCGTCAAACTGCTGGAGCGTGCAGTTGGTGCGCAGATACAGCATGGGGTGTACGTCGTTGATGCGGATGTAGGCCATCTGGAGAGTATCCTTGCCAAGCCACTTATCGGCATAGGCGCGGAAGAAGGCGTCATAGTCAAAGTCCTCCATCCCGGCGGCGATGCGCAGCACCACCTTCACGCCCGCCATATCGGCCCCGGCCTCACCGGTCATGATGCTGCCGTAGAAGTCTTGGCCCTCCCAGGGATGCATGGCGTTGTAGTAGTCCACCATCTTCTGATTGCGCTCCAGGAAGGCCGCCTGGTCTTCCACGGTCCACCAGTTGGCCATGTTGCCGTCCTTGTCGAACTGCGCACCTTTGGAGTCGAAGGCATGGGAAACCTCGTGTCCGATCACTGTGCCGAGCTTAGCGAGCAGCTCCTCGTCGCTCATTTCACTGTTATACATGCCGCCCTGTGCATATGCACCGAGGATGTAGAGGCTGTTGTTGAGAGGATTGTAGAAGCAGTTGACAGTCTGAGGCGTATCGCCCCACTCCTCCTTATCCACCGGCTCGGAATATTCTTTTACACTCTCGTCGCGCATGTATCTGGCGATCCGGCGATTGGCCTCCCACAGCGTTCCGCCGTCTTCGGGGCCTGCAAAATTCAGCTCCTCACAGCTGTATTTCTCCCAGCTGTCCGGATAGAGGACGTTGGGGGTGATGCTGTCGAGCTTTTCAATGGCTTTGGCGCGGGTCTCGTCGGAGAGGAAGTCCGCCTCTTCGATGATCCCGTGATAAGCCTCCATGATTTCGTCGATCATGGCGGCGATGCGGTCCTTGTCCTCCTGCTTGAGGTAAGTCGCCGTGTACATTTCCGCCGTGGGCCATTTCAGCTTCTCAGAGACCTCGGAGGAGAAGACCGTCGCGTCATCCAGCATGCCGGTGGCGCCGATAACCGCGTTGCGGAAGGCATTGCGCCACTCATAGCACTCGCGGTCCAGGTTCTCCGCAGCGCTGAAGACGCCGTGCACAATGATATAATCCTTCAGCAGGGGCAGGTTTTCTTCGGTATACAGCACATTGAGCTTTTCAAGTCCGGCGGGATTCAGGACCAGATACGCCTCGGCCTCCGGGTAACCCATATTGGCGAAAGACTCAAGGACGGGGAGGCTGCCCTGCATCTGCTTGAGATCGTCCAGGCCCACATAGTTGAGAATGCGTCCATAATAGTCGGGACGCTGCTGCTCCTCGCTGGTGTAAATCGCGGGGGCAAGCATGGTCTCAAAGGCAAAGCAGTTGTCGATCTTCTGCGCGGCCTCATCCTCGGAATAGCCGAGCTTAAGGAGCATCTTTTCCGCAAGCTCCGTAATGGCCTGCTTGCCGATTTCGCCGTAGGGGGTAAGCGCCGCGTACTCAGCGGAATCGCCGAGCAGCAGTTCCGCGTCCGCGACGATCATGATGCGGTGGTTGGAATCCATAAGATCCTCCCCCGAGTCGCACATCCAGACGGCGCTCAGCTGATCCTCCGGAGGCGTAGCGGAAAGGTAGGCGCTCAGCTCTTCGACAGAGCCGATGGCCTCCACCTGTTCCGTCTGTGCTTTCAGCGGGGCCACGCCCACAGCGTTGCGGCTGTCCCAGTCCATCAGGAGCTGGAAGTAATCATAGGCCAGGCGCGCGTCGTGTCCCTCCGGGGCATCGCCGAGGAACATATTCTTCAGATCCTCCGCCGCCTGAATGGCCAGGTCCACCGAAGTGCCGGCGCGGGAGTAGCCTTCCGGGATCTCCAGGGCCAGGATTTTGTCCTTGTTCACGGCAAGGGCAAAGTTGTCCTTCAATTCGGCAGTCGTTTCCTCAGTCACGACGCCGTCAAGGTCGATGCAGGGCCAGGGGGTGCCGGTGGTGTAATCCGGCTCGTCGGCAAAGGCGGGGACGGTCAGGGAAACCGTCATTGCCAATGCCAGCAGGATGCTGAATAGTTTTTTCATGATAATCTCCTTCCAATTTTATATTTATTAATTATTAAAAACATGCATTACCTGAATCCGTGAAACTTGCCTGCAAAAAGTACGTGCAGGAAAGACGCGGGGGAAGGCCATGCAAGTTATCCGCGAAAGGGCGCAGATTGCGTGAAAGCAGAGCCTTGATAGTATCAGCTTTCCCAAACATCCAAGGATTTCAGGTTCTTCTTTTTTTCCAGGCAGAAAAGAATCGCCGACACGAACACGAATGCGAGAACTGCGGTCGCGGAGGCTTCCACGCCGAATTCCACGTTATAGCAGAGACTGGTCCTGGCCGTGGCGGAATTGAGCTTGAAGATGGATAAGTCATAAACCGTGCCGCTGTTCGGCAATCCGAAGATGAAATTTTGTGTGAAGTTCCATGCCGCGTGCGCCGCCATCGCCATCCACAGCGAGTCAAGGTAATAGACCATGAGGCCAAACGTCACGCCTACCAGATAGATGCTGAGCACCGCCCAGACCGTAATTCCGGGGAGCAGGATATGCATGAGTACAAAGACAATGGGATTTATCAGAATGGCTACCCACGGATTCCTGTACCCCTTTCTGAGCCGCTGGTACAGCACGCCGCGGCAGAGGAGTTCCTCTCCG
>CACYHB010000066.1 GCA_902774015.1 Oscillospiraceae bacterium | reverse complement strand
AAAGGGGCTGTGAAAAAAAGCAGGAAGAAACCTGCGGCTTTTCACAGCCTCACTTTTTTTGCTGCTTACTGGAAGAAAAAACCTGCTGGAGAGCACAATACCCCTTCCCCACAGAAGCGCAGCTGTTGAAAACTATGCAGCTTCTCTGAGGCGGTAGTGTTTGTTGTAGAATTTGTAAAGGTTATACCCTATAGAAACGAGATAAAGCTCCAGCTTGACTGAATTCAAACCTCTTCGGACGGTTCGCTTGTACCAGCGGTCGTGTTTCATGATGCCGAAGGCGCCTTCGGCTTCAATGGAACGGTTCATCCGAAGCAAGGCTCCGTGGATACTCTCAAGGTTTTCCAGCACTTCCTCATGAATCGCTGTGAGCTCCTGGTTCATCCTGATCGTGCGGTTCTTATCCGTCTTTTTGCACTGTGCTGCATGTGGACAGCCGCTGCAATCCTCACACTGGTAAATCTCTTCCTGGCGACCATACAAGTTTCCCTTGACCGCTTTCCTGTACGCCAGGTGAAACTTCTTCCCGTTCGGACACACCAGATCACCATCCTCGTCGGTCTTGAAGTTTACAGCCCTGAAAGGATCGTTCCGGTATTTCTCATCCGTCGTTTCTTTCTTGTACATGGGAAACTTCATGAACTTCTCCATACCGTGTTCCTGACAGTAGAGATAATTGTTGAAGGAACCATATCCGGCGTCGGCAATGGGATACTTCGGGTAGAAACCATATAATTGCTTGAACTTCTCCATCAAAGGGATAAAGCAATCCATATCCGAACGGTATTGCATGACATCTACAACAGCAATATACTCGTCCGCCACACCAAGCTGAACATTATATGCCGGCAGCAGCTGGTCATTCCCCATATAGTCCGTCTTTATCCTCATAAAGGTGGCATCATGGTCCGTTTTGGAATAGCTGTTTCGTTCTGTCCCGCAGATGTTGAGCTTTTCTGTATACTCCCGAAGCTTCTTCACGTATGCTTTCAGCTTTTCATAGTGGCGCTGTTCTGCGCTCTTGTGGTGGCCTTTCCCGTGTTGAAATGTAGACTCGTCTATCTCTGCCATGGCAGCATACCGGGCAAGGACTTCTTCAAGATATTCCGGCGTGTACTCTGTGTTTGTTGAAATCCTTATACCAGACCACGATAACTCTTCATTCAGCTCTTCCAGTTGTGCTGTTATCTTCTCAAACAGCTTGTACCTGGATTTCTCGGTGCCTTTACGCCATACCCAAGTATACTTGTTGGCATTTGCTTCGAACTTTGAGCCGTCAATAAACAGATGTTCGAGATCTATCCCTTCCTGCTTCCGGATCTGCTCCATGACTGCTCGAAATATTTCTTCTATCTGCCCTTCAAGCTCATTTTCTATGAAGTATCCAAATGCTCGGTAGCTCGGCGTCTCATGATCCATCAGGTACATATACCGCAGATTTACCTTGCAGTTGTCCTCCATGTTCCTTAGTGAACAGTACCCTTCATCCTCAAAAGCAAACAAGACTGTCTTCAGCATATTGACTCGATTGTATCTCGGCCGTCCAATCCTCGTGTATTCTTCCGGCTTCAGATACTGTTCTATTTTTGTCTCCTCCATGAACTCGTCAAATGCCAGTACCGGATCGCAAATATCTAAGTTATCTGCTACATAAAACTCTGGTAATCTTCCTTGCTTTGCGCTATAATTCTTTTTTTCATCGCAGTTAAACTATACCAAAAAAGAAGAGGTCTCTCAAGTTCTCACTTGGGATTCCTCTTCTTTTTCGCTTTGGGACTTTTTTCACAGCCCCACTGACCAGATCGTTCGTTTGCAGAGACCTCATCCACCGCAAGCGGTTCCCCTTCCCCGTGCGCGGGGAAGGCTGCGGGTGGAAAAGCAAACCCCCGGCTTCCGAGGGAAGCCGGGGGTCGATATGTCGCCGGGTCGTCGAAAGCTCCCGTCGTGGGGCTCAGAACTTGCCGAGGGAGCCGGAGTTCTCTTCGTTGGGCATGTACTCCTCGCGCTTGCCGGGAAGGACGGCGTTGAGGACGATGCCGACGATGGAGGCGACGGCCAGGCCGGAGAGGGCGATGCGCATGTCGCCGACCATGAAGGAGATGGCGCCGGTGGCGTTGTTGCCGGCGGTCGTGATGTTCGCGCCGAGGAGACCGGAGAAGTTGATGCCCAGCGCGAGGCCCAGGATGACGGCCGCGACGATGACGTTGCGGGACTTCTGGAAGTCGGTGTGGTTCTCGACCATGTTGCGCACGCCGACCGCGGAGATCATGCCGTAGAGGATGATCGACACGCCGCCGACCGTGGCCGTGGGCATGGCGGAGATCAGGGCCGCGAACTTGGGGCAGAAGGAGAGGACGATCGCAAAGACGGCCGCGATGCGGACGACCTTCGGGTCATAGACCTTGGTCAGCACGAGGACGCCGGTGTTTTCGCCGTAGGTGGTGTTGGCAGGCGCGCCGAAGAGCGCGGCGATCGTGGTGCCGATACCGTCGCCGATCAGGGTGCGGTGCAGGCCCGGATCCTCGATCAGGTTCTTCTCGATCGTGCCGCCGATGGCGGAGATGTCGCCGACGTGCTCCATCATCGTCGCGAAGGCGATCGGGACGATCATGATGATCGAGGAGACCAGCAGGCCGCTGTTGACCTTGCCGGAGCCGAGGAGCCCGAAGACGGTGTCCTGCATCTGGAAGGGCAGGCCGATCCAGGCGGCTTCCTTGACGCCGGAGAAGTCCACGTTGCCGGTGATCGCGCCGACGAGGTAGGAGGCCAGGACGCCCATCAGGATCGGGACGATCTTGATCATGCCCTTGCCCCAGATGTTGCAGACGATGACCACGACGATCGCGACCAGGGCGATGAGCCAGTTGGAGGAGCAGGAGTTGATGGCCGAGGGCGCGAGGATCAGGCCGATGGCGATGATGATCGGGCCGGTGACCACGGGCGGGAAGAAGCGCATGACGTTCTTCGAGCCGAAGGCCTTGCAGATCAGCGCCAGCACGAGGTAGAGAAGACCCGCGCAGGCCACGCCCGCACAGGCGTAGGGCAGCGCTTCACGCTGGGGCAGGCCCAGCTCGGCGCCGGAGGCGATGACGGCGAAGTAGCCGCCGAGGAAGGCGAAGGAGGAGCCGAGGAACACGGGGACCTTCTTGCCGGTGACCAGGTGCATGAACAGCGTGGCGAGGCCGGCGAAGAGCAGCGTCGCGGTCACGCTCAGTCCGGTCAGGATCGGGACCAGAACGGTGGAGCCGAACATGGCGAAGAGGTGCTGCGCGCCGAGGATGAGCATTTTCGGCGTACCCAGGGTTCGTGCGTCGTAAATCGGGCCGTCAACGGCCGCTTTTTTCTCTTTTCCCATTTTCATCTTTACCTTTCCAAATAAAATTAATGAAAATATATGGATGGCTTATTCAGCCAGGTCCATCAGAAACACGCCCGTCTCGCCGTCGAACTCCGGCAGGCGGACCTCCACCAGCTCGCTGCGCGAGGTGGGGATGTTCTTGCCCACGTAGTCGGGGCGGATGGGCAGCTCGCGGTGGCCGCGGTCGATCAGCACGGCCAGCTGGATCGTGCGCGGGCGGCCGAGGGAGAAGATCGCCTCGATCGCGGCGCGGGCCGTGCGGCCGGTGTAGATCACGTCGTCGCAGAGCACGACGTCGCGGTCGGTCACGTCGAAGGGCAGCGAGGGGCGGGCCGTCTCCGGCTGCTCGGAGAGCCGGGAGAGATCGTCGCGGTAGAACTTGATGTCCAGACTGCCGCAGGGCACGGCCTTGTCCTCGATCTTGTGGATGTTGCCGCGGATGCGGCGGGCGATAGGCTCGCCCCGGCGGCGGATGCCGACGAGCACGACGTTGTCCACGCCGCGGTTATGCTCGGTGATCTCGTGGGAGATGCGCGTGAGCGCGCGGGAGAGCGCCGCCTCGTCCATGATCTGGGCCTTGAGCTTCATCTGTCGGCAGCCCCTTTCTTCAAAGCGTACGGCAAACAAGGATTTGCGCGGCAAGAGCGGATCGCGAGAGAATTTGTCCCTCCGGCAAAGACGCTCTTTCGCAGGAATACTTTGTGTATTTCAAGAAAGAGCGGCGAAGGCGGGGCACAAATTGTCCGTGAGACGCCGAAGGCGTGCGAAGCCGCGTTTGCATAAAAAGACAAACAAAAAAGCCTTGCCGAGAACGGCAAAGCACAACAAAATAGGGGGGTACGTCCATGGTACCCGATCTATATGAGCGATTTTGCCGGTCTCTCGTACCGCGCTTAAAAATCTGTTTTCTGTGTGGAGTATAACCGCCCGGAGAGAAAAAAGCAAGCCAAAATTCCCCTGTTTTTTCGAGTTCGTATGCTTCGCCAATTCCGCCGCGAAAGAGCGCACATTCTTTCTGTGAAAAGCGACAAGTTCCACAATTCGCTTTCGCCCTTTTCGTTTCCGCTTTGTCGCTTTTCGGCGCGGAGGACGCAAAAAGCAGGGCCGGGATCTCCCGGCCCTGCGGCGCGTCTTTTTGTTTATCAGAA
>CACYHB010000065.1 GCA_902774015.1 Oscillospiraceae bacterium | reverse complement strand
TAGAGCAGCTGATTTGTAATCAGCAGGTCGGGGGTTCGAGTCCGTCTACCAGCTCCAGCGAATTCAATATGGGGGAATTCCCGAGTGGCCAAAGGGGGCAGACTGTAAATCTGTTGTCAGTGACTTCGGTGGTTCGAATCCACCTTCCCCCACCAAATACAGGCACCATCATTCGATGGTGCCTGTATTTGTCAGCTTGTCAAAGAACCCTCGTTTTTGTTAAGCAAAAGCGAGGGATTTGCTGTATTTAGGCAAAAGCAGCGAGAA
The DNA here is from genome assembly GCA_902774015.1 of Oscillospiraceae bacterium. GTDB lineage: Bacteria > Bacillota > Clostridia > Oscillospirales > Oscillospiraceae > Limivicinus. Next base: position 2,652 of record CACYHB010000065.1, on the reverse strand, counting down.
AACGAGGTGAAAATAAGAGCTTTTCCAGCTCCATTCCGCCAGCTTTTTCAGGTTCATCGCAGCATATTTAAGCCTCACCCAGTTTGTTACCCGGGCCAGACCTCGATGGTGTGTATAACGCATGGCATGTTTCTCTTTTGCGTCGGCAAAGACGCGTTCTATGGTTTCCTTGCGCATCGCATAGATTTCTTTGCCTCGCTCTGTTCGCCGCAGCTGCTCGACTAAGTCCAGATATTCCTGCCAAATGTGCGTGGTTATGATCTTTTGGCCTTTTTCATTGGCTCCGCACATCGCTTTGTACGGACAATTCTTACAGTGCTTCGTGTTACTTCTGTAGATTCTCTTTCCGTCTCTGTCTGTCGTCGTATGTCTCAGTATTCCGCCGTGCGGACAAATGAAATGGTTTTCTTTGGGATCGTAATCATATTCCCACGGTTTGTATGTACCTTCTTTGTAATTATGTCTGGTATAGGGCAGAATGGGGATTCTTCCGTCATCTAAGGTCTTCTTCGCAATCCATGGAGTTTTGTACCCCGCGTCCATCGTCACAAACTCTACTTCCGGAAACCTGTCAGTTACCTGGTCATACAAGGCATCCCATGCCACGCTGTCATGTACGTTTCCCGCCGTTACTTCTACTCCAAGCACAAAACCTTTCCTGTCGCTGGCCGTATGCGCTTCATACGCAAACTGTCGTTCGTGCTCTCCCTTGACGAACATTCCGCTTTCCGGGTCTGTCGTGGAGACCGTCTGCTCCGCCATTCCGCCGCCCGGCGTTGAATCATCGTCGTCCGCATCTTCAATGGGTGGCTTCCCCAAGGTGGCCCGTTCGGCATTCACTTCTTCCCGGAGCTGTTCGGCGTATATCTTTGCCGTCTTTGCTACTTTCTCCTTTTGAAACTTCTTCTTGTTTGCGCTGGCCTTGATGTGCGTTCCGTCGATGAAGATCATCTTCGGGTCCACCATCTTGTTGTTCAGCGCTTTATTCAGAATATGGGCGAATATCTCTTCCGTCAGTTCTTCTGGGAACCGCTTGCAGAATGCGTAACTCACCGTCGCAAAGTGCGGGATTTCCTCCAGCAGCCCATATCCCAAAAACCAACGATATGAGAGCGTGTCCTGTATCCGTTGGTATGTCTGCCGCAATGAAGGTATCCCATAAAGATGCTGGAGCAGTACCATCTTGATCAGCACCACCGGATCCGTTCCGGGCCGCCCGTTGTCATGGCAATAATATGGATCCAGCCGCTCATACAGCCAATCATAGTCCATGACCTTTTCTATCTTTCGCAAAAGATGATCCTTCGGCACCAGTGCGTCCAAGTCTGTAATCACTGGCTCCCGCCGTGAATCTTTTTTCCATTCTTCCATGACATCGCCCCCGCTTCCATTTTAACAGAAACAGGGGCGTTTGCATAGTTTTTTGACAGGCTGAAACGGAGAGGCATTGCCTCTCCGTTTTTTGTTCTGTCCGGATCACTTTTCGATCTCGACCATGAAGTATTCCAGCGCGATGGAATCGGGGTAGCGCGTCGCGAGGACGATGAAGAGCCGGTCGTTGAGGACGCTGAGCGTGTCATCGTAGATCTCAAACGTCGGCTTGGTGACGCAGTAATAGGCGTCCGCGGGCGCGATGCCGCCGGAGAGGACCGTTTCCACATACTCCGCCGGGACGGTGCGGATGCCGTCGTTCTGGATATAGAAGCTGCGGCCGTCGTTCAGGCGGACGCCGTAGCGCGCGGAGAGCTCCGCTCTGCCGTTCGGGCGGACGACCTGGCTGTCCACGCCGTCCGGGAGGACCGTGCCGTTGTAGGGGAGGGCGAAGCCGATGATCTCACCGCCCGTGATGGCGATGAGCTGGCGGCGTCCGGCCTTGTCGTCCTGGCCGATGAAGGAGGGCTTGCCGACCGTGCAGCGGATCTCAAAAGCTTTAACGAATTTCGGTACCATATAAAAACACTCCTTTTCACAATTCCCTGCGCCGAAGCACGGCGCATTAATTACAATTCTTATCTTAGCCCGAACGCGGGGGGAAGTCAAGCGGCGCGCGCCGGATTGTTCGCCCGGACGGACGGCGCATAAGATGGCCTGAGGGTGTCGCACGCCCTCAAAAAAGCGACATGGAGGAATCAACTTGCAAACTGAAAGCAACGGGCGCTGCAATTACAGGAACGGCATCCTGCCGGCCTGTGCGCCGCTGGCACGGCCCTATGTGCCGATGCAGCAGAGCAGCGCGCCGCAATATGATCCCGCGGACGCGCTGAAGCGCGGGACGCTCTTTCCCGGCCTGGACCTGCCGTTCATGAACATGGTCAACATGGAGGATCTGAACGGGACCCCGCTGGGCGAGGTCATGGCGCTCTGTTTCGCCGCGCATGAGCTGCAGCTCTATCTTGACACGCACCCAGGGGACACGGAGGCCTTTGCGCTGCTGAAAAGCGTCCTGGGACTTGCCGAGGAGGCAAAACGCCGCTATGTCGCAAAATACGGGCCGCTGAATCCGGATGATCTGCAGTGCAGCGAGTCCGGGCAGAAATGCACGCACCGGGTGCAGGTAAGGTCCAGATCGCAAAGCGGCAGAGGCGCTTTGTCGAAGCAGGGGATGCCGCGCATCATGCGCTCAAAGGCGGCGTGGCCGCCGGATGTAAAGGT
>CACYHB010000064.1:1313-5120 GCA_902774015.1 Oscillospiraceae bacterium | reverse complement strand
CTCAACGACAACCCCCATTTCCTCGATGCCATGCGCTTCATCTGCCAGAACCCGGTCAAGGCCGGCTTGAGCAAAAATATGTTCTCCTACCCCTGGCTGGGCTGCAGCGGCGTCACCGAGAGCCGCGATCTGCTCTACAGCCCGGATGTGATGAAAGAGGAGAAGCGCCGCGAACTGGTGACCTTCCTCCGTGCCCCCTGCGAGTTTGCGCATCTGGAGGTCAAAGGCCCCGGCCGCCTCCCGGATGAAAAGGCTGCCGAACAGCTGGCCCGCGTCGCCAACTGCCCGCCCTCTGAGATCGCCTCGCTAGAGAGGCCAAAACGTAATGCCATCCTCCGCATGGCCCACGATGCCGGCCTTTCCATTCGCCAGCTTGCCCGTCTCACCGGTCTGGGCAAGACCGTTGTTGAGCGCGCCCTGAAAGTATAGAATCTCTGGTTTACAAGTTTCTGCGCTCCTTAGCAGGGGACCGGATCTGTTGATTTCAATCCAATATGCGCGGCGCGCTCATCTTCGTACGAGTGATCGGCTCCAATTCCGCGCAGCGGCAGAATGTTCCGTTCGGGCGCTCTGTAAAGTTCGTATGACATGTGACAATCTGTCACACCCACCCCGCCGATGGCGGGGTTTTGTTGTTTCTGTGAACATTACTTTAAAATTAAGAAAAAACTAATAAACTGTCCCGACCTATCCCCCGAAAAAACCTTGCAGTTACGGCCTCAACCTGCTATAATGACATGAAATATAAATGTGGGGTAGTCTACACGGTTCAGCGTTACCGCTATCAGGCCGGTGAGGCCGGCTGCATCGCCGCCCTCGATACTGCCCGCCGTCAGCTGGCCAACGAGAGCATGCTGATCGGCGAGGTCAACAAAGAGGCCGAGGCCCGCGACTATGTCGCCTCCGTCATGCCGGGGTGGAGTGACCTTTGTCCCGGCGGCGGCACCACCTATATCGTCCCCACGAATGACGAGGCTCCCTGGCTGACAGTTGTCTGCGGCATGCACGGCACCGATAAAAAGCAGTGTACCCGCCTGAATGCCGACTATGTCCTGCGCCAGCTGCGTGAAAGCCTGAAGGCGGCTCTGGATGAGAATGGCGAGGTCCCTGAAACCCTGACCTATTTCCTGAACGGCAAGACCCGCAAGGCGACCCTGGTTTATGCTGACCCGGGCGTGAAGCGCGGTACGAAAGCCAGTATGGATTGGAAAGACATCGTCGTCTTCTATGCCGTCCGCGGCACCGGCGAATCGGAGGAACTTGCCAAATACGGGACTTCCCTGAAAGATGGCGAGATCAGCCATTTCTGGTTTGCCGACGATGACTACTGTGCCATCTGGCATACCTCCGGCGGTTGGGTCGGCGACAGCTGGTCCAGATAAGGGGGAGTGACATTGTCCATCTGGCAAAGCAGGGGACTGCTGATTTACTGTTCGTGCGTCGCTTTCGCCCTGGGGGCGGTCTTCGGCTCCTTCCTCAACTGTGTCGCCTGGCGCATCACCCATGGCGAGTCGGCCCTCCGGGGCCGCAGTCACTGCCCCTCCTGCGGGCATGTCCTCAGCCCGTCCGAGCTGGTCCCGATTTTCAGCTGGCTTTTCCAGCGCGGGCGCTGCAAAAGCTGCGGCGTGAAGATCCCGGCCCGCTACCCGTTGACCGAATTGGTCTTCGCCGTCCTGACTCTTTTGTGTCTCCTGCGCTTTGACCTCACCTGGCTCTGCCTGCGCAACTGGGTCTTTCTCGGCTGTCTCTTCGTCCTCACCCTGACGGATCTGGATGACTGCATCATCCCGGACGGCTGCCACATTGTCGCGGTCCTGGCCTGGCTCATCGGGGCCCTCCTGATGCGCACCCCCTGGCAGGACATGCTCAGGAGCCTTCTTGCCGGCCTCCTCTTCGGCGGCGGCATTCTGGGGGTCTCTCTCCTGATGGACCGCCTTCTCGGGCGCGACAGCCTCGGCGGCGGCGATATCAAGCTCTTTGCCGTCTGCGGCCTGTATCTCGGCTTCGTCGGCACCCTCTTTGCCGTGATGCTCTCCTGCGTGCTCGGCCTTGGCTTTGCCGCCCTGCGAAAGCGCATGCATCCCGACGGGAAGAAGGAGTTTCCCTTCGGTCCCGCCATCGCGGCGGCTGCGGCCTTCATGCTCCTCTTCGGCGACCCCCTCATTCAATGGTACACCTCGCTCTTTTAACTTTCACTTTCGTGTTACTGTAAAACCAGAAACTGGTTCGTTACAAACAAAATATGCGCGGCGGTGAAGACTTCGTGCGAGAGGCTGGCTTCTCTTCCGCGCAACTGCAGAAATCTGCAGTCGGGTGCTCCCAATCAGTCTCTGGCGTTAACTTTGAACTCCAAACTCTGATAAAGAGGTTTTCATATGGCTAATACAGTGTTAGGAATTGATATCGGCTACAACAGCATGAAGCTGGCCCTGGTCAAAAACGGCGTTCTGAAAAAGTCTGCCGTCGTCCCCATGCCAGAGAACATGGTGCGCGAAGGCCATGTCGTCTCGCCCGAAACCATGGGCGAGCTGATCCGCAAAACCATGAAGGAAAGGGGGATCCATGCCAAGGATGCGGCCTTTGTCCTTCCGAATGAGACCGTCTTCATCCGCAACGTGGTCATGCCCCAGATGACCGCCGAACAGCTCCAGGTCAACCTGCCCTACGAGTTCCGTGATTATATCTCCAGCGAGATGAGGACCTACTTCTACGACTACGCCATGATCCGGACCGAGATCCTTCCTTCCGAGGGCGAAGGCGAGGAAGGGGGAGGACAGACGGCGGGACGCAGTATGGAGCTCATGGCCGCCGCCGTCCCTGTCGCCATGATCGAGGAGATCCGCGGCTACCTCCGCAAGGCCGGGCTCCGGCTCAAACGTGCGGCCCCGACTGTTTCCTGCTGGCAGGGTCTGATCCGCCGCAGCGGCTTTGAGGACAACGAGTACTGTATCCTGGATCTGGGCCATCAGGCCATCCGCATGTATATGTTTGCCGGCGACAAGCACATTGTCACCCGCGAGATTGAGATCGGCATCAGCCGCCTGATTCAGGTGATCGCCGATGCTGCCTCCGTAGATGAGCATCTTGCCGGGGTTTACCTGGTCGAGAACCATGAAAACTGGCAGAACCGCGAAGAATGCCGTTCCGCTTACGAGAATATCGCCATCGAGCTCATGCGCGCCCTGAACTTCTATCGCTTCTCTACGCCCGAGACCAAGCTGAACGATATCTACCTCTGCGGCGGCGGCGCGTCTATTCAGCCTCTGTGCAATACCATTGCCGAGACCGTCGGCATGAATATCCACCGTATTGACGAGCTGGTGCCTTCCGGCGAAAAGGTCAGCAACTGCGAGATGTTCGCCCAGGCGATCGGCATCACGCTGGAAATGGGGAGGTGAGTGTCTTGGCATTTGGAAAGAAATCCGAGAAAAAAGCAGGCGGAAAGCGCGGCAAGCTGCCGGTCAAGCGCTCCATCAACCTCGCCATGACCGACGAAAAGCCGGTCAATCTCAAGGTCGGCATTCCTGCCTTTATCCTGATTCTTGTTGCTGCCTTTGCCTTTGGCAAGTTCGCCGTAGCGGACCGCCTTCTCGAGGTCAGTCGGGCCGAGGCCGAGGTTGCCGCTCTCCGGAGCGAGCTGAACGCCGCCTATGACCGCCTGAACAGCTTTGGTGAGCTCACCGAGATCTATGCCCATTACACCTATTCCGGCATGACCCAGGAAGAGATCTCCCGCGCCGACCGCGCCAGCGCCATCGCCCTGATCCGCCGCGTCATTCTGCCCCGCGGCCAGGTTTCCAACTGGAC
>CACYHB010000064.1:0-1256 GCA_902774015.1 Oscillospiraceae bacterium | reverse complement strand
ATCATGGTTTATCTCAACCCTGCCGAGGAGGTGACCAGACCGTGAAAATCCTGAGCCGTGATTTCACCCGTGCCGAGAAGATCATCCTCGTCATCCTTGCGCTGGTTCTGGTCGGGCTGGCCTATTATCAGTTTGTTTATAAAATGGTCGCCGAGAGCATTCAAAAGGCTCATGCCGAGGCCGAGGCCATCCGGGTCGAGATGACCGGCGTCAACGCCAAGATCCAGCGTATGGAAGAGATGCAGGCCGAGCTTGAGTCGATCCAGTCGAATCCCCATGCCAGCTATATGGGCAGCTACAACAACAGCAAGGAAGAGCTGGCTTTCCTGAATGACGTTCTCGGCGGCGCCCTCCAGTATAATATCACGTTCTCGAATGTCACCCGCGACGGGGACCAGATCCGCCGCAACTTCAGCCTCCAGTTTACCACCGAGGACTATGCCTCCATGGAGCGCATCATCAGCCGGCTCTGCGACGGCAAGCTGCGCTGCCTGATCAACGATATCAGCTATTCTGTCAGCCGCTATAACTACAGCGCCGCCGACCGCGAACGGTACGCGTCGACTGGTATGAACGCGTCAATGTCAACTGCACCGCTACCTTCTTCGAGACCATGGTCGGCGGCGTCGAAGACGCCGGCCTCCCCGCCCAGAATGTTTCCTAAGACATAAGGAGATTTCAAACAATGATGTATCCTTTTCTGACTCTGATTGATAATACGGAGATCACGCATTCTGAGATGAAAAAGGACGGTTCCGTAAAAGTTTACATTGAAACCCCGGATCCGAAGGATTTTTTTCACAATGCTGTCTGCTGGCTTCCTGAATACCGTTGGGAAGAGATAAACGGCTATTCGGAGGCGGAAATGGCTTTCTTTAACAGACTGGTCAGGAATAATGCTCATGCCATTATGGAGTTCTCGCAGGATGGGGGAGTATTATATGCCGCATATACAAATAATAGGTCCATATACTGCAACTGAGAGATGGTTAACACAGTTTGGCGAAATCAGATACTACTGCTGATTTTGGACAGGATAAAGACAAAGTGACGCAGCTTCTACAACCCCAATCCAGCCCCCAAAAAGCGTTGAAATTGATTTTGATTATCATACCTGATGGTATTTATATAGGAGAGATTCTATGAAACATAAATTGTCCACCCGAGTTTTGAGCATGCTGATGGCGATCATCATGATGCTCTCTCTCACCACGTCTGTTTTCGCCGCGGACCCGCCGGCTTCGGCCGAACCCGAG
>CACYHB010000063.1 GCA_902774015.1 Oscillospiraceae bacterium | reverse complement strand
GCTACCACACAACACCACTAACAAAAGGAGCTCAACCGCCATGAGTAGTATAGCACAGAACAAGCGGTATTTGCCACATGAAATTACGACAAAAGTGAATTCTGTGAAGCTGTATCGACAGACGAAGGACATCGCCTTTGTGTGTCGCCGATATCACATCTCAAAGGCGTCTCTCATGCGGTGGAACAAGCAGTATGATGGCAGCCGTGAATCCCTCACCCCGAAGTCTCATCGGCCACACAGGCCGCATCCGAACGCGCATACTGAGCAAGAGCTGACCTGGATCAAGAATCTGCATCGGCGCAACCCAAACATCAGTGTATGCGAAATGTATGGGAAACTTCGTCAGGAGAAGGCATACAGCCGTCACCCCGGCTCACTCTATCGGGTTTTTGTCCGCTTAGGATACCGTACGAAAGTGGAGTCCACAAAGAAAAAGTCCAAACATGACGGCAACTATAACACACCGAAAGACTTGGGGATCAAATGGCAGCTGGATGTAAAGTATGTTCCCACTGCTTGCTATGTCGGTACAGATGGAGATAAGTTTTACCAGTACACGATGATTGATGAGGCATCCAGAGAGCGCTTTATCTATGCCTACAAGGAGCAAAGCAGTTATTCGACCATTGACTTCACCAAACGTGCCATCGTCTACTTTGGTTATGCGCCTGAGACGATCCAGACCGACAATGGGAGTGAATTCACCCATACTTCAAAGACAGATCGTATTCACCCATTTGATTTGTTCTGTAAGGAGTTAAATATTCATCACAAGACGATCCGGCCCAAAACTCCTTGGCATAACGGGAAAGTGGAGCGCAGCCACCGTAACGACCAGGAACGCTTCTACAACCATCTTAGTTTTTATTCCTTTGAAGATCTTCAACTGCAGATGAAGCGTTATCTTCGCCGATCTAATAGAATCCCCATGAGCGTTCTCGGCTGGAAGTCTCCGGTTGAGAAACGGAGGGAAATTGAATTTGCCCGCGTTAGCTGCTGACTCCAGTCGGGCTACGCCCTCCCTCCGTCAGAAGCTAACGCGCTTCTCTTTCAAACTCAATTTCTCAGTCTCACATCATTGACAAACGTACAAAATTTTCTTGTTTTTGCGTGTTTTTTTGCTTAACGGGACAGCGCCTCCCGCGGGGGAGGCGCTGCCGGTTTGATGTATCAACCGAAGTATCCCTCGGGGTAGGGATTGACGTAGGCCGCGGAGATGAAGGAGGCGGCGTTCTCGGGATACTCCTTGCCCGAGGGCGTGAACGACGCCGGGAGGACGGTCTCGGAATACTCGCCCAGGCAGGTCTTGTCCACGTAGTAGGTATCCGCATGGACGAGGTTGAAGTCCATGCCGTCCTCCAGAAGCACCACGCCCAGCGCCCGGAAGGACAGGGGATTGGTCAGCTGGAACTGATAGGTCCTGGGCTCGGCGCCCTCCTCCGCCTGGTACTTCTCGATCTGGAAGCGGTCGACCTCCACCCAGTCGCCGTTGAGGGTCTGGGCGAAGAGTCCGTACAGGCCGAAGGGCCAGCCGCGGTACTGGATGAAGCCCAGCTGCAGGGTGATCATGGAGCAGTCCAGCACGGGCTTGTCCAGATAGAAGGGCGTGCCGTAGCGCCCGCCGAGATTGCCGTATTCGCCGAGTTGTCCTTCCAGCGCCGTGGAGTTGTCCTTCCAGCGCAGGGCGGCATACACGGGCGCGGCCATGCGTTCCTCGGCTTCCTTGCTGCCGAGCTCGGCGGCGCGTCTGAACCAGTCATAGGCTTTTTCGTAGCTGCGCTCACCGGTGGAGCCCTTTTCGTAGATATTGGCGATATTCATGCACACGCTCGTGTCACCGGCATCGGCGGCGCGCAGGAACCAGGCGAGGGCCTGGCTGAAATCGCGATCAACACCGGCGCCGTAACTGCCCATATAGTAGGTGTTGCCGATCTCCGCCATGGCTTCGGCTTCGCCGCCCTCGGCGCGCTGCTTGAGCTGCTCAAATTCCTCGGCAGAGCCGACGGCGGCAAAGCCCGGGGTCACCGCGAGGGGGATCAGCATGCAAAGGGCCAGAAGAAAGCTCAGGATCTTTTTCATGTGTACTCTCCTTTTTATAATAAGGTTTTTTCAATGCCGGAAGAATCATCAAAGTGTAAGCTTTTCCTCATACGGAACAACTTCACTTTCCGTTTTTGATTACATTTTTCTCCGCCCGTGGTTTTCCAGCATTTCGTCCTTGAGGGCCATGAGCTTCGGCGAAAGGTCCACGTAGTAGGTGTGGGGGTTGTCGAAGCGCTTGACCTCGGGCCAGAGGGTGGAGATCAGGTAGCCGCAGTTGGTCTTGATGTCCTTGAGGGACGGCAGCTCGTACACCAGCTTGCCGCCGAGGAAGACGGGCACCTGCAGCTCCACCGCGCGGAAGTTCTCCATGGTCTTGCGCTTCCAGCGCTCGGAGGGGTCACAGATCTCGAGGGGCTTTGTGTCGTCCACTGTCTCATCGCGCATGCAGATATAGTCGGCCTCGGCCATGCCGGTTTCGCGGTTGAAGAAGCGGTAGACCTTCTTGAAGCCGGGGTTGGTGATCTTGCCCACGTTCTCGCTGACCTTGATCTTCGGGGTGACGGAGCCGTCGTCGTTCTCCACGGCGCAGAGCTTGTACACGCCGCCGAAGACGGGCTCGCTCTTGGAGGTGATGAGGCGCTCGCCCACGCCGAAGGAGTCGATCTTCGCGCCCTGGTGGATGATGTTGGCGATCAGGCGCTCGTCGAGGGAGTTGGAGACGGTGATGGTGCAGCCGGTCCAGCCGGCGTCGTCGAGCATCTTGCGGGCTTTCTGGGTGAGGTAGGCCATGTCGCCGGAGTCGAGGCGGATGCCGCATTTGGTGATGCCGAGCGGCTTTAATATTTCATCAAACGCTTTGATGGCGTTGGGCACGCCGGACTTGAGGGTGTTGTAGGTGTCCACCAGCAGCACCGCGTTATTGGGGTAGGTGCGGCAGTAGCTGCGGAAGGCGTCGAGCTCGGAGTCGAACATCTGGACCCAGGAGTGGGCCATGGTGCCCGCGGCGGGGACGCCGTAGAGCTGGTCGGACACGGTGCAGGCCGTACCGGCGCAGCCGCCGATGAAGGCCGCTCTCGCGCCCGTGACGGCGCCCGCGATGCCCTGGGCGCGGCGCGAGCCGAACTCCAGCACGGTCCTGCCCTCGGCGGCGCGGCAGACACGGCTTGCCTTGGTGGCGATGAGGCTCTGGTGGTTGAATTCC
>CACYHB010000062.1 GCA_902774015.1 Oscillospiraceae bacterium | reverse complement strand
CAGGCAGCGTTCTGTTCCCCTGGGAGGGACGGAAGCGCGGGCAGCAGTCCCCACATGTTGAGACCCAGCAAAGCTACAACAAGCCCCAGCATGGTGAAGAGCATCGACTTCATGCTGAGCGTATATGTCAGCACCGTGCCCAGTGCGCCGAACACGGCGCCCAATACTGTGTAGGAGATCATACGCCCGCCGTTATAGCCGAGCGCAGCGCCGAGCTGCGCTTTTCGTCCCTCACGACCCGTACAGGCCGAGAGCAGAATACCGCCGCACATGCCGAGACAGTGCGGACTGGTCGAGAGGCCGACCAGAAACAGCGCGCCGAAACTCGCAGCGCCGATCTCGGGCGAGGCCCCGCCCCATCGGAGCAGCAGCCAGACCAGCAGGACGGTAAGGGCGGCACAGCCCAAGTCCAGCAAACGCTCGGCGCGGCTGCGTTCTCCGGTCTCATAACCGAGAGACTTGATCCGCCTTTCCAGTTCATCCGGCGTGACAAGCGCAGAGTCATAGCTGACTTCAGCCAGTGCCTTGCGATAGCTCACAGTCGCTTTGACAACGCCCTTTGTCCTCAGCAGCATCCCGGATACCTCGTCGGTGCAGCTTCGGCAGATCATGCCGCGGACCTTGATTTCACAGCTTTCTGTTTTCATCTGATGCCTCCGCCTTGTTCAGCCGCAGCGAGTGCAGCAAAATGCCGTTGGACGAGAGCGTCATGGCCGCCGCGGCGATGGAGGGATTCACGATCCCGCAGGCCGCGACGGGAATGCAGATCAGGTTATAAAACAGCGCCCAGCCGAGGTTCTGCCGCACCGTTCTGCGGGCAGCTCCGGCGAGCCGCAATGCCTGCGGCACCCGGCCGATGCGCCCGCCGGGCAGCACCGCGTCGGCACACTCGATGGCGATGTCCGTTCCCGTGCCCATGGCGATCGCGAGATCCGCTTCCGCCATGGCCGGGGCATCGTTGATCCCGTCGCCCACCATGGCGACGCGGCGGCCTTCGCTTTTCAGCTGCGTGATCTGCGCGGCCTTTTCCTCCGGCTTCACCTCAAAGAGAATGTGCTCAATTCCGCATGCCCCAGCGATGCGTCTTGCCGTTTCCTCCTTGTCGCCGGAGATCATCCAGACCTCCAGGCCCAACGCCCTGCAGGCATCGACAGCGCTTTTCGCGTCCTCGCGCAGCGGATCGCGGATCCCCGGCTCCACGCGGCCCTCGGTCAGGGTACCGGTTTTATCAAAGACGACCGTGTCGATGCTCCATGCCTTTTCAATGGCCGAGGCGCCTTTGAAGAGGATCCCCAGTTCCGCCGCCCGTCCGGAAGCCGTCATCAAGGCCGCGGGCGTGGCGAGACCCAGCGCACAGGGGCAGGCGATCACCAGCACGCCGCAGACCGTCGAAACCGCCTTTCCCCAATCACCGGGAGCGAGCAGGAAAAACCACAGTGCGAAGATCAGCGCCGCAAGCGCGATGACAGATGGGACAAAGATCGTGGCGATCCTGTCCGCGAAACGCTGCACGGGTGCCTTTTCGCTCTGCGCGCGGCGCACGAATGCCGCCAGCTGCTGCAGGGTCGAATCCTCGCCAACCGAGGTCGCTGTGTACGTGACTTTGCCCTCGCGGTCAAGCGTGCCGCCGGTGATGCTGTCGCCTGGCCCTTTCTGCACGGGTTCGCTCTCGCCGGTCAGCAGGGACTCGTCCACCTGGCAGCTTCCCTCAAGGATCTTGCCATCGGCGGGAATCCGTTCGCCGGGGCGAAGCAGGATGGTATCACCGGAGACGATCTCCGCGGCGTCGATCTCGGTCTCGACCCCATCCCGCAGCTCGATCGCGGTCTTGGGCTGCAGGCGCAGAAGACCGCGCACCGCTTCTCCGCTCTGGTAGATCGCCACGGATTCCAGATAACGGCCGAAGAGCAGCAGCGAGATCAGCACCCCGTCACAGAGATAATAGAGCTTGATGTTCTCCGTCACGGTGAAGACGACGACTGTGCTGTAGACATAGATCACCGTAGTGGAGAGCGCCACCAGCAGATCCATGCCAAGGCTGCGGTTTTTCAGCCCACGGATCGCATTTCGGAGAAAGTACAGTCCCGGCCCGAACTGCAGCACCGTTGCCAGCACAAACTGGAAGCGCGGCGGGAGATCCCAGAGAAGCGGCATGCTCAGTGCGGTCGAAACGATCAGCAGCCGAAGCAGGCGGAAGCGCTGCTTGAGCTCCTCCGCCTCATCTCCGAATACCTCACAGCCGCAGCCGAGGACAACGCTTTCCTTATCCAAGCTGCGCTTCCTTTTTCAGTCTGCGCCAATGCTTGAAGCCGATCACGGCGCAGGGCACACAGCAGGGGACCATATGGAACAGCAGCACCCAGCTGAGCCAGTCGACGCCCTGATAGAAATTGCCCTGGTACTCCACGCCTTTCATCAGCGCGAAGTAGGAGAAGTTCCACACGCCCCACAGACCTGTAGCTGAGCCGAAGAGGTGCAGACCCAGGAAGGACGCGGGCGTGAAGATGCCGCCGATCGCCCCAACGAGGGTGGCGGACATGCGGCGGGATTTGGCAAGGAAGATCGTGATCACGGGGAAAATGTACACGGTGAGATTCAGCGCCCAGATCGCGAGCGGGATGTGATAGCCCCAGTTGAGCGCCTGGCGGATGTGGTCGCCGTCGTGGATCAGCACGGCGATGACCATGACGAGCCCGCAGACGAACATGGTATGCGCGGTTTTTTCGTCCAGCTTCTTGTCGAGCATGGCGGCAGTCTGTTTGTCGGACATGAGATAAGCCTCCTCATTAAATTTACCCATTGGTTATTAATGACCATTTGGTAATTATAAATTATCATGGAGGACTGGCTGTGTCAAGAAAAAGATATACGAAAAGGCAGGACATATTTGTCCTGCCAGACACCGTTTGGTGCAAATACCCTTCTCTGGACACCTTTTGGTGCAATACAGACAGAAATCGTCTTGAAATGTTTCGTTTCAAGGCGATTTTTGCATTTGCGGAAAGCTTTTGCCGCTTCAAAATCCTCGGCCGTGTTTTAGACCACAACCGCGACACCATCGGTCTGTTTTCGCTGACACATTTGTGTGGAAAACTTCGCTGTGCCCAGAAGTGGATTATTCATTTTGGTAGTAATTAGCTCTGCAGTAAGATGATCGAATTATAGAATAGATCGTCTTTTCTGGTGTACTTTTGGTAGTAAAACTGAAATGCCCTGAGAGATCTTAACTCCTTGTGTTCGGACTTCTTAGGGTGTTTTACATGTCTCGGAAACAATAAAACTCGCCCAGACATATGGTTCGACAAGCCTAAAGGTCGGATCCGTTAAAAAG
>CACYHB010000061.1 GCA_902774015.1 Oscillospiraceae bacterium | reverse complement strand
TACTACAACACCGAAGCCTTCCCCGATGGGCAGCCCATTGACAGCTGGTGGCAGATCGTCGAAAAGAACGAGGACGGCAGCCAGAAGTACCGCATCTTTTCCAAGGAGATCGGCTCCGAGACAGCGTACCTTTCCATTTTCGCCAGCTTTATCGTGAACGCCGACCAGATGGCCGCCAATTACAAGGAAGTCTACGGTGAGGATCTGGAGTACACATACGACGCCAGCGCCTTCCCCAACATCCCTGCGAACAACGCCGGCGTGGAGTATCTGTGGCGCTTCAGCCAGATGAAGATCACCTTCATCGGCGACGGCGACGAGCTGGTGGAAGCTGTCCACAACTCCACTGCCGAGGATCCCGCTCTGGCCCTGGCCTCTGCCGGCAAGATCACCAACCGCGACGATTCCGGCTTCAACATCGGCTGGGTCGTGCTGAATCCCTACAACGGCCTGCAGAACCTGGAGTACCTGTACGTTGTCAACAACTGCAAGCACCCCGCCGGCGCCCGACTCTTCATCCGCTTTGTCACCGGCGGCGCTGACGGCGAAAGCGGCGGCTTCAAGCCCTTTGCCAAGGAAGGCAACTGGCCCGTCCGCGACGACGTGAAGGACAAGAAGAACGAAATGACGCTGGCCGAGCTGAACGCTGCCGAGCCCGATCTTGCTTCCATCTACAACGTGTTCCTGGACGCCCAGGACCTGTGGATCTACTGGCTGGATCAGAACCCCAACATCGGCTGATCATCTGTCTGAGCAACTGCGGAGCGGCCTCGCCCGCTCCGCAGTTTTCTGAAACACTATGGAGAACAAGCATAGATCTCACGAGACCCGTGACCTGGAGCGGGAAAACCGCCGTCAGCAAAGGCAGAAGAAGTGGGACGAACGGGCCAGGAGCTTTTGGAGAGCCTTTCTCTTTACCGAGGACGGCAAGCCCAAAAGCGGCTTTCTGGTCTATACCTTCAGCCTGAGCATCGTCTTTATCGCGCTGCTGCTGATCGGCTTCCATTATATCGTGGACTGGCTCTCGCCTTTGACGGAGAGCTGGCCTGTGGCATTGGGGAATCTTTTTGCTTCCCTGTGCGTGAGCGCGGCCGTTTTGCTTGTTGGTTATGTGCTGCACCGGCTGCTGAGCGACAAGCGCCTGATGCTTGGCACCTATCTGTGGCTGCTGCTGTATCTTGTGGCTTCTGTTATCACCATGGCGCTGCTGCTCCGGGACTGGGAAACGATGCGCGTGTTCCTGCACTTTGTGCTGTGGTTCGCGGCGATCCCGGTGGGCCTGGGGCTGGTGCTGTTCTATCTGCTGTATCGCCGGGATTACCGGCCTGAGACTCCCGCGCAGACGGACGAACCTGCGTGGAAAAAAAACGTCCGCCGCTCTTGAGAAGCGGGGGACTGTAGGGGAGGAAAGAAAATGATCACTTCGGTGATGTTTGATATGGGCGGTACGCTGGAGGACATCTATGTGGATGAACGCTCGGAGTGGGCCGCCATCGAAAAGCTGGACCGGATGCTGCGCGAGGGCGGGCTGGATCCGCAGGTCGATCTGACGGAGCTCAAGCGCCGTGTGGACGCGGGCTGGAAGCGCTACGGCGCCTTCCGTGACAGCTGTGACGTGGAGCTCAAGCCGATCCCCATCTGGTGCGACTATGCCCTGGCCGATTTCGGCTTCCCGCGGGATGTGCTGGAGCCTCTCTGCGAGCCGATCGCCTATATGTGGGAGCTGACCCACTACCACCGCAGCCTCCGTCCCCGGGTGCGGGAGATGCTGGAGGGCCTGCGGCAGCTCGGCCTGAAGCTCGGCATCATCAGCAACACCGCCGCCATGTACCAGGTCTTTGACAGCCTTGAGGAATACGGCATCCGCGACCTGTTCGAGGACGTGACCCTGTCCTCGGTGACGGGGCTGCGCAAGCCGCGGCCGGATATTTTCTTGGTGTCCACGCATCAGCTCCGCGTAAAACCGGAGGACTGTGTTTATGTGGGAGACACCGTCTCCCGGGATATCATCGGCTCGAAGCGGGCGGGTTTTGCCTGCGCCATCCAGATCGGCTCCAAGCTGACCGGGGAAAAGGACGCCGGCGTGCGCCGGGAGTTCGAGCCGGACTATGTGATCGAGGATATTTATCAGGTTTTTCCCATCCTGCGAGAGCTGATGGACAAGGAGAACCAGATGTTCAGCCTGGGCGCCGCAGGCTCGGCTTGAGAGCGCCCTGATGGAGGGAGGAGCTTATGCAGTCCGCTTTTTTTTCGTCTTTTGAGATTACGACCAGCCCCTTGCTGGATTGCTGCTGCAGGCTGGCCGTGTCCTGTATCCTCGGCATGCTCATCGGCATTGAGAGGAGCAAACGCTTCAAGGAGGCGGGCGTACGCACGCACATCGTGGTCTGCTGCGGAGCGGCCCTGTGCATGATCGTGTCCAAATACGGCTTCGCGGATCTGGGAGGGATCCTGGACGGTTCCCGAACCTCCGATCCGGCGCGTCTGGCCGCCCAGGTCGTCAGCGGGATCGGCTTTCTCGGCGCGGGCGTCATCTTCAAAAGCGGCAACACGGTCCGCGGGCTCACTACCGCCGCGGTGCTTTGGTTTTCGGCGGTCGTCGGCCTGACCGTCGGCGCGGGGATGTATGTGATGGGCATTCTGGCGGCTCTGGTGAACCTGCTGCTGCTGGTCGTGCTGCATCGCCACGCCATCGGGGGCGACGCGTATGCCGCCAATCACCTGCACTTTATCGTCAAAAACGGCTATGACTTCAACGGCGCGCTGATGAATCAGATGGAGCTCTGGCAGGCCCAGGTCACGGAGAGCAAGGTCGACCGCCACCGCGACGGCACCACCGAGTATGATCTGACTGTACGTCGCCGCAAAGAGATCGAGTACGCGGAGATGAAGGCTTTCATGGAATCCCGGGAAGACGTCATCAGCGCCAGCAACAGCCCCATCCGCTGAAAAAAACAAGCCCGGGCATTTCGCCCGGGCTTCGGTCGTTATCACGGTTCAGCGCTTGCGGTAAGGCGCACAGGAGGAGCGCTCCACCAGCGTGGGGGAGAGGATGCGGTGGGAATAGCCCGCCTGCTCGTTCTGAATCTTGTCCAGCAGGGTGTCCACCGCCACCGAGGCCAGCATTTTCATCGGCTGCTCGATGGTGGTCAGCTCGATCCTGGGCAGGCCGCTGTCCCGGATGTTGTCAAAGCCGAGGAGGGACAGATCCTCCGGGATACGCAGGCCGATCTCCTCCGCCGCCTGCATGATGCCAAGAGCGTTGGTGTCTGTAGCGGCGAAGATGGCGGAGAAATGCCGCTCCCGGGAAAAAAGCTGCTTGGCCAGCTGGTAGCCGTAT
>CACYHB010000060.1 GCA_902774015.1 Oscillospiraceae bacterium | reverse complement strand
GGGGGAAACCTCTTTTTCACTCTTAGAAGCATTTAAGGTGGTGATGAAGAGCATGCGCGTGGTCTATTGATCTCTGGTAAAAGCCTTGTATTGAATCAACGGCAGCAGCGAATGTATACGCTTTCTGCCGTTGATTTGTATGATGGACAGAGTATTTGAAAACTGAGAATTGCAGGCGGACGACGTGGCTGCAATCTTTAGAAAGCACCTGAGCATTATCACAATAATTTCAGATGAATGTATCAGGTGGTCGGTGAAAAGAAATGAGAAAAAGGGACGCGGCGCTGATCGACGCCGCGTCCTGAACTATATTATGCTCTGAATAGATTACTCTTCGCCCATGGCGACCTTGACGGCCTTGATGGCAAAGGTCATGGTGCGGCCCATGGCGATACCGGCCATCAGGCAGGGATAGTTGTTGACGAAGAAGCCGCCGGAGCAGTCACCGGTCACGAACAGGCCGGGGATGGGCTCACGGTTCTCGTCGATGGCCTGGGCCTTCTCGTTGATGAGGATGCCCTGCTCCGTGGTCAGCAGGCAGGCGCCCAGCCAGAAGCCGTAGAAGGGAGCCTTCTCAATCTTGGAAAGGTGATAGGGCAGCTTGCCGAAGTCCTCGTCCTCGCCCTTCTCTGCCAGCTCGTTATAGCGGGCAACGGTGGCCAGGAAGGTGTCCTTCGCCTCGCCCTGGAAGCCCAGCTTGTCGGCCAGTTCCTCCAGCGTGTCGCACTTGAAGGCGTTGCCCTTTGCAACCTGATCATCGAACATGCCCAGCATTCTCTCGGGGTTGGAGCGGGTCTGTGCGGAGCAGCCGATGGTGTGGAACTTCTGCACGTCCTCGGGCATATTAGCGTCGAAGATGGAGGCGTAGACATGACCGGGCTGGTTGAAGGCGGCGTAGGACATCTGGTCATAGGTGCCGGACTCGCAGGCGAAGCGCTCGCCCTTGCGGTTGACCTTCAGGAAAGGCTGGGTGCCGATGTTGAACTGGCCCTCGGTTGCGGGGAAGTACTTGTCGCCGACGGCGGAGACGGCGTAGCCCGCATCGACGCCGGGGGCGACGATGCCGCGGTCAAAGAGCATGGGGGCGGGCTCGGCCTGCATGGCGGCGCCGATCCACTTTGCGGCCTTGATGCCGTCGCCGGTATCGCCGGGCCAGCTGTTGTCGTAGGTGGTGACGGCGGTGCCCAGGGGATCGAGCTGCTCCATCATGGCGACGTTGCGCGGGTAGCCGCCGGTAGCCAGCAGCACGCCGTTTTTCGCGTTGATACGCAGATAGGAGCCGTCCTCCTTCTGGGCAATGACGCCGGTCACGCGGCCGGTGTCGTCCTGCTCCAGCTTAACCATCGGGGTGGAGAACAGGATCTGGTTGCCGCCTTCCTCAATGATCTGCATGAACATATCCAGACGGTCGAGATCACTGGTCCAGAAGTGCTCCTCAGCGGGGAAGAAGTAGCCGGTTGTCTCGGGCTCGGGCCAGTGGGACTCGTCGCCGAAGGTCACGTCGAGCTTGGCATTGGGATCGTACTTGGCATAGCACTCCTTGATGAACTTGTGCATGTCGGCAGACTCGTTGAACCAGGTCTGGAAGGTCTGGAGATTCGTTTTGCCGGAGGAGAACTTCTTGAGCTCGCGGCGCATGGCGGCGCGGTCCATCGGCGGCTCGCCTGCGGCCAGCATATCCTCGGAGTCGCACACACCGTACCAGCCGCGTCTGCGGGCGTGGGTGGTGCCCTTTTCGATCACGAGAGTCTTGTAGCCCTTGCTGGTGGCGTATGCGCCGGCGCACAGACCGCCGTTGCCCGCGCCGACAACCAGAAAGTCGGTGTCGAGGGTCTCTTTGATGTCGGCATCACTGATCTCGGGGGCCTCGCCCAGCCAGTCGGCGGGTGCGGCATCGGCCTCATCATGGGTGATGACCTCCACGGGGATCTCGCCCTTGGCCTGCTGGATGCACTTGTTGGCGGCTTCCATGACGGCGTTGGAGGTCATGGTTGCGCCGGAGACGGCGTCGATCTCGGCGCTCTGGTTCTGCATCAGGGCATTGCGCAAATCCTCGGCGGCGGCCTGTCCGATGGAAGCGGTCTCACCGGTGACGTCCAGGACCACATCGGTGATGGCGTCGGCGCTGAAGGTCATGGTGACCATCACGGTGCCGATGCCGGTGGCAGTGGCGGAGTAGGTGCCGGGGGTGTAGATGCCCTTGGCCTCATCGGCAAAGGCGGTCATACCGGTGACGGAAGACAGGGCCACGGCGGCGGAGCCGGCCAGCGCGCCCTTGAGAAAATCGCGGCGGGAAAGCTGTTTCATGTTTTATCCTCCTGAATAAATTTTGGGTTCAGCATTTGCTTTAACCATTATAGGGCAGGGAGTAAGCCGCAGGTCAAGCATGAGGATTGAAAAAACCATTTCCTTCGGTTATACTGAGACAACAACAGATTTTCCCAATGCTCGGAAGAGATACGGTCATTCATATACAAGGAAAAACAGATCATGGAACAATATCGCATCGGTGATTTCGCAAAATACCTGGGTGTAACCCCCGACTTGCTCAAGCACTATGAGGACATGGGGATCATCCAATCCATCCGCAGCGAGAGTGGGTATCGCTATTACCCCTTTCAGACGACGCTTTATCTGATCGAGAGCATACGCCTTCGCAATTACGGCCTGACGCTGCGGGAGATACGCGGCATCCTGAACGAGCACAGCATGGTCAACGCCCAGGTGGAGCGGCTTTTCAATGAGAAAATGGAACTCATACATCAGGAGATCGCACTGGATCAGGCCCTGACGGAGGATTATGCCGACTTTTGCCGCTGGAAGGAAGCGCTGGAATCGCGCCCCTGGGATTGGGAAATCCGCCGCAGCAGGAGAATGTATTTCCTTCCGCATACGGACGGACATGCCTTTCTGAACGATCCGCGCATCTATGAGATCCTGAACCAGTGGATGAGCTATATTCCCATCATCAAATCGGCCAGAAAGACCGATACGGACGGGAAAACCGTGTGGGGGTTTCTGGCGGATCAGGACGCTGTCGAGCGTCTGCACCTGCCGCTCAACGATGTGGTAGAGCTGTGCCCGCCGCAGCATATTTTCTACTATAAATTCTGTGCAAGCATACTCCGGGACGACAGTGAGACGCCGGACAATCCAGAAAATCCAGCCTTTCGACAGCTGAAAGCCCTGGGGCTTTCCCATGCCGGTCCCTATTTCCGCGTGTCTCTCATGCCGGGAGATTGGGAGAGAGGGCTGGACTATCTGTACGGCTACTATGCCATCCCGCTTGCGGAAGAAGCACCAACAAGCTGAATTTCTCCAACAGCAGCCTCACTGCCGAGATAGATATAGGCGGTATCATAAAAATTGACACCCAGCGTGTTGGCTGTGGGGCTGTGCTGCTGGATGGAATTGTGCTCGCGGACGCAGCAGAGGGAATGTATATGCTGCATGCCGCGCCGCTCAATCTTGGAGGCAGCGAGGGCGCGCCCTGCCGAGCATATTTGATGAGGTAAGATATTGAAAAATGATGAATGTGTCGTTTTTAAAACTTGAAATTTTTATCCCGGAGACACATCTTGGCGCGCTGAAAGCTGTATTGCGCGAGGTTGACGCCGGGCACATCGGCAATTACGATTGCTGCCTTTCTTACAGCCAGGTGATGAGCACGTGGCGGCCGTTAGCAGGAACGGACCCTTATATCGGAAAAGAAAATGTGATTAGCATTGAGCCTGAATTGAAGGTCGAGGTTACGATTCGGACAGAGAAACTAAGGGAAACGATGGAAGCAATCAAGCGTGTACATCCTTATGAGGAACCGGTTATTAACGTCATTCCGCTGTGGGGGACAAGCTTATAAGCTAAGGCAACACCGCACAATCCGCCTTCGGCATCTCCTGGAAAATTTGTGCCCTGATTTCGTCACTTTTTCTTGAGGTACACAAAGTACATCTGCGAAAA
>CACYHB010000059.1 GCA_902774015.1 Oscillospiraceae bacterium | reverse complement strand
TGAAACTCCCCCTAAGATAAGATCTCCCATCCATTTGGAGTAAGGGCCGAAGAAGACTACTTCGTTGATAGGCCGGCGGTGTACGCACAGCAATGTGTTCAGCCTACCGGTACTAATAGCCCGAGGGCTTGACCTACAATATGCAGGCAACAAACCTTGCCTCCTTCTCTGTTTAGTTTTCAGGGCGCAAGCCTTGTTGGTTCCGGCCCGTTGGTCAAGTGGTCAAGACGGAGGCCTCTCACGCCTCAATCGGGAGTTCGACTCTCCCACGGGTCACCATATGCACCTTTAGCTCAGTTGGTAGAGCACCTGACTCTTAATCAGGGTGTCCAGGGTTCGAGTCCCTGAAGGTGTACCATCCTTCCGGACGGAGCGATCCGCCCGGAGGGAAACCCCTTGACAAAGGGAACTGAATATTGTAGTATTTGGACTGTTCCAAATGCAGTTGGTGTTTTTAACGGTGAGGGTCCACCTGTTCCCATTCCGAACACAGAAGTTAAGCTCACCAGTGCCGAAAATACTTGTCTGGCGACGGACCGGGAAGATAGGTCAATGCCAACACAAACGGTTTGGCGCAAGTCAAGCCGTTTGATTTATGCCTCCTTAGCTCAACCGGTAGAGCATGCGGCTGTTAACCGCAGGGCCGTAGGTTCGAATCCTACAGGAGGCGCCACATGAAACGGTATTGCCGCCACGATATCGTGGCGGCAATCTGTTTCAAGGTTTCGAATAGGGACCGTTAGCTCAGTTGGTAGAGCAGCCGGCTCATAACCGGTCGGTCCGGGGTTCGAGTCCCTGACGGTCCACCAGAATTATTTCTGATGCTGACCTTGAGCGATCCGCAAAAGGACAGAAAAAACTGAACACAGGGGAATAGCTCAGCTGGTAGAGCGGCGGTCTCCAAAACCGTAGGCCGAGGGTTCGAAGCCTTCTTCCCCTGCCAGAAATCGTCTTGAAATATTACGTTTCAAGACGATTTTTGCTATATCTGAAAAAGTTTTGGCTTCAAAAATGACGAGTATATTTTCTTGACCCCTATCTGACCCCTATTGACGTAATTTATGGCCTCAAATAGTTCGCAAACAGGGCTTGAAAAGTAAAATGAGGACGCTTTTAAGCGTTTTTCATTCTTGAAATACTCGCAATATATTCCTCCATTCTGTCTGCACTGGCACGCTGCATCCTGTCAGAAACGTGTCCGTACACATCCAGCGTGAAGGCTGCCGAGGCATGTCCGAGATTCGTCTGCACCGTTTTGACGTCGTCCCCGTTCTGGAGTGACAGCACGGCGTAGGTATGACGGAGATCATGTACGCGAGCATCCTGGGCCCCGATCTCATCCGCGATCTTCTTGAAGTGCAGATAGACCCGCTTCGGCTGCAGATGGTGACCGACTTCGTTGGTGAAGACCAGCGCTTTGCTGTGCTCCGATTCATTCCGCCAGGCTTCCCACGCATCGCCGGCCCTCTTGCTCTGCATGACCTGCTCCGTATAACGGATTTTCAACAGGTTCATGACCGACTTGGCCGGGCGCAGTGTGCGGGACTTCCCGTTCTTGGTCGGAGTCAGCTGCGGCCCTCCATCGCCTTGGGGACGACGCTGCAGCTGCTTGTTGATGACAACGGTCCCGTACTTAAAGTTCACACAGTCCCAGGTCAAACCCAGCGCCTCGCCCTCGCGCAGCCCGGTAAAGAGGATCACGCGGAGAATGGTGCCGTAGTACTCATCGTTCTGGGCTTCCTGCAGGAAGTCATGTACCTGCTGATCCGTCAGCGGTGTGATCTCGGTTTTGTACACCTTGGGGAGCTTTGCTTTGTGGCACGGGTTCCTTTTAATGAACTCAAGCTCCACCGCCTGCTGCAGCGCGGCCCGCAGCACGATGTGCACATTCTTGATGCTCTTGGGGGATAGGCATTTCCCATCTTCATCCGGGCGGATCAGATCGTTATAGAATCTCTGGATCAAAAGCGGCGTCAGTTCCTCCAGATAGTATTTGCCGAGAGCCGGAACGATGTGCTTCTTGATCTGCGCCTTGTATCCCTTCAGCGTCGAATAACGCTTGTCGAAGGAGAATTCGTCGATCCAGGTCTGCAGCCAGTCCTGCAGCTTGATTTTGGACGGCTCAATATAGGTGTCCTGGCTTATCTCGGACAAAAAAACGAGCATTTTATTTCGGACTTCTCTCTGGGTTTTGCCGTAAACCGATCTTCTGATTTGTTTTCCCGTTTTGGGATCAATGCCAACGGTGTATCGCCCTTCCCAGCGTCCGTCCGGACGTTTGCGGATCGAGCCGGTCCCGCTGGCGCTTCTTTTATTCTTAGACAAAGTACCCTCACTTTCTACAGATTCCAGTACCGGTCAGGCCACTGCTTATCTGTATCCTATCACTTTCACACATTAAATCAAGAACTTTTTTGCAGGCCCCGCCGGTTTTCCCGTGCGTTCAAAAGACAGTTTTGGAAGACAAACCGGCTTGGGCATCCGGCTGGCAGGGTTGCGAAAAAAGAAGGTTCACGGCATATCTGCCGTGAACCTTGCTGTTTCATATGTTCTCCTTTCCGTAAAAAGCTGCCGGATAATGGATCTTGTACCAGATCATTCGGAGGTAATTCATCGCGTATTCCGTCGAGTGCGCCTTGGGGAAGAGGTATTTGATCTTTTTCATGGAGTCTATGTACCATGCGGGAACGTCATGTTCGAGAAGCATGGCTTCCCGCTCCTTCGTAAGATACGTTCCGGCTTCTCCGCGGCGTACCGTTTCCGCAAAATCAAACGCCGTTTTTCGGTCGATCCCGTGCCGCAGGAGCGTCTGCATCACGTCGTCGCGGTGCGCGATGGCGTCCGCCGGAACACATACCGTCCCGGCCAGGTTTTCTCCGTTGTCGGTCCACACGTTCCGTCCGTGAGCAAACCCAAGGATCCTTGTCACATCTGAAAACCTCGTCGGAAACACAGTATCCGATATACTTCTCACGAGTTCGCTGTCAAAGGGGAGCCCCTTAAAATCATCATCCATAAAGAATGAGAAAATGTCGATATCCTCAAACTTGATCGAGCTTGCGCTCACCCCGGTCAGCTCCTCCATCCGTTTCAACACGGAAAACATGGCGTGAGGGAGAAGATCGCAGGAAACCATCTCCTTTGTTCCCGCAAATGAAATGTTGTCCTCTCCGAAGATTTCTCCGAGGTACCGGAGCATGTCCTCCCGGATCTCGGGCGCGACATTGAGATCAAAGTCCGGCGTCTTGCCGCCGTCATAACCGGTGAAGAACTCCGCCGGAATATCGTGCCCGTCCCCGGACAGCGCCGCGCCGCAGTTCGGACAGCGTTTCCTCTCCGTATCGCGCCGGTTCAGATCAAAGCCGGATGGGTATTGCCCGGCGTCGACAAACTCCACGCGCCGGCATGTCGGGCAGTAAGTATGCGGCGGCAGGGGATTCGTTTCCGAGATCCCCATCAGGTAAACGATGAAAGAGCCGCCGGCACAGCCCCGGAGATTGTGGAGGTATCCGAGCTCCCTGCTTTTTGCGGCCAGCATGGAGGCGAGAATGTAGTATGGGGCAAAACCGTTGGCAACGATATGATCCAATTCTGATGCATAGCGCTCCTGAATCTGACGCGGCACGGTCTTGCCGTACTTTTCCGCCAGGGCTTTTTCACACGCCGTTTTTAGCTTATCGTCTGCATGCTCCATGACAGACGAATGATCGACGTTGATATATACCTTCACAGATGTTCCTCCCAGAAGCATATTGATTTGTTTTCGCTATTGATTCTACTGTAAGGCATGCACCAAAAACGGTACGTAAAATACGCTATAAAAAGGTGATCGCGGATGTGGAGGGATCCTGACGAAACGTTGAGTTTTCCGACGCCTTATGTTATGATCGGGTTGGTCAAATAAAGGCGGGTCAACGGCGCATGAGGAGGTTATCTTATGGTTGCCTTATCCAAATCAAAGTACTGCGGCCTGT
>CACYHB010000058.1 GCA_902774015.1 Oscillospiraceae bacterium | reverse complement strand
CGCTCAAGCGGCAAAACGTGGACGTGGACGTGGTCGACGAGACCCGGGACCTGACCGGCTACCGCCTGGTGGCCGCGCCCATGCTGTACATGCTGCGCCTCGGCGCGGCGGAGCGGCTCACCCGGTTCGTGGAGGACGGCGGCACGCTGGTATGCACCTGCTACACCGGGCGGGGGACGAAGACGATCTGTGCTTCCTGGGCGGCTTCCCCGGCCCCCTTCGGGAGGTGCTGGGCATCTGGGTGGAGGAAACCGACGGGCTGTACGACAGCGAGACGAACGGCATCCGCATGGAGGACGGCGCGGTGTACGCCTGCTCCACGATGTGCGACCTGATCCACCCCGAGACGGCCCGGACGCTGGGGCGGTATACGGCGGACTTCTACGCGGGCGACCCCTGAGTGACCGTGAATCCCTGCGGAGAAGGCAGGGCTTACTACGTCGCCACACGGCCGGACGCGGCCTTCCTGGACGCCTTCTACGGCAGGCTGCTGGACGAGGCGGGCGTCGATCGGCTGCTGAAGGAATCGCAGGCGGGCGTGCTGGCGGCATCCCGGGGGGAGCGGTGTTCGTGTGAACTTCACGGGACGTCCCGCGAAGGTTTCGCTGCCCGAGGGGACGGACGCGCTGACCGGCGAGAACATCGGCGGGGAGACCGAACTGCCCGTCAACGACATCCGGATCGTCCGCACAGTTCCGGAATAACACGGAGTTTTTTGGTAATGTCCATCATGGCCAGATAGAGCATTTTGAGGAGGCTGTCATCTGTTGGAAAGACAGATTTGGCTTTTGTCACCTTACGAAGCTGCCGGTTAAAGCCCTCGATGGTGTTGGTCGTATAGATCAGCCGTCTTACCTCTTGCGGATACTTGAAATAGGTGCTGAGATTTGGCCAGTTTTCTCTCCATGACTGAGAAATCTTAGGATATTTCTTGTCCCAATGCTCAGCGAAGGTGTCCAAAGCAGATAAGGCAGCCTGTTCATCGACTGCGGCATAGACCTCTTTCAGGTCTGCCATAAGGGCTTTCAAATCCTTGTACGAAACATATTTGCTGGAATTGCGGAGTTGGTGAATGATGCAGTTCTGTATCTCCGTTTTCGGGAATACATAAAACATATGTTTTCCCGACATGCATGCTCTATCTCACGCGAACTGAAGATCAGTCGCATGTAGGCGTAGATCATGACTTTCAGTAGAATCCTCGGCGGATATTCGTTTCTCCCATCTTGAGAGTAGGAGCGCTCGATCTTTCCTATGTCCATCCTTTCCACTACGGCGCTTACCAATCTCACCGGATCATCTGCTGCTATAAATATTTCTGTTTCCATCGGTAGTTTCAGTTGACGCCCCGCCTCATACAGGGTATAATCTACCTGCTTTTTGTTATGATTCACAACCTAATATTAAGCCGACAGCCGACTCTTTTTCAAGAGCCGGCTGCCGTTATTTTACTCTTTTTTTCCGGGCTGCCTTTTGAGACAGCCCCTTTTCTGAATGGATATGTTCAGCCCTTGACGGCGCCGGCGGCGACACCCTTGATGATGTGCTTCTGGCAAACCAGATAGAACACGATGACCGGGATGATGCCGAGGAGGATCAGCGCCATCGTCGCGCCCAGATCGACCGTGCCGTAGCTGCCCTTGAGGTACTGAATATGGATGGGGATGGTGCGGTATTCGTTGATGTCCAGCACGAGGTACGGGAGCAGGTAGTCGTTCCAGACCCACATGATCTCCAGGATGCCGACGGAGATCATCGTCGGCTTGAGCATGGGGAAGACCACCGTGAAGAAGGTGCGCACCGGGCCGCAGCCGTCGATGGCCGCGGCTTCCTCGATTTCCAGGGGAATTGATTTGACGAAGCCCACGAACATGAAGATCGAAAGGCCCGCGCCAAAGCCGAGGTATACGATGGGGATGGTCCAGGGGGTATTGAGCTGCAGGGAGTCCGCCGTCTTGGACAGCGTGAACATGACCATCTGGAAGGGGACGACCATGGAAAACACGCACAGGTAGTAGATCACCTTGCAGAAGAAGGAGTTGACCCGGGCGATGTACCAGGCGGCCATCGAGGTGAACAGCAGGATCAGCGCCGTGGAGGCCACGGTGATGAACACGCTGTACTTGACGCTGTTCCAGAAGGGATAGTTGCCGAAGGTCATGCCCTTGATGAAGTTGCTGAAGCCTGCCCACATCTCCCCGGTGGGGAGGGCGAAGGTATCGGTCTTGACATAGGTGTTGACCTTGAAGGAGTTGATGACCACCGTGAGGACCGGGAGCACATAGATGATGCAGATCACGGCCAGCACAATGGACAGGACCGTTTTCCGCCTGCGCTCGGCGTTGAGATCAGAGCTCATTACTGCTGCACCTCCCTCTTGCGGGTGAAGGCAAGCTGGGCAAGACCCAGGCCCGCCACCAGGATGAAGAAGAGCACGGCCTTGGCCTGCGCCACGCCCTTCGACGCGGAGTTGGAATTATAAAAGGTGTTGTAGATATTCAGCGCCATCATCTCGGTCGTCTTGATGGTGGAGCCGTCCGGCTGGATGATGAAGGGCTGGCCGCCCGTCAGGGCGAGGTTCTGGTCGAAGAGCTTGAAGCCGTTGGTCAGGCTCAGGAAGGTACAGATGGTGATGGAGGGCATGACGTTCGGGATCGTGACCCGGAAAAGCGTCTGCCAGCGGGAGGCGCCGTCGATCTTCGCAGCCTCCAGCATATCCTCCGGCACGGACTGGAGCCCGGCGATGTAGATGATCATGACATAGCCGATCTGCTGCCAGCACATGAGAATGATCAGTCCCCAGAAGCCGTAGCGCGTCTCCAGCAGGATGGACGTGCCGTAGCGGGAGAGGATGCCGTCAAAGATCATGGACCAGATATAGCCCAGCACGATACCGCCGATGAGGTTCGGCATGAAGAATACCGTGCGGTACAGGTTGGAGCCCTTGATGCCCTGGGTCAGCGCATAGGCCGCCGCAAAGCCGAGCACGTTGATGAGCACAAGGCTCGTCACGGCAAACAGCGCCGTATACCAGAAGGAGTGGCGGAAGCTTGCGTCGCTGAGGGCGGAGATATAGTTGCCGAAGCCGATAAAGGTGGCGTTTTTGATGAGCTTGAATTTGCAGAAGGAAAGGTAAATGCCCTGGATGAAGGGCCACACGAAACCGATGGCGAACGCGGCTGTGACCGGGCCGAGAAACAGCCAGAACCACCGGCGCAGGGGATTGCTGAATATGCCCGTTATGCGCTTTTTCAATACCTCATCTCCCTTTTGGTGCTATTTTCTCCATGAAATACGTTAATCAAGAAAACCACAGTTCCTGCGGTGCTTTCGGGGCAAAACGCTGTAAACACGTCTCATACGAAACCTCTGCGCGTCTTATGGTGCCAGGATCAAGCGATTCAAGGTTTTCATGAGGTTCCGGTATCATTCACACAAAAACCATGGACTGCGGTACGGAAACGGGGCGGACGTGTCTGTCCGCCCCAGCGATTATGATGTGCGTTTTACTGCGCGCGGAATCAGCCGTTGGCAGCCTTGTACTGGACAGCCCAGCCGTCAACAAACGCGGTCTTCACAAGCTCCCAGTTCGCGTCGGACTGGTCGGCGTTGTAGGCGTTGAGCGCGGAGACGAGCGCGGCGCGATAGTCGTCGACATTGGGCTGATAGTTGGTGGCCCAATCCATGACGTAGCAGCCGTCATCTGAATACTTCGCGGCAGCGGCTAGGAAGCCGTTGGCGGAGGTGGGGACATGCTTGTAGGGCAGAACGCCGAGCTGCTCGACCATGACGGCGGAAGCCTCGGGATCGGTGACGAGCCACACCATGAAGTCCATGGTGGCCTGCTTGTCGGCGTCAGAAACGGTGTCGTTGATGGCCCAGCAGTTCTCGGTGCCGCAGTTCAGACCGGCCTTTTCCTCGCCCTCAACACCGCAGTAGTAGGGGATCATGGTGGCGTTGGGAACGTCGGCGGAGACAGCCGCGTACTCCCAGGAGCCGTTGACAAAGAAGGCTGCCTTGCCGGTCTTGAACTCGTTCTCGGCATCGTGGCCGCCGGTGGCGAGATCCTTCGGATCGGTCAGGCTGTTGTTGATGCAAAGGTCATACAGGTTCTTGAAGTTGCCGATGTAAGCGCCGGTGAGGGAGGCGGGGCACTCGGTCCAGCCGCCGGCGTCGCGCTCTTCATAGAAGTACTCGAGGTTGGCCATGTGGCCGGTGAAACGCCAGGAGGAGGAGCCGTCCATGTCGGAGGAGGAGAAGGCGTCGAAGCCCAGCTCTGCGGCGCGGGCGTGGATATCCTCGGCAACGGCCTTCAGACCGTCAAAGTTCTTGATCTCGTCCATGCTGTGGCCGGCCTTCTCGATGAGGTCGGGGTTGACGATGATGCCATAGCACTCGTAGCAGTAGCCGATGGAGACCAGACGGCCGTCCGCGTCATAGAGGTTGTAGGCGTCGGTGCTCAGCTCTTCGGCGATGGGGGTGCCGGTCAGATCCATGGCAAACTCGCCCCACTCCTTGACGCCGGCCTGGTTGCCGATGACGAAGAGGGTGGGCGCGGAGCTCTTGTCCATCTCGGAGGTGAGCGTCTGGCTGTAGCTGCCGGAGGCGGCGGTGACGACCTTCACGGGGACACCGGTCTGCTCGGTATACTTGGCGGCCAGCGCCTGGGCGGCCTCGTCAAGCTCAGGCTTGAAGTTCAGCCAGTAAACGGAACCCTTATCCGCAGCAAAAGCGGAGGGGCATGCCAACGCAAAGATCAGGACCAGCGTCAGCACAAGCGCGATTGTCTTTTTCATGTTTGTTCTTACTCCTTTTTTTATTTTTGGACCCAATGGGTCGGAAATACTTCTTTCAGCCTTAGATCGTTTTCAAACGTTTCGGACGGATGCTCCTTCCCGAAGCACAGCTTCCAGTCGGATATGAC
>CACYHB010000057.1 GCA_902774015.1 Oscillospiraceae bacterium | reverse complement strand
G
The DNA here is from genome assembly GCA_902774015.1 of Oscillospiraceae bacterium. GTDB lineage: Bacteria > Bacillota > Clostridia > Oscillospirales > Oscillospiraceae > Limivicinus. The sequence continues at coordinate 6,159 of CACYHB010000057.1, read as the reverse complement.
AGTACAATAACCCGCCGTCCGAAAAAGGCTGAAATATCAGGCTTTTTCGGGTAATCGCATTTTGATCCCCCGTCAAAATGCGCGGCGGGAGAAGCGCAATCAAAAAAGTCTGTCAGACTTTTTTGACAAGCTGAGAAGCGTGAAAAGCATTTGCTTTTCACGCTTCTTTTCGTCCCGCAGACGAGCGGCGTCATTCGGCCGCTTCGGTCTCTGCTGTTTCTTCGGCTGCGGCGTCTTCCGGCCTGCCGGGGAAATTGTCCATCCGGAAGCGGCCGCGCTCCGGCGCGCAGAGCACGTCCTCCCGCAGCAGGAGGGCGGTGGTCAGATCGTGATAGGTAGAGAGCGACACCACCCGCTGCCGTTCCGGATCCGGCACAAGGCCGAAATAGCGGTAGAGCTTGGTCAGACAGTTTTGCGTCATGCCGACGCGGTAGATACGCTCGTTCTCCACGTTTTTTCCGCCGATGCGCAGCTCCGTGACTTTAGCACCGTGCTCCCAGCAGTCCGAGGCGTCCACGTGCAGGAAGAAGCCCTTGCTGTACTGGAAGGTGCCGCCCATGATCGAGCCGTCCGGCTTCAGAGAGAAGAGATAGCGGAAGGACTCCAGGATCTCGCGCCCGCTGAGCTCCAGGACAACGAACTGATCGTCGAAGGGATAGAGTTCGCTGAAGTCCCGCTCTGTCACCACCGGCCCCAGCTCTTTCCGGCGCAGGCTGCCCGACTGGATCAGCACGCAGTCCGTCTTGTAGATATCGGCGAAGGTGTCGGCGATCAGGTTCCCGAGATCCGTCTCCTGGAGGCGGCTTTCGTGAGTATAGGTTTTGTCCAGGCGGCAGATCACCAGATCTTCCCGCCCGGTTTTGCGCTGGAAGACCACCTTGTCGGCAACCTCGTCCATGTTCTTGTCCGGTCGGCATACGTCCTCCGTCAGGGGGACCAGCTGCCACTGCCAGCTCTTGAGCCTGCCCTTCCGGGTGTCCACCGTAAGGTCAAAGCGCCCGATGTGGGTTGTGCCGTAGTTGGACTGGGCGATGGGGATGCCGTTTACGACCTCCGCCTCATCCATCTTGATGTGGGTGTGCCCGCCGAGGATCAGATCCACGTGCAGGTCCGGCGGCATGTTCTCCGCCAGCTCCCTGTCGCCCTCAAGGCCATAGTGGCTCATCAGCACCACGAGGTCGATGTGTTCCTTCCGGTGGGCGCGGATCTCCTCCCGGATCGCCTCATAGCTGTCCCGGTACGCCAGCATGTCGCGGGTAAAGCCGTCGCTCACGACCTCGTCGAAGAAGCCCTTCGGGATCAGGCCGATCAGCAGCATGCGTACGCCGCCCAGCTCCTGCACCATACTCGGTGTGAAGAGCATATGGTCGATGACGTTGGTCTGGAGGTTTGCGCAGATCACCGGGGCGGTCAGGCAGTCGCGGAAGATCATCAGATGCGCAATGCCGTAGTCCAGCTCGTGGTTCCCCAGGGAAATGGCGTCCGGCCGGAGGGAGTTGATCAGCTCCACGGTGTTCTTTCCCTTAAAGTCGGAGCCCCAGATGTCCTCCTGCAGGATGTCGCCGCAGATCCCGAAAAAGACGGGGCCGCAGCGCCGGGCTTTCTTGACGTAGCCCGACAGGAGAGAAATGCCGCCCTGCATGGTCAGATCCTGGTTGACGGTGAAGTTCAGACTGCCGTGGAGGTCGTTGGCGTGGAGGATCGTGATTTGTTTTTCCATTGGCCCCATCTCCTGATGAATGCGCGGAATGCTTCTGTCAGAAGTATAAACTTACCCGTAAAAAATGTCCAACTTTTTTCCCGAAGAATCGCCGGCTGTTCCCCGGCGGCAGCGGGCGCCGAAGGGATCGGACCGTCGCCTCAGAACTTGTCCGGACCCTTGTAGCGGGGCTTTCCGACGGACATCCTGCCGTACTCGATGGCGTTTTTGGGGCAGAGGTTGATGCAGGCCATGCAGTGGGTGCAGCGGCCGCCCCAGACAGGATGTCCGTCCTCCAGACGGACGTTCCCCAGCGGGCAGACCGCGGCGCAGCGGCCGCAGCCGATGCAGGCCTCCGTCGTGCGGAAAGCCTTGTCCCGCATGAAATCCTTGTAGTACATGCCGATGATCATCTCGGTGGAGAGATACTCCCAGACCTTCATGCCCGGGTCGGGCAGCTCTCTGCCGTTGAGAATATAGTCGGCGATGCCCTCGATGAGAGGCAGCGCCTCGCGCACCTTCTCCCGGTTCTCCTCCGGCGTGTGGGTCTTGAAGAAGGCGAGGTAGTTCTGCGGCATGCAGACCTGGGCGGTACCCAGATAGGCAAAGCCTTTTTCGCTGGCGAGCCTACGGCAGTATTCGGGGCTGCCGCCCATGCCGCCGGCACAGGTCATGATGAAGTAGGCCCGCACGTTGTTCGGAAAGCGGGATTTGCGGATGAAATCCTGAAACACCCGGGGCGGCGCGGAGACGTAGACCGGCGAGACAAAAACGTAGCGGCCCGGTCTGGTAAATTCCGCGCCCTTCCCCTCGCGGGTATAGACGCTCGCGTCACAGAGCTCGTCCTGCGTCAGCTCTGCGATCCTTTTGGCAACAAAGCGGCTGTTGCCGGTGCCGGAAAAATAGACGATCATGGCGCGTTTTCCTCACTCTTCGCAGCAGAACATGTATTTTTTCAGGAACAGGGCCGTTTTTTCCTCCCCGAGGATCTTTCGGAAAGTGTTTACGGCCGGGCCGCCGTTTTGCAGCAGACCCTCGGCGTAGGCGGCGTTGCAGGCCCGTTTTTTCCCCGGGTCGCAGGGGCCGCAGCCGGGCAGCAGCGCAAAATAGCGCTCCGTGTACGCTCCGGCATAGGCGGCGATGTCCGCGCGCCGGCCTTTGGCCTTCTTGAAATCCGAGACCGGCAGGCGCAGACTGTCGTACCAGTGGCTGCCCGGGTCATGGGCGGGGAGATCGGCGTAAGCGGCCTTGATCTCGTCCAGACCCGCCAGCCGCGGGTGGGACAGCGTGGTGTCGTAGAGCTCCAGCAGCAGGGTGGTGTTTCCCGCGGCGTCCACGGCGTCGCAGCTGAAGAGCGGCCCGTCCAGCTCCGTAGGGGAGAAGACGGCGCTCTCCATCTTCATCAGGCCGCCGAAAGCCCGCATCTCCATCAGGCAGAGCCTGCCCGCGCCCGCGGCGTCATAGACCCGGGTGTGAAAATGCATCCCACGGCCGGAGAGGGAGGCAAACCCGCCGATCTCCACAGGACGCAGGGAGAAGCGGGAGGCGGCGGAGAGCAGCATGAAATCGTTCATGGGGCGCTCACTTTCTGTAGCAGCTCTTGATATATTCGGCAAAGCTGGCCTCGCCTACGCGGGTGTCGGCCACCATCTCGTGCGTCAGCGTCCATTTGGAGAAGCGGATGATGGCCTCCTTGCCGTTCTTCTTCTGCTTGTTGACCCAGGCCAGCACGTCGAAGAGCCAGACGGGGGCGCGGCTGATTTGCGGCTCCTTGCCGGCCGCGGCGAAGAACATCCGCGCCAGCTCCTCGTAGCTCCAGGTCTCCTTTCCGCCCACGTCGAACATGGCGCCGTCGTCGCACATGTGCTCCACGATGAAAGCGGCGAAGTCCGGCGTGTCCACCACGTTGCAGTGCACGGCGTCGCTGCCGAGCAGGGTCACCTTGCCCTTGTCGATCATGGGCATGAAGACCTTGGCGATGTCGTAGAAATAGCCCGACGGGCGGAAAATGACCCACTTGAGGCCGCTGGCCCTGAGCTGCTTTTCAAACTTCGCCTTGGCGTCCAGCATGGGGACCGTGGGATCGCCGTCTGCCTTGAGAACGGAGACGTAGGCGAAATGCTTTACCCCTGCGCGCCGGGCCTCGTTCAGGAGGTTCATGTTGCCCTGATAGTCCACGTCGTAGCAGCTCACTTCCGCGCTGGCCTTGGTGAGACCCACGGTGGAGATCACCACGTCCGCCCCGTCGCAAACGCCGCACAGGCTCTCCGCATTCTGGGCGTCGGCCCTCACGGCCCGAAACTTGCCGTCACAGCCGGGGATGGGCCGGATCGTGCGGCCGAAGCCGACCGCCTCATGCCCCTGCTTCACAAGTTCCCGGATCAGGTCGCTTCCCAGATGCCCGAAGGCGCCCGCAACCACAACTCTCATAAGAAACACCTCACAGTCTGATTTTTCAATCTGAATTAAGCATAGTCTGTTTTCCCGAAAAAATCAAGACGCGGAAAGAGAAAAGGGATCGCGCCTCCGGCGCGATCCCTTTTCTGAGACTGTCAAAGAACTACGCTGAAAGCACAACAAACAGAGCAGCGGGGGAGTTCGAGGGGGCAAGGCCCGCCTCGAGTACAATAACCCGCCGTCCGAATCAGGCTTTTTCGGGTAATCGCATTTTGATCCCCCGTCAAAATGCGCGGCGGGAGAAGCGCAGTCAAAAAAGTCTGTCAGACTTTTTTGACAAGCTGAGAAAAGGGATCGCGCCTCCGGCGCGATCCCTTTTCTCTCTACGTCCGCGGCTGCTTTGTCACGGCGTTTCCAGCAGAATGGCGCGGATGCTGTCCAGCTGCTGCTCGGTCACGCCGACGTCGCGCGTCAGAAAGCTGCATATCTTTTCGTTGATCGTCTCTCCCGGCATGCTGTCCAGGCCGCCATAGAGTCCGTTGAGCTCATAATTCGACCCGTAGGCGCTGATGAAAAAACCGGTCAGGCGGTATTCCAGCTCCTTGTCCTCGTCGGAGACGCCCAGAACGCCCTGCAGCAGATAGACCAGCGTCCCGGTGCGGTCGGCGCCGTGGGTGCAGTGCAGGTAGATGGGATAGTTGTCCTCATCTGCCAGGTCGGAGAAGATCTCGCGGAGGATCGGTCTGGCGCTTGAGGCAAAGACGCCGCTGTAGGCCGGCGCGCCGTAGAACCGATGCGTTACTTCTTCGCCCAGACGGCTCTGATAGTCCCCGGCGAAAAGGCTGCCTTCCCGCAGATCCATCTCGGTCTTGAAGCCGAAGGCCTCGGCGGCTTCCTTGTCGGTCAGGAAGAGCTTGCTTTCCACCAGTCCGTCCAGCTCGGTCCCGCGGATGATCATGCCCTGCTTGACGCGCTTGCCGTCCGGCGTCTGATACCCGCCGATGTCTCGGGTGTTTTTCACGCCCGGAAGGGAGATGAAACGGTTGGCTGCAGCGGTGGTGAGGCTTCCGTGGTAGGTGGTGAGCTGCTCTGCGCTTTCCCGGACCTCTTTGACCTCCACCGTGTATTCATAGGTTCCGCCCGTCAGCAGATTGTCGATGGAGAGGGATTCCTGCCCGGGGTCCAGCGTGTACTGCTTCCCGTCCAGCGTCAGGACGGCGCTCGCATTTTCGGGGAGCCGATAACGGAAAACCAGGGGGGCATAGGCACCCCGGTTCGCTTCGATGGCCTGCCTCAGGGAGATCCTGCCCTGATAATAGTCGCGCAGCGGCGCGGTGCACAGATACTGCTCCCCGCTGAAAGAAGGCAGAGCGACAGCCTGGTCGGTACTCACCTCGACCAGGTCTGCGTCCGGGAGCACGACCTTCGGCGTGAACCATCCGTAGTGCTCCGCGGCAAGAATGAACAGAATCGCCAGGCAGGCCAGGGCAAGACAGAGCATTTTCCCGGTTTTCCCGGAGAGCAGCCGGAGCCGGCGTTTCTCTTTTCCCTTACGGGAGCTTTTCTCCGGCGGGATATAGAAGCCCTTTACGAGCTTCCCGTCCTCCCCAAAGCGATAGACGCCCCGTTTGAGGATCCCGTTGGCCATTTCCCGGTGTACGGTTTTCTCCCCGGTGGCCAGCACGCCGCCGCGTCCGGCATAGTAAATGGCCCCGTCCACCTGGACGACGCCGGCGTGCTTCGGCTGCCCGTCTTCGTAATAGACGCCGTCAATGATCGTTGCTGCCACGGCAGTTTCTCCTCGCTTCAAGCTGTTCGGCCGACCGGCACGAAAGTGCGCTGCTTAATCCTGCATAATTTACCATATTATAGTCAAATACCGGATATCTGTCAATCTGAAAGGACGCCGCAGCCATAAAGGGAAAAAAGGCGGGAGCCGCTTCTCCAAAGGAGAGCGGCTCCCGCTGAGACTGTCAAAGAACTACGCTGAAAGCACAACAAACAGAGCAGCGGGGGAGCTCGAGGGGGCAAGGCCCGCCTCGAGTACAATAACCCGCCGTCCG
>CACYHB010000056.1 GCA_902774015.1 Oscillospiraceae bacterium | reverse complement strand
GCCGTTTTGCCCATGACGATGACCAGCTCCGCCTCATAGTCATAGGTATGCTCCCAGGGCGGGAGCTCCACCGTGTCGCCGTCAAAGGCGAGGGCGTTGCTGAATTTGCAGAAAATCGCCGGTGTCTCCGGAATGGGGAAGCCGGCGTGCTCGGCATGGCTGCGGTAGTTCAGACCGACGCATACGACCTTGCTTTTTTCACTGATCAGCGATGAGATCGCTTTTCCGTTCGGATTGGTCTTTTCCATGTTGATACCCCCTGGGCTCCAAGATTTACGGGTTCATCCTATCATATCCGCACGCCGCACACAAGGGGAAACAGAAGAAATGCAGGCTTTTGCTTGACACCTTCCCCGGAAAATGGTACAGTGACTGCGTTCTGAATATGCCGGCGTGGTGGAATGGTAGACACCAGGGACGTTCTGAATATGCCGGCGTGGTGGAATGGTAGACACCAGGGACTTAAAATCCCTTGCAGTTTAGCTGCGTACCCGTTCGAGTCGGGCCGCCGGCACCAGATCTGGAACAGGAGATTGATACAAAGTATCGACCTCCTGTTTCGTTTTTTTATGCCCGGAAAGCCTGATGCCGCAGGGCTTTTGAAACGCGGGCGATTCATTTGAACATTAGAAAGCACAATATGTGGCTTGATCGCATGGCATTTTGCAGTCACCCAACCGTATCTTGCGTTTTCCAATCGTTAAATCATGGAGAATCGTTAAACTATGATGGGCAACCGTAAATCTGTCACCAATGGAGGAAAACAGTCAAAACCAGCCTGTTATAGATAAAATGGAATAAATATGCCGTGGCACGGAAAGCAAGTCAAAAAAATCGCCCGGCACGTTATTACCCTGTCATCCACTGGTAATAACGTGCCGGGCATGATTCTATATTTGCGGTTGGAAAAAGGAGTGAAACTCAGATCTTACGTGCTGTCAGGTTGCCGCTCAGGACGGCGCGCTGGATATTATGCGGATCGGCGCAGTCGCCCACGGTGTGGACTTCAAAGCCGGCAGCGGTCAGCTCGTCGGCCAGCTCGGTGTTCGGAACCATGTTGTAGAACTCCACCACGCTGTCGACCTTGACGGTCTTCTCATAACCGGCCTCGGTCACGAACTTCACGCCGCCGTCCTCAAGGCCGAGGATCTCTGCGCTGCTCCAGATCCTGGTGCCCTTGGCCTGCAGGTAAGGAAGAATGTACTTCTTGAACCAGCCGGACTGGCCCTTGTCGATGTCCACAGCAGCATCGGAGTGGATCATGACGATCTTCTTGCCCAGAGTGGCGAGGTAGGCGGCGAAGTCCACCGCCTGAACGCCCGCGCCGAGAATGGCCACGGTGTCGCCCAGCTTGCTCTCGCCGCCGAAGGCCTGCTCCGGGGTGAAGACGGGGGTGGCGTCGGTGCCGCTGAGCTTGCTGACGCGCTTGCCGCCCACGGCGACAATCACGGCGTCGGGGTTTTCTTCCTTGACGAGAGCGGCGTCCACCCGCTTGAAGAGGTGAATATCCACGCCGTTTTTGTCCAGCTGATGGGCCATGTAGGTGAGATAATCGTCAAAGTGCTCGTGGTCTCCTTTGACGCCGCGGGCAAAGAGAAGCAGACCGCCCAGCTTATCGGAATTGTCATACAGACTCACGCTGTGGCCGCGCTCCGCGGCGACGCGGGCAGCCTCCATACCGGCAGGGCCGGCGCCGATGACCATGACCTTGCGCGGCGTCTCGGCGGGAAGGGGCTTGCCCCCCTCGGGCATGACTTCCGTAAAGGAGTGGTTCGTGTTCGGGTTCATGCGGCAGGTGGAAGGATAGCGCTTGCCGGTGCTGTTGCTGTCGTGGCAGTGCATGCACTTCATGCAGGGGATCACGTCCTCACGGCGGTGCTCGGCCAGCTTCTGCACCAGTTCGGGATCGCAGTTGAGCGGGCGGTTCATGAACACCAGGTCCAGGTCGCCGCGGGTAATGGCGTCGTTGAGATAATCGGGGCCGACACGCAGATCCATGTAGGCAGCGCAGCCCACGGGCACGTCGACAGCTTCCTTGATGGCCTTGACCATGGGCAGGAAAGAGGCAAAGCCGGAGTGGCTGCCGTCCAGCATGCCCTCAAAGTGCTGGGAGTAATCGAAGAAGGTGCCGTAGCCGGTGAGGCCGTTGGCGTCTTTGACCACATGCTGTACGTCGGGGGCCCAGATGTTCATCTCCTGGCCGGTTGCACCAACGCGCAGCTGGATCCAGTCGGCGCCGGCTTCGACCAGAGCCTTGGCGATCTCCTTGGCCTCTTCGATGGTGATAAAGAGTTCATTGTCTCCCAGATAGAGGTCGTTTTCCTCCACGCCGTTGATCAGCGCACCGACGGGGAAGTCTGCGCCGTTGACCTCTTTGATCTTTTCGATCATGCGGCGGAAGAGGCGGGTACGGTTCTCAATGGACTGAGGGCCGTAATCATCCTCGCGCTTGTTGATGCGGCGGGTCAAAAAACCGTTGAGCGCGTCGGCACTGGCGCCCTTGATCTCAATGCAGTCAAAGCCCACGGACTTGGCGCGCGCGGCAGATGTACCCACACGCTCGATGTAGGCGTCCAGGTCCTCAACCGGCGTCTCATTGATGACAGAGTCCGGGACAGTAGGGGCCAGACCGCCGAAGCACATCTGGTAACCCAGCTTGGCGCCGCCCTCGTGGACGATGGCGACCAGCTCTGCCGCGTCTGCCAGCGCCGCGTCCAGATCTTCGACCTCAAGACCGTCAGGCAGGATGCCGTTGTTGCGGATCGCACCGCCGGCCAGCAGGATCAGGCCGACGCCGTTCTGGGACATGGTGCCGTAGAGCTCGCGGAAGGAAGCGTGTTTGCTGCCGTCCACGTCTGCCCAGGGAGAGGGACTGCCGGCAGACTTGACAACACGATTTTCGATCGTCATGCCGCCGAGCTGGATGGGGGAGAGGACTTCTGCCAGATCGCCGTCGAAGGAGGTAAAGCCCTCCTCCTGTGGATTGAGGACAGGGGCTTTGGCCCCGGTGGGAATCGTAAGACCCAGGGCCTGGACCTTGCAGGCGTTGACGCCCTCGCGGATCGCGTTGGAGGAGAGAGACGCGCCGGTCACACCGTCCACGCCCTCGGTCGTGCCGGCCTCGACGATGCGCTCGCAGTAGCTCTTGAGGGGATTGGCAAAGGGGGTAAAGTAGTCCGCCTGGGAGGTCTTGAGGACCTCGTAGCTCACCTCGGTCAGGGCGTTCTCGGTAAAGGTACACGTGACCTCGACGGTGGCGTATGGAGTCGTCTGCACGCTGGTGTAGGTGCCGGGGATGAAGCCGATGGAAGCGCCCTCGGCACGGGCGACGGGCGCAGGAAAGGCCGCGCCGGCCGCGAGACCGACGGCACCGGCCGCCAGGCCCTTGATAAAGCTGCGTCTGGAAATGCTGTTGCTCATGGTGTTTCCTCCTTGATTGAAGTGAGAGTGAACCGCCGGTAATAAGCGGTCGGGCCGGGCCCGTTGTGAACAGATAATGGGGGATTCTATCGTGATTATAACAAAAGAACTTTACAACGGTGTTTCGATTGTGCTATCTTGGTAATAAGAAAAATCTTATTACCGGGTGATGCCATGAAAATCCATGATCTGGAGGTTTTCTGCGCCGTGGCGGAGGAGAAGAGCTTCGTCAAGGCCGCGCGACGCCTCTATATTTCCCAGTCTGCCGTGACCCAGCTCATCCGGAAGATCGAAACGGAGCTGGGCTTCCCACTGCTGATCCGCAATAAGCACTTCGTAAAGATCACCGCGCAGGGGGAGGTCTTTTATCGCGCCGCGAAGGAAATCCTGCAGCGGTATCGGCAGGCGCTGGACGACTGCGCCCGGGCATCCGGAAGCAAGGAGACGCTGAGCGTCTATTATGTCGGTTCCAGCGGCGCGCCGTTTTTGACAGGCATGCTGAAGCATTTTCGGACGCTTTATCCGGAATGCAGCATTGCGGTCAGGCGTCTTCGGCCGGATCAGGTATGCAGCGCGCTGGAAACGGAGGAAACGAATCTCGTTTTTACGCCCTATGATCTGATAGCCGACAGTTCGCTGCTGTCCTTTTTCCCTCTCTTTCAGGACCGCCATTACTGCATTATGGAGGCAGGGCATCCTGATTCGATGAAAGATCGGCTCCAGATCGAGGAGCTGGCCGGGAAACACATCCTGTTTCCCTCCAAGCGCTTCCGCCCGGCGCACATGCAGGCTCTCGTGAGCAGACTGAGACGGGCAGAGTTGCACTGCGAGCTGGAGGAGGTTTACAATCTTGACAATGCTTTGATCCAGCTCCTGTCTCACAGCGACGCGATGGCCCTTGTGCCGGGTTTCTGCATCCCCGAGCATCCACGGCTGCGTGCGGCCCTGCTGGAGGACGGGGCGCAAATCCGGATGGGGCTGGCCTATCGGCGGGCTTTTTCGGGCATGGAGGAGGCCTTCGCGCAGCTTTCGCGGGATCACGCGCTGCGGGAAACCGGGAGCGCCGGGACAGCAGATTGACACAGCGCGCGCCATCCTTTATTATTAAGATAAGCATTGTTAAGCGCCTGTACCAAACAGGCGCTTTGTCCGGAACTTGTATACCATCTGAACCAGAGGGAAAACCATGAAACGAGTCGAGATCCAGGAATGCAAAATGGAACTGATCTACCTGATGAACGAGGCGAAGCATGCCTATCAGGGGATCGAGCTCCTTTATATGATCGACAAGGAGGCCGAGATCCGGACCGACGTGACCTTCACCATGAAGGAAAACGATATGATTGTTTAGTAATTCTCGTGTGGGTGTCGGTTAGCATTATTGTAATGTCCCTTATGTCCGTTTTGTCACGCACCTCTTCAAGAGAACATATTTTCTGCCTTCTCCATAGAAGCAAAAGTGAACAGATTCCCCCATAATCTGTTCATTGTATCAAGTCTATGCGGATGTGCCATAATTGTACGCTGATCTTGATACGATTAGCGTACTTTTATTTTGCACCTTCGGCATGAAATCGTATGCAAGATGAGGTATTCGTATGCGAGATGGGGAATTCGTGTACAAGATGGATTAAGAACCTGCTCCAGCTGGT
>CACYHB010000055.1 GCA_902774015.1 Oscillospiraceae bacterium | reverse complement strand
GACTACTGCAAAGTGCTCCGTTTTCTTCCAGTGTCTTGTTCTCAATAAGTGTCGGCATCCCAAACTGTATCATCCTGTTATCCTCCGGAACATACTGAAGATTATGATTCTCTTCATCGTCTTTCTTTCAGCAATTTTTCAGCCACAAGCTTTGTCCATCCATTCACATCGTCTTTCCTTTATAGTTTCATTGAATCCCGATTCATAATGTAAGAGTAAAGGCTATGCGACCTTGCTCTTTTCCTTTATGATGGAGGCACCGGTCTGACGAGACTCCCGATTTATTTGGTGGTGCAGTGAATGATCTGCAGCGTCAATCAGCATCTTAAACTCATTATAAGAACCAATCAGGCAAACTCTTTTTTTGAATTTATGAAGAAGAATCAGCTGTTTTCCGGTATTCCCGTAAACCTAGGACGGACGCCACGATAATCGCGGTAAAATCGGCAACCGTATGGGCTGCCGCGATGCCGGTGAGACCGAAAAAGCGGTGCATCAGATACAGGCACGGGATCAGCAGCGCGCCCTGGCGCAGCACCGAGATGAGCGTGGCTTGAAAGGCCTTTCCCGCAGCCTGCAGAAAATTGCTGCTCAAATAATAGAAGCCGAGGAAGGGACTGGCAACGATCAGCCAGGTCATCAACTGGCCGCCGAGAGCGAGATTGTCTTTATCTTTCAAAAACAGGCCAATGAGCGCATCCCTGCCAACGAAACAGGCCAGAGCAGAGACAAGTCCGAAGCCCAGCGCCAGACATGCCGTTTTCTGCAAGGTCTCCCGCAGGCGGACCCGATTCCCGGCGCCGTAGTTATAAGCAAGTAAAGGCGAAACGCCCATGCAAATGCCCATTTGCACCATGGTAATCACCATGACGGAGCGCCCCGCGGCGGCCATGGCCGCAATGGCGCCGGAGCCGTAGACGTTCAGAAGCCGGTTGGAGAATGTAGAGGCCAGGCCGGACAGAATGCTGCTGATGCCGTTGGGAAGCCCGACTGCCAGGATATGCAGCAAAAGCGCCGGCTCCATGAGCGCATAGCGCGGAGAAAACTGCATGATGGCCGAGCGCTTGTGCATGGTCAGGCACAGGAGCAGTGATGCCGCCAGATTTCCCAGCACCGTTGCAAGAGCCGCACCAGTCACGCCCATCCGAAAGCCCAGGATGAACAAGGGATCCAGCACCAGATTGGTGATCGTGCCCGCCATGTTGCTGAGCATTCCCTGCATCACGATCCCTTCGGCGCGGACCGCAGAGGCCATAGAGATGCTGAAGAGCATCAACGGAGAGCTGACAGCCAGGATGCGCATATAGGCTCCCGCATAACCCAGCAGGTTTTCCGTTGCGCCGAGAAGCCGCAGGAGCGGGTTCGTAGCCAGTAGCAGGATCACTGTAAACACCGCGCCAAGGCAGATCGCCGCCCAGATACAAAGGCTTGCCATGGTCTTGGCTTTTTCCCGTGCTCCCTCGCCCAGCGTTTTAGCAATCACCGCGCAGCCGCCGGCTCCGATCATGGTCGCCACTGCGGTGGCAAGGCTGAAAACCGGCCCCACCACTGCTACGGCGGCTACCTGATCATCGTCTCCCAGCATACCGATAAAGAACATATCGGCAATGTTGTAGATAACCATAATCAGAATGGTCAATACAGAAGGTCCAACGAGACTCAGGATCGCTCGCCAGATCGGTTTATCCCGGAATAACGCTTCGTTGCCCATGGTGCTTTATTTTGCGTAGCCCCCCAGTACGGAAAGGCTCTCCTTGGGTGTCCTTTGCTGCGTTTCACGGTCCACCGCGACGAGACCAAAGGTCATGGAATAGCCCTTCTGCCACTCAAAGTTGTCCATCAGGCTCCAGTAGCAGTAGCCCTTGACGGGGATTCCGTCGGCAAGGCAGTTTTTCACGCCCTGGAGAGCCCGGCGAATGAATGCCACCCGGCGGCTGTCGTCCGAGACGGCCACGCCGTTTTCAGTCACGATCAGATCGCCCTTGAAATCCTCATGCACCCTGCGGATCACGTGCTCAAGCGCCTCCGGATAGAACTCATAGTCCATCTGCGTCAGTTCCGCTCCCTCCGGACAGGGCAGCTGCCCCTCCGGGCCGTACTGGGTACGGGTGTAGTTCTGCACGCCCTGCAGATCGTGCATGGAGAGGGTGATGCCGACTTTGATCTCGGGATAGAGCGCCTTAATCGCCTCCTTCGCCGCCTGATGGGCGCGGAACACCAGTGCATCGCCCTCCGGCGTGCGGGAAGAGACAAAGACCTGGGGCTGGGGCGTGCCGAAAACCTGGGCGTTTTCCATGGCGGCAAACTTCATGTTCTCCATCATCTTTTCAAAGTTCATGCCCACCTGCACTGTTCCTTCGGCGCTTTTGGCCTTTGCCGCCTGCTGGGCCATGAGCTGGAAGCGTTTGGCGATGGCGGCCAGCTGCAGACCTATGTTGGCCTCGTTGATGGTGCAGATGTAGTGAAGCTCTGCTCCCAGCTTTTCCGTCACATAGGCCGCGTAGCGGCGGAAGTACTCGATTGTGCTCTCGGCCTCCCAGCCGCCCTTACGGATCAGCCACATAGGACTGGTAAAGTGCATCAGGGTCACGATGGGCTCCACGCCATGCGCTTTGCAGCAGGCGATCACCTTGCGGTAGTGCTCGATCTCGTTTTCGTCAAACTGCCCTTCCTCCGGCTCGATGCGCGCCCACTCGACAGAGAAGCGGTAGGCGTTCAGCCCCGCGTCGGCCAGAAGCATGATGTCCTCCTCATAGCGGTTGTAGTGATCGCAGGCAATGCCGCTGGGCTCGGTAAAGCTGGTGTGTGGCAGATGTTCCTGCGCCCAGTAGTCGCTGTGGATATTGTTGCCCTCCACCTGATGGGCGGCCGTGGCGGCTCCGATGAAAAAAACCTTGGGAAAGCTCATGTCGTCTCCTCCTCAACTTAGCTTGATACAGGCGCCCTCGGTGAATCCTTTTTCGTTGAAGGCGTCCACGCGAACATAGTATTCTCTTCCTTTGATCAGCGCGCCGATGCGGTGCGATCCGGCAGCAAAGACCATATAGCTATGATAGAGTTTTTCAGGGCTTGCACCGAAAAGAATGTTGAAGCCCAGTGCATCCGGCTTCTCAGAAATCATAACGGTCATATCCAGATCGCCCGTCCGTGCGGCGGTAAACGCAGGCGCGGCGGGCTTTTCGCCGTCGCCCAAGCCGAACACACGCAGGCCGGAGACGCAGGGGTTCTGCCCATAGGGTACCGCCATATCGCTCAGACGCAGGTACCGGGCTGCAAAGCCATGCTCCCGGACGATCAGATCATGGCTGAGATCGGTCTGCGCATCGGACTTGTCCTCGATCATAAACCAGCGCTCGCCGTCTGAGCTGCCCTCCAGCTTCCACTGGGTCGCGTAGTCCTGCTCTTCGATGTATCGCGCCTGAGAACCGGGGCGGATCTCACCCGGGCAGCGGATGTCCAGTTTATCATCGGCAAAGTTCACTTGAACGGCGTGAATGTCGAAGATCTTGCCCAGATCCACGCACAGCCACTCGTCCCGGCTGTTCGAGGCCGCGCGCCACCAGGTCTGCACGTTCTCCTCCGTCGCTTTTTCCGGCTCATGCTTAGGGACGAAGGAGGATGCCGTCACCGCTTTACCGACGCTCAGCAGCATCCACGCGGGATCACGCCAGGGATCGCCCTCGGCGGCCATCGGCCAGTCGCCGCAGCGCTGGTTGCAGAAAAGCTCGCCGTCTTCATCGAAGCCCGCGGGCCAGAGACCGACGCGGCGCTCGAAATCGTGGTTGACCGAGATGCGCATGGTGGAGGTGTGCCACCAGTTTCCCTGCTTGTCCTTCATGGTGGAGCCGTGGCCCGCGCCGGGCAGGAAGCCGCCGGGCTTATAGGAATAGGGATTATTCTCCGCGAGGGTAAACGGCCCCAGGGGGCTTTCACCCACATAGACGCCGTCGGAATAGGTATTGTACTGGGTGCCGGGGGCGGCGTACTGGAAATAATACTTGCCGTTGTGTTTGTCCATCCACGCGCCCTCAATATAGGGCTTGTCGCTGAGCATACCGCGGATCAGAGGCTTGACCTCCGGAGGCAGCATCTCCTCCGGCACGGAGCTTGCCTTGAGATAGGCTTGATATTTGGCTTCCACAACTTCCTCGCTTGCCGGCAGTGTGCTGTTGTCCTCGCCGATGCGCTCATAGCCGATTCGATAGGGATCACCGAAGACAAGCTCCCGCTTTTCGCCGATGGGCAGCATGGTATTGGAGTCCAGCTCCACGCCGTAGATGGGCGTCATGTTGGAGCAGCCCCAGTAGAAGTACACGCGCCCGTCGTCGTCCGCGAACAGGTTGGGGTCCCAATACGGAAAGCTGCCCTCGATCTTTTCGTAGGGGCCGTTCAGGATGTCCTTCGTGCGCCAGCGGTCACAGTTGTGCTCGCGGTTGGAGGCGCAGAAGTACACCCAGTTCCCCAGCACGCGCACGTCGGGCGCGTAGTCATAGAGCGGCAGCTCCTCCGGCAGGCGGTGGTTTTCCCAGGTCACCAGATCATCCGAGACCCAGACGCCCAGCGTCATGGAGGCAAAGATGTAGTAACGACCCTGAAAGCAGATCATGGACGGGTCCGCCGCCTCGCGGCAGATTTGAAGCTGGCCGCCCCTGCGGGGATCGGCGTTGAACTGATAGCGATAGTTCACATTGATGGGATTACAGAAGTACTTCATAGTGGTGCTCTCCTTTCTCCTCTTTGTGTGTTTCTCCGTTTGGCAGGGTGATCACCGCCGGGATGGGAAGGGTGAAATCGAAGACCAGTCTGCCCTCCCGCCAGGCCCAGGCGCTGCGGATCGTCCCCACCGGGGAGCGCCACTCGGCCTCGGCATGGCCCAGCGCACGGTACGGGCAGGGGCGGAGGGTCAGCGTTCCCGCCTTCAGGGAGATGCCGCACACCCCACCAAAGAGCCAGCCGGTGATCGCGCCGTAGGAATAGTGGTTGAGAGAGTCGTGTACTGTGCCGTCGGCGCGCACGCCGTCCCAGGTCTCCCAGATGGTGGTGGCGCCCTTCTTCACGGCGTAGAGCCAGGAGGGGCACTCGCTCTGCAGCAGCAGACGGTAGGCCGTGTCCGCGTGGCCGTTCTCCGCCAGCACGCGGCACAGGTCCGGCGTGGACAGAAAGCCCGTGTTCAAATGGTATCCGTTTTTCACCACCAGCGTGTTGAGGGCGTCCGCCGCCCGTTGCACTTCCTCGCCCTCCAGCAGGCCGAAGGCAATGGGGCGCACATACTCGCACTGGCGGTCGGAGTCGATACTGCCGTTTTTGGTGCAGCAGCGGCGGTAGGCTTTTCTGGCGTTATCCGCAATGACGGCGTAGTGCTCCGCGTCCGCGGGTCTGTCCAGGATCTGCGCGATCTGCGCCATCAGTGAGGCGGAGCGATAGTAGTAGGCGGTGGCCACCTCCGGCGCGCCGAACATCATGGTCTTCTTCATGGCGGCGCCGTTGTCCACATCGGATTTATGCCAGGGGTTGAGCAGGTTCTGGGGCCGGGTCTTGCCCGCCCGTTTTGCCGTGAAGGCCAGCCACCGGCTCATCATGTCGTAGTTTTCTTCCAGGATGCTTTTGTCCCCGTAGGCCTCGTACAGGGCCCAGGGCACCAGCACACAGGCGTCGCCCCAGCCGGCGGAGCCCTGTAGCATGTTGGAGATCATGCTGCCGCTATTGTTCACGGGGGCGATGTTCTGCACCAGCCCGTCCTCCTTCTGGGCCAGCCTGCACTCGCCCAGCCACTTGCGCAGCACGTCATAGCAGTCCATCAGATACACCGCCGTTGGTGCAAAAGCAGCGGCGTCGCCGGTCCAGCCGGCGCGCTCGCGGGTGGGACAGTCGGTGGGGATATCGCAGAAGTTGGAGCGCATGCTCCAGAGGCTGTTGAGGAACAGCCGGTTCACATCCTCATTGCCGCAGGTGAAAAAGCCCGTCTGCGCCATCTGCGAATAGACGGCCACGGCGGTAAACTGCGCGCCGTTGAGGTCGATATCCGTCTCCACCCTGGCGTAGCGGAAGCCGAAGATGGTGAAGCGGGGCTTGTAGACGTTCTCCCCCTCTTTGCAGAGGTAGGTGAGCTTCTGGGGGATGCCGTTTTTGTTCCGGTCGCCCGGGTCGAAGTTGGACTGGGTGAAGTTGCCGTTCTCGTCCAGGGTCTCTCCGTGCCAGAGGGTGATGGTCTGCCCGGCCTTTGCCGTCAGGTGCAGCTCGGTATAGCCCGCCAGGTTCTGGCCGAAGTCGATGACCGTCTCCCCGTTGGGGGCGGTGAACACTTTCCCTTCAAAGCGCTCCTGCTCCACAATGGGCACGCTCTCGGTGGGGGTGAGGTTATCGTAGCCGTGCTCCCTCACGCTTACCCCATGCCAGTCGGTGATCTCCTCCCGGCGGGCGTCATAGCTCTCCCCCTGTTGTAAATCGTTTTCCCTCGTCGGTCCCTGCTGGCTGGCCTGCCAGCTTGCGTCGCTGCACAGGGCCGGCTCTCCGCCGATTTCCAGTTGGCACAGCAGGGCGAGATCCGCCCCGTAGTAATTGCGGAGGCCGTCGATGCCCACGCTGCCGCGGTACCAGCCGTCACCCAGGGTGACAGTGATCTCATTCTCCCCCTGCCGCAGCAGATCGGAGACCGCGTAGGCCTGCACCGTCAGCCGCTTGGCGTAATCGCCGGTGCCGGGGGCCAGCACGAAATCCCCCACTCTCTGCCCGTTGAGGCGCGCCTCGTACAGGCCGTGGCAGGTGATATACAGCACCGCATCCGCCGTGCTGTCGAGGGTGAAGCGGCGGCGCAGCACCGAGGCGGGCTGCCGTTCGTCTTTTTCGTGGGGCAGCTCCGGATCGATCCATTGGGCCTGCCAGTGGGCGGGCATTTGGTTTCGCAGCAAACTCATATCACTTTCTCTCCCCAAGCCATTGGGCGCTGAGCTCCAGACTCTTCACCGGGTCTTTGCCGATCCAGTTTTTGTGGCTCTCGAGTATGACGTCCTCCACACCGTTTTCCCGGGCGATGGCGAGCAGCCCGTCCAGATCCATGTTCCCGGAACCGAGCTCCATGCTGTCAGCCTTCAGGATCGGCGTTATGGCGGCGCCGGAATGTCGGCTGCCGCGGTCGGTGACGTGCCAGAGCTTCATGCGGCGGCCGAGCCGTTTCATCCAGCACTTCGAATCCGCCCCGCCGTCGGTGAACCAATAGCTGTCGAACTCGAAGCCGACGAAGCTCGGATCGGTCTCATCAATCAGGAGGTCGTAAGCGCGTTTCCCGCTTTCGAGCGGCAGCAGTTCAACGTTGTGGTTGTGGTACAGGAGCTCGACGCCCTCTTTTAGCAGTGCCTCGCCCACCCTGTTCAGCCGCCCGGCCAACTCGCGCAAAGCCTTTTCGTCGCCGTAGTCGAAACGGTACATGCCAGTGATTACGACCTTATCCGTGCCGAAGCTTTTTGCTTCCGCTGCGACAGCAGAAGCGTCGCGCTCCAGGCTGCCGAGGTCCGTATGAAGGCTGGAAACACGGAGTCCGCTCTCCGCAAGCAGCGCGCGCCAGTCGAGCTTTCCGCCCTTGCCGGTGGGCATACCCGCTGCTTTCGTCAGCATGCGCACCAGCAGCCCGGTCGGATGGATCATAAAGGAATTGAGCTCAAGGCCTTCGTATCCGGCGGCCTTGATTTTTTGCAGCGTCTCGCGGGCCTGCGCCTCATTCGAGGTCACGGAACCCAGCATGATCTGTTGTACGTAAGTCTTCATTTTTTGATTCCCTGCAATACTCTGTTGAGTTGCTTGATGGATTCCTCATCCGCGCCGCCCTGTTTTAAAAGGCTCAGCATGGTCATGCGCCCCATCATGCGCTGCAGCGCGGGATTGTCCTTCACCGCGTCGGCCACGTCGCCGCGCTCGGAAGCGCCCTTGGCCATCATGGCGTCCACGATCGCCCCGGCCTGGGGATTGGCGCGGATCGCGCCGAGCGTGTCACTGACGGAGAAGCAGCTCGGGTCGATTTCGCCCGCATCAAACCAGTTGGTGACGCTGGCTGCGGCCTTGTTGAAGATATAGCTCTCGTCCGGCTCGGCAACGTGGCGGATCACCATGCTGTCGCTGCATCCGTCGGCTTCGGCCCGAATCAGATGCTCTCCCAGCAGCGGAATTTCAAAGCGGAACACGGTCCTGCCCGTTTGAGAGCCGATGCGCGTCCCGTCCACGTAGAGGTTCACCTCACTGCAGTTGGAGTAGACTTTGATCTCGGTGGTGTCCTCGCAGCGGTTTTCATAGCGCTTGCCGCAGAGGTGGACGAAGGGCTCCCGCTTGTTCCAGGCGGCCTTGTAGAGATAAAACGCGTCCTTGCGCAGCGCGCGGTCAAAGGTCACAAGCCCCTTCTGGTTTTCGCCGTGCTTCCCGCCCTCGTCGCGGCCGTCGGCGGCAAAGTCAAAGAGATTCCACACATGCGTCGCCCAGAGATAGGGCCGCGCCTCGATCATTTTGAGCATATGCTCGTGGTACAACGCCTGGTATTCCTCGGTATAATCGCCCTTTTCGGGGCGGGAGGAGTGGAAGGCGGGGTTGGCGTCCGCACCGTATTCGGAAAAGCCGATGACGCGCTCGGGGTATTTCGCGTGGTATTCGTCGAAAAACTCATCGGTCTGCTCCAGCTCGCCCAGATACCAGCCGAAGTAGAGGTTATAGCTGTTGATGTCGGGGATTTCCAGGATGGGGCTATCGATCTCCAGCATGAACACGTCCGCCATGGTGGTGAGCCTCGTGGGATCCATCCGATGGCACAGCTCGTTGAGCGCCCGGTGGTTTTCCAGCAGTTCCTCATTCACGGCGCTGGCTGCGGTGATCTCGTTCGACAGGCCCCAGACCGCGATGCAGGGATGGTTGTAACACTGGGTGATGAGCTCACGCATCTGGTCCAGCGTGTTCTGCCGCCCGTCGTGCATGTGCATGGTGATGTAGGGGATCTCCGCCCAGACCACAACGCCGTTCTCGTCGCAGAGATCATAAAAGTCCTGCGCGTGCTGGTAGTGGGCCAGGCGCAGGGTGTTGGCGCCCAGTTCGCGGATGATGTCCATGTCAGCCTTGTGGTCGTCATAGGAGAGGGCGTTGCCCTTGCCCTTGAGATCCTGGTGACGGCTCACGCCGCGGAGCGGGTAGCTGCGGCCGTTGAGGAAGAAGCCCTTTTCGGGGTCGCAGGTAAAGACGCGGCAGCCGAAGCGCGCGGAGACCTCATCACCGGAGGGCAGCTTCGCCGTGGCAGTATAGAGATAGGGATCGTCCACACCGTCCCAGAGGCGCACGTTTTCAATCGTAAACTCCGCCGAGCGCTCGACGGTCTTCGTTTCGCCGTTTACGGTAATATCCACAGAAGCGGCGTTGTGCCAGGTCTCCACGGTGACGGTCGCCGTTTTCTTTTCCAGATCCACGACCGGGGTCACTTTGATCCCCGGGGTGCCGTCCTTCAACAGTTCAAAGTGCTCCGCCGGAACAGCAATCAGCTTCACCGCGCGGTAGAGCCCGCCGTAAAAGGTAAAATCCGCCTTTTGCGGGTACACCGTCGTATTGTCCTCGTTGCTCACGCACACGGCCAATACGTTCTTTTCGGCAAGTTTCCCGCTCAGCTCCACCCGGAAGGCAGAGTATCCGCCCTCGTGACGGCAGAGCTGTTCGCCGTTGAGAAACACATCGCAGCTCATGGCCGCGCCGCCGAATTCTAGGAACAGCCGCTCTCCAGCGGTTTCTTCTGCCGTCAGCTCGCGCACATACCAGCAGCTTCCGCGGTGATAGTCGTTGCCGCCGTCTTGGCCGTCTACGGCGTTCCAGGTGTGCGGCAGCGTGACGGCTTCGCCCTGCGCGGCATAGGCCATGGCGGTATCGACGGGGATGGCGGCTTTCAGAAACCGCCATCCCTCGGTGAGAGTTGTGATCTTACGCATTTTTCGGATCTCCTTTATGCAGTTCTTCCTCAAAGAGCTCGGTCTGAGCCTCAGCCTTCTTGTCGGCGATGCGTTTCTGCACCTCTACCATCTCAGTGCGGCCAAGCCTGCACTTGCGCATGGCCAGCAGTGTGCAGATGAAGCCCAGGACCGCGAGGCCGTAGCGCAGGAACATGGTCATCCAGAACACGCCCTCCGTCTGAGGGTCAGTGGGCTGAGGCATGGTGGTGGTATATCCAATGAGGGCAACGCAGCCGGTAGCGATTGCAGCGGAGAAGGAGGACACGATCTTGTCCACCAGACTATAGGTGCCGGTCACAACGGCGGGGATGTATTTGCCGCTGCGGTCCAGCTCATAGTCGATGATGTCGGCCATAAAGCCAGTGTTGGCAGTGGTGACGCCCATGGCGAAACCGTTGACGGTGAAGGTCAGGACAACAAAGATGACCTTGAAAACCAGCGAAGCGGAGATCGCCGTGGTACCGACAGTATACTTCGTGATGATGAAGAACACAATCATGGCGATGTTGGCATAGATGCTGTAGCGGGTCCAGGCCACGATGGACTCCTTGTTGCCGTGCTTGCCGGCGTAGCGCGCGCCG
>CACYHB010000054.1 GCA_902774015.1 Oscillospiraceae bacterium | reverse complement strand
TATGCCGAATAAGGAGCAGCTGATCGCCCAAGTAGAGGCAGTTTTGGAAAAGCAGAAAGCGATTGAGAGCAATTCCACAGGTATATGATCTCAGGCAAGAACGGGTGGCAGGGAGAAATCCCCGCCGCCCGTTCTTGCCTTTTGTTTGGAAATGTTCTTCTTATTTCAGGTCTTTCTTCCACAGCCCAATGTGATATGGTCCATACCTTTTACCCCGGGATTTTGATGCTGATATTACTGAACGTCGCGCTGCAGCCGTCGGCGAACACGCCGATGTGCGCGCCGTTGACAGAGTGTGTGATCCTGGAGGTGAGTGCCTTGGTCTCGTCCACATACAGCACGACGATCTCGTTTTCGCAGACCAGCTGTACATGATGCGTATCTGACCGGGAGAAGTTGAACTTCGTGATGGCGCTGGGATCATATTCATCGATCTCCTCAATCTCATAGCCCTCATAGTGCAGGAGGTTGCGTCTGGCGTCCAGGCAGAGCGCCGTATAGCTCTCATCTCTGCCGCTGCCGCCGAAGGCGAAGCCCACGCAGCCTTCCTTGTCCGGCGTCACATCACACTCCAGTATCATGGAAGCGGGGCGGGTCCCCATGTCGGCCAGCGCGTAGGAATCCTCCTCCGCGGAGAGGGAGACGGTATTGTTGTCCACCTCTACCTGTCCTCGCAGCCCCGCCGCGTGAACCAGCTTGTCGATGGTGAAATAGTCGCCAAAGACCTCCGGCGCCTTCACGCCCAGGGTCTTGTCCTCATGCTGGACGAGCTGGTGGTTCATGACGCTGCCGGCCCACTGATAAACGCCGGAATCTGAACTCAGTCCCGCGCGGCCGTGCCAGCCGCAGAGATAGAGCTTTCCGTCCAGCTCCGCCGTCTTGGCCGCGTAGAAGAGGAAGCCGCTACCGCCAATCAGGCCCTTTCCGTCCAGGATATTGTCCTGTGGAGCTGTAAAGGGACCGGCCATGGAGTCGCCGATGGCATAGTAGGTGACGCAGTCCCAGCTGTAGGTGAGATACCAGGTGTCCCCGATGCGGAACAGATCGGGGCACTCCAGCATGTACTGGGCCATGGGCGCGTAGATCGGGCCGACAAACTCCCAGTTCTTCAGGTCGGTGGAGGTATACTTGACCACCACGCCGCCCAGGGTATTCTCCCGGGCCGCCATCAGCAGCCAGTAACACTGCTCGTCTTCCGCCCAGAAGACCTCGGGATCGCGGAAGTCATCCCTGGAATAGCCTTCCGGGGCAAAAAACAGCGGCTCCGGGTCCTTGACCCAGTTCTCCAGGTCGGTGCTGGCGGCGTGCATGACGCACTCCCTGCCCTTCCCGCCGTTGCCGGTGTCATTGTGGCCGGTGTAAAAAAGATGATAGCGCCCGTCGAGATCCTGCATAACGGAGCCTGTTCCCAGCGCGGGATCGGGATCGGACATCTGACCGAAGTTAAGCATCATACCGTGATCCTCATAGTCATAGAGGTTCGGGGTGCTGTATTTATAGATCGGGTGGTAGCCCTGGCCGTTGTGATCCGTATCGTAGAGATAATACAGCTCCAGGGTGCCTTCGTCCGTAACGAACGGCATCACATCGCCCACATAGCCACCCTCCGGCGACGGGTACAGCCTGTACGGCACAGCCTCATAGGGCTCGTCCGGGATCACCGTGGCGGCATAACTCTCCACAGGCGCCTGCGCCAGATTCCCGTTGGTGCCCGCAGATCCATTGCCGCAGGCTGTCAGGAGCAGCGCCATCATCAGAAGGAGAGGAAACCAATATCGCTGTTTATGCATCGTACACACACCTTTCTCGGTCAGCAGATCAAACATGGATCAGAAAAAAGGAATTGTATTGAAAATAAGGACAGGTCCTCTCTGCAAACGTCACAAAAACTGCCGCTGTCGGTTCCGGCGTCCGCGGCTTTCCGCGCATAAGCAGACTTGGCAGACTATCGCTCCTGCTTCGGATCATACTCAATCACACAATGATCGCAGGCATTGATCACGGTGGTTTTCCCGTAACTGTTTTTCTGGGGGATTGAGATTCCATACTCCCGGTGAATGTGTCCATGAACGAAATAGCGCGGCTCATACTTCTCCAGCAAATTCAGGAAGCAGGAAAAGCCTCGGTGCGGCAGATCATCCAGATCATGGACACCTCTTGCCGGCGCATGAGTCACCAGAATGTCGATTCCCTTATATCTCCACAGGCTGAACCAGAGACGCCGTATTCTGCGGCGCATGTCCCGCTCCGTGTACATGTACTTCCCCGGCCGATAGCGGTAAGAGCCGCCGAGTCCCAGAATACGCAGGCCCTGACATACAACGAGCTTATCGTCGATACACACGCAGCCTTCCGGCTCCCGTGAATAGCCCTCGTCATGATTGCCATGGACATAGTACAGCGGACAGCCCGCCATCGTCACCAGAAATTCCAGATAGGCAGGCTTCAGATCCCCGCAGGCCAGGATCAGGTCGAAGCCCTTCAGCTTTCCGGCACTGTAAAACCGATAATAATAATTTGACTCTACATCGGATACGGCCAGAATCCTCATGCTTCTTTCCCCGCCTTTTCCGTCGCTGCGGTGACGCCCGAAGTATCGACTGTTGCCTGCGCGAGGGGGGTGAGCTCCGTATAGGCCGGGATGCTGCCAACCACGTTTTCAACGAGATAGTCCATCCCCGCGATCTCTTCCTGGTTCAGCATCCCCTGCTGCTGTCCGATGGTCTCACCGCCCTGTATACAAATGGGCGTGAGGAAGGGACTGCATACTTCACGGACGATGCTCTCCTTCAGAAAGTCCGCAAGGTGCCGTGTCCCGTTTGTAAGCGTCTCGGAAAAGCTCACATCCACAACACCGGCGGACATGCCCCAATAGTAATTGAGCGCCTTGCTGCTGCTCTCGTACTCATCCTGCACGGTTTTGCTGAAAAACTGGCGCAGGATTTTTTCATAGTATACGCCCCATTTCCAGCTCGGTGCGGCAAGCAGCTCTCTGTCCTCGCCGCGGATATATGTCAGGCCGAAGCTGCTGCGTTTTCCGCGGGACAGGCTTGCGGTATCCTGACAGGAAATGAGATGGATACCTTCTTTGATCAGCTTTTCTTCAGCTTCCTTCGGCCCCTTTACGCTCGACCACTCCAGAAAAACCTGCGCACGGGGATTGGTCATCTGCGCGCCGAGGGCGAAGGCGTTGATCCCGGCGATCTGCCCGAAAATGGGATAGTCGCAGATATAGCCCAGCCTTCCGCTTTCGGTGAGTGAGCCCGCGACGGCACCAATAATAAACTTGGCCTCGTACATTCTGGCATAATAGGAGCGGATATAGCGGTGGGACTGATTAAGGGAGCAGTTCATGATGACAAGCTCCGGATGTGTGATGGCGGCATGGAGGCTCGCCTGCTGCAAACGCGGCGAGGTGGTGAAGATCAGCCTGTTTCCGTCCGCGGCTGCCTGCTCGATGACCTGGAGCGGATCGCCCTGCATGCAGTTCGTGTAGGCTGTTGTCTGGAGCCTGTCTTCAAAAACACGCTGCACGTGGACGCGGCCCAGCTCATGGCCCAGCACCCAGCCGGAGCGCCCGGGCTCCCCGTCATACAGGAAGGCGGCCTTCAAAACGGATGAACTGCCCGGCAGAAGTCTGGTAAGCAGACCGGGCTTTCTCTCTTCGGACGGCTCTGTCTTGAGCTCAATGGTGCTCTCTTCCTGGCGGAGCCTGAGTTCCTCCCACATGCTGGCAAGGTTCTTTTTGATTTCCGTGCTCGAGGCCGCACACAGCGAATCATAGCCGAAGACCTGGATATAACTCAGCAGCGCGTCTCCCGCGGTCGTCCTGAGCTTGTCGCCCCCGCTTGAGCGGTACACCTTGCAAAAATAGTAATAGGCCGCGGAAAAACGCCGACGTTCCTCCTCGGTCCAGGTCTCATCCGGCTGCTTGCCCAGCGCCTGCTGCAGCGCGCCATAACTCTCGGCGTGTGTAAATTCGAGGAAATTTACCCTGCTGCATTTATAGAAGGCGACATAGGCATAGTAATTCTCCGTCTCAGGGCTTCGTTCCGGCAGGACACGGATCACGTGAGCCGGGATGCTCGGCGCGTCAAAGAATTTCAGGACGCTTACGCGCTTGTTGCCCTCCTCCACATAATAGCGGTGCATATACTCATAGGCTTTGATCGGATCACGGATTCCTTCTGACAGGTGCGCCTCACACAGGCGCTCCCATTTCTGGGCAAATTCAGAGCTTTCGGGCGCGACAGGCATAAAGTTCGGCGCGAAGGTATTCACTCGTCCCCTGGTTTTGGTGCCGACGATCCATTCTGTCGGGATCTGTTCGATCCCGAGGTCGCTCCCCTTGAGTACCTGCTCCGGAGTGACGATATCATCCAGCACCGGCAGACACGCCGAGCGTCCCCCGGCCACGCAGGCGCGGTATTCCCTCTGCCCCAGCTTCTGTGCTTCCTTGTAGTATTGTTCAGCCATTGGTTACTCCCAAACGCGGCACAGCGGTCCCGAACGGGGCCGCTGTGCCATATGAATTATGAAAAAGGCAAATCAGAACTCGAGGTTCTTGTCGGTCTCCTTGGAGAAGACGTGAGCCACTCTGCCGCCGAAGGTGAAGTGGACGGTATCGCCCAGCTTGTAGTTGCCCTTCATGTCGATGGTGGGGACGATGATGATGACGTCACGGCCGCCCGCGTTGACATGCAGGTGCACGGAGGAGCCCATCATTTCGGCGACCTCAACCTTGGCGCTGATGCCTGCGTCGGCAACGTCGGTATGCTCGGGGCGGACGCCCAGCGTGATGGGCTGGGACTGTACGTCATGGGCGGCCAGGCGCGCTTCCTTCTCGGCGTCAAGCTCGGTGCGGTAGCCGCCGACCTCGACGAAGTACTTCTTGCCGTCACGCTTGAGCTCAGCATCAAAGAAGTTCATAACAGGCATGCCGATGAAGCCCGCGACTGGATGTAGCCGTCCTTCATGATGACGATGCGGTCGCCCAGGGTCATGGCCTCGGTCTGGTCATGGGTGACGTACATGAAGGTGGTGTTGATGCGCTGGCGGAGCTTGATGATCTCGGCGCGCATTTCGTTTCTGAGCTTTGCGTCGAGGTTGCTGAGAGGCTCGTCCATGAGCATGACCTTCGGATCACGCACGATGGCGCGGCCGATGGCGACGCGCTGGCGCTGGCCGCCGGAGAGTGCCTTGGGCTTGCGCTCGAGGTACTGGGTGATGTCAAGGATCTCGGCCGCCTCGCGCACCTTCTTGTCGATCACGTCCTTAGGCTCCTTGCGGAGCTTCAGGGAGAAGGCCATGTTTTCATACACGGTCATGTGGGGGTAGAGGGCGTAGTTCTGGAAAACCATGGCGATGTCGCGGTCCTTGGGGGCCACGTCGTTCATGACCTTACCGTCGATGATGAGCTGGCCGCCGGAGATCTCTTCCAGACCTGCCACCATGCGCAGGGTAGTGGACTTGCCGCAGCCGGAGGGGCCGACAAGAACGATGAATTCCTTGTCCGCAATGTCCAGGTCAAAGGCCTGCACCGCGACAACACCCTCATCGGTGATCTGGAGGTTTACCTTTTTCTTCTCGGGCTCGTCCGCTTTCTTCTTGTTCTTTTTCTGCTCGCCGCTGATGAAGGGGTAGACTTTCTTAATGTTCTTGAGCTGTACAGTCGCCATGCTTTCTGACTCCGGACACATGGCCTCCGCCTGATGTGCCCTCACGGGGACTTACGTCTCCCGCATTACGACAGGTCTCCACACTGCCGCAGCCCGAGCCGGGGCTTTTTACTCCTCCTTTTTTCATGTACGGTTGACCATTATGTGGAGTGGCCAGCCGCCATGGAAATTACAATCAATTGCGAACAGCGTTCGCAATTGAGGTGCTCGCGCTCATCGCACACGGCGGTGCGTGACACGCCGTGTTTGGTCGGCGCGAGGCCTCGCTAAGCTCGGCTTAAGGTGTTTTTGCCGAAGCGAAGCTCCGTCAAAAACGATTTCATAAATCTAACTATGTAGCCCTGTAAATTTACTTGATCTCCAAATCGTATTTCTCCACATCGACGAGCACGCTCCCGTCGGAGGAAAAGCTCACTGCACCGGCGGTTTCCGGCGTATAGAGGACGAAGGACGCCGCCTGCTCGCCGTCGTTCACGAAGAGTTCGAGGCTGTAGCGGTCCATAATCACGCGCAGCTTCAAGACTCCGTTTTTTACGCTTACCGGGAATTCCCGGACGTTCACGATGTCGTGCGGGAAGCCGCTGTGGGTCCGGTCCACCTTGATGGTGTTGGTGTCCGGGCGGTAGCGGATCAGCGTGAAATGTTCGCCGTCGCGGGCCACGTAGAGGCGGAACCACTTGTACATGCTGTTCTCGTTGCCGGGGCGGACGGTAACGGTCATGTCGGTGCATCTGCCGGAGATACCGCGCAGGCTGGTTTCGCCGTTGATGAGCACATTGTAATAGTCGATGCGCACGCCGCGGTACTGCTCCAGTTCGCGTACGGGGTTCTGGTACAGACGTCCGTTTTTCACGCTCAGCTCCCGCGGGAGGGTCATCTGCCCCATGAAGCGCAGCTCCATCTGCTTGCAGGTGGAAGTTTCCCAGTTCTGCATCCAGGCGATCATCACACGCCGTCCGTCCTCGGTCAGCAGGGTCTGGGGAGCGTAGAAGTCGAGACCGTAGTCGATGGCCTGCACAGACTGGCGCATCAAATGGCAGGTCTTTTGATCAAAGCTGCCGATCAGGCAGACGTTGGCGTTGCCGGGATGAAACTCCAGACCGATGGCGTCCATCTCCTGCGGGGAGACCAGCAGCACCTCCTTGCCGTCGAGCGGGAAAAAGTCCGGACATTCCCACATACGTCCGTACTGATTGTGGCAGGAGGACACGACGCTCACAAATTCCCAATGCTGTGCGTCGCTGCTCTTAAACAGCAGAATCTCACCGCTGCCGTCTCTGCTCCGGTTGCCCATCACGGCATAAAAGGCCTCGCCCTCGCGCCAGATTTTCGGGTCGCGGAAATCGTGAACGCTGTTGCCTTCGGGAACCATCGCGCCGTCAATGACCGGGTTGCAGGGCTGCTTTCTGTAATCCACGCCGTCGCCGATCGCGATGCACTGGGTCTGGAAGGACTCAATGGATCCGTCGCGTCGGCGCACATTGCGCACACCTGTGTACATCAGCAGATGACGCCCGTCGGGCAGTTCCACCGCGCCGCCGGAGAAGCAGCCGTCCCGGTCATAGTCGGAATCCGGAGCCAGTGCCGCGGGCAGACGCTCCCAGCGGATAAAGTCGCGGGTCTTTACATGGCCCCAGTGCATGGGACCCCATTTGGTATCGTAGGGGTAGTATTGAAAAAACAGATGGTACTCGCCCTTGTACGGAGCGAAGCCGTTGGGATCGTTGATCCAGCCGATACCGCCGGTCACATGGAAGTGGGGCAGCTCGGAACGGGTATAGGGCAGATATTTGGCTTCAAAATCACGGGCGTGTTGTAAGGCTTTGCTCATAGTTCACTCTCCTGACTGCATCTGGCAGAGAGAAAGGCTCTATGATTGGCATAAAGCCCTTCTCTCTGCCCGCTCCCACCTCAGTGGGAGTGGGCAGGGGCAAGGAATAAAGTATGGAAAAGGGAGGCTTAATCAGCTGAGAGAACGGAGTCGTCGGACGCGTCTACATACTTCTGGAAGATTGCCAGATAGTCAGCCAGCTTGTATGCCTGCAGGTCGCTCTGGAGCTTGTCCCACTCGGCATCGCCGAAGCCGTTCATGATGCCGTCGGCGCGGGCAGTCTTGATGCACTTGTCAAGATCCGCGTTGAGGTTCGACAGGGTCTTGGTGTCGTCAGCGCTCATGAACACGTTCGGGAAGACATACTTGGTGTGCATGTCGGGCGTGTAGATGTCCTTGATCCAGTTGAGACGGTACAGTGCGTCATCCGGGCAGGTGACGTATACGCCGTAGTAGCTGTCGAGCACGGCAAGAGGTCCGTCAACCATCTCAGCCTCACGCACTTCAACAGGGGAAGCACTGCCGAGAGGTGCATGCTGGAGCATGGGCTCGCCCTTGTCGTTGGTGCCCATGACGAAGATATCGAACTCGTCATC
>CACYHB010000053.1 GCA_902774015.1 Oscillospiraceae bacterium | reverse complement strand
TATCAGTACATGCCGCCCATGTCGGGGGCTGCGGGCATCGGCGGGTTCTTCTCGGGGATGTCGGCAACCAGGCTCTCGGTGGTCAGGACCATCGAGGCCACGGACGCGGCGTTCTCAAGCGCGCTGCGGCAGACCTTGGTCGGGTCGACGATGCCGAGCTTGATCATATCGCCGTAGGTGTCGTTGGCGGCGTCGTAACCGTAGTTGACGTTCTTGTTGCCGGCAACGTTGTTCAGGATGACAGCGCCTTCGACGCCGGCGTTGGCCGCGATCTGCATGATCGGGGCCTTCAGGGCCTTCGCCACGATGGCAGCGCCGGTCTTCTCGTCGCCCTCGAGGGTTCCGACAAGCTTCTCGGCCGCCTTGGCGGCGATGACGTAGGCGGTGCCGCCGCCAGCCACGATGCCTTCGGCAACAGCGGCGCGGGTGGCGTTCAGGGCGTCCTCGATGCGGAGCTTCTTCTCCTTCATCTCGGTCTCGGTGGCTGCGCCGACCTTGATGACGGCTACGCCGCCGGACAGCTTGGCCAGACGCTCCTGCAGCTTCTCACGGTCATAGTCGGACGTGGTGGTCTCGATCTGACGCTCGATCTGAGAGGCGCGGGCACGGATCTCTTTCTTGTCGCCGGCACCGTCGACGATGACGGTGTTCTCCTTGGTGACCTTGACCTGGTGGGCCTGGCCGAGCATCGAGAGGTCAGCTTCCTTCAGCTCCATGCCGAGCTCGCTGGAGATGACCTGGCCGCCGGTCAGAATCGCGATATCCTGCAGCATCTCCTTGCGGCGGTCGCCGAAGCCGGGGGCCTTGACGCAGATGCAGGTGAAGGTGCCGCGCAGCTTGTTCAGCACGATGGTCGCCAGGGCTTCGCCCTCGACGGCGATGATGAGCAGCTTGCGGCCGGTCTTGACGATCTGCTCGAGCAGGGGGAGAACCTCCTGGATGTTCGAGATCTTCTTGTCGGTGATGAGGATCAGCGCGTCGTCGATGACGGCTTCCATCTTGTCGGGGTCGGTGACCATGTAGGGGCTGAGATAGCCGCGGTCAAACTGCATGCCTTCGACGACCTCGCTGTAGGTCTCGGCGGTCTTGGACTCTTCAATGGTGATGACGCCGTTCTGGCTGACCTTCTCCATTGCTTCGGAGATCAGGGAACCGATGAGCTCGTCGCCGGAAGAGATGGTGCCGACACGGGCGATGTCCTTGGAACCGGAAATCG
Source organism: Oscillospiraceae bacterium (assembly GCA_902774015.1). GTDB lineage: Bacteria > Bacillota > Clostridia > Oscillospirales > Oscillospiraceae > Limivicinus. Next base: position 4,808 of record CACYHB010000053.1, on the reverse strand, counting down.
GCTTGGAGATGGCCTTGACAGCCTCAACAGCCTCGGCGGCCGCCTTCTGGATGCCGCGCTTCATGGTCATGGGGTTGGCGCCTGCCGCCAGGTTCTTCAGGCCTTCGCTGATCATGGCCTGCGCAAGAACCGTCGCGGTGGTGGTGCCGTCGCCGGCCACGTCGTTGGTCTTGGTGGAAACTTCCTTGATGAGCTGGGCGCCCATGTTCTCAAACGCATCCTCAAGCTCGATCTCCTTGGCGATGGTGACGCCGTCGTTGGTGATCAGCGGGGTGCCGTACTTTTTGTCCAGAACCACGTTGCGGCCTTTGGGGCCGAGGGTGATTTTAACGGTATCAGCAAGCTGGTTGACACCGCGCTCAATAGCCTTGCGGGCTTCTTCGCCGTAAATAATCTGTTTTGCCATGATACTATCCTCCTGAATTACTCAATCACTGCCAGAATGTCGCTCTGACGGACAATGGTGTACTCCACGTCTTCGAGCTTTACCTTGCTGCCGCTGTACTTGCCGACCAGAACCTTCTCACCGGGGACAACGATCATCGTGACTTCATTGCCGTCCACAAGACCGCCGGGGCCGACTTCGACAACTTCATATACCTCAGGCTTTTCCTGTGCGGAAGAGGTGAGGAAAATACCGGAAGCGGTGCGCTCCTCGGCTGCGTCCTGTTTGAGAACGACACGGTCTGCCAATGGCTTCAGTTTCATTATTCATAACCTCCATGAAATTAGATTACAAAATTTCAGCATTGTTAGCACTCAAAACACCTGAGTGCTAACAATGCTAATGATACCACACTTTTCTGTTTTTGCAAGCCCCCGAGGGGGAAAAATTATAAATTTTTTGTTACGGGTTTTTTAAAGCGACAGCGGGCAGATCTCCGTCCCGTGCCCCAGCCCTTTCGGAACGATCAGGCGGAGCGCCTTCGGAATCAGGTGCATGTTGACCGACATGGCCGGGACCGCTTCGCCGTCCAGGTTGATGACGTCTTCGCCGTCCAGCTCGATGTAGAGATCGGTGCCGCGGAGGTGCGTGATATACTGCGGGAGTTCGTCCGCACGGCCTTTGGCGTATTTCCCGATGCAGCGGGCCAGGGTAAGGAGAGAGACTTTTTTCACGATGAAAATGTCCATGATCCCGTCGTCCAGCTTCGCATCCAGGGAGGGGTTGAAGCCGCCGCCGTAAAACCTGCCGTTGCACGCGCAGACCAGGGAGTGCTTTGCTTCCAGGTCGTATCTGCCGCAGCGGACGTGCATGGTGGTGGCGATCCCCTTGAAGGCGTTGACCACGGCCGAGACGATATAGCCGCCCTTGCCGCCGACCACGGGCAGGCCGCTGTATTTGTGGACGTCGGTGCCGATGCGCGCGTCGATGCCGACCGAGCAGATGTTGACGCTGTAGGTGCCGTTGCAGGCAATCAGGTCGATTTCGTGCACGGTGCCGTCCAGCAGGGCGTTCAGGTCGCGGAAGAGGTCCGCGTCGGTGCCGAACATGCGGCAGAAGTCGTTGCCGGTGCCGGTGGGGAAGGGGCAGACCGAAACGTTCTCTTCAAGCGCGGCGCCGCACACGCACTCGTTGAAGGTGCCGTCGCCGCCGCAGGCGTACACGCGGAGCTCCTCGCCGTTCGACGCGTCGAGCCGGATTTTGCGCGTGGCGTCCCGGGGGCCGCGGGTCACGTAGATCTCATAGGGTTCCTCCCGGGTCCGGAACGCAGACTGAACGCGGGCGCGGACTTCTTCGGTGGCGTCGATGCCTCCGGCTTTGGGATTTACGATGAACAGATGTTTCATTGGCGTCTCCCTCTATTTAAAATACATGTACAGGTCGCACTTGATCATGCCGTTGTAGAGCTTGCGCTTTTTATCCGCCGGTTTCCCGAAGCAGTGCTCAAAGTCCGCGTCTGACGAAAGCAGGTACAGCGACCAGCCCTCGTTGCCCGGCTTTGAAAGCGCAGCGCCGAAGCGGCGGTAAAGCTCCTCCGCCTGCTGCACATCCAGCAGCCGTTCGCCGTACGGGGGGTTGGTGACGATGACGCCGCGTTCCGTTTTTTTGGAGAAGGCGGCCGCGTCCGCCACCCGGAAGTCGATGAGGTGCTCCACGCCGGCGCGCACGGCGTTTTCCTGCGCGATCTGAACCGCGCGCGGGTCAATGTCCGAAGCGGTGATGTGATAATCGCCCGTATACTCGGCGACCAGCGCTTCCGCCCGTGCCTGCCGCCACAGGGCCGGGTCGACGAAGGCCCAGTTTTCGGCGGCAAAACTGCGGTAGAGCCCAGGCGCCCGGTTCAGGGCGGCGAGCGCGGCCTCGATGGCAATGGTACCGCTGCCGCAGAACGGGTCGCAGAAGTCCCCCTTGCCGCGGTAGCGGGCCAGCTTCACCATGGCGGCGGCAAGCGTCTCGCGCAGGGCGGCTTCGGTGTGGGCGGGGCGGTACCCGCGCTTGTGCAGCGGCGTGCCGGAGGTGTCCAGGAAGAGGTCGGCCTGATCTTTCCGGATGGAAAAGCGGATTTTGTATTCCGCGCCGGTTTCCGGGAACTGCTCCAGCTTCCAGCGGGTCTTCATGCTCTCAACCACTGCCTTTTTGACGATGCGCTGGCAGTCGGGGACGGAGAACAGGGCGGAATTGAGGCAGTAGCCGGTCACGGGGAAGGAGGCGTCTTTCGGGAGCAGGCTGCCCCAGGGGAGCGCCCGCACGCCCTCAAAGAGCGCGTCAAAAGTCGGCGCCGGAAAGCTCCCGAGCTGCAGCAGCACGCGCTCGCCGCAGCGCAGGGAGATGTTCGCCCTGACACAGTCGGCCAGGGTGCCGGAGAAGAACACGCGCCCGTCTTCCGCCCGGACTTCGGGGAGGTCCATGCGGCGCAGTTCGTCGGCGACCAGACCTTCCAGCCCGAACAGGCAGGGAACGCAGTATCGGAAAAGACTTGAGCCCATATCGTTACCATCCTGAGTTTTTCTGTATCATAACGCAAAGAGGAACAATTGTAAAGTTATCCGCCGTGCTGCACTATATTTTGCGGTGGCAGGAGATACGCAGGCACAAGAGGGGCGGCAATTGTGAAGAAATTTTAAATAAACTATTGATTTTTTTCTGTCGTTGCGGTATAGTACACACTGTATTTGTGGCGGGGTATCTGTTTAAAAATTTTAAGCACCTGCCCCGGTATGAAAGAGGTTCTCCGACATGGCGATTTCCAGAGAGGTCTTTACGGAAGTCCTGAAAGACTCCTACAGCGCGTACTACTCCATCCACGACGATGTGGAAACGGACCTCCCCCTGGTATTTCGGGCGGACTACGGCGCACGGGATGAAAAATACTGGCTGACCAAAAAGGTCAAGGTCTGGGCGAATGAGAAGAACGAGTACTGTTATGTGTTCTCGGCGGAATCATTCAGTCCGGAACTGGCCGACCGGTGTATGAACTGGGCCTGGGAAGACGGGCTCCCCCGTGTGAAGCCCCATGCGGAGCACCAGTGCACCAACGTCAAGGTGATTTTCATCGCCGATTCCGTTTCAGAAGAAACTGCGCGTACCATCAAAAAGAAGAGCGCAACAAAGAACTACAAGTTCGGCCTTCACGGCTACAGCAATCTCCTGACGGGTGTGACGAGCCTCGGAACCGAAAAAACAGTGACCAACAGCGCCGGTCACGAGCTGGTTCCCTATTTCAAGAAGCTATTTGCTGCCAGAGCGTAGCCCTGACAACATTTAGTGAATAAATAATATTTTTCATCTAAGGAGTGAAAAGTGTGAGCGCATTACTTATCCTCATCGTCGCGATCGTGCTGCTTGCTCTCGGCTACGTGTTCTACGGCAGCTGGCTTGCCAAGCAGTGGGGCGTAGACCCCAATCGTGAAACCCCGGCCCACACCAGCTACGACGGAAAGGACTTCGTTCCTGCGAACCCCGCCGTTCTGATGGGTCACCATTTCTCCTCCATCGCCGGCGCAGGCCCGATTAACGGACCGATCCAGGCTGCAGTCTTCGGCTGGGTGCCTGTTTTCCTGTGGTGCGTCCTCGGTGGTATCTTCTTCGGTGCCATGCACGACTTTGGCGCCCTGTTCGCCTCCATCCGCCACAACGGCGGCTCTGTCGGTGAGATCATGAAGGACTCCATGGGCATCAAAGCTCAGCGTCTGTTCATCATCTTCGCTCTGGCAGTGCTGATTCTGGTTATCGCCTCCTTCACGGCGGTCGTTGCCGGAACCTTCGTGTCGGTGGATCCTGCCGCTGCAACCTATACTGCAAACGGCGCCACTGCAATGACCTCCATCCTGTTCATCGTCATTGCTGCAATCTTCGGCTTCTTTGTGTACCGCAAGAACGCGAAGATCGGTCCTGCCACCATCGTCGGCATCATCGGCATCATCGCGATCGTCTTCATCGGCCAGGAAGTCGGCCTGCACTTCAGCCGTAACTTCTGGGTGCTCTTCATCTGGGCATACGTCATTGTTGCCTCCCTGCTCCCGGTCTGGATTCTGCTCCAGCCGCGTGACTACCTGAGCTCCTTCCTGCTCTACGGCATGATGATCATCGCTGTCATCTCCATCATCGGCGGTTCCTTCACCGGTGCTGCCACGGTCGAAGCTCCTGCCTTCTACGGCTGGAAGAACCCGGCCGGCCAGCCCCTGTTCCCGTTCCTGTTCATCACGGTCGCCTGCGGCGCATGCTCCGGCTTCCACTCTCTGATCAGCTCCGGTACTTCCTCCAAGCAGATCAACAATGAGAAGGACGCCCAGATCATCGGCTACGGCTCCATGATCATTGAGTCCGCTCTTGGCGTTATCTCCCTCATCGCGATCGGCGTGGT
>CACYHB010000052.1 GCA_902774015.1 Oscillospiraceae bacterium | reverse complement strand
GTTGGCCAGGAGCTTGATATGCCAATCGTCGCCGCTGGGGCTTGGCGCGACCACCTTTACGGTGGCACTGCTGCCGTCGCCGCTGAGCTGCGCATCGGAAACTTCGTTGCCGTTGCGCGGCTCCAGAACGAAGGAGTTGTTGGAGCCGGAACCTTCGGTGATCTCCTTGATGGAGATGTCGCTCACGGTGATGGTGCTGTCCGCCGCGCGTTTGCCCAGCTTCAGCACGATCTGCAGCTCGCCGGTGTAGCGGGCGGTAACGGTATTGCGGACCTCGCTGCCCAGGAACTCCAGCTTGTCGTCGGGGTTCACGCTGGTATCGGGGCTGAAATCGTGTTGGCCAGGAGCTTGATATGCCAATCGTCGCCGCTGGGGCTTGGCGCGACCACCTTTACGGTGGCACTGCTGCCGTCGCCGCTGAGCTGCGCATCGGATACTTCGTTGCCGTTGCGGGGCTCCAGAACGAAGGAATTCGGCGTCGTCACGGGGTCGATGATCTCGTCATGGGCAGGCACGAATTCGGAAACCTTGATGTCGGAAACGGTGATCGTATTGGTTCCGCTTCTGCCGAGGTCAAAGCGGAGCACCAGCTCCTTGCAGGGAAGATCCTCCGGAACCGTGAAGGTCTTGGAAATCGCCGCGGTCTGGTCTTCGGTGTCCATCACATAGCCGTAGCCGGAGCCGAACTGGTTCGGATAATCGCCGTCCACATCGGCTGGGCCGTTGCTGAGCTTGCATTCCCATTTACCGGTCGGATCCGTCGCACTGAAATTCGCCTCGACCTTATATTGTTTGCCCGGTTCCAGTGTAAGGCCGGTGCCGATGTGCAGGCGGATCGTCCAGGGCGCGTCAGCCTGCTGGGAAGGCGCTGTGATCTCCAACTTGGCAGAGTCGCTGCCCAGCACGGAGGCCTGGGCCGCCGAATTTTCCCAGGCGATCTGACTGGTGGAAAGCGTAAGCGTCTTGCTCACCCAGGCGTCGTCCACATGCTGGGAGCTGCCGCCCGTGGTGACGGGGTAGGCAAAGCCCGGCATCTCCACGTCGGTCTCCTGGGCCGGCTGCATCTCGGGGTAGGCAAAGTCCGGCATCTCCACGTCGATCTCCTGCCTGTCCGGATTCTGCTTGGGATAGCCGAAACCGGGGAGCTGGAGTTCGGTGCCGGTGGAGGAAATCTCACGCAGCTCGAGGCCGCTGATCTTGACGGTGTTGCCCGCGGCGGTGTTCGTCTCACCGAGCTGAATGCGGATGGTCAGCGGACCGTGGTCCGCGTCGGTGGAAAAGAGATAGTCCACGCTGCTGCGCTGCCCGGCCTTCAGCTTGAGCGTCTCAGGCAGCTCGGGCTTGATCGCGCCGAAGTTCTCGTTGTCGCCGCCGGCGCCGTCAAAGCAGATCTCGTATTTCTCCTGGTCCTTTTCGGAGTCCAGATCAAACTTGACTTCGTACAGCTTTCCGGGCACGGGAGTAAAGCCGGTGTCGACAAAAAGTTTCGCCTCCCAGACGCCGCGATTGCTCTCGCGCGCCCTGGTGATCCGGTAAGTCGCGCTGTCGGCAGCCTTCTCAAGGCTCGCCTCAAAGTCGGGATCGTGGAACTCGCGCACAGTCTCGCTGCCGCTGTAGGAGACGTTCAGCGGGATATTCCTGTAGTCGGTCGGGACCAGAGAGGTCAGGGTCCGGCCGGTGTAGACCTCCTTGTCCAGCGCAAAGCCCGCGGGCAGGAGGCTCTTATAGTGGTCGGTGATCGTCTCGATATGCACGTTTCCGACCTTCACGTTGGCGTCCTCGGGCGCTTCGCCCAGGGAGAACTGGAGCACCAGCTCCTCGCCTTCGCCGGCGCCGGTGATCACAGCCTCGCAGGTCTTCTTTTCACCCGCAGTCAGATTCTGGCCGTACAGGGCGCCGTAGCCCTTCTCCACGTCCCCGTCGTTGAAGAGGATCTCAAAGGGCATGTTCATATCGCTCTCCACGTCGGCCGTGATGTGATAGCGCACACCGGATTCGGGGATCAGGCCGGTCTTTACGTAGAGGCGGGACTTCCACACGCCGGCTTCCCAGGACGTGGAGAAGTAGTTGATGTTGATATCGTCCTTGGTGCGGGTGGGGATAGGGGCGTAGCCCTGGTCGTGCTTCTCATAGACCTTCGCCTCGTTCTCAAAGTCGATGGCCTTGGGCAGCGCGTTCTCATACTCCACCTCGTCCGCATATTCCTCGATCTCGATCTCGTTGAATTCGATCGTGAAGGGGGGCAGCATGCCGAGCTGCAGATCCAGATAGCTGGTGCCGCCGGTGGCGATCATCATACCGGTGACGCTGTTGTCGCCCTTCTGGATCTCAAACTCCTGAAAATCGCCGAACTTGACCTTGCCGGCCACGTCGGAGGTAAAACGGTAGGTGACCTGATAGTCTCTGCCGGCAACCGTGGGATAATTGCTCTCCAGCTTCACGTGCCAGGCTTCGCCGTCGGTTTTGGTCGCCGCAAAACGGTATACGCCGTCCACGGCCTCGCCGCTGCCCTCGACCTTGTCGCCTTCAAACTTCGCCTTGAACAAAGGCTTGGCGTCGGCGGTCACAGCGTCCACACCGCCTCCTGCCGCCAGAGGCTGCAGAAAATAGCCGCCCTGGGGCGTATCCGCCAGAGGAGCCGCCTCCCCGGCCGGAGCCGCCTCGCCGGCAGTCTCTTCCGCCCGGGCCTCCGGGATCATCTCGACGGCCGTTTCCGCCGGGACCTCCTTCACGGTCGGGACGCCCAATGCGCAGCTGGACAGCAGAAGCGCCGCCAGAAGCAGCACCACAGTCAGCAGTTTCGCCTGTTTCATCACAAAAACCTCCTCACAAGATGTGTGCCTGAAAAAAATGGTTTGTGTTGGGCTTTCCGTTTGGTTTACCACGCACACGTAAAGTGCACAAAATGTAAACTATTAACAGAAATATTATAGTGTGTCCGCCACATTCTGTCAACATAATATGTGCATTTGCTCAAAAAATTGTAAGCATTTGCCCGCCGGGCTGCTGTTTCTCTGTACAGTTCTCACAGCCTGGGCAGCAAATAAGTTTACATTTAGTAAATATTGCAATTCTTTTGTAGCCATGCTATGATACTTAACAAGCAGAAACGGCAGAGGTGGATTCCATGGCGCTGAAGAGAATAACCATGCAGGATATTGCGGACGCCTGCGGGCTGTCGCGCAATACCGTCTCCAAAGTATATAACGGCCGGGGCTCCGTTCCGGAGGCGACCCGCCGGCTGGTGCTCGCAAAGGCAGAGGCCCTCGGCTACCACCAGCGTCCCGCGCTGCCGGACGGGCAGAATCCCGGGGGCACCGTTGCGCTTCTGACGCAGCACAAGCTGCTGAGCCACAACTTCGGCGCTTTCTTCATCACCAGCTTCACCGACCGGATCAGCCGCCTGGGCTATACGCTGAAGATTTTCGAGGTCTCTCCCGATGAGATCGGGGCGCTTCGTCTGCCGTCCGGATTCAGCCCCGCGGACGCCGCCGGGATCCTGGTGATCGAACTTTTCGACCGGACCTATCTGGAGATGCTCTGCGCGCTTAGGAAACCCATGGTCTGCGTAGACGGTTACGCCCATGCGGGCACTTCCCTCATCGAATGTGATTTTATCTCCATGGAAAACCTCGCGAGCGAACTCTTTATGGTGCGGCGCATGATCGCCGCCGGGGCAAAGCGTGTAGGCTTTGTGGGCGACTGTGAGCACTGCAGCAGCTTTTCCGAGCGCTGGTTCAGCTTCTGCACCGCGATGGGCGAGGCCGGTCTCCCGGTCGACCGCAGACTCTGCATCCTGGAGAAGGACTGCGAGGAATACGGCGACCCGGGCTGGCTGCAAAAGCATCTGGCCGCCATGCCGGTCATGCCGGACGCCTTTGCCTGCGCCAACGACTATCTGGCCATTCATCTGATGACCGCGCTGAAGCGGATGGGGCTTTCCATCCCCGGGGACGTGATGGTCACGGGCTTCGACGGTTCTCCCGAGGCCGCGATCGTCTCCCCCTCGCTGACGACGGCGATGATCCCCAGCGCGGATATCGGCCGGCTCGCCGCCGTCATGCTGCATGAGCGGATCCGGTCGCCCGGTTTTTCCTTCCGAAGAACCTATGTGAAAACCTCCCTCCTGTGGGGTGAGAGCGTGCGCTGAGGCGATTTCGGCGTTGACCGCGCATTTTACGGATGATACAATAACGCTAGGCAAAGCACACCCCCGTCGAGACGGGGGTGTCGGTACAGAAGGAGGCTGACATGGAGAAGATTCACGGAACCAATCTCGGAAACTGGCTCGTCCTGGAAAAATGGATGAAGCCGGATCTTTTCGCCGCAACCGAAACGGAGGACGAAACCTGGCTGAGCCGGAAGATGGAGCCTGCGGCCTTTGCGGCGCTGATCAAAGAGCACCGCGACACCTATGTGACGGAGGAGGATTTCCGCTTCATTGCCGAACAGGGGCTGAACACGGTGCGCCTGCCGGTCCCCTATTTCACCTTCGGCGACCGTCCCCCCTTTGTGGACGCCACCGCCTGGATCGACAAGGCCTTCGACTGGGCGGAAGCATACGGTCTGAAGATCCTGCTGGACCTGCACACCGTCCCTTACAGCCAGAACGGCTATGACAACGGGGGCCTCACCGGCGTGTGCCACTGGTACAGGCACCCGGAAGAGGTGGAGTTCGCGCTCACCGTTCTGGAGCGGCTGGCAAAGCGCTACGGGCGGCGGGAGGGCCTCTACGGCATCGAAGTGCTCAACGAGCCCATCAGCTGGATCGTCTACGTCACCGCGCCCAGCACGGGCAAGGCGGTGGACAAGGAGGAGGCCAAGGGCTCGGGCTACGTGCCGCTGCCGTTCCTGCGTGAGTTTTACACCGACGCCTACCGGCGCCTGCGCGCCATTCTGCCGGAGGAGAAGACCGTCGTCTTCCATGACGGCTTCCGCTGCACGGCCTGGAACAGCTTCTTCCGCAGCGCCGGCTTCCGGAACGTGGCCCTGGACACGCACCCCTACATCTTTGCGATGGAGAATTTCGTGCCCTTTGCCAGGCCCTGGGCCTACAAGCTGTATCTGGCGGGCGTGATGAGCCAGATCCGCAGGGCGCAGCGGGACATTCCGGTGATCGTCGGCGAGTGGTGCATCAGCAACAAGTACGCAAACAACGTGCAGAGCGACAAAGAGGAGTGCAGAAAGCGCTACCGGGAGATCGCAAAGCTGCAGCTGGACGAGTGGAAGGAGACCGCCGGCTGGTTCTACTGGAACTATCAGCTGCTGCGTGACCGGAACGTTCCCACGGATCTGGCCTGGAAGGAGAGCTGGGACCTGTGCCGCTGCATCAAAAACGGCTGGCTGGACAAGGATCTGATGCGGGGCTGACAGGCGCCGCGCCGTCCGAAAAGACGCAAAAAGAGGGCTGACGCTCCGCAGGAGCTTCAGCCCTCTTCTTGAGACTGTCAAAGAACTACGCTGAAAGCACAACAAACAGAGCAGCGGGGGAGCTCGAGGGGGCAAGGCCCGCCTCGAGTACAATAACCCGCCGTCC
>CACYHB010000051.1 GCA_902774015.1 Oscillospiraceae bacterium | reverse complement strand
GCCGTGGCCCAGACCCGCCAGCTGCTCTTTGGTGATGGGGGTGTCCGTCACCAGATAGGGCAGCAGCAGGTCGAAGATGGTGCGTTTGGCGTACATCACGCAGCCGGGCAGGCCGCAGACGGGCCGTCCGTCCGGCATGTAGGAGACCAGGAACATGGCCCCGGGCAGCACGGGCGAGCCGTAGGAGACGATATTCGCGCCGGTGTTTTTGATCGCCAGCGGCGTCTTGTCGTCGGGGTCGACGCTCATGCCGCCGCTGCAGAGGACCATCTCGCAGCCCTTCGACAGCATGTCCAGAATGGCGGCGGTGATGGCCTGATGGTCGTCGCCCAGCGTCACATGCTCCGTCATGACGCTGCCGCCGAACTCCTTGAGCTTGGCCTCGATGACGGGGGTGAAGGTGTCCTGGATACGCCCGCAGAAGACTTCGCTGCCGGTGGTGACCACGCCCACCTTCTTGCTTTTGAGGGGAAGCAGGCGCAGCAGCGGTTCGCTGCCGACGACATCCTTTGCGCGCTCCATGCGCTCCTTCCCGATGACGAGCGGGATGACCCGGGTGCCGCAGAGCTTCTCGCCCTTTTTGACCACAAAGCCGGAGGCGCGTGTGGCGATCATCATGTCGCCCAGAGAGTTGACGGCGCGCAGCCGCTCCCGATCGATCAGCAGCAGCCCGTCGATATCGGCCACCAGCTCGATCTTGCCCTCCCTGGGTTCAGTGGCGTGCATATTTTCGCCCATGCACAGATCCCGCAGGATCTCCGCCGCCTCGTCCTCGTGGAGCATGTTCTCGTTGTTTTCCCAGATGTAAAGGTGCTCTTTGCCCACGCTCAGCAGGACGGGGATGTCCTCGGCCCGGATGATATGGCCCTTGCGGAACACGGGTCCCTTTTTCTCGTCTTTGATGATCTGGGTGATGTCGTGGCACAGCACGTGGCCGACGGCGTCCTCGGTATTGACAAGTTTCATGGCAGCCTCCTGTATGTGTTTTATTCGGCCCCTGTGAGCCGATCGGTTTTTTCTTTCAGGGAACGGGCCAGCGCGAAACGCCGCGCGTGCGCGGCCCGCGCCTCCGTCGTCCTGCATTTGGCGAGACTCGCGCCGAATCTCTCCGTGAGATCCACGCGCTGCTCTCCCCGGACCAGCTTGTCGGCCAGAAAGACGAGGCCCGCCTCGTTGAGCGCGTCGCTGTCCGGTTCGGTATGCTGCCGGACGATCTCCGCAAGCTGCGGGAGCCCGAGTTCTTTGAGCCATAGCCCGCCGACGGCGGCGTGGTCCCGCTCGCCCTTGGCAAGGTCATGCATCAGCGCCGCGGCGTGGACCGCCTCGCCGTCGAGGGCGACCCCTTTTCCTTTGAGCATGGCGCACAGCTCGTCCGCCAGCGCGGCGACGGCGCGGCAGTGCGCGACGAGCGAGTCGTCCGCCCCGGAAGCGCGCAGCATCGCAAGGCACAGCTCGTCCGTCAGCTCCGGCTGCGGCGAAAGCCCGATATCGCGCACGCGCAGCGCGCCGTTTTCTTCCTCCAGCACGGTCAGCGTGGTATAGCCGAGCCTGCTGCGCTGTCCCGTGATCGCGGCGATCGCGCCCTTATGGCTGACGAGAGCGATATCGCCCTCGCTCTCACGAAGGCAGTGGAGGATCGCCTCCCGCATCCGCCCCGCAACGGCTTCTTCACACTCCGCGCCATCGGGCAGCAGAGAGGGGTCGCGTTCGCGCGCGGCATAGAGCGCCGGGTAGCGCGCCATGATCTCCCGGAAGGAAAGGCCGTCCCACACGCCCATGTCCTGCTCTTCCAGCCCGGGCATGATGCGCGGCGACCCGCACAGCGGCCGCGCCGTCTCGATCGCGCGGACGAGCGGGCTTGCAAAAACCGCTTTCACACCGTCCAGCTCTTTTACAAAGGGAAGCCTGGATGCCTGGATGCGACCCAGTCGGCCGAGGGGGAAGTCGCTCCTACCGCCCACGCACCAGCGCTCGCCCAGAGGGATATCCGGCATCGCGTGCCGGATCAGATAGATGGTGCGGTTCATAACTCGTCTCCGAAATACTCTTCAAACAGGGTCCTGGCCTGCTCACGCAATGCTTTGACATAGCTCTCGTAGCAGCCCAGCAGCCGCTTCCCGTGCTCGGTCAGTCTGCTCTCGCCGCCGCTGGCTCCGCCCTGGCTGCGCTCCAGCAGAGGGAAGCGCAGCTGCGACTCCAGCGCGCGGATGACGTTCCAGCCGCCGGAATAGGAGATCTGCATCCGCTCACACGCGCGGCGGACCGAGCCGGTCTCGTCCACGAGGGAGAGCAGCATGGCGGTCTTTTCATCAAAAAAGGGCTTTTCCCGGCTCAGCGAAACGGCGATCTCGGGACGGACCAGCTGCTCGTTATGCCAGGCGAGCAGCGCCTTGTAGTCCTCCGGCGTGTCGGCGTCGTGCAGAATGCCCGGGTCCGCCACCTCAATGCGCGTCATCTCCGCGCCGCAGCGCGAGATCGCCCCCTGCAGTCCGCCCTCGCCGCTGTCCGAGAGGAGCGTGTCAACCAGCGATGCGGCGATCATCAGCGGGTGCCCGGTCTGACCCTCGCAGACGGGGCAGGCCAGCACTGCCTCCGAATCGATCAGCGCGGCGACGGTCGCGGCGGTGAACAGGGGAATGTCCACCGGCGTGAACAGGATGCGGTCGCACTTGTCCTTGAGATAAGCGAGGCCGATCTTGGCCGAATCGAACATCTGCGTCGTGGCATAGGCCTCGTTGCGCAGGAAGACCAGTCCGCTGTTGGAAAGGTGCCGCTCCAGCTGCTGGGCGTTATAGCCCGTCACGACCGCGATCCGGCTGACGCCGGCCTGGTGAAAGGTGGCCACGATGCGCTGGGCAATGGAGATGGAGCCGATATTCAGCATGGGCTTGAAGTCGCCCATGCGGGAACTCATCCCTGCCGCCACAATGACAGCGCCAATCTGCACAAAGATCGCCCCCCTGTTATCTGCGAATAGCAATTCTTTACATTTCGATAATTTGAAGTATACGCGCATTCTCAACAAATGTAAAGACGCTTTTTCTGTACATTTTGGGTAATATCTTATATAATGAACCTGGATTTTCCAGAGGAAAGCGGGAGGCGTATCTATGAAACTCTATGTCTGGGGGACCGGCTGCGCGGCCGGAGACCTGATCGATGCGGGACTGCCGATCGAGCAAGTGACAGCGTTTCTGGACAGTGAAACGCGCGGCGGCAGTTTTCTGGGAAGACCTGTCCTCCGACCCGAGGCGGCAGACACGCACAGCGAGTATTTTGTGCTGGTCGCCAGCCGCCATGCGGCGGAGATTTCCCGACTGGCGGCCGCCTGCGGAATCCGGGAAGACCGGCTGCTTTTCCTCCGGGACAACTGGACGCTGACAGACCGCAACACGGACTACGGCCGGGTGCGCCAACTCCTGCCCCCGGCTCTGCTGGCCTCCCTGCAGATCCCGCCCCGTGCGATCCGCCCGCTTCCGCCCACGCCCGGCAGCCCGCTGACGGAGCGTGATCTGGAGGGCGACTACGTGCGCGTGCGCACGCTGGAGCTGCTGTGCGCCGGGCTCGGGGACGTTCCCGGCGCGGCCGCGGAGCTGGGCGTGTACCGGGGGGGCTTTGCCCGATGCATCAACGCCCTGCTGCCGGGACGGACGCTCTATCTCTTCGACACCTTTGAGGGCTTCGATCCGGCGGAGGCACGGGGGCAGGGCGGCGACTTCGTGGAGGCTCACCGGAACACCTCGGCCGAGACGGTGCTGCGTCTGCTGCCGCATCCGGAAAAGGCCGTTGTCCGGCAAGGGCTGTTCCCCGCTTCGGCGGAGGGGATCGAAGAGCGCTTCGCCCTGGTCTCCCTGGATGTGGATCTGGAAGAGAGCACGCTGTCCGGTCTGAGATGGTTTCTGCCTCGTATGCAGGCAGGGGGCTGCCTGCTGCTGCACGATTACAACAATCCCGCGCTGCCCGGCGTAAAAACCGCGCTCCGCCGCTATGAGGAGGAGCAGAGGATCCGACTTCACAAGGTCCCGCTCTGCGATATCAACGGGACGCTTGTCATCCTTCTATAAGTTTTTAACAGCTTGATACGCATATAACTGTAAAAGATCGACAAAAAGCAATTCGCAAATTCTGCGAATTGCTTTTTGTTGTAAGTTGATTCTTCCGCTTTTTGAAGCGTATCATAGAGATGTAAAAGAATGCCCGGGAAGGGGGCGATTCCTATGGGCGAGGAAGTTTTCGAGATCGTTGCGCATGAGGTGACGGTCGAGGTCCGTGACGAAAAAACCGGCGAGGTCTACCGCAGGGAGCTGCCCATTGATTATTTTGAGAATGCGAATTTCCTGCGTCTGAGCGGGGAAAACCTGGACGGGAGCCTGTCGCAGCTGGTTTTTTATACGCCGCGCGGGATCGAGCGCGTGAAGGACATTACCGGCAAAGGCCCGGATCACGACCGCTGCGGCGGCCACGGGCACGAGTAAGTGCACTTCCCTCAACAAGGGACAATATACAGGAAACTGCAAGGAGGTAAACAAATGATCAGAAAAACACTTGTGATCAACGGCGTTACCCGGAACCTGGTCCTGGACAAGGACGAGACTCTGGCGACCGTCCTGCGTGAGCATCTGCTGCTGACCGGCTGCAAGATCGGCTGCGGCGAGGGCCACTGCGGCGCCTGCAACGTCATCGTCAACGGCAAGGTCACCAAGTCCTGCCTGTTCAAGATGAGCAAGATCCCCGACAACGCCGAGATCACCACCATCGAGGGCGTCGGCACGCTGACGGACATGCATCCGCTGCAGGTGGCCTGGATGGCCCACGGCTGCGCCCAGTGCGGCTTCTGCACGCCCGGCTTCATCATCAGCGCCAAGGTGCTGCTCGAGAACAACCCGAGCCCCACCCGCGAGGAAGTCCGCGACTGGTTCAACAAGCAGCGCAACCTCTGCCGCTGCACCGGCTACAAGCCGCTGGTCGACGCCGTCATGGACGCCGCCGCCGTTCTGCGCGGCGAGATGAGCAAGGAAGACCTGGTCTTCAAGCCCACCGGCGACTCCATCAAGGGCACCAAGTACATCCGTCCCTCCGCCGCCCAGAAGGTCACCGGCACCTGGGACTTCGGCGCCGACGACGCGCTGAAGATGCCCGGCTGCCTGCGCCTGGCCCTGACGCAGGCGAAAGTCTCCCATGCCAACATCAAGAGCATCGACACCTCCGAGGCCGAGAAGATGCCCGGCGTCGTGAAGGTCATCACCTACAAGGACATCCTGGCCGCCGGC
>CACYHB010000050.1 GCA_902774015.1 Oscillospiraceae bacterium | reverse complement strand
GCAGCAACGGACCCTGTCAATGAAACGGTGACAGGGTTCTTGTGATTACACGAAAAAGCCTACAGGCTGCAGCGAGGAGGAACAACAGATGACCTGGATGGTGAAGCGGCTGGCTGCGGTTGTACTGCTGCTGATGATCCTGTATTACATCGTATTCGGCAATGTGGCCATCAGCGGCATTGCCCTCGCGATGATCGGCTTCACGCTTACCTTCGGCGCGTCGGTATTCGGCCTGATGAAGATGGGGAGCAGGCGGTCCCGCACATCCTGCCCGCCTACCGGGGTGAAATCGTGGCCATCATCAAGGCCACCGCTGTCGTGGGTTACATCGCCGTACAGGATCCGACCAAGATGGGCGATATCGTCAGCGAGACTGAGTTCCGCATCCCCGCGGCCTTTCCCGGCACGCGGATCGTCCCGGGCATGAAGAACTCGCGGATATTGACATGCGGGTTTTCATCTGAATGTTCCAAATGGCAACAGCAAGGACGCGACATCCGGAGAGGAGCGACAGTATGGCGGAGATGAAAGCGAAACCGACGGAGCCGGTGATGGTTTTCCAGTGGCACATCACAGACCAGTGCGACCAGCGCTGCACGCATTGCTACATCTTTGGGGAGAATCCCTGCAAAACCCTGTATTCGGCCCCCTTTGACAGGATGAAGGAAGTCGTGGACCGGTGTATGGCATACACGGCGCGCAGGCATTTCCGGCTGCAATTCGCAATCAGCGGAGGCGACCCGCTGCTCAATCCGGATTTCTGGCAGCTTGCGGAATATCTGAAGCAGAACGATATTCCATATGCCATCATGGGTAATCCGTTCCATCTGACGCAGGCGGTCTGCGACCGGCTGTATACGCTGGGATGCACGGATTATCAGGTTTCCATAGACGGCCTGAGAGACACGCATGACCGTATGCGCAGGCCCGGTTCCTTTGACGCGACATGGGCCTGTCTGCCGCTTTTGCACAAAGCCGGCATTACGAGCCATGTGATGTCGACGGTCTCCCACCTGAACCTTTGGGAAATCCCGGACGTCATTGACCTGGCGGTACAGCACGGGGTGGGCGTGTATGGCTTTGCCCGCTATGTGCCCACCGGCCCGGACAAGAAAAACGCGATCCGGCCAACGGAATACCGCGCGTTCCTCGATGCCTGCTATCAAAAATACAGGAAATATCGCGCCGAGGGCTGCCTGACCCAATTCGCGGAAAAGGAACATCTCTTTGTCCTGTACAAGTATGAAGAGGGGCTTGTGAGAATTCCGAAGGACGCGAAGCCGGGGGTGCTCTACGACGGATGTCACATCGGTTTGCCCGGCGCCATTTTGCCGGATGGAACGCTCCTGGCCTGTCGGCGAACCGCGGGAAGCGAAATCGGCAGCGTTTTTGACGACGATTTTCCCGATGAGGAGGGCCTCTGTCAGAAGCGAAGGCTTGCTTACCGGGCGCTGGATAAATACGAGGATTGCAGCAAATGCCGGCTCTCCCAGTGGTGCAGGGGATGCCACGCCGTCGCAAGGGGGCAGTCGGGAGACTTCTTTGCCCGCGACCCCCAGTGCTGGCATATCGTGGAAGCCGATGAAGCGGCGAAAGCGTAAAGGCGTTTCGCCAAGGGATCATGAGGGTTTGACAATCCGGAACCCCTATTGACTTGCGGAAAAAGAAATGCTAAAGTAGATTTATACATGACAGGTTCTCCGTGTGACGTTCGACACGGGGACTCATTCCAGAACAAAAGAAAAGAGGAGGAGACACGCAGATGAGCGACAATGAGAAGGACATCGTCAAGAAAGTCAACGAAGAACCGGCAGCGGATCTCGCGGGGAGCGAGGACGAGGAATTGACCACTGACGAAGCGCAAGCGACCGCCGGAGGAGCTCAATGCTTTACAGATGCAATGCGGGCGAGACGGGCAAGAGAAGAAGAGCGGCTTCGCATTACGATGGAACAAGTCAAGAGAGGTGATTTTAACGGGGGCGTCCCCCCTACCTATTGATACGGGGCAAGGGGTTCTCCTGTCCCACTTTTGGGAATAGCCGGGACGGTTCCTGGCATCATTTAACAGCCTGTTCCATGCGGAACAGGCTGTTTTGCGTCCGGCGGATCATACCTGCTTGCCCTTCTTTTCCATCAGCTCGTCGTAGCTTCCGTCCTCCACGATTTTGCCGCCTTCGAGGAACAGTATGCGGTTGCAGCTGCGAATGGTGGAGAGGCGGTGGGCAATGACGATGCGCGTACATTTTAACCGATCCAGCGCTTCCGTGACCTGCTTCTGGGTGATGTTGTCCAGCGCGGAGGTCGCCTCGTCGAAGATCAGTATCTTCGGCTTCGGCGCAATGGCGCGGGCAATCAGCATGCGCTGCTTCTGTCCGCCGGAGAAGCCGCCCGAACCCTCTGACACCAGCGTCTGCATGCCCATCGGCAGGCGTCGGATATCGTCCGCGATGCCAGCAATCTCCGCGGCCTCCCACGCCTCCTCCTCCGACAGATTCGGCGCGTTTGCCGTGATGTTATCCCGGATACTGCCGATGAACAACGCCCCGTTCTGCATCACCGTGCCGATCTTCTGCCGCAGCGAGCGCAGTTCAAGGCCTTCCAGATCGCGTCCGTCGTAGTATACAGCGCCCCTGTCCGGCTTCTCCAGACCCAGCAGCAGACGCACCAGCGTCGTCTTGCCGCAGCCGGTCTTGCCGACAATGGCTACATAATCCCGCGGACGGATCTTAACGGACAGGCCGTCCACGATCCACGGGCTTTCTTCATTGTAGCGGAAGCAGACGTTGTTCAGCTCGATGCCGCCGGAGATGTTCTCCACGCTGCGGCGGTCATCGCCCGTCTCCGGAACGGCGCTCAGGATCGGCTCCGCCATCTCCAGCATGGGTTTGATTTTTGCCGCTTCCAGCGCCATCAGGGAAAACAGGGAAATCGCGCCAAAGACCATCCCATATGCTGTGTTAAACGCAAAGAAATCCGCGACGGAAATGCCCGCGTTCAGCGCCGAAGCATAAAGCCAGAGCGTGCCGAACAGGGTAATGGCGAGGTTGATCGTCTGGCTGAGCCGCAAAAATCTGGGCGGATTGTAGAGCTTGCCGGCGTTTTGAGCGTACAGCTCCGCCCAGCGGCCGAAGAAACGACGCTCCGCGCCGGCCAGACGTATCTTCTGTATGCCGGTGATCATCGCGTAGCTCAATGCGTTTTCCCTGGCCTCCAGCTTCATCTGCTCGCGCGACACGCGGATTTGCAGCCTGGTGGAGACCAGGACGAAAGCGATCATCGCACCGATGATGACCACAGAGGGAACCAGCAGCGCCGGAGCGATCGCTGAAATCTGCACGATGTACAGAAGTGAAAACAGCGTGGGAATACCGGTTGAGAGGGTCACACGCACCAGCGTATTGCAAAGCAGCGGCACCATACTCATGCGTGTTTGCAGGTCGCCCGAGCTGTATCCGTGGAAAAAGCCCGCCGGCAGGGTCAGAAGGCGGATCATCGCGGCCGCCTGCACGTCCAGGTTCAGCTTCTGCTGGATCTTCATCATAAATCCGTTCTGTACGGCCCTGAACACGGCCTGACTCACCGCCTGGCACACCATGAAAAGCGCTATGCCAATCAGCATCTGAACGGACCCGCTCATATAGACATCACTGAACAGGACGTGATTGAGCTGCGGCATGAGCAGTCCCACCAGCGTCACCGCCGCCAGCATCGACAGGAGCCAGATAAAGTCAACACGGGAGATGCGCCCGAGGATATGCGCACCCAACTCCTTATAAGTCAGCTTTTTTGCCGGGAACGGCGCATAGAAGCACACGGCGTCATCCTCAAACAGCGCTGCGGCGTCAGCGTCCACTTTGCACATTTTCCCGGACGGGTCGCGGAAGCTGTAGCCCGAAAACGAATTCGGAAGAAGCTCTACCGGCTTGCCGCTCTCGCGGAACAGGCCCAGCATCGGGCCGACCGCGTCCTTCTGCCAGCCTTCGGTCAGTCGAACGCGGCGATACATCAATCCGGTGGCGCGGCAGATCCAGGTCAGCTGTTCGTCCGCATCCGTCACCGAGTCCGGCACCGTCACCGCGCTGTGGTGGTAGTATTTTAAGATCGCGTCCATGGCGTCCTTCGTCTCACGCTGGTTGTCCAGCAGGGCCTGACCAAATTGCCTGCCCATAACCGCGCCGACGAGTTTGATGCAGGAGGATGCAAACAGCTCGTCGTCATTCAACTCTCTGTCAAGGATCTGCTTCTTTTGTTCTTCAAGAATCAGTTCATCCAGTGTCCCGGCCATTTTCATCCCCCCTTATTCACTCGTCACCAGATTGCAATAGTGTCCGTTCAGCGCCATCAACTCTTCGTGCGTGCCGCGCTCCACGACCTTGCCGTGGTCAAAGACGAGGATTTCGTCACAGTCACGGACGGTGGAAAGCCGGTGCGCGACAACGATGCAGGTGATGCCGCGCCTGCGGATCGCCTCCACCACGCCGTGCTCCGTCTTGGCGTCCAGTGCGGAGGTCGCCTCGTCCAGAATAACGATCATGGGTTCCTGCGCCAGTACGCGGGCGATCTCAAGGCGCTGCCGCTGTCCGCCGGAGAGGTTTCTGCCCCCCTCCAGCACCTGATAATTATATCCGCCGGGCTTCTCCATGATCTCGCTGTGCAGCTGCGCGTCCCGCGCGGCGAGTATCAGTTCGTAGTTCTCGATGGTCTTATCCCACATGGTGATGTTGTTGCGGATCGTATCCTCGAAGAGCGTGATGTCCTGATCCACCACTGCCACAGAGGAGCAGAAGGTTGTGTGGTTGATCTCGTTGTGATGCCGTCCGTCAAAGGTGATTTCGCCGCTCCAGGGCTGGTACAGCCCGGATATCAGCTTGGCCACCGTGGATTTGCCGCTGCCTGATCCGCCCACCAGCGCCACGCGGCTGCCGGGCTTCAGCGACAGGTTGAAATGTTCTATGAGCGGCGGATCCAGCGGCGAATAGCCGAAGCTCACGTCCCTTATCTCAACATTGCCAGACAGCTTTATGTATTCCGTGCCATCCGTCGTGCCGCTCCCCCGCTCCGCGCGGCGAAGCTCCGCCTGTTTGACCAGCGGGTCGTCGGGGTAGTCCATCACATCCTGTATGCGCTCCATGTCCGTGCGGGTTTCCTGGATGACCTGGCTGGCGTTGATGAGATTGCTGACGGGCAGCATAAACGCGGTCAGCAAACCCTGGAACGCCATGATCATGCCGGGCGTGAATTGCCCCTGAAAGCAGAGGAACATTCCCACAGACAAGATCACGATGCCGCTTAAAGAACTGACCAGCTGCGGAACCGAACCCATCACAAGTTCGAGGCGGGCATACTTCGCCTCCTGTGTGGCTACGCTGGCCTGGGT
This sequence comes from Oscillospiraceae bacterium, assembly GCA_902774015.1. Lineage (GTDB taxonomy): Bacteria > Bacillota > Clostridia > Oscillospirales > Oscillospiraceae > Limivicinus. The sequence continues at coordinate 2,226 of CACYHB010000050.1, read as the reverse complement.
GCCCGACCATTTCTCGAACCAACTGTTCTCCGCGCCGCTGGACTTGATTGTCTCGATCATCTGGATGCCCGCCATGGTGGCGGCCATCATCTTGCCCTGGTCCCGCTTCATCACGCGCATGATATTCACGCGCTTGTTGGAAATATACTGCGAAACCGCCACATCAATGGCGATGGACGCAAAGCCGATCATTGCCAGCAGCAGGCTGTAGCGCACCATGGCGATGAAGTAGAAAACCAGCATCGCGGTGTCCATCGCCAGCGGCGCGAGGGTTTGGACGATGGTTTCGGTGACCATGGAATTGCTCTCCTTGCGCAGCTGCAGGTCGCCCGCGAGGCGCTGGGAGTAGAACTCCATCGGCAGGCGCAGCAGCTTCCACTGGAAAAGCGCGTTGCCGTTGATTGCCAGTTTGCCGCTGATTCGCATCTTGTGCATATCCACGATCCACTGCATGCCCACGCGAACCACCGTAAAGACTGCCAGCGTAATTAAAAACGGCCGAATCCATTGATCGGCGCGTCCCGTGAGCAGGTAATCCATCAGAACCCGGGAGAATGCGGGCTGGATGACGCCCAACAGGTTGATGATCACCGCCGACAGCATCAGGAAGACCAGCGCCTTGCCCGCGCCGCCTTTCATCCGCCCGCGGATGAAAGGGATCAGGCTCTTTCGGTCGCCTCCCGGCTCAAAGCCCTCGCCCGGCTTGAACAGCAGGCAAATGCCGCTGTATGAACGCTCAAACTCCTTCATTCTGATGGTGATGCTGCCCTGAGCGGGATCATTGAGAAACACCTTGTCGCCCTTGATTCCGTCCACCACCACAAAGTGGTTGAAGTTCCAGAACACGATGCAGGGAAATGTTGCCGTTTCTTTTACACGCTCCAGCGTGTAGCGGAAAGCTTTCGCCTCCAGACCGTAAGCGCGCGCGGCGCGCATGATGCTGAGCGCATTCGCGCCGTCGCGGCTGACGCCGCAGTCCTTTCGCACCTGCTCCAGCGGAACCCATCTGCCATAGTAGGCCAGCACCATCGTCAGCGAGGCCGCGCCGCACTCGACCCGCTCCATCTGCATAACGACGGGGACTTCGGCAACCTTGCCAAAGGGGAGCGGCTGCCTGACCTGTTTTTTTGATCGATTATTGTTCATATTTCACCTCAGGCTATCCGAGAATCAGCTTGAATGGCGATACCGTCTCCACCACGAGCCTGGCGTCATACAGCCCATCATCCACCGATACGGGCAGCTTCAGGGCCACCACACTCGCGGGATCGATGCCGCGCCTGCTGAGCAGCTCCGCGTTCTCCCCGTCGGCATGCACCTCCAGCATCTGAGCGTCGCCGCAGCGAAGCGTCTGCCCGGCCACGGTGACGGTGGATTCCGCGTTGAGGTTTTCGCTGCATTTGAGCGGCACAAAGCAGGTCAAAGTACCGTCCTTCACCAGCGCCACAGAGTTCACCTCGACCTTTAACTGGCCCATCATGGCCCAGATGAACACCCCCAACACCAGCGCCAGTATTCCGATCAGCGCTGCCCAGACCGGTGGCGAAGTCACACGGATGTAACTGTCCAGGTTCTCCGGACTGGCATTGGCGGGTCCTTTCTTCTGCACAGCCGCGCTGTCTCCTGCCGTCGTCTTCATTTCACCCTTCTCCTCCATTTTGTATTTGTTTCCCATCCAGCAGTGCACGGGATATAAACAGGCAATGATGTTACACACATCCCTCAATTGTGGACTGGTCAATATGAAGCAGATTGCTCAACCGATACCGTGATATCCAGGTTCCCGTTCTCAGCTGCCGCAAAGTATCGCCAGAAATCATGGCGCCATGATCCCTGTCATATTGGATTTCGTTCTTTTCGAATGCCTGAACAGTACGGTTCGCATACTCTAATAAAATAATTATACTGATGATTGCGTAATATTACAAGTCCCGGCTGTTTCCTGATTTTTACAGCCAAAAGAGGCAAAAGGGCCCCCGGAAGCTTTTCGGATCAAGGCGACCAGGGTTTCACAATTCAGTTGACAGTTACTGTAAAACAGCGGCGGCTTGACGGCGGAGTTCAAAAAAAGTATAGTACTTCAGTCTTGCCGAGGATCAACTGATTACCTTATCCCGGCAGTTCTTTGACCGGCTGCCCACCAGCTATCAGCATTTCCTGAAGGTCCTTGCAAATGCCTGACAGGTTTCCCGGCGGCTCAGACCCGACTGCGCTTGGGTTTCAAGT
>CACYHB010000049.1 GCA_902774015.1 Oscillospiraceae bacterium | reverse complement strand
AGACCCGATCGGCTCGTCAAAGTGGCCGTATTTGCTGATGACGAGCCCGTCTGTCACCGGTACCGTGAGAACAGACAGAGCCGCCTGGGCCATGCGGGGCGCCGCCTTGCCCGCCGCGATCAGAAACACGCGGCCCGGGAACTGTTTTCCCAGCAGAGCGCGGCGTACCGCGCCCTCCGGCATCACGGCGTTGATGGCAGTATAGGCGACCTTTTCCGCGTCGATGCGAAGTTTTTGATTCATTGCTGACTCCTTTTTTGCGCAACAGCCCCGGCAAAAGCCGGGGCTGTGTTACTGGTTTTGTTTATCGGCCGATCTGGATCCCGGTCAGATATTCGTAGTACTGGGCAATGGCGCTGTGATCCTTGTTTCCGCCCTCATGGTTGTGCATCCACTGGAGGATCTCCTGTACAGAGGCGGTCATGGGAACGGGCGCGCCGACAGAGTGGGCGCAGTCGAGAGCGTTGTTCAGATCCTTGATGTGCAGGTCGATCTTGAAGCCGGGCTTGTCGTTGCCCGCGATCATCATGGGAGCCTTGGCGTTCATGACGGTGGAGCCGGCCAGACCGCCCTTGATGGCGTCAAAGACCAGATTGGGATCCACACCCGCCTTCTGGGCCAGGGTCAGCGCCTCGGCCAGAGCCTGGATATTGCAGGCCACGATGATCTGGTTGGCAAGCTTCGTGGTGTTGCCCGCTCCCACTTCGCCGCAGCGGACGACGGAGGAACCCATGGCGCCCAGCATATCTTTATACTTATCGAACACTTCCTGCTTGCCGCCCACCATGATGGAGAGCGTACCGTCGATGGCCTTGGGCTCGCCGCCGGAGACGGGGGCGTCCAGCATCTCGACGCCGTACTTGCCGACCTCGGCGCAAAGCTCCTTGGAGTCTACAGGGTTGATGGAGCTCATGTCGATGAAGGTGCTGCCGGGCTTCATGTGGGCGGCAACGCCCTTCTCGCCCAGCATGACGGCCTTGACCTGGGGGCCGTTGGGGAGCATGGTAATGACCACGTCGCAGCTTTCGGCCACTTCGATATAGCTGCCGGGCTTGGCACCCGCGGCGACGACCGGCTCACACTTTGCCATGTTGCGGTTGGAGACCGTCACGTCATAGCCCGCCTTCAGAAGATTCAAAGCCATGGGCTTACCCATAATGCCCATTCCGATAAAACCAATTTTCATATAGAACACTCCTTACCCTTATTGTTGCCCCCATTATAGCGGCCGAAAAGCGGAAAGTATATTCATTATTTCGCTATCCTGTCTTGAAATTTGCCACATCTATGGTACACTATTATTAGAAAAGCTTCAAGGAACGGATGTGATTTTATGGCATTGATGAAATTGCCGCTTGGCGATCGGCTGCAGATCCTGCAGGATCTGCTCTCCTGCACCGGAAAAATGTATGGCTGGTGCTATGACGTGGAGGGCAAGCTGATTGGAACCAACTGCCCGGACAAGGTGCTGGACAATGTCTTTTCCTCTGCCGGGTGTATGGAGGCGGTGCAGCAGCACGCCAAGGAGCATCGGGAGCCGATTCTGATCAGCATCCCCTATGGTCTGAGCTGGAGCGCGGCCTTTGAATTTGAGGGGGACGCGGTGAAGCGGATCCATGTTTTCGGCCCGGTCACTTCGGTCGAGCTCTCGCCTGAGGCCATCAGCCGCGCCATCCAAAGCGCCATGATCCCACCGCGCTGGCGGCCCAAGCTCATCCAGATCCTGCAGCGGATCCCGGTGGTGTCCACTATCGACTTCTTCCGCTACACCTTGATGCTGCACTATTGCGTCACGGGAGAGCGGCTTACCAATGCCGATATCGTGTTTTACGAGCCGGCGGTTCAAAGAGACGGGAAGGAAGCGCCCCCCCGGAAGGATCGCATGAACACCTATATGCGCGAGCAGGCGCTGATGCGTATGGTGAGCGAGGGCGATATCAATTACAAGTCTGTCCTGCAGGACGCGGCTGCCGCCAGCCGGGGCGTTCACGCCGGGCAGATGGGCTCGCTGGACCAGGTGCGCGTGTCTCAGATCATCTTCATCACGCTGTGCACCCGCGCGGCGATCCAGGGCGGCATCTCGCCGGAGGTGGCCTATTCCCGGGGCGACGCCTATATCCAGGACATCATGGACTGCCGCACCGTGGCGGACGCCGCCCAGATCGGCCATACGATGTACGACGACTTCATCCATCTCGTCCACAAAAGCCGGTCCAATCCCGATTACTCCCCGCAGATCCAGAGCTGCTGCGAGTATATCGAGCTGCACGCCGAGGACAAGCTGACGCTGGGCGAGATCGCCAGCCGCATCGGCTACGCGGACTATTATCTCTCCCGCAAATTCAAGGCCGAGACCGGCTACAGCATCAACGACTATATCAAGATCGTCAAGGTGGAGAAGGCCAAGACCCTTCTTCTGGCCTCCAATCTGAGCATTCAGGAGATCTGCGATCGGCTTCACTTCGGCTCCCGCAGCTTCTTCGCAGAGACCTTCAAGGAGATCGCGGGAATCCCGCCCGCAGCATACCGGGAAAAAAATCAGAAGATATAAAGAACAGGCTTTCGGCGTGTTGCCGAAAGCCTGTTCTATCATGGTTTATTCTTTTTTCTTCGCCTTTTTGGCCGCTTTCCTCGCGTCCTTTTTCGCTTTCTTGTCTAGATACTTCTGATTTTCGGTCTCGAAGTCGAGCCCCTTCTTCTCGCAGTACTCCTTCAGCTCCTTGACACGGTTCTCCTCGGCTTCCTTCTGCTGCTGGGCGATCTCGGCCTTCATCTGCTCCTCATGGGAGACATAGGGGATGCCCTTAGCCTCACATTCGGCCTTCTTGCGCTCGACCAGTGCGTGGGTAACCTCCGGCATGCGCTTGTCGATATCGAAGAAGAACACGAACAGGACGAGGAACAGCAACGCGGTCAGCGCGATCGCGCCCTGATAGGAAAAGTTGATCCAGGTGGTGGCGCCTGCGGTCTGATCGGCGTAGACCTCGATCAGCTTGCCCTTCTTCTCCACGGTACCGATCATCTCGGGTGTAGTGTACTTGCTCATCATGAGACCCAGGTTGAACAGACCTTGGCCGAGACCGTTGGCCAGCGAGTGCATGAAGCCGACCAGGGCGGCAGTCAGACCTTCTACGCGGACGCCCTGAGAGTATTCCACATGGTCGATGGCATCGCCGGTGAAGCTCATCATGGTGTATACGTAGAACATGGCGCCCACGCCGCCGAGACCTGTACCGGCATAGACAGGCATGGTGCTGCCGGCGCCGAAGAAGGCGATCAGCGCGCCGACGAAAGCGATGGCGGAGCCGAGAATGATCATCTTGGTGCGGCCGAACTTTTTTATCATGGGCAGCACAACAAAGAGCATGGGGCCCATGGGTGCCATGGCGATCATGGTAAAGCGCGCCTGGATGGCGGCCGCCTCGCCGTAGGCGTTGCCCGCGACGACCCAACCGGCGTAGTAGATCTGGGAAACGCTCTTGAGGGCGTTGAGCACCTGATAGACAAAGATCAGGATGATGAACATGACCCAGTACTTGTCCTTGACGCAGGCCTTGAGCTGGGTGCCGAAGCTGGCCTCCTTGACCTGAACCAGCTCACCCTCGCCTTCGGTGGCGCGGCGCTCCTCGGTGATGCGCTCACGGGTGTAGAAGTACTGGATGAAGGTCAGGGGCACGGCGATGACGCACATCACGGACAAGGTCACGAGATAGCCCTGCTTGTCGCCGCCCACGCTGTGGGAGATTAGGGACAGGATCGTGGGGAACAGGATGGAAATGATGCCGGTGCCGATGTTCTTGGTGACCTGGCCCGCGATGGAGTTGCCGGAGCGCTGCTTGACGTTGCGGGTGGAGAGCGCGGCGGACAGCTCATAGGCCATGTACCACATGGTGTAGCCGACGGAATAGAACAGGTTATACGAGATCACGACCCAGACGGCCTGAGCCTTGGCGCTCATGTTCGGTATGGCGAACATCATGATGATGCTGGCCACCGTGATGGGCAGGGACAGGATGAACCAGGGACGCAGCTTGCCCTGACGGCACTTGGTGTTGTCCAGGATCTTCGCCATGATCACGTTGGTGATGGCGTCGAGCAGCTTGGACAGCACCGGGAACACGACCATGAAGCTGGCGATCCACATGCCTCGGGTGACCGTGAAGCCCAGGGTATCGGTCAGGTACTTGTTGAAGTAGCTGTTGACAATGGACTGCAGCAGCATCACGCCGAAGGGGCCGGCCACATAGCCCAGCCAGCGCTCCTTGCCATGGACGTTGGCGGAGGTGATCTTCGTGTCCCAGAACGAGGATTCAAACCAACCGCTCAGCAAGCCTTTCTTTGTTTTTGTACTCATGTGCATCCTCCTAATCATTTTTCCGATTTTGGGATAATCCTACCATAGCATGAGTTTTTCCACTTGAATATTCGCAAATTTGTTTTAATGTTTTTGTATTCGTCAGGTTTACAAGGAAGCAAATTTGCGGATAAAAAAGCGAATTCACCGGCTTTTCACGTTCTGATTTTTCTTTATAATGTAGATACAATCCATCATGGAGGGAGAACTATGTCTGCCGCCCTGCATCAAATCACAGTCATCTTTATTGGGATCCTGGCAGGCTTTGTCTGCCGTAAGCTCCGTGTGCTCACTGAAGAGGGCACCGCCACGGTGTCAAACATCGTGGTCAAAATCATTTTACCTTTCTATCTGTTCAGTGCGATTTTGAATTCCGGCTCCGGTGTGGACTCCCGCGGCGTTTTCATCACGTTAGGCCTCTCCTTCGGGATGTTTCTGCTCAGCGGGCTCGTGGCTATGGTCGTGGTGCCTCTGTTGAAGCCGCCTGCCGACGACCGGGGCGTGTACCTCTTTGAGACCATGTGCGGGAACGTCACCTATATTGGCATCCCGGTCTGCGCCGCGGTGCTGGGTGGGAACGCCGCGTTCTATGCCTCGCTGCTGAACATCCCCTATAATCTGCTGTGCTTCTCGCTGGGGATCTGGCTGCTGGCGGGAAAGCTGCCGCTGAAAAAGATCTTGAACCCGGCCTTCCTCTCGGGCGTTGCAGCGGCGCTCCTCTATCTGCTGCGTGTGCCGGTGCCATCGGTGCTCCTGGACGGCTGCGCCTTCATCGGCCAGGCCACCTCTCCCTGCGCCATGCTGGTCATCGGTTCGGTGCTGGGCAGCGTCCCCTTCAAGGAGATCTTCACCGAGTGGAGGGCGATCCCCTATGTGCTGCTCCGCCTTGTCGGTCTTGGCGCGCTGATGGCGCTGCTCCTTTCCTTCCTGGACGTGGACCCGGTGCTGAAGGGTGTGCTGATCCTGATGGCCTCCATGCCCGCCGCCACCAACTCCACCATGCTCTGCACGATCTACGGCGGCAACCGGGCTCTCTCGGCCAAGCTGATTATCCTCTCCACCGCCTTATCCATTGTGACGATCCCGCTCTGGGCGGCGGTTTACTTTGGATAGAACAACAATCAAAAAATGCGCTGACCTCAACGGTCAGCGCATTTCTTTTATCATTTCTTGAGCCGCGGCGATCCGATGCGCAATCACACGCCGGACAAGCGGCGAGGAAAGATCACTGTCAAAGCCGTGGTAGGAGCCGACAATTTCGTTAAGCTCCACTGAAACTCCGCCCTTTTGCAAGGCACTCGCAAAGGCCACAGCCTCGTCGTGCAGCACGTCAATCTCCTGCGGCTCGATGTAGGCAGGCGGCAGGCCGCTCAAGTCCTCACACCGGGCAGGAACCAGGCAGGGCAGCAGACTCTCGTCCGCGCCCTTCAAATACGCATCCCACATGGCCTTTGTCGCCTTGGGCGACCAGCAGGCGTCGGCGTACTTCTCATAGGAAGCATAAAGCTCCACCCGATCGTCCAGCACCGGATAGATC
>CACYHB010000048.1 GCA_902774015.1 Oscillospiraceae bacterium | reverse complement strand
CGCCGTCACCGCCTCCATCAGCGCCCGGCAGAGTGTACCATCCGCGCCGCAGAGGGCCGCGTGGGCCGTGAAGAGCTCTGCGCGGCAGTCCGCCTGTGCCGAATGGGTGTTCATCACACCGCCCGCGAGCTTGACGAGCTTTCCGACATGCCCCACAAGCAGCACCTCGGAAAAGCCCTGTATCGCTGCCGCGTCCAGCGCCTCGCCGATGAAGTTCGAGCACTTGACCACTGGCACGCCCAGCGCGTCCAGCCCGATGGCGTGCAGATAGCTTTCGCCGTAGCTGCCCGGCGTGAGGATCAGCCGCTTTGCGCCGCCGGACCCGGGTTCCAGGGCGGCCGCCTGCCGCAGGTTAAGCTCAATGGTGTCGATCAGGGCCTGCTCGCTCATGGGTTCGACAATGCCGGAGGTGCCGAGGATCGAAATGCCGCCCTCGATGCCCAGCATCGGATTGAAGGTCCGCCGGGCGATCTCCTCGCCGCCGGGGACGGAAATGACAACCGAGAGGCCGCCGCTGTACCCGAGCTCGTCACAAACCTCTTTCACGGCGTCGGTGATCATGCGCCGCGGGACCGTGTTGATGGCCGCCGCGCCCATGGGCTGGTCCAGTCCCGGCTTCGTCACACGGCCAACCCCCGCACCGCCGTCGATGCGGATGCCGCCGGGTTCCGACCTGCTTACCGCGGCACAGACAAGACAGCCGTCCGTCACGTCGGGGTCGTCGCCGGCATCCTTGCGCACGGCACAGCGGGCCTCCCCGCCGTCCAGCACGGCATCTTCGAGCGGCAGCTCGACCGTCCAGCCCTTCGGCGTCGTGATCCGTACCCGCTCCGGCGCCTCGCCGGTCAGCAGCAGCCGTACGGCACCCGCCGCCGCCAGGGCCGCACAGGTCCCGGTCGTATACCCGCAGCGCAACAGCTTCACACCGCTGCGGATGCCGGGCAGACCGAAGGCGTTCTCTTCCTTCCGCTCTGTCAGCGCCGCGATCTCCGGCCAGCGCCGAAGGACCCGTTCATAGTTCTCCCGGCGGTGCGGGAAGGCGCAGTCCTCACAGCTCTTGACCCCGCTGTCGGTATAGCGGAAGTTCCCCCCGCAGCGGTCACCCAGCGCATAGAGCGGACAGTAGCAGAACAGGCAGTTGAAGTCCTGCTCCTTCACGCCCCGGTGGCAGGGGAAAAAGGGGCAGCCCCGGTTCTGAAAAAAGCGCTGATCGCCCTGAAATTCCGGTTTCGCTTCGCCGAAGAAGGCGTTGTAGCTGCCCGGCTCCATGCCGTAGAGCTTCTCGATATACGCGCTTGTAAGAATCTCTACCGGCCTGCCGACACGGTCGACGGCGCCGTCCCGGACACAGAGCACCGTATCGGAGACGCGCGCGGCACAGTCGAGTTCGTGCAGCGACAGCACGACCGCGATCTGTTTTTCCCGGGCCAGCTGCTTCAGGGTCGTCAGGAACTCGACCTTATAGCGCACGTCGAGGAAGGAGGTCGGCTCGTCCAGCAGCAGCACCTCCGGCTCCTGACAGATGGCGCGGGCGAGCATCACGCGCTGGCGCTGACCGTCACTGATCTCATCAAAGCGCTGTGCGGCAAGCTCGCTCACGTGGACAAGGTCCATGGCCTGCCGCGTCACCGCGCGGTCCTGCTCCGAGAGGATGCCGAGCCGGCCCGTATAGGGATAGCGCCCCGTGGCGACCACCTCGGCACAGCTCATGAGCTCGGCGCGCAGCCGCTCGGTGGTCACGATGGACAGGCGTCTGGCAAGCTCGTTTTCCGCCATGCGGGAGAGCGTCTCTCCGTCCAGCAGGACGGCGCCGGCTACCGGCTCCAGCCGCCGCGCGAGGGTTTTCAGGATCGTGGATTTCCCCGCACCGTTGGGCCCGATGAGGGTCAGAATTTCTCCCGGACGCAGGGAAAAGGAAAGCCCATGGAGCACGGTCTTCCCGTCATAGCCCACGGCCAGGTCTTCGGATTTCAGGATTTCTTCACGCATCCGCCTGCCCTGCCTTTCTTTTCAGCAGCATCCAGATGACGATCGGCGCACCGAACACCGCCGTCACGGCGCTGATGCTCAGCTCGGTCGGTTGAAACAGCGTGCGCGCCAGCAGATCGCAGAACAGGCAGAAGACCGCACCGCCGAGAAAGCAGGCCGGGATCATCACGATGGGTTTGGCCGTCCCAAACAGACTTTTCATCAGATGCGGCGCCGCCACCCCCACGAAGGAGATCGGCCCGGCAAATGCCGTCACGCAGGCCGAGAGCAGGCTGGACAGCAGAATCAGCGCCAGCCGGAAGCGCCGGAGATTCACCCCCAGGTTCTGGGCGTAGCTCTCGCCGAGCTGCCAGGCGTCCATCGGCTTGGAGAGCAGAAAGCTCAGCCCGACCCCGAGGGCCGTCACCCCGACGATCACCGGCAGGTTTTCCCAGCGGATGCCGGAAAAGCTGCCCATGGACCAGTTGTGGAGGTTCACAATGTTTGCGTCATCGGCAAAGGTCACGACAAACTCGGTCACCGCACTGCAGATGTAGCCGATCATCACGCCGCAGACGATCAGCAGCGACATTCTTCGGACCTTGGCACTCATCAGCAGAATCAGGCCCATCGTGAGCATCGAGCCGCAGAAGGCCGCCCCGATCAGCGCCGCTGAGCCAACCGCTCTGCCGCAGGACAGCGCTGCGATCAGCGTCAGCGCGACGGTCAGCTTCGCGCCGGAGGAGACGCCCAGCACGAATGGTCCCGCGATGGGATTGTAAAAGAAGGTCTGCAGCAGAAAGCCCGACACCGCCAGGGCCCCGCCGAGGAAGGCCGCCGCAGTCAGGCGCGGCAGGCGCAGCGTCCAGACCACGCGGGCGGTGCTGTCGACCTCCCCCTGCGCGCGCAGAACCCGGAGCAGCTCGGTCGGCGTTACCGGTACGGTGCCCGCGAGGAGGTTTGCAGCAGTGAGGGCGAGCAAGAGCAGAAACAGCAGAAAGAAGGCGCAGACCCGGCGCCGTGTCTGTCCGTCCATACCTCCGCCTCCCCTCAGTTCAGTCTGTGAAAATACCGCAGCGCATCCTCATCGGCCGTGCCGCTGAGAATCCGGTGCATCTCGTCAATCAGTTCGGCGATGCCCGAGCTCTGCTGGAACAGGTCCGCCTCGGTGCACCACACTTCGCCGCTGCGCACCGCCCGGAAGTCCGCCAGCCATTCTCCCTTCTGCAGCAGCTCATCCATGCTGCCGGGCGCGCCCCCGATGGCGGCATTGTAGAACAGGACATCCGCATCCCGGGCGCCGGCATAGAAGCTCTCGGGCTGCATGTTCATCGTCGCCCGGGCACCTGCCCCGTCCTCGACCGGAATCAGCGGAACATAGCTCCCGCCGGCCAGCTCGATGCTGCGGGCAACATAGTCCTCCGGGCGGCGTACGCGGACCGCGCCGTTTACGTTGATCGAAAAGAAGGCGGCGGTCCTGCCGGTGCTGTCCTGTGAAATCACCTTTTCCGCCAGAGCGGCCTGGGCGTCAAAGAAGGCCTCGGCTTCCTTCAGCCTGCCGGTAAGCAGGCCATAGAGCTTGACCCACTCGAGCCTGCCCAGCGGGTGGCTCTCATAGCTCGAGCGCTCCACCAGCACGGGAATGCCCAATGCCTCCAGCTGTTCCTTCGTCTCGGGGCTGTGCCAGATCATGGTGTTCTCGACCGCCAGGCTGGCCCCCTCGCTCAGCAGCAGCTCGTAATCCGGCGCGGCGTACTTCCCCGCGTAGAGAAGTTCACCCTCGTCCATACGCTGCTGCACCTCCGGCAGGGTCCAGTCCTCCCGTCTGGTGCCTGTCAGGCGCACGGAGGGAAGGGCATGAATGCGCACAATCGGGTCCATCGCCGAGGAAGAGGCGATATAGAGCCGCCGAAGCGGTGCCAGCAGAACCGGAATGTCGGATTCTGCCGGTGCCTCGGCGCCCTCGGGCACGACGAGAAAGCGGTCCTCTCCGCCGATGGTGACCAGCGCGCAGCCCGCCGCGTCAAACCCCACGCTAAACTGATCGGCATAGCGAAGCACCAGCCGCTCTGCCGGTTCGGGCTCCGCTTCCCCGGGCTTCCCTCCTGCCTGTGCACAGCCGCTGAGAAGGAACGTCAGAAGCAGCAGGACGGCGACCGCTCTCTTCACGGAGCCGGCGTGACGGTCGCCGAGTCAAAGCGCAGCGTATAATCGATCTCATGCGGCCGGCTCATGGCCGTGGTGTCCGCCGTCACGTTCAGCGCACAGTCGAAGGCCGCCACCGGGATGACGCAGACCGACTTTCCGTCCCGGATCTCGGTCAGGATCTTCGTACCGTCCACGATCACATAGTCATAATTGTCGCTGCTCCAGACGATCTCGGCCTCTGCCGCGCCGTCCGTGATCTGCACAAGGCAGGGGGACTGAACGCTCGCCTTGCCCGAGCCGCCGCTGAGCGTCACCGCCGCGCGGTAGCTTCCGTCCTTCAGGCCAAGGCTCGCGGGGGTAGCGAGGAAGCCCTCGCGGAAGGCCTCCGTCGGCAGGGAATCCGCGCGGAAGACCAGCGTCCGGTCATACCAGAGCTGCTTGTTGCTGCTCCATGCCGCGCAGGGCAGGCCCTTGTCCAGCGCCTCCACGGGAAAGACGAAGCTGTTTTTCCCCTCGGCGTTTTCCTCCGCTGCGATGGCTTCTTCGTCCCCTGCCGCGGCAGCCTCCTCTGCCGTCCCCGGATAGAGGAAGCCGTAGCTTTTGCTGCTCATGTTCAGCCTCGCCGTCATGCTTCCGTCCGCGACGGTCAGTTCACAGCTCTCAATCCGGAACATGGACGAGCTGCTGCTCACCGCGACGGAATAAACACCGTCCAGGAGATCCTCGGCAAACACAGGCTTCATGTCCTTTTCGACCACGTTCTCCACGGTCGTCATCTGAGAGGCATCCGCAACCATCAGCGAATCCACCGCCGCCCGGGCATGCTCGGTAAAGATCTCCTGAATCGCATCCATCTCGCCCAGGCCCCGCAGCAGGCAGGTGACCTCGTAGCCGTTTGCCTCGAAAACGCTCTTCCAGCTGTCGTCCTCATCGCCCGCCATGTCGTTGTGCGCATGGTCGCCGGCAACGATCATCAGCGGTTCCAGGACCACCCTGCTGTAATCGCCCTGCTTCACCGCAGCGAGCACGTCATCCAGCGAGGGCTTTGCCTCCACGGTGCCGATGTAAAGGTTCTTGCAGCCCTTGTCCGCCAGCACCTGCTGCATCTTTGCATAGACCTCGTTGGAGGCTGCCTCGGTCCCGTGACCCATGAAGCAGATCGCCGTTTTGCCGTCGTCGTATTCCTTTGTCGCCTCGACCAGGATGTCCGCCACGCGGGAGAAGTCCTCGTCGCTTGTCAGCAGCGGCTCGCCCACGGCAATTTTGTCAAAGGCGTCGGCATAGGATGCGAGCTCATTATCCAGATCGGTGTACTCAAAGCCGTGCATCAGGTGCGTCGGCTGTACGACCAGCGTCTTCACCCCGTTGGCGATGGCGCGGTCCAGAGCCTCGGTGACATTGTCAATGACTTCGCCGTCGCGTGCCCCGACATGGTCAATAATAATCTGGCTGGTAAAGCCTCGGCGCACGCTCCAGTCAGGAAAGGCCATCTCCAGCGCGTCTTCTATCCCGCCGATCGTCAGACGGCGGCTGTCGTTGAAGCTCGTGCCGAAGGACACGACCAGCAGCTCCTCCTCGCCGATGCCGTCCTGATTGCGCGGGTTGTCCAGCGAGGCATCGCCGGTCTCGTAGTTTTCCTCTTCCTCTTCTTCCTGCGCATCCTGCGCCGGTTCCTCAGCCATGGCCTGCGATGCGCCGCAGCAGACCAGCAGGGCGATCAGCAGAAGGAATGAGAGCATGCCAGTAAGTTTTTTCTTCATGGTTTCTTTCTCCTTGTTTTCTATATACTTTTCTTTGCGGCCAAAACAAAATCCCCCTCTGCCTTCCGGCAGACGGGGACGCAAAATCAGGCCGGGCCTGCAATGCTTCGGCCCAGCTTTCTGCTGCACTTCCGGTTCCGGCAGAAACGCATACAGCTTTCGGAGTATCTGACTTATCCGCATTTGCGCGGCTTCACAGTGACCGACTCGCGGGGCCTTTCACCCACATTCCTCCTGCCGTTCGGGACGGCGAAAGACTGTAATCATCTGGAATTTTCTCTATCTTACCGGAAATCGCCGGCTTTGTCAATTCACCCGAGGGCTTATGAAGCAAAGAAGTTTGTCTTTTCCGCCTGAGCGGCCGGGTTTTTCTGTTGTCTTTCTTCCGGCATCTGCTTATAATACAAACTGGGACGCCGGCAGATGCATGGTCGGGAGCCTGTCAGGCCGGGAAAGAAAACAAGACGGACGAAGCGGAACCGTCAGAGAAAGGATATGCCAATGAGCGAATGCAGAGCCTGGTCGGAGGGCGATCCGATCCTTGAAGAATACCATGACCGCGAGTGGTGCAGGGTCCGTCACGACGACGATTTTGAGTTTGAAATGCTGTGCCTGGAAGGTGCAAGC
>CACYHB010000047.1 GCA_902774015.1 Oscillospiraceae bacterium | reverse complement strand
CTGACTATGCCGGCAATGAGCAGGGCAAGAGACAGGGGTCGGATCTCTGTCCTGACTGCGTGTTTTTTTAGTTGTGCGCCCGTGCGCCTGCGGGCGCTCGTCGAGCGCAATGCGGCCGTGGAAGGTTCTCGTCACAGAGGTTTTCCGCGGCTGCGCCTCTTTTTCTGATGTGCTCTAATAGGTGTATAGCATAGAATTCGGCGCTGAGCAACAAGAGGGGAGGGGCATTACTTGACAAAGGTGATAATAGCTTTTATGATTAAAACTAGAAAATTATGCTATTTATAGAAGACGGGATTACTCAGACGGAGGTTGCTGAGAAGCTTGGTGTGTCTCTTCCCTATGTCAATCGCATCATCCGGGTCCGAGAGCAGATCGTGAATAAGACTTTCATAAAGATCTTGGATGAGCTTGGCTAAAGTACGTGTGGTCATACTCAAGCAGTGGAAAAAACCGAAAACAATCCAAAGAAATCTGCAGAAGCTGAACAAAATCGGAAAATGCAGACTAAGCGACGAGGAGATATACAAAGTATCAAACTCTCGTCTCGGATGGTATAGGCAAGCCTCAGGTGATGTGGTCAATTATCTGCTCAGCCCGAAAATACTCGGAACAGCAACAAAGGACCGGCCGGGACTGGTCGATCCTTTGGAGTACTATCTCGCAAGGTGTACTTGAATTCCTGCTTTGATGTAGCGCCGTATACCTGACCGGTACGTACGGTGCAATGGGAGGGAGGGGCTTCAACCCCTCTCTACCCTATTCTTCTACCTGTCGGGAGACCAAACATACCAACCCGGCCTTTACTCCCGGCCGGGCTGTGATAATGGATGTTCCCGGTAATAAGCTTCGCAGAAGCGGATGAAGGTGCGGGTGTGCGCAGAGATGTACTTGCCCTTCTTCCAGACAAGGCCGATGCGCGTCGGGATCTCCGGCGAGATGGGGATGCCCTTCAGCTCCGGCACCAGGGGCAGCATGGAGGAAAAGAAGAAGCAGCCGCACTTGCCCTGCAGGACGAATTTGCGCGTAGTGGTGATCTGGCTGGAGTGCATGACGACGCGGGGCTGGATGCCGAGCGCGCGGAAGTGCTGCAGGAGAATCTGGTTCTGGACGGAGTCGCGGTTGAAGAGGATGACGGGTTCGTGATCCAGGCACCGGAGGTCCAGCGTTTCCTCGCCGGCGAGGGGATGGTTTTCCGCCACGCAGAAGAGGAGCCGGTCGGTCGCGAGAAGGAGATTCGAGAACTTGTCGACGGCGTAGAGCTCCATGTTGACCAGGCCCAGGTCGAGCTGCTCGTTCTGCACCATGTCGCAGGCGCGAACGGAGCCATACTCCGCGAGCTCCAGGTAGATCTCCGGGTGCGCGGCGTGAAAGGCGTCCAGCAGTTCCGGGAAGAAGACCGCGCTCAGGTTCGGCGGGGTGCCGAGGCGCACCGTCGGCCTGCGTCGGCTGGCGTCCTGGAACTGGAGCTGCAGGTCGTCGCTCGCATCCAGAAGCGAGGCGGCCCGTTCATACAGCTGCTCGCCCTCGACGGTAAGCTCCAGGCGGTTGTTGGTGAAGGAAAAGAGCTTCACGGAGAACTCCGTTTCCAGCTCGCGGATCGCGCTGGAGACGGCGGGCTGGGTGACAAACATAAGCTTTGCCGCCTGCGTAATGCTGTGGCAGCGGGCTGCGGTGCAGAAATAGCGCAGCTGGTTGAGCGTCATGGTGAAATCCCCCCGTTTTCCTGCATTTTATTATGGCAGAAACGGGCGTTTTTTGCAAGATATCTCATAAAATTTATTTATGGCCACATGAGTTTCATTAAATCGACAAATGACCTGAGGTTTGTTATATTAATGTCAGAGATCAAAAGCACACCCCCAAATTTAAATGCTTTACCTGAAGGAGGTAGCACCATGAGCCCGGCAATTATCACCCTGCTCTTCCTGCTTTTCGCAATCATCATGTTCGTAACCGAGAAGATCCCTCTCGGCCTGACCTCGATGATCGTCGCAGTCGGCCTGGTCCTGACCAAGGTCCTGGACCTCAAGACGGCGTTCGGCGGCTTCATCGACTCCAACGTCATCCTCTTCGTCGCCATGTTCATCGTAGGCGGCGCCCTGTTCGAGACCGGCATGGCCAATGAGATCGGCGGCCTGGTCACCAAGTTTGCCAAGACCGAGCGCAGCCTGATCATCGCGATCATGGTCATCGTTGGCCTGATGAGCGGCGTCCTCTCCAACACCGGCACCGCCGCAGTCCTGATCCCGGTGGTCATCGGCATCGCCGCCAAGTCCGGGTTCAAGCGCTCCCGCCTGCTGATGCCGCTGGTTTTCGCGGCTGCCATGGGCGGCAACCTCTCCCTCATCGGCGCCCCGGGCAACATGATCGCCCAGAGCACCCTGGAGCCCATCGGCCTCTCCTTCGGGTTCTTTGAGTACGCCATCGTCGGCCTGCCCATCCTCCTCGCGGGCATCCTGTTCTACGCGACGATCGGCTTCAAACTCCTGCCGAACCACGACACCAAGGACAACGGCGACTCCGTGTTCGACGACGTCAAGGACTTCAGCAAGGTTCCCAAGTGGAAGAAGGTCCTCTCCCTAGTCATCCTGATCGTCACCCTGCTCGGCATGATCTTTGAAGACCAGATCGGCATCAAGCTCGCCGTCACCGGCTGCATGGGCGCGATCCTCCTGATGCTCACGGGCGTCATCTCCGAGCGTGAGGCGCTCAAGTCCATCGACCTCAAGACCATCTTCCTCTTCGGCGGCACGCTGTCCCTGGCCTCTGCCCTGCAGAGCACCGGCGCCGGCCAGATGATCGCCGACAAGGTGATCGGCCTGCTGGGCGCGAACCCCTCCCCGTACCTGCTGACCTTCGTGGTGCTGCTGCTGTGCTGCGTGATGACGAACTTCATGTCCAACACCGCAACCACCGCACTGATGGCCCCGATCTGCCTCTCCATCGCCCAGGGCATGGGCGCCGACCCCCGCGCCGTCCTCATGGCCTGCGTCATCGGCGGCTCCTGCGCCTACGCCACCCCGATCGGCATGCCCGCGAACACGATGGTCGTCGGCGCAGGCAACTACAAGTTCATGGACTACGTCAAGTCCGGCCTGCCGCTGATCGTCATCGCGCTCATCGTCAGCATGATCGTCCTGCCTATTGCCTTCCCGTTCTATCCCTGATAGAATTCTGAATGAACAAGAAAGAAGGAGAATGCACCATGAATAAAGAAGCACAGGTTCAGAAAATGACCGATATGATGGCCAAGTTCGTCGGCTATACCGGAAAGAAGCTTCCCGATGACGTGATTGCGAAGCTCGAGGAGCTGCGCGCGAAGGAAACCGACGCCCTGCCCAAGGTGATTTACGACACCATGTTCCGCAACCAGGAGCTGGCCGTCAAGCTCGACCGCCCCTCCTGCCAGGACACCGGTGTACTGCAGTTCTGGCTCAAGTGCGGCACCGGCTTTCCCCTCATCAACGAGCTGGAAGGCCTGCTGAAGGAAGCCGTTATCAAGGCTACCAAGGAGACCCCGCTGCGCCACAACTCCGTGGAAACCTTTGACGAGTACAACACCGGCAAGAACGTCGGCAAGGGCACCCCGACCGTGTGGTGGGACATCGTCCCCAACTGGGACGGCTGCGAGATCTACACCTACATGGCGGGCGGCGGCTGCACCCTGCCCGGCAACGCCACCGTGCTGATGCCCGGCGAGGGCTACGAGGGCGTGACCAAGTTCGTCCTTGACCGCATGACCAGCTACGGCCTGAACGCCTGTCCCCCGCTGCTGGTGGGCGTGGGCGTCGCGACCAGCGTCGAGACCGCCGCGCTTCTGTCCAAGAAGGCGCTGATGCGCCCGATCGGCTCGCACAGCGAGAACGAGCGCGCCGCCAAGATGGAGAAGCTCCTGGAAGACGGCATCAACGCCATCGGCATCGGCCCCCAGGGCATGGGCGGAAAGTACACGGTCATGGGCGTGAACATTGAGAACACCGCCCGTCACCCCTCCGCCATTGGCGTTGCGGTGAACGTGGGCTGCTGGAGCCACCGCCGCGGACACATTGTCTTTGACAAGGACCTCAACTACACCATCACCAGCCACTCCGGCTGCGTGCTCTGATTGAAGGATAAGGAGGAGAAAACTATGGTTGAATACAGAGACGGCAAGAAGATCCTCGTTACCCCCATCTCCGCTGAAGACCTCAAGGATGTGCACATCGGCGACATCCTCTACCTCAGCGGAAGCCTGACCACCTGCCGCGACGTCGCACACCGCCGCGTCGTGGAGGAAGGCCGCGAGATCCCCGTGGATGTGCGCAACAACGCCATCCTGCACGCAGGCCCGATCATCCGCCCGCTCGAGAACGACAAGTTCGAGATGGTCTCCGTCGGCCCCACCACCTCCATGCGCATGGAGAAGTTCGAGTATGAGTTCGTGAAGACCACGGGCGTACGCGTCATCGTCGGCAAGGGCGGCATGAAAGAGAACACCGCCAACGCCTGCAAGGACTTCGGCTGCATCCACTGCGTCATCCCCGCCGGCAACGCCGTCGTCGCGGCGGTCTGCGTGGAAGAGATCGAGCGCGCCGAGTGGCGTGACCTGGGCATGCCCGAGACCCTGTGGAACTGCCGTGTGAAGGAGTTCGGCCCGCTGATCGTTTCCATCGACGCGGAAGGCCGCAACTACTTCGAAGAGAAGAAGATCGAGTACAACAAGCGCAAGGACGAGCAGGTAGAGCTCATCAGCAAGCAGGTCGGCTTTATCAAGTAAGAAGCGAAGCGTGAAAAAACGAAGGGAGACAGGGACACTGTCTCCCTTTCGGGCGATGAATGACAGGAGGAGTTTTGCAGTGAAAACATATCAGATCGCAGTGATCCCGGGCGACGGGATCGGACCGGAAGTCATGCGCGAAGCCGTCAAGGTGCTGAACGCGGTCTCCGCCCTGGACGGTGGGTTTAACTTTGAGTTCACCGAGTATCCGTGGGGCTGCGAGTACTACCTGAAAACCGGGGAAATGATGCCGGAAGACGGGCTGGAGCGGCTGAAGGGGAGCGACGCGATCCTCCTCGGGGCCGTCGGCTATCCGGGCGTGCCGGACCACATTTCGCTCCGGGGCCTGCTGCTGAAGCTCCGCCGCGGCTTCGACCAGTATGTGAACCTGCGGCCGGTGAAGCTGCTGGAGGGCGCGCCGTGCCCGCTGAAGGACGTGAAGCCCGGCGAGATTGACATGGTCTTCGTGCGAGAGAACAGCGAAGGCGAGTACAGCGGCCAGGGCGCCTGGCTCTACCCGGACAGCCCGCAGGAAGTCGTCATCCAGGATGCGGTTTTCTCCCGCAAGGGCTGCGAGCGGGTCATCCGCTACGCCTATGAGCTGGCGCGCAGGGAAGGGAAAACGCTGACCAGCATCATCAAGGCGAACGCCCTGAACTACTCCATGGTCTTCTGGGACCAGGTTTTCGAAGAGGTCGGCAGGGAGTATCCCGATGTGGAGACGCAGTCGCTGCTGGTGGACGCGGCCGCGATGTTCATGATCAAGAACCCGAAGCGCTTCCAGGTCGTGGTGACGTCGAACCTGTTCGGGGACATCCTGACGGACCTCGGCGCGGCCATCTCCGGCGGAATGGGTCTGGCGGCAGGCGCGAACCTTGACCCGGAGCGCCGCTATCCCTCGATGTTCGAGCCCATCCATGGTTCCGCGCCGAAGCACGCCGGCAAGGGGGACGCAAACCCGCTGGCCTCCATCTGGGCCGCGGGGCAGCTGCTGGACCACCTGGGGTACCCGGATTGGTACGGAAAGATCGTGGACACCGTCGAGCGGATGCTGAAGGAGAAGCAGGGCCTGACCAAGGACCTGGGCGGCAGCGCCTCGACTTCCGAGTGCGGAGACGTGTTTGTCAAGCTGCTGGGATAAAAGATAACAGACAATAATAAAGCAGGCCCCGTGAGGGGTCTACTTTTTTAATCTGCGCTCTTCGTCGAGAAACAAAAGAAATCAGCCGGAAAACGCTTGACAAGTGAACGACCGTTCACTATAATAGGTGAACGAAAGGTCACCTGCGCTTTGAAGGAGGGTCAATCATGGCGAAGGATACAAAAGAAAGAATTCTGGCAGCTGCATTGGACATGTTTTCACAAAACGGCTATACACGACTGTTGCTACGCAAAGCGATTATGATGCGTTCTGACTTGAAATCAGCCTGCACTCATACTATAATTCTCCTCAGACAAATCGGTATTTGTAGGGGCTATGGATATGGACTGGAAAGACCGGGAGAAAAGCCAGGATCAGGATTCCTGATGATACAGAGCTAAGATTGAGACCGGATTAGGATTATTAGGAGAAAACAAAATGGACTATTTCTGTTAATGGGAAGGAAACTGAAAAGATCAGCTTTGACGGACAAACATCTGATACAAACGTCGAGACGGTAGTATTGATGTCACGCAAGGACACATAAGGCAGTCAAAAGTGCTGGAAATAAGGCTTTTCTGGCATTTTACCGTCAGTGCCGGAGAGACGATTTGACCGGAAAAATCGCTTCGACAGAACATATCTATCCTGTCTGCCGGAGGGTTGAGTTAACGGTTTAGATGTCATAGGGTTGAGTGG
>CACYHB010000046.1 GCA_902774015.1 Oscillospiraceae bacterium | reverse complement strand
TGATCGTGACTGAAAACGGCGTGGCCGTCTCAGACGACAGCCGCCGGGTGGAGTTTATCCGCCGCGCGCTTGCCGGTGTGGAGAGCTGCGTCAAAGATGGCATCCCCGTCAAGGGCTATATGTACTGGAGCCTGATGGACAACTTCGAGTGGCAGAAGGGCTTTTCCATGACCTTCGGCCTCATCGCCGTCGACCGCGCCACACAGATGCGCACGCCCAAGGAGAGCCTTGCCTTCCTTGGAACTTATACGAAGTAAATTGACGCTTTTTGCAAAAAAGGGGGTGAGGATGTGGAGAACGAGACTTTATATCGGGACAAGCCGGTCTGGACGGCGATCTGGAGCCTGGTGATTCCCTCTGTTCTGACCATTCTGGTCATGGTCGTTTACAACCTGGCAGACATGTTTTTCATTGCCATGCTGGGTGACGACACTCAGGTCGCAGCCGTGGCGGTGGTCGGTCCTGTTTTCAGCGTGGCCAATGCAGTGGCGACGACCATCGGCGCGGGCGGCTGCACGCTGATCGCGCGCACCCTCGGCGCAGGGGAGCGGGAAAAGGCCTCGTCGTTGGCCAGCCTATGCGTCTGGACGGCACTTGGCTTCGGACTCGTCTTTGCCGTTCTTCTTTTGCTTTTCTCCACCCCTGCCCTGCATATCCTCGGCGCGACGGAAGATCTGCTAACTTATTCCGTCCGCTATCTGCGTATCCTCGCGATCGGATCGCCGCTGATGCTGTTTTCTGTCTCGACAGCGTCCATCGTCCGTGCCGAGGGTGTCATTATCCCCGGCATGATGAGCCACATGGCCGGGACGGTGACAAATCTGGTGTTGGACCCCTTGTTCATCCTGGCCCTTCATATGGGCGTCAGCGGCGCGGCACTGGCAACGGTGATCGGCAATTTGGCGGCTTCCCTACTGCTCGTCCGATCGATCCGCGGAAACTGTGCGGTCGTTCGGCTCTCTCCAGCCTGTGCGCGCGGCATGCTGCCCCGGCTCCCGTCTGTCCTGGCAACAGGCCTTCCCAACGGTGCGAGCAGCATCCTCTCGGGTTTGGCCTCCACCTTTTCCAATCGGCTTCTACATAGCTACGGCTCCGGCGCGATCGCGGCCATGGCCGCCGCGGGGCGTTCGGTGATGGTGATCACCATGGTGCAGATGGGGATCTGTATGGGTGTGTCGCCCCTGCTGTCCTACACTTACGGGGCGAAGGCCCGTGACCGGCTGCGTGAAACGCTGGGAAAGACCGCGCTGCTGAGCTTTTCTTTCGGCCTGCTCTCTGCGGTCGGTTGCTTCTTCGGACGCGTAGCGCTGCTAAAGCTTTTTTTACAGGATCCGACAAACCTTGCGCTCGGCGGCAGCCTCATGATCTGGCTCATCGCGGTCAGTCCGCTCCTCGGGTTCTACTATCTCAGCACCAACTTCCTGCAGGCAACGGGTCACGCCTTCCAGGCCACGCTGGCTTCCGTGTTGCGGCAGGGGCTTTTGCTGATCCCGCTGCTTTATCTGCTCCACGCATGGATGGGGCTGACGGGGATCGCCGCCGCGCACACAGCCGCCGATGCACTCTCCGTTGTGGCCGCGGTTTGTATGGCGTTCAGAGCATACAAGGAAACGAGACTTTTTTGCGAATTATAATGTGATATAGAATATGTCGGTCTTCAGAAATAAGGAGGATATTCCATGCCGATGCAAATGGGCTTTCGCTGGTACGGCGAAGGGAATGACAAAATCAAGCTGTCGGATATCCGGCAGATACCGGGGGTGAGCACCATCGTCTGGGCGCTGCACGATAAGATGCCCGGCGAGATCTGGCAGCCCGAAGAGATCAAAAAGGTGATAGATCAGATTACCGCCGCGGGCTTCAACGGCGACGTAGTCGAAAGCGTGAACGTGCATGACGACATCAAAATCGGCCTGCCTTCAAGAGACGCTTACATCGACAACTACATCCAGACCATCCGCAACCTCGCCCCCTTCGGCGTGAAGGTCATCTGCTACAATTTCATGCCCATCTTCGACTGGACCCGCAGCGACCTGTTCCATCCCGTCGGCGACGGATCGACGGCGCTCTACTACCAGAAGGACATGATCCAGGACGACCCGAAGCAGATGGCCGATTATGTGATGAGCTTCACCGAGAAGTATCACATGACCTTCCCCGGCTGGGAGCCGGAGCGCATGGCGAAGCTTGACGAGCTGTTTGAGAAGTACAAGGATGTAACCAAAGAAAAGCTTTGGGCCAATTTCAAGTACTTCCTCGAAAGACTGATGCCCGTGTGCCATGAGACCGGCATCAAAATGGCTGTTCACATGGACGATCCCCCCTGGGACATCTTCGGCCTGCCCCGTCTGCTCATCGACGCAGAAAGTATAGACCGCTTCCTGCAAATGGTGGACGACCCGTACAACTGCCTGACGCTCTGCTCCGGCAGCCTCAACGCCAACCCTTCAAATGACGTGGCCGCGATCGTCCGCAAACACGCCGACCGCATCGCCTTCGCGCATATCCGCAACGTCAAGCACTTTCCGAACGGCGACTTCTCCGAAGCCAGCCATCGGGACTGCGACGGCGAGACCGGCATCCTCGATATTATGCGTGCCTATCACGACGCCGGTTGGGAGGGCTATATCCGCCCCGATCATGGGCGGCACCTCTGGGACGAGAAGCCGGGCAATGTGCGCCCCGGTTACGGACTGTATGACCGCGCCCTCGGCATCATGTACATGCTGGGCGCCTGGGATATGATGGATAAGGAGAAAAACTGACATGGAGAAAAACGTACTGAATACCGATCTGAGCGGCAAGGTGGCCGTGGTCACGGGCGCGGGCGGCGTGCTCTGCTCTGAATTTGCGAAGGTTCTGGCCCGCGCGGGCGCCAAGGTGGCCCTTCTGAACCGCACCCAGGAGAAGGCGCAGAAATACGCCGACGAGATCAACGCCGCGGGCGGCGTTGCCATCGCTTATGGCTGCAACGTACTGGACAAGGCGCAGACCTATGCCGTGGCGGAGCAGGTGCTGGCAGATCTCGGCCCCTGCGATATCCTCATCAACGGCGCCGGCGGCAACAATCCCAAGGCCACCACAGACAAGGAATACTATGAAGACGGTGACATCGACAGCGACACCAAGAGCTTCTTCGATCTGGACGAGGAGGGCGTGGAGAGCGTTTTCAACCTCAACTTCCTCGGCACCCTGATCCCCACCCAGGCCTTCGCCCGACAGATGCTGGGACGCGAGGGCTGCTGCATTCTGAACATCAGCTCCATGAACGCCTTCACCCCCCTGACCAAGATCCCGGCCTATTCCGGGGCCAAGGCCGCGGTGACGAACTTCACCCAGTGGCTGGCGGTGCACTTTTCCAGGCAGGGCATCCGCGTCAACGCGATTGCCCCGGGCTTCTTCTCCACGGCCCAGAACGCCAAGCTCCTCTGGAACGAGGACGGGACTCCCACGGCCCGCACGGGCAAGATCCTGGCGGCCACGCCCATGGGGCGCTTCGGCGAGAGCAAGGAGCTCTCCGGCGCGCTGCTGTTCCTGCTCAACAACGAGGCTGCCGGCTTCATCACCGGTGTGACCATTCCCGTCGACGGCGGTTTCTCCGCTTACAGCGGCGTTTAAGGAGGAAGAAAATGAACGCTTTCAATCAGAAAATTTCTGAGATCGGCGTGGTGCCGGTCATCAAGCTCAACCACCCGGAGCGAGACGCTGCCGATCTCGGCAGGGCCCTCTGCGCGGGCGGTGTGCCGGTGGCGGAGATCACCTTCCGCGCTACGGGGGCAGATATCGCCATCAAGCTTATGAAGGAAGCCAATTCCGACATGATCGTGGGCGCGGGAACGGTCACGCGTACCGAGCAGATCGACGCTGTCATCGCGGCGGGCGGCGAGTTTATTGTCACGCCCGGCTTCGACCCGGAGTTGGTCCAGTATGCCCAGGAGAAGAGCATCCCCATTTTCCCCGGCTGCACTACCGCCAGCGAGTATCACCAGGCTCTCAAATACAATCTGGAAGTGATCAAATTTTTCCCCGCCGAGCAGTCGGGGGGCCTTGCCAAGATCAAGGCACTCTCAGCGCCTTTCCCCATGTTCCACGTGATGCCCACCGGCGGCATCAGTCTGAAAAATCTGAAGGAGTACCTGTCCAGTCCGGTCATCGCGGCCTGCGGCGGCAGCTATATGGTCACGGCCGATCTGATCGACAACCAAAAGTGGGACGAGATCACGGAGCTCTGCAAAAAGTCCAGAGAAATTGTCAAGGAAGCGAGGGCTTAACATGGAACTGAATTTACGTCCGAGAGAAGAATGCCGTTTTGATGCTGTGAGCCTGGGGGAAATCATGCTGCGTCTGGACCCCGGCGAGGGGCGGATCCGCACGGCCCGCAGCTTCCGCGCCTGGGAGGGCGGCGGCGAGTACAACGTCATCCGCGGCCTTCATAAGTGCTTTGGCATGGACACCGCCGTCATCACCGCCTTTGCCGACAACGAAGTCGGCAGGCTGATGAAGGACTTCATCGAACAGGGCGGCGTCAGCACCGACCTGATCTACTGGAAGAAGACAGACGGTATCGGCCGCATCTGCCGCAACGGCATCAACTTCACCGAGCGAGGCTTCGGCATCCGGGGCGCCGTGGGCTGCTCCGACCGGGCCAACACCGCCATCTCCCAGGCCACGCCCGAGGATTTTGACTTCGAGTACATCTTCGGCAAGCTGGGCGTGCGCTGGCTGCACACCGGCGGCATCTACGCGGCCCTCTCCGAGCAGAGCTGCAAGACCGTGATCGAGGCTTGCAAGATCGCCAAAAAGTACGGCACCGTCATCTCCTACGACCTCAACTACCGCCCCTCCATGTGGAGCGCCATCGGCGGGCTGGAGAAGGCGCGCGAGGTCAACCGCGAGGTGGCAAAGTATGTGGACGTGATGATCGGAAACGAGGAGGACTTTACCGCCTGCCTGGGCTTTGAGATCGAGGGCAACGATGAAAACCTCAAGGAGCTGAATATCGAGGGCTACAAGAAGATGATCGGCAAGGCCGCCGAGACTTACCCCAACTTCAAAGTCGTGGCAACTACGCTGCGCACCGTCAAGACCGCCACCGTCAACGATTGGAAGGCCATCTGCTGGGCGGACGGGGAGATTTATCAGTCCAAGGAGTTTAACGGCCTGGAGATCATGGACCGCGTGGGCGGCGGGGACTCCTTTGCCTCCGGTCTGGTCTACGGCCTGATGACCACGGGCGACGCGGAGAAGGCCGTCAACTACGGCGCGGCCCACGGCGCGCTGGCTATGACCACGCCGGGCGACACCTCCATGGCGTCTCTCAACGAGGTCGAGGCCATCATGGGCGGCGCGGGCGCAAGAGTGAAGAGGTAAGTGTATGAAGTCTTTTATGGATAAGGACTTCCTGCTCTCCACCGAGACGGCCAAGCACCTCTATCACGACTTTGCCGCTGATCTGCCCATCATTGATTACCACTGTCACTTAAACCCGCAGGAGATCTACGAGGATCGGCGGTTTGAAAATATCACCCAGGTGTGGCTTGGCGGCGACCACTACAAGTGGCGGCTCATGCGCGCCGTCGGCGTGGATGAACGGTTCATTACCGGCGATGCCCCTGACCGGGAGAAGTTTCAGAAGTGGGCGGAGACGATCTCCCTTGCCATCGGCAACCCGCTGTTCCATTGGAGCCATCTGGAACTGAAAAACTATTTCGGATATGAGGGCGTCCTGAGCGGCGAGACGGCGGAGGAGGTTTGGCAGCTTTGCAATGAAAAGCTGAAGGGCCTGTCCGCCCGCAAACTGATCGCAGGATCAAACGTCAAAGCGCTCTGTACCACCGACGATCCGGCGGACAGCCTGGAATGGCACGAAAAGCTTACCGGGGATCCGTCCTTTGACGTGAAGGTTCTGCCCTCCTACCGCCCGGACAAGGCGCTGGGCATTGAGAAGGCTGATTATCTGGAATACTTGAAACGCCTGGGGAACATCCAAAGCTTTGCACAGCTTGAGGAGACGCTCAAGGAGCGGCTTTCGTTCTTCGTCTCTCTGGGCTGCCGGGTCTCCGATCACGGCCTGGAGGCTGTGCCCTATGTACCCGCAACAGATGCCGAGGTTGAGGCGATCTTCCAAAAGCGTCTCTCCGGCAAGATCCCCACGGAGATGGAGCAGAAGCAGTTTAAGACCGTGCTGCTGCTTGCGCTGGGCAGGGAGTATCATCGCCTCGGCGTGGTGATGCAGCTGCACTTTGGCGTGATCCGGGACAATTCCTCCCGGGTTTTCAAAGCGCTCGGCCCGGATGCGGGGATCGATTCCATCGGCGATCCGTTCTCGGTCAAGGATCTGGCCGCGTTCTTAAACACTCTGGACGAGACGGACGAGCTGCCGAAGACCATCCTCTATTCGCTCAACCCCAACGACAACGCTGCGATCGAGACCGTCATGGCCTGCTTCCAGGGCGGCTGCTTCGGCAAGCTCCAGCACGGCAGCGCCTGGTGGTTTAATGACCATAAAAGCGGGATGCGGGAGCAGCTGACCAGTCTCGCCAATGAGGGCATGCTCTGCACTTTCGTGGGCATGCTCACGGATTCCCGCAGCTTTCTCAGTTACGCGCGGCATGAGTATTTCCGCCGCATTCTCTGTGACCTGATCGGCGGCTGGGTGGAAAACGGCGAATATTCCAACGACCTCGAGACGCTGAAAACCATCGTTGAGGGGATCTGCTACCGGAATGCCCGGCGCTACTCTGGGACGCCTTCATCGCCAGGGAAGAATACCTGCAGGCTGCCTTTGACGCAATGTGTTTTGACGAGAATGAGGCTTTCCAGCGCCGGATATTCGGTTAAAAGCACCTTTCCTGCTGCAAAGATTTCAAAAATCGAGTAGGAGGGGCTGAGTCAGCCCCGTCCTCTCACACCACCGTGCGTACCGTTCGGTACACGGCGGTTCAACCGCATAAGTGCAGAGACTCGTATCGGTCAAGGATACTGTAGTATCCGGCCTGTGCGAGTCTTCCTTTTGAAATGGCGCGGTTTACCGTGGTTGTTCCCGACATACGCCAATATCCTTTACGGGAATAACCATACTGGTATGCCCCAATATCCTTTACGGGAATAACCATACTGGTATGCCGCCCATTCCGGGACTCCGAGTTTCAACAGGTTCTTCACCCTCGTCCTCGGCAGCTTCCACTGTTTCCAGATATACATCCGGAAGCGGCGGCGCAGCCATTCATTCCAGCTCTTCATCGTGTTTCGCATACTTGCAATTCCAAAGTAGCCAAGCCATCCGCGTATGGATATTTTTACGTTGTACATTACTTTGCGGACGTTTCTGCCCTGACTGCGGGAAGTCAGTTCTTTCAGCTTCTGCTTCGCTTTCTTCAGAGACTTTGCATGGGCCCGGATGAATACACCATCCTTCCCCTTCCCGAGTGCAAAGCCCAGAAACTTAAAATTTCGGATTGAGTATACGCTTACCACCTTGCTCTTTTCCATGTTCATCCTGAGT
>CACYHB010000045.1 GCA_902774015.1 Oscillospiraceae bacterium | reverse complement strand
AAAGTGGCTGAAGCCGCTGGTCAGGCGCATGAAGGCCAGTCTGACAGAGGGCGCGGTGATCCACGCGGACGAAACGGTGGTGCAGGTGCACAAGGAGGAGGGAAAAGAGAACACCTCCGAGAGCCGAATGTGGGTCTATACCAGCGGGCCGTTTGAACGGCGGCAGGTCCGTTACTTCGAATACCAGCCGGATCGCAGCGGAAAGCACCCCGCCGCGCTGCTGAAGGAGTTTGAGGGCCGGTTGGTAACGGACGGGTACGCAGGCTATGACCAGGTATCCAAAGCGACCCGCTGCGGCTGCTGGGCGCATATGCGCCGGAAGTGGCGGGAGGCCATGCCGAGAGGAGCGACAAGCTCCACTTCAAAAGCAGCCATCGGCTACGAGTATTGCAATAAGCTGTTTGCTTTGGAGCGCAAGTATGAAGGATATTCTCCAAAGCAGCGGCAGGAGATGCGGCAGGCACAGACAGAACCAGTGCTTGACGCCTATTGGACGTGGGTGGAAAAGCTGGATCCGGAGCCCGGCAGCAAGCTGGAAGACGCGGTCAAATATGCGCGCAACCAGAAGCAGGCCCTGAATGCATTCCTGCGTTATGGTGATGTGGAGATCTCCAACAATCTGGCTGAGAACGCGATTAGACCGTTTGTGGTCGGTCGAAAGAACTGGCTGTTCTGCGATACGCCAAAGGGCGCCGAGGCCAGCGCGATCGTGTACTCGCTGGTGGAGACGGCCAAGGCGAACAATGTGGAGCCCTTTGCATACCTCAGCTTTGTCCTGGATGAAATCCGGTGGCTGGGCAAAGCTCCGCCTGCTGCTGAACTGGACTCTCTGCTCCCCTGGAACCCGGCGTTGCAAAAAAGGTTGGAAAACTGAATACTCAAAAAGGCCGGCGCTGATAGTACATAAGCGTGTTTCCAAGTCGGAGGCACTGTAAAGAACATCCGGCACGACGACTGTTTTCCCACGCACAAGGAAAAAACAGAATCAGTCGTAACCGTCAAACCTGTGGCCGGGTTTAAACCGGCTACCAGTCATGAGAAAATGTAAAGGGCTCTCGTAAACTTCCATCGAGTAGATGCGAGTCTGCGGGAGTCTTTGCAGATTGTCGTTGGTTATGCCATCGACTGCCAGCGAGTCACATGTACTGGGAGGGAACAGAGATGAGTATTACGATCCGAGGCGCGAAAGCGCAGCACAACCTCATGGAATGGAGCCAACGTGTAGCAGACTGCCGGAACAGCGGCCAGTCGGTTAGCCGTTGGTGCTCGGAGCACAACATCAATCCGAAAACTTATTACAATTGGCAGAAGAAAGTATTTGCTGCCATGGTCGAACAACAGCAGCTTCAGCTGGAAGCACCACAGGAATCCAAGCCAAGGTTTGCAGAACTCCAGCCACCGGCTGTACAGAACAATCTCGTTGCTGCGGTTCGTATTGGTGAAGTTTCGCTGGATGTATACAGTGGAGCCAGCGCCGAAGTGGTAACAGCTCTGTGCAAAGCGTTGCGCAATGTTAAATGACTTCACCGGAGCCGATCACGTCTACATTGCCTGCGGATACACAGATTTGCGGAAAGGGATCGACGGTCTTTCTGTCTTGGTTCAACAGGAGTTTGACCTGGACCCATTCACGAATACATTGTTTCTGTTTTGCGGACGTCGCCGGGATCGGATCAAGGGCCTGTATTGGGAGCAGGATGGATTTGTCCTTCTGTACAAGCGGCTGGAACGCGGTGTTTACCAATGGCCGAGGAATGAGCAAGAGGTACGGGAGATAACAGCACAACAGTACCGCTGGCTGATGGAAGGACTGAAAGTAGAGCAGCCGAAGGCTCACCGACCTGTAACAGGATTAAGTGCAGTATAAAAGGCCTGAACACGTTGAAAACACTGTACTTTTTGGCGCTTTTATGGTATACTTAAGGCATGGAAAACAAGGTCATTTCAGAGACAAGCAACACGGAAATGGTGACCATTCCCCGTGCGGAATACGAAGATCTGAAGGCACAAAACCAGTGGCTTCTTGAGCAACTGCGCGTAGTGAAGAGCAAGCAGTTTGGATCTTCCTCTGAGAAAGCATCCGAAGAAGTCTATGGGCAGCTTAGTCTGCTGTTCAATGAAGCGGAGGTCTATGCAGAAGCCTCAGAGAAGGCAGAGGAGCCCGCGATCGAAGTGCGCTCTCATACACGGCAAAGGAAGTCCGGCAAGGCACGGGATATTCTTCCCGAGAATGCAAAGGTCGTTGAGGAGACACATACACTCTCTGAAGAAGAGCGCATTTGCCCCGAATGCGGTGAGGTCATGCAGCCCATCGGGACAGAAGTGCAGGAGAAGATCCAGATCATCCCGGCTCAGATCATTCTGCACAGAGACATCTATGTGACCTACGCCTGCCAGAACTGCAAAGAGAATAATATCTCCACGCCGATCCTTCAAACACCGAAGGAGCCTGCACTGATCCCCGGAAGCTATGCATCGGCAGAGGCTGTTGCCCACTTTGGCGTGCAGAAGCTCTCAATGGGCTCGCCGCTGTACCGGCAGGAACAGGAGTGGAACCGTCAGGGCTTTATGATCTCACGGCAAACCATGTCCAATTGGCTGATCCGCTGCTCAGATGACTGGATGGCTCCTGTCTATGACGAACTCCATAAGCAGCTTCTTGAGCACGATCTTCTTCATGCGGATGAGACGGAATTGCAGGTTCTGCATGAGGAAGGCAAGGACGCAAAGTCCAGAAGCTACATGTGGCTGTACCGCACAAGCGGTGACGCCGAGCATCCCATTGTGCTGTACGAATATGCGCCTGGACGCGGGCAAGAATACCCGAGTGCCTTCCTGGCTGGATTCCAAGGGTATCTGCAGACAGACGGATACTCCGGCTACAACGCGGTGAAGGGCGCAATCCACGTCGGTTGCTGGGCCCATGCCCGCCGAAAATTCGACGAGGCTCTTCGGGCTGTGCCGAAAGGTAAACGCTCGCCCACGGCGGAGCAGGGCGTGGCCTATTGCAGCCAGCTCTTTAAGCTGGAGGAAAAGTTCAAAGATCTTTCGCCGGAAGAGAGAAAGGAACAGCGGCTGAAGCAGGAAAAGCCTGTTTTAGACGCAATGTTGGCATGGGCAAATACCCGGAATGCTGCACCGAAGTCCAAGCTGGGGATTGCCCTGAACTATTTGAAAAACCAGTGGAATGATTTGGCTGCCTATTTGCAGGACGGTCGTATAGAGCTGAGCAACAATCGCGCCGAGCGCAGCATCAAGCCTTTTGTGATCTCGCGTAAGAACTTTCTGTTTGCTAACACGGCACGTGGAGCAAAGAGCAGTGCTGTCATGTTCAGTCTGATCGAGACTGCCAAGGAAAATGGGCTTGACCCATACCGTTATTTGACGTGGCTGCTCAACGAGGCGCCCAGGCTTGCAATTACAGATCCTGACTGGGCAGCGTCGCTTGTTCCACAGTATGCTCCAGCGCTGTGCAAGGCGCATTTAACGTAATACATTTTCACATCTTGGAGTCCGCTTCCGGTGGGCTCTTTTTGCGCTCATTTGACGCTTACGCGGCTTTGCCTACAGCGCCCGGATGCCGACGACCATCTTTTCGCCGCTCCTGTCCCGGAACAGCGCGGCTTTCAGAGCGGTCGGTCTGGGCTCGCCGTTGATCATGAGCCGATATTGAATCCGGAAGCATCCGTTCCTGTGGATTTCGCGCATGACGTTCTCCTGCGTGAACGCCTCGATAAAGCGCCGCTGATCGTCCGGGTGGAAGTATTTGGCGGCGTCAATGGCGGACTGGCGGAAGAAGTTTTCCCCCTGCTTGGCAGCACCGAGGCTGTCAAAATCATCTGTCGAGCTGACTTCGACATAGTGTCCCGTTTCGAGGTCTACGGTAATCACGCTCATATATCCGTCCGACAGCGCCATGACCCGGATCATTGCGTCCCGCTCTTTTTCGATCTCGGCCAGCTGTTCCTTCTGCTTCATGTAAGAGTCTACGATGCTTACGCCGAGTATAATGCGGTTTCCGCGCTCCCGCATGCGCGTGATCTTCATGTTGACATAGGTCGGTGTGCCGTTGTCCACCAGGCGGTAGGTAGAGGTAAACACGCCCTGCTCCTTCAGCTCCCGCAGAATGTTTTCTTTCGTGAAGCGGGACAAAAAAGCCTCCTGATCCTTCTCGTAGATCCGGGTCAACGTGTCGTGCCTGGCCGAGGCAAAGAAATCCTCCCCGTGGCGTTCTATCGACAGCTCGTCCCCGCCGGCCAGCGTGGAATACTCGATATACCGATCCGTGTCCAGATCCACGATATAGATATTATAATAGTCGGCGGCAAGCGCCCTCGCGATGTCCGCGTAGCTTGTCCTCTCGTCCGGGTTGGTGACGGACAGGACGGCGACCGCGACCGCCATATTGCCCGTGACGGGGTTTGTGCCGATCGGCCGCGCGAGGGAGTGCGCGACAGAGCCGTCCGGCAGCTTCTCATCATAGAAGGAGCGCAGGCCCTGCTCGCAGCAGGTTTTCACGATGTTGTTCATGAACGCCCCGTCAAATTTGGCAAAGCCGGAACCAAGGCTTGAAAGCTCGATCCCGAAGGAGCGCTTCATAAAATCGCGGTAGGATTGATTGCTCCGCACGAAACGGGCAGTATCGCCCTGGATTTCGATGATTCCCATGGGCAGTGTGTTGAAGGTGTTATGCAGCGAGTTTTCATCCCCCTGGGCAATCACGCTGAGGTCATAGAGATTCACCCGCCCGATTGACTCGAAATAGGCGGCCTCCGCAGGATTTTCGAGGCTTTCCCTGTTCTTTTTGAACCATTCGAGGCCATAGGAGAAGGGCTTCGGTTTTTCAAAGTAATAGCCCTGCAGCTTTGAGCAGCCGATTTCCTGCAGGAAACGCACATGTGCTTCCGTCTCGACCCCTTCGCAGATCGTTTCCAGCCCCAGCGCGGTGGCCATGCGCATCAGCTCCGTCAGGATGACCTTACCGGTCCCGCCTTCATCGAGCTTTTTCATAAAGCTCATATCGAATTTCAGAAGATCGAAGCGTATGCTTTGAAGTACGTCAAGCGAGGAATAGCCGCTGCCGAAGTCGTCCATCCACACGGGAAAGCCAAGCCGCTGAAACTGTGTGACCTTTTCCTTGATAAAGTCAAAATCGCCGCCGATGATGCTCTCCGTGATTTCTATTGTGATTTTGTCCCGGCTGACGCCCGCTTCGTCCACGCGCCTGCGGATCTCCTCCACGATATCGCAGGAGTCAAAATCCGAACGGGACAGGTTGATGGAATGCGGGACGATATAAAGCCCCTCCGCTTCCAGCGTTTTGATATTGTCCAGAACCTGTTCCAGCACATACAGATCCAGCTTGTAAATGAGGCCCGATTCCTCCAGCGCGGGAATAAAGCTTGCCGGAGACAGGAAGCCGCGGGTCGGATCGATCCAGCGCGCAAGCGCCTCCTCGTCGCATACCTTTCCGTTTACCGCGCGGATGATCGGCTGGTAGTAAACCTGAATCCATTTCCCGGCGATCGCCCTGTCGATATTCTCGACAATGTACTGTCTCCTCTCCGCGTCATCGCTCAGCTCCTGTTTGTAATACTGATAGCAGGACGCATAGGCCCCGTGCAGCTCATTGCAGGCGAGCTTTGCCCGGTCGCAGGCGAGACTGACGTCCTCTGCCTGATCCTGGTCGGCATAGACGCCGATGTGAACCGGGATGGATCTGCCGTCGTTGATATCCTGGTTATCCCGCAGAAGCTGGCGCAGTCTGTCCTCCAGCCCCTCCGCCACGGTGATTGCCGCAAAATGGTCTCCGCCTATACGGCCGCAGCAGTCATTGCCGAAGGCGCGGACGAGCAGCTTTGCAAACGATTGCAGCAGCTTGTCGCCCTCCGCGAAGCCATTTTTCTGGTTATAAAATTTCATTCCGTTGAAATCCAGATACAGATAGGCGGGTTTGCCGCCGCGTTTCAGGATTTCCTTCTTTTCGGCTTCCGCCAGCTCGAAGAAAGTGGTCATGCTCGGCAGGCCCGTCAGAAGATCATAATAGTTTCCCTTTTCAATGCTCTCCCGCAGCTTCTCTTCCAGATCGTCCCTGTACTCCTCCTTCTCGTTTTCCAGCACGAAGCTGTTGAGCAGGCAGGTGCCGAGCAGGCAGCCGATCGCGTACATCGGCAGCAGCGAATAGCAGGCCTGCAGCACGTCAAAGACAGCCATCGTCACGCTGAACATGCCGATGATCCGATAGCGGGCCTTCTTCGTGCCGGTACTTTTTTGAGAAACGGAAGCTGCGTAGATCGCGGTCATCACAAACATCACGATCTGAGCGGCCAGCGTAATATAGCGCCCGATTCCCGCGTGATAGACGCCCTTTTCGTCAAAGTAGAACATGATCGGCCTGACAAAAGTAGCGAGAACAAGGATCAGCTGAAACACGAAAATCAATTGGCCCGTAACAAGCAGGATTTTCCCAAAGCTTCCTTCTTCGCGCAGATAATCGACGGCAAATTTTGTCCACATCAGAACTGTGAACGCCATGGCGACAAAATAAAGCTGCGTGTCCAGAAAGGTCAGGCCAAGCCAGTGCCGCTCATAGAGCAGGCCCCAGATCGCGTCCGTCACATAGTAGGCCGTGATTGAAAGAAGGAGGGCACGATAGGATTTCTGCGCCGGAATCGCATCCTTGCTCATGTCCTTTTTCAGCAGGTTGTGATTGATCAGGAAATGAATGGCCAGCGCAAGTATGCTTGTACTGGAATAGCTCATGAAATCACTCCCCTCTTTTACCTTCTGTTTTTGTTAGAATTATATCACAAGCTGCCCTCATAGGCAAGAATTTGATTGCATACTTTTTCAGTTTCCGCAAAAGCGCCGGCGGACGTCCTCTGCCGCTCAAATCCCCAGGCCGGCGCAGAGCGTTACGATGAAATCCTGCACGTTTGTGACAATGCCCTTCGCGGAAAGGCTGCCCCGGTCACCGAGCTTATTGGCGGTAAATTCCGAGATATCCACGCAGTAGAAATAGACCTCGCGGATCGTGCCGTCGGGCATTACGCGGTAAGAAGGGGTCATATTGCCCACGGCGATGCTGTGCAGCATGGTGGCAAGGCAGATCACCGTGGTGGCGCCGCGCACCTGGTCGCGCATCTTATTCTGCGCTTCGTAGACATTGCCCGTCACCTCCGGCAGAGGGCCGTCGTCCCGGATGGAGCCTGCCAGCACATAGGGCACGCGGCGCTTCTCCAGATGGGCCATGATGCCGTCCGTCAATCCCTCTTTCTCCAGGAAGGCCCGGATAGACCCGCAGGCGCGGACACGGTTTATCGTGTCAAGATGATTGTAATGCCCGTTCGGCTGTATGGCCTGGGTATAGATATTCTGCCCCAGCGCCGTCTTGAGCCAGGCAGCCTCCAGATCATGCGTGGCCAGGGCATTGCCGGCCAGCAGCGCGTCCACGTAGCCGTTTTCAATCAGGCGGGAGAAGGCGTCCCTCGCGTCATAGTCGAAGGCAAGGGCCGGCCCCATTACCCAAACGATTTTGCCATGCTCCCGGTCATGCTTCAAGATCTCATAGAGCTCGTCATAGTCTCGGGAAAAGGCGGTCTCGCGGGAGCGCTTCTGTCTGAAAGCAAAGGTTTCCTCATGCCCGCCCTCACCGGGATGCCGAAAGGCCCCGGGATGGACATAAATGCCCTCGCTTCCATCCTCGCTGCGCCCCATCACGACCAGCTGCCCCTTTTTCAGATTACGAAACTCGATCACCTTGATCTTTCCGTCTTCCCAGATCGCCACGCAGTCCATACGGCTCTCCTCTGCGAAACGCCAGGAGCCCTCTATTTTAAAATACTCCGGAAAGATGCTCATGGCATGGCAGCCGACGGGGGCTATGCCATCCGACGGGGCGGGCGTTAAGCGCGCCTCCGGTGCAATTACAAACCGTTCCTCCGTAAAATTCGGAGCATGATAAGCTCTGAGCTGAAAGGCCATCGTTCTGTCCTCCTGTTTACAATACTGTCATTGTAGCACAAGCAGGCCGCTTGAGGCAAGAGAGCGGACCAATTCACGGCAGAGAAAAACCGGCCCGGGCTTATGGGGTGTGATATCCCGCATAAGCCCGGGCCGGTCTGCTCCGCGTCTTTTCAAGCTGTTTGCTGATTGAATCGGCTGAATTATGCTGCCTGTCCGCTCGCCTGTCAAGCCCCTGCGCCGTTTTGCCATCGTTTTCGAAACGGCTCAGCTCCGGCTTAGAAAGCGCGCTTCAAACTCCTGTACCGGAAGCGGGCGGGAGAAATAATGCCCCTGTGCGAAAGCACAGCCCTTTTTCTTCAAAAGGCGCAGCTGACTCTCTGTTTCCACGCCCACGGCGATGACGGGAAGCTTCAGATATCCCGCAGTCTCCAGGATCAGATCGACAAGGCGCGAGGCCTTTTCATCCTGCTCCATCTCGGAGATCGCGCTTCTGTCCAGCTTCAGACCGTCGACGGTGATGGACGACAGCACGCTGAGCGCGCCGTTTTCCGAGCCGAAATTGTCTATCCGGATCTCGTAGCCCGCTCTTCGCAGATTTTCCACAATGTCAAAGATCTGGAACTTGTTTTCCGCGCACACGGATTCTCTGATTTCGAGCTTCAGATCGCCGTATGAAAGCTCGTTTTCCCTGATCGCTTCGCCCAGGGTACGCTTCAATGCGGGATCGAACAGATCCTGACTCGACAGGTTGACGGACACTGTCTGTCTCGCAGATTTGATACAATAAAACGATGAACCTCTTTGAACCCTCCCCCAACGTGTGATTGTATAGGGAGAAT
>CACYHB010000044.1 GCA_902774015.1 Oscillospiraceae bacterium | reverse complement strand
GCCTTCCCCTTGTCGCCTTTCTTTGGAATGTAAGAACCGTTTCTTTCCGCGAACAGGAAAGAAACGGTTCTTAATTGACGCAGCCTATCTGCTCTGAGCGGCTGGGAACAATCGTATATGATCATTTCCAGCGACTCCGAATCGCCGCAATCCGGCGGTTTCTTGCAGATACTTATTGCTTTTTTCCCGGGGGAGTGTTAAAATTCCAGTTTGTGTTGAAAATAAAGAGAATTCGCAGCTAGCGGCAAGGGAGCATTACCTATGGATAAACTGAGAAACATTGCCATCATCGCCCATGTTGACCATGGCAAGACCACCCTGGTGGATGAGATGCTCAAGCAGTCGGGCGTCTACCGGGAAAACCAGGAGATCGTGGATCGCGTCATGGACTCCAACGATCTGGAGCGTGAGCGCGGCATCACCATCATGGCCAAGAACACAGCCGTCTGGTACGGCGATACCAAGATCAACATCGTGGATACCCCGGGCCACGCCGATTTCGGCGGCGAGGTGGAGCGCATCCTGAAGATGGTCAACGGCGTCATCCTGCTGGTGGACGCGGCGGAGGGACCCATGCCCCAGACCCGCTTCGTTCTCAGCCGCGCGCTGGAGCTGGGCCACCGGGTCATCGTGGTCGTCAACAAGATCGACCGGCCCGATCAGCGCATCCATGAGGTCATCGACGAGGTGCTGGAGCTGCTGATGGATCTGGACGCCACCGACGAGCAGCTGGATTCCCCCATGCTCTTCTGTTCCGGCCGTCAGGGTACCGCCAGCTATTCCCCCGACGTGGTCGGCACCGACTTGAAGCCCCTGTTCGAGACGATCCTTGAGTATATCCCCGCGCCGGAAATGGACACCGAGGCCCCCTTCCAGATGCTGGTGAGCAGTCTGGACTACAACGAGTATATGGGCCGCATCGCCATCGGCCGCATCGAGCGCGGCGTCGTCACCCAGAACCAGGAGATCGAGGTCTGCAATTACCACAGCCCCGATGCGCCCAGCATGAAGGCCAAGGCCGTCTCTCTCTACCAGTTTGACGGGCTGAGCCGCGTGCCTGTGACGGAGGCCGGCGCGGGCAATATCATCGCCATGTCCGGCATCGGCGACATCACCATCGGCGACACCATCTGCGCCCGCGGCTTTGCCGAGCCGCTGCCCTTCGTGAAGATCAGCGCTCCCACGCTGGAGATGACCTTCTCCGTCAATGACAGCCCCTTCGCCGGGCGCGAGGGCAAGTTCGTCACCTCCCGCCAGATCCGCGACCGCCTCTTCCGCGAGACCCTGAAGGACGTGTCCCTGCGCGTGAGCGAGGTGCCCGACAGCACCGACAGCTTCAATGTGGCCGGACGGGGTGAGATGAGCCTCTCCATCCTCATCGAGACCATGCGCCGCGAGGGCTATGAGTTCCAGGTCTCTCCCCCGCGCGTGCTGTACCAGGAGATCGACGGCAAGCGCTGCGAGCCGATCGAGCGCGTCGTGGTGGACGTGCCTCAGGATTCCATGGGCGCCGTCATGGAGAAGCTGGGCGCCCGCAAGGGCGAATTCCTGGAGATGACCCCGGTGGGCAGCCGCATGAAGCTGGAGTTTCTGGTGCCGTCCCGCGGCCTCTTCGGCTACCGCAACGAGTTTCTGACCGATACCAAGGGCGAGGGCATCCTGGCCTCCGTCTTTGAGCGCTATGAGCCCTACAAGGGCGACATCGCCCGCCGCAGCACCGGCTCCCTGATCGCCTTCGAGACCGGCGAGGCCGTGGCCTACGGCATCTGGAACGCCCAGGAGCGCGGCGCCATGTTCATCACCCCCGGCACCAAGGTCTACGCCGGCATGGTGGTGGGCGTCTGCCCCAAGCAGGACGACGTGCCGGTGAACGTCTGCCGCACCAAGCATCTGACCAACACCCGCGCCTCCGGCTCGGACGAGGCCCTGCGCCTGATCCCGCCGCGCATCCTGAGTCTGGAGCAGTGCCTGGAGTTTCTGGCGGACGACGAGCTGCTGGAGGTCACGCCCCAGAACCTGCGCCTGAGAAAGAGCATCCTGGACCACAGCCTTCGCATGAAGGCCGTCATGCGCGCCAGAGGCTGAACGCACAAAAGAGGAAAATGAACAACGGAGCTGTTCTTCGGAACAGCTCCGTTGCTGCTATACGATAAACCCGCCGCCGAGGAGGCGGTCGCCGTCATACAGAACGGCGGACTGCCCTGCCGCCGGCGCGCGCACCGGCTCATCGCAGCGGATCTTCACCAGACCGGCCTCCACAACAGCCGTACAGGGCGGATTTTCCCATTTTGTGTGCCGCACACGCACCGTGGCGCGGATGGGACCTGTCGGTTCGTCGACGAGCCAGTTGAAGTCCCTGGCTGTGACCTCCGTTTTGAACAGCTCTTCCCAGAGGGCGAGCTCGATGCGGTTGTTCGCCGCGTCGATGCGGGAGATGTAAACCTTGCGCCCGTCGATAAGGCCCGGCCGCCGCTGCCCCACCGTATAGCGGTGGATGCCCTCATGCCGGCCGATGACCTCGCCGTGGAACACGAAATCCCCGGGAGGCGGCAGCTCCGCGCGTTTTCCCAACCAGCCGATATAATCCTTGTCCGGGATGAAGCAGATCTCCATGCTGTCCGGCTTGTGGGCAACGGGCAGTCCGAATTCCTCCGCCATGGCGCGCGTTTGCGTCTTTTCATAGCCGCCCAGGGGCAGCGTCAGGCGGGAGACCTGCTCGCGCGTGAGTCGGCAGAGCATATAGCTCTGGTCGT
Organism: Oscillospiraceae bacterium; assembly: GCA_902774015.1. GTDB lineage: Bacteria > Bacillota > Clostridia > Oscillospirales > Oscillospiraceae > Limivicinus. The sequence continues at coordinate 5,436 of CACYHB010000044.1, read as the reverse complement.
TGGCCGGCCTGCCCTTATGGAGCGCGCCGTTCTCCGCCCGGGCGTAATGCCCGGTGGCGATGCGTTCCGCGCCGAGCGCGTCCGCCAGCGCGAGAAGGTTTTTGAATTTCAGGGAGGGATTGCAGAGCACACAGGGGTTCGGCGTCTCGCCCCGGAGGTAGGCCTCCGCAAAGGGGCGGCAGACCTTCTCCGCGAGCTCCGCCTTCACGTCCAGCACGGTCAGGGGGATGCCGATGGCTTCGGCGGCGCCGACGGCGTCGGCCCGCTCGCGCTCACCGGCGTTGTCCAGGTACAGCCCGTGCACCTGCGCGCCCTGCCGCCGCAGCAGCTCTGCACATACGGCGGAGTCCACCCCGCCGGAAAAACCAAGTATGATCTTCATGGATTTGTCTCCATATAGATCATCAGCACCGACACGTCCGCCGGAGAGACGCCGGAGATGCGGCTGGCCTGGCCGAAGCTGGCCGGGCGGATTCTTTTGAGCTTTTCCCGGGCCTCCAGGCGAAGGCCCGTCACGGCGTCGTAGTCCAGATCGGCCGGCAGGAGCCGCTCCTCCAGCCGGGTGAACTCCTCCACCTGCTTGAGCTGCCGTTTGATATAACCTTCGTATTTGAGCCGGATCTCCGCCTGCTGCCAGACCGACCGGGGGAGTGCGGGACGCTCCGGGTCGAAGGGCGTCAGATCCGCATAGCCCAGCTGCGGGCGTCGGATCAGGTCCGCCAGAGAGGCGCCGCTTGTCACCGGCGCCGTGCCGCGCTCCGTGAGCAGAGCGTTGAGCGCTTCGGAGGGCGGCACATGGACGCTCTCCAGCCGCCGCTGCTCCGCCGCCACGGCGGCGTATTTCTCCTGCACGGCCCGATATCTTTCCTCACTTACCAGCCCGATGCGCCGCCCGATGGCGGAAAGACGTTCGTCGGCGTTGTCCTGCCGGTGCAGCAGCCGGTATTCGCTGCGGGAGGTCATCATGCGGTAGGGCTCGTTGGTGCCCTTGGTCACCAGATCGTCGATCAGCGTGCCGATATAGCCGTCGCTGCGGCGAAGAAGCAGGGGAGGCTCTCCCTTCAGTGCCAGCGCGGCGTTTACCCCCGCCACGAAGCCCTGCGCCGCCGCCTCCTCATAGCCGGAGGAGCCGTTGAACTGCCCGGCTCCGTAGAGGCCGCGGATCTTCTTGCACTCCAGCGTGGGCAGCAGCTCCGTCGGGTCGATGCAGTCGTACTCAATGGCGTAGGCGCAGCGGGTCATCTCCGCCCGCTCAAGACCGGGGATCGTGTGCAGCATTTGAAGCTGCACCTCCTCGGGCATGGAGGAGGAGAAGCCCTGGATATAGAGCTCCTCGGTGCTGAGGCCCATGGGCTCCACGAAAAGCTGATGGCGGGGCTTGTCGGCAAAGGTCATGACCTTGGTTTCGATGCTGGGGCAGTAGCGCGGCCCCACGCCCTCGATCACCCCGGAATAGATGGGGCTGCGGTCCAGATTCTCCCGGATGATGCGGTGGGTCTCCCCGTTGGTGTAGGTCAGATAGCAGACGGCCCGGTTTTCCGGTGGCGTTTCGGTGGAGAAGGAGAAGGGCTCCGGCTCCGCGTCGCCCCGCTGGATCTCCATTTTGGAGAAGTCCACCGTCCGGGCGTTGACTCTGGGGGGCGTGCCGGTCTTGAAGCGGCGCATGTTCAGCCCCAGCGCGCGCAGCTGCCCGGCCAGAGCCTTCGCTGCGGCGAGGCCGTCCGGCCCCTCCGATCGCAGCGCCTCGCCCACGATGGTGCGCCCGTCCAGATAGGTGCCCGAGGCGATGACGACGGCCCTGCAGGGGTGGACGGCGCCGGTATGCGTCGTGACCGAGCAGACCCGCCCGTCCTCCACGCCGATGGACACGATCTCCGCCTGCCGCACGTGCAGATGCTCCTGGGTCTCCAGCGTGTGCTTCATGATCTCCTGATAGCGCCGCCGGTCGGCCTGCGCCCGCAGGGAGTGCACCGCCGGACCCTTTCCCAGGTTCAGCATCCGGTACTGGATGCAGGCCCTGTCCGCCGCCCGGGCCATCTCGCCGCCGAGGGCGTCCAGCTCCCGCACCAGATGGCCCTTGCCGGTGCCGCCGATGGCGGGATTGCAGGGCATGTTGCCCACACTGTCCAGATTCACGGTGAAGCACAGGGTCTCCAGACCCAGCCGCGCGGCGGCCAGCGCGGCCTCGATGCCCGCGTGTCCGGCGCCGATCACGGCAATATCGCACGCTTCCGCCTGAAAGGTTCTCATATCCCTGACGCTCCTTTTTCCAATAGAGCAAGTATATTGATCATTCGCCCGATGCTCATTGCGATGCGTATATGGCAAAACAGCATGACTGTTTTGCTGCGCAGTAAAGCTGCGCGGCGAAAAGCCTTTTGGCTTTTCGCCGCCATATAATCATTATAGCAGGCTTTTTGTAAAATACAAGCGCGGCGTACGGCGCACAGTTGCGGAAAAACCGCGAAATTTGTTCTTGACCGCGGCTTGCTTGGAGCATATAATTTATTTAAGTATTTTGGAGTACCATACAAAATCTGCTGTAGGAGGCGGATGTTGTGAAAAGAGGAAATCGACGCCTGCTCTCGTTCCTTCTCTCTCTGTGTGTCTGCGTCTCCCTGCTGTGCCTGGTTCCCCTGCGGGCGGAGGCGGCGGGGCCTGTTGTCGTTGACCGCGTGCTGTGCTCCCTGAATTATCCGCCCGTGGCCATGATGGATCTGAGCTTTGTGAATATCAGCTCCAGCTCGACCAACTGCACGATCAACTCGGCCTTCTGGACAGACGGCGCGGGATCGCAGGTCTCCGGCGCCTTCGGGACCGGCAATTACACGCTCAACGTGACCTACACGGCCAATAACGGCTGCGTCTTCTCCCCCACGGCCGCCGGCTATATCAACAACAAACCCGACGGCGTCACCGTTTCCGTGTCTGCCGACGGTTCCACCGCCACGCTCCGCAAGACCTATGAGGCCGAAATCTGGGCGCCCACGGCGATCAAGCAGCCCGGCAGCGAGACGGTAAGCCTGGGCGGCTGGACCTCCTTTGCGGTGTCTGCCACCTACGCCGAATCCCACGAGTGGTTTTTTGAGTCCCCTGACGGCGCGCAGAGAGTGGCCGCCGCCGACGCCAGCGCCGTCTGGCAGGGCGTGACCGTCTCCGGCGCGGACAGCGATCGTCTTGTGATCCACTATGTCCCGCTGGAGCTGGACGGATGGCGCGTTTTCTGCCGCCACTGGAGCGTAAAGCACCTGAGCTATACGGACTCTTCCCGGGCGACCATCACGCTCACCAATATCCCGACGCCCGCTCCCACTCCGGAGTTTACTCCCATCCCGATGACGGCGCCGTCGCCGACGCCGGAGATCACGGAGGAGCCGGCGGAGGAACCGGTTGAGGTACCGGCCGAAACACCGGCCGCGCAGGAGCCTGCCGCGGTGGAGGAACCCGCCGAGACGCCCGCGCCCGCCGCCCCGGAAAGGACCTATACCAACAGCTATGACGGGCAGGCCCACTGGCGCGTCTACGACGACGGGGAAAGCGGCAGCCGGGAGGAGCACCTCTTCGTCTGGCATGAGACCCGCGCCGCAACTGCCGACCATGACGGGGAAGAGACCGGCGTCTGCAGCGTCTGCGGCTATGCCGTGACGCGGCCCCTCGCCTATGAGGGGAGCGCATCCCGCTCCAGCCTGGGCATCGGCGAGACCCTGGGCATCGAGGGCTTGAGCGATCTGCAGCTGCTGCTGCTCGGCGGCGCCGCCGTGTGCCTTCTGCTGCTGATCCTCTCGGCCGCGCTCTCGCCTTCCGGGAGCCGCCGCAGGCGCAGACGGAGAAGATAATCGATAAGACTGACAAAAGCCCCGATCACTCGGGGCTTTTGTGCAATGATCCGGCAAAGGAGAGCAAACCGATGAAAAGATGGATAAGCCTGCTGCTCGTGCTGCTCCTTCTCCTGCCCATGGGCGCGGGAGCTTCCGCCCAGGAGGCCGGCGGCATACAGAAGGGGGATATCGTTTACCTTGGCCGCTGGAACGACGCGCCGATCCGCTGGCTGGTTCTGGATCCCGCCGCCACCAACGCCGGCGGCGAGGGACTGTTCCTGCTCAGTGAGCAGACCCTGACCAACCAGGGCGTGGTCTACAGCTGGTCCAGGGCCGTCTGGCAGGGCAGCGAGGGCCAGCTCTGGTGCAGCGATCTCCTTGGCTCCTCGTTTACCGCGGCGGAGCAGGGAGCCATCCCCGCTGTCAGCAAGAGCGAGGAGGGCTTCCAGCAGTACGGGCTGAACTGGGGGCCGGTGGCGCTGGAGAACGAACAGGTCTTCTTTATCTCGGCGAAAGAGCTGGGGGATTACATCGGACCCAACGACGGAGACCCCGGTATCAGCGCCAGCTTCGTGGGAGACGGGAAGACGGCCTATTACTGGCTGCGCACGCCCCACGGCTCCCACAACGACTACGCGGGCCTCGTGATCGAATCCGACCAGGTCCATGATTTCCTGGTCTACGGCAGCTGGGCGGCGCGCCCGGCGACGAATCTGGGCGGCGAGGGCCTGCTGTATCTGGCGGCAAACGAGCGGGTGATCGGACCCTGCGAGCTGGGCGGCATGCCCGGCGCGGACAATGGCGAGTGGAAGGCCACGGTGCTGGATGACGCGATCGGCCTGACGCTGGAGGATGTAAGCTATGCCGACGGCCAGCTGAGCGTCCGCTGCAGCGGCGCGCCGGAGGATGCCTGGATCTCCGTGCTGGTCCGGGACGCGGAGGGGCACAACGTACTCTACGGATGCCTTGGGAAGGCCGGAAGCGCACAGGAATTCCGCTTCACCCCGCAGCTGCCGGAGGGCGGCAGCCTGTGGCTTTTCGCCGAAGTCGACAAGGGACCCGGCAGCAGCAACACGGCCAGCGCCCTCTGCCCGCTGAGCTGGGAGGAGACTCCCGCGCCGACCCCGGAGCCGGAGCCGGCTGCCGAGGAGGCGGCCGCGGCGGAGGAGCAGTCCGCTCCCGCCGCTGAGGAGACGCCGGCGCCCGCGGTTCCCGCTCCACAGAGCGCGTCCTTCCGCCGGACGCTCTGGATGTTCGGGATTCTCTTCGGCGCGTTCTCCGTTGCCGCCGTCGTTGTTGCTGTCCGGCAGGCGCGGCGGAATCGCCGGTACGACGATGAGGATGACTGGGAGTAAACGCAGCAGCCCCGCCAAAGCATCGGCAAACAGAACAGGACCCCGGACGGCTTGCCGTCCGGGGTCCTGTGAGACTGTCAAAGAACTACGCTGAAAGCACAACAAACAGAGCAGCGGGGGAGCTCGAGGGGGCAAGGCCCGCCTCGAGTACAATAACCCGCCGCCCGAAAAAGGCTGAAATATCAGGCTTTTTCGGGTAATCGCATTTTGATCCCCCGTCAAAATGCGCGGCGGGAGAAGCGCAGTCAAAAAAGTCTGTCAGA
>CACYHB010000043.1 GCA_902774015.1 Oscillospiraceae bacterium | reverse complement strand
TGATTAGACCATGTGTCGTCCGCTCTGACAAGCGGCCTTTCTCTTTGGAGTACAAGAACCGTTTCTCTTTCCGCAAGAGGAAAGAGAAATGGTTCTTGAAAAACGCAGCCTGCCCGCTCTGAGCAGAAGGACAAAACCTATAGGTTTGGGCTTGACATTATTCCGGAAACGCTTATAATATGTCGTGCACGACATGTCGTGTGCGACATTTTTTGATTTGAGTGAGATGATGATATGATCCATGACATTCCCATGGGTGTCCGCTTCTCGCTGCTGCATCGGGCTTTCCGGCGGAAAATGGACGAAATGCTCAGCGAAAAGGAGCTGACCGGCGTCCAGTTCGGCGTGCTGCAGACCCTTGTCCGTCTGGAGGCAGAGGGGAAGAGCGAGATCAGCCAGCGCGATCTGGAGCAGGCGGGGCGCATCAGCCACGCTACGATGACGGATATTCTGCGCAGGCTGGAGAAGAAGGGCTTTGTGCGCTGCGAGCAGAGCAGCCGGGACCGCCGCTTCAAGCGCATCGCCTCCACGGAAAAGGCGCGGCTGCTGAAGGACGACGCCCACCGCGTGGAGGAGGACACGCTTCGCTGGCTGTGCCGCGGCCTTGCGCCAGAGCAGCTGGAGCAGCTGACCGCCATCACGGACAGGATGCTCCGCAACGCCTGGGAAAGCTGCGAGAAAGGATGTGAGAAGGCCGATGATTAAGACCTTTATCAAATGTATCCGGGAGTACAAGGCTCCCACCATCTACACCCTGCTCTTTATGGTGGGCGAGGTGTTCATCGAGGTGCTGATTCCCTTCTTCACCGCCGATCTGGTGAACGACATCAAGGGCGGCGCCCCCATGAGCGAGGTGGTGCGCCTGGGGATCATCCTGGTCGGCATGGCGCTGGTTTCCCTCGCCTGCGGCGCGGGCGGCGGCTATTTCGGCTCCAAGGCCTCCACCGGCTTTGCCCGGAACGTCCGGCGGGACGTGTTCGAGCGCATCCAGCGCTTTTCCTTTGAGAACATCGACAAGTTCTCCACGGCCTCTCTGGTCACCCGCCTGACCACGGACATCTCCAACGTGCAGATGGCTTTCATGATGTCGATCCGCATGGCGGTGCGTTCACCGCTGATGTTCGTCTTCTCCATCATCATGGCCTGGCGCATGGGCGGCAGTCTCGCCGCCACCTTCGTTGTGGTGGTCCCCATCCTGATCGTGGGCCTGCTTGTGATCGCCAAATTCGCCATGCCCGCTTTTCGGGCCGTGTTTCGCAAGTATGACCGGATGAACGAGTCCATCGAGGAGAACGTGCGCGGCATGCGCGTGGTGAAGGGCTTCGCCCGCGAGGCCTTTGAGAAAGAGAAGTTTGCGGCGGCGTCCGACAACATCCGGAAGGACTTCACCAAAGCCGAGCGCATCGTGGCTCTCAACTCCCCGCTGATGACCCTGTGCATGAACTTCAACATGGTCTTCGTGCTGCTGGTCGGCGCCAAGATCATAGTGGAGAGCCGCGGCCAGGTGATCGACGTGGGCCAGATCTCCGCCATGCTGACCTACGGCATGCAGATCCTGATGAGCCTGATGATGATCTCCATGATCTACGTGATGATGACCATGTCCATGGAGGCCATGAAGCGCCTGACCGAGGTGCTCAACGAGAAGCCCTCCCTCTCCAATCCCGAGCAGCCCGTCACGGAAGTCGCCGACGGCTCCATCGACTTTGAAAACGTCTCCTTCAAGTACGCAAAAGACGCCAAGGAGAGCGCCCTCGCGGACATCGACCTCCACATCCGCTCCGGCATGACCGTGGGTATCCTGGGCGGCACCGGCTCCGGCAAGACCACGCTGGTGCAGCTGATCCCCCGTCTTTACGACGTGACGGAGGGCTGCGTCAAGGTCGGCGGCCGGGACGTGCGCGACTATGACATCGAGACGCTGCGCAGCGCCGTCTCCATGGTGCTGCAGAAAAACGTGCTCTTCTCCGGCACCATCAAGGAAAACCTGCGCTGGGGCAACCCGGAGGCGACGGACGAGGAGCTGGAGGAGGCCTGCCGCCTCGCCCAGGCGGACGATTTCATTCGCTCCTTCCCCGACGGCTATGACACCCACATCGAGCAGGGCGGCACCAACGTCTCCGGCGGCCAGAAGCAGCGCCTGTGCATTGCCCGCGCCCTGCTGAAAAAGCCGAAGATCCTCATTCTGGACGACTCCACCTCCGCCGTGGATACCCGTACCGACGCGTTGATCCGCGCGGGCTTCAAAGCCTACATCCCCGAGACCACCAAGATCATCATTGCCCAGCGCGTGGCCTCTGTGGAGGACGCCGACCTGATCCTTGTGATGGACGGCGGCACCGTCGCCGATCTCGGCACCCACGACGAGCTGATCCGGCGCAGCCCCATCTATCGCGAGGTCTACGAGCAGCAGACCAAGGGAGGTGACAGCGATGAATAAGCAGGGAAAAGGCAATCTGAAAGAAAACTTTGCCGCCATCGGCTGGACGCTGAAGAAGTTCTTCGGCTTCTACCCGGTGCTGGCGCCGCTGAGCGTGTTCTGCATCCTGTTCTCCGCCGTCGTGTCCGCCATTCCCTCGCTGTTCATCCAGCGGGTGCTGGCTGTCATTGAAAAATGGTACCTCTCCGGCGACTGGGCGGCCGCCAGGGCAGAACTCATGCCCCTCATCTTCCTGCTGATCGGCCTCTATACCTTGTCCATCATCTCCCTGACCGTAGAGAGCCAGCTCATGGCCTACATGACCCAGGGCTTTCTGGACAAGATGCGCCGGGAGATGTTCAACGGCATGCAGGATCTCCCCATCCGCTACTTTGACTCCCACAAGACCGGCGACATCATGAGCTTCTACACCAACGACATCGACACGATGCGCCAGCTGGTGAGCGGCTCCTTCCCCGCGCTGATCCGCTCTGTCTCCATCGTGCTGGCGGTACTGGCCATCATGCTGTATTTCAGCGTCTGGATGACCCTGGTGCTGCTGCTCGGCGTCGTGGCCATGTTCTACGTGACCAAGACCATCGGCGGCGGTTCCGCCAAGTACTTCGTCAAGGCCCAGAAGGCCACCGGCGCCATGGAGGGCTTTGCCCAGGAGATGATGGAAGGGCAGAAGGTCATCAAGGTCTTCTGTCACGAGGAGCAGAGTCTGGAGGATTTCGACAAGGTCAACGACGAGCTGCGGGACGTGGCTTTCCGCGCCAACGCCTATGCCAGCACCCTCGGCCCCATCATCGCCAACATCGGCAACATCCTGTACGTGGGTCTGGCCCTGGCCGGCGGCGTGTTCATCCTGGCCGGCATCCCGAACCTGAGCTTCTCCGGCAAGATCTTCGATATCACGGTGCTGATCCCCTTCCTGAACATGTCCCGCCAGTTTACCGGCAATGTAAACCAGCTGTCGCAGCAGATCAACTCCGTCGTCATGGCTGGCGCAGGCGCCCAGCGCGTGCTGAGCCTGGTCAACGAGGCGCCGGAGGCCGACAACGGCTACGTGACGCTGGTGAACGTCACCGAGGACACGGACGGCACCCTGCACGAGACGGCGGAGCACACCGGGCACTGGGCCTGGCGGCATCCCCACACCGACGGCAGCGGCATCACCTACACCCCGCTGCGCGGCGATGTGCGCATGGTGGACGTGGACTTTGCCTATGACCCGGAAAAGCCCGTACTGCATGACGTCTCCGTCTATGCAGAGCCGGGCCAGAAGGTGGCCTTTGTGGGCGCCACCGGCGCGGGCAAGACCACCATCACGAACCTCATCAACCGCTTCTACGACATTGCCGACGGCAAGATCCGCTACGACGGCATCAACGTCAACAAGATCAAGAAGAAGGATCTGCGCCAGTCCCTGGGCATCGTGCTGCAGGAGACCAACCTCTTCACCGGCACGGTCATGGAGAACATCCGCTACGGGCGGCTCGACGCCAGCGACGAGGACTGCATCCGGGCGGCGAAGCTCGCCGGCGCGGACGACTTCATCACCCGTCTGCCCCAGGGCTATGAGACGGAGCTGCACAACAACGGCGCCAATCTCTCCCAGGGCCAGCGGCAGCTGATCGCCATCGCCCGGGCCGCCGTGGCCGATCCCCCGGTGATGATCCTGGACGAGGCAACCTCCTCCATCGACACCCGTACCGAGGCGATCGTCCAGCGCGGCATGGATAAGCTGATGGAGGGGCGCACGGTCTTCGTCATTGCCCACCGTCTCTCCACCGTCATGAACTCCGACGTGATCATGGTCCTTGACCACGGGCGCATCATCGAGCGCGGCAGCCACGACAAGCTCATCGCCGAAAAAGGCACCTACTACCAGCTCTACACCGGCGCTTTCGAGCTGGAATAAGACAAGGAGCTTCAAAAATGAACAAGGGCTGTCCGCCGGACAGCCCTTGTTTTTTCCGCGCCGCATGGTATAATCATCATCGTACGGTGAAATCAATCGAGGGATCCGCCATCTGTTCCGAAAGCAGACGGGAGGTGCCAGATGCTTTTCAAAAACGCTTCCCTCTTTCGCGGCGGGCGCTTTGTGCCCGGCGCTTTTCGGGTGGAGGACGGACGCTTTGCCGCCTTTTATGAAGACGCCCCCCTTGAGCCCGGTCTGGATCTCGGTGGCGCGAAGGTCATCCCCGGCCTCATCGACGTGCACACCCACGGCAATTCCGGCGCGGACTTCTCCGACGGGGATGATCGGGCGCTTGTGCGCATGGCCGCGTATTATGCCGAAAACGGCATCACGAGCTTTGCGCCCGCCTCCATGACCCTGCCCTACGCGACCCTCGCCGCCGCCTTCTCCGCCGCCGAGCGTCTGCATCGCAGCAGTCCCTCCGGCTGTGCCCGGCTGCTGGGCATTCATATGGAGGGGCCTTTCTTTTCGGAAAAGAAGAAGGGAGCGCAGAACGCGGACTATCTGCGGCTGCCGGATTATGAGGCTTTCCGGGCGCTGTATGAGGGCTGCGGCGGGCTTGTGCGCATCGTCGACATAGCGCCGGAGCTTCCGGGCTCCGTGGATTTCATCCGCAGAGCAAGCGAGCTCTGCACGGTTTCGCTGGCCCATACGGACGCCTCCTATGAGGAGGCGAAGGCGGGCTTCGAGGCCGGCGCCCGGCATGTGACGCATCTGTTCAACGCCATGCCCCCCATCCATCACCGCCGCCCGGGGGTCATCGGCGCCGCCGCCGAGCGTGAGGACGTGACCGCCGAAGTCATCAGCGACGGGCTGCATCTGCACCCGAGCGTGGTGCGCATGGCTTTCCGGCTTTTCCCCGGCCGCGTTTGTCTGATTTCCGATTCGCTGCGATGCTGCGGCATGCCGGATGGCAGCTATGAGCTGGGCGGGCAGCAGGTCTTCCTGAAGGACGGGATCGCACGTCTTTCCGACGGGACCATCGCCGGATCCGCCGCCAATCTCTTCCAGTGCATGCGCCGGGCCGTCGCCTTTGGCGTGCCGGAGGGCGATGCCATCACCGCCGCCACGCTCACACCCGCCCGGGAGATCGGCGCGGAGCGCCTGGTCGGCTCTCTGGACGCGGGCAAGTATGCGGACTTCGTGGTTTGTGACCGGGAACTCAACACGCTGAGCGTATGGCTCGGCGGAAAGAATATTAAGGAGGAAAACCCATGAAAAAATTCATTCTTCTCCTTCTCGCGATGACGCTGCTCTTTACGCTCGCCGCCTGCGGGCAGGAGGCGCAGTCCCAGACCGCGGCGGAGCCTGCCGAGACCGCGGCGGAGCCGGAGGCTGCGGCAGAGCCTGCGGAAGAGGGCGAGGGCGAGGATGACGGCTATCTGATCGAGCAGCCGGATCTGAGCAACGCCCCCAGCACCATCGACGAGAATCAGCAGGCCCTGCTGGAATGCTTTATTCTGATCGACGAGAATGTGCAGCCCGGCACCGCCGGCGGCTCCCTGCGGGCCGCAGCAGCCGCCGCTTCCCTGCTTGACTGGGCGGACGCGGGCGAGCTGAGCGAGGGCGCTGTCGGCGTGGTGATGGACTATATTGCCTCCATGACGCCCGAGGGGCAGGAGGAGTTTGAGGCCAAGCTCGACGCGGTGGAGGCCACCGTGGAGCTGCTGACCGGGAAGGACAGCAAGCAGGCCGAGGAAATCCTCGCCGATGCGGGCATGCTCGACAGCTGCCGGTTCCCCTGGAGCAGCGGGGCCGCCGCGAATTTCGATGCGCTGATGGCCGCGATGGGCCGCCGCAGCAGCTGAGGACCGAAGCAGAACAAAACAGGAGCCGGGAAGAAAGGCTTTCTTCCCGGCTCCTGTTTTTTCTCTCTGCTCAGCGTTTGTTGCTGCGCCGCCAGATCTTCTGCTCCTCCGCGGCGCGGATCAACTCCTCCCGGAAGGCCGGATGGGCGATGGAGACGATCGCCTCCGCCCGCTGCCAGGTGGGCAGGCCGGACAGATTCACCGCGCCGTACTCGGTCACGAGCCAGGGGGTCTGGGCCCGGGGGGTGGTGATCACGTCGCCCCGGGAGAAATGCGCCAGCACATTGGAGCGAAGCTGCCCCGCCCGGTCCGTGAAGGTGGAGGGCGCGGCCAGGAAAGCCATGCCGTGGCCCGCCTCATAGGCGCCGGTCACAAAATCCAGTTGGCCGCCGGTGCCGCTGATCTGGCGCAGTCCGGCCGTCTCGGAGCAGACCTGGCCGTAGAGGTCGAAGGCAATGCAGCCGTTGATGGACACGAAGCGGTCAAACTGCCGGATGACCGCCGGATCGTTGATATAGCGCATGGGCGCCGAGAGGATGCCCAGATTGTGGTCCAGAAAATCGTAGAGCTCCCGGGAGCCGTTGCAGATACCGAAGACGCCCTTGCCCCGGTTGAGTTCTTTTTTCGCGTTGGTGATCTTGCCGGCACGATAGAGCGTCAGGTAGCCGTCGCTCATGAGTTCGGTGTGCATGCCCAGATCTTTCAGGTCGGATTCGGCGATGAGGCTGCCCAGTGCGTTGGGCATGCCGCCGATGCCGAGCTGCAGGGTGATCCCGTCACGCAGATGGGGGAAGATGTTCGCGGCGATCTGCCGGTCGATGTCGCTGATCTGCACCGGCGCGGGATGGACGAAGGGCTCGTCGTTCTCCACGATGGCGTCCACCCGGGAGACGTGGATACAATCGGCCTCCATCCCCGGGATCCAGGGCATATGGGGGTTTACCTCCACGATCACGGTGTCAGCCGCGTCGATCAGCTCCTGCTGGGCGCAGTTGGTGAGGCCGTAGCTGAAATAGCCGTGCCTGTCCATGGGGGCCACCGTGACCATCGCCACGTTCACCGGCGCAAGGCCGCGTTCGTAGTAGCTGCCGCAGTGGCGGAAGAGCATGGGCGAGAAGAACGCGCGCCCGGCGTCCAGATATTTCCGGTCCAGCCCCGAGCAGTGCCAGACGTTGTAGGTGAAGCTCTCTCCTTCCGGGTCCTGCTCCACCACCTGCACCGGACGCATGGAAATGGCATGGCGCAGCTTCACGTCCCGCAGCTCGCCCCGGCGGGCAGCCAGCGCCCGATCCAGCGCGGCGGGAAAGGACGAGCACTGGCTGTAATCCACCCAGTCCCCGCTTTTGACCAGCTTCACAGCCTCCTCGGCCGTGCGCAGCTTCGTTCTGTATTCCTCGTGGATGTCCATGGCGTTCTCCTTACTGGCAATTCACGGATAAAAGGGAGGTGAAGATATAGCTTTTGCTTCGGCTGCCCGGAGGCGGCAAGCTGCGCTTATCAAGACCCATTTCTCTTTCCTCTTGCGGAAAGAGAAACGGTTCTTGTACTCCAAAGAGAAAGGACGCTTGTCAGAGTGGGCAGCACAAGGTCTAATCGTAGATCGCCGCCGTCCGAATGTTGGTCAGCCCTGCACGCCCTGGTGTCCGCTGCCGCTATGCTGTACAGCACGAAAGCTCCGAAAAGCACGTCCCGGCGGCTCGACACCCGTAAATCTCGCTTGTAGGGGCCGGCGTCCCCGACGAGCCGCGGCCTAGAGCGGGCTGCTTTCTTCGTCACAAGTACCGGGGAGCGGCAGCGGTATGCGAGGGAAGCCTCCACGTTTTCCTGCTATAGCGGCGGCCCCGGATCTGCCCTTGGACTCACCGATCAGGCAGAGGAGTCCAGAGGAATTGCGGGCCGCCGCTGCCGGGGCAGAGGCAGGCGGCACGCAATTTCCGCAGCCGCGCCATTGGCGGCAAGGTGGGCAACCTCCTCTGGTCGCCTTTCTTTGAAGGGCAGGAAACCTTTCTTTCCGAGAAAAGAAAGAAAAGTATCCTGAATGCCGCAGCCTGCCGCCTCTGAGCGGTCGGGAAAAACCTATAGCTTTTGCTCCAGCCTGTCCGCAAAAACTGCGTAATGCGCCCCCCTATCTTTCTTTTCGGTACTTGCCCGAAAAGAAAGACAGCGCCGCGCCCGGTGGAAGAAAGAAAAGGGCGCTTCCAA
>CACYHB010000042.1 GCA_902774015.1 Oscillospiraceae bacterium | reverse complement strand
GAATCGCGCCTTGCTGATGCCCTGGATGTATTTATTGATCCCGCTGCCCGCGCTCGCATTATAAGGCGCGTGGCTGTACCAGCCGGAAGATACCGTCGGTGAGACATCCGCTGCGCGAAAACTCAGCGTGATGCTGGTCTGCATCGTCCCCCGGCTGGTGCTTCCGTAGAAGGTCTCCACCGTGATCGTCGCCGCTGCGCTCGCCGCGTTGGGCACCAGAGGGCCGTATGTGGCCAGCGCCGGCCTCCAAGTCAGGTATGTGCTTGCACCCTTGGTCTGCAGCGTCTCCGTCCTCCCCGCGCAGGAGACTGTGACGGTGTAAGTCGCGCCGCTGCTGCCGCCAGAGAGCGTGATGCCGACCGCCGCGCCGAAGTTGCCGTTGCTCGCGGTCGGAGAAGCGGGATTCCCGTAGGCGCCCGAGAACGTGACCGTTATGCTCGTGATTCTCCACAGGTTATAGGCGCTTGTCGCCGGATAGATCCACAGATAATAGGTAGTGTTCGGCAGCAGAGTGACCGCCTTGGTTCCGTCGCTGTCCATGTGATTGGGATTTCCGTAGATCGCGCCGGTTGCGTTTCCGTCTGTCCCGACCTTGCTGATGTTGTCGTTCGCGCCTGTCGTGATCGCCCATCGGAAGGCGTGGTCGTCGCCGCTCTGCCAGGTCGTCTGTCCCGCCGGCACCAGCACTTCGCTCTGGAAAGAGAAGCCGGACGCTCCGGTCGCGGGCGTGGTGAATTGGAATCGGCCCACCACCGGGAAGCCGTCGTAGCCGACGCAGCCGACATAGCCGCCGCTTTGCTGCGCGCCGTTTCTATACCATGTTGCCGTTGTGTTCGCCATTACAATCTCCTAATTCCCCAGCCGCCGGCAGTGGTGATGGTCCATCTGTCGCCGATTTGCAGACGGTCTTCGACCACTTCGCTGATCACGTGCAGGGAGCCGTCCGCAGAATCGAACCAGCCGCGCTTGGAGCCGTTTACCCAGAACTGCCAGCCGGTGCTTGTATAGAGACCCAGCGTCTGACCCTGCGCAAGCTCATAGTATTGCAGGCCGTCCTGCTCGTGCACCACGCCGGTAAACTGCAGGTTTTCCGATATGGCGATGCCAAGCGCCGTCTCCCCCGTACCCGGATCTGTGATGATGCCGCGCCGGATCTCGCCCTGGATGGAAGTCAGGTACGAGTTCAGCTCATCTGTGCGTCCGCTGACCGCCTCGATCAGCGACGTGAAGTCATAGCTTTCAACGACACCGCGCGCGGTCGTAGTGAAGTCGGCTTTTGCCTGCTCCATGTACTCGCCAAAATCGGATTTGGCGAGGTAGTAGCTCTCCATCTCCTGCCGCGTTGCGCCCAAGTCGATAGCAATCGTCTCCGCCTGTTCGGCGGTCTTGACGATCAGCGCGCGCAGATTCGCCGCATTCCGGCGGATAGCCGCGAGCTTGTCCTCCTCGCTCTGACTGCCTCCCTTTTTCGCGGAAGCCACCTTCGCAGCCGCCCGTTCCTCTTTCGCGCTCGCGGCCGCTTCCGCTGCGTCCAGGCTCCTTGCCATCCGCACCAGATAGTCCCGCAGCGCGCCGAGCTGCTGCTGCGGGCTCCCCTGTAAAATCGGCGGGTATTCGTATCCCATCCCTTTTCACCCCATTTCTTTGGTCTTCAAACGAGCATCTTTTCGTCAAAGATGCACGTTTCAAAATCAAAGCTCCTGTTCCGCCGGGAGGGTCGTTCCCCCTCCCGGCTTCTTTTCTGAGGAGGCAGGCCGCCGGGCGTGACCCGGGCATGAGACAGGCCTGCATACATGGCGGCGAAAATCAGCCGCCGGATTCTGTTTCTTGCCTCAGCCAGTTCAGCCACTTGTCAACAGTTGCACAAATAAACGGCACATGCGGCTCCTCGCCCCACATAATAAGGGTCAAGAACTCCGCCATCTCCTCAGGTGTTTTGCTGATGAGTCGGTCGTAATTTGTCTTTGGTAATTGTTCAAAACATTTGCAGCTGCTTGAGTCAGCCTCCTTGAACATATGTAAGCCAAAGCGCCTGCACAGAACCTTGTATGGGAATCCATCAAGAGGCGGCAATGCATTTTTGCAATCGCTACAAGTCATCACTCGCACCTCACATAGCACCAGCTCTGAGGCGGGCGCTTGATCTCATAGGGCGCATAGCCGAATTTTGTTTTTCGCAATCCGGTAAACTCGCTCAACGCTTTCGGCGCGTCATAGATCACAAGATCAGAAATGTGCCAATACACGCCATCTTTTCCATCCAAATAGTCAAGCATTTCCCATAAGGTAACGCCGCTTTCGTGCATCAGCCACTTCCCATAATCGTTTGGGTGGTCAATCCCATACCTCACATCAGAGTCGTAGTAAATCGTCTGCGTATAGTCACACACAAACTCGCCGAGGACCCTGCCATTACCAATACGCTGAGACGGCCTGCAATAGAGTAGCGGTTCGTCTTTCGTGCAGTAGATATAGCACTTGAACGGTGTTTCCAACTTCGGCCGGGTCTTTCGGATTTCGATGGTTTTCTCTCCGATAGCGATCCGCTCACACCACTTTGGGCGGATGGATATTAAAACGGCTGTGCTCATTTACTCCCTCCCCGCTTTTGCCCGCTCACCGCCGCCGGGGCGGGCCTTTGTGAATTTGGATCGGATCGGCGTCTGCTCGTACTGCATCAGCAACCGCGGCTGAAAGCAGAGCTTGCAGACGCCCCATTTCTCCGTGCCCTCCACCGGGGTGCTTATGTACAGCTTCCGCAGCTTCTCCTCGCAGTCCGGTCAGATCGTGTTAAACATTGGCTATTTCCTCCCGCTCTGGACCAGGTACTGCGTAAGGCCGCTTTTCTGCCGGCATTGCTCGCAGCACTTCTTTTTCTCGGTCGTGGTGTTGGGAATTTCCTTTACCCTCACGCCCGGCGCCGCCTTATAGGTCTCCGAGCTCTGATAGCACAGCGTCATGATCGTGTTCATCCAGGGAGCGCCTCCCCGCCGTCCCCACGGGTGATCGCCTCATACTGCTTCCGGAGTTCGTCCAGCGCTCTGATCTTATCTCCGAGCATCTGCTCCCGCTCGTCCAGATCCTCCCGGAGCCGCCGGGCGAGATCCTTATACTCGCGCAGCTGCTCGGAGATCTCCTCGACGCTCTCCACCAGCTCGTCCCGGTTGTCATACTCCTGGGCAAGATTGCGCCGGGCGGCGTCCAGCTTGTCGGCCAGATCGCGGTTCTCCCGCTCGGCCTTTATGTACCGCTGCTGATACTCGCCGAGCTGCCGTTGTAGGGTCTCCACCAGCTCCCGGTTCTTTTCCCGCTCGTCCCCGAAGGCCCGGATGGCCTTCTGCTGCATCCAGTCCTTTTTGGACAGCTCGGCCAGATCGGCCTCCTGTCCCTCGCGGATCCCCTCAGAATAGCGGAGATTGCTCTCCGCCCGGCGGAACTCCCGCTCCATGTCCTGGCACTTCTTGTGCCAGAAGGAGTCAAAGGGACTCGAAAGAATGTCGAAAAACATGGTCATGCCTCCCAAATTGTTATTTGTTTCTCCGGCGGCCTATAATTCATCCAAAGCACCTCGCGGCGTTTCGTTGCTGTCTGCGCCCTGGTGGTAAT
Organism: Oscillospiraceae bacterium; assembly: GCA_902774015.1. Taxonomy (GTDB): domain Bacteria; phylum Bacillota; class Clostridia; order Oscillospirales; family Oscillospiraceae; genus Limivicinus. Next base: position 6,596 of record CACYHB010000042.1, on the reverse strand, counting down.
TTCGTCCCGGTACCAGCCCTTCAGTATGTCGTTGTATAGATCGCTGCTATAGCCTGACAGGATCACTGGCCCTCTGTGTTCTTTCAACGCGTCAAGGAGATCCACATGATCCGCCTCTGTCATCTCATGCCGATATTGTTTTCCGTGCCTGGTACCGAGCAGATACGGCGGATCCGCATAGATCAAAACATTCGGATAATTGAACCTTCGGATCACTTCTAATGCCGGTCGGTTTTCAATCTGAACGCCTCGCAGCCTTTCAGCGGCTATGCGGATCCGTTCCGGCACCTCGCACCAGTCTTTCGCGGCATAGGCAGCCTCACGGCCTTGGATGTCATTTTTCCAGCCGACCTTGATTCCGTTGGTACGAAAGCCATGACCCATCATCATTTTTGTATAGAAGATCACAGCCCGCTGAAAACTGTCTGTTTCCGTCTTATATGCCTCAACCGCCTTGTCGTAAACCTCTCTGGCATAGGGAGTCCAGTAGATAGCCTGTGCAAGGCGTTCCGGATCTCGACGGATCCAGTCAAACAGGTTTACCACATCGCCGTCCAAATCGTTTACCGTCTCTATGTTGCTCCTGGGCTTTGTGAACAGCACTCCCCCAGATCCAAAGAACGGCTCAAGATAGCTATGGTGCGGCGGCATGTGGTCAATGATCCATTGCGCGATTGACCACTTTGCACCAGGGTATTTGAAAATGGCTCTCATACGGCAATCGTCCTATTCAGTTCTTCCATCGTCTGGATCTCCACCGCCCACTCCGGGAAGTTGGCCCGCACGACGGCAGCGGCCATCTGAGGGCATACGGCATTGCCGCAGCGCGCCACCTGGGCGCTCTTGGGGTAAGGCTTGCCGGTATAGTCCCGCTCGATGATGTAATCCGGCGGGAAACCCATAGCGGCGTAAAGCTCCTTCGGCGTCAGCATACGCATAGAAATGTCACTGAGGAAATACCAGGATTCACCGATGTGGAGCAGCAGGATTTCGTCATCTTCCAGCGAGTAGCCGCAAAACTTATTCAGCAAAGCTCTGATCTCCGGCCAATAACCGATCCATCTTGAAGTAAACGGCGCGTTTGGATCGTATTTCTCAATGCGGACGGAGACAACGGAAAACTCTCCGCCGCCTGCCGTGACCGTCTGCAATGGCTCGGCGGGGCTTTGCCCGAGGTTATCACCCTTGAACTTAACGATGTGGGCAGCAGTCAGTGCGTTATGATCTATGACTGTTACCGTCGGCAGAGGATCGGAGGTATCTGCTCCGACAACACCGCCGAAATACTTCTGGATATGAACCGCCGTCAGCGCCTCCCGGTCATGCCCGGTAACTGTGTGCATTGGCTCCCGGACATCCAGCGGATTCCCGTTGCCGTAATATTCAGTCAGGTGAACGGCGGTCAGACCGTAGCGGTTTGATGCGTCAACGGTGGAAAGCGGTTCGGAAAGCCCGTTGGCTCTCACATTCTCTGTCTGCTCCGTGTGGTACTGAATCAGGTTGGCGGCGACAAGATTCTGCTTGCATGTTGAAACGACGGTGGGAAGCGGCCTCTCTATGTCGTGTACCCTCGGCGCTTGCCCTTTGCGTTCACCGTACCCGATCGGGATGATGAACGGCTTTCCGCTCTTGATCGTGAACTTGTCCACGCCGCGAATGATGCGGCGCAGGGTATTGTCTGCCAGTGGGCGGACGGCATTGACGCCATAGCGCGCCTTGATCTCCTCTTTCGTATCAAATACGGAGTACATCGGCACAGTCCAGTCGATGATCTCCGCCGCAGCGCGCCACGGTTTCATCTTGCCTTGCTTGACTTCCTCGCTGTCGCGCGGTGCGTGCGTGCGCTTTGGCCATACAATGGGCTGACCGTCGCAGCGGGCAAGCATCACAAAGCGCTTGCGGGTAGTGGGCGCGCCGTAATCGGCGGCCACCAGCTCCCTGTATTCCACTTTGTAGCCCAGCGCTTCAAGCTGAGATAGCCACTTCTGGAAGGTCTGGCCCTGCTTGCTCTTGATCGGCTTGCCCTTACGCACCGGCCCCCAAGTCGTGAACTCCTCCACGTTTCGAGGATGATAACTCTCGGGCGGACGGTTCCGGCCCAGCGCAGAACGATCCACGCGAGGCCGCGGATATTCCGGTCAACGAGGGCCGCACCCTTGGCTTTCGAGAAGTGCTTGCAATCCGGGGAGAACCAAGCCAGCCCCACCGGGCGGCCTGCGCATACCTGTTCCGGGTTTACGTCCCACACGGACGCCTGCAGGTGCTCGGTGTACGGGTGGTTTGTCTTGTGCATGAGGATTGCCGCCGGATCGTGGTTGATAGCGATAGCCACCGGCCTCCCTGTCGCAAGCTCAATGCCCGTGCTTGCTCCGCCGCCTCCGGCGAAGTTGTCCACGATGATTTCATCCAGTATATTGATCTGAGCTTTCATTTATCCTTGTAATTTCCGGCCATGTGAGGTATAATGCACTCACAGGTTAGTTTGTCTTGGCGACTTACTTCCTCTGGCCGTCCCGGCGCTAACGGGGCGGCCTTTTCTTATGCCTTCTTCTCGGACAGCATTTCTTCCTTGACGATCCGGATGAGTTCGGCCATAGCATACGCCCGCTCAAGTTTGATCAGCTCGTTAAGTGGATCCAGCACAGGGCAGCTTTCGCAGCATTCCATAAGCTGCTCCTGCGTAAGGTCGTATGGCTTATGGCAGAGATCGCAGGCCACTCCCAGAAGCGTCTCCTTCTGTCTTTCTGTTTCCTCTCTGGCCTGCTCTATCGCCTCGTCCAGTTTCTTTCCCATCTCCTACTCCTTCCCCCGGCACCAGGCCGGCCGGGCGATGTATCGCGGCGCCGCCACGCCGGACGTGGCCAGCACGCGCCGGGCGCCCAGCGCCGGCTTGTCCGGATCGCAGCACATGGCGCGGTGACAGTCGTAGCGGTTCACCGGCTTGTCAAAGGTCAGCATCCCGCAGCCATCGCAGAAATCAGCGTTTTTCATTTCGCTTTCTTTGGCTCGGCAGGCCTCGACGCCACCGCCATTTGCAAATGGCCTCAGCGCTTTTCCCAACTGCAGCGCCGATCTGCCCGTCCGTTTTTCCTTTCTTATACAGCCGCATGGCCTTCTTTTCGTCAAAGGTCATGCGATTTAGGTGGATCACGGCCGGCAGTCCGACTCGCTTCCGCCACTTGGAAACCGTTTGCCGCGATACCTCAAGAGCGGCAGCAATCTCGGCATCGTTTTTCCCTTCCTGATACAGCTTTCTTGCCTCGCTCTCGGCCATTCTCTTCGGGCGCTTGTCGCGCTCGATGTGCGAGCCCTTCAACACGATGGGGCGGACCCTGTTCTCGAACTTGCCCGGCTCAAAGAAACCGCAGTTTTTAGGCCTGAGCAATTCCCGCACCTCATCTGTCAGGGTTTTTGCGCCCATCAGCTTATAGAGCTGCACCAGGCGCGTCTTGCCCATGATCATGTGGTAATAGCAGCACCCGTCACTGCCGCGGAAGCGGCATCTCCTGCGACACATCCCCGCTCACCTCCCGAGGAAAGACGCCGCCAGGAAGTCCACCAGCGTGGCAAAGGCGCTGCTGTCGTTGGCCTCGAACAGGTCTGCGAGATCCCTCCGCACCTTCTCTTCCGGGCGGCCTTTGAGCTTGGCCACCGCCTTGATCAGATGCTCCGAGGAAAAACGGACGGGATAGTCGTGCGCGATCTCTTTCCCGCTCATCCGATCTCCTCCTGCTTCGTGGTCTTTCGGATCTTGCTGATAATGATCAGGCCCTTGCTGTTCTCGCCGATCTTCGCACCGGTGTAGCAGTCGAGCCGGACAGTGACGGCCTCCACCGCGCCGTCGATCACTGCTCGCACGTTTGATTTGAGCACGTCTCGGACGTCCTCGTCGAACTCAACGAACAGCTCTTCGATTTTTGCATCGGCGCGGCGCAGCACGCGCTGGCGCTTGGCCTCCGGACAGTCGCACTTTTCTTCCGACGCCCACTTGTTAGCTTCGGCCTCGCTGGAGAAGCTGACGGTAAACGGAACGTTGTGTATTTGCCCGCAGTAAAGGCACATTCCGCTCTCGATCCTGGGGGATTCCACAGGCGCCGTAATTCTTTCGTCGTTCATGCCCGCACCTCATAGTGCGCGGCGAGGAAGTTGATCAGCGCCACCTTGTTGGCGCCGCAGGCCTCCTCCCGGCAGGTCAGCCAGGAATCCCGCACGTCGCAGATCCGGCGGCCGGTCATGTTCGCCACCGCCTCGATCACCCGGTTCATGTCGATCTCCTCCGCCTTCTTCAGCGGAGAGCTCTGATTGCTCGTGTCTTTCATGCTGTTCTCCTTTCTTTATATTGCCTCTTCCAGATACGCCAGAATGACGTTGCTGGCTTCCTCCCAGCCGCGGCATACCGTGGCAAGATAGCCCTGGGCCTGCAGCTTGTCCATCCAGGCCTTCTGCTCCGGTCTGACCCGGCCGCCCTGCTGCCGCTTCATTTCAATAAACAGCCCGTGGTACCGGCCGCGCGGCACCGGCAGGCAGATGTCCGGCACCCCGGCCTTGACGCCCTCCGCCCGGAAGCGGCCCGCCTCAGCCTTCCCGCGGCTGCCGCCGTTGGGCACATGGAACATCAGATCCAGCTCCGGATAGAAATAGGTCTGCATATGGGCCCAGCTGAAAAGCTTGGCCTGCTCCATCCCCTCCGTGGGCGTATAGTTGACTTTGCTCGGCATATTCTTCTCCTCCCGATCATCCGGCCGCAGCGGCCGTTTTTCTTTTTCTCATGTATTCGCGCATGTAGGCGTTGTACTCCTCCCGGTTGGCCTCTCTGTAGGCGCGCTGCTTGGCCGCGATCTCCTCCCGGTTGGCCTCTCTGTAGGCGCGCTGCTTGGCCGCGATCTCCTCCCGGTTGGCCTCGTAGTCTCCCGGTTGGCCTCTCTGTAGGCGCGCTGCTTGGCCGCGAGCTCCTCCCGGTTGGCCTCGTAGTAGGCGCGCTGCTTGGCCGCGAGCTCCTCCCGGTTGGCCTCGTAGTAGGCGCGCTTCTTGGCCGCGAGCTTTCGCGCCTCCGGGTCTTTCAGCAGCTCCTCCCGCTCCCGCGCTTCGGCGTATTCCTCCGCGCTCATGGGCTCGTCCAGGACGCAGTCCGGGTATGGGCAGTTGAAGCAGTCCCGGTTGCAGGTGCTCATCGCCCGCCCCTCCTGTCGAAAAAGATCCGGTACGTCTTCCCGAAGAATCATGGCTTCCCGCAGAAGGCGCATTTCTGCTGCTCGCTCTCCTCGTCGGCCTTCGCCCTGGCGAAGAGCATTCCGAGCTTTCTCATGTCCTGCGCGCAGCCGGCGCACAGATATCTGTCCACGCTCTTCATCGCTTCCTCCTCAGAGACAGATCTGCCGCGCGAGATCCGCCTTCGTCACCCTGCCGGTGGTCTCGTTGAAGCGGATCCCCCGGCGCTTTACGGTGCTGCGGTCTACTCCCATGAAGCGGGCGACCTCGGCCCGGCTCAGCATTCCCTGCTCCGGGAACATCTCATTGAGCTGCGCGATGGTGTCGCGGAATCCGATCTTCTCACGTCCCATGCACTTGACCTCCCTCTTGTCTTTCTTCCCCTGCCGGGGTTGGATTTCTTGACGCTCATCTCTTTTGCTGATAGAATAGAGCTGCCCTGCGCAGGAGATTTCCCCTGGGGCTCATGAAAGGGGGCGTGGTGCCAAAATGGCCGCAACAGCGGATCTTCTCAGCATCATGTATCCGTTCATGTGTTCCTCGGCGTTGAAAAACGCCGCCGTCAGCATCCCGGTCTAAGGCAACGGCGACCGGCGGGACGCGTCCGTAAGTTGACGGGCCGCGATTAGACAGCCGTCTGTTCCGGCGGTCGTGCGCAGGGAGGACGCCGCTCCCAGGAAAACATCGGGCGTAGCGCGCGGCCTGCGTCGCGGTAGGAACTAAGTGCAGAGGAAGGCTTCGGGGAGAACAGCCCCGGAGTCTTTCTCTCGGGCAGCCCTTTTCTATCAGCAAAAGAAAGCTGAATCAGAACATACACGGGAGCTTTCTTCGCTCATGCCTTACAGCTCCCTTCGCGGAGTATACTTTTAGGTTGCTTCTTGCCCGCTGTGTGCGGGTGTGCTAAACTGCAAAATAAAAGGTGGTGTTTTTATGTCTGACAACAAATCTGTTCAGGATCTCCGTTTTGAGATCCTCTCCCGACTTTCCGGCAATGGCTGCGACTTTGTCGACCTGCTTAACCAGTTTCCCGTTGTTTCTCTCACGCAATCCGTCATTAAGGAGCTAATCAAAGCCGGTCTGGTTGAAGGAAAGTGCGAAGCCTTTTCTCATCTGCGCCTGTCCTCTGCCGGTCAGATTCGGCTCGCGGAGTTACAGGAAGAGTTCGAAAAAGAGGCAGATCAGCAAGCCAAGCAGAAAACCCAGCGGCGCGCTGATCGCATTATGCAGATCCTCCAGATCATCGCGCCTCTCGCGGCCGCCGTCCTCGCCTGGCTTCTCACGAAGATGTTTCCGTAATCTATGCGTCAGAAGCTGGGTAATAATATAGGCTGCCGTAAAGGCGATCATTCCCTTTAATGCTTTATCCATCAAATCCCCTCCCTTCGCGG
>CACYHB010000041.1 GCA_902774015.1 Oscillospiraceae bacterium | reverse complement strand
CGGGAGACGGGGCGAACGCTCACCGGCGCGATCTCCCGTTCCGATGCGGCTTCCTTGTGCAGCTCCATCGTCCGCGAGCCGGGGCAGCCGCCTCCGGCCTGTACCTCGCGCATGAGCTTCTCCATGGCTTTCTTCTTCTGAGCCATCTTCACGGCCGCCTCGTCATAAGCTGGGGCTTCTCTCTCTTCAAAGCTGATTGCGCCGGCGGGGCAGTTCGGCAGGCAGTCGCCGAAGCCGTCGCAGAAATTCTCCCTCACCAGCTTTGCCTTTCCGTCCACGAGTTCGATCGCGCCCTCATGGCACGCGCTGGCACACAGGCCGCAGCCATTGCACATTTCCTCATCAATATGGATGATCTTTCGGATCATGATCCTTATCTCCCTTCTTGTCTTTTTCTCTTCCGGGTATTCCCCGGCCTCACTTCAAAACCGGATTGACGTACCGCCCGCGGGAGGCTGTCTTTTTCCCGTACTGGATCGCGGAGACCGGGCAGCGATTGATGCAGCCGCAGCATTTGAGGCATTTGCTCTTCGTCCAGGCCGGGCGGCCGCCGACCATTTCGATCGCCCCGGACGGACAGATCGAGGCGCACTTTCCGCAGCCGACACACTTCTCGTCGGCGAAAAAGGCTTTTGTGCTCATGCAGGCGTGATAGGCGGCCAGCCCGACTTTGCCGGCGATGGGGTTTCCCTTGATGGCGTTGCCCTCGCGCCTGTCGATGGCCTGTTTGATGGACGCAAGCTCTTTTGTCGCCGCTTCCAGCTGCTTTTCCATCTTCTCCGGGGCGTCGATGTCGTAGAAGATCAGCGCGCCGTCGGGCACGACCAAGGCGTCGATGCGCTGCAGCTCCAGGCCGCGCTTTTTCAGCTCGCTCTTCAGAAAGCCGCCCGCCGCGCCGATGCTCGCCCCGCAGGGGATGACCGCGTAGACGAAGCCCGCGTTCTCCACCGTCAGATGGCGGACAAGCTCCAGCACGGGATCGCTTACCGTGTAGAAATAGACGGGGAACACGAAACCGAGCGGCTCGTTATCCTTCAGCGTGTAATGAAACGCCTTGCTGCGCACGGCCTCGATCATCGAGATCACTTCTTCGCCCTCATGGGCAAGCGTTTGGGCTGCAAACAGGGAGTTTCCGGTTCCGGTGAAATAGAAGATCATGGTTCAGCCTCACTTTGTCCCGGCCGGCGCCGCGCTGTTGACGCAGCGTTTGCAGCCGTTGGAAATCACATTCTCTATGCTTCCGTCGGTTTCCGTGATGTATCGGGCGCTCTTCTGTTATCCGTGCAGCGGGGGCAGCTCGTGAATGTCATAGGTTTCGAAGTAGATCTCAAAAGCGGTGTCCACATCGCCGGACAACTCGATCAGCGCCCCGGCCTGGAACATGGTCGAGAGGCTGCCGGAAGGAGCCTTCCACGCGGCGTTGGAGACAACATGCGTCGTTTCACCGCCGGCCTTCTCTGCGCGCAGAACAGACTCCGCTTCAAAGAGCAGCGTACCGGTTGCGATGTGATAGTCGCTGGACACGATCGCCAGCTGCTTTACCTGCGGATAGCGTTCTGCCAGGACATCAAAGGTGTAAATGGCATTCTGCGCCGTGGTGACGGATTTATCCTCCACGATGACGCGGTTTTCCGCGATCCCGTTCTCAATCAGCCATTCCGCCATCTTACCCGCTTCTGTCGCGGACTCGTTTTCGGCCGCCGTGCCGCCCCCGGTGCACACGATCAGCGCATGGGGGTATTTTTCCGCGCTGTTAAGGACGACCGTGAGGCGCTCGATCAGCTCGTCGCGCATGGTTCCGTCAGGGTTGAGCTGGAACCCGAGCGCAACGATGCAGAGCTCGTCCGTATCGGGCAGGCCATCCGGAAGCACGTCATAGCTGAGCGGCAAATCCGCGCTGACTGTTTTCCACAGCTTCATGATGTTCGTCCAGCGTTCCGCCGCATCGGCATCCACCGCCCGCAGTTCTTTCAGCAGAGACGATATATGTTTGTCCGCATCGCTGCCGTAGCTGCCGTAATCGACAACCATTTCCTCGATGATCTCCTGGCGGTCTCTTGTTTCCGCCCTCCGGCCGCAGCCGCTGCACAGGCAGAGGATCGCGAGGGCCAGAATCAGGCATAAGGTCATAACAGGCCTGTTTTTCTTCATTCGGTTTTACGCCTCCCTTTGTCTTCCTGTTTCCGCTGATGTGTTCGTATTCCTTTCCTTCTCAGAGTCCGATTCAAGTATTTCTTGATGTTTCTTCCTGCGGCGGACTCCACACGAAAAGCCCCTCCGCTTCGGCCAGCGCCCTGACCTTATCCAGCAGCGCCGAGTCCGGGTCATAGACCGTCAGATACGTGTCGTTGTGATCGTAATCGATCATCGCGTTCTGCTCCGCTAACACAGCCCGGAGGAACTCGTTTCCGGAGAGTCCGGCTACCCGATCCGCAAAGGTCTCCGGGTCGGGATTCGTCTCCCAGGACGCGCAGGAGTCGAAGGACACCGCCATGTCGACATAGCAGTTCAGCCGCAGCAGGATCTCGGCGTATTTGCGGCGAAGGGGGACGATCCGCTCCGGCTGCAGGAAGTAGCGTTCCACGGCAAAGTACTGTCCGGCGGCATCTGTCGGTACCTGCTCGGGCAGGATATCCACGATCCAATACGGGCCTTCCAGCAGAGCGCCCATCATCTCGTCGAATCTGCGCGGATCCGCGTCCTCGGTTGCGGTCTCCGACAGCTCTTCGATCCTTTGGATATCCGATTTGAACAGGATCACGTCGTCCAGTTGGATGCTCTCTTCTTCCCGGTCAAGCTCATGGAGGCCGTAGCCGGAGGGCAAGACCTCCGCGATCCCCGTGAACACGGCCCCGTCCCCGGTCGTGATCCGAACCCGTTTGTTTTGATAGCGATACAGCATATTCGCCCCCGTTTACCAGTCGTGATCCAGCATGGCGGACAGGCCTTCGGCCTCGTCCACCCAGGAGGGATCGTATTTTGTCTTCTTCATCGGCGCACCGCAGGCCGGGCAGCTCGGGTTCGGCTTCTGGCAGGAAGCCCCGCATGCGGAACAGATGTACTCATCCGCCCGGAAAAGATGCGTTCGCCGTGTCCAATGGGCTTGTTTCATGCGCAGCCCCCTCCCTTAGGCAATACTGCATAATTCGACGAGAGCGAATCCTGGAAAAGCTGCGTTCTGATGATGGCGCTTTTTCGCAGGAATACTATGTGTATTGCAAGAAAAAGTGACGAAATCAGGGCTCAGTTTTTCCAGGAAGCGCCGAAGGCGGATTGTGCGGTATTTCCCTTACTTTCGGAAAAAGCGTAGGCCTGTTCCAGCCACTCCAGCAGTTCTCCGTCCAGCTCCTCCTTTGAGCCTATCACGAAATGTGTCGTCCAGCGGCCCGGATAGGCCTCCGTCTTCACAGCGACCCGCTCCGATTCGAGGGGGTAAGGCAGTCCCAGCGTCAGCGTGAGCCAGCCCTCCGGCAATTCGGCCTTGCGCTTTACCCGCGCGAAGGAGACGCAGGCGAAGACATGGCTGTTATAGAAGGTGATCTGCGTCTTCTGCACTCTTTTTTTCGCTTCGGGAAAGCGCTCAAAGATCCATTCTTCGAGCGCGGCGAACAGTGGGAGCGCTGCGCGGTGAGCGTCAAAAAACAGCAGGGTATCGTCGTCCGGCGCTCTCATTTGCTGTTCGTCTCCCAGCACCAACGGGCAATCTCGGCGATCAGCTCCAGCGGCAGCTCACGGTCGTTGGGGAGCCGGATCGCGCCCTTGCTGGTCTTGTACTCCGTCAGACGCAGCGCGAATAATTCCACCGCCTCTGCGCCGGGATACAGGCCGATATGCTTTTTTGCCGGGGCGAAGTGGATGATGTTGCGGCCCTTCCAGAAAGTGGGCATGCCCCAGGACAGCCGCTCCTCCGCCTCGGGGATCGCGGCGCGGATCGTGTCATAGATCGCGTTCAGCCGCGGCCGGATGCTCTCGTCCTGACTGTCGATGTATTCCCGAATGGTCATGGATTCCACCCCTTTTTCGCCAAATTCATTTTGTCCTCCGCCAAGCAAGCCCTGTCTCTTGATGCTCTCAAGATCGGGCAAAACGGGTTCGCCGCCTTGATTCCACTTTATATCCTGACATGATTATACCCTGTTATGTCCTTCGCTTCAATAGGACATAACAGGGTATCATGTGTTTTCATCCGGCCACGCTGAGCAGCTTCCGGCTGACGCGGTTGGTGACTTCGAGGTAGTAGGCCAGCTCGGCGTTGGTCAGCTCGCTCTCGTCGAAAGCGTCGATCTTCTCCGCAAATTCGGTGTAGCGGGCCAGGATGCTGTAATAATCTCCCATCATCGACACCATGCTTGTTGGGTCGGCGTTCAGGTACTTCTGCATGAAGTCCACGTACTCGTCCATGCAGGCCTCGTAGGCGCCCAGGAATTCCTTGACCTCCGGGCGGATCTCATTCTCCGCGGCCGCGGCCTGCGTCTCGGGCGTGGGTTCCGCAGTCGGTTCGACCTCCGGTTCTGCTGTCGGAGCTGCGGTCGATCTCGCTGTCGCTTTGGGAGCCGACGTCGCAGCGGGAGCGGTCTGGCTTGCGGCCGGCTTGGTCGGTGTCTTTGTGCCGGAGCGTCCAGCAACACTTGCGATCACGATCACCGCCAGCACCCAGAACCACCAGCGTTTGAAGATGCTTTTTCTCTTTTTCTTCGGCCTCTCTGCCGGGTATTCGATCTGCGGTTCCGCCATCCGGACCGCTGCGCTGTCTGCCGGTGCCCCGCATTCGGAGCAGAACTTCGTCCCCTCCCGCAAAGGCGCGCCGCACTGTCTGCAAGTTGCCATCATCTTAGACCTCCTTTGTATGTTTCGGGCATTTCATCATAACAAAAACAGCTTTGCCGCGTTCTCACCGTTTTGGTGGGAACGCGGCAGTTCATTCGTAGTCCTCGATCAGCGGCGCCAGGCCGCAGCTTTCCAGCAGACGGTTGAGCTCGCAGAGATCATAGATCCCGTTTTGAACGGCGACCGTCAGCACCGCGTCCCGCGCCAATCGTCCGTGCAGCGGCGCCATGCCGTAGAGGATCAGCGCCTCCTGCATCTCTTCCAGCCCAAACCGCGCCGCCATGCAGAGGCGCAGGATCGTATCGCGCTGCCGCGTGTGCTTTTCCTCCGCGATCAGCTTGTAGCCGTAGTTTTCCGAGAGGTCGGCGGCCAGGAACACGTTCTGCTGCAAGATGCCTTTCTCTTTGAACTTCATCCGCATGTAGTCCGCAAACGGATGCGGACTTTTGATCAAGTACGTTCGGTGCTGATCCAAGAATTCTTGCAGCTCATTCAGCCCGATGCTCAGCAGCTCTTCATTCAGTCTCCTGCTCCCCTGCTCAAAACTCTCCTTTTTCAAATCGTTCACCCTTTCTATAGATGAACGCCGGTCAGGTCAAACCCAACCGGCGCTCTACTATAGGGGCTGTAATAATTGCGAGAAGAAAACTGAATACGCGTCTATTTGCCAACTATCTTTTCGAGTTCTTTTTCTGTTCTCTCCAACGGTTTTTGATATTCACTGAGCTTTTTTATTGCTTCCTTATCATAGCCGCATTTTTCTTTCTTCAATTGCTCAAGGTTGCTTTTCGCCTCTTCAAGAGCCTTCTTTGACTCACCAAGGATTTCCGCAATCTTCTCATCCTCATGTAAAAGGTCACGGAGAACAACTTTGCAAAATGTAATCAGTTTAGCCCCTTGTCTTGGCCAGTATTCTGCTGGCGTTTGATACAACAAAGTCAGCGCAGAGGCGCTTCCTGACCCCGCAAGGCCCAAAATGGCACCGCCCCCCGTAATAATAGCGGTTCCTCCTACCATTCCTGCCCCTCCAGCTGCAAGCGCTCCACCACCGACGAAAGCCAAACTTGCGCTTGTTAACGCAGCTCCATGGAGGCCGACTACAGCTTCACCAGCTATTACTACTGCGATTTCAGGTGCGAACACAAAGGCTAATCCTCCGGAAACGACAACAGTCACGACCGCCGCACCCGCTGTGATAATGGTGCTCGTTGTTTTTCCGCTAACTGCCCCAAAAGCTCTCTTGTATTCTTTCTCTATTCTATCAAGCTCTCTCTGACTAACTACTGTTTGACGACGTATAAAATGATCCTCAATATACCTGCTTGTATTCTCTGTTTTTAGTTTTTTAAATGCGGAGTCCTTTTCTACGCCCAAAATATGATAAGGGTCAAAGAGCGCGAACTCCATAGTTAATAGATAGATCCATCTCCAATTATTCTTGTCCTTTCCTTGTTCAACAAGGTACTCATACAATGTTTCCTCTTCTGCATCAAAAAAGTCCTCTTCTTGATATTCGAAGCCTCGCCTGATAGATTGTTGCCATTCTTTTAGCCATTCTTCTTTAAGTTTCGCTTCTTCAGGTTTTGAGGTTTGCTTGATATCGTGTTTTACTGCTGCGGATTCAAGGCAGTATAACAGCCTCGCCTGGATCGGTGAAAGCGATAAAGCCTCATAAGCATTGCTTTCAGTTCCATCGAAGATGTTTTCAAACAAGTCTTCTTTCGTATTCTTCCTTGTAAAGATGACCTTGAAATCTTTTCCCCAGTAGTGGCTGTCATTGGCAACAGCAAGTATGAATCTTCCAATTCCGGCTATGCTGACATGGGCAAGGAACTGTTTTCCAAAACTTTTTTTAGTGCCTTTTTCATATTCCAATGCCGTTCTTACAACTGCTCCAGCCACATTTGTTACCATGAAAACTCCGCTGGCAATAACAGCCATATGTGAAACAACTAAATTGTTGTACGGGAGGATATCTTGTGGAATTATTTTATCGAATTCGTCAATCGACTCAAGCCTCCGTGCAGAGATCTCCAAATACAAATGACGCAGAAAATAAAAGCCTCGGAAAAGGCATTCATTTATGACAACGGGTACAGATTGATTGATAAGGTCTTTGGCCGTCTCTTTGATAATGCTTGAAAAGTTAAAGCTGCTGGTGTTCCCTTCAACATCAATAATCGTTGCTTCTTCAAAAGTCTTCTTAATCCATTCGGAATACTTTTTCTCATATTCCTCCGGTCGATTAGGTAATTTTTTAAAGACTTTCAGCTCTGATAATAGCTTAAGAACAGTAATCAGTTGCTTTGGAATACTAAGCTCTTCAAGAATTGCTTTCTCGGACAGGGCAGCATCTGTCAAGAGCGCGAACACCCAATACAAAAAAGCGTAAAGGATTTTATCTTCTGTCGATTCTCCTATGGCGTAGTAATCAGGAAATGGTTGATGAATAATTTTCCCTTTTTCGTCCCACGAGTACTTTTCACCCGTAAACTGCTCTAGGATAGAAAACACAAATCCCACAATCGACGCATTACTTGAAAGAGTTCTTAGAAAGATCTTCAATGAATCGCGGGCTGCTTCCGGAACACGCTCCTCAACTAAAGGCACGATCCTTTTCTGAATAAATTTGACAGCCCCATTAAAATCGTTTTTCTTGTACCCTGTAATTCTAGCTGCCTTAATGAGTATTGACCGAAAGTCTTTCTCTTTCAACTCCACTTGATCAACAATGCGATTTAGATCGAGCCATGATAGTGTCCCTGAAAGCACTCCGCTTGCAACCGCAATCGCATAATAAACCTTTTCCGGATCATGAACTCCGCTTTCATATTCCTCGTCAACACAATCGCTTTGACTTGCTTCGCCGTTGCTCTCATCAAGCCGAACAGTCGTATTCTGATCCACCTTGCAAGAGAAGGAATAGTACGACTGATTGACAAACTCATACTGAATTGGAACGGCCACTTGCTTTTGTATTGCCAGAGGTTTCTTTTCATAAGGGATAAGGTGCTCTTCAGCCATGCGTAATCTCTCCTTTTCTTTGTGATCTATAGTTTCTCAATCCTTCATGTGCGCAGAGTTGCTGTTTCGTATTTTTATTCTCTTGGGCTTTCAAGTCCATTGGTGTTCCTGCGCTTCAGTTTGATTTAGTCTTTCAAATCAGTACCCCAATGCAGTGATCGATCTCGTGCTGGATGATCTGCGCCGTGAAGCCGGTGTAGGTTTTGAGCCGCGTCTGGAACTGCTCGTTCTGGTACTGCACCTTGATCGAGCGGAAACGCTTGGCCTTGCGCGTGCCGGTCAGGGACAGGCAGCCCTCTTCCGCCTCGTAAGCCCCGGAGCACTTCACGATCTCCGGGTTGAACATCACCGTCGCTGTGCCGTTATCGTCAAAGATGATGATCCGCCTGGCCACGCCGATCATGTTCGCCGCCATGCCCACGCAGCCGTCCCGGTGCGCTTCGAGCGTGTCCCGCAAGTCCTGCGCGACAGGCAGATCCATCACCGTCGCCGGCGCGGACTTCTGCGACAGGAAAATCGGGTCTTTCATAATGGGTCTGATCATCGCGCACCTCTCAGAGCTGATCGTATTTCGCGTTGCTGCCCCGGCATTTCTCGACGGGGTACTTGGCCTCGTTCTGATCCATCTTCGCGTTGATGATCGCGTCGGCGTCCAGGCCGAGCGCGTCCAGCATGTTCTGGCAGTACACCATCACGTCGGCCAGCTCCTCCCCCACGTGGGCAAGGTCGTAGTCCGTGTCGCTCCACTGGAAGCACTCCAGCAGCTCGTTCGCCTCGATGGAAATGGACTTTGCCAGGTTCGCAGGCGTGTGGAACTGATCCCAGTCCCGCTCCTGTGAGAACCTGCGGATCCGCGCTATCGTTTCCTGTTTCATTGCCTCGATCCCCCCTGTCCCTAACACCCGTTTATCACAAATCGTTTTTCAGGATCGCAAAGCCGATCTGCTCGGCGTTGACCAGCCCGTAGTTGACCACGGCGCATTTGGTCTCGCGGTTGAGCCCGAGCCAGGCGCTGAACGCGCCGGCCGAGCCGGTGTGCCAGCTGATGGGCGCGTCCTTTTCCAGCCGCCATGCCAGACCGCTGTTCGCGTTCTTTTCGCAGGGGCCGTGGACCTCGTGGCACACTTCAAGGTAAGGCAGCGAGCCGTCCATGTTCTTCTCCGCATAGCGCAGCAGATCGCCGACCGTGGAGTTGAGCGCTCCGGCAGGCGCGATCACGTCGCTCTTCTCCCACTGCCAGCAGCGGCAGGGGTTCTCTTTGCGGTCGTAGCCGGTCATGTCCACGTTGCCGAGGAAGGTGTTCTCCAGACCCAGATCCTCCCGGATGTAGCGCGTGAGACCGTCCCAGAAGCCTTCTCCGCCGACCTGCCCGACGATATAGCCGAGGATGCTCATGCCGATGTTGGAATAGACGAACTTGTAGGGCTTGTCCTCCAGAACCGTGTCCCGGATGATCTTCAGCATACCCGCCTCGTCCGGGTAGCCGCGGAAGGGATTTGTGTGGAACAATCCGCCCTCGCGGTTCATTTTCAAGAGGAAGGGCAGCGTCGTCAGCGTGGTGTAGGGCTGGGTCGTATAGCCGGAGGTATGGGTCGCCAGTTTTTCAAGATTCGGATAGTAACGCTCCGGCAGGCCGGGGATATACCGGTCGATCGGCGTATGGAGATCAAGTTTTCCCTCGGCAAGGACCTTCGCCAGGAGGGAGGTCGTAAAGGTCTTGCAGATCGACCCCACCGGGTAGACGGGCTGCGGGCCGCCGACTTCTTTCCCGTCCGGCCCGAGGCGCAGGAACTCCGTTTCCCCGTTTTGAAGGATGCCGATGCTCAGCTCCACATGATGCCGGCCCTTGTAGAGCTTGTCGATCTCTTTCTGTGCGGCTGCGTTGAATGCCATGGCGCTGTCCCTCCTACAAGTTTGGATAACTTCGTTTGATTATTCATTCTGACACGATTATACCCTGTTATGTCCTTCGCTTCAATAGGACAGAGCAGGGTATAACGTGTTTTCAGCATGGTAGTTTCTACTCGTATTTTTCGCCTTGCGTTTCCTCGTCAAGAAGCTCCAAAAGCTGCTCCTCGACGTTCACAGGGATCTCCCAATGTGCGCCGTCCAGCGTGTCAAAGGCTTCGACATAAGGTCTATAGGAGCCGAGTAGGGGTCGGGATTATATAATCGGTCACTATTTGACGCTAAATTTTGGAGATATAACAAAAATCGCCTTGAAACGAAACATTTCAAGACGATTTCTGGCAGGAGAAGAAAGCTTCGAAGAGTCCCTTCCAAATTTCAATAACTTTTTTACATCATTTCTTGTCCATTATTTTTAAAAATCAGCATTTTCATGTACCGGTCAGTTCATTGATTTTTTACAGTTTTCACCGCGTTGGGGTCAGATTGGGGTCAATCCGGCCATTGCGGAACTGCGTCAAAAAGTGAAATGCATATATGCAGTTTTTTGTGGCTCCATTTCCATCCGTGCATCTCTTCTGAAGAGCGTGTAAGAAGACTTGTCGTTACGAATGAACTCAGTCACCCTTCTTGCTTAAAGTATTTCCCTCATTATCCGAGTGCTTCCGTAAGATACGCCTCGAACTTGGGCGTCCACCAATCCCGATATCCGGCAAGGGAGGGATGGATTCCGTTGACCATGTAGAGCTTGTAGTCCTCTGCTGAGACAGCCTGCATTTCCGGGTCGTTCCACAGGTCGATCACACCGATTTCCCATTTCTCCTGGATCTGGAGCAGCAGGTCTACCATCTGCGCGTACTGCTCGCTCTTATACTGGGTACCGGTGTAGAAGATCACGGGGCAGTTCCAGGTCTGCTTTGCGTAGGCGATCACATATTCGATGGCGCCTGCAACAGTCTTCGTATCAAAATCGTTGATGTCAAAGCTGTCGGACACAGAGCCCAAAGGCTTCTTCATCGTAGCATCGTTTGTGGAGAGCTGGCAAACGAAAGCGTCCGCACGGATGTCGGTGGGGATGGTCTTCATCCGCTCGATATAGGATTTCTTTCCCCACACGGTTTCGTCCACAAGCGTTGTTCCGCTGACGGCTTCCTTTACCGGGACGATGCCGTCTCTCTTCTCCATGAACTCCACGAAAGACGATCCATTCGCCGCAGAGCCGTAGGTCACAGAACTGCCGAGGAAGATGATCGTTTTTCCGGTCAGCGCATTGGGTTCAAGTGCCTGCACGTTATCAACGCTGTATTCAGGCTTGTTGCCCGGGGCAAATTCCCCCGATTGAATACTCGCGGTGAGCGGCCCCTGAATCGCCAAAAACACCACGACGACTGCAACGATGATCCAGATGGTTTTCTTCTTGCTCTTTTTCTTTTCCATGCCATTTTCTCCTTTTCTTATTCCAACAAATGTTGTTTTTCCGGTAACTGTATTTTATACTGGCCGCAGAACAATTACCACCAACAATCCCTTCGCTTTTGTTGGAATAGGAGGCTGCTTATGGAAAGCCCTAAGAAAAAGCAGGCGCAGGAGGCGATGGAAACCGCCTTTTTGTCTCTGTTGCGGAAGAAACCGCTGGAAAAAATCAGCGTGACTGAACTCTGCCGGAAAGCGGGAGTGAACCGCTCCACCTTCTATGCCCACTATCTGGACGTGTATGATCTGATGGAGCAGGTGACGAACGGCTTTATCCGGAAACTGTTTCGGGACATTGTGGCGCCCCTTGGAGAACCAACCATCGGGCTGGTCAGCCCGAACGGCCATCCTCTGATCATCAAGGCGCTGCAGACCACGCTGGAGAACCGGGATCTCTGTCAGCTGCTTGTGAGCACAAGATCCGGCATCTCCATGAAATTGGTAGACGAAGTGTGCCATTGGGGCATCATGCGCTATGAGAACTTTTCCGAAAACAGAAACACCCACTATGCCGACAACTATACGATGATGATCGGCGGGATCATGATTCTCTGGTATGAGTGGATCTGTTCCGACTTTGCTGCCCCGATAGAGACGCTTGCCATTGAGATCACACGCTTTATCGAGGATAACATCAAGCGTATGTGGCTTTGAGATAGAGTTCCTCTGTTATGGTTTATTCGCCTTTACCCAGATGAGAAAACCAGTTCTTCAGCTCCCGTTCTTCCCGCATCTTTTCCCGGGCCTCTTTGGCCATCTGTTTTTCCACTTCGCGCGCGTGCTCAACTTCTGCCGCGACCTCTGCGGCATCAAACCTAGTTATGGTTACTTCGAAGTTGTTCAGCTTCGCTGTAAGCGCTGTTTCATACTCTTCCTGGGCCAGCAGGATGATCGCGGTTTCTCCATCAAGAATGCTGTCCCCGGCCTTTTCCAGCAGCGACGCGTTTTCCGCCATGTCATTCGCATCCACCGCGCCGCCGATCAGCATACCCATACTGCCGCCCAGCAAGATGCCAACCGGGCCGCCGAGGATACCGACCAGGCTGCCGATCAGGCTGCCTTTCCACGTGTCGTCACCGGTTGTGGCACCATTGACAAAGCCGTCCATGATGTTGAGTGTGCCGTTTTCTTTCTTCACGATGGCCGCCTGCGAAATGGTGTAGTTGGCATTGCTCGTCTCACGCTTCAACTCTGACAGCGCCTGATAAGCCTCGCTCTCGACCTTGTAGTTCACAAGAATCAAATTCTCTTTCATTTCAAACATCTCCTCTGAAATAGAAAGCGCCCCGCGGTAAGCGGGGCGCTGAAATCGTCATGATTATCCTTGGATCTGAATGGTCTTATGCTCCGGAAGCGCCACCGGCTTCTCCTTCGGGAAATCAAGCGTCAGGACGCCATCCTCAAACTTGGCCTTGACGTCTTCTTCCTTGACATTCTCGCCGATGTAGAAGCTTCTGGTCATGGAACCCGAATAACGCTCCTGGTGGACGATCTTGCCCTTCTTGTCCTTGCCCTCTTCTTCAAGGCCTTTGGACGCGGTGATCGTCAGGTAGCCGTTCTGCA
>CACYHB010000040.1 GCA_902774015.1 Oscillospiraceae bacterium | reverse complement strand
TCCTGCGCGTCTTTCCAGGGCCTGGCCCATCAGCGTCATGCCGAACAGAAACAGGCACAGGCCGCCGATCAAATTTAATCCATCAAAAAAATCCATAAAGTTTTCTCCATTCTTGTTTCGGTTGCAAGAACAGAGTAGTGGTCTAACATCAAATGCTCTATCAGGCTCCTGTAAAATCCGTGTAAAGCAGAGAGCGAAAACAGGGGCCGAAGCCCCTGCAAATCTTGTATCATTATATGAGCTGCTGCTCGTTGATGATCAGTTTGAACTGAAGCCCCAGCCTTTCTGCTGCCTTACGACAAAGGATCATGCGTTGCAGGAATATCTCAAAATAGTCCATCACAGATCCATAGCGTGTGTCGATGGTCAGTTTTAATTTGATAATCGTTTGGGCCTTGTTGATTTTCAGCTCTGCTTTCGTGACGGAGTAATTCACGCGGTCATGAATATCGAAAGAAGACTCGTCCTGGTTTCGCACGCGGTTGCGGCGTACATCGCTTTTGTCGGCAAGGATAAGTGCGGCTGCAAGTGGACTGACCGGTATCCCTGTCCCTTCATCGTGGTTTCCGATCGCGGTAACGATTGTTCCTATCTCTTCTGGCAAGAGATCCAGATGATCTAGGATTCGGAACGCGATGATTGCTCCGGATTGGCTGTGTTCCTCTCGGTTGACAAGATTTCCGATATCATGAAGATACCCTGCAATTTTTGCAAGTTCGACCAGCCGTTCATCATAGCCGAGTGTTTGCAAAATGTATCCTGCTTTTTCAGCCACCATGGTGCAATGGGCAAAGCTATGCTCTGTAAATCCAAGAGCAGACAGGGAGAGATCCGCTTGGCTGATATAGGTGTTGACCTCGTGGTTTTTCCTGATTTCCTCGTACGTCATGATTTTCCTTTTTCTGGCGTGTTCGGCAAAGTGATGATGAACTCCGTGCCTTCACCGACGACGCTGTTGACGCTTATTGTTCCGTTGTGAATCATTACGGCGTGCTTTACAATGGAAAGGCCAAGCCCGGTGCCGCCGACTTCTTTGCTGCGGCTTTTATCCACGCGGAAAAAGCGCTCGAAAACTCTCTCCCTGTTTTCTGCCGGAATGCCGATACCAGTATCTTTAACAGACAGCTTCGTTTCGTGTTTGGATGGAAATACGCCAATGGTTACGCTGCCTCCGGCATGATTATACTTGATCGCGTTGTCACAAAGATTGTAAACGATGCTGTACAGTATTTGGGGGACCCCCCACAGCGGAGCGTTTGTCCCTTCCAGAGCGAGGGTGATATTCAGCGCCGATGCAGCAGTGTCAAGACTGTCAACCGCGTTTTCAGCAATACAGTACAGGTCACAGTTTTCCCATTGCAGTTCTGTGCCGCCGCTGTCAAGTTCTGCCAAATCGATAATGTCTTCGACAAGTTTCGTCATGCGGGAGGCTTCGCCGCGTATCTTTGCTGCGAAGGGTTTGATATCCTCTTCTTTGACCATCCCGTTTTCAAGTAATTCGGCATACCCGGAAATAGCATGAAGCGGTGTTTTCAGTTCATGAGATGCATTTGCGGTGAACTCTTGACGGATCATCGCTGTTTTTTCTATTTGTGCCTGATCCAGTTTCAACTGGTTGCGCTGTGCCGCAATATGCCTAAGCAGCGGTTCGATTTCCTGATAGTTCTCTTTTCCAAAATATTGATCCGGCTTTTCCAGGTCGATCTCATTGATGGGCTTTACGATTAATTTTGCAAGTCGTGATGCAAGAACGAAAGTCAGGACGAGCGCGATCATGATTACTATGCAAATCGGCTGAGCAAATCCGAGAATAAGCGTCCAAACCGCCAACTGCATCATGGAGAGTCTGAGAACGGATCCATCAGGGAGGCGCTTGGCGGCATATAACTGCTTGTCCGAGAGCGTACTGGAATAGCGCGTGGATTCACCATACCCTTCGTTCAGCGCCTGTTTGACTTCTTCACGTTCCAGATGATTCTCCATGGTGGTTGGATTTGCTTCACTGTCAAATAGAACAGTACCATCGGCTCCGATCCATGTAATACGATAGCCTTCCGCATTCAGGTTTTCAAAATAGCTTTCACCAGCTTTTTCAACACCCTGTGATGCAAGCTCTGTTTCATTTTTCAGCTGATGCTTCTGAAGAGATGAGAAATAGCTGTAGGTGATGCCCATGATGAAAACGAGGGAGGCCAGGAATACCGACAAGGCAACGATCCAGATACCTTTGAAAATTTTTCTGCTCATTTCTTTAACCCCATTCTGTATCCGACGCCGCGCACCGTTTCAATCAGATTCCCTGCTTGAGCAAGTTTCGTCCGAAGCGTGCCGATGTGGACATCAACTGTCCTTGTTTCGCCGATAAAGGCATTTCCCCAAATCTCGGATAAAAGAACTTCTCTTGTAAAGACTCGGTCGGGGTTTTCCATGAAGAGCTTTAACAACTCATACTCTTTCAGGGTCAAAGAAACCGGCGCCCCATATACAGTAACCGTGTGTCTGCTTTTGTCCATAGAAATTCCGCCGCAGGCAAGTACCTCTGCCTGCTTCGGCGTTGCTCTCCTTAGTACAGCTTTGATCCGGGAAACCATTTCCATCATGCCAAAGGGCTTTGAAAGGTAATCATCAGCGCCGCTGTCCAAACCGATGACCTTGTCGTATTCACTGTTTTTCGCCGTAGCCATGATAACTGGAATGTCCACGGTCACAGGAGAAGAACGCAGTGCTTTTAGAATCGTCAATCCGTCTTCGTCCTGCAGGCCAGAAATCGCTTGCGCTTTCAAATCCCCTTGCATCAAACCCGGATGCTTTCAGCGTATATACCATCAAATCACGGATGGTGCTTTCATCTTCTACGCAATAGATCATAAGAAGCCCCCCTTTTCCTCTTACACTTTAGTCCTGAATTGTAAATCCCATAACCGGGGGAATGTAAAATCATCGTAAAGTGTTCCGTTTGTTTTTTGAGTCCATTATACTCGATGGTCATAATCATTTGAACCGTTTTGTAATGCAAATGTCGTATCATTTACGCTTTTGCCAAATAAGATCGTAACCCAACACATTGGCCAGTTCCACGGCCTCGCCGTAGCGCAGCGAGCCCCGGCGTAGCTTGCCGGACAGATTGGGGACACTTTCGCTCCAACCATATTCTTCGGCCAGCCGCTCCACGACCTCGCTCATGGTCATGCCCTCTCGGACGATGTATGCTTTGATCTCGTTTCGAATATCCGTAATGATCCCTCCTTTTTCTGTTCGCTTATTGGCGAAACCGGTACGCGATCATGTGTACCGACTTCACCGCAAAGCATAATAATCATTCTTGCTGTCATGAAATAGCGCAGCCGCCCACAACCATCTGGTCACATAGGCGGCTGTTCTGTTTCGTTACTCCGCGTGATAACACACGGAACGGTGATAAGCCGCACCAATCCGTTTCCGCCGTTCGCGGAACGGTGCAGCGCTATTTGATGCAGTTTTCGGCATAAAGCCGAAAGCTTGTTCGCGGTTTTCACATCCTTTGAATCTGGCAGCTGTTTTGCCGTTCTACCCTCGCTGTTTCCTGACAGGCAACCCTGCTCGGCGCTGTGCCGTCGCCCCTCACGGGACGCGCTCCCTCTTTTGAGATCCTGGCGGTTTATCTCAGCTCGGACGGTCATTCACTTGTTCTGACCGTATCGTACCAAAATAATTGGCCTCCTCCCGTATATCCAGGATGTGGGAAATCGGCATGGAAAAGCGAAAAATTCCGCGCTCGTGGAAAGGATGTGATATAATACCGAAGAAAGATGTTTTCCGGCGAAGGAGAGAGCGAAAATGTATGTAAAACTGTCCATTCCCGAACGATTGAAGGACTTGCGCGTGGAACGTCATTTGACCCTTGAAGAGCTGGCCGAGGCCACCGGTCTTTCCAAATCTGCCCTTGGCAGTTACGAAGCCGATGATTACAAGGACATCAGCCCGTTCAGCATCGTGACGCTCTCAGAGTTCTATGGCGTGTCCACGGATTATCTGCTGGGCGTCCCGGAAATGAAAAATCACCCAGACACAGACCTGGCCGGTCTGCATCTGAGTGATGATATGATGAAGCTGTTGGCAAGCGGGAAGATCAACAACCGCCTGCTGTGTGAGATTGCCACACATCCGGATTTTCAGCGCCTGATGGTGGACATGGAGATCTGCGTAGATCGGATCGCGGCCATGCGGGTACATGACATGAATGCCGTCCTTGCGGAAGCACGGAAAACCGTCATGGAAAAGCACAACCCCGGCGAGAACGATCTGTATATGCGGACGCTGGAGCTGGCGCAGATCAACGAGAACGAGTATTTTAGCCGGGTCGTGCATGACGATCTCGATAAGATCATCGCTGACATTCGCGGGGCCCACATAAAAGACGCGACCACCGCCGATGCGGTCAATCCCTCCGACACCGCGCGTCAGGAACTGGAAGCTGCCATGAGCTACGAGGGCAGCCCCGAAGAGCGCCAAGCCCGCCTATTCTGCAAGCAGCTTGGGATTAATTATGATAAGCTGAGCAAGGACGAATTCGTCAGCCTGATCAACATTCTGAAAAAATCTTCTCTGCTCAAAGTCCAGCCCAATAAGCGTGGGAAGAATAAGCCAAAGAGAAAATAGGCCTGATTATCGCGTACTCGGATTTCTAACGTAAAGGAGTTTTTCGAGATGGATGAACATAAAAAGCTTAATGAAAACGCAATAATCGACTGTGTTATAGATTTCCTTGTCAACAAGCCCGATGGGAATTGGCACGTTGAGAAGATTAAGGACAAACGCGGACACCAGCACGGACCAGATCTAATTCTTACAGGCGGGAGTCATAATGGAGAACGATTTATTATTGAATGCAAAGGAAGATCATACGCAAAGTCTGCAAATCCAATAAACAAAGAGGGATGGCTTAATGCGCTTGGCCAGTTAGTAACAAGGATGAACACTGCGCGCACGATCAAAACCGGTGAAACCCGGGGACGTATCAATCGTGCATACAAGTATGGCTTGGGATTGTATTGGGTGGGAGCACAGGTTGCCTTACGGAGGATCCCGCATGAAATCGCAAAAACAATGAATCTCTACATATTCTCTGTTTATGATGATGGATTTGTTAAGCAGTGGTCACCAAAAGACTTTGGGAAAGAGCACACTGCTGAAGCCTTCAAACGCCCAAATATATAGTAAAAGCCAGAGATTCATAATGCTTTTCTTGCATGAATCTCTGGCTTTCGCCAACTATTCTATTTCGAGATATCGTTTGATATCCCCAGAAAGAATAAGATTTGCATACTCCAATGGAGCATTATAGATCAAATAATCCAACGCAGATCTTTGCTTGACCGTATGCGCAACTTGATACTCCACTTCGGAGCAGTCGATTGATATTAGTGTTCCATCGGTGTACCGAAGTTCCACGCAGGCCGTATCCATATTGAACTCGCAGGAAATCAGTTTTCTCATAATAGATACCTCCAGATCATTTTGATTTCTTCTTTCTCGATCCTCTCGGCTTGGATTCGGGGCGGCGGAGTGCACCGTTGGAGAAATACTGTAGAAAACACAAAATCCGAACCCGTCTCCCATAGGGAAGATCTGGTTCGGATTTTGTTGGTTTGGTGCCGGTGGTGGGACTCGAACCCACACGATGTCGCCATCGGCGGATTTTGAATCCGCTACGTCTACCATTCCATCACACCGGCATATGATCTTTTTCTATACTGGTTGAGTATATAACAAGTTTCTTCAAAATTCAAGAGGCAAATCAGTCGGTCAGGGGATGCGCTGAAAGCATAGAATGGAGCGCCGGGCTATGCCCGGACGGAAAGGATGAAGTGCTTTGGAAATACACGTTGTCAAAAGCGGCGATACGCTCAGCGCCCTTGCGGGGCGCTGCGGCGTCTCCGTCGAGCGGCTGCGGGAACTTAACCAGCTGCTGGACCCGGCGGCCCTCTCGGTGGGCCAGGCGCTGCTGATCCCGCGGGAGGATCTGGGCTGCCGCGTGCGCAGCGGCGACACGCTCCGGACCATCGCAAGGCGTTACGGTCTGCCGCTTTCCTGCCTGATCGCCTCCAATCCCCAGATCCGCGACCCGAACCGGATCTATGCCGGCCAGAGACTTCGCATCCCGCTCTCTGGCTGCGCGCAGGAGGAGATCCTGGTGAACGCGTACATAAGCGACGCGTCCACGGCCGCACTGGAGACGCAGCTTCCCTATCTGAGTCTCCTCTCGCCCTTCAGCTGGCGTGCGGACGCGGAGGGCGGGATCAACTGGGACGTCCGGGCGGAGGCGGAGCAGGCGGAGGCTTACGGGGCCGCCCGTCTGCTCACGGTGACGAACCTGCTGCCCGGCGGCGGTTTCTCCGGCGCCGTTGCCCACGCGATCTTCCGGGACGAGGCGGTGCAGGATCGACTTTTCGAGAATCTGGAGCGAGAGCTTGCGGCCGGAGAGTACTATGGCCTGAACCTGGATTTCGAGTATGTGTTCCCCTATGATCGGGAGGCCTGCGGCAGCTTCCTCCGGCGTCTTTCGGAGCGGCTGCACGCCCTGGGCTATCTGCTGGTGACGGCGCTGCCGCCCAAAACATCGGACGCGCAGCAGGGGTTTTTGAACAACGCCCACGACTATGCCGTCCACGGGGCCGCAGCCGACTGTGTGGTGCTGATGACCTGTGAGCGGGGCTATCCCTACGGCCCGCCCATGGCGGCGGCGCCCCTCGACAAGGTGCGGCAGGTGCTGGACTATGCCGTTTCCGTGATGCCTGCCGGCAAGATCCTGCTGGGCGTACCCAACTGCGGCTGCGACTGGACGCTGCCCCTCCGGCAGGGGAGCAAAGCCCGGCTGCTGACGAATCCTGAGGCCGTTCGTCTCGCCGCGCAGGCCCGTGCCGCCATCGAATACGACGCCCGGGCCCAGGCCCCGTTCTTCCGTTATCGCGACAGCGAAGGGCGGCGGCATGAGGTCTGGTTTGAGGACGCGCGCAGCCTTCGGGCAAAGCTCGGCCTGGTGAGCGAATACAGGCTGGGCGGTATCAGCATCCGGAATCTGAACACGCCCTTCACATGGGGCTTCCGACTGCTGGAATCCATGTACGGCACGGTAAAACTCGTATAAGAAAAACCGGGGTAAGACGTCTTGCCCCGGTCAGTATTCGTTACGAGCTTTTCGGCTTCTTCACGCGCGGCGCGGAAACCAGAAACTGGATGAAGGCGAAGATCGCGGCGCCAAGGGCGGAGTAGCTGCTGCCGCGGCCCAGATAGAGGCACACAGCCTCGCAGCCTGCCGCGCACAGCAGGCACAGCAGAACCGGACAGAGCAGCAGGAAGCGGCTGCGGGTGCGCTCAAAGGCGGCGGGCAGTCCGGCGATCCCGAACACCGCGCCTGCGATCAGCAGAAGATAGGCAAGGGCGCGGCCCTTCCACATTCTCTGCGTGCCGGCCTCCTGATCACGGGCGGTCAGTTCGGCGGCCCGGGCCAGCTCCATGCCCTCCTCGTTCCGCTCGGCCACTGCGTCCCGCTTCAGGAGCATCAGCCGCAGCGAGCGCTCTTCCTGCTCCAGTGTCTTGCGGGCGTCCACCGCGTCTCCGAGCTCCTTGAGCTGTCCGGCCTCGGCCTCCAGCCGCTCCTTCTCGTACTGAAGCGCGGCGGCTTTCTGGCGCTGCTGCCCCATCTGCCACCAGATCATGGCGCGGCTGTCGTACAGAGCCTGCTCTCCGGCCGCGATCTGGGCCCCGGCCTCTTCCAGTGCTGCGCGGCCCTGCTCTATGGCTGCCTTACCCTGCTCCATCATGCCGTCAGCCTGGGAAAGCTGCGCCTGCACGCCGCTGAGAAGAGTACCGATCTGATCCAGAAAGCCCTGCATACGCCCCAGAAGCGCTTCGCCGGTGTCAAGGGCCGCGCCGATCTGCTCCCGCGTTTCGGCGTAGGAGGCTTGAATCTCTGCAAATTCCTCGTCACTGATGGGAGTCTCCTCTTCGCCCGATGCGACGGCGTCCCGCCGGGCCTGCGCCTCATTTCGCAG
This sequence comes from Oscillospiraceae bacterium, assembly GCA_902774015.1. Taxonomy (GTDB): domain Bacteria; phylum Bacillota; class Clostridia; order Oscillospirales; family Oscillospiraceae; genus Limivicinus. Next base: position 7,293 of record CACYHB010000040.1, on the reverse strand, counting down.
CTCCGGGAGGCTTTTGCCCGTGGCCTCCTGCACCGCACTGTCCAAAGCGGGGAGCTGCTCGTCCAGCTGGGCGATCAGAGACTTGACCTGGGGCCATGTCTCATCATACATTTGCTTGATCTGCTGAAGCTGGGCAGGATCCACCTCCGGCATCTGCACGTCGCTTCCGGCCAGGTCCCCGAATTGGCTCAGCGCGGACAGTCCCTCCAGCGAACTGCCGTCCATGGCGGCAATGGCGTCCAGCGTGGGCGTAAGCTGCCGGATGGTGTCCAGCAGGGCAGCGGTCTGATCCGCGGCGGAAAGGGCGTCGTCATAAGCGTCCAGCGTGATCTGCCGTCTCGCGTCCGGATCCTCGCTCTCCAGAAGGGCTGCCATGCTGCGGGCGTTCTGGTCATGCGCCCAGGCGTTGGCGAGCACCTGCGCCGCAGCGTTATAGAGAGCCTGAAACTCCGCAAGCTGCTGTTTTCCCTCTTGAAACTGGGCATACTGCCCGGCAAAGGCGGCGGCTTGTTTTTCAAATTCCGCCAGCCCCGCCTCATACTGGCGCTTCCCCTCGGCAAAGGCGGCGTCCGCCTGGTCGAGCGCGGCCGTGCCGGTGCGCAGACCGCTCTGGGTCGCCGTGTAAAGCGCCATCTGCGAGCGGTGGCGGGAGGCCTCCTTGTCGTGTTCCGCCTGATGCCGGTTCAGCCTGGCCTCAGATTCCGATGAGGGAGTGCCGCCCTCCAATGCCTGCAGGGCAAGCTCATATTGCCGTGCACGCTCGCGCAGGCGTCCCAGATCATCCAGAGAGCGCTGCCGCTCCTGCCCGGCGGAGCGCAGACCCAGAAGGCCCGCCAGCAGCATCACCAGGCACAGAATTGCCAGCACAACCGCAAAAACGCGGGTCAGTACCGGATGCTTCATCGCTGCAGACCTCCTTTCTCCCTCCATGCGATCAGCTGTCTAAAACTATATTATATACGTATCGGCGAAAAAACGATGTACAGTTTGAAAACTTTGCAAACGGCAGGCCGGGAAGTCCCGGCCTGCCGTAATTGTCCGTGCGTGTTTTTCAGACGTCCAGATAGCAGAGCTCGAAGAAGCCGCTGGCACAGACGGCCGCAGAAGCGTTTTCCCGCACGTCCACCCGCACAACGGCGCTGCGGCGGCCGGCCTTGATGCAGATACCCTCAGCCAGAACCAGCGGGCCCGACACCGGGCGCAGGTACTGAATACTGCAGCTCTGCGTCACCATCGGGCGCACATGACCGTGGGCAAAGAGACCGGTGGAGCCTGCCGCCACGTCCATCAGCGTGGCCAGCAGCCCGCCGTGGGCAAAGCCCTGGGGATTTTTCATCTGCTCCCGCATCTGCAGCGCGACCACGCAGCGTCCCGCCGAGGCCTCCCGGTATTCGATGCCGCACACGTCGGCAAAGCCGACCTGCCGTTTCTTGAGATAGTCGAGTATTTCCTTATCTTCCATATTCCCTCAAAAAAGGAAACCGCCGAACGGCGGTTTCCTTCGATCGCTTGTCTGGATTACTTGATGGAGAAGAACGCGGCGGCGCCGGGGTACTGGGCCACGTCGAAGAGCTCCTCCTCAATGCGCATGAGCTGGTTGTACTTGGCAACACGGTCGGTGCGGGAGGGAGCGCCGGTCTTGATCTGGCCGGCGTTGACAGCGACGGCGATGTCAGCCAGGGTGGTGTCCTCGGTCTCACCGGAGCGGTGGGAAACGATGGCGGTGTAGCCGGCGCGGTTGGCGGTCTGGATGGCGTCCAGGGTCTCGGTCAGGGAACCGATCTGGTTGACCTTGATCAGAACAGCGTTGGCAGCGCCCTTCTCAATGCCGTACTTCACGCGGGAGGCGTTGGTGACGAACAGGTCGTCGCCGACGAGCTGCACGCGGTTGCCCAGACGCTGGGTCAGCTTGACCCAACCGTCCCAGTCGTCCTCGCCCAGGCCGTCCTCGATGGAGATGATGGGGTACTTGTTGCAGAAGTCTTCCCACATGTCGATCATCTCATCGCTGGTCATAACGGTACCGCGCTTGGGCAGGTGATACTTGCCGTCTTCCTTGTCGAACCAGTCGGAGACAGCGGCGTCCATGGCGATCTTGAAGTCCTCGCCGGGCTTGAAGCCGGCTTCCTCGATGGCCTTCACGATGACCTTCAGAGCGTCCTCGTCGGTGGCCAGGTCGGGAGCGTAGCCGCCCTCGTCGCCCACGCCGGCGGCGGGAGTGCCGTTGGCCTTCAGAGTCTTCTTCAGCTGATGGAAGACCTCGGCGCACATACGCAGGGCTTCCTTGAAGCTCTTCGCACCGATGGGCATGATCATGAACTCCTGGATATCCACGCTGTTGGAGGCGTGAGCACCGCCGTTGAGGATGTTCATCATCGGGACGGGCAGGGTCTTGGCGTTGACGCCGCCGATGTACTGGTACAGGCTCAGGCCGGTAGCAGCGGCAGCGGCCTTGGCGCAGGCCAGGGACACGCCCAGAATGGCGTTGGCACCCAGACGGGTCTTGTTGGGGGTGCCGTCGAGCTCGATGAGGAGCTTATCGATAGAGGTCTGATCCAGAACGTTCAGGCCGACAACAGCCTCGGCGATCTCACCGTTGACGTTCTCAACAGCCTTCTGCACGCCCTTGCCGCCGTAACGGCTCTTGTCGCCGTCACGCAGCTCGCAGGCCTCGTGGATACCGGTGGAAGCGCCGGAGGGAACGGCTGCGCGGCCGATGGTGCCGTCGTCGAGGGTGACTTCGACTTCAACGGTGGGGTTGCCGCGGGAGTCCAGAATCTCTCTGGCCATCACGTCGACGATCTCAAAATACTGCTTCATAAATGTTTATTCCTCCTAATAAAATTTAGGTCTAAAGTATTATACCCCAAGGCTTTCCAAAAGGAAAGCCCAAGTTGGGCAAATTCACAAAAATTGATAAAATTTGTGCAATATGTTGTGGCTCAGGCACGGCCGGACGCACGTGCCGGCGCCCGATCCCGTCATTTTTCAGCGCGCGGTCTCGCGGAAGCTGCGCACCGCCTCGTCGTTTTCTTCCCAGCCGTAGTCCAGCAGCCAGTAATGATAGGGGTCCTCGATTTCCTCCCCCTCCTCCGGGATACCGGCGGGCTTGATGCGCCGCAGTTTCATGCGGGTCTCGTAGGCGCGCAGGTCCTTGACCGAGAAGGGCAGTCCGAGTTCCTCCGCAATAGGCAGCAGAACGTTTTCCACCACACCCTCCCGGATCTCCAGGCTGCCGGGATAGCAGGCCTCCGCCTCGGCCACGCGCGCGCGGAGCTGCTCGTCCCTCTCGTAAAGGGCAAAGAATTTTTCGGCATTTTCAATCATGGCAGTTTCTCCTTTGTATGGGGCTGTGTGTATTATAATAAGGATGGGGCGGTTTGTCAAAATCATAATCGGCGGGCAGCGATTCGGGGAGCACCGCTTCGCTGCGTTTTTATCTCCGCTGCAAAGCAGCGTGATTGCCGGCCGTTTTTCACGATCCTGCGGAAATATTAAGTTGACAGGGTGAAAACGAAGTGTTATGATGCCCGTATCAAAGGCTTTGACGGAGAACGTCGGCGTGGAAAGTGCACAGAGAGGGTCGGCCTCAGGCTGCAAGCCGCCCCATGGATCACGACGAAGGACCGCTCCCGAGCCGGACGGAGGAAATGCCGCCCCGGTGTGACGACCGTTATGCGCGTCGATGAGTGAAAAACAAGGTGGAACCGTGTAAGTTTTTGCACCCTTGGCGAGAATGCCGGGAGTGCTTTTTTTATTGGGGAGGAAACATTTATGAAGATCATTTACAGGGACGGTACGGTCGGCGAGTGCCCGCAGGAGGAAGAACTGCACGTTCTGCGCCACTCCGCGGCCCATATCATGGCCCAGGCCATCAAGCGCCTCTATCCGGAGGCGGACTTCGCCTTCGGCCCCGCCACCCAGAACGGATTTTATTATGACGTGGATCTGGGCGACCGCAAGCTCGGACCCGAAGACCTTGAGGCGATCGAGAAGGAAATGAAGAAGATCGTCAAGGAGAACCTGCCCTTCAAGGCCTTCATGCTGGGCCGTGAAGACGCGAAGAAGCTTATGGCCGAGCGCGGCGAGAAGTACAAGCTCGAGCACATGGAGGATCTGGCGGAGGAGAGCGAGTTCAGCTTTTTCCAGCAGGGCGAGTATGTGGATATGTGCCTGGGGCCGCATCTGTGCTACACCAAGGCCCTCAAGGCGTTCAAGATCACCCAGCAGTCCGGCGCCTACTGGAAGGATGACAGCAAGAACAAAATGCTCACGCGCATCAACGGCGTCGCTTTCCGCACCACCCAGGAACTGGACGAGTACCTTGAGCGTCTGGAGGAGGCCAAGAAGCGCGACCACCGCCGCCTCGGAAGAGAACTCGGCCTCTTTGCCTTCCGGGATGAAGCTCCCGGCTTCCCCTTCTACCTGCCCAAGGGCATGGTGCTGAAAAACACCCTGATCGACTACTGGCGCGGCGTCCATAAGAAGTGGGACTATGTTGAGATCTCCACCCCGCAGATCATGCGCCGCACCCTGTGGGAGACCTCCGGTCACTGGGATCATTACAAGGACAATATGTACACCACCGTCATTGACGGTGAGGATTTCGCCATCAAGCCGATGAATTGCCCCGGCACCATTCTGGTCTACGATCTGGAGCCTCACTCCTATAAGGAACTCCCGATGCGCTGTGCGGAACTGGGCCTGGTGCACCGGCATGAGCTCTCCGGCGCGCTGCACGGCATGTTCCGCGTCCGCTGCTTCACCCAGGACGACGCGCATATTCTGCTGGCCAAGGAGCAGATCCGGGACGAGGTCGTGCGCATCGCGAGCCTCTTTGACGAGGTCTACAGCCTCTTCGGCCTGCCCTACACGATCGAGCTGAGCACGATGCCCGAGGATCACATCGGTTCCGTGGAGGACTGGGACGTTGCCACCGCCGCGCTTGCCGACGCCATTACCAGCATCGGCAAGGAGTATATCGTCAATCCCGGCGACGGCGCCTTCTACGGCCCGAAGCTGGACTTCCACATTCAGGACTGCCTGGGCCGGACCTGGCAGTGCGGCACGATCCAGCTGGATTACCAGCTCCCCGGCCGCTTCAATCTGGAGTACACCGGTTCCGACGGCGAGAAGTACTGCCCGGTCATGATCCACCGTGTGGTTTTCGGCTCCATCGAGCGCTTCATCGGCATCATCACCGAGCACTTCGGCGGCGCCTTCCCGGTCTGGCTCAGCCCGGTACAGATCAAGGTCCTTCCCATTACGGACCGCGCGTCCGACTACGCCAAAGAGGTTGCGGCGAAGCTGGACGGCCTCGGCGTGCGTGTGGAGACCGATCTGCGCAACGAGAAGATCGGCTACAAGATCCGCGAGGCCCAGATGCAGAAGATCCCCTACATGCTGGTCGTGGGCGACAAGGAGCGAGAGAACGGCACCGTCGCCGTCCGTACCCGCAGCGGCGAGGATCTGGGCGCCATGAGCCTGGACGATTTTGCCGCAAAGCTTCTCGAGGAGATCCGCGAGAAAAAGTAAGCAGACCGCATAAAAATCGATCCCCCTCACAAACTAAGAAAAAGCTTTGTGAGGGGGACTTTCTATGACCCGGAAGCAAAAGCGGCTGATCCTGGCGCTGGCGATCCTGTTTGCGGTGAACATCCTGCTCATCGCGCTGGCTCAGAGCGCCTCGGCCGATTTATATAAGAAGGGCAGCAGCGGAGCGGTGGTGTCGGAGATCCAGACCCGCCTGAAGAACTGGGGTTATTACAGCGGCGCCGTGGACGGCGTCTACGGCAGAAAAACGGAGGAGGCCGTCCGCTTCTTTCAGCGGCGAAACGGACTCACGCCCGACGGCCAGGCGGGGAATCTGACTCTGGCGGCGCTGGGCATCCAGCCTACAGGCTCGGGCGGCGGCGGGAGCGGAGATCTGCAGCTTCTGGCGCGGCTCATCTCCGCCGAAGCGCGGGGCGAGCCATACACCGGCCAGGTCGCGGTGGGCGCCGTGGTGCTCAACCGGGTGGACCATCCTTCCTTTCCCAACAGCATCTCCGGCGTTATTTATCAGCCCGGCGCCTTCTCCTGCCTGGACGACGGCCAATTCAACAAGCCTGTGAGCGAGAGCGCCTACCGCGCGGCAAAAGATGCCATGAACGGATACGATCCGAGCTACGGCGCCGTCTATTACTTTAATCCAGCCACCGCCACAAGCAAGTGGATCTGGTCGCGCCCGCTGATCGTCACCATTGGCAATCACAGATTTTGCTCGTGAATCCGGTTGAAACTGGGAACAATATACGCTATAATCAGTCTATATGGCAAGCGAGCTTGCCTGAGGAGAGATGATTATGGCATATTGCAAGAAATGCGGCGCCTATATTCCCGACGGGCTGACGGCCTGTCTGGCCTGCGGCTTCGATGAAAACCTGAAAGCGGGGGAGACCGCCGCGCAGACAAAGAGCGCGAGCGATCTGCTCAAGGAGCAGCTGGAGGAGCAGCGCCGCGCCCGGCAGGAGGAGAACCGCCGTTGGGCCGAGCAGGAGCAGGAGCGCCGCCGCCAGCAGGATCAGAGCCGCCAGTGGGCGCAGGAGGAGTTTGCCCGCCGCGAGGCCGAACGGCAGAACGCCGCCCGAAACTACACCTACCGAAGCACAATGAACCGGGCCGGCACCGCGCAGAGCACGGAAGGGAACAAACTGTTTGCCGCGCTCAGTTATCTGAGTTTTCTCTTTGTCCTGCCCTACATCCTCACACCGCAGGATGATTTTGCCAGGTATCATGCCAAGCAGGGCCTGAAGCTCTTTATCTTTACCATTGTCGCCGACACCATCGGCGCACTGACCGGCTTCGGCTGGATCCTGACGCTGCTGCGCTTCTATTTTATTTATAAAGGTATGAGCAACGCATTCAGCGGGATCAAGGAACCCCTGCCCTATATCGGCAATATGGGAAGCTGAAGAGCTTTGGTAAAATTGCCTATAGGCAGCCTAAGTTTTGTGCTTTTCGCCGCTAAAAATCACAAGATTTAGCGGCGAAATTTTTTTGCAAAAAAGCGTCAAAAAAGTGTTGACAAAGCGGCATTTCGGGTGCTATATTATGCAAGCACCCGTTGAGGGGGGCCTGATATGCCCGCGATGAAAAAGTTTTTTGAAAGAGCGAAAAAAGTTCTTGACAATTGCTTTTCACCGTGGTAATATTAATAAGCTGCGACCGAGAAGGAAACAGCGGAGCGTGTACCTTGAAAATTGAACAATGCAAGAAAAAAGCTTATGCTAAATAAGCACCAGAGAAGGGTTC
>CACYHB010000039.1 GCA_902774015.1 Oscillospiraceae bacterium | reverse complement strand
CAGAAAAGGTAATCCCAGCAGATGACAGCGTACGGCTCTTAGATCGAATTGTAGAGGAGATGGATTTAAGCAAGCTGGAAAGGGCATATGACGTACGCGCCCGGAAGTCTGCAACAGAACCGTCTACAGTCCTTTGATGCAATGGATCATTTTCTGCTCCGGTGAAACACTCCCCGATCATATGGTCAAAGAATAAACAAACAGAATTGCTGATTACGGTCAATGACCGGCGATTACAAACCGTAGAATTCCAAAAAGCGTTTTGTTTTCTCCTGCTTCGGTTTGCTCAGGACCTGGATACTCTCGCCCTGCTCGATGAGTCTGCCCTGATGCAGGACAATCACACAGTCCGCAATGCGCCGTGCCTGGGAGATGCTGTGGGTGATCAGCACGAGCGCGCAGCCCTGCTCTCTGCTTGTTTCGCAGATGAGTTTTTCCGCAGCGAGGGTGGACTCCATATCCATGGCCGTCGTCGGCTCGTCGAGGATCAGCAGATCATAGGGGCGCATCAGGATGCGGCAGAGTGCCATACGGGCTGTCTCGCCGCCGGAGAGTTTTTTCGCGTTCTGTCCGGCGAGGGCTTCGATGCCCAGCGCTTTCATCAGCGCAGCTGCGCGGGCGGGGTCATTTCCGTTCTGCAGGATGTTTTTCTCCGTGCTCATGCGGAAGGGAAAGCTCTTCTGCGGCAGATAGCCGACCGAGATACCGGAGAGGATCGGTTTCTTGTCGTCCGCACGCTCGATCCCCGCGAGGATTTTCGCAAATGTGGATTTCCCGCTGCCATTGGGGCCGATGACTGCAGTGATCTGTCCGGGCGGAAGTTCCAACGCCGGCAGGGTGAGTACAGTACGGCCGTTGTACGTTTTGGAAAAGGCGGTCGTTTTCATCGGCTCAGCCTCCCCTGCATCACGCTGAGGATGATGTTCACCAGCAGCGACAGCGTCAGCAGGATGAGCCCCAGGGCGATTCCCAAGGTGAAGCTGCCGCGGTTGGTGTACATCATGATGGCGGTGGTCATGACGTTCGTTTTCCAGGCGATCGCGCCGCCGACCATGGCCACAGCGCCAACCTCCGCGATGGCGCGGGCAAAGGAGAGCAGATACGACGAGAAGATAGAATACAGACACTCATTTATGAGCAGCCGGTATTCTTTCATCCGACCGAAGCCCAGGCCTCTGGCGGTCTCGCGCAGGGCGGGGGCGGTGTCGGCCACGAAAGTCTCCATGACGCCGACGATGATGGGTGTGATGAGCACGACCTGAGCCAGGATCATCAGCTTCACTGTAAAGAGCCAGTGAAGGTGCCGGAAAGGCCCGACACCGGAGAAGAGCATATAGAACAGCAGTCCGCAGACCACAGGCGGCATGCCGATCAGTGTGCGGTTGAGGACCAGCAGTACTCTCCGCCCCGGGAATCTTTCCGCTCCAAGCAGGATGCCGAGAGGCACACCGATAAGCAGCGCCAGGATCGAACTGGTCAGGCAGACCCGCGCCGTAGTGGAGAGGATATTCAGAAGTTCAGGATCGGCCGAGAGGATCAGCTCGATCGCCTTTCGGATGGAGGAACCCATAAAACACAATCCTTTTGAGAATAGCCGCGGAGACGAGCCCCGCGGCTATCATTCTACATGTTTTTCAGCAGAGAATCAACCCATCACGCCGTCGTTGGCGACGAAGGTGAGGAAGGTGGCCTTGTCGGTGAGTATGTAGGCGCCCATCTCCTCGGCCATGACCAGGCAGGCGCCCATGCCGGTGTTGGCGGAGATGTACCAGTCCTTATAGGCTTGGAAGCTCTCGGGCTCGGCGGTGATGCCCAGCTCCTCGGGCCAGAGGCTCAGCTCCTTGGTGTGGGTGCCGGAACCGTCGCCGCGGGAGATGAATGTGTACTTGCCGTCGGCAATGGCCTTGAAGGCAGCCTTGACGTCAGCGGCTTCCTTGACGCCGGCAGGGTCAGCAGAAGGACCGCAGAGCACGAAGTAGTTGTACATCCAGTTCAGACGCTCGGCTTCCATGCCGTCGATCACATAAGAGAAGCCGTCGGCAATGAATGCCTCCTCCTGTTTCTTGGAGTGGACCAGGATCAGGTCGGCATTGCCCATCTTGGCGTTGGCGATGGACTTGCCGGTACCGGCAGAATAGACCTCGACTTCGTATCCGTACTTCTCCTCGAAGATGGGCAGCAGGTAGCCCAGAAGGCCTGAGTCGTTGACAGAGGTTGTGGTGGAGAGCCGGATCTTTTTGGTCTCTTTGGTGGCCTCAGGGATCTTGGCGGTGGAGACGGGGCGGCCGTCCTTGAGATAGAACAGATACTCGCCGTACTGTTCGAAGCCGTAGTTGGCAGCCAGTTCCTGGCCTTCCTCGGAGAGCAGCCAGTTGATCAGCGCCTCGGCGCCTGCCGTGTTGATGGTCACATCGGCGACCGGCTTGCCGTCGGCATCAACCCAGGGCGCATCGGGATTGACAGCCAGCAGGCTGTAGTTGTTGATCATATCGTCGTCCGCTTCCTTGAGGATGCAGGTGTCGACGACCAGCGCATCGGTTTTGTCTTTGTCGGCAAACGCAGGCATACCCACCAGGGCAAGGGTCATAACCAGGGCAAGAATCAGGGATACGATCTTTTTCATTTGGTTTTCCTCCTGTAAAAAAAATCCCTCTCTCCAGAACAAAACAGGCACAGCTCTGCTGCACCGGTCCTGCTCACGGAAAGAGGCTCGTCCACCGCTTATCCAATAAGCGTATCAACTTGGCTTTAGTGTAACATCTGCGGAGCGGTATTTCAATCAAATACCGTCCGCTTTTGTGCCAAACGATACGAAAATGTACGAAAACATATATAGATTTTTTGCTTTTCAATCCAGCGCTTTTGTTATAAGATAGGGGAAAGCGGCAGGAGGCTGATATGACGATACGGGAAAACTGGGCGCTGCCCATGGCGAGGATCGAAGAATATCTGCAGGGCCTTGAACCGGCGCGGCAGATCGCGGAAGCGCGCTATGCCGTCGGCGGCTGTGAGATCTGCCTTCAGCCGCTGGAAGAGAGTAAAATAGGCAGCTATGCCTTTCCCCGCACACTTGTGACCTTTTCGGGAGAGGAGGAAGCGGTCACTTGCTTTCACCGGCAATTCATGATCCGTTTTCTCACCCTGGGCGGATAAAAAACAGCTGCGGCGGCCTGCAGGATGCGGGCCGCCGCAGTGTTTTTTGCTTTTCCCGTTTTGTAAAAATCAGTCGTCCACGCCGACCATGACGTTGCTGGCCTTGATGACCGCGTAGGCCGTACCGCCGACCTTGAGGCCGAGCTCGCGGATCGAGGACATGGTGATGACCGAACTGATGACATTTCCGCCGCCGAGATCGATCTTGACGATGCCGTTGACAGCGCCTTCCTGGATCTCTGCAATCGTGCCCTTGAGCTGATTTCTTGCGCTGAGCTTCATGTGCTGTTTTCTCCTTTCTGCGATTGTTGAAACACGGGCATTCTACCTCTTGGCCTCTCACGCTGCAAGCAGAGCAGAAAAGATTGTGCGAAACGAAGCGAAAGGATATGAAATCATTTCACAAGCTGGCTCCCGACGTATCTGCCGACCTTCGCGCCTTCTTCGGCTGCGGAGTCGGCAAGCTCGTGCACCCGGCTGCAGTTTCCGGCAAGAAACAGCCAGTGGGGCTCGCCGAGTTTTCGCACCAGCTCACGCTCCGGGACGAGGCCGACGGCGGTGACCAGCGTGTCGCAGGGAAGAAGCTCCAGCTCGCCGCTGTCAAGGTCTTCCACCGTCACGCCCGTGATGCGGGGCATGCCGTGGATCTCCCGGACCGTCCGGCGATAGCGGATCGGGATGTGATGCGCCTCGATGCAGCGGTGGTAGTTTCTCGCTATGCCGCCGGGATGCGCGTTTTGTTCCAGCACGGCCAGGACCTGCTTTCCCTCCAGGGTGAAGCGCCGGGCCAGGATCATCCCCAAATCGCCGCATCCCAGAATGACGATCCGGCGGCCAAGCTCCCAGTGATGGAGATTGATCATCTCCTGCGCCTGCCCGGCAGTAAAAATGCCCGCCGGGCGCGTCCCTGCGACGTGGAGAGCGCCGATGCTCCTTTCCCGACAACCTGTCGCCAGGATCAGCTTTTCAAAGCGGATTTCTTCCATGCCGCCGCTGCCGGACAGGACGGCGGTCTTATCTTTTGTCACCGCCATGACTTCTCTCCCCGGCAGAAAGCGCACGCCTGTGAGTGTCAGACGCTCTGCCAGTCTCTCGGCATAGATGGGGCCGGTCAGCTCCATTCCAAAGGCAGAAAGCCCGAAGCCTTCGTGAACGCATTGGGGTAGAATGCCGCCCGCGCAGGGCAGGCGGTCTGCCAGGACGATATTCCGGCAGCCGGCGTCCCATGCGGCGCAGGCGGCGGAGATACCCGCGGCCCCCGCGCCGATGATCAGCAGCTCAGTTCTTTCCATGGCCGCCCTCCAGAATCTCCGAGCCGGGGCCATTCTTCCGGACAGCGGCGACGGGAATGTCCAGTGCCTCTGCCAGCAGCTCCATGACGGCGCGCTCACAGCGGCTGCCCTGGCAGCGGCCCATGCCGGCGCCGACGCGGCGTTTGACGCCGTCCACGCTGTCAGCGCCGCGCCGGATGGCCTCCAGGACCTCCGCTTTGGTGACGTCCTCACAATGGCAGAGAATCTCCCCGTAAGCCGCGTTTTCCCGCACCAGCGCCACGCGTTCGGAAAGCGAGAGATCCCGGGCTCGGCGGATGCCCGTGCGGCAGGGGTTGAAGACCGGATTCTCCTCCGCACCCAGCTCCGCGGCGATTTTATCCGACACAAAGCGTCCCAGCTCGTCTGCGCAGGTAAGCCCCGGCGTTTTGATGCCGATCAGGCTCCAGAAGCCGGGGCCCGGATTGTCGATCACGAAGCTTCCGATGCTGCTGCCGTCGGAGCGCTGGGGATTCGGGCGCACGGCGGCAAAGGAGCGGATCGTATCCTGCAGGTCCAGCCCGGGCAAAACTTGTCCTGCTCGTTTCCGGACAAAGGAAAGCCCTTCCGCGTTCACGGCATAATCCGTTTCGTTCTTCCGCTTTGAGGGGCCGAGCAGCAGGCTGCCCTCCACCGTAGGGACGGCGTTGAAGCCCTTGCCGTCGTCCTCCGGCTCGTATTGGATGATATGCGCCGGCTTGTTTTTCGCTGCCCTGTCCAGGATCAGATAATCCGCCGCGTCCGGGGAGATGTGTACCGGCGTGGGAAACAGAAGCCCCTGCACCCGATCCGCACCCAGGCCGGCGCAGTTGACGAGCGCACGGCAGGAAAAATCTCCCCGATCGGTCTCGACCCGGTAACCCTCCGCTGCTCGGCGGATATTCAGCACCCGGGTGTTGAGGCAGAGTTCTGCGCCGTTTGCCGCCGCGTTTTCACAGGCGGCGATGCCAAGCTCCCAGGGGTTGACGGTTCCGGCTGTGGCCGCGTACAGGGCGGTAGAGACACCCTCCGCGAGAGCAGGCTCCTTCTTCCGGGCTTCCTCGCCGGAGAGCAGACGCAGCCCGGGCACGCCCATCGATTGCCCGTTTTCATATTTCTTTTTCAGGACCGCGTCGGCCTTTTCCCCATAGCTCACCATCAGCGAGCCGCAGCGGGAAAAGGGTACGTCCAGTTCCCGGCAGAGCGCGTCGAAACGGGCATTGGCCCGGACGCACATCTCGGCCTTCAGCGTGCCGGGTTTGTGGTCATAGCCGGGGTAGACGATCGCCGTGTTGGCACGGGAGATGCCGGTACAGACATCCTCCCGCGCCTCCAGAAGCGCGATATGCATTTTCCGGCGGCAGAGATTTCGCGCCGCAAAGCAGCCAAGCAGTCCGCCGCCGATGACGATCACATCATAATCCTTCATCAGAAAACGTCGATGAGCTCGCCCGGCCGGTCCAGCGTATAGCCGCCCATGGCCTCGATGCGCTCCCGGAACGCCTTGCTTTTGAGCGTGCGGATCAGCTGCTTGACAAGACCTGTATTCCAAACACTCTCCGGGATCAGCAGATCATACTCCTCCACGCAGATCGGCAGGAAGTCCAGATCGTAGAGTCTGGCCGCGGAATAGATGCCCATGCCCGCATCTGCGCTGCCTCCGGCGATCTGTACGGCCACGGCATTATGGGTCACTTCCTCCCGCTCATAGCCATAGACCCGATCGGGATCGACGCCTTCTCTCTGACACAGATAGTCCGTCAGTATGCGGGTACCGGAGCCCTTCTGCCGATTCACATAGCGCACGCCCTCTCTGGTGATATCCGCAAAGCGTTCGATCCCCAGCGGATTGCCCTTCTGCAGCATCAGTCCCTGCTGGCGCCCCACGCAGCGCACCAGATAAACGCCGCCGCGGGGGAAATACTTTTTGATATACTTGCGGTTATATTCTCCCGTTTCCGTATCCAGCAGATGGATGCCTGCCGCGTGCGCCTCACCCCGGCGAATCGCCATGATCCCGCCCATGGAGCCCACGTGGGCCGATGAGAGGAAGATGCTGTGATCCTCCCGGTGAATCAGATCTGTCAGCTCGTCCAGCAGCGGATCGTGGCTGCCGATGACGACCAGGCTGTTCTTCAGCTGTCTCTTGTCCTTGAGAAGCCGGACGCGAACCTCTTCGCCGGCGGTATAGCCCTCCTTGCCCTGCGGAATCTCCAGCATACCGTCCGCCTTCATGAAGGAGGACACGACGCCGCTGCCGCGGGGCAGCGGCGAGGCCATCAGAGAGCTGCCCACATAGCCCATGCGCAGCCGCACGTATTCCTGATACTTGAGGCCGGAGACCACCTGACGCGTGAGCTTTGCCCGCGTACGGGTGCCCTTGTCGTTCTCCCTGCCGTACCAGGCGTCGATCAGCGGCTGCAGGAATTCCTCGATTACGATGATACCGGACACCGGATAGCCGGGTACCCCCAGAATGGGCCTGGCACCGCGAAAGCCCAGGATTGCAGGCTTTCCGGGCTTGATGGCAATGCCGTGATACAGCACCTCGCCGATTTCGCGCAAGGCGGCAGTGGAATAGTCGTCCCGACCTGCGGAGGAGCCGGCGTTGAGGATCACCATGTCACATTCGTCGGCCGCTTTCGCGACCATATCCCGGATATCCTCAAAACGGTCCGGCACGATGGGGTAGGTCCTGGGCTCGGCGCCCCAAGCTTTCAGCATGGCGGAAAAGATGGAGGAGTTGAACTCCAGGATGTCCCCGGGCTTCGGGTCGGCACAGGGCGGGATGATCTCGTCGCCGGTGGGGATGATGCCCACCACCGGGCGGCGGATGACCTCGACCACCAGAACCCCGCCCGCGATCATGGCGCCGATAGCGGCGGGGTTGATCTCCATGAAGCTGGGCAGGATCATTTCCCCGGCGCAGATATCCTCGCCGATCTGCCGGATATGCTGCCATGGTGCGGCGGCAGCGTGGATCGTGATGCTTCCGTTGTCGTTCTTGACGATGTCCTCCACCATAATGACCGCATCGCAGTTTTCCGGAATCGGGTCCCCGGTGTCCACCACGACAAATTGATCCTCCCGCAGGGTGACGGGTGTCGTCTCAGTGGCGCCGAAGCTGTCCCTTGCGTGCAGAGCCACGCCGTCCATGGCGCTGGCCGCGTAATGCGGCGCGTTGATCCTGGCGTAGACCGCCCTGGACGTGATACGCCCAAAAGATTCCTGCACCGGAACAGTTTCCAGCTGCGCACGGAAGCCGTTGCTCTGCAGCTTCCAGAGGTATTCCTTCTTCGCCTGATCCAGCGGCACGTTAGTCAAATACTCAAAGCCCATATCAACACCTCAATACAGATATACTTGCACCTGCGCGCCCTTGGGGAGGCCCTCGCAGTCACGCGAAATGATGAAAAAGCCGTCCGCCCCGGCGAGCTGCGTGATCAGCCCGGATTTGGACCGGATGGGCGAAGCCAGAAGCTTCCCGCCCTCACGCAGCAGGCGGCAGGCGTTGATCTGCTCCCTTCCGTGGTTGGCGCCCAGGCTCTCGGTCAGCTCCGCCGTGACCGTAAAATCTTCCTGCTTTCTTCCCATGAGACGACCCAGCAGCGGCAGGACGAAGAGCTGCGCCGCAAAGCAGGCAGCCACAGGGTGACCGGGCAGGCCGATCAGCGGTTTGTTGCCCGTTTTTCCCATAATGGTGGGTTTGCCCGGCTTGATGGCGATGCCGTGCAGCAGCAGCTCTCCCATGCTTTCGATGATGCGGCAGGCCGCGTCCTTGACGCCTACGCTGCTGCCCCCGGACAGGATCACCGTGTCGCACTCCTGCGCTGCGGTCTGCATCTTCCGGCGCAGAAGCTCCTCGTCGTCCGCTGCAATACCGTAGTTCACCGCCTCCGCGCCGAAGTCCGTCAGCATGGCGGTCAGCAGCGGGGAATTCACGTCCCGCACCTGGCCTGGTCCCGGCGTCTCGCCGGGAGGCACCAGTTCGTCCCCGGTCGAGATCACGCCGACCTTCACCCGGCACGCCACGGGCACGCTTGTTTTTCCGACGGCCGCCAGTGCACCGATGTCCTGCGCAGTGAGTAAGCGTCCTGCGGAGAGGATCTCCTTGCCGGGGAATACGTCGTCGCCCCGAAAGATCAGATTCATCCCCGGCGCGCCGGGTCTCATGATCCCGACGGTGCCGTCGCCGAAGTCCTCGGTGTATTCGATCATCACGGCGCAGTCGGCACCCCTGGGGATCGCGCCGCCGGTGGGCACATAGACACAGCTGCCGCGCGAAAGCGCAAAGTCAGCGCTCTCGCCCATCAGCACCTGTCCGGCAACGCTCAGGATCGCCGGGATCGCGTCGGAGCAGCCAAAGGTATCCGCAGCGCGGCAGGCGTAGCCGTCCACGGTGGAACGGTCGAAGTCCGGTACATATTCCTTCGCCGTTATCGCTTCGGCCAGCACACGGCCCGGAGCCTGAGCGAGCGGGACGGTCTCTGTCCGGCCGAGCGGCTTGAACTCTTTCTCGATCAGCCGGAGAACCTCTTTCGGAGTCTTTACCTCAAGCATCTCTACACCTCCGCGACGATCCTGCCCATATCCCGGTAGTCATTTCCTGTGAAGTGACGGATCTCCTTGATGAAAGCCGGCGAACGGAGGATCTCCAGGATTGCCTCGCCCTCCGGGGTTTCCATGGCATCTCTGCGCAGCACCAGATCATAGCGTTCCTCCAGCAGAGGAATGAAGTCCAGCCCGTCGATCTGCCGCGAGATACGCTCCGTGCCAAGAGCAAGATCCGCCTCTCCGTCTGCGATGGCAGCGGCCATCGTCAGGTGGGATTTCATCTCCCGTTCATAACCCTTGATCTGCCTGGGGTCCAAATCCATACGGCACAGCTGCCCATCCAGCAGGATGCGTGCGCTGGAGCCGGGACGGCGATTGAGAATGGAAACGTCGCGCCGGGCCAGATCCCTCCAGCCGCGGATCTCCTTCGGATTGCCGGCCGCCACGTAAAAGCCCTGCTTACGGTAGGACACGTTGATCAAAACCGCCTTCACCCCCGGCATCAGCCGTTTGACATAGGGGACGTTGAAGCTTTTTTCATCCACCGCATACAGGTGGCAGGCAGCTGCATCCACCTTTTTCTCATACAGGGCAAGCAGCCCTTCAAAGCTGCTGAGATAGCAGCGATCCGTCACGATGCCGTTCTGATGCAGATAATTGCTCAGAATATCCAGCACAACATCCTGCCCGGAGATGATAAAGGGGGGCTCTGCCTTGTCTGCGGGCCGTAGCAGAGTGCTGTTGATCTCCACCCGCCGAACAGGCTGGACACTCTGCTCATGCCGCGACCGGGCGATGTAGGCGTCCACATCGTCCTGAGTGAAGCGGACCTTGCGCCCGACCTTGTACGAGTTGATCTCGCCCCGGCGAATCAGCTCATAGATGGTGGATTTGCTCACATGGAGAATCTCTGCGACCTCCAGTGTGGAGAGTGATTTATTGGATGCCATCCCGATCCCTCCGCATGATCATTCATTGTTTTCATAATTCTGTATTATATCTGCTTTGTGGAAGTTGTACAAGAGAGGAGGATGAAGAAGTTACATGCGTTTTCGTGTCAAATCGTGCTGTTTCGCACAACGTGTTCTTTTCGCTCATGTCCGGTATATGCTTTTTCATATCGGTTCGCGCAAAAATCCCGTCAAATACTTGGCACATCACTCCTTTATCAATATAATACTCTCAGAGTAGATAATTGTATAAATGATACAAAACACAAGACTTTACAGGAGGAATACACATGAGCAACGCTTACTATGAAAGAATCGCCAGAATCAACCTGACCACCGGCGAGATCAAAACGGAACCGATGGATCTCGAAGTAGCGAAAAAGTTCATCGGCGGCCGCGGTCTCGGCACCAAGATCCTCTATGACGAGGGTGTTGCCACTGTCGATCCGCTGTCTCCGGACAACAAGCTCGTCTACATCACCGGCCCCATGACCGGCTCCAACTCCCCGTCCTCCGGCCGCTACATGGTCGTGACCAAGTCCCCCCTGACCGGAATGATCGCCTGCGCCAACTCCGGCGGCATCTGGGGTGCCAAGCTGAAGTTCGCCGGCTGGGATGCGCTGATCGTCGAGGGCCAGGCCCCCGACTGGTGCTACCTGAATATCGTGGACGACAAGATCGAGATCCTCGACGCCAGAGAATATCTTGGTGTTCTGAGTGAAGAGCTTGACGACAAGCTGAAGGAAAAGCACGGTGCCGACTGCTCCGTCCTGAACATCGGCCCCGCTGGTGAGAAGCAGGTGCTGCTGGCCGCCGTCCGGCCCCGCTGGTGAGAAGCAGGTGCTGCTGGCCGCCGTCATGAACGACAAGGACCGCGCCGCCGGCCGTTCCGGCACCGGCGCCGTCATGGGCAGCAAAAAGCTCAAGGCCATCGTCGTCAAGGCCACCCGCAAGCAGCTGGATGTGATCGCCGATGTGGATGCTCTGAAGGAAGCCAACAAGCGTGCGCTGAAGATTCTCTCTGACAACGGTGTTACCGGCCAGGGCCTGCGTGCTCTCGGCACCGCCGTTCTGGTCAACATCATCAACGGCATCGGCGCTCTGCCCACCAAGAACTGGCAGGAGAGCTACTGCCCCACCGCCGATCAGTTCTCCGGTGAGACCTTGGCAGAGAAGTATCTCAAGAAGCCTGGCGCCTGCTTCCACTGCCCCATCGCCTGCGGCCGCGTGATCAACCATGGCGACAAGGTCGTCGGCGGTCCTGAGTACGAACCGCTGTGGGCCTACGGCAGTGACTGCGGCAACGATGACCTCTACACCATCGATGAGTGCAACCGCCTCTGCAACGAGTATGGTCTGGACGCCATCGGCGTACCCTGCACCATCGCCGCCGCGATGGAGCTTTATCAGCGCGGATATATCAAGGAAGAGGAATGCGCCGGTGTTCCCCTCGAATGGGGCAGCAAGGAAGCTCTGGTCGAATGGACCAAGCGCATGGGCGATCCCGAGACCGAGCTTGACTGGCTCATGTCCTCCGGCTCCGCCCGCCTGTGCGAGCACTACGGCCACCCCGAGTACTCCATGAGTGTCAAGAAGCAGGAGATCCCCGCCTACGACGCCCGCGCCATCCAGGGCATCGGCATCAACTACGCCACCGCCAATTGCGGCGCGGCCCACGTGCGCGGCTACATGATCTCCCCCGAGGTCCTCGGTCTGCCCCAGCAGCTCGACCGCACCGTCACCACCGACAAGGCCGCATGGGCCAAGACCTTCCAGGATCTGACCGCCGTCATCGACTCCATGGGCAACTGCCTGTTCACCTCGTTCGCCCTGGGCGCGCAGGAATACGCCGACCTTCTCAACGCTGCCACCGGCACGAGCTGGACAGTCGAACAGCTCCTCGAGATCGGCGATCGTATCTACAACATCGAGCGTATGTTCAACAAGGCGGCCGGCATGAAGCCCGAGGACGACCGTCTGCCCAAGCGCCTGCTCACCGAGCCCATCTCCAACGGCCCGTCCAAGGGTATGCTCTCCCAGCTCCCGCTTACGCTGCCGGAGTACTACGCCGCCCGCGGCTGGGTCAACGCTTTCCCGACCGACGAGACCCTCAAGAAGCTGGGTCTTGACGAGTGCGTCGGAAAATAACTATAATGTTTGCAAGGGAGAGGCTGCCCGCCTCTCCCTTTTTGATTAGCAAAGGATGTGTTTCTATGATCGAAGTACGCTTTTTTGCCACGTTGCGCGAAGGCCGGGGAAAGATCACCCAGGTCCCTGCTGAAGAAGCTTCCACCGCGGGTGACCTTCTCCGCCGCTTTAACATCCCCGCAGATGAGGTCGCCATCCTGCTCATCAACGGTTTTCATTCCAAACCCGCTGACAGCGTGAAGGACGGCGATATCATTTCGCTCTTCCCGCCGGTGGGGGGCGGCTGAGGCATGGAAGAGCGATATATCAGAAATCTCGGCGCGCTGACGGAGAAGGAGTGCGCCCTTCTGCGCACGAAGACGGTGTTCGTGGCGGGCTGCGGCGGTCTCGGGGGCTATCTCATCGAAATGCTGCTGCGTCTCGGCGTGGGGACGATCCGCGCCGCTGACGGTGATTCTTTTGAAGCCTCGAACCTGAACCGGCAGCTGCTCTCCTCCCCTTCTGCTCTTGGCCAGCCCAAGGCGGAAGCTGCGGCAGCGCGCGCAGCGCTGGTGAATCCCGATGTCCGATTTGTTTCGGTCCCGGAATTTGTGACGGAAGAGAACGCTGCGGAGCTGATCCGCGGCTGCGATGCTGTGCTGGACGCGCTGGATAACATCGGCGCACGTCGCATCCTCGCCCGCGCGTGCGCAAGCGAGAATATTCCGCTGATTCACGGGGCGATCTGCGGCTGGAGCGCACAGGCGGCTGTCATTCTTCCGGGTGACGATCTCATTGACAGGATTTACCCGGATGGCTCCAGGCTCAGCAGCAAGACCTCTCTTTCCTTCACGCCGCCTTTCTGCGCCGCTTTGCAAACAGCGCTCTGCACCAGGCTTCTGGCCGGGCGGCCGCTGGAGAGCGGACGTCTCTATATGGCGGATCTTCTGGACATGGAGATGGAGACCATATTCTGATCTGACCGACAAAGGTTCGAGGGCAACATGGAAGAGGCGATTCAAAAACTGTATGTGGAGGCGTCCTCCCGCTGCAATCTCCGGTGCAAGATGTGCTTTCGGCACAGCTGGGTCGGAGAGCGCTTCGGCGATCTCGATCCGGCGGTCTTTGCGCGCGTGATGGACGATCCCGTTCTGTCCGCTGCGGAAACAGTCTTTTTCGGCGGCATGGGGGAGCCTTTGGTTCACCCTGCCCTGGCAGAGATGGCTTCGCTTGCGTCAGCACACGGGAAGCAGGCAGAGCTTGTCACAAACGGGACTCTGCTGACCCGGGAAAAGGCCCGGGAACTGCTGGCGGCGGGCGTCTCGCGGATCTGGGTTTCCATCGACGAGCTGTACGAGAATTACGGAAAGATCCAGGTCGGCAGCGACTTTGGTCTGGTTCTGGAAAATCTGGAGGCCTTCAACGAGCTTAGGCGCGAAACAGACGTACGGCTCGGTATGACGGCCGTTGTCATGCGGGACAATATCGCCAGCCTCCGCCGCATCCGGGAGTTTGCCGAGCACTTTCTGGCCGATGATCTGAACCTGAGCCATATCATTCCCAACCGCATGGAGGATATTGAACAGGCGCTCTGGCCCATGTGCGACGTGGCCGCCATCAAAGCCGTTACCGACAAGATCGGCTATACCTGGCGTTTTGAGCGCTTTGACATGGGGACCCAGATCCCCATGTTCAAGTTCTCAACGCACTATAAGGATCTGCTTTTCCCGGACGAGGAGAGTCTGCAGGAGGCGGAGTTGTTCTCCTGGAAGGGGAATCCCGTCACCCGACGCACCGACTGGTGTCGTTTCATTGAAGAAGGACACTGCTTTATCCGCTGGGACGGGGACGTCTCTCCCTGCATGGGGCTACTCCACACGGCGGACACCTACCTGGGCGACCACAAACGCCGCATTCGGCATCATTCCTTTGGAAATGTCTGCGAACAGAGCCTTGGCGAGATCTGGGGCTCCGAAGAATACCGGGCCTTCCGCCGGCGCGTACACGAATTCAAGTATGCGCCCTGTCTGTTCTGCGGCGGCTGCGAGCTGCTGGAAGAAAACGAGACCGACTGCATCGGCTCCCTCGCGCCCGCCTGCGGCGGCTGCCTCTGGGGACAGGGCTTCGCCGTGTGCCCGTAAGACTGTCGTCCGATGCGCTCGCAAACCCTGAGATCCCGCATTTCTCAAGAGGACCGTCAGAACGCAGACTTACTTGGTGAAATATTCCTCAAAAACGCATGATTTGCACGACCTGCAAAGACATGGTATAATTAAGACGATAACTCGAAATTTGTGGTGATGAATATTTCTACGGCAAAGGAGCATAGTTATGATTTCATTAAAAGGGCCCGGATTTAAAACCTTCGCTGCGGTGATAGCCGTTATTGCGCTGGCATTTGGGATATATTCGACGTTTATACAGTCGGCAGGTTATGAGAAGACGACGGCAACGATCATATCCATTGAGAAGGATCCGGAATCCGCTTCCGATCATGATTCCTATATCATTACAGCCAGATATACGGCAGGTGGCAAAGAATATACGAATGTATTGGATTCCTACAGCCCTTCCTATAAAGAAGGCGGCACAGTTGAAGTCCGTTATGATCCCGCTGATCCGAACAAAATCACATCCGGTTACGGCATCGGCGTCTACGCTATGGCGGTCGGCGCAGTGATCCTGCTGGCGATCATCTTCCTGACAGTCAGGCAGAAGAAGTCCGTCAGCAAACTGAAAGAAAGCCAGGGAGAAATCCAGTATCTTCCCTCTGAGAAGGGTGAAGAACGAGAGTTGTACTTTATCACCGACCTCGGAACGCCTAAATTTGGCCATCGCATAGAAGACAAAGATCGCAGGGTGCTTTATGAAGCCAGGATGACAAGGTTCACGCTGCTTTCCGCATACGAGTTTGACTTTATAGATCATGAAAGAAACCGGACAACCCATCATCTGATCGGTCACACCGAGGAGACAGACTGGAACTCTGTCCTGATCGACAATTACAGCACATTTACACTTGACGGAATGGATGTGTGGAAGCACTTACAATCCATAGGCGTCACCATCGACTCGCGTCTTGACAAAGCGGAAGGCGGCATTGGGCCGAGCTACGACATCAGGAAAGACGGCGAACAGCTTGCCTATGCAGAGAACACCAGCCAATTCGTACATGAAGAAGATGCCGAACAGCATAAGGTCGTGAGCAAGATCCCGAATAAGATGTTTTTCCGCATCTTTACCCATGAGAAGAATCTTGATCTGCTGTTCATGATTTTGGTGGCCATTGCCCGCAGCAGCGCAACAGATGAGCGCGGGGGAAGCCGCCGTATGCTGTTTAACACAATCAAGGGTGAATGACCGGATGGGTATTTATGTCCACGCGCTCAAAGAAGCCGATGCACAAGCGGCGGAAGCATACAGCGAGTTTATCCGTGGGAAGAAAGCAATATGAAACAGGCGGTTACTACTCCAGATTTTGGAGCTTGGTACGGCTGACGGGATTCGAACCCACGACCTCCAGAGTCGGAGTCTGGCACTCTATCCAGCTGAGCTACAGCCGCATGTGAAAGAACTTGCGCTTGCCGGCCGAATTTGTTATAATTCAGGCGGCAAACGGTATTATAGCAAAAATCCTTGCCAAAGTAAAGGGTTGTTTTTCTGTCTTTTTCATTCGACGAAAGGGGTACTGTCATGCAAAAGGTTCGATTGGGAAAAAGCGGTCTGGTCGCCACCAAGCCCGCCATGGGCTGTCTGCCGGTTCAGCGCTGCGACAAGGACTATGCCGTCCGTCTCCTGCGCGCCGCATACGAGGGCGGCATTCGCTTTTTTGATACCGCCAACGCCTATACCGACAGCGAGGAGAAGATCGGTCTTGCGCTACACGATGTACGCGGCGACATCGTCCTGTCCACAAAAACCAGGGCGGATACCAAAGACGGCGTTCTCCGGCATGTGGAGAACAGTCTGCGCATGATGAAGACCGACTATATTGACCTGGTCCAGATTCATCAGGCGGAGGCGGTCCCCGATGCCGACGACCCCGACGGCGCCTATGCCGGTCTCCTGGAGGCAAAAAGGCGCGGCTGGATCGGGCACATCGGCGTCACCTCGCACCGGGTCCAGGTGGCGGAGGCCTGCATCGATTCCGGTCTGTTCGAGACCGTCCAGTTTCCCTTCAGCTATATTTCCTCCGAGCGCGATCTGGCTCTGGCCGAGCGCGCGGAGAAGGCCGATGTCGGTTATCTCGCCATGAAGGGCCTTGCCGGCGGCCTGCTGACCAACGCGCGGGTCTGCCACGCGTTTATGAAGCAGTACGGCAACGTTGTTCCTCTCTGGGGCATCCAGACGCTCGAGCAGCTGCAGCAGTGGCTGGACGCGGCCGAGGAGGACCCGGATCTCGACGAAGAGATGGAGGCCTTCATTCAGAAGGAACGGAAAGAGCTCTCGGGCAGCTTCTGCCGCAGCTGCGGCTACTGCATGCCCTGTCCTGTGGGGATCGAGATCCGCAACTGTGCGCGCATGAACATGCTGCTGCGCCGCAGCCCCTGGCAGCCCTACATGTCGGATGAGTGGTATGCCAAGATGCATAAGATCGAAGACTGCATCGGCTGCCGCACCTGCGCCTCCCGCTGTCCGTATCAGCTGGACACGCCGAACCTGCTGAAGTACATGCTGAAGGATTATGACGAGTTCTATGAATCACACAAGAATCTCCTGTAAACGCCTGGTTTCGCTTCTGCTGTGCCTGGCAAGTCTCCTGGCCCTCACCGCCTGCGGCTCTGCGAAGATGGAGCAGAAGCAGATTTTCGCCATGGACACGGTCATGACGTTGACCGCCTACGGCAAAAACGCTTCCGCCGGTCTGGACGCGGCTGCCAGCGTGATTACTTCCATGCAGGCCGAGCTGGATCCCAACCTTCCGACCAGCACCTGCTACGCCATCAACCACGCAAACGGCTCCAACGTCGTCGTCAGCCCGCAGATCGCCAAGATGCTGAGCACGGCCAAAACGGTTTATGACCAGTCGGACGGCGCGCTGGACCTGAGCATCTATCCGGTTGTCAAGCTCTGGGGTTTTACCGACGGGCGCTACTATGTCCCGACCTTTGAAGAGCTCTCCGTGCCCATGACCAAGCGCGGCTATGACAAAATGATCCTGACCAGCTATCCGGCTACCGGTTCCTATTCGGTCTCCTTCCCGGCCGGGACCGAGATCAGCTTCGGTGCCATCGGCAAGGGCTGTGCCGCCGAGAATGCGGTCAGCGCCATGAAGCAGGCCGGTGTGGAAAGCGGCATCGTCTCCCTGGGCGGCAATGTCCAGACCTTCGGCACCAAGCCGGACGGCGGCAAGTGGACCGTGGCCATCCAGGACCCGAACAACACCGCCAACTGGGTCGGCACCGTCAAAGTCGGCGAGGCCGCCGTTGTCACCAGCGGCAGCTATCAGCGCTTTTTCGAGTTTGACGGCAACACCTATCACCACATCATCAATCCGACCAGCGGCTACCCGACCAGCAACAGTCTGCTTTCGGCCACGATCATCTGCGAGGACGGCACGCTGGCGGATGCGCTGTCCACCGCGATGTTTGTCCTGGGCGAATCCCGTGCGCTGAACTACTGGCGGCAGTACGGCGGCTTTGAGATGATTCTGGTCAACAAGAGCAATCAGGTCATCTGCACCAAGGGGCTGATCGACGTGTATACGGCGAATGCCGCCGCAGGCGACTATAAGCTCCGGTTTACAGAGTGACGATGAATACCCTGCAGAAGGATATCCGCAGCATCCGGGGTATCGGCGAGAAAAGGGCGCAGGCTTTGGGAAAGCTGGGCGTCTTTTCTCTGTTTGACCTGATTTCCTATTTCCCGCGGCGCTATGAGGACCGCAGCCGGGTAAAGCCCATCGCGCTGGTCCAGGACGGCGAGAGCGTCTGCATCTCTGCCGTCTGCGGTGATGAGCCGCGTCTCAGCCGTATCCGCCGCGGGCTGGAAATCGTGCGCTTTCACGCCTTTGACAGCAGCGCCCGGGTGAACATCAGCTATTTTAACCAGTCCTATGTCCGAAATCAGATTCACCGCGGCGAAAGCTACCGCTTCTACGGGAAGATGGAGGTCCGCGGCTCCCTGCGCAGTCTGACCAACCCCGTTTTCGAGCCGGAGGACGCGCCGTTTTCCGTCACCGGCGCCATCGTGCCCGTTTACCGTCTCTGTGCCGGGCTGACGCAGCGTACCCTGCGCCAGAGCATTCAGGCAGGCCTGGATCAGTGTCTTAGTGAGGTTCCGGAGCTGCTTCCGGAGTCGGTGCTCAGGGACTTTGGCCTGGTAGGGGCAAGGGAGGCCTACCGGGCCATTCATTTCCCCGAGGATTTTGCCTCCCTCGAGCAGGCGCGGAGGCGCTTTGTCTTTGAAGAGCTGTTTCTGCTCTCCTGTGCCCTCGGCATGCGGCGGCATGACGCTGCAGCCGGCATTCCCCTGCCCTTGCCGGATTTCGAGGCTTTCTATTCCCAGCTCCCCTTCCGTCCTACCTCGGTCTCCGAGGCGGCCGCAGACCTCGCCTCGGGGCGGCAGATGAACCGTCTGCTGCAGGGCGACGTCGGCAGCGGCAAAACGCTGGCGGCAGCGGCCCTGATCTGGCAGTGTGCCCGGGCCGGGCATCTCTCCCTTCTGATGGCGCCCACTCAGATCCTGGCACAGCAGCATTATCAGACCCTCACTGCTTTCCTTTCGCCGATGGGTCTGCGCATCGGTCTGCTGACAGGCACGGTGAAGGCGGCCGAGCGGAAGAGTCTGCAGAAGAAGCTGGATGACGGCGAGCTGGATCTTGTCGTCGGGACTCACGCCCTGCTCTCCGAAGGCCTGCGCTTTCCCCGTCTGGCGCTGACCGTCACCGACGAACAGCACCGCTTCGGTGTCGAGCAGCGTGCAAGGCTCGCAAAGCCGGAGGAAGGCGGCCGGAAAGAGCTTCCGCCGCATCTGTATGTCATGTCGGCGACTCCGATCCCGCGCACGCTGGCTCTGATCATCTACGGGGACCTGGATGTGTCCCTGCTGGACGAGCTTCCCCCTGGCCGCCGCAGGGTTGAGACCTTCTGTGTGGACAGCCGTTACCGCCCCCGCCTGCTCGCTTTCATCCGCAAACTCTGCGGCGAGGGACGTCAGGTGTTTGTCGTCTGCCCCAAGGTGGAAGAGGAGGACGCAGAGAGCGCCGAGCAGCTGCTTTCGGCGGTGGAGGAGGCCGAGCGCCTGCGAAAGGAACTGCCCGGCCTGCGGATTTCCTGTGTTCACGGCAGGATGAAAGCCTCCGAGAAAGACGCGGTCATGCAGGCCGTCCTCGAGGGCATCGTCGATGTGCTGGTCTCGACCACGGTCATTGAGGTCGGCGTGGATGTGCCGAACGCGGCCCTGATGCTGATCGAGAACGCCGAGCGCTTCGGTCTCAGCCAGCTGCACCAGCTTCGCGGGCGCGTCGGCCGCGGCGTGCATCAGAGCTTCTGTGTGCTGGTGACGGACAGCGAGACGAAGGAAGCGAAGGCCCGCATGCAGGTGATGTGCGAGACCGCCGACGGCTTCCGCATCGCCGAGGAGGACCT
>CACYHB010000038.1 GCA_902774015.1 Oscillospiraceae bacterium | reverse complement strand
TTACCCGAAAAAGCCTGATATTTCAGCCTTTTTCGGACGGCGGGTTATTGTACTCGAGGCGGGCCTTGCCCCCTCGAGCTCCCCCGCTGCTCTGTTTGTCGTGCTTTCAGCGAAGCATTTTACAGTCTCGACGGGGAAGCAGCTTCCGCTGCTTCCCCGTTCTTTCCTGAGGGAGGAATAAAATCAAGCGCCGAAAGCCGTCCCGGCGCTTGTTTTATTGTCCGGTTCTTGGTATAATCCAGAAGCGGGGGAGGGAGAAGATGAAAAAAGCACTGAGGATAAAATTATGGGAAGCGCTGACCTCGGTTTTGCCGATTGCGGCGCTGGTCCTTCTGATATCGTTTACGCCTCTGGCACCGCTGAGCTGGCTGGAGCGTGCGGTGTTCTTTGTGAGCGCTGTCCTTCTGGTCGTCGGCATCGGACTGTTCAATCTGGGGGCCGACCTGGCCATGACGCCCATGGGGCGCCATGTCGGCGTAGGCCTGACGCGCTCCAAAAAGCTGGCTCTTCTCGTCTGCGTCTGCTTTCTGATGGGCGTGCTGATCACAGTGGCGGAACCTGACCTTTCCGTTCTGGCCGGGCAGATCAGCTCAGTCGTGGATCCCACGCTGCTCATTGTCACAGTGGGCGTGGGCGTGGGCATCTTCCTGGCGCTGGCCATCATCCGCATCGTGACCCATACGGATCTCACGGCGATGCTGCTGTTTTTCTACATGCTGCTTTTCGCCTTCGCCGCGCTGCTCATCTCCTCGGGCGGCCAGGCATTTCTGCCCCTTGCCTTCGACTCCGGCGGCGTCACCACCGGCCCCATCACCGTCCCCTTTATCATGGCGCTGGGCATCGGCATCGCCCAGACGCTGGGCGGGAGAAACGCGGGGCAGAACAGCTTCGGTCTGATCTCTCTCTGCTCGGTCGGTCCGGTGCTGGCCGTGCTGGTACTGAGCCTCACCGCGGCCGGCGGGGTCATCGACTATCCGATCCCGGACTATTCCGTTTCCGCAAACTTCAGCCAGGCGTTCTGGTCGCTCCTCGGCGATACCGCATGGGAGGTCGGCAAATCACTGCTGCTGATGATCCTCTTTTTTGCCGTGCTGCAGATCCTGATGCTGCACCTTCCGGCACAGAAGCTTATGCAGATTCTCGCAGGTCTTGTTTTCGCGTTTGTCGGGCTGGTGGTATTCCTGGTAGCGGTCTCCGTGGGCTTCATGCCCGTCGGCTATCACATCGGCGTGACGCTCTCGGCATACAACAGCAAGGTGCTTTTGGCCTTCGCCTTTATTGTGGGTATGGTGGTCGTGCTGGCGGAGCCGGCTGTCCACGTGCTCAATCAGCAGGTGGAGGAAGTGACAGACGGTATGGTTTCCCGCCGACAGATGCTCATCGCGCTCTCCGTCGGCGTCGGCGTGTCCATCGGGCTTTCGATCCTGCGTCTGCTGCTGGGCTTCTCGCTCCTGTACTATATGATCCCGGGTTATCTGCTGGCGCTGGGCCTGTCTTTCTTCGTGCCGAAGATCTATACCGCCATCGCTTTTGACTCCGGTGGCGTGGCCAGCGGCCCGCTGACCAGCAGCTTTATCCTGCCCATGACCATCGGCGCCTGCGTCTCTGTTCGCGGCGCGGATGCGGTGCTGGATTATGCCTTCGGCGTGGTGGCCATGGTGGCGATGACGCCGCTGATCACGATCCAGGCGCTGGGTTTCCGCTCGATCCTCTCCAGGACGATGCGGGAGAACGCCGCCATCCGCAAGATCCTCTCGGCGGACGACGCGCAGATCATCTATTTTAAGTGAGGGACAGCCCATGAGTGAGCGGGAAAATACAAAGAACACGCCGACAGCGGGCTCGGTTGCCCCGAACCGGCTCGTGATGCTGGTTACCATCGTACAAAAGGGAAAAGGCACCTTCTTTGCCGATTACCTGAAAACCTTTGACGCCAATATGCAGATCTGCCTTGTGGGGACGGGAACGGCCCGCGCGGATCTGGTGGAGTTTTTGGGACTGAAGGACAGCAAGCGCAGCGTGATCTTCAGCGTTGTGCAGGAAAACCGGGTAGACGAGATCTTTGCCGCGCTTGAGGAACGCTTCCACAGCGTCAACCGCGGCACAGGCGTGGCCTTTACGGTGCCGCTGTCCAGCGTGATCGGCAAGCTGAGCTACGGCTTTTTGAGCAACGAACGCCGCATGGTGAAGGAGGACAACCGATATGGAGAAACAGTATGAAGTGATATTCTGCGTGGTAAACGCAGGCTTTACGGACGACGTGATGTTCGCGGCCAGAAAGGCCGGCGCCAACGGCGGCACGATCCTCAAAGGCAGAGGTACCGCTCCGCGGGAGGCCGAGGAGATGTTCAAAATCGACATTCAGCCGGAAAAGGAGATCGTGATGCTCCTTGTGCCCCGGGAAATCAAGGACGATGTGATGCGGGAACTGTATCACTCCGTCGGTCTTGGTTCGCCCAGCCAGGGCATCGTCTTTTCCATGCCTGTGGACAGGGCGCTGGGGCTGAAAGAGCGAGACAAGCAGAAGTCCGGGGAGAGCGGGAACTGAGCGTCCCGGCCGGAAGCATCAAGAGGAAAGCGCGTGGCATTCCGCGCTTTCCTCTTTTGCGTGCGGGATGCTCTGTCTTGACAATCCGCGCGGCAAAACCTAAAATGAGGAATAGAACAAGGAAAGGGATAGGAAACTATGAGGGAAGCGTCCCGGAAAAAGCGTATGATCATGGACATATGCCTCATCCTCGCGCTCCTGCTGCTGGCGCTGCTGCTGTATTTCTGCTTCAGTGCCGACAAAACGGAGGGCGCCTGCGCCGTCGTGCTGATCGGCGGTGAGGAGGCCGGCCGCTACCCGCTGTCGAAAAACGGCACCTTTCCCCTCAACGGCGGCAGCAATACGCTGGTGATCGAGAACGGCTATGCCTGGCTGTCCGAAGCGACTTGCCCGGACAAGATCTGCGTCCACATGGGCAGGATCCATCTGAACGGACAGCTCATCGTTTGCCTGCCCAACCAGGTGATCGTCACCGTCGAGGGCGGTGAGGACGGCGGCGTGGACGTGTTCGGATGAGGAGTGCGGCATGAAAACGAAAAAAGTGGCGGTCATGGGTCTTGCGATCACGCTGGCTATGATCCTGTCCTTTGTGGAGAGCCAGATCCCCGCTTTCGTGGCCATCCCCGGCGTGAAGATGGGCCTTGCCAACATCGCGGTGGTCTTCGTGCTCTATAAGCTGGGCTGGAAGGAGGCGGCGGGCATTTCCCTGATCCGCGTCTTTCTGGTGGCCCTGCTCTTCGGTAATTTTGCGAGTCTGTTCTACAGCCTGGCCGGGGCGGTGCTGAGCCTCGCCGGTATGATCGCCCTGAAGAAAACGGGGCTCTTTTCCGAGATCGCCGTGAGCGTGGTCGGCGGCGTGCTGCACAACGCCGGGCAGATCGCCATGGCATGCCTGCTGCTGCAGACCGACGTGGTCCGCTATTATCTGCCCTTCCTGGTGCTCAGCGGAACGCTGGCCGGCATCGTGATCGGCCTGCTGGCGGGCATCCTGGTCAAACGAATCCGAGTGGAGGCCTGAGAAATGGAACTGATACTGATCGCGGCTGCGGTGATCCCGGCGCTCTGGCTGCTCGTCCGGGTCTACCGGGCCGACAGGCTGGAGAAGGAGCCGGTGGGACTCATCCTGGGCCTCGTGCTGCTGGGGATCGTCTCCACGGCGCTGGCCTCGCTGACGGAGGAACTGGGAGACCTGCTGCTGTCCTTCTTCTATCCGGAGGGCACGCTCCCGTACGACCTGATCATGTACTTTGTGATCGTCGCCCTGTCCGAGGAGGGCTTCAAATATCTTCTCCTCAAAAAGCAGACCTGGAAATCTCCCCACTTCAACTGCCTGTTTGACGGCGTGGTATACGCTGTGTCTGTTTCGCTAGGCTTTGCTCTGTGGGAAAATATCGCCTATGTGCTGCGCTACGGCATGGGCGCCGCGCTGGCGCGGGCGCTGACCGCCGTTCCGGGACATGCCTGCTTCGGTATTTTCATGGGCGCCTGGTACGGCATTGCCAAACGGCGGGAGTCGGAGGGCGGCGCCACAAAGGCGGCCCGCTGCCGCCGGATGGCGCTGCTGGTCCCGGCGCTGCTGCACGGGTGCTATGATTTTATCGCAGTCCGGCAGAATGAGGCCCTGAGCTCCGTGTTCGTCGTCTTTGTCATTGTGATGTTTGTTGCGGCCAGCACCATGGTCAAGCGTCTTTCCCGCAACGATCAGTATTTGAATCCCGGCTGGGATTATTTCTGAGAGACGGCTTGAGAACGAGCGCGCTGCGGAGAACGGCGCGCTCGCGCTTTTTTGACTGTCGTTCTGCCGCTTTTCCTCCTCTTCGTGCAGAATGACGCGAATTTTTGCAAACGGGTGCTATCTATGAACAGATATATCGGAAATCGTGCTTTTTACCGCAAACTCTTCACCGTGATGGTGCCGATTCTGGTGCAGAACCTGATCACCAACTTCGTGAGCCTCCTGGACAACATCATGGTCGGCCAGGTGGGCACGGAGCCCATGTCCGGCGTGGCCATCGTCAACCAGCTGCTCTTTGTCTTCAACCTCTGCATCTTCGGCGGCCTGGCAGGGCCGGGCATCTTCACCGCTCAGTTTTACGGCAAGGGCGACCACGAGGGCGTGCGCTACACCATGCGCGTCAAGGCTTATGTGGCGGTGGGCGCGCTGGCGTTGTTCGGCTCCCTGCTGTTCCGCTTCGGCGGAAATCTGATCGGCCTTTTTCTCCATGAGGGAGAGGAGGGACTGGATCTGGCAGCCACGCTGCACTACGGGCAGGCCTATCTGCGCGTGATGCTCTGGCAGATGCTGCCCTTCGCGCTCTGTCAGATCTACGCCAGCACTCTGCGCGCCGCAGGGGAGACCGTGCTGCCCATGAAGGCGGGCATCATCGCGGTCTTTGTGAATCTGGTGTTCAACTACATCTTCATCTTCGGCAAGCTGGGTTTTCCCGCCATGGGCGTGGTGGGCGCGGCGATCGCCACGGTGCTGGCCCGTTTTGTGGAGTGCGCCATCGTGGTGATCTGGCCGTACCGGCACCGGGAGCGCTGTCCCTATATTGTCGGCGCCTTCCGCAGCGCCTATGTCCCCGGACGGCTTCTGGGAAAGATGGCGGTGCTGGGGTTTCCGCTGCTCTGCAACGAGTTTCTCTGGTCCGGCGGTATGACCACCCTGAACCAGTGCTATTCCCTCCGCGGCCTGGAGGTCGTCTCCGCCTTCAACATTTCCTCCACGATCTCCAATCTCTTCTTCTGCGCCTTTCTCGCCATGGGCGATGCGATCTCCATCATCGTGGGGCAGCTGCTCGGCGCCGGCGAGCTGGAAAAGGCAAGAGAGGACGACCGGAAGCTCATCGCCTTCTCGGTGGCGCTGAGCGTGGCCGTCGGCCTGCTGATGGCTCTGGTGGCGCCGCTGCTGCCGCGCATGTACAACACGACCGAGGGTGTTCGCGCGCTGGCCGTACAGCTGCTGCTGGTAGGCGCCGTGCTGATGCCGGTGCACGCCTATGCCAACGCCTGCTATTTCACGCTCCGCTCCGGCGGCAAGACCGTCATCACCTTCGTTTTCGACAGCCTCTTCACCTGGGTGGTGTCGATCCCGGCGGCCTTCGTGCTCTCTCGCTATACCGCCGTGCCGATCCTGCCCATGTACGCCGCCGTGGAGGGCCTGACCCTGCTCAAGTGCCTGCTGGGCTTCGTCCTGGTGCGCAGCGGGAAATGGGTCGTGAACCTGGTGAACGCGCCGGAGAACGTCTGACAAACAAAAAAAGCAAAAAGGATGCGCACAGCGCATCCTTTTTCTGTTATACCTGCATTTTTCGCAGCATTTCTTTTCGGAGCCGGTCGATGATCCGCTTCTCCAGACGGCTGATATAGCTTTGGGAGATGCCCATGGCGTCGGCCACCTCCTTCTGCGTGTACTCGCGCCCGGCGGGCAGGCCGAAACGCATCTCAATGATCTGCCGATCCCGCGCCTCCAGGCTCTCCAGGGCCTCCATCAGCATGGCGATCTCCGCGTCGTC
The DNA here is from genome assembly GCA_902774015.1 of Oscillospiraceae bacterium. Lineage (GTDB taxonomy): Bacteria > Bacillota > Clostridia > Oscillospirales > Oscillospiraceae > Limivicinus. The sequence goes on along the minus strand of CACYHB010000038.1, from coordinate 5,766 downwards.
CTCCAGCGGGCGGGAAACCTCGTCGGGCTCGGTGCCGAGAATATCCGAGAGAAGCAGCTCGTTGCCGTCCCAGTCCGTGTTCAGAGGCTCATCCAGACTCAGCTCGCTCCGCTGGGAGCCCACCTTGCGCAGATGCATCAGGATCTCGTTTTCGATGCAGCGGGAGGCATAAGTGGCGAGCTTGATGTTCTTGCCGGACTGATAGGTGTTGACCGCCTTGATGAGCCCGATCGTACCTATGGAAATCAGATCCTCCAGATTGATCCCGGTGTTTTCAAAGCGTTTGGCGATGAACACCACGAGCCGGAGATTGTGCTCGATCAGGCTGCGCCGGGCCTGCTCTTCGCCGGCCTCCAGCGCCTCGATGGCGGCGTCCTCCTGTTCTCTCTCCAGAGGCGGGGGGAGCGTTTCGCTCCCTCCGATGTAAAAGACCGAGGGCGGCCGGATGCCCAGGATCCGCAGGAGCTGTTCCCGCAAAAACAGGATCTGAGGTTTACATAACAATATATCATCCTCCTTTACAGCAGGGCCTCAAAGCCGTCGCCGGCGGCGTGAGGCGAGACTGCGACCAGCAGATCCTCCGAGGGCTGCCCATCCAGGAGAAGGCTCTCGGGGCGGAATACGGGCAGCAGGCTCTCACCGCCCAGATGGGAGCAGGACAGCAGGCGGAAGCGGCCTGAAAACTCCGGGAGCTGCCCCAGCGCCTCCAGCAACTCCACCGGCGGCAGTTCTTCGAAGAGCGGGGCGTTCTCCCGAAAGAGGGGCCGCAGCGCGTGGGGGCTGGCCACCAGCACGTGCCGCCCGGTGAGAGGGTCGGAGAGAGCGTTGCCGGTGTCCCGGAGGGCGAGAAAGACGGCCTCACGCCCGAGAAAGCGGAGCCGGACGCTGACGCGCTGCCGCTCCGTGAGGAGGCTGCGCGCCCGCAGCAGCAGGGACAGCAGCGCGTAGCAGAGGCCGAAGCTCATCATCAGAAGCGGGAGGGACAGGGGGACGAAGCCGCCCGTGCCGTCCCCGCCGGCCAGGGACACGGCCCAGAGCGCGCCGCCGAAGGCCGCCCCCACCAGCAGCAGAACGCCCGTGCAGCGCAGGGGCTGCCGCTCCTTCCCGAAGGCCAGAAGACCGATGCAGACGCCGGCGCCCAGCCGTCCGGCCGGGAGGGAGAGAAAGCCGAGGCCGGGCAGATACACGGCCACGGCGTAAGCCGCGCCCAGCAGCGCCGCCGCCAGGTAGCGCCCGCGCCGCAGCCGCAGCCCGCACAGCCGCCCGGCGCTCAGACAGAGAAGGTAGTCCGCAAGCCCGTTGAGCAGGAACAGAGAATCCAGATAGATCACTCGCATGGCCCTATGGTAGCACCTGCGGCGGATGGATTTTGTCAGACGGGGCCGGCAGAGGGAAAAGACCGCCCGACCGATTCCGGGCCTCTTTCCTTGACAAGAGGGGAGCGGGTGATATAATTACTATGGATATGTATGTACACAATTCTGAAAATACAGGAAAGTGAGAACGAAAGAACATGAAAACACGTTTTCTGTCGCTCTTTCTGAGTGTGCTGATGCTGCTGTCCCTGTTCCCGGCATCCGCCTTCGCCGAGGAGGGGGAGATTTCGGGGCATGGGGAGCTTCCTCTTGCCCAGACGGAGGCGGACGCCGCCGCTGAGGAAGAGGAGGCGTCCGGAGAGGCGTCTGTTTCCGCTGAGCCGGAAGCAGCATCCGCGGCATCCGAAACCGAGAATGAAGAAGCAGCCGCTGCGGAGGGATCCCCGGAAGAGGAATCCGCCCCAGCCGAAACGGAAGATGCAGCTGCGGCGTCTGAAATCGCGGCCGAAGCGGCTGCCGATGAACGGGATGCCGTGATAGACTCTGCGGAGGCGCCCGAACTCGAAGAGCCCGAAGAAGACGGGGCTGCGGAGAGCGCCGAAGATGCAGCGGAGGGATCTCCGACCGCTGACGAGGAGACCGTCTATTTTGTGGAACCGCCGGAGCAGATCTACGCGCCCGGCGTCGGAGAAGAGCCCGGGGATCTGCTGGATCAGTATGCCTGGATGCGGCTCAACTCGCAGCTCCCATCCCGCCCCGGCTCTCCGGCCAAGGCGCCCCGCAGCAGCGGCGGGAAGCTGACCGGTGTGAACAGAGCCGTGTATGACAGCCTCAAGGGCATGGTCGCCGAGGCGGCCGCCGGGCAGCGCAGCACGACCGTGTTTGAGATCCCCGTTGAGGAGCTGGGTCTGGGTCAGACGAGCTGGACGGCGGCGGAGCTCGGCGTGAACGCGATCGTGGAGAACGGAGCGCTCTCGCAGGCGGCTATGGCGGCCGTCAACGCCCTGGTGAACTTTGACTTCCGGTCGGTCATCAATATCCTGCAGGCGGATTGCCCCTATGAACTGTACTGGTATGACAAGACCATCGGCACCTCCTACAGCTCGTACACCTTCAGCGGCAACAGCCAGGTCATACGGATCGTCGGTTCTCTGCGTTTTACTTTCGCCGTCGCCTTGCAGTATGCCGCCGGAGAACCGGAAACCATCACCTATTCCGACGGGACGACAGCGGATCTGTACAAGGAACTGAATACCTCCTACGCCTCCCGCATCAACGCGGCCGTCACCGACGCCGCCTCCATCGTGAGCAGCTATGCGGGCAGCTCGGATTACGGCAAGCTCCAGGGCTATATGGAGCAGATCTGCAGCCGCGTCGTCTATGACGATTACGCCGCGGACGACGCCAACGAGGTGCCCTACGGCGACCCCTGGCAGATCATCTCCGTCTTTGACGGCGATTCGACGACGAACGTGGTGTGCGAGGGCTACTCCAAGGCCTTCCAGTACCTCTGCGATCAGACGACCTTTGCCGACGATATCACGGCGATCTCCGTGTCCGGCACGATGGCCGGCGCCACCGGCGGCGGACGGCACATGTGGAACCTCGTGCGCATGGAGGACGGGAAAAACTACCTGGTGGACGTGACCAACTGCGACGCAGGCTCCGTGGGCTATCCCGACAAGCTGTTTCTCGCGGGCTTTGACAGCGGCAGCCTCAGCGGCGGTTATACGGTCCTCGCAGGCTCGAATTCGATTTTCTACGGCTATAACAGCACGACCCTCTCTACCTATGCCGAGAGCGAACTGACTCTTTCCGATGCCGACTATCAGGCCGCTCCTCCCGCCCGCACGCCCGGAGTGGTGGAGACGCGGGAAGAGCTGGAGGAGGATCTGGCCAACGGCCTCACCCGCATCATCTATCCCGGCTCCGGCAGCTTCGTGCTGGACGGGAGCGTCACGATCCCAGCAGGCGTGAGCTTCCTGCTCCCCGCCGGGACGCTGGTCGTGGAGCAGGGCGTGTCTCTGACCGTCGCGAGGGATGCGACTGTGGAGGCGAACCGGGCCGATGTGCGCGGGAGCATGACGGTGAACGGCATCCTGCGCGCAAACGCCGCGTCGGACTGCCTTGCGGTCTCGGGCTCCCTCTACTGCGGCACCTACGGAAAAGTCTATGTCGGGGATCCCGAATACACGCTCCCCGAGGGGGTCACGGTCCTCGGCTACTTCTACGTGGAAGTCGGAGCTTCCTCCGAGGCGGAACTGCGGCTGCTCTGTGAGCGCGCGGCGGCATATGGGACCCAGCGCTTCCTCTACCGCATCCTGCCGGGCGCCGACATCAGCCTCACGCAGGATCTGACGATCCCCGCGGCGGCCCGCGTGGTCGTCAAAAGCGGCGCTTCGGTCGTCCCCGCCGCGGGCGTGACGCTCAGCAATGAAGGCGTCGTAACGATCTCTCAGAGCTTTACGGCCCCCGGCGCGATCGTCAACAACAACAGCATCACCCTGGCCAAAGGCGTGACCGGCCATTTCGCCGGCGGCTACGCGGGCACGGGGTATCTGCGCATCAGCCCGGAGATTGCCGATCCCTACGTGCAGGTCCTGGGCGTGCCCGAGACGGCCTTTGTCAAGCCCACCCCCGTGGGCAGCGACGGCTACTGGAACCTGCGCCTGCGCGGTGTGGTCGATTCCGGCACCTGCGGCGCCGAGGGCGACAACCTCACCTGGGTGCTCTACGACGACGGCGAGCTGGTCATCTCCGGCGAAGGGGAGATGGCGGACTATAACCTGAATCTGCACACTTTGCCATGGAGGGCATACCATAGTGAGATTGTTTCTGCTTGTTTGGAAAACGGCGTGACGAGCATTGGCGACAATGCCTTTTACAGCTGCTACAGCTTGACGGCGATTACGATCCCGGGGAGCGTGGCGAGCATCGGCGACTTTGCCTTTACTGACTGCAGCGGTCTGACGGCGATACACGTTGCGTCGGCGAACAGCGCGTACAGCTCTCTCGAAGGGGTGCTGTTCAACAAGGATCAGACGGAGATAATCCGCTGTCCGCAAGGGAAAAGTGGAGCGTATACGATCCCGGAGAGCGTGACGAGCATCGGCAGCAACGCCTTTGAAAGCTGCAGTGGTCTGACGGGAATCACGATCCCGGAGAGCGTGACGAGCATCGGCAGCTATGCCTTTATGTTCTGCAGCGGGCTGACGGCGATCACGATCCCGTCGGGTGTGACGAGCATCGGCAACGCAACCTTCTTTTGTTGCAACGGATTGACAGAACTCACGATCCCGTCGGGTGTGACGAGCATCGGCGACAGCGCCTTTTACTCCTGCAGCGGGCTGACGGCGATCACGATCCCGTCGGGTGTGACAAGCATCGACAGGGAGGTTTTTTCCTGGTGCACCGGGCTGACGGAGCTCACGATCCCGTCGGGTGTGACGAGCATCGGCGAGATGGCCTTTTACCACTGCAGCGGGTTGACGGCGATCACGATCCCGTCGGGTGTGACGAGCATCGGCGAAGATGCCTTTGCCAACTGCAGCGGGCTGACGGCGATCACGATCCCGGAGAGCGTGACGAGCATCAGTAACGCAAGTTTTTATTGCTGCACCGGGTTGACAGAGCTCACGATCCCGACCGGTGTGACGTACATCGGCTACGAAGCTTTTGCAAACTGCAGCGGACTGACGGAGATCACGATCCCGGAGGGCGTGACGAGCATCAGCTTTGCTGCCTTTGCCGGCTGCAGCAGCCTGACGGAGATCACGATCCCGGACGGTGTGACGAGCGTCGACAACTACGCCTTTTCCAGCTGCAGTGGGCTGACGGAGATCACGGTCCCGGGGAGCGTGACGAGCATCGGCGAAGGTGCCTTTTCGGACTGCACGTCCCTCAATGCCGTGAATTACGGCGGAACGGAGGAGCAGAAGAACGCGCGGATCGGCAGCGGCTGGAGCACAGTGAATAACGACCCGCTCTACAACGCTGCCTGGCACTGTGCCGAGCCGCTTGCGGCGCCGGAGATCACCGGCCAGCCCGCGGACGTGAACGCACAGGCGGGCAGCCGCGCGAGCTTCACCGTTGAGGCAAGCGGCGAGGGACTGCAGGACTGCAGTACCAGTGGCAGTACCGGAGGACGGCGGACGGGGAGTGGGTCAACTCCAAGGGCACGAATTATGACAAGGCGCACTTCACGCCGGCGGTAAGCAAGTCCATGAACGGGTATGAGTACCGCTGCAAGGTATGGAACGAGGGCGGCGAGGTTTACTCGGAGAGCGCAAAGCTGACGGTGCTTTCGGCACCGGTGATCACGCAGCATCCGACGGCGACCAGCGCGGCGGTGGGCACACGGGCGACCTTCAAGGTGGTCGCGAGCGGTGCGGAGCTGCAGTACCAGTGGCAGTACCGGAAGACGGCGGACGGGGAGTGGGTCAACTCCAAG
>CACYHB010000037.1 GCA_902774015.1 Oscillospiraceae bacterium | reverse complement strand
GACATGGGGAGAGCAAGCTTTTCGTCATTGCCCGCCGCTGCGTATACACCCGCACAGATCAGGGCCACCGCCCCCACCTCGACGCCGAGGTGCGGCGAGAGAACCGCCCAGATGGGCGGAAACAGGGCAATGCACAGCGCCAGGGTCAGATTGTCTCGGTTCCATCTGTTCTTCATTGCTTCTTTCCTCCATGCAGATAATACATCAGATCGTCTGTGTTTTTCACGAGATAGACGCCCTTCTTCGTATGCTCCAGAACGCCCAGCTCACAGAATTCCTTGAGCACGCGCATCAGCTGACGCGGACTGACATTCAGCGTATGCGCCAGCTGCGCAATGTTGGTGATCTCCGTCCCGATCTCGGCCCTCTTGAGAGACAGGATGACAAGCTGCCGGAGCGGCAGCCGCATGCTGCTCATCACGGCACCGTTGAGTTTGTTCGCCATGTTGAGACACAGAAAGCGCAGAAAGACCGGGTCGTTCAGCAGCTGCCGTCGGTAGGCATCGAGATGAAAAGCCAGGGTGTAGACATCCGTTTTCGCCTCGACGAAAAAGGGCGTAAACTGGCTGTCCAGCAGCTCCATGTCTCCGAGGAGAGCGACCTCGTGATAGTTTGTCTGCAGCATGATCGTCGATTCTTCATCCGGCATATTGTACAGCAGGAGTTCTCCGTCCACGACAAACTGCAGATACTTACTGGGTGAGAACGGCGTTGTCAGAAGCTCCCCCGGCTTGTAGTGGCGAAGAAAAAAGCGCGGCATTTCCCCGCTGAACAGCGCCCGCAGGCCGCGCTTGAGCACATAGGCGTCTATTTTTTTCTGGTTGCTGATGGTTTCCATCGTCATCCCTCCCGATGCGGTTCTTTCCTTTTGTCGGTGAGTTTTGTCACTGTTGCACAAAAACAGAAAGGACATTTCGGTCTCAAAAAGTGACACGCGTCACTACGCCGCTTCCTGTTCTTTTGTATACTAAAATCAGATAAAAAGCAAGTCTCTTTCCAAAAAAAATAGTGAGGTGGCCTATGACAGAAAAAACGATCGGTGTCGGGACGCCGGAATCCGTGTTGGAGTAATTGCCATGGAACTGCTTGAATTACACAACATCACCAAACGCTATCCCGGTGTTGTCGCATTGGACAACGTTTCCATCAGCTTTCGTCAGGGCGAAGTTCATGCACTGGTCGGCGAGAATGGAGCCGGCAAATCGACCTTTATCAAAACCATCTCGGGCGCCGTGCAGCCCAACAGCGGCCAGATTCTCTTTGACGGCATCACCTATGACCATCTGACCCCCCAGAAATCGCTGGAGCTCGGCATCTCTGTCGTCTATCAGGAGATGATCCAGTTCGAGGCCATGTCCGTAGCGGACAATCTTTTCATGTCCGGCGGCAGCGACTCCGGCTTCTTCGTCGACGATGCCGAGCGCTGCAGAAAAGCCTCCGAGCTGCTGGAAAAGTTCCAGTGCCACATCTCTCCCAAAACCTGGATCCGTGAGCTGTCCATGGCCAACCGCCAGATCGTCGAGATCTGCAAGGCCATTCTCCGCAATGCCCGCGTCCTGATTCTGGACGAGCCGACGGCTTCCATCACCGTCGAGGAACAGCGGCGGCTGTTTGATGTCATCCGTGACCTGAAGAAGCAGGGCGTCACTATCATCTACATCTCTCACCGTCTGGATGAGCTGTTCGAGATCTGCGACCGCGTTTCCATCCTGCGGGACGGCCAGTACGTCGACACGCTGGATATCCGGGACACGGACAAGCAGGGCCTCATTCAGCTGATGGTCGGGCGCGAGCTCTCGGAAAACTATCCCGTCAAGGACAATCCCCCGGGCGAGGAAGTCGTGCTGAAGGTCGAAAACCTCTGCGGCAACGGCGTGAAGAACATCAGCTTTGAACTGCACCGGGGCGAGATTCTCGGTTTCGCGGGTCTGGTCGGCGCCGGGCGCACCGAGACCATGCTGCTGCTCTACGGTGCGGCAGGCATGGAGGCCGGAACCGTCACCGTCAACGGCAGCACCATGAGTATCCGCACCCCCTCTGACGCCATGAAGGCCGGCATCGGCCTGATTCCCGAGGACCGCAAGGGGCAGGGCTGCTTCCTGGACAAGCCGATCTACTGGAACATCTCGATCGCCAACATCAAAAGCCTGTGCAGCGGTCCGTTCATCAACCGGAAGAAGGAAGCGGAGCTGGCCGATCACTACGGCGCGCGCATGCGCATCAAGGCGCCGGATTTCCGGGTCAAAGCCGGGTCGCTCTCCGGCGGCAACCAGCAGAAGGTGGTCATCGCCAAGTCCCTCGCCAGTCTGCCCGACATTCTGATTTTTGACGAGCCCACCCGCGGCATCGACATCGGCGCCCGCTACGAGATCTACCAGCTCATGATCGAGCTGACGAAAGAGGGCAAGTCCATTCTGATGGTCTCGTCCGACATGGAAGAGCTGCTGGGCATGTCCGAGCGCATCGTGGTCCTGCATGAGGGCGAACAGACCGGAACGATTGAAAAACCCGATTTTTCCCAGGAGCGCGTTCTTGCACTCGCTTCCGGGATTCAGTAAGGAGAGTACATTATGGAACAGAAAAACAAAAAGTCCGTCGGCCAGTTCATCTCCAACTTCTCGATGCCGATCCTGCTGCTGCTGCTGATCGTGACCTTCAGCATTCTGTCGGATAAATTCTTTACCCCCCTGAATCTCACCAATATTCTGGTGCAGAACGTCCACATTGCCATCTGTGCCACCGGCGTGTTCATGATCATGGTCTCCGGCGGCTGCGACCTGTCCATCGGCTATCAGATGTCCGTGGCGGCCGTACTGGTGGCCAAGCTCCTCTCCAACGGCGTGATGGGCGTCTTCCCGGCGGTAGTCCTCGGCATTCTGATCTGCGTGGCGCTGGGCTGCTTCAACGGGGTCATGTCCATCGTGCTCAACAGCCAGCCCATGATCGTCACCCTCGGCACCATGGCCATCTTCCAGGGCATCTCGTTTTTGATCTCGGGCTCCAAGACCTATCATAACCTGCCGAAAAGCTTCATGTTTCTCGGTCAGGGCAAGGTCTTCGGCGTGATCCCCCTCAACGCGCTCATTGCACTGGTCGTGATCGTCATCGTCGGCATCATTATGAGCCGTACCCACGTGGGCCGCAAGGTCTATGCCGTCGGCGACAACCCCGACGCTGCCAAGCTCGCCGGTCTGAATGTCGCCAAGATCAAAATACTGGTCTTCACCTGCGCCGGCATTCTCGTCGGCATCGCCGCCATCCTGCTGGCTGCCCGTTCGGGCTCGGCCGACTCGAACACCGGTGTCGGCATCGAGTTCACCGGCATCATCGCCTGCGTCCTCTCGGGTGTTGCCCTGAAAGGCGGCGAAGGCACCCTCTGGAAAGCCATCGTGGCCGTGTTCATCCTGGGTGTCCTCTCCAACGGCATGCAGCTCATCAACCTCGGCACCTATCCCCAGTACATTGCCAAGGGCGTCATCATGCTCGTGTCCCTGTACCTCAGCAATAAGACCGCAAAAACGGCCTGATTCCCGTCAGCACCTGCGCATGTGTGCAGATGATATAGCAGAAAGAGAAAACCCAAAAAAGAAAATGGAGGAAACACCATGAAAAAAAGCCTTGCCCTGCTCCTCGCGCTCGTAATGGTCCTCGCGCTGGCCGCCTGCGGCCAGTCAGCTGCCCCTGCCGCTTCCCCTGCCGCCGAACCGGCTGCGGAACCGGCTGCCACGGCAAGCGCAGAACCGGCTGCTGCCGAACCTGCTGCTGAGACGCCTGCCGAATCCGGCGATAAAAAGCCCTCTGTCGGCTTCGTCACCTTCGGTCTGGGCGGCGACTTCTTCCAGGCCCTCGCCGACAACTTTGTCACTACCATGCAGGCAGAAGGCTGGGAAGCCAGCTATGTCGACGGCGAGTTCAACCCCACCACGCAGATTGCCGCCATGGAAAACTACATCGCCCAGGGTGTTGACGAGATCATCGTCTGGTCTGTTGCTCCCGAGGCCATGACCACCGTTATCGATCAGGCCCGCAATGCCGGCATCAAAGTAATTGCCTTCGTCGCCCCGACCGAGACCGCCGATGCCACCATGCTGGCTGAGGATGCCAAGCTGGCCGCCTCGATGAACAAGCTGGCTGCCAAGTGGATCGACGAGACCTTCGCCGATGCCGAGGATCATTCCGTTCCCGTCGTCGTGCTGAGCTGCCGCACCGCCCAGACCGGCGTGACCCAGGCGGACGTACTCGACAAGATCGAAGACTATTCCGCCAAGGCCAAGTTCGTCAAGGAGGTCGAGCTCCAGGATGAGAACGCCGACACCGGCATGGCCGCTGCCGAGAACCTCTATACCACCAACCCTGAGGTCAAGGTCTTCCTGACTGCGCACAACGGTCTTGCCCTCGGCGTGAACAACTACTTCACCGGTCTCAGCTCCCCCGTTACCGAATACGCTGACATGGGCATCTTCTGCATCAACGGCAACGAGACCGTCGGCGAGCAGATCAAGGCCGACACTCCCTTCCGCGGCATGGTTTTGACCGGAGGCGTACAGGACACCTGCAACGACATGCGTGATGTCATCGTCGGCCTTTACGACGGCAGCATTCCCGTCGGCACGGTCACCGACGCCGCCACCGTCTTTGTCAACGAGTCGGTTGTCGACGACTACCTGAGCACCGGCAAAACGCCCCTCACCGAAGCCGACTTCGAAAAGTAAAAATCCTGCATTCCATTGCAAACGGCCCTTCCGCGGAGAGCGGAGGGGCCGTCTTTTTATGATCTGTACTTATCTGTTTTTCAGAGATCCTCATATTCCGCCCAGGCGAAGTCCGCGCGGTTTTCGCTGCAGCCTCCGTTTGCGCTGGCAAACATGCCGAGCATCTCGCCTACCATGCAGCCGACCTTTTCGGGGTTGATGAGGGCGCCGTCGGCACGGCCGAGCTCGGAAAGGTGCCGCTCGTCCGGGCCGAAGCGGAAGATATACGCATTCTCCTTCAGCTCCATTTCCAGAACGATCTCCTCCGTGTCCCAGGGTGCGGAGGCAAGCAGCCGGCAGCGGGTGTCCGCCCGGAAGCCGGGGATGTAGGGCGGCAGCTCGTAGTCCGCCGTAAAGAGCAGCAGTTCCACCCTGGTCTGCCCCTCCGCCCTTCTCAGCTGCAGATGGATCTGATGGTTCATGGCCTGTACCACGGCGATGCCGGCGCTTTCCTCTTTCTGCGGAGCAAAGCGCATCCGGCAGGCAAAACGGCAGTGCGGCTGGAGGCGGCGGCAGGCCACAAAGGACACGAAGTTCTCTTCGGAATGCGTGGTCTCCATGCTCATCGGCTGCAGCGGATCGGCCAGTGCCTGCTTCAGGCAGCGCAGCGAGAGGCAGGAATCCCGGAGCTCCCAGAACTTCTCATAGGGTCTGCCCCAGAAGCTCCAGCGCAGATCCAGACCTTCCCCGTCAAAATCGTCCCGCAGCGGCTTTTCCGGCAGCGGCATCCAGGGAAGGCCCTCCGGGAAGGGATACTCCCCTTCCACTCTGCCGGTGTCCGGTGTGAAGAGGGGCCAGCCGTCCTCCCAGCGCACCGGAACAAGGAAGGTCTCGCGCCCCAGGTTTTTGCTGACGCCGCCGACCAGGCGCGAGGCCAGGAACACCGCATACCAGCTCCCGTCCGGCAGCTCAAGCAGGTCGGCATGTCCGGCGTTCTGGATGGCAGCCCGCCGTCCCATGTGGCGCATGGTCAGGACGGGATTGCTCCGGAAGCCTTCATAAGGGCCGAAGACAGAGCGGCTGCGCGCAACGGTGGCGGAGTGATAGTATTCGGTGCCGCCCTCCGCGATCAGCAGATAATACCAGTCGCCGATGTGATAGAGATGCGGCGCTTCCGGCGAGGCCACACCGGCCATCGCCCCGCCCCACAGCGCGGCGGGTTCGCCCGCCAGGCGAAAATGCGCGATGTCATACTCCGCAGCCCAGATGCCCTGGCGCAGGCCGCCCCTGCCGTCCGGCCAGTTCCGGGCCGTGCCCATGATATAGCACTTTCCGTCGTCATCGAAGAAGATCGATGCATCGATGCCCGGCACATCGTCGAGCCAGTGCGGCTCGGACCAGGGGCCGGCCGGATCCCGGGCCGTGACGATGAAGTTGCCGCGGTCGCTGAAGTTGCAGTTGATGAGATAAAAGGTCCCGTCGTACCAGCGGATCGTGGGGGCCATGACGCCCCCGTTTCCGCAGTTCTTTTCAACATGAAAGCCGTTTTCCGGCGTCATGACGCAGCACAGCTGCTCCCAGTGCGCAAGGTCCCGGCTGTGAAACAGAGGAATGCCGGGGCAGAGTTCAAAGCTGGAGCAGACCAGATAAAAGTCCTCTCCCACCCGGCAGACCGACGGATCGGGATAAAAACCGGGAATCACGGGATTCTGCAGTTTGGGGATCATACTACCACCTCTCTGTATTCTGACGGCAGACTCTGTCCGGAAAACAAGTCTGCTGCTTCAGGCCATGCCGCTCAGTATCTGTAGAGCTCCAGCATCAAAGCTGACGGCATGTCGCCGAAGCGCAGGTTCATTTTTTCGTCGCCGTTGAGTACCCTGCCTGGGATCCATGTGCCGTTTTCGATTCGTCCTTCTTCCATCCGCAGGATGTCCTGCCGCTTTCCGTCACCCGGTTTGACACGGAACTCCGGTGTGCAGTTCAGGCCAAGCAGCAGGAATCTGTTCTCTGTCAGCTCGAATACACAGCAGCATCCCAGGGGCTTCCCGCTCATGCGCGGACCGTACTTCACGACCAGGTCATAGCTTTCAAAGCGCAGGAAGGCGGAATAATCCACTTCCCCATGCCTTACGCAGGCCTGCAGATGCGGGGTTGCGCGATACTGCAGAAAGAGGGGCTCCAGCTGGGCAAGCAGATCATAGGTTGCTGCCAGACAGTCTCTGCTGCCGGTGATGTCAAAGGCGGAGGGGTCGATGTTCAGGGCAATCATCAGCTCCATCGGGGGCTTGTCCAGCTGGGCAGGATCCAGCGCCAGGTCCTCAATGCCGAAGGGAGAAAAGCACAGGGCATTCTTCGCTCCAAAGGCATAGATCGCATAGGAGGATGCCACCGCGTCCTTGCGGATCTCCGGGATGAAAAGCGGGTTATCCTCCGCTGCATACTCGTCCATCACATCCGCACAATAGGGCACGTAGATATCCGGTCCCAGGGTAAAGAGCGACGGCGCCGCCGTCTTCCAGATCTGGTGTACCTGCCTTACCGGACCGCCGGAGGGATAGGAGCCCGGAAACCACGGACTCTGTCTCAGCCAGGCGTTGGCATAGCAGGGCAGGTCATATTCCGCCTTTCCGGAGGCGGCGATGGTCTCTACCGCGCCGGCAAAATGCCAGGCCATGAAACTCTCTCCCGCGTCTGCGCCGAATACCGCTTCCCAGGTACCGCTTTTTCCGACTGCGGCAGCCAGAGCCGAAGGGATCGGAGCTGCAAAAGCCGCATTGGCAGCGGGGCTGTAGTCCCGATCTGTCCCCAAAAGGCCGATCTCGTTTTCCACCTGGATGACGATGACGGTGTTCTCCTCCCCGTCCAGCTCCCGGAGGAAACGCATCAGGGCGGTAAAGGCCAGCCGGTCCTTCTCCACCGCCGCGGTGCAGAGCGGAGAAACGGTCGTCATTTTCTCTCCGCTGATCTTTTCTGCACGGAAATACGTCCGGCTGTCCTTTTTCATCCAGCCGGGAACGTACATGGACTCTCCGTTCTTCCAGAGTCCGAACCAGAGGAGGACCAGCTTCATACCCTCTGTGCGAGCCTGACGGATCAGGGTCTCCACCGTGGAAAAGTCATACTTTCCTTCCTCCGGCTCGATCAGTTCCCAGTAAACAGGGACGATGACGCTGTTCATGTTCAGGCCTTTCAGGGCAGGCCAGAGCTTTTCCTTCATAAATGTCGGATTCGATGCGTTGGAATTATGGATTTCTCCGCTCCTCAGAAAAAAAGGTCTGTCTTTCACATAAAGCGTTGGAATTCCGCTCGGGTCACGTCGAATGCACGGAATGCTCATGTTGATTCTCCTTTTCATTCGTAATCTGTCAAAGGACTGCCGGCAGCTTTGTCTGTGTACGCTTCCCCGCAGGCTCGGTGTTTAAAACGCAATTCGGATTTCCTGCATCAGGCAGCTGCGGCTGCTGCCGCCGACATAGAGGCGGAAGAGACCGTCCTCCAGACGGTATTTGCCCTCGTTGTCGTAGAAGCCCATGTCCTTTTTGGGAAGCGTAAAGCGGACTTCCTCCGCCTCTCCGGGGCCGAGTCTTACCCTGCGGTAGTCCTTCAGTTCCTTCACCGGACGGACAAGACTCGCAGAAACATCCTGCATGTAGAGCTGGGCGACTTCCGTACCCTCCCGCTCGCCGGTGTTCTTCAGACGGACGGTGATCTCCAGCGCGTCGCCGTTCTCGCAGACCCGCAGGTCCTCATAGGCAAAGTCGGTATAGCTCAGGCCGTAGCCGAAGGGGAAGAGCGCCTCCCAGGGCGCGTCCAGATAGCGCGAGGTGAACTTGCTCCTGCTGCCGGGACGGCCGGTGCTGGGGTGGTTGTAATAGACCGGGCACTGTCCGGTCACCGACGGGAAGGAGGACGAGAGCTTGCCGGAGGGATTGACATCCCCCAGCAGCGCCGCCGCCACGGCATCGCCCATGCGGATGCCGAGGTGCCAGGCCTCCAGGATCGCGGGCAGATGTTCCGCCTCCCAGCCCAGTGCCAGCGGGCGTCCGTTCATCAGGACGGCTGCGACCGGCTTGCCGGACTGCAGCAGGCGCTCCAGCAGGGCGCGCTGACCGCCGGGCAGCGAGATGTCCGCCTTCGAGCTCGCCTCGCCCGACATGGCGTCGGTCTCGCCGACCACAGCGACGATCACATCGCCCTCGCGGCAGGCGCGGTCGGCCTCCTCGAAGTCAATTTCACCCTCCGGGCCGCCGCAGGGGAAATAGCTGACCTCGGCACCGGCCTCCTTCAGACCGGTCAGAATCGAGACGCAGTCCTCCGGCTTCCAGGCCATGGCCCAGGCGCCGCAGACCTCATTCACGTTGTCGGCCAGCCTGCCTACCAGGCTGATCTTCTGTCCGCGCCGCAGGGGCAGAAGATTCCCCTCGTTCTTCAGCAGGACCATGGATTCCTCCGCCGCTTTCCGGCAGAGCGCGGCATGCTCTTCAGGCAGGCCCTTCTCATAGGCCTCGATCAGCGCTTCCGGCACATAGGGGTCCTCGAACAGGCCCAGCCAGACCTTGACCGACAGGATGCGGCGTACCGCCTCGTCGATGACGGCCATGGGCACCGTGCCCTTCTCGACCTCTGCCTTCAGGTAATCTCTGTAGATGTGGGTACCCATGTCCATGTCCATACCGGCCAGGGCCGCCTGAACGCCGGCATCCCGGTCGTCCGCGGCAATCCCGTGGGCAACACACTCGCGGATGGCGTTGGCATCGCTGACCACGAAGCCCTCCAGGCCCAGTTCCTTCTTCAGCACCTCCCGCAGCAGCCAGCGGTTCACCGTACAGGGCACGCCGTTGAGGTCGTTGAAGGCGGCCATCACCGTCGCCGCGCCCTCGTCCATGGCGGCGCGGAAGGCGGGCAGATAGACGTTGTAGAAGTTGGACACGGACATCGAGACCGTGTTGTAGTCACGCCCGCTTTCACAGGCGCCGTAGGCCGCATAGTGCTTGGTGCAGGCGGCGACATAGCGGAGCGGGCTGCTCCGGTCGTTCTGCAGACCGCGGATCTTGGCCCGGGCAAAGCGGCTGCCGAGCAGCGGGTCCTCGCCCGGCCCCTCGGAGACGCGGCCCCAGCGGGAATCGCGCGCCGCGTCGATCATCGGCGCGAAGTTCCAGCTGATGCCGTGCGCGCGGGATTCCGCGGCCGCCATATGCGCGGTCTTTTCAAACAGCGCATCGTCAAAGCTGCAGGCCTCGGCGATGGCAATGGGAAAGACACTGCGGAAGCCGTGGATCACGTCAAAGCCGATGATCAGGGGGATCCCCAGCCGGCTCTCCTCCACGGCGATTTTCTGCAGCTCGTTGTTCTTGCGGGGGTCGTTGACCATCATGCTGCCGACGCGGCCTGCCCGGATATCGTCTTCATGATAGTCCTGTTTGGCGTTGGCCATGATGCGTCCGAATTCCTCCTGCGAAATCCGGCCGTCGGTCAGCATCTCGATGAGCTCGGAGAAGGGCACGTCAAAGCCGCCCACGATGGAGGGAGACTCCTGGTTCATCTGGCCGATCTTCTCCTCCAGCGTCATTCTGGCAAGAAGCTCTTCCACAAAAGCCTTCTGTGTGTCGTTCAGTTTCATTTTCCGACTCCTTAAATATTGGGGATGCGCCGAAGCGCCTCATCCCATTCGGCAAAGCGCTCGGTCTCGATCTGCCGCTCAGACAGAATCTCGCGCAGGGTCATGCGGCCGAGGGCCTGCAGCATGTCCTCAAAGCTCATGTCCGGCGTGAAGGGGACGAGCTTTTCCCGCATGACGGCAAGGAGCTCCTGCAGCACCCGCCGGGCCTCGCTGTTGCCGAAGATCCGGCTGACACTGCAGTCGAGCGAGAGCCAGGCTTCGGCGTCGTCGGTCACATGCCCGCGGCAGACCGGCTCGGCCTGTCCGTCCGCGCCGAACACGCCGAACAGATCGCGCAGCCACGCGATGCTGTCCCGCACCCAATCCTGTGCGCGATCCGGCAGCAGCACTCCGCTGCCGAGCACCGAGGGATCCCCCGTTGAAAAGCCGTGGGGGCCGTAGCCGTAGATGTGGCACTCGAAACTGGTCTGGTAACGGTTGAGGGCATTCAGCATGTCCAGGGTATTCTGAATGGGGACCACGCTGTCGGTGCGTGTGGCAAAGAGGAAGCAGGGGCAGGTCTTTTCATCGACCAGCTCGGCAATGCCCGGGATCTCGACGCCGATCTCCATTGCGGTTTCGCGCCGGAGGACCGGATAGCCGAGGATGGCGGCATTCGGCCGGTTTTCGGCCAGCACGGCGGCCGCCCCGGCCAGATGTCCGCCGGCGGAAAAGCCGATCACGGCGATCTGATCCGGGATCACGTGCCAGTCCTCTGCCCGTGCGCGGATCAGGGCCATGGCCTGTTCATAGTCCTCCAGGGGCAGCGGCCAGCGGAAGTGTTCCCCGGTGGAGTAGCGCAGGATAAAGGCCTGAAAGCCCGCCTTCAGATAGGGCATGGCGATCGGATCGGCCTCGCGGTCCGAGCAGAACATGTAGCCGCCGCCGGGCAGGATCAGCACAGCCGGTCTGGCCTTCAGGGCGCGGAACTCGCCGCCAACGCCCTGAACCATAGCGGTCAGGGTGACATTTCGCTCTTGATTAAGTACGATTTTTTCGTATTTCATACGTATCTCCTTGTATGGATATGACCGGATTCCCTTTTGGTATCCGGTCATATAGTGTGTAGAATTAGGGATTACTTATCCCAGGCATGCTTGCCGGCTTCCAGGTCGGCACGGATCTCGGCGACGCGCTTGTCGTCAAGCTTGTACCAGAACAGAGGCACCATCGAGAGAACGCCGATCACGGCGGGGATGATATTGACAACGACGTTGATGCCGGTGCAGGCTGCGGGAGTCTGGACGGCGTTGGGAACGTAGCCGACAGCGGAGAGCAGCAGCACGCCCACAGAGCCGACGAACGCGGTGGCGAGCTTAACGCCAAAGCTGAGGAAGGATGCTACCAGGCCTTCCTGGCGCTTGCCCAGTTTCCAGTCGCCGTACTCGAGGGAGTCGCCGATCATGCCCGGGCAGATGTTGGCGCCGGAGTTGGCGATGCCG
>CACYHB010000036.1 GCA_902774015.1 Oscillospiraceae bacterium | reverse complement strand
ACTCAGGGCGCCATGCCTTACGACGATGTTGTGCTCGGCAGAGAGTCGACCGTTGTCAGCGGAGGTCCCGACCCCGAAAAAACCGACAGGTACAAGTCAGAAAGATCCATTATGCTTTTACCCCTTTCAAAAAGAACTCAATGATAAGAAAACGGCATGGATTATTATAATCCTGCCGTTTTCCAAACCATCTTTTTGCATGGGGAAACAGTCTTTTGCCATGAACTAAAGAAATCACCGAGTATATAGAACAATGCTGTATCAGCATTGTTTTTTCCTGTACTCGCCCGAAGTCATGCCGGCGTTTTATCGGCGCTTTATGTCAATCAGCCGGACTTCCAGCATATCCAGCATGGCGTCGAGGCGGAGGGCGCCGCCTTCGGCCGAGACGGTGTACTTGTTGATCGCGGGCGTGGAGCGCGCGGCAAGTGTGTCAAGTTCTCCGGGCTCGGTCAACTCCTCGGCGCCCATGGCGACCCACTGATCGAAGGAACTGCCGGATGCGCGGTTGACGATGGTCTCGGTCACGATATACTCTCCGTCTCTGCAATCCTTCAGCACCAGATGCACGTCCAGCATCTGCTCCGGTGAAAAAGGCGTATAGCGATCCGTAAAGGTCATGTCAAAGCGTTCGCCCAGGGCATAAAGATGGGAGAAGTGGCGGTAGTGATACAGCATGATCTGATAGCTCGCACCCTTACGGGTGATGAACCATCCCTCGCCCTTTCCAAGCAGCGTGTCGCCGAGACGGCGCAGCAGCGTGAAGACCATGTAGCTGGCCTTGGGGACACCGTTTGCCGTAAACAGACCGAGGCCGCCGAAATACATGTCCTTTGGCTGCGCCGCCTCGCCCATCCAGTCGGTCAGTGACCAATAGGCGAAGCTGTCCAGTTTGTCATAGTTTTCCAGGATGCATTTGGCGATGTAGCAGGATTTGAAGCAGGTGTCATTGAGCAGATCCTGCTGGCTGGGCGTGTTGTTCCATTCGCTCAAATACAGAGGCAGTTTGTCCGCAGCCAGCATGTGTCGTTCGCTCAGTGCCTGCATCACGAAGCTGTCAAAGCCTTCCGCAGTCTCCCGCAGCGCCATAGACTGCGTAAATCCAAAAGCTTCCTGCCCGCTGTCGCGCTCGTTGAAGACCAGTTCATAGTAATTGAAGTTAAGGAAATCTGGAGCGCAATCGTTTTCCCTGCTCCACTGCAGGAAAGGAATATACCAATTCTGATAGCCATCCTGCAGGAAATAATAAGTGGCCGGAGCGCCGAATGGGATCGCGGCGTCGCAGT
The DNA here is from genome assembly GCA_902774015.1 of Oscillospiraceae bacterium. GTDB lineage: Bacteria > Bacillota > Clostridia > Oscillospirales > Oscillospiraceae > Limivicinus. Next base: position 10,729 of record CACYHB010000036.1, on the reverse strand, counting down.
CCTTGACCGCTTGCCGTGTGACTTGATAGAAACGGTAGAAATCCTCCGTGTTCCGGAAGCCGAACATGCTCTCCGGCGTGTCCGGCTGGTGCCAGACGGAGAAGCGCCAGCGTCTGACCTCATCGGGTCCGTATCGCCGGATCAGGTGCTCGACGGAGGCGGAGACGAGCGCGGCCCATTTTTCATAGCTGTTCGGTTCGCTGACCAGGTAGCCGAACAGCTTTTTGTTATCCCTGGCCAAAGCCTCCGGCATGAAGCCCAACTGTACAAAAGGACGCAGCCCGACGGAGAGCAGAAAATCGAAAGCCTTGTCCACATAGGCAAAGCTGTACTGCGCTGCACCGCTGCCGTCTTCAAAATAGACGCGCATATCGTCGGAAAAGATACCGTTGAACTTGATGTACCGAAAGCCGATCTCACGCTGCACCCGGCGCAGCAAATCCTGCACATCCGAAAGAAGCAGTGAGGAGGCGCTGGGCACGCCTGAAAGCTCCCTCCAATTGTGCGCAAGCGTCTTTCCTTGCGCCTTCAAGCTGACGGACACTCGGTTGGAGCTCGCCTGTATCGGAGCTTCCCCCTTCGGCACTTCCAGGTATTTTCGCAGACCGGCCATGTAATCGTGCTGCTCGATCTGCATCGGCTGGGGTTCTTCTTTCGGCCTGATGTGCGCCTTCCGACGATAGATACTGGGCAGGACGCCGTATTCCTTCCTGAATGCCTGCACGAAGGCGTTGCTGTTGGGAAAACCGGCATTGGCCGAGATGGTCTCGATGGTGTCGTTGGTCTTGAGAAGATCTCCCAGCGCATGATCCAGACGAACGCGGGTGAGATAGGCGAGGAAGGTGACGCCGAACTGCTTTTCAATGAATTTGGACAGGTACGGCGCCGAGAGATGAACGCGGTCGGCCAGCTCGCTCAGCGTCAGATTGTCCCGATAGCTCTCGCCGATGATGCGGCTGATATCTGCCATGCGGGCGGCATAGCGATGCGCTCTCTGGTTGCGCGCCTCCGAATCCTCCACGCGGAAGTTCTGATACATGACGTCCATGATCTCATAGATCAGCGACCAGTTGCGCAGCTCATAGCCAAGCTGCCGATCGGCGTTGTTCTTCACCAGACGCGCGATCAGCCGCCGCAGCTGATGATAAGGCGCGCTGTCGCCCAGTACCGCGCTGTTGCAGGAGAAGTTCGGATGCTTGGGCTGCGGGAGCATACGCTCGAAAAAGCTCTGCTCGAACTGCACGGAGACGACGGTGCAGTCAGCCCCGACCAGGCTGTGAGGCGTATGCGCCTCGATGGAGAAGACATCGTCCGCCCGAGCCGTGAAGACCTCGCTTCCCGAGCTGACCTGACAAGAACCGGAGAGCAGCATATCCAGCTCAAAAAACTCATGAACATGGGTCTCTATGCTGCCGATGCGGCGCATGGTACAGCGCAGCGGATTTCCGCCGTCAAAGCTGATGATCGTATAGGTCTGCGGCATGTGCAACACTCCTTCCGCAAGCATGATACAGCAGAATAGATTAAAAATCAACGGAAAACAGATCGTGAGAATTATAGAAAAGTTAAAAATTTAAGGTGTTTTGAAAAGGTGAAAACAGTTCGTTCGTTTTTAACTCCCCCCTTTTCGGAGGACTGACCGGCCGAAAAGGCGCCGTTTTTTGAACACCCTGCACAAAGAAAGCCGGTCTCCGTCGGGCGGCTTTCACAAAAAACCGGTTTTTTTATCCTGTTTTTCACGGAGCGCTCCTTTGCGGAACGGCTCCGTGCTTTTTAGCTCCGAAAGTCCAAAAAAACTTAAGGAAAACAGAATAAGCCATCGATGGCACGTTTTATGTTCCGTCTGTACAATGAGATACAAGAGGTGAGCCTATGAAAACTCCCATCCTGGAAATGAAGCACATCCGCAAAACCTTCGCCAGTACCGTGGCGCTGGGCGATGTGGATCTGAACGTCTACCCCGGCGAGATCCGCGGGCTGATCGGCGAAAACGGCTCCGGCAAGTCCACGATCTCATCCATTGCGGCAGGCATGCAGAAGGCCGATTCCGGCGAGATGCTCTATCACGGCAAGACCTGGACGCCCGGCAGCATGATCGAGGCGCTCTCGGGCGGCATCGGCATGATCGTGCAGGAGAGCGGTACCATTCAGGGCGTGTCCGTGGCGGAAAACATGTTCCTGGGCGAGACGAAGCAGTTCCCCGGCCCCTTCGGCAGCATCGACCGTAAGGCGATGAACGCCAAAGCGGACGAGGCGCTGCGGGCCATCGGCATTCAGAATGTCTCGGGCGCGACGCCCATGGCAGCGCTTGACTTCCAGACGAGAAAGCTCGTGGAGATCGCCAAGGTCGTGATGAAGGATCCCGAGATCCTGGTCGTGGACGAGACCACGACGGCGCTCAGCCAGGAGGGACGTCAGATCCTCTACGATCTGATGAAAAGGCTCCGGGACGAGGGGAAAGCGGTACTCTTCATCTCCCACGACCTGGAAGAGATCATGGAGGTCTGCGACACGTTGACCGTCCTGCGGGACGGTGCGATCATCCGCCATTTTACCAAGGACGAGTTCGACGCCGATCAGATCCGCACCAGCATGATCGGGCGGGAGCTGCAGGGCGACTACTACCGCAGCGACTTCACTCCGTCCCATTGGGACGAGGTGGCCGTGGAGCTGAGAAATGTCAGCTTCGGCGAGGCGCTTGAGGATGTAAGCATCACCTTCCGCAAGGGCGAGATCGTGGGCATCGGCGGCCTGAGCCACTGCGGCATGCACCCGCTGGGCAAGATCCTCTTCGGCGCGATCCGACCGGACAGCGGCGAGGTCGTGACCGGCAGCGGTGTCAGGATCACCAGCGAGACCGTGGCCATGCGGGAAAACTTCGGCTACGTCTCCAAGGACCGCGACGTGGAGTCGCTGTCCCTCACCGCCAGCATCCGCGACAACATCGCCATAGCCGGCATGGAGCGCTACGCCGTCAACAACTTCCTGATGCTTTCTTCCCGCGAGAAGGTCTATGTGGACAAGCAGATCGCCGATCTCTCCATCAAGTGCGCCGACCGGGATCAGTCGGTCAGCCAGCTCTCCGGCGGCAACAAGCAGAAGGTGGTCTTCGGCAAGTGGATCGGCCGCGGCAGCGAAGTGCTGATCCTCGACTGCCCCACCCGCGGTGTGGACATCGGCGTCAAGCGCGCCATGTACCAGCTGATGGCGGAACTGAAGAAGGAAGGCAAGTCCATCATCATGATCTCCGAGGAAATGCCCGAGCTCATGGGCATGAGCGACCGCCTCATTATCATGAAGGACGGACGCATCACCAAGGAATTTGAACGCAGCGCGGATCTCTCCGACACAGAGATCATCAAATATATGATTTGAGGCGGAAGGAGGAAACGACGATGGAACAAGAAGCCATTCTCCGCAAATACAAGCTGCGCCAGCGGCTGATCGATCTTCTCCCCCTGGCCGCCCTGGCCGCCCTGTTCGCCATTCTCTGTATCACGGTTCAGTCCAAGGGTTACCGGCTGGATATGTACCTCAAGATCATCTTCAACGAGGGCGTGGTGCTGGCCGTCGTGGCCACCGGCGCGGTGTTCATCTACACACTGGGCTCCTTTGATATCAGCCTCGGCGCCTCGACGCTCTTCTCCGCAACGCTGGGCGTCATGACCTACAACGCCACCGGGAGCCTTCCGCTCATGATCCTTGTGATCTTCGGCGTGGCGGTGGGCTGCTCGCTCCTCAGCTCTGTGCTGGCCTCGGTCTTTCACATTCCGGTCTTCGTCACGACAGTTGCCATGATGAGCGTGCTGTCGGCCATTGCCGCGCAGATCATCACCACCAACGGAGGCGCGGTCGGCGGCATTTCGATCCCCTCCGCGCTGGTCAAGCCCCTGGACAACATGGGCTTCAAAATCGCGGTACTGGCCATCTTCTGGCTGATCTGCTTCTTCGTCTTTGACTTTACCAAGATCGGGCGCAAGCAGAAATTCCTGGGCGGCAACCCCGTCTGTGCCCAGCTGACCGGCATCCAGGTGAACAAGTACGCGATCATTGCCTTCGTCATGGCCGGTATCGGCGTGGGGCTTGGCGCTTTCCTGACGCTGGTATATACGCCCTCGGTCACGGCCACCACGGCCGGCAGCATCGGCATGAACATCATCGTGGCCATCGTCTTTGGCGGCATGCCCATCTCCGGCGGTCCCCGCTCCCGCATCTACTCCGCGCTGGTCGGCGGCTTCAGCTACATCCTGCTCAACAACATCCTGAAGCTCGTGATCGACTCCAACATCGGCTACGGCGTAAGCCAGATCGTCTCGGCGGTCTTCTTCCTGGCGGTGGTCTATGTCACTGGCCTCAACTACCGCAGCCAGATGCTCCCACGGTAAGTCAAACGCATTCGCGTTTCCTTAAATCAATACAAAAACAAAACGGAAAAATGGAGGAACAAACATGAAAAAAGCACTTGCCCTGATCCTCGCGCTGGTCATGGTCCTCGCGCTGGCCGCCTGCGGAAACAGCGCTCCCGCTGCCAGCAACGATGCGCCCGCTGCTGCAGGCAACGATGCCCCTGCCGCAAACGACAAGCCCATCAAGATCGGCGTTCTGGTCTCCGACGTCTCCGGTGAAGAGGCCCTCGGCTTCCGCGCCTACTATGAGAACTACATCGCCAAGAACTACAACGTGACCTTCACTTACACCGAGCAGCTCGAGGACGCCGCTGCTGAGAAAGCCGCCATCGAGAAGTTCGCCGCCCAGGGCTACGACGCCATCCTGTCCCTGTCCGCTTCCGACCGCACCACCCAGATCGAGACCTGCATCGCCAACGGCCTGTACTACGCTGTCGTCTCCGGTATGCTGGACGACGCCCAGTTTGAGCAGTTCAAGGGCGAGCAGTACTTCGTCGGCCAGATCGGCCCCAGCATGGACACCGAGTACGAGGCCGGCTACGCCATGGGCAAGCACTTCGCCGACAACGGCGCCAAGACCGTCGGCATCTACGGCGCTTTCATCCCCAATCCCATGCACGTTTACCGCACGGCCGGCGTCTTGGCGGGCCTCGGCTGCACCTATGGAGGTGCCTCCGATAAGGACGGCATTGCCGGTCAGCTCTTCGGCGATCAGGGCGTGAACATGGAGAAGCTCGAGTGCGGCGACGTTCAGGTCATCGGCTACTTCCAGGGCTTCGGCGACACCACCTTCGACGAGCTCTTCGCCATCGTCGGCCAGCAGCCCGACGCGTTCCTGTCCGTCGGCATGGCCACCACCTTCTTTGCCGACGCCCTCAACGGCGCCAAGATCCCCTACAGCGACATCGACTCCTTCACCTCCGGCAACGCTGCCAACATGGCCGACGGCACCCTCGTATACCTCGCCGGCAAGTACTCCTCCAGCATCGGCCCCATCTTCGCCGCTGTGATGAACGCCGTCCAGGGCAACCCCGTCCGTGACGCCGAGGGCAACGCGCTGTCCATCAGCCAGAGCTACCTGGTCGCCACCGACAGCGCGGCCTTTGACAGCATCTTCAACGGCGACAAGGGCGACAGCCCCATCTTCTCCAAGGACGTTCTGGACACCGTGATCGGCGCCGTCTCCTACGACGACTTCGTGAAGCTGGTCGAGAGCAAGTAATCTCTTCAACACTGACCGGGCGGGGCAACCGCTCCGCCCGGACGCAAAAAATGTGGGAGGTGCCCCCATGAAGACAAGCAAAAAGATAATCGGAACGCTGGCGATACCCGTCATCGTGGCGGCGGTGCTGCTGATCCTGTGCGCGGCTAACGGTAAGAGCATGATCGCGAACCGCACCAGCTTCAACTATTTCACGCTCTATACCGCCATCGTGATGATCACGACCATGGCGCTGTCCATTAACCTCGGCAGCGGCCGCTTCGACTTCTCGCTGGGCGCGATGGCCGTCCTGTCCTCGATCCTGTCCTCCAAAATCAGCTATGCGCTGCTTGCGGGAGGAACGGGAAGCGCGGTGCTGATGCTCTGCCTGAACATCGTGATCGGCGGTCTGCTGGGTCTCTGCTCCGGCGCGCTGTATGTCACACTGCGGATTCCGCCCATCATCACCTCCCTGGGCGTGACGCTCATTTATGAAGGCATCAACTTTACCGTGACCGGCGGCAAGTATGTGATGACCGAGGTGCGCAACGCCTCCATGACGGCCTTTGCCGGCAACTGGTATTTCTCTGCGCTTATCATCGTTCTCGTGCTCGCCTTTATCGTCTATCTCTTTGACCACACCCGCTTCGGCTATGATTACAAGGCGCTCCAGAGCGGGCAGAAGGTCGCCGTCAACACCGGCATCCGCGAGGTGCCCAACGCCCTGTGGTGCTATGTGATCTGCGGCGCGCTGATGGGCATCGTGGGCTTCCTGAACGTGGCCCGCAGCTCCAACATCAACGGCGGCAGCCTGAACTTCGGCTCGATCGGTATCATGTTCACCGCCTTCCTGCCGATGTTCATCGGCGGCTATATCGGCCGCTACTCCAACGACAAGCTGGGCTATCTGATGGCAGCCCTGTGCATGTCCATGCTCAACTCCACCTTTGCGGCTTTCTCCAACGAGATCAGCGCCTCCGCCCAGTCCATCATCAACGCGGTGCTGCTGGTGGTGTTCCTGATCTACCTCAACAATGAGGGGCTGCTGAAAAAGATCCTGTCACCCAAGAAGGCATAAAAACGAAAACAACACGGGCGACCCCCAAAAGGTCGCCCGCTTCCATAAAAGGAGCTGCTTCCATGATCGATTTGAAAGCAAAACCGTTCTTTCTCCATGACGAAGATATCTGCTGGGTCGAGGAGACGCTCACCTCCATGACGCTGGAGCAAAAAGCCGGGCAGGTCTTCTGCCCGATGGGATTCTCCGCCGATCCAGGCTTGCTCCGCCACCTGGTGAACGATATCGGCGTGGGCGGCATGATGTACCGTCCCGGCTTTGCCGCCGAGATCCAAGACACCCACCGTACGATCCAGAGCCTGGCGAAGATCCCGCTGCTGCTGGCCGCCAACACCGAACGCGGCGGGGATGGTCTGGCCTTTGAGGGCACCAGCTTCGGCCAGCCGATGGCCGCAGCCGCGACGAACGATCCCGAGAATGCCTATCGTATGGGCTATACCGCCTGCACGGAGGGCGCGGCTCTGGGCCTCAACTGGAGCTTCGCGCCCATCGTGGATATCAATTATGAGTTCCACAACCCGATTACCAACGTCCGCACCTTCGGCAGCGATGTGGAGCGCGTGATCGCCTGCGGCAGCGCCTACATGCGCGGCGCCAGAGAAAACGGTGTGGCCGTGTCCATTAAGCACTTCCCGGGAGACGGCGTGGACGAGCGGGATCAGCATATTCTCACCAGCGTCAACTCCCTCAGCCGCGAGGAATGGGACGAGAGCTTCGGCAAGGTCTATTCCACCCTCATCGAGCAGGGGGCCGAGACCGTGATGGTCGGCCATATCGCCCTGCCCGCCTATGCGTCCGAGGAAGAAAGGTACCTGCCCGCGAGCCTCTCAAGTTCCATTATGACCGGCCTGCTGCGCGACAAGCTTGGCTTCAACGGCCTGATCTCTACCGATGCCACACCCATGGTGGGCTTTACAGCCGCCATGCCGCGTGAGAAGGCGATCCCCACGGCTATTGCCGCCGGCGCGGACATGATCCTGTTCAACAAGGATCTGGAAGAAGATTACCGTTTTCTGCTCTCCGGTCTGGAAAACGGCCTTGTGACCGAGGAACGGCTCAACGAGGCGGTCACACGCATCCTGGCGACCAAGGCCGCCCTCGGTCTGCACAAAAAGCAGAAGACCGGAACTTTGGTTCCGGAACAGGAGGCGCTGTCCGTCGTCGGCTGCGAAAAGCACCGCGCCTGGGCAAAGGAGGTCGCGGACAAGGCCGTGACCCTCGTCAAGGATACGCAGGGACTGCTGCCGATCTCCAAAGAGAAGTTCCGGCGCGTCTATCTGAACGTGATCCAGAAGGACATGAGTCCGGACAATCCCGTCGTACAGGCATGGAAGGAGCTCTTTGAAAAGGAGGGCTTTGCGGTCACCGTGCGCGACCGCCGCGTGAGCATCACCGTGCAGGACATGGGCGACATCCCCGGCATGAGCGACGAGAAGAAGGCGCTGATGCACGAGATGTACCGCCCCATCGGGGAGGCGCGGGAGGCCTATGACCTCTATGTGTATATCTGCAACATGGAGAACGCCTCCAACAACACCACGCTGCGCCTCAACTGGAACGTGGCCTTCGGGCTGGGGGACGATGCGCCGTGGTTCGTCTCGGAGGTCCCGGCGCTGATGATCTCCACCGCCTATCCCTACCACCTCTTTGATGCGCCGATGCTCAGGACCTATATCAACGCCTACGCCGGCACAGCGGATTTCCGTGAGGCTGTCATGGACAAGCTTATGGGACGCAGCGCCTTCACGGGCGTCAGCCCCGTCGACCCGTTCTGCGGAAGGGAGGATACGAAGCAATGAGAGATTTTGACGCGGTGATCTTTGACCTGGACGGGGTCATCTGCTATACTGATGAATACCACTATCAGGCTTGGAAGGCTATGGCCGACAGCATCGGCGTTTCTTTCGACCGGGAGATCAACAATCGCCTGCGCGGCGTCAGCCGTATGGCGAGCCTCGATATCGTATTGGAGAAGTATCACGGCGAGCTCTCCGAGGCCGAGAAAGAGGAACTGGCCGATCAGAAGAACGAGATCTACAAAAAGCTGCTGGCTCAGATGTCACCGGCTGACTTGAGCGACGAGGTCAAGTCTACGCTGGACGAGCTGCGCCGCCGCGGCTATCAGCTTGCCATCGGCTCCTCCTCCAAGAACGCGCCCTTCATCCTCCGTCAGATCGGGCTGGGCGAGTACTTCGATGCCGTTTCGGACGGCAACAACATCACGCGCTCCAAGCCGGATCCGGAGGTCTTTGAAAAGGCCGCGAAGATGCTGTGGGTCGGTGCCAAGCGCTGCCTCGTGGTCGAAGACGCGGTTTCCGGCGCAGAGGCCGCGCATAAAGGAGGCATGAAGGCAGCCTGTGTGGGCGACGCTTCCCGGGCCGGTGCGGGCGACTATAACATGAAATCCGTAAAAGATTTATTGGAGATCCTGCCATGACGGAACGGAACAACGCCTTTCTCCGAAAGGCGGAAGAATTAGAGCCGATGCTGCATACACGCGAGATCGCGGTGAGCGGCGGCGAGCGCGTACTGAAGAAAGGCGACAGCCTGTGCCTGGACTTCGGCGAGCATCTGGTCGGCACGGTCACGCTTCGGCTGTCCTCACGCGGCAGCCATCCGGACGCGCCGCTCTGGCTGCGGTTGAAATTTGCCGAGCGCATGAGTGAGCTGAAAGAGAACGTGGAGGACTATCACGGCTGGATCAGCGCCAGCTGGGTGCAGCAGGAGCAGATCCACGTGGACGAACTGCCCTGTGAGCTGCGTCTTCCGCGGCGCTACGCCTTTCGCTATGTACAGCTCGAGGTGCTGGATATCTCCACGAAGTACGATCTGATCGTAGGGGGCGCCGTGTGCGAGGCGGTCTCCTCCGCGGATGATGCCGCCCTTCCGCCGTATGAGTCGGCGGACGCTGAATTGAGGGAGATCGACCGCGTGGCCTGCCGCACGCTGCACGACTGTATGCAGGAGGTTTTTGAGGACGGCCCCAAGCGTGACCGCCGCCTGTGGATCGGTGATCTGCGGCTCCAGGCGCTGGCCAATTATGAGACCTATCGACAGAACGATCTGGTCAAGCGCTGCCTCTATCTCTTCGCAGGCAGCACGCTGCCCGGCGGTCGGGTCGGCGCGGGCATGTTCATTCGCCCGGAGATCGAGGCGGACGATACCGCCATGTTCGACTATTCCCTGTTTTTCATCCCCACCCTGTGGGATTACTATGAGGCTACGGACGACGTGGAGACCCTTCGGGAACTCTGGCCCTCCGCCTGGCGGCAGATCGAGCTGGCCCGGGAGGGGTTTGATGAAAACGGCCTTGTCCGGGATTCCGACGTGCTGGGCTGGTGCTTCCTGGACTGGAACCTGGAACTGAACAAGCAGGCCGGTGCGCAGGGTGTGTATCTCTATTGCCTGAAGACGGCCGGTAAGATCGCTGCGGCGCTGAACGACGGCGAGAAAGCCAGCCTGATCGAAGAAGAGTATGCAAAGAAAAAACAGGCCGCTCTGGACAGCCTGTATGATCCGGCGCTTGGCCTGTTCGTCAGCGGGGAGAAGCGTCAGCTCTCCTGGGCCAGCCAGATCTGGATGGTGCTGGGCGGCACGGCGGGCGGAGATGTACTCGACCGGATCGCTGCGCGAGACGATGCCGTCGGCATGGTCACGCCCTACCTGCATCACCATTATGTGCAGGCACTGATCGACGTCGGGCAAAGGGAGAAGGCGCTGGAAGTCCTGCGCTCCTACTGGGGCGGCATGGTAAAGCTCGGCGCGGATACCTTCTGGGAGCTGTTCAATCCGGCCAATCCCGACGAATCCCCTTACGGCGGCACCATCGTCAATAGCTACTGCCACGCCTGGAGCTGCGCCCCGGCGTACTTTTTGAGGAAGTTTTTTTCGAAATAAAGGCGTATCTGTCCATATCGGCGTGCGCTCCGTCCGGAGTGTTGGCTGGTGGGAGTGCGACGGATCAAAAACCAAAGAGGTCTATTGCTTCCCCACGGCATGAGCGGGCCGGGCGGCCATCTATCCTCTAACGTTGATGCGCTGGAG
>CACYHB010000035.1 GCA_902774015.1 Oscillospiraceae bacterium | reverse complement strand
GAGATTCTGCTGAAAGCCGCCCTGATGGCCTGCGAGGAGCAGGGTGCCGAGGTTCGCATGATCAATCTGCGCGACTTCAACATTCTTGACTGCAGCGGCTGTACGGCCTGCACCGGGGCGATGGCCCAGGGCAAGTACGTCGGCTGCACCCTCGAGAAGAAGGACGACAAGAAAAAGATCATGGACGTGATGCTTGACCAGGACGGTATCATCGTCTCCGTTCCCACCTATGACCTCATGCCCGCTTCCCCCTATATCACGTTTGCACAGAGAAGTCTGAGTTATGAGACCTCCTTCCTCGAGCATATCGGCGTCATCGAGCACAAGGACCGCGTGGCCGGTTTGATTTCCGTCGGCGGCTCCACCCGCTCCTGGCAGGCCATGGCCCTGGAGGGCCTGCAGGCCACGATGTTCACGACGGACTTCAAGGTCGTCGACATGCTGCTGGCGACCCGCGTGCCCGCTCCGGCCATGTGCCTGGCGGACGACGAACTGCTGGCTCGCGCCCGCAGGATGGGCCAGAACATCATGAAGGCCGTGGCCACCCCGCCGGCAGAGCGCGGATGGCTGGGCGAGGAAGACATGGGCTGGTGCCCGAACTGCCATTCCAACCTGCTGGCTCTGGGCGAGCCGCAGTGGGACGGCCTGTACTATCCCATCGAGTGCGCGGTCTGCGGCGCAGGCGGCACGCTGGAAAAGACCGAGGACGGAAAATGGAAATTCGTCATCCAGAAGGACGGCCTGCTGAAGGACCGCACCACCGTGGCAGGCCGCGAAAAGCACCTTGACGAGATCGGCGAGACCCAGATCGGCCTGTTCCGCAGCCCGGAGAAACAGGCGAAGATCGCCGAGCGCAAGGGCATGTTCCTTGAAAAGACCTTCAAGGGCCTGGACTGATCAGGAAAGCAGGTGAATGATGAATCAGACGAAACTGCATCCTTATCGCCGCGGCGTTTCCATCATCGGTGTCGGCTGTACGCCCTTCATGTACACGGTGGATAAGGAAGAGACCAACGGCCTGACCGAGGGCGAGCTCTTCGGCTATGCAGCGCTCAAGGCCATGGAGGACGCCGGGGTCAACCCGCAGAATGTGGACTTCTACTTCCACGGCGAGGCCAGCCCCCTGAACGGCTCCAACTACCTCACGCCCAACATCCATGTCACCAACTGGTTCGGCATGAAGGGCAAGGCCAGCATCCACCACTCCGAGGCCTGCTGCACGGGCTACTATGCGGTAGAGGAGGCGGTCAACGCCGTCGCCTCGGGCAAGTATGACTGCGTGCTCTCCGGCTGTGTGGAGTTCGGCGACAGCCTGGCTGTTCCCAACCACCCCTACCGGCGCGAGAAGATGACCATGGACAAGTTCCTGCAGACCACCGCCTGGCTTTACGACCGGGCCTACACCCGCAGCCTGATGGCCGGACAGGAGCTCATCTATGACGATGCCGCCGAGTGGTACAAGCGTACCCGCGGCCTGACGGATGAGCAGATGGATGACACCCTGAACTGGATGTGCATCAACAACCGCCGCAATGCCTCCGTCAATCCCCTCGCCATCGAGCGCAAGCCCTATGAGGAGCTTGCCAGAGAGATGGGCTTTGACAATGTGATGGACTATATGCGCTCGCCCTATAATCCCAAGATGGGCGACTTCCTCCGCGCCGGCGGCCTGGAGCTCAAGTGTGACGGCGCCGCGGCTGTGGTGGTCTGCGCCACCGAGCTCGTGGACAAATACATGGGCAACAAAAGCCACAAGCCCATCGAGGTGCTGGGCATCGGCTGTGCCGCCTGCGAGGCGACCACGCCCCACTTTGAGGTGCGTGCGACCGAGGAGGCCGTAAGGCAGGTCTACGAGGTCACCGGCGTAAAGCCGGAGGAGATCGACATCTTCTATGCCAACGACTTTATCATCACCTCCCACCTGGTTGCCGCCGAGATCGCGGGCTATCTGCCCTACGGCGAAGGCTGGAAGTACATCTGCGAGGGCCGCACTGCCTACGACGGCGACAAACCCATCAACACCAACGGCGGCCGCACGTCCTTCGGGCATGCCCATGCGGCATCCGGCCTGGCCGACCTCTATGAGGCGGTACACCAGATGCGCGGCGAGGCCGGCGAGGGACAGGTGAAGAAACTGCCCAGAACCGCGATGCTGCGCGGTTACGGCGGCGCCCAGAACATCTGCACCTACATCATTCGGACGGCGGACTGAGGAAGGAGGACGAACATGGCGATCACACTGGAAAAAGTCGTAGAGACCTTTTATGAAAATCTCGAAAAGGGAAAGATCACCGGAAAGAAGTGCACCAGGTGCGGCGCGGTAGAGTTTCCCCCGGTCTATGCCTGCAACTCCTGCGGCTGCTGGGATATGGAGTGGGTGGAAATCAGCGGCAGGGCGAAGCTGCACTCCATTGTCATGCCCGCCCCGCTGTCCAACAAGCCGGAATACAAAGCCCTGGGCAAGTTTGCCTACGGCGAGGTCGAGCTCGAAGAGGGCAGCCGCCTCAATGCGGTGGTCCGCGGCATCAACAAGAAAAAACGCAGGGAGATTCTGGAAGCCGATGCGCTGCCCGTGCCGGTTCAGGCGGCCATTTATCAGAGAGACGGATTCAAGACCGTGGTTTTCGACCTGGTGGAAGAATAAGAAACAACAGGTCATACGCATATTTTATAAAACAGGAGGAACACATCGTGGACAGAAAAGAACTCGAAAAAAAGATTCTGGAGCTGGTTGCCATCTCCTACAAGAAGAATCCTGAGGACCTGAGCCTCGAGACCAGCTTCAAGAAAGACCTGCAGGGCGCTTCCGTGCAGATGGTCGCGCTGGTGGCCGAGATTGAGAACGAAACGGATGCCTGCATCACCCTGCAGGATGCCGCGGCCTGCGAAACCATCGCAGACCTCGTGGACGTGGTAGAGCAGGAGCTCTGAAAAAACAAGCCGGGCAGACCATGCGCTGCCCGGCTTTTCAGGAGAGAAGAATATGAGTCTTTTAGATACGATCTACGCCAAGGCGAAAGAAAACCCCCAGAAGGTGGCCTTCCCGGAGGCGGCCAACGAAAAGATGATGCAGGCAGCCTTCGAGGCCGGCCGCGACGGGTATATCTTCCCGGTGCTGGTCGGGAATGCCGAAGAGCTGCGTGCGCTGGCTGCCGAGCGCGGCTATGACCCCGCGGTGTTCACCTTTGTCGACCTGAACGACGAGGAGTACAAGGGCAAAATCATCGCAGCCTATGTGGCACGGGAGGATACCCGGCTGAAGGAGAAGGCTCTGGCGCGCCGGATGCAGGATCCCCTCTATTATGCCATGGCCATGCAGAAGGTGGGCGAGGTTGCCGTCACCTTTGCCGGCATCGACAATACGACCGGCGATGTGCTGCTGGCAGGGCAGATGATGATCGGCCTCAAGCCCGACATCAGCACGGTTTCCAGCATCGGTCTGTGCGACATCCCCGGCTTCGAGGGAAGCGAAGGCTCCCTGCTCGCCATCGGCGACAGTGCCGTCTGCACCAACCCGAACCCCGAGCAGCTTGCCGATATCGGCATTTCTGCCTGCGAGACGGTGGAGAGTCTGCTGGGCTGGGAACCGCGCTGTGCCTTTGTCTGCTACTCCACGCTCGGCAGCGGTCAGGGCGAGCTGATCGATAAGGTCACCGAGGCCGTGAAAATAGCCCAGCAGAAGCGTCCCGACCTTGCCATCGACGGCGAGTTCCAGTTTGACGCCGCCATCAGCCCCGCGGTTGCCGCCAAGAAGGTCAGGCGCGAGAGCAAGGTGGCCGGGCGGGCAAATGTTGTGATCTGGCCGGACCTGAACGTGGGCAACGTGGCCGTAAAGCTGATCCAGCAGTTTGGGCATGCGGATGCCTACGGTCCCATGCTGCAGGGCTTCAACAGCGTGGTCTGCGACTGCTCGCGCGGGGCCCCGGTTTCCGAGATCAAGGGAAACATCATCATCTCGGCTGTCCGTGCGGCCGGCATGAAAAAGTAAGAAACGGAGGGAAGCGAGATGAGTACGCGCGTTTTTGCCATCAATCCCGGCTCCACCTCCACAAAAATCGCTCTGTTTGAGGACGAAAGCTGTCTGTTCTCCAAAAATGTCGCGCATGACGCCTCGGAACTTGCCAAATATGCGGATATGCCGGCGCAGCTGCCCTATCGCCGGGACATGATCCTGCAGCTTCTCAGAGAAAACGATATTTCTCTGGAGGGTGTGGACGTGTTCGTCGGCCGCGGCGGCGGCCTGGTGAATATCGAGGGCGGCGTCTATGCCATTGACGAACTGGTGCTCGAACATGCCCGGACCTGTGCCAACGGCGTGGTCCATCCGGCAACGCTGGGCCCTCAGCTTGCGGATGAGTTTGCGCGCCGCTTCGGGGCGAAGGCCATGGTGGTCAACCCGCCGGATACCGACGAGTTCCAGGACCTGGCCCGCATGACCGGCCTGAAGGGCGTTTACCGGATTTCGCATCTGCATGCGTTGAACCTCAAGGAGACCGCCATCCGCCACAGCCGCGAGGTGCTGGGAAAGCGCTATGAGGACTGCAGCCTGATCGTCTGCCATATCGGCGGCGGCATTTCGGTCTCTGCCCACCGAAAGGGCAAAATGGTGGACGGCAGCGACATCGTCGGCGGCGACGGCCCCATGGCGCCGACCCGATGCGGCAGCGTCCCTGTCTACGGTCTGCTGGATTATATGGAGCGCGAGAAGGCGGATGTGAAGACCCTGCGCAATCTGGCCACCCGCACGGGCGGCTTCGTGAACCACATCGGCATTTCTGACGCCGTGGAACTTACCCGCCGGGCGTCGGACGGCGACGAGTATGCAGCCATGCTCTGGAACACCATGATCTATCAGATCGAAAAAGCCATCGGCGCCATGGCCGTTGTGCTGAAAGGGCAGGCGGAGGGTATTCTGCTGGGCGGCGGCATGGTGCACAGCGAGGACCTGGTCCGGCAGATCACCGAGAGCTGCAGCTGGATTGCCCCGGTCAGCGCCTATCCGGGAGAATTCGAGATGGAAGCCATGGCCGCGGGTGCGATCCGCGTCCTGAACGGAGAAGAAGAACTCAAAACCTACACCGGGAAAAAGATTTTCGACGGCTTTGCCTTCGCGAAATAAGCGGAAAGCAGGGATTTTGCATATGACTGTATCCATTACCATTGACGGCCGGAAGCTCCGGGTCGAGGAAGGGATGAACCTCCTCGAGGCGGCGCTTCAGAACGGCATCTACATTCCTCATCTCTGTCATCATCCGGATCTGCCCGACCTGGGCTCCTGCCGTCTCTGCCTCGTCGAGGTGGAAGGACAGGAGGGCGTCCATCCGTCCTGCAAGCTGCAGGCGGCCGACGGAATGGTGATCCGTACCCGGTCCGAACAGATCACCCGCCTGCGGAACCTCTCGATGGAGCTGCTGCTGGCGGCACATCCCGAGGACTGCTCGACCTGCCCGAAATACGGCAAATGCGAGCTGCAGACCCTGATCCAGTATATGGGTGTCTCCGCGACCCGCATGACCAGCCGCATCAAGGGCCTGAAGATGGACGAGCGCAACCCGCTCCTCGTACACGACATGAACCGCTGCGTCCTCTGCGGACGCTGCGTGCGTGCCTGCAAGGACCTCCGCCAGGTCGGCGTGCTGCAGTACAACAAGAAGAATCTGGAGACCTATGTCGGAACGCTTCACGACAAACTGCTCAAGGATGCCGACTGCCGCTTCTGCGGCGCCTGCGCCGAGGTCTGTCCCACGGGGACCATCCGCGACGCGCTCAACTGGAACCCCATCGAAAAACGGGATACCCTGATCCCCTGCTCGGCGGAGTGCCCGGCGCACGCCGATGTGCCGCGCTATGTGCGCCTGGTGAAGGAAGGCCGCTATGACGAGGCGACCGCCGTGATTCACGAGCGTATTCCTTTCCCGGAGTGTCTCGGCCGGGTCTGTGCCCATACCTGTGAGGGCCAGTGCCGCCGCGGGCAGGTCAACGAGCCGATTTCGATCCGCAACATCAAGCGCTATGCCGCCGAGCATACGAACAACGCGCTCTGGAAGAACAACCAGAAGCGCCTTCCCGACACGGGGAAAAAGGTCTGCGTCGTGGGCGGCGGCCCCGCCGGCATGACCGCGGCCTTCTATCTGGCCAAGCAGGGCCACCGTGTTACGCTCAAGGAAGCGTATCCGACGCTGGGCGGGCAGATGGCCTACGGCATCCCCTCCTACCGCCTGCCGCGCGAGGTGATCGCCAAAGAGGCGGCGTATGTCACCGAGGTCGGCGTACAGGTCGAATGCAATTGCCGGGTGACGAAACCCGCCGAGCTGCTGAGTGCGTATGACGCGGTGCTCGTCGCCGTCGGCACGCATGAGGGAAACCGCCTGAAAATGCCCGGAAACGAACTGCCCGGCGTACTGCTCTGCTCTGACTTCCTGCGCAGGGCCGCCATGGGACAGGATACCGGCATGGGCCGCCGCGTGGTCATCATGGGAGCCGGCAACGTGGCCTTTGACTGCGCCAGAACCGCCGTGCGCCTCGGCGCGGAGGAGGTATCCCTGGCCTTCCGCAAGAAACGGGAAGAGCTCACCGCCGACCTGGAAGAGATCGAACAGGCAGAGCAGGAGGGCGTGCGCATGCTCCCGGCCCGGACCTTTGACCGGATACTCGGAAACGGCCATGTCGAGGGTGTGGAGTTCAGCAGGGTCAAGCGAAACTACAAGGATGAAAGCGGCCGCACCGTTACCGAAAAGGAAGAGGGTTCGGCCCATACGCTGGAGGCTGACACGGTCATCTTTGCCGCCGGTCAGCACACCGACCTGCCGGAAGAAGCCGGTCTGGAACGCGGCAGGGCAAACGCCATCGCCGTGAAGGAAGGGAGCCTGATGACATCGGTCGAAGGCGTTTTTGCCTGCGGCGACGCCATCTACGGCACCAAGACGGTCATCAAGGCCCTGGCCTCCGGACGGGAGGCGGCAAGCGAGATCGACCGTTTCCTCGGCGGCGACGGCGATATCAGTGAAAAACTGGTCACGACCGAGGCACCCAGTCAGGCCATCGGCCGGATCGAGGGCTTCGCCTGCCTTGCGCGTGCGGAAGAGTGCTTCCTCGAGCCCGACGAGCGCCGGCAGGACTTCCGCCCGATCAGCGCCGGCATCTGTGATGCGGCCATCTGCGGCGAAGCCGAACGCTGCCTGCAGTGCGACCTGCGCTTCGGCATCACCGGCCATCGCCTGTGGAGCGACTATTCCGCAGAAAAGGAGGCGGCGAAATGAGTCTTCTGAACAACAATACCAAAGCGCTGGAACTGGTATCAAAGCTCAGCCGGGAGGAGCTGGCTGTGCGTCTCGGCAACAGGGAGGCGGTCAGCGGCTTTGTCACCGCGTCCATCCGGAACACCGATACCGAGCGGCGGAAGGAACAGCTTCTGCATCTCAACCCCGCCGGCATTGTCGCCGGCCTCAAAGCCCTCACGGTCCTGACCGGCGCACAGGGCGCCGTGATCGTCACCCTTGCGGAAGGGGCAGAGGACGCGCTTCTGAAAGCCGCCGATGAAGCCGGGCTGACGCTCTGCATCGAAAAGAAAGCCGATCTCGTCAAGTTCGATCACCGGGACGACCTGCTGGTCACGCTGGACGAGGCCGCCGCCCTGGCCGCAGCGCTCTGCGGAGAGACGGCGGGGATTCTGGCTGCCGTGGAGGACGGCGATCTGGAAGAACTGCCGCCCGAGACCCGGGTGTCAGAGCTGCTGAAGCCGCCCTTCAAAGCCGTTATGACGGATCACCGGTTCTATGCCCCGGCGGAAATCGAAAGCATGACGCTGAAGGACCTCGGCAGCATGAGCGGCGTGCTGCGCATCCTGACCGAGGCAGACTGCCTGGTTGACCGGGCAAAGAAAGAGATGCAGGTCCTGCGGGAGAAATGCTGCGGCCGCTGCACCTTCTGCCGCGAAGGTCTGTTCCAGCTCAGCGCGATTGCCGAGGATCTGAGTACCGGACGGCTCAAACCCCAGGCGCTGGATCTGGCCAAAGAGATCACGGATGCCATGCGCATCGCCACAAACTGCTCGCTGGGAGAAACGGCGGGCTGTCCGATGGCCTCGCTGCTCGAGGCCTTCCCCCAGGAACTCGAAGCCCATGCGCGCAGGAAGGAATGCCCCGCGGGGGTCTGCGCGGCCTTTGTGACCTTCTATGTCGATCCCGCCAAATGCGTCGGCAGCCGGGACTGCGTCGGGGTCTGCCCTGCGCATGCGATTGCATACAGACCGGGATACACCGCGGTCATCGAGAGCTTTGACTGTACAAAATGCGGCGCCTGTCTCACAGCCTGCACACAAAACGCGATCGTGAAGGTCTCGGGCCGGGCCAAAATCCCTGACAAGCCTGCCCGCCTGAAAAATGCGCCCGCTGAAGAAGCCGCCCCGGCCGAAGAGGCGGCGCCTTCCCGGCGGGAAGGCGCCGGCAAGCGCAGACGCAGCTTTGCCAGACCCGCCGGCACCGCGGCCCCCGCGCCCGCTCCGGCGGCCCCTGCCGTCTCTGCCCCGGCCCCAGCCCCCGCGCCCGCTCCTGCTCCTGCCCCAGCCCCTGCGCCGATTCCGACGCCGGCGGCCCCGCCCGCGGCCCCTGCCCCGGCAGCACCCGCCCCTTCTGCTTCGCGTGAGAGCACCGGAAAGCGCCGTCGCGTCTATGCCAAACCCGTCAAAACGGAACGCTGAATCCACCAAGTCATAAAAGGAGAAAAACCATGAAACAAGTCAACACCGATGTCGTCATCATTGCCGGCGGTCCTGCCGGTCTGGCCGCGGCCATCACCGCGGGAGAGCGCGGCCTCAAGTCCGTGATCCTCGAAAAATCGAGCACCACCGGCGGCGCCGCCAACATGGGCATGGGCCCCCTCGGAATCGGCACCAAGATCCAGAAGGATCAGTTCAACGATATTTCTGTCGCCGAGGCATTGGACCTGCACATGAACTATACCCACTTCAATGTGGACAGCGACCTGGTTGCCACCTACTTCGGCAAGAGCGCCGAGACCATCGAATGGCTGCAGGAGATGGGCGTCGAGTTTGCAGGTGCGTTCCGCTATTTCCGGGAATCGGAGGCCACCTGGCATATTGTCAAGCCTGAGAACGGCGTCATCGGCCCCCGTGCCGCGAGCGCCATGGTCCGGATCATGACCGAGCGCGCCAGAGAACTCGGCTGCGAAATTTTGCTCGAGACCCCTGCCACCGGCCTGATCGTTGAGGACGACAAGGTCTGCGGCGCCCGCGCCACGGACAAAAACGGCGAGGCTCTCGAGGTCCGCGGGCAGGCCGTGATCGTCTGCACCGGCGGCTTTGGCAACAACAAGGAGATGATCAAGGAAGAGTTCGGCCTGACCCTGGCCGAGGACTTCTTCCCCTTCATGATCCCCGGCATCACGGGCGACGGCCTGCGCATGATGTGGGAGGTCGGCGCCAAAAAGTGGGGCGCGAACATCGAGGCCATTTTCCAGCTGCCCGACAACCTCAACTGGTTCCTGCTGGACGCAGTCCTGCGCCAGCCGAACCTGATGGTCAACCAGTACGGCGAACGCTTCATGAACGAAGGCTATATGGGCAACACCACCTTCGCCGGCAACGCCCTGCATATGCAGCCGGGCAACTACGGCTACTGCATCATGGACCGCGGCATCCTGCGCGAGTATCAGAAGAACGGTCCGGACATCATGGACATCGTGCACCCGGCCGAGGCCTTCTTCGGCTTTGACCAGCAGGCCGCCCAGGCGATCGAGCAGGGCTATGAGGCCTACTTTGAGGCTGCCACGATCGAAGAGCTCGCCGAAAAGCTCGGCATCGACCCCGACGTGCTGCAGGATACCGTGGACGAGTACAACGAATACTGCCGCTGCGGCGTCGACAGCCGCTTCCACAAGGATCAGCGCTTCCTCCACGAACTGACCGGCAGGGGCGGCTACATCGTCGGCAAGTTCTATCTCGGCGCCTACGGCACTGTGGGCGGTGTGCGCATCAACAAGTACTGCGAGGTCCTCAATGACGATCTCCTGCCGATCGAAGGCCTGTACAGCGCGGGCTCCGATGCCAATACCATCTATGGCGACAGCTACAACTTCACCCTGCCCGGCAATACGATGGGCTTTGCCATCAACACCGGCCGCATGGCCGGCGAGAGCGTAGCCGACTATATCGCCGACTGCGCCGAATAAGCAGCGAAACACAGCGGCAAAGCAGAACACAGAAGAAGCTTCCGGGATTGGAGAACGGTCCCGGAAGCATCATATAACGAGGTGGACAGCATGTACGACAATCACATTCTCCCTTTCCTGTGGATGAGAGGGGAAAGCGAAGAGACCCTGCGCACCGAGCTGGGAAAAATCAGGGAGGCCGGCATCCGTTCCGTCTGCCTGGAGGCGAGACCCCATCCGGATTATGCCGGCGAAGGCTGGTGGCACGATGTCGATATCGTCATCGACGAGGCCGAAAAGCACGGCATGACCATCTGGATCCTGGACGATGCGCACTTTCCGACCGGCATGGCCAACAACGCCGTGAAAAAGCATCCGGAAAGGGTTCGCCGGTCCCTGGTCAGCCAGTTTGTGGATGTGGTCGGCCCGATGCCCGCCGCGCAGGTAGACGTGGATCTGCTGACTGCAAAGCAGTTTACCTGGAAGGACTTCGGCAGGCCGGAGTACAAGCCGCTGCTGGAGAACACCCGGCTTCTGTCGGTAACTGCCTGCAGAATCGCCCGCGGGGATACGGAAGAGGGCGAGATACTTGATCTCACCGCCTTTGTGAAGGACGGCATGCTGACTGCCGACATCCCCGAAGGGGTCTGGCGTATCCATGTCAACTTTGTCACGACCTTCTTTAACTATAAACCCGAGTATATCAACTATATCGATGCCGAGTCCGTACGGATTCTGATCGACGAGGTCTATGAGAAGCACTTTGCGCGCTACGGCGAGCTCTTCGGTACGGTGATCCAGGGCTTTTTCTCAGACGAGCCCGGCTTCTACAACACCGAGGGCTATGACGGGGACAGCGCCATCGGCCGGCGCATGCCCCTGCCCTGGAGCGAGGAACTGGAAAAGGAGCTTCTCGGGCATTACGGCGGAAATCTCTTCCGGGATCTGCCCCTTCTTTTTGCAGACCGGGACGATCGGTCTCACCGCGGCCTGCGCGTGGCCTATATGAATGCGGTGACCACGCTCTTCGGCAGGAACTTTACGGCTCAGCTGGGCGACTGGTGCCGTGACCATGGGGTGCAGTACATCGGCCACGTTGTCGAGGACAACTGCGGCTATATGCGCCTCGGAGCCGGTGTGGGGCACTACTTCCGCGCCATGGAAGGCCAGGACATGGCCGGCATCGACAACATCGGATACCAGCTTATGCCCTGCAACGATGTGGCCTGCCGCCATACCGGCTTTTCGGACATTGAGCCGACCTTTTACCATTACTATCTCGGAAAGCTGGGCGCCTCGGCGGCGGCGATCGACCCGAAAAAGCAGGGCCGGCTGATGTGCGAAAACTTCGGTGCCTACGGCTGGCGGCTGGGTGTGCGCGACATGAAATGGCTGGCCGATTACTGGATCAGCCAGGGCGTCAACTACTTTGTTCCCCACGCGTTTTCCATGGCCGAGTACCCGGATAACGACTGTCCGCCGCATTTTTATGCCCGCGGCAGCAACCCGCAGTTCCCCTGGTTCTGCGAGCTGATGAAGTATATGGACCGCCTCTGCAGGCTCTTTTCCGAGGGGCAGAACGTCCCGCAGGTCGGTCTCCTCTTTGAGGCAGAGGCCGACTGGAGCGGCAAAGCCATGCAGGGCGCTGTTGTCGGGAAGGAACTGCTGAGCCGCCAGCTGGACTTCATGGTCCTGCCGTCGGACATCTTCTCTGGCGATGCGGCCATGCTCTCAGGCTGCTGGGTGGAGGACGGGATCCTGTCTGTCAACGGGCGGCGTATGGAGGCCCTGGTGGTGCCGGAGTGCGAGTTCCTCCCGGCGAAGGCCGCCCGCTTCTCTGCTGCGCACCCCGAACTCCCGGTGCTTTTTGTCAACCGGTTCCCGACCGGCATCGCCGAAATGCCCGCGGACGGCGATCAGCTGCTGGCGGATGCCCTGAAGGGACGGGAGACCGTGGAACTCGAAAAGCTTGCCGAGACCCTGCACGGCATGGGGATCTCCGACAGCCTGAGCATCGAAGGAGCGACACCGGCCCTGCATACCTATCATTACCGCAGGGAGGGGAAGGACATCTTCCTGCTGATGAATGTCTCGGCAGCCGAAACCCTGAACCTGCAGGTCTGCCTGCCGGAAGCGGATGCCTACGGGCGCTACGACGCCATGGCCGACCGGATGGAAGAGACGGACCGCGTCAGCAGCCTGACGATCCGCCCCTATCAGTCCGTTGTGCTGGTGACCGACCCCGAGAGCGCGGTTCCCGCAGACACCGATAAGACGAAAGCGGATACCTGCCGGGAAACTATCGTGCTCGAGCTCTTTGATCTCTCCCTCTGGAGCATCGGGAAGACGGAATGCGAGACGATCGAGGATTTCGAGCTTCAGCCGGTTTCCGGCATCCGGCCGGATTTCTCGGGCATCCTGGCATACCGCACGAACTTTACGATCGACACGCTGCCGCAGCGGGCCGTTTTTTCGGCGCAGCATGTATATGAATGCATGTCGCTTACCGTCAACGGCAGCTGCCAGGGGCCGATGCTGGTACCGCCCTACGAGAAGGAGATCACCAGAGCTCTGAAGCCCGGCGAGAATGAACTGACCGTCTATGTCGCCACCACGCCGCTGCGCGACGCCAATACCAGACCCGGCATCTTCGGCAAAGAGCGCACGGTCCTGGAGCCCACCGGCATGTTCGGCCGGGTGGAGATCAGCCTGTACGAATGAGAGACGAAAAGCAGAAAGCCTTTACAGACAGCTTGACCCTGTGATAGAATACAAGCAACCGGCTCCCGCAAGGCAGAGCCGGAAATCATACAAAAAGGAGGAAACGTCATGGACGGTGGAAGTAGTACCGGCACGTCAGCAGGCCGAAGTAAACCGCACATACGCCCTGTCTGTGCGTTTCCCGTGAAAAGAT
>CACYHB010000034.1 GCA_902774015.1 Oscillospiraceae bacterium | reverse complement strand
ATAAAAATCCACGCAGTTGCTTCCAACCGCAGCAAGTTTCATATTCTCACCTCTCAAAGCAGCAAACGTATCCTGTCTGGCCGCAGGATCACGCGGTGGTTTTCCCTCAGAGATCCATCGTCCTCATACCTGAAGCCGCGGACCTGGATCAGCGCTTTCCCCTCCGGAACGGAGAGCAGCGCAGCCTCTTCCTTCCGTGCACGCAGGATGCCGATACGAAGCGGCCCCGCTTCGCTGTGGGGAGCGGCCATTGCGGAGAGCAGCGCGGCGCCGCGTCCATCGCATTCTTCGCCTGGCGCGTACCGCAGGACGCGGCTCTCCAGTGCGATCGGCGTCCGTTCCGAGCACCACAACGCCCGAACGTCAAGCCACTCGCCGCCCTCCTTTTCCGGAAGGGGGAGCTTCGGCGAATGCTCCCAGACGTCCAGCAGCTCACCGTGCGGGCGCAGCGCTTTTCGGCGCAGCGTTTCATACAGACTCTCTTTGCCCGCCGCGTTCCATTCCGGACGAGGCGGAGCGACCGTATATCCCGAGCCGCCCAAAGCGACGAGCCGTCCCGCAGCGGTAAGACGCTGCAGCGCTGTGCGCAGCGTGCCGCGGCTGACTCCCCATTTTTCGCACAGAAGGCGCTCGCTTGGCAGCCTCCTGCGCGGGGGAAGGGAAAGGAGAAGGACTTCCAGTGACTCCGCGGCGAACTCGCCAGGAGTGGGCACG
The DNA here is from genome assembly GCA_902774015.1 of Oscillospiraceae bacterium. GTDB lineage: Bacteria > Bacillota > Clostridia > Oscillospirales > Oscillospiraceae > Limivicinus. Next base: position 16,803 of record CACYHB010000034.1, on the reverse strand, counting down.
CGCGGCCTTTTCATCCTTCTCCCTCCTTCTGCCCCCCACCGCGGCAAAAGGCTTGCCGCGGCGGGGCGTATTGCTTGTTGCTTGATTTGCTTCTGATCTTCTCAGATCAGGCGCTCTGCTGCTCCTTCTTGTTCTTGCGATCCCAGAAGTAGAAAGCAGGCAGACCGGTGGCGACGGCGATCACAGCGCAGAGGATCGCCGGGATGGGGGCGTAGGTCAGCTCGCCCCAGATCAGCGTCAGGGTCATAAAGCTGGCGATGATGGGCATGATCAGTCCGCCGGGCATCTTGTAGCTGGGCTTGTAGTTTTCCTTCTTGCGCAGCACGAAGATCGTGCAGAAGGTGGCAACGTTCTTCAGCAGGGCCACCATGGTGAAGTAGCCCAGCAGATCGGACAGCGTGGTGGCGAAGATCAGGACGATCGCCACGGCGCACTGGACGATGATGGAGAAATAGGGGGTCTCAAATTTGGGGTGGACCTTGGCAAAGGACTTGAAGAAGAGATTGTCCTTCGCCATGGCATATTCGATGCGGGGCTGGTACATGATGCAGCTGGACAGAGAACCCATCACGACGATGATCGCCATGATCGCAACGGCGGTGCCGGCGAAGTGGCCGATGCCGGGCAGCTTGGAAGCCAGCAGGGCGATCGGGGCGTCGGAAGCGGCGAGCTCGTCCACGCTCAGGATGCCGGAAGCGACAAAGGTCAGCCCGCCGTAGAGAGCGAGAACGATGACCGCGGTCAGGATCAGGCCCTTGGGCATGTTCTTCTGAGGATTGCGGATCTCACCGGACATGTAGCAGGGGGCACCCATGCCGTCGTAGGACCAGGTGGTGGAGGCGATGCCGGCGATCAGCGCGGCAACTCCGCCGGTGGCGGCACTGGAGAGCCGTTCACCCGAGAGCAGCAGGCTGCCGTTGAGATTGAACAGACCGATGCCGATGATCAGGGCAAAGGGCAGGATCTTCAGTGCGGTGATGAAGGTCTGGAACGCGCCGCCGTTTTCCACGCTGCGCAGATGGACGAACATGAAGATCAAAACGAAGACTACGGCGATCAGGCGAAGCACAAAGCCGTGGATCGGCAGGAAGTAGGCGAGGTGGTTCACGATCGCCAGCGCCATGATGGAGATGGACGGGGGGTCCGTGGCCCAGAAGCTGATCCAGCCGCAGAGGAAAGCCAGGGGGCGGGAACCGGCCTCACGGAAGTAGACATACTGGCCGCCGTCTTCCGGGAAGGCCGAGGCCAGCTCGGCATAGCAGAAGTTGGCGGGGATCTGGAGCAGACCGCCAATGATGAAAGCCAGGAACAGGAACAGGGAGCTTCCGGCCGCATTGGCGACCTCGGACAGGGACGAGAAGATGCCGGAGCCGACGGTCGTGCCTACACCGAGGGCAATGACCGCGCCCAGACCTAGCTTTCGGCCCAGTTCTTTGTTGGATTCAGACATGATGATCCTCCTTTGATTATCGTGCGGCTGTGCACACCGCGCGTATCCTCTCTTAATTGGAGCTCATCGGTCTTCTCTTGCTTCTTATGATACAGAATGCTGGGGCTGCGGCGTCCGCTTTGGCCGGGCACCGTCAAAGGCGCAGGCGCTTTCTTGCAGGAAAGGCCAGCGCTTTTCGCGCTGCTTTAGGGTCCTGTCATCCCCCCTCCACTATGACCAGAATCTCCCGCCGTGCGGGGCCGTCGAATTCGCAAAAATATACGTCCTGCGCGCCGCCTCTTTCCAGCACGCCGCCGTGGATCAGGAAATGGCAGTGATTGCCGGTCAGCATGGCTTTGAGATGCCCGGTGGGGTTGCCTGCCGTCGAGCCGTAGTCGCGCAGCATGCGTGCGTGACAGTAGGACCGCTCCTCCGGCGCGAAGAGCGCCAGCGCGGTCTGGATGTCGCTCTCAAGGCATTCCAGCGCTTCGTTGACGGTCACGCCGGTGGTCGTGTGGCGCGTGAGAACCGTCACCATGCCCTCCTGCACGCCGCTCTCGAGGACGATCTCCTCCACGCGCGGCGTGAGCACGGTCATTTCGTTATAGCTTTTGGTGCAGAGCACCAGCGTCCTGACAAACATCATGCACCGTCTCCTTCACCGAGAAAAACAAGGGCGTTCTCCCCGCGGATCAGTTCCAGCGTACTCTCGCGCAGCCCCAGCGTGCCCAGCGCTTCAGCCATGCGGATCTGCTCAAAGCGCGGATTGTCCGAGCCGAACATCACCTGATGGCGAAGCGACCGGTCGATCCATGTGAGAACATTGGGATATTTCAGCAGCAGCATCGCCGTCTCCCGAATCCAGGGCCAGCCGAAGTGCCCCAGGCAGATCCTCAGACGGGGATGCTTTTGCGCCAGAGCCTCGAAGCGGAGGGGATGACCGTATTCCGCAAGCGTATCTTTTTCCCAGGACAGTCCCGCATGGAACAGCACGGGACGGTCATGCCGCTCACACACAGCCCAGAGCGGCTCGAGCGCAGGATCGGCCGGGTCGAAGCGGGAACGCCCGGGATGGAGATTCAAGCCCTTGAGCCCCAGACGCGTAAAAGCGTCTTCCAGCCTGCCCGGAGCATCGCCGTCGTGCGGGTCGACCGAGGCCAGGCCCCAGAAGCGCTCCGGCGCGAAGGAGACGAGCTGCGCAACTTCCTCGTTGCTCACAAGCGGGACTCCCATTGCGCTTGAATAGTCCTGCGCCAGCAAACACAGTCGATCGAGAGAGGCGCAGCGCATCTGGTTGAACACATGTTCCAGCGGCGCAAGACCGTTGCGGTGAATGTCCAGCTCGCGGTGGCGCAGCTCCTCGCGCGCGGCGTTGGCGTTGATCGGCTCATAAAAAGCCGGGTGAACGTGGATATCGATCGTCATACCTTGCCTCAGATCCCCGCGGCAGCCATCATGGCGCGGACATTGTTCACGGCGCGGCGCGCATAAAAGCGCGGCTCGTTGATGTAACCGGTGACCAGCTCCAGCGTGGCAGTACCCTCGTAGCCGATCCGCTTCAGTTCACAGAAGAGTTCGCCCAGCGGCATGCTCCCCTCGCCGGGAAGAATGTGGCTGTCGGTGCCCTGCTCGCCGTCGATGATGTGCAGATGATCCATCTTCGCACCCAGCTTGTCGAAATAGGCCATGATGCTCTCGTGCTGCACAAAGGGGGGGACAACGTCGCACATGCCTACGATCCAGGGATTGTCGACACGGCGAAACAGCTCGACTAAATCGTTGGCGCGGGTGAAGAAATTGGACTCATAGGGAGTCAGCGCCTCGACCGTGAGCTTGACCTCGCACTTGGCGGCGTAGTCGCCCAGCTCACGGATGGTTTTCTCCAGGCGCGGCCAAAGCTCGTCATAGGTGGCCAGATACCCGCCGTTGGCGGGGCTTGTCAGCATAAAGGAGGCGCCCATTTCTTTGGCCATGTCAAGACACAGCTTGAGATAGGCCACGGCGTCCTCGCGCTGTGCTTCCGAGCCGATCATGTAGTTGTACGGATAAGCGTTGTGCTCGGGCGTATACCCCACGACGGGCATTTCATAGCAGTCGATCAGGCGCCGCAGCTGCGTGATCTCGCCTGCCTTAAGGTCAGGGGCATAGGCATGGGGCCGTCCGCCCCAGAGTTCGATATAATCGTAGCCGTATTCCTTCGCATCCTGAAAGCAGTGCTCCAGCGGATTGCGCTGGTAGCCGGAGGTGAACATTCCGATCTTCATGGTCTTACTCCTTTTATATGTTAAGATTCTTCCGTGACCCAGGGTTCAAATACGGATACGACCTGCGCCGCCACACGCGAGCCGATGCGCATGCATTCGTCGATCGGCTCGTTCCTGAGCAGACCGGAGAGGAAGCCGGCGATATAGCTGTCTCCCGCGCCGACGGTGTTCACGACTTTGCCCGCAGGATAGATCCCGCAGGCGGTCCAGACTTTTCCGTCCCAGGCGAGGCTGCCCTTTTCACCGAAGGTGGCCACGGCGAGCTTCATGCCGCGCTGCACTTTGTCCTGCAGAAACTGCTTCACAAAGGCGTCGGACTCGTCATGACAGGAGAAGAAACCGACGTCAACCCAGGGCAGCGTCTTCTCGATGATGGGATCACTCAGGCGGTCGCAGTAATCAAAGCTGATGAGGACCGCCGGATTGTGCGCCTTGATCACACCGAGCACACCGTCAGCCTTGCCCCAGAGCGCCGTGTGCACAAGATCGTGCGCCGCGGCAAAGGCGACGTCCTCCTCATCGAATACGATGTGCTCGAGTACGCCCTCCACATATTCGCCGTGTACACGGTCGGTGCCGTTCATATCCATATAGGTGATGGCTGTCGCCCCGTCGCCTATCTTAAAGTGAGACAGATCAAGGCCTTCCTTTTCCAGGGTCTCGACCATCCAGCGGCCATTGTCGTCGCTGCCAGTGGTGCTGATGATCGCGGTTGGTACGCCGAGCTTGCGCAGATTGACGCCGGTGTCCACCACATTGCCGGTGGGGTAGCGCCGATTGAGCGCCTTTCCGTCGATGAAACGATAGACGTCGATGCAGTTGTCTCCGATCATGGCAGCCTTCATTGCAAGCGCCTCCTTGACAGATAAGTAAATGTGTGTATTGTACCACTTTTGCCCTATTATAAAAAGGATCGGGCTGTTCGTCAAGAGGAAAGACCGAGTTCATGGAACAATTATTCGTTCTGTTTTATTGTTTTATCCCGATCCGAAGGGAGAAAATGCTTGAATTTTATACCACTTTCAGCAGGAATGACAGTTTTGATGGTGCAATTCCGAGCAAGTAGACGAAAAACATTCAAGCTATTGAAAATTTTGGACCAAAATGATAGGCTTAACACAGATATCCGGAAACGCTGTGTGCAGGCGCTCCGGAAGCTCATTTTCTTTTCTCTCTTCTTGTGATGCAAAGCCGGAAGCCGCGCCGCTTATTTAGAAAGCGGTGCGGCTTTTGCACTTTTTCACGACAAACATCAAAGGAGGACGTCATGAAAGCGGAATTGATTTTGAAATCATCCTGTGTTTTTACCGCAGCCGGTGAGCCGCCCTTTGCCGGCTACGTTGCGCTGGGCGGCGGTCATATCCTCGCCGTCGGGCACGGGGAACCGGAGAGCGCGCTGATAAGGGACAACTGCCGCATTCTCGACTGCGGCGACGGCACGATCTGTCCCGGCTTTTTCGACGTGCATTGTTTTTTTACCGGCTATGCTGCGCAGAAGCTCGGTTTGGATGCCGAAAACAGCGCGCAGCAGGACGCCATGCTGCGCGACCGCGAGCGGATCCTGCCGCTGTTTCGCGACTACATGCGCCTGCTCAACAGCCGCGGTGTCACCTCCGTCAAGGAAATGGGCTTTGACGACTTCCACGGCTTTCCCGCGCTGCTGGAAGAGCTGGAGAAAAAGGGCGAGTTGACGCTGCGTGTCAGCTTTATGAGCCAGCCTTTCGACAGGCCGCTCGACCTCGCTTTCGGCAAAGAGATGAGCGTTCGCTTTCACAGCGACTATCTGCGTTTTTCAGGATATAACCGCATGACCGACGGTTCGATCAGCCAGATGGAGGGCGCTCTCAAACAAGCATACTGCGGTACGGACTGCCTCTGCGCGATCTCCATCGACTGGGACGCTATCGCCCGGGAACTGCGTACGGCGGACGAGAACGGCTTCCGTTTTTCCCTCCACGCGCAGGGAGACGCGGCGATCGCAAAGGTACTGGATCTCTATGAGTGCTGCCGTCGCGACGAAAATGGGCGGCTGATCAACCGTCACAGCATCACGGATCTTGAGTTCAGCGACCCGGAGGATCTTGAGCGCATGGGAGCGCTCGGCGCGATTGCGGAGATCTATCCGCAGATCCAGTCCATCGCTGAGCGGGAGAGCAAGCTGGCCATGATCCGCGAAAAGATCGGCGAAGAGCGCGGCCGCTTTTACTGGAACCGGCGCAAGATGGCCGACAGCGGCGTTCTCCTGAGCTGCGGCACCGATCTCCCGCTGCTGATCGATGACATCCCGGAATCCGTCTATCACGCCGTGGGCGGCTTCTTCCCGGAGGGCGGCGAGCCCTTCAACGGACAGAACACGCTTACCGCCGTCGAACTCCTGACGGCATGGACGCGCGGCGGGGCCTACAACCTTTTTTGTGAAGACAAGCTCGGTACGCTTGAGGCGGGAAAAAAAGCGGATATAACGGTCCTCTCGGGTGATCTTTTCGCAGTGCCGCCGTCCGCGGCGCGCACGCTGCGCGTTGTGCTGACACTGCTTGACGGAGAAGAAGTATACAATGCGATGAGCTGAAGGAGAGGTTTTATGAGCCGTATTACCATGCAGGACGTGGCCGTAATGAGTGTGCAGTATGTTCAGCACAGCTTTGACTACTATCTGGATTCCATGGAGCGCTGCGGTCTTCGCCGGGTCGATCTCTGGGGCGGAGCGCCGCACTACTGCCGACTCGACTACTCCTCCGCGGCCGAGGCCGGCAGCCGCGTTAAAGAGCTGCGGCATCAGATCGAGGATCGGGGGATGCGGGTCGTCATTTACACGCCGGAAACGCTTGGCTATCCCTTCAGCTATTCTGCGCCGGACACGCGGCTGCGAGGGCGCACGGTCGACTTTATGAAGGCCGCCATGGACGACGCGCTTGGCTTCGGCACAAACCGCGTCTTCCTGAACACAGGCTGCCACCCGCGCGATCTGCCGCGCGAAGAGGGCTGGAAACGCACGGTCGAGAGCTTCCGCGCTCTTGCTGACGAGGCTGAGGCGCGCGGCGTGCTGCTCGTGCTCGAACAGCTCCAGCCCTATGAGAGCAATCTCGTCATCACGCTCGAGGACGTGTCGCGGATGCTGCGGGATGTGGATTCGCCTGCGCTTCGCGTCTGCGTCGATCTTGTCGCGATGGAGGTGGCCGGAGAGCGGCTGGAGGACTATTGCCAGCGTTTTGGAGAAAAGCTGGAATGGGTGCACTATTCCGACAGCCATCACCTGATCCTCGGCGACGGGGATTTCGGCCGTGAGAAGCTGGAGGAGTACGTGCGGATCCTGGAGAAGCACGACTTTGCCAACGGTCTCGATCTCGAGATCAACGACTCGATCTACTGGGAGGATCCGCACGAGTCGATCCGCCGCAGCTGCGAGGTGCTTCGCGACTTCCTGCCGGAAGAGTAGAAAAACGCTTTAGGAGGATGCATGGCACGTTCCCCCCTTTTTTTGCTGCGCGACCGGGGGATGCAGAGACACATTCTGCGTCTGGCCTGGCCCACCATAACAGAGACCGCGCTGCAGACGGTCGTTCAATATGTGGATACCGCGCAGGTCGGCCAGCTGGGAGCAGCCGCCTCTGCAGCCGTGGGACTGAGCGCCACGACCACCTGGCTTGTTAACGCGCCGCTCTGGGCGGTTTCGACCGGCATTCTGGCCTGTATCTCTCAGGCCAGAGGCGCAGGAGACCGGGAGAGGATGATAAAAGCCGCAGGGCAGGCCAAGCTGCTCGTGTGGATACTCGGCGTCGTGATGACGGTGCTGACGCTGTCGATCAGTCCCCATCTCCCGGACTGGCTCGGGGCGGAGACGGCGATCCGGCGGGACGCGGCGCTGTATTTCGGTATCATCTGCGCGCCCATGCTCTTCCGCGTTTCCGGGATCATCTTTTCCGCTGTCCTGCGTGCCGCGGGAGATACCAAAACGCCGATGTGGATTCATCTGGGGATGAACCTGATGAACATCGTGCTCAACACGCTTCTGATCATGCCGACAAGAGAGATTTCCTTTTTCGGCATAGGGCTGAGGCTTTGGGGCGCGGGCCTCGGCGTTCCCGGCGCGGCGATCGCCACCGCCTCTTCCTTCGTCTTCGGCGGTATCGGAATGTTTCTTGCCGCTTGGCGTGTTGAGGAATGCCGAAGCGCGCGGGCCGTCTATGACCGTGCGGCCATGCGCGCCTGCCTTTCTATCGGCATGCCGCTGGCGGCCGAGCGTATGATGTCCATGTTCGGACAGGTGGTTTTTACGGCGCTGATCGCCCGGCTTGGCATGGTGGCCGTGGCTGCGCATTCGATTGCGATTACCGCCGAGCAGGCATTTTATGTGCCGGGCTACGGCATGCAGACGGCTGCCTCCACGCTGGCGGGCTTTCATTACGGCGCGGGAGATGAAAAGAGGCTGACGGACTATTCCGCCTCGCTTCTTCTGCTGGCGGTTATTCTGATGAGCGCGCTGAGCCTTTTCCTGTTTTTGTTTCCCGCGTTTTTCATGCGCATCTTCACGCCGGATGAGGACGTGATCGCGCTTGGCGCGAGGGTGCTTCGCATTGTCTCGGTGTCCGAACCGTTTTTTGCCGTGGTCATTATTCTCGAGGGTGTCTTCAGTGGGGTGGGTGACGTGCGTGCGCCGCTGCTGTTCTCGCTCTTTTCCATGTGGGGTGTGAGGCTGTGTCTGACAGCGCTGTGTTTGTTTCGACTCGGTCTCGGCCTGGAGGCCGTCTGGTGCTGCATGGTCGCGGACAACCTGACGCGGTTTTTCCTGCTGTTCAGCCGCTTTTGCGGCAGACGCTGGAAACGCGGGCTTCCCATTGCCTCCAACAATCTGTAGTACAACATAGAAAGGAAGATTATCATCATGCTCTGGACTGAAGAACTCTTCGGCGTCAAAAAACCCATCCTTGCAATGCTGCATCTCGACGCGCTCCCGGGAGATCCGCGTTTTCGCAGGGGCACTCCGCTCGGCGAGATCGTGGAGCACGCCCGCGCGGATCTGCATGCCCTGCAGGACGGGGGCGTGGACGGGATCATCTTCTCTAACGAGTTCAGCTTTCCCTATCAGCGCAAAATGGACATGGTCACGCCCGCTGCGATGGCCTATATCATCGGTGCGCTGCGCAGTGAGATCCGCGTCCCCTTCGGCGTGGACGCCATCTCCGACGGCGCAGCCTGTCTCGAGCTTGCCGCTGCGGTGGGAGCAAGCTATGTGCGGGGAACCTTCTCCGGCGTCTATGTAGGAGACGGAGGTCTGTACAACAATGACTTCTCCGCCCTGCTGCGCCGCAAGGCCGCCCTGCCGCTCGACGATCTGAAAATGCTGTACTTCATCAATCCCGAATCCGATCGCAATCTGGATACGCGACCGCTGGCGGATATTGCGGCTTCTACGATGTCCAAGGCCGCCCCGGACGGGCTGTGTATCTCGGCCAACGCGGCGGGCATGGATGTAGACGAGGAGCTGATCGCATCGGTCAAGGCCGCAAATCCCGAGGTCGTCGTCCTGTGCAACACCGGCTGCCGGCCGGACACCATCGTCCGTAAGCTGCAGGCGGGGGACGCGGCCGTCGTGGGGACCTACTTCAAGGAAAACGGCAAGCTGGAAAACAGCCGCCACGAGAATGTCCGTGTCGATATTGAGCGCGTGCGGGAGTTCATGGCAGTGGTTTATCGCTTCCGTGAGGCGCTGTGAGGGCGGCGCGATGGGAAAAGCTTATTTTGTCGGCATCGATACCGGCACCAATTCCAGCAAGGGCGCTCTCATCGACGAGCAGGGCGAGATTCTCGCCCTGCACAGCACGGAGCACAGCATGGAAAATCCCCAGCCCGGTTACTACGAGCATGACGCCGAGCGCGACTGGTGGGGTGATTTCTGTACGATCAGTCGGGAACTGCTGCGCAAGAGCGGCGTGGACGCGAAGGACGTCAAGGCCGTCGGGATCAGCGCGCTCGGCGCAGATTGCGTTCCGGTGGACGAACATTGCCGCCCGCTTCGCAAAGCGATCCTCTACGGCATCGACGCGCGGGCCACGGATGAGATGGCTGAACTGACCGCGCTCTACGGGGAGGAGCAGATCCTGAAATGGTACGGCCGTCCGCTCTGCTCCAGCGACGTGATGCCGAAGATCCTGTGGATCAAGCGCAGGGAGCCGGAGGTCTACGCCAGGACGCACAAGTTTCTCACGGGATCGAGCTACATTACCGCCAAGCTGACAGGCCGCTATGTCGTTGACCGTTTCCTCGGCCTGGCCAGCTTCAATCCGCTGTATGATCCGCAGACACGCAAGCCGGTTCCGGAGTACTGCGCGCCGGTCTGCCGACCGGACCAGCTTGCCGAAATCCTCGAGGCGGCGGAGGTCGCAGGCACCGTGACGGCCGAGGCCGCCGCCGAGACGGGGCTTTCCGAGGGGACGCCGGTCATCACCGGAACGGACGATTCGGGCGCCGAGGCGATCAGCTGCGGCGTCGTGGAGAGCGGGAAAATGATGCTGCAGCTGGGCTCGTCAGTCTACATGATCCTCGGCACAGACAGCCTGATCGACGACGAGCGGCTCTGGCGCGAGGAGTTCATCGTCCCCGGCTTATGCGATATCTCGGCCGGAACCAACACGGCGGGCAGCCTGACCAAATGGTTCCGCGACGAGCTGTTTCCGGACGCCCTTGCCGCCGAGCGCGCGGGCGGAGAAAACGCCTATCAGCGCATGTTGGAGGGCGTTGCGGAGATCCCGCCCGGCAGCGAGGGGCTGATCACGCTGCCCTACTTTGCCGGGGAGCGGACGCCGATCAACGACCCCGACGCCCGCGGCGTGCTCTTCGGCCTGACGCTGCAGCATACGCGTGCGCATCTCTACCGCAGCGCGCTGGAGGCGGTCGGCTTCTCAGTCAACCAGCAGATCCGTATCATGGAATCCCATCCCGAGGCGCGTATCGACCGGATCATCGCCGTAGGCGGCGGCGCGCAGAATCCGCTGTGGATGCAGATCATCGCCGACATTCTCGGCAAGGAGATCTCAACGCCGCAGGTGACGGTCGGCGCCTGCTACGGAGACGCGCTAATGGCAGCGCTCGGCGTGGGGAATGAGGGCTTCGAAGATTATTCCTCGCTGATGCGTTATGTCCGCGCCGGCAGAACTTACGCGCCCGATCCGAAAGCGCACGCGGCGTATGAGCAATATCAGGCAGTCTACGACGCGCTGTACGATTCTACAAAAGAACTGGCGCACAAGCTCAGTTCTTTTGTAAGAGGATAGCATGGAAGAAACAGCACCTTCGTTTTGGAAGACAACCACTGGCTATGCCAGTGGGAAAAAGTGCTTTAGCAATGGACAAAAAGAAAGCTCCCCATTAGAGTAGGTGAAAGGTTTGCCGACCAACACCAACAAGAATGAGGAGGTCTTCCATGGAGAAAGACATAAGTAGCAAGCCCAATTTTCCGATCACCGCAAACAATGAAGAATTATTAGATGCATTTATGGAAAAAGGCTGGATTTACGAATATCTAGAAGATGCCGATCGGGATGGCTTCTATAAAATTAGGAGGAGGCCCATCAGTAAGCCTACCCCAGCGTCAAAGTAAACGCACAAAAGTATTAGACAAATCTTTACTGTGATCATTAATGAATCATTCTCGCTGATTTCTTTTAAGGAAAGAAGTCAGCGAGAATTCTTTATAAGCCTTCACTCGTTATGATCTAGTTCCGATGCGATCTTCAAATACCCCTCCACATCCCCGCACAGAACTAACTCTGCGTATTCCAGTGGGACGTTGTAGACCAGGTAGTCGAGCGCCGAGCGCTGGCGGATGGTTTTGGCATACTTGTCCTCTACGGCATCGCAGTTGATGGTCAGCATGGAGCCGTCGGAATACTTCAGCTCTACGCAGGCCGTGTCGATGTTGAACTCACAGGATAACAATTTCTTCATGATGATTTCCGCCATATCTTTATTTTGATTTGCGCTTACCTTGTTTGCGGCTTGATTGGAAATCATCGATGATAAAGCAAAATCCGAACCCATCTCCGATTGAGAAGATGTGGTTCGGATTATCTTGCTTTGGTGGAGATAAGCGGGATCGAACCGCTGACCTTTCCGGCGGTAAGCGCCGGAAAGCCGCCTCCGGCGGCTATGATTGAAAGGCAAGAGGTCAGCGGTGTACGGACTGCTGGTTTTCCCAAACAAAAAACCGAGGACTTTGTCCTCGGTTTCTGTTTGGTGGAGATAAGCGGGATCGAACCGCTGACCTCTTGAATGCCATCGGCTCGCGGGAAAGTCCATGTTCTGAAAATGCGTATTTTTCATCAAAATAGGTCTATTTTATCTATCAAAAAGTTCATTTTTTCACGTCTGGTACAAGGCTTCTTGCTGTAATTCTGGTCACAATTCTGGTCAGGAAAAGTTCCGCGATATCGGAAAAGTTCCGCGGGATTGTGAAAACAAAAGAAAAAGGAGCCAATCATCATGTTCATTTCTGTATCAGACGCAGCGAAAAAGTGGAAAATCAGTGACCGAATGGTCAGGCGTTATTGTATTCAGGGCCGTATTCAAGGTGCTTATCAGGAAGATGAAGTGTGGTTTATTCCCGAAGATGCGGAGAAACCGGCGAGAATCATCCCGGAAGAAAAGGAGAGACCTGCTCCGAAGCCCCAGCCCCCTTTGGTCAAGAAGCTCCGGCAGCAGAAGACTAAGAAAATGTATCACGGCCTGTATGACTACGTGCAAACCAACCTCACCTACTCCAACGGACGCATGGCCAGCAACCGTCTGATGCTCACTCAGATCACGGAAATCTTCGAGACGGACAAGGTCAAGACCGGCTTCGAGCCCATCAAGGTGGACGATCTTATCGAGGCCACCGATCATATGCTATGTGTGGATCACATCATTGATACCGCCACCCAGGCGCTGACCCAGACCTACATCAAGCGGCTGCACTATCTGATGTTCTACGGCACCTTTGACGAGCGCCGGGGCAAGTGCCGCATCGGTGTCTACCGTACCAAGGCCAACAACCTGGACAAGCTGAAAGCTCCCGCGGCCAAGGACATCAATTCCCAGATGAGCAAGCTGATTGGCGAGTATGAACACCTGCAGGAAGTGACCCTTCTGCAGATCCTGGACTTCCACGTGCGCTTTGAGCGCATCCGTCCCTTCGACGACGGGAACGGCAGGATCGGACGGCTGCTGATGTTCAAGGAGTGTCTGCGCCACGGCATCACACCCTTCATCCTGGACGACAAGCGCCGCTCCGCCTACCTGGAGGGTTTGCGCCTCTGGGACCTGGACCGCAGCGTCCTTGCCGCTCCGTGCCTCGAAGCCCAGAAGCGCTTCGAGAACGTCATCGACACCCAGCGCCTCCTGGAGGAGCATCACAAGCAGCTCCTGAGAGACGGTTTCTTCCGAGACAAGAAACGCTTTGAAACGGAAACGGAGGGTGAGTAAAATGGCGAAAAGCACATACAAGGCCTATGAAGAGCTCCCGCTGATGCTCTCGGTAATGGATATCGCCGCACTCTTTGGGATTTCAAGATCGCACGCCTATGACCTTGTCCACGAGGAGGGGTTTCCAAAGATTGAAATTGGAGGCCGCATCATAGTTCCTAAAGATACTCTGATGGACTGGATCCATCAGAAGTCGAATAGAATAGAATAAGGAAGAATGGGAAGCTCCCTGCTTTGGGCAATTCCAATGCAGGGAGTTTTTCTTTGTCAGAGTATTTCTACTCTCTGTTGCGGACAACTCGCTGTTCTATTCAAAGATAGACAAGGACACGTAAGTCTGCAGTTTTGTATTGAAATTATTAGATTATAGTTGAAACATATGAGATTGAAAGGATGTGCTTTACACGTTCATCTATTGTTTCCAGGGTCATAGAGAGAAGCCAGTCACCTTCTCAAAATGATGCTTGGTTAGGTGGCCCAACGGATTCTAAAGAAGTTAAAGATCCAAAGTTTATTGCTTTTCAAGATGAATCTAAGCGGATAGCAATAGAAGCGTTACAACAATATTTTGATTGAACGATAAAACAAAAGCGCTGCAGATCAAGTGATTCTGCGGCGCTTTTTCCGTTTTCAAGTCAGTCCTTATTCTTTTTCTTTCTCGCCTGTTCGATGATGTCGTTGATGTTATCCGCCGTTATCAGGTCGGGATACTTTTTGTCAATTTCAAGTACTGCATCTTTCGCCTGCGCTTCCTCGGCCATCTGGATTTCAAACAAGGATGCCAAATCGTCGCTGGCAAGAGCCTTTTCCAGCACGGCTTTCGCGTATGTATCCACACTGTCCCAAGAGTTATAAAGCTCAAGCACGGCCCGATCGATCATTTCCAAAGTGACCGGCTTACTTTGCTTCTGCTGTTCATAAAGTATCCCGATGATATCTGACAGATCTTTTTTATATCTCCGCCCGGAGACCAGCTTCATGGCAATCAGGTATTCCGCACGGATCGTTCGAACCTCAAGCACATTGGAGCGGGTGAAAAGATACTCGGAGTGTTCATAAAGCTTATCGCTGTATGAAGCGGTTTTGCGGAAATCCGCGTTCAGCCAACCGACAGGCAGGCCATATCGATCGCCTACCCGGTTAATGGCGTCTTTCATAGCACCGGAGGCTTCGATGATCGCATCGATATCTACCGTCATTTCCCGAAATCCGTAGTTGGCCAAGACGGCTGCTCCACCGACAAGGATGATCTCAGCCTTGACCTTGGTTCCATTCAGTTTCCGGTACTCCTTTGCCAACTCCCGGAGGTAAAAGTCCAGGTTCTCTTTTGTAATGGTGTTTTCAGCAGACATTTCTTACATCCTTTTCCACGATATTAAATCGAATAAACTCGGGAATTGACTCGCTGATTGCCTGCGCTCTAACATCGAGGCTTGGATCGATCCGAGCAGCCAACTCGATATCTCTGGGAAAGACAGGCTTCTTCAGTGCAGTATGCCGGATGGATTCATAATTAGAGCATAGCGGGAGGTCATTTTCTCGGCTGAGATAATCTAGCATGGCAAGCGTGTAGTATGCCTCAGGATACCATTTCCTCTCCCAGTACTTTCCGACTTCATCATTACGAAGCGTATCAATTATGAAGTCGAGATCGCCCTTTTCCTTTAAGGAGTGGCAAACGTTGCTTTTAAAGGTTTCAAACGCAGCACGGGCTTCCATACTGTGAAGTTGAATGTAAAGTTCATCCATTGTCATATCAAGCGATTTTGCAAGACGATAGATAGTTTCGGCAGAACACTTTTCAATACTGGTTTTCCCCTTCACCAGTTCCAGAAGAGTAGTATAGGGTATGCTGCTTTGTCGCGAGCATTGATAGGTCGATATCTTTTTCTCGTTTAGTATTGCGGAAAGACGCATGGAAACCACCTCACTCTTAAGTATTATAACGGTATACCGTTAGTTCGTCAAGAGGGCGCGTGTGTCTCGTTAGGGTATTCTGACCAGAATCACGTTGGATACATTAAACACAGTAACATCGCTCATTTATGAATCAAAATGAGTGATGTTGTGAGGGATGATGGAATTGCCCTGTAAGTTAATCCCAAGGAATCCGAATAGTCATTGGATTGATCGAAATAATCTGCTTACACAGAAACTCTTCGGCAGTACCGGCTGCCGAAGCTTTACGCTTTCTTATAAGCCGAGCTTGTTCAAGCCATCAACATTGGAAATTGCAGAATTAAACGCTTCCGGATAATGGATCTTATACCAGATCATCCGGAGATAATTCATTGCATACTCCGTCGAATGTGCCTTGGGGAACAGGTATTTGATCTTCTTCATGGATTCTATGTACCATGCCGGAACGTCATGTTCGAGAAGCATGGCTTCCTGTCCTTCTGTAAGATGCTTCCCGGCTTCTCCTTTGCGCACCATTTCTGCGATATCAAATGCTGTCTTTCGATCAATACCGTGCCGCAGGAGAGTGAGCATCACGTCGTCGCGATGCGCGATCACCTTCTCCGGGATGCAAACCGTCCCGGCCAGGTTTTCACCGTTGCCGGCCCACACGCCTCGGCCATGCAAAAGCCCCAGTATTCTGACCAGGTCGGAATAATTCACCGGGAATACCCTGTCCGAAATGCTTCTTGCCAGCTCTCCGTCAAACGGCAGCCCCTTGAAATCTCCGTCCATGAAGAAAGAAAAGATATCCACATCCTCCGGCCGGATCGACCTTGCGCTTACCCCGGTCGCTTCTTCCATCCGTTTCAGTTTGGTAAACATGGCGTGCGGGAGGATATCGCAGGAAAGCATATCCTCCGTCCCCCCATATAAAACGTTGTCCTCTCCGAAGACGTCTCCCAAATACCGGACGAGCTCTTCCCGGACCTCGGGCGCGATATTGAGATCAAAGTCCGGCGTCTTATCGCCATAAAAACCGGAGAAGAATTCCACCGGGATGTTGTGTCCGTCCCCGATAAGCGTTGCCCCGCAGCTCGGGCAGTGTTTCCGCTCTCTGTCGCTCCGATTCAGATCAAAGCCGGAGGAATATTCTTCGGCGTCGACAAACTCCACACGCCTGCATCTCGGACAGCAAGTATGCGGCGGAAGAGGATTCGTTTCTGAAATACCCAGAAGATAAACAATGAAGGAGCCCCCGGCACAGCCCCGGAGATTGTGGAGGTATCCGAGCTCCCTGCTTTTTGCGGCCAGCATGGAGGCGAGAATGTAGTACGGGGAAAAACCGTCGGAGACGATATGGCCCAATTCCGATTCATATCGCTCATAAAGCCGGCTCGGAATGTTCTCACCGTATTTATCCGACAGCGCTTTCTCACACGCCGTTTTCAGCTTGTCGTCTGCATGCTCCATGACAGACGAATGATCGACGTTGATATATACCTTCACAGATGTTCCTCCAAAAAGCATATTGATTTGTTTTCGCTATTGATTCTACTGTAAGGCATGCACCAAAAACGGTACGTAAAATACGCTATAAAAGGTAATCGCGGATGTGGAGGGATCCTGCCGAAACGTTGAGTTTTCCGACGTCTTATGTTATGATCGGGTTGGTCAAATAAAGGCGGGTCAACGGCGCATGAGGAGGTTATCTTATGGTTGCCTTATCCAAATCAAAGTACTGCGGCCTGT
>CACYHB010000033.1 GCA_902774015.1 Oscillospiraceae bacterium | reverse complement strand
TGAAGCTGAAGGTCATCAACCTGAAGACCGACCCCCAGCTGATGGGCGCTCTGGGCGCTGCCGAGTACGCTCGCCAGAAGGGCCTGGCCAAGAAGTAAGATCGAATATATTACATAAAAAATCCTGCGGAGCAATCCGCAGGATTTTTTATCTCCGGCTCATTCCACGCCGGCAGGCTTTTCGTAAGTAATATAGCGGGAATAGATGAAGCCCTTCTGATTGTCCACGGTGACAGCCGTCCAGTCGCCGGATTCGCCGGTGACCTTGACCTCCTTGCCGGTATCGAAGGTGGCCATGATGAAAGCGCTGACAGAGGCGGACTTGCGCATGCGCACCTCTGTGCCGTTGACCCATGCGGTGATGGCGGTGGCGTTGGGATCCTCCTGCTCGTCCTTGTCCTCCTCGACGACCTCGGGGATCTCGCCCAGGTACTGGAAGATCACGTTGTCCGCGTCCTCGGAGAGCCGCAGATGCTGCCCTTCGTCCAGCGTGATCTCCTTGCTCTTGCTGGCAAGGACCGTAACGGTGCGGGTGCTCTCCTCCAGAAGGAGATCCTGGATATCCACACTCTTCTCCTCGGGCACGTCGTCGCAGACCGTGACCTTTGCCGAAGCGACGTTGTTGTTGAGAACGCGGTAGATGCCGGTGGGCAGATGAAAGGCGATATACCGCTCCTCCACGCCGTCGTCGTTGAGGGCGGTCCACTCTTCCCCGTATTCGCCCGGCTCGTTCCAGGTCAGGATGATGAAGGAAGGCGGGCCGTCGTCTGCTTTTTTGACTCTGCCGCCGCCGGGCGTGTGGGGTTTGACGACGCTGGCCAGCACAAAGAGCGCGGCGCCCAGCACGAGGATCTTCCAGCCGTCAAGACCTATGCGGCGGAAGAGACGGCGAACGGGCCGGAGGGGAAGAAACACAAGGCCGGCAAGGAGAAACAGCAGACTTGCCCAGGAGGGAAGGAAAATCAGTGCGGCCACCGCGCTGATGAGCGCTGCACCGTAGCCGATGAATTCCTCGGTGCTCAGGTCCCAGACGCCTTCCAGCCGATCCCTTCTCCGCCGCTTTTTCCGGGGCGCCTGGCGGGGCTTGAGACGGATCAGGGGGAAAAGGCCCTTTTTTGCGGTTTTTTCGGGCTTCTGCCCTGCGGAGGGAGGCGGCGTCTGCGAAGAGTCGGCCTCCTCGGCCGCTTCGTCGGGCGCGTCGGAAGCAGGCGGGAGGGGCGCTTCCCGGGAGTCCCCGGGGGAGGCGGCATACCGCTGGCATTGCTGCAGCAGGGCGTAACGGAGCGCGGCGTCCTGCAGGATCCCGGGCGCTTCCTCCGCGCGGATCTCAAGGGCCTCCGCGATCTGGGCCGGGTCCAGTTCCGCAAGCTCCGGATGCTCCAGTGCGAGGTACGCGCGCACGTCCACAAAGGAGAAGCTGCCGCCGAAACCGTTTTCTTCCAGCATCGTTCGGACAAAGCCCAGCGCGTCCTCATCGGCGATGACTACGCCGTCGAGCAGCAGCTTTGCAAGGCTCGCCGCCATCTGCGGATAACTGAGTCCGCGGGCGGCGTCTTCGTCTGTGATGCCGGATTCCTCCGTGATCCCGGCAGGGATAGGCATGCCGGGATCGATGAGCGTGCTGTTGCGGTTGACGATCTCGCCGTTCTCTACCCGCAGCATGCCCAGTTGAAAGATGCGGTCGACCCCGGGGTCGGGGCCGGTACTGCGCAGGGCGAGCACCAGATAATCCCGCAGCCCGGCAATGGCCTGCGGGGAAGTCAGTTCGTTGTAGGTGATCATGGGATACTCCTATGGGAAAAGCAGTGTTTCAGGCTTCTTCTTTCGTTTGTAATAATATTATATCGCGTCCCCCGCGGCGGGTCAATAAAAGAAATCTTAAAAAGCCGCGGCGCCCGGATCTGCCCGGGAGCCGCGGCTTTCGCATCCGCAGAGAGCCTCAGACCTCGGTATTTCAGCGCTTTTTCGCTTTCAGCCGGAAGATCGTGAGATACAGGACGGCGCCGTACGCCGCTGCCAGACCCAGAACGATCCAGCTCATGGCGACGGATTTGGGCGCCATGCCGACCAGGATCAGCACCGGCGCGCCCAGCACGATGCCGAAGCTGCTGCCCACGATCAGGTTGTTGGCGGCGGGGGTGGCGAGGTCCGGGTCGATCTCGCGCAGCAGCAGCACACCGGAGCTGATGGTGCCGGTCATCATGCCGTACATGGAGATCAGCCCCTCATAATAGTAGCCGGGATAAACCTTTTTGCAGACGATGCTCAGATGGACCCATGTCAGGATGCCGCCGGCCGCGGCCAGCAGCAGGAAGGGAAGCCAGAGGCCGCGAATGTCCTCCAGGTTGATGGAGCCGATGCCGGCCACGATCATAATATCAAAGAAAAAGCCGGAGATGCGGTTGAGCAGGTAGTTGTTCTGATACTGGCGCAGGATGAGGCCGGTTTTGCGTCCCTTCTGCAGCAGCACCCGAAGGAGCATGGCGAAGGCCGCGCCGATGATGAAGTTGAAGCCCCAGATCAGGGTGTTGACCGTGGCGGCAAGGCCGGGGGAGAGGGCGGCGATGCCGGAGGTCAGGCCCCATGCGGCGAGATACGTGACCAGATACACCAGCAGCACCATGGCGGCCTGCACGGAGAGCTTGTCGATGGAGTCGGAGACGGGGATCTCGTCCCGGCTCATGAAGAAATCGGCCGGATGGCTTTCCGCGGCGGCGGAGCGGGTCTGACCGATGCGGCCCTTGCGGGAGAGCACGTTGAGGATGACGACGCCCACCACGCAGGCCACCAGGTAGCCGGCAGCCGCGACGGCGAGGCCGAAGCTGCGCCCGCCGGCGAAGCCCAGCGCCTCGTAGCTTGAGCCCACGTTGTTGGCCTGGCCGGGGCCCTGGCCGTAGCCCATGGGCAGCAGCAGGCCGGAGGCCGGAAACAGCCCGGGCATGACCGTGGCGGAGAGAAGCAGCGTGATCAGCAGCCCGGTGACGCCCTGAACCATATAAGTGCTCACGATGATGGCGCCGGATTTGAAACCGGTCAGGTCGCCCTTGCCGGCGGCCTTCTCTTCGGGGACGCGGAGGCTCATGGCGATGAAACCAAGAGCGATCCCATGGTAGACCAGCATTTCCATCAGGTTCTGATCCGGGGTGATCAGACGGAGGTATTTGGCAATCAGCATCAGAAAGCCGGCCAGGACAGCGACGGGCATCAGGGATCTGCGGATCAGGGGGATCTTCTGGCGCAGCAGATTGGCCAGCATGATGGCGCCGGCGATGAGGCCCAGTTGGATGATCATGTTCCAAAGCGCGGTGTTTGCGGCGGAGTAATCCATTCTGTCAGTTCCTTTCCTGTTTTTCGCGGGGGAGACGCTGCGGGGAAGAATCTGCTGCTTCCCGCCAGATTTCCATGTATTTTCTCAGGTTTGCGCCGCTGTCGGAACGAAGCTGATAGTATTCGTCCCGATAGCTGAAGAGCAGCAGATAGCTCTGTACCGGCGCCATGCTGCGGATCTCCGGGAGGGAGAAGTCATGGCCCGCGCAGGAGATCCGGTCCTCATACTGCGTGAGCGTGCCGCGGCCGAGCGCCGTCTCTTCGTGCGCGCTGTCGATCTTCGTGAGGAGCATGTCCCCGTCGGAGAAGAGCCTCTCGCCCTGCGTCGGAAAGCCCCTTGTGCGCAGCGTCTCCCGCTGCCAGGCCTCCCAGTCCGCGACCGTCTCAAAGGGCTCGGCCGGGGAGAAAAAACCCTCGGCGGTGTATTGCAGGGAGAAGCCGCAGCCGCAGAAGATCCTGTCGTCCTTCGTGTGCAGCGTCCCGATCCCCCGGCAGCGGGGGCAGAGATACATGGCGCGCTCCAGCCCCTCGGCCAGGCGTTTGCCCCGGTAAGGCTGCCGCCATTGCCGCTGCCGCTCCCAGGCGTCCTCATAACAGTCGCGCTCGATGGCGGCGTTGACTTCGGCGGCGCTCATGCCCTTGAGCGTTTCGGGCGGGTAGATGTTTACCGGGTGCCCGTGGACGCGGCCGCGCCGTACGCCTCTGGCCCAGCGGGGCTTGGAGAGATAGGCCCCCTCCAGCCGGTAGGTGACAAGCGTCGCGCCGGAGCTCTTGGCCAGCTTGCCGGTGGCGGGAAAAACGGGATTGCTGCGCCCGTCCCAGCACTGCTCCCCTTCGGCGAAGAGGCAGATGGAATGACCGGCGCGCAGATGCCGGAGACAGGCCTTCACGGTGTCGGTCCCCGAGGCGGCCTTGCGCCGGGGGATGGGGGCCACCAGCCACTGCAGCGCCCGGGAGAGGAAGCCGAGGCGGAACAGATGCTCGCTTGCCACAAAATAGACCTGCTTTTCCTTCAGGCTCATGGCCACCAGCAGCGGGTCCCAGGCGTTGACGTGGTTGGGGACCAGCAGCACCGGCCCGTCCACCTTGAGGTCCTCATGGGTCATATGAAATTTGCGGCAGATCCATAGGCTGATCGGGCCGTACAGCATCCGCCAGATTTTCTGATGCCGTGCGTATTCGTCCATGGCGTTTCCCATCTCTAATTCTATTTTTTTAAGTATCGTATCACAAAATGTCGAAAATGACAAGATAAAGCTCCCGCGCCATAAACGGCACAGGAGCTTTGGACTTATTGTTTCGGCAGCCTGAGGCGGGGCCGGAGCTTCACCAGCCAGTACAGATGCAGGCGGGCAAGGGCCGTGTCATAGATCATCATAACGGTCACGAGCGCGGCAAAAAACGCGAGACTGGACCAGAAGCCGAATCCGTTGAAATCCTCCAGCAGAGCGCCAAGCTGAAAGACCCAGACCAGCAGCGCGTACAGGATGCCGAGCGCTGCGGTAAAATACAGCAGCTTCAGGAAAAAGCGCAGGGGGGCCGCTTTTACCGCGTCCAGATAGGGGCGCAGGATCGGGTAACAGCCCACAAAAAGATACAGGAACGCCGCCTCCCGGTCAACGCTCAACAGCAGCGCCAGCAGGGCTGTCACGGCCCAGGTCATCCAGGCCCAGCCGTCGCCGGCCTCGCTCATCACGGGCAGGAGGAGAACGGAGGCGATCATGGGGCTGCAGTAGGTGGCCACGGGGATCAGGCCTCCCGCCGCCATGGCGGCGGCGCCGAGGGCGGCCATCAGCGCGCAGAAGGCCACCGCCCAGGTGGCGTTGTGCGTCCGGCTTTTCATCGTGCTCAGGAGGCCTGCGGCCGCAGTCTGGGCCGCCAGTAGCTCTTTCCGAAGGTGATGCACTCGGCCAGCAGACACAGCGGCAGCGCCGCCAGCACGTCCAGCGCCGAGTGCTGCTTGACGAAGCACACGGCAAGACAGATCATGATCACCACAAACAGCAGCAGCGCCTTGCACCAGCCGGGCACGTCCCGGTCTTTCCAGGTCACGGACAGAACGCCGAAGGAGTAAGCCACGTGCAGAGAGGGGCAGACGCCCGTGCTTGTGTCGAAAGAATAGATAAAGGCCATGAGATGGGTCAGGACATTGTCGCGCACGAAGACCTCCGGCCGCAGATCCTGGCGGCTGGGCCAGAGCACGTAGCAGGTCATGGCCACCACCTGGGTCACGATGAGATAGATCTGCAGACGGCGGAAATTCTCGGTCTTATAGAGGAAGGTGTACAGCAGCGCACCGAAGACCAGAAAATACCAGCCTACGTAGAAGATCAGAAAGAATTCATTGAAAGGGATCAGGTCGTCCAGCCGGCAGTGCATCGGATGGCAGCGGGAGGCCGGGATCAGGTTCTCCGTGATGAAGTACATGGAAAAATAGAAGATCCATCCGGCCAGCAGCTTCACATGGGAAAAGCGGGGCTCGTTGATGCGGCTGAAACGGAATTCGCGGTAGTCAACAACAGGCTTCTTCATGCTCATAAACCTCGAGGGGCGTGTTTTTCGGGTAGTCCCGCTTCCGGATGTTGCGGTAGGGGACCACGGTATGTACCGGCAGTGACACGGCAATGTCCGTGATCGCGTCGGAGAGATAGCGGCAGATCCGGCTGCGCTCCTCCGAAATGGGCGCGGAGGGATCAAAGCGGATCGGCTCGCCGAAATACAGCGTTTTGCGTTTCGGCGAAATGTAGAGGGGAACAAAGGAGAGGGCGGTGCCCGTCTTTTTGTAATAGAAACGGGCGAGGTCCACGAATTTATCCTGAAAGGCGTAGACGATATTGTTGTGCCGCTGGTTCTTCTCCGGGAAAATGACCATGCTGCTGCCCTTCTCGAGACGGACGATGGATTCCCGATAGGTGGAGATCAGCCGCGTGTCGTGGTAGACCGGCAGGGTGTGGGCATTGTTGAAGATGCAGACCGAGAGAGGCGTGATGAGCCGACTCACGATGCGGAAAAACCAGTGGGTCCATCCGGGCTTGAAAGACCAGAAATCCGTGAAGGCATATTCGGCCACTTCTTCCCGGCGCATCATCTCCCCGGCGCACCAGATCTCCTTTTTCCCCGGCAGATAGAGCTCCGCGGCGATGGGGCCGTAGAGCTGGCTGTGGTTTCCGACGATGACACAGGGCTCCGCCGGGAGCTTTTCCTCACCGGAGAGGCGGAATTTCGGAGCAAAGAGCCAGACAAACCAGCGCAGGATCCGGTATATGAGCGTTGTTTTTTTGTCGTCCATCTGAGCCTCCTTGCAGTTTCGAAGAGTAGTATACCATATTATTTCAAGAATAATTGAACAAATTGAGACGTTTTTGGCAAAAATGCGAAATTGTTTAATCCGATCGTCATCCGCGGCGGCAATGCAGGGGAAAATGGGACGGAGACGCTTGCTTAAACAATTGATTTAACCTGAAAAATATAGCTTGTTTAAGTTAACTCAATGTGTTATACTGAAAAAGTATTCATTCAGCGCTTAAGGAGGAACAGTCTTGGTTACTTTGAAAGATATTGCCGCCGCCTGCGGAACCTCGATCGCGACCGTCTCCTATGTCCTCTCCGGGCGCGGTGAGGAGCGCAGGATCTCCGCCGCCATGCAGGAGCGCGTGGTAAAGGTCGCCCGGGAGCTGAACTACGACCTGACAGCCAAGGCACGGAAAAACCGCCGCCCTTCGATCGCGGTCTACTGGCCGCAGCGGCAGTTTGATTCCGTGCTTCCCTCGTTTATCGCGGGCATGAATACCGCCCTGGGAGTAACGCCGATCCAAACGGACGTGACCATCCGCCCCTACGACCCCGGCCGCCTGAGCGAGCAGACCTCTCTCTGGCTCCCGGGCCGTTCCAGCGCGTCGGTGATCGTTTCTGCCAGCAATGAGGACCTGGAGACCTTAAAGCAGCACCAGACCACCTATCCGGCCGTGCTTCTGAATCGCACGGTGGCGGGTTACCCCTCCGTCACCATCGATGAAGTGGAGGCCGTACAGATGGCGGCGGAGTATGCCGCAGTCCAGGCAGGAGGGCGCATCACCCTGGTGCTGCCGGACAAGTGGCTCCTCGGCGCGCAGTACCGGAGCCTCTCCGTACAGGAGACCCTGCGCCGCTGCGGGATACAGCCTCAGGCCTGCTATTCCTGCGGTCTGGCGATCGACGACGGCTATTCCCTGGGGCAGAAGCTGCTGCTGGAGGGGGCCGCCTCCGGCGTGTTTCTGTGCCTGCAGGATACCGTGGCGCTGGGCCTCTCTCTGGCTTTCCGTGACGGCGGACTTGTCATGGGCAGGGACGCGGAGATCATCACCATGAGCAACAGCTATCAGAGCGCGAACACGCGGCTCTATGAGTCGCTCACGGTGGTGGATCTGCGCCAGGTGGAGGTCTCCATCTGCGGCATCAACCTGGCCATCGAGATGGCGACCCACGCCGGCATCGAGCCGAAACAGACGGTGCTCCACCCGGTCCTGGTCCCGCACAGATAGGAGGCGCGGCATGGCGAGAGCAACGAATCAGAAGCTGAAGCTGCTGTATCTGCTGCAGTACCTGATGCGTCAGAGTGACGAGCAGCATCCCGTGAGCGTTGCGGACATGATCGAAGAGCTGGCGAGGCACGACATCCCCGCCGAGCGCAAGAGTATTTACGACGATCTGGAAGCGCTGCGCACCTTCGGCGTGGACCTCGTGCAGCAGCGAGGCAGACAGACGGGCTACTACATCGGCCAGCGGGATTTTGAGCTGCCGGAGCTCAAGCTGCTGGTGGACAGCATCCAGTCCTCCAAGTTCATCACGGAGAAAAAGACCGTCGCCCTGATCCGGAAGCTGGAGGGCCTGGCCAGCGTCCACGACGCGCGGATGCTGGAGCGCCAGGTCTACGTCAGAAACCGGGTCAAAAGCATGAATGAGAGCGTCTATTATAATGTGGACGAGATTTCCAACGCCATCAACCGGGACCACAGGATCCGCTTCCGCTACTTTGAGTTCACCGTGGAGAAGGAGCGGCAGTACCGCCGCAACGGCGCGAGCTACGAGCTGAGTCCCTTCGCCCTGATGTGGGACGACGAGAACTATTACATGCTGGCCTGGGACGCGGCGGAAGAGCGGATGAAGCATTTTCGCGTGGACAAAATGAGCCGCATCACGGCGCTGGAGCAGGAGAGGCTGGGGAAGGAAGCCTTCCGGCAGACGGATATGTCCGCCTATTCCAAGAAGGTTTTCGGGATGTTCACCGGGCAGGAGAGCGCCGTGAAGCTCCGGTTTGTCAATCATCTGGCCGGCGCGGTGATCGACCGCTTCGGCAAGGACGTGATCCTTCTGCGCGACGGACCGGAGCATTTCACCGTTACGGTGGACGTGGTGGTGAGTCCGCTGTTTTTCGCCTGGGTCTTCGGCTTCGGCGCGGAGGCGGAGATCCTCGGCCCCGGGGACGTGCGCAGGCAGGCGCGGGACGCGGCGCGGCAGATCGCGGAGTTATACGAATAGAACACAGCAGGAAGAAATGTTGAGGGTGGGAGCAGTCCCACCCTCAGGCTTTAGACAAAGCAAAGAGCAAAAACGAGCCTGTTCGCAAAGGGCAAACTGCGAGATGCGCCCCCATTCCTTTCTTTTCGGAACTTGCCCGAAAAGAAAAGAACGCGCCGCGCCCGGTGTAAGAAAAGAAAAGGGCGTAGGCTGGTCAGAGACGGTGGGGGAAGGTCGGAACAAGGGTCGCCGCCATGCGAAAGTTGGCATGTCTTAAGCGCTTCGGTGTTCGCTGCCGCTATGCTGTGCAAGAACGAGCTGCGTACTTCTCTCTTACAGGCGGCGCGCGTGGCTATTTGGCTCCTCTGTGAAGGGAAGCTGTCGCCGCCGCCTGCGGCGGTGACTGAGGGCTTGTCAAAGATCGTCATCCACCCGGCGAGCCAACGGCCGCACGTTCGGGCGACAAGGCACGATTGGTACCATGTCGGCCGGGGTAACGCCCAGCATAAATCATAAGGCGACTGTAGAACCGGGCAGGTCACCCGTTTTGCCGAGGGGTCAAGGGGACTTTTCCCCTTGTGTCTTTCTTTGGCATCAAAAACCGTTTCTTTCCACACGGAAAGAAATGGGTTTTGCTATAAAACGGTATCGTTCTGTGAACAGGTATGTTTTTGTGTACTACCCTTGACAAGTGTGCATAGCTGTTTCATTTTTTCAGTGCCGTTTGAGGAAGGCGCGGATGGGCCGTTTGCCGCAGAACCGTTTCCGATAGCGGCGCTTTCTTTTTTGTATAGAAATCGAGGATGGGGACTTGTCCCCACCCTCGCAGTCATTTATACGGTTACTTGCTCAGCAGCATCGCGTCGTTTTCCACCGTAGCGCCGGAGAGCTGAGTGAATTTTTCCATCAGCTCGCGCTTGGTCAGGTGGGCTTTCTCTTCACCCCGCACGTCCAGGATGATCTGCCCCTCGTTCATCATGATGAGGCGGTTGCCGTGCCGGATGGCGTCGGACATGTTGTGGGTGATCATCAGAGTGGTAAGGCCGTTTTCCTGCACGATGCTGTCGGAGAGCTCCAATACCTTTCTGGCGGTGGCGGGGTCCAGCGCCGCCGTATGCTCGTCCAGCAGAAGAAGCTTGGGCTTGCGCAGCGAGGCCATCAGCAGGGTCAGCGCCTGACGCTGCCCGCCGGAGAGCAGTCCGACCTTTGCGGTCATCCTGTCCTCCAGGCCGAGGCCCAGGGCCTTGAGCCGCTCGTGATATTCCTCGCGCTCCGCCTTGGTCACGCCCCAGCGCAGCCCGCGCTTTTCGCCGCGGCGCCTGGCCAGAGCCAGGTTCTCTTCCAGCTGCATGTTCGGGGCGGTGCCCATCATGGGGTCCTGGAACACGCGGCCGATCAGGAAAGCGCGTTTATACTCGGGAAGCGCGGTAATGTCGTTCCCGTCCAGCACGATGCGCCCCTCATCCACGGGCCACACGCCCGCGATGGCATTCAGGAGCGTGGATTTGCCAGCGCCGTTTCCGCCGATAACGGTGACGAAATCGCCGGGATCCAGGTGCAGGCTCAGGCCGCAAAGCGCTTTCTTCTCGTTGATGGTGCCGGGATTGAAGGTCTTGCTGATGCCGGATACGTCAAGCATTCTGTCCGCCCCCCTTCTTCAGCTTCGCAAAGGAGCTCTTGCGCTGCCCGCGCAGATAGGGGAGCGCCAGGAACAGCGCCACGACCACGGCGGTAAAGAGCTTGAGATCATTGGAGTTGAGCTTGAGCCAGAGGACGATCACGATCACGAGATAGTAGAGTACGCCGCCGATGACCACGAAGCAGAGGGTGACGAAGAAGTTGATGTACTTGCGCAGCAGGGCGTTGCCGATGACTTCGCCGATGATGACGGCAGCCAGACCGATGACGATGGCGCCGCGGCCCATGTTGATGTCCGCGAAGCCCTGGTACTGGCTCATCAGCCCGCCGGAGAGGGCCACGATGCCGTTGGAGAAGGCGAGGCCCAGCACCTTCATGCTGTCCACATTGATGCCCTGAGCGCGGCTCATGGCGGGATTGGCGCCGGTTGCGCGCAGGGCGGAGCCCTGCTCGGTGCCGAAATACCAGTAGTAGACGGAGACGAGGATCAGGGCGAAGACCAGGCCCGTGAGGATGGAGCCGGGAATGTTGCGGGAAGAAAGCAGCAGGCTGTATTTGTCCACGCTGACGGCTTTGTTGGCCGACATGCCCATGATCCTCAGGTTGATGGAATAGAGCGAAAGCTGGGTCAGGATGCCCGCGAGGATCGCGGGGATCCCGAGGCGGGTGTGCAGAAGCCCGGTGACGAGTCCGGCCAGCAGTCCGGCCAGCAGGGCTGCGATCAGCGCCGCCCAGGCGGGCCAGCCCGCGAGGATCAGCATCACGGTCACGGCGCCGCCGGTGGTGAAGGAGCCGTCCACCGTCAGGTCGGCCACGTCCAGCAGCCGGAAGGTGATATACAGGCCCAGCGCCATCAGGCCCCAGATCAGGCCCTGGGCAATGCCGCCGGGCATGTTTTTGAGCAGCTTGAGAAAGCTCAGGGAAGCGAAATAAGCAGACACGAATGTTTCTCCCGTACTTCAGTAGTATTGAGTCGCGTTTTTTGCGCTTTGAGGAAAAGGGTCAAAACTCAAAAGGGCTGGGATGTGAATGCTCACATCCCAGCGTCTTTGTTGTCTCAGGCGATGGCCACGTAGCCGTCGGGAACGGTGATGTTCAGCGCCTCGCAGTTGGCGGCGTTGTACTCCTTGGTGATGTCGATGGCGTACTGGATGTCCATGGAGGAGACGTCAGCGCCGTCCACCAGGATCTCGTAGGCCATCAGGCCGGCAGCGTAGCCGATATCGTAGTAGGAGATGGAGAGGGTCGCCACGCCGCAGCCGGCGCAGAGGTTCTCCTCACCGCAGATGATGGGCACGCCCGCGGGCAGGGCCACGTTGTTGATGGCCTCGGCGCAGTTGGCGGCGGTGTTGTCGGTGGGGATGTAGAGCACGTCGTTTTCATCGCAGGCGGTGGCGGTAACGGCGGCCACGTCATTGGAGTCGGCGAAGGTGTAGGCCGTCACGTTGTAGCCAAGACCCTCCAGCAGCGGGGTGATGGTCTCAACCTGGAACTTGGAGTTGGCCTCCGCGGAGCAGTAGAGGATGCCCACGTTGGCGGCGTCGGGGAAGAGCTCGTGCAGCACTTCGGCCTGGCCGTCCATCGGCGCCATGTCGGAGGTGCCGGAGACGTTGATGCCGGTGGTCTTGCCGTTGAAGTCATCCAGACCCAGGGCCACGCCGTAGTCGGTGATGGAGGTGCCCAGGATGGGGATCACGTTGGTGGCGGCCTGCGCAGCCTGCAGAGCGGGGGTGGCGTTGGCCATGATCAGGTCGACCTCGTCGGAGACAAAGGTGTTGACGATGGTGGAGCAGGTGGCAGGGTCGCCGGCGGCATTCTGAACGTCGATTACGACCTGGTCACCGAACTGATCCTTCAGCGCGGTCACAAAGCCCTCGGTGGCCTTGTCCAGAGCGGGATGCTGAACCAGCTGGCAGACGCCGATGTGGGCGACTTCCGCGGAATCAGCGGAGGAAGCGGCGGGAGCGGCGCTTTCGCCGCAGGCGCAGAGTGCAAAGATCATAGTCAGTGCGCAGAGAATGGCAAGGACTTTTTTCATTTTGTTTCCCTCCAAATGTTGTTATTCAACCAAAAAGCCGCACGCTTTTGTTCGTGCGGCCTGTTGAAACGGGTTTGGGCGGTCTGTCTGCAGCACAAACGGCTATTACTTTTTTCCTCCAAAGTAAT
Source organism: Oscillospiraceae bacterium (assembly GCA_902774015.1). Taxonomy (GTDB): domain Bacteria; phylum Bacillota; class Clostridia; order Oscillospirales; family Oscillospiraceae; genus Limivicinus. The sequence continues at coordinate 3,575 of CACYHB010000033.1, read as the reverse complement.
AGCGGTAATAGCTGACATAACGACGAACCATAACGATCTCCTGTCTCTCTGTGAGATGCCCCGACTTTAGCACTTTTTGGTGTTAAAGTCAAGCGCCGCGGACATTTTTATGCAATAGTATAAAAGAAAAGGAGAAAGGCGATACTTCTTTGTGGATTATTCAGAATTATTAAGAAGTTCTTCAGGATTCTTAAGAGGAAAAATGATCCAAATCCTTTATACTGTCCGCATGAGGAATCGAATTATGAAAAACAATCTGCCCAAATCGCTCCGCATTCTGCTCACCTGCGCGCTGGCCGCCGCCGCGGCGCTCATCGCCCTGTACAGCGTTTACAGGCTCTGGGAGACGCCGCCTGAGAAGAGCGAAGCGCCCCTGAGCGCCCGCGCGCTGCCCCAAGAGGAGAGCTCTCCCACACCGACGGCCGCCGAGGCGGCGGCGACCGAGGAGCCGGGCGGCGTATACACCCTGCTCGCCGTGGGCAACGACGACGGCAACGGCAACACCGACACCATTCTGCTCTGCCGCCTGGACACGGGAGCGCACAGCCTGCACGTGGTGAGCATCCCCCGGGACACGCTGGTGAACGCCGACTGGGAGCTGCGCAAGGTCAACGCCGTCTACTGGGGCGACCGCCTCCAGGGCGGCAGCGGCATCGAAGCCCTGCGCCGTCACGTGCGTATGTTGACGGGCTTTGAACCGGACAATTATCTGGTGCTGGATCTGAAGGATCTGATCCATGCGGTGGACCTGCTGGGCGGTCTGCGCTTCGACGTGCCCCGGGCCATGCACTACGACGATCCGACCCAGGATCTGCACATCCACCTGGAACCGGGGGAGCAGACGCTCAGCGGCGAGCAGGTCATGGGCCTCTGCCGCTACCGCAGCGGCTATGCCAGCGGCGATCTGGGCCGCATCGAGATGCAGCAGCGCTTCCTGCGCGCGTCCCTGGAGCAGTTTTCCGCTCTGGGGAGCATCCCCAACCTGATGAAAGCGGCGGAGTATCTGGCCGGAGCGGTGGACACGGATCTCACGGCCGCCAATATGGCCTGGTATGCGCGGCAGGCGCTGAAATGCCGCGGGGAGGACCTGCGCTTCGAGACGCTGCCGACGGAGAGCGCGACCGTGCATCAGTACAGCTATGCGGTGGTGCGTCTGCAGGACTGGCTGAACATGCTCAACGAGAGCCTCAAGCCCACGGACCGGGAGATCACCGCGGCGGATCTGGATCTGGTGTACCGCGGGGAGAACGGCTTCGCCGGCACCCGGGAACTGCGCGGCGCCTGGTATTACAGCTGGACGGCGCCCGTGGCCGCGCCGGCCCCTGCGCCCGAGCCGACGCCCGCCGCCCCGGAGGGGCCGCGGATCATCACGGTCACCCCCAGCGCTTCCGAAGCGCCGGAGGAGGCGGAGACCCCTGCCGTGATCGTGCCGGATACGGAGGGAGACGCGCTCACGCCCGGGGACGACTGGATCGCCGCGGTCACGGTGGGCTAAGCGGGATAAACGGAAAAAGAACAGAGCCTGCCGGCTGCAGGCTCTGTGTGTTAATCGAGGTATTTGTCCGAAAAGGCCTCCTCGGGCAGACAGTCGGCAAAGCCGGCCAGCAGATCCCGGGTACTGAAGACGGCGCTCTCGTCGGACTGATGGAGACGCCCGTCAGACGCCAGATTCCGGCTGAGCGTGACGCGCACCGCCGTCCCCTTGCCGGGGCGGCTCTCCAGCATCAGGGCGCCGCCGTGGAGCCGGGCAACGCCCCGCGCCACGCTCAGCCCCAGTCCGGCGCCGCGGCCCATCTGCCCGGCGTCAAAGTGATAACGGTAGCGGTCGAAGGTCTGGTGCAGCGATTCGGAGGGAATGCCGCAGCCGTCGTCCGTCACCGAGAGCAGCAGGCTGTGGGGCGTCTCGCTCAGACGCAGGAGGATATGACCGCACTCGGCATGGACGAGGCAGTTGTCCAGCAGATTGCTCAGCATCTGCTTGAAGAGCAGGGGATCGGCGGCGATATGCCCTTCGCAGTCCAGCGCGGTCTCGATCTGCACCTGGGGAAAGAAAGCCGCCAGCGCCTCCGCGGTGCTGCGGCAGATCCTGCCCAGTTCCACCGGGAAGGGGGTAAAGGCGCACTCGCCGCGCAGCATGTTCAGCACAAAGCCGGCGTTCTCCACCTGCCGCATCAGCCGGAAATAGCAGGCGGTCATGGAGGCGGTGTGGCGGCGCAGCGTGTCGTCTTCCCGCTGCTCCGCTGCCGCACGCAGGCTGTCGGCCACGATGCCCATGTTCATGAGGGAACTGCGCAGGCTGAAGAGCATCGGGTCGTTCAGGACGGAGAGCTCCGTCTCATCGGCGGACAGGAAGATCAGATAGCCTTTCTCCATACGCGCAAAGCGGGCGATACAATGGTGCCCGCGCACGGAAAGGTCGGAGATGAAGCCGTTGCTCTGAACGGCGCTCACTTCCTCTCCGAAGACCTCGCGCACCGTACGCCCGACGCAGTCCTGCCCCAGCAGGGCGGCGGCAGCGGCGTTGGCGTAGCGGATCACGCCGCCCCTGGTACAGAGGGCGGCTTCGCCGGAGAGTGTGAGGATATCGAGGGGGTTCTGGATCATAGGGCGCTCCCTTCCCGCCGAACGGCAGCCGACGGATCTGCTTCCGTCAAATTATAGCAAAGCTCGACAAAATACACAAGAATGAAAGGAAAAAATGACCGATTATCCTGGAAATTTCGGCACATTTTTGGACAGAATCCATAGAAAGAAATCTTGATTTTTACAGATAGTATATGTTACAATTTAGACGCTCATAAGAGTGCAAATGCTCAAAGGGGAGTATTTGCCATGGCAAATTCTGTATCATCAAAAAATTGGAGGATATGTTCATGATCAAAGTTGGCATCAATGGCTTCGGCCGCATCGGCTCCCTGGCTTTCCGCGCCGCCATCAAGTCCGACGACATCGAGGTCGTCGCGATCAACGCCCCCGGCCATCCCGCTTCCCACATCGCTTACTGCGTGAAGTATGACTCCGTGCACGGCCGTTTCGACGGCGAAGTCGTCGGCAACGACGAGGACAGCACGGTTACCGTCAACGGCAAGGTCGTCAAGGTCCTTTCCGACAAGACCTATCGTGACGCTACCCTGATCCCCTGGGGTGAGCTGGGTGTCGAGTACGTTCTCGAGTGCACCGGCGTGTACCTCGACAAGGCCAAGGCCCAGGCGCACATCGACGCCGGCGCCAAGGTCGTCGTGATGTCCGGCCCCGCGAAGGACGATACCCCGATGTTCGTCTGCGGCGTCAACCTGGACAAGTACACCCCCGATATGCAGTTCGTCTCCAACGCCTCCTGCACCACCAACTGCCTGGCGCCCATCACCAAGGTCGTCAATGACAACTTCGGCGTTGTCGAGGGTCTCATGACCACCGTTCATGCCTCCACCGCCACCCAGGCCATCGTCGACGGCTTCCCCAAGAAGAAGGATCTGCGCGGCGCCCGCTCCATCTACAACAACATCATCCCCTCCTCCACCGGCGCTGCCAAGGCTGTCGGCAAGGTCATCCCCGAGCTCAACGGCAAGCTCACC
>CACYHB010000032.1:709-25261 GCA_902774015.1 Oscillospiraceae bacterium | reverse complement strand
CCGGGCGCGGCGCTGTCTTTCTTTTCGGGCAAGTACCGAAAAGAAAGATAGGGGGGCGCATTACGCAGTTTTTTGCGGACAGGCTGGAGCAAAAGCTATTCTTTCCTTTCCGGCCGCTCAGAGGCGGCAGGCTGCGCTTATCAAGACCCATTTCTCTTTCCTCTTGCGGAAAGAGAAACGGTTCTTGTACTCCACCTTGCCGCAAATGCCAATCCCGGGCCTGTTTCAATACGGCCCGCCAATGGCGCGGCTGCGGAAATTGCGTGCCGCCTGCATCTGCCACCGGCAGCGGCGGCACGCAATTCCAAAGAGAAAGGCCGCTCCTCAGAGTGGGCGACACAAGGTCTGATCGCGGGTCGCCGCCGGGCGAATGTTGGCATGCCAGGTATGCTCCGGTGTTCGCTGCCGCTATGGGGTACAGAGCACAGCGCTCAGAAGCACGTACCGGCGGCTCGACGCTTGGCCGTCACGCCTGTAGTGGCCGGCGTCCTCGACGGCCCGCCGTTTTTTGAACAGCGAGCCGCGGGGAAGTGCGGGCTGCAGTCCCGGTCAGAAGTACCACCGAGCGGCAGCGGTATGCGGGGGCAGCTTCTACGCGTTCCTGCTTTAGCGGCGACCCCGGATCTGCCCTTAGGCTCCCCGATCAGGCTGAGGAGTCCAGAGGAGACCTCCTCTGGTCGTCTTTCTTTGAAGGCCAGGAAACCTTTCTTTCCGCGAAAGGAAAGAAAGGTTTCCTGAAATATGCAGCTTACCTCCTCCGGGCGGTCGGAGAAAAAGATATCTTTTACGGGGGAATGACAGGATCCGCGGCATTTTATTCTTCAAGAAAGCCCCGCAGCGTGTTCCAGTCTGTCTTTTCATACATCCGGTAGAGAGAGGAGCTGCGTACGCCGTCCCTACGGGCGTTGACACGGAGCGTATAATCCTGCAGCAGGATCACCAGATAGTCCTCTTCCGCACCCTCCGTCACGCCGTAGACGATCTCCATATATTCTTCGCTGGGCCGCTCGCCGCCGTCCTGCAGCATCTCCAGCCCGGCGAGATACGCCGTCAGCGCCTCCGGATCGCGGCAGACTGCCGTCCGCACACGCCGGCCGTCGCCCAGTCTTACCGCCGTCACTCTCTCCGTCAGCTCCGAAGTGAAATAGCGCGGACCCAGCCTGCCGCTGTCCACTGCGACGCTCACGATGCCGCAGCTAGCCGTCAGCACAAATGCTGTAAGAGACAAAAGCAGGATCCCGCCGATCTTATTGCCCGGCTTTACAATGCTCCTGAGCCGATAGCGCAGCCCCCGCGCCGTGGCGGACAGGCAGGAGGAAAAGCCCCGCGCGTTCCCTGCCGTGTCCAGGATCAGTTCCGCATAGCGGCGCCGCTGGGCATCCCCGGTGCCCGAGAGCACCGTCTCGTCGCAGCTCAGCTCCGCGTCCTCGGCAGCCCGGCGCATGGAGATCCAGAGGATGGGATTGAACCACATCAGGGCTGTGCAGGAGACCAGAAAGAATTTGAGCCAGGCGTCCTCTCGCTGCACATGCACCAGCTCATGCCGGAAGATGAGACGCAGCTCCTCCCCGCTGTACTCCCGCTCGGGCAGCACCAGCACGGTCTCGTCCCGCATAAGGCCGATGACCACCGGCGTCCGAACCCTGCCGGAACGGACGATCCCCAGCTTCTCCTCGCCGACAGCAGCCATCTCCTCCCGCAGCAGTTCCCACTCGCGGCCCTCCGTGAGCTTCTCCGCCCCCGTCAGGACCATGCGCCTGTAAAGCAGATGCCCGCCGATCTTCCACAGGAGCACTGCGCAGAAGCCGGTCAACCAGATCGCCGCCAGAACCCTCGCATGACCCGAAGGGATCCGGATCACCCACAGCGGGTGCAGCACGCCGATCCCGGTATAGACGAAAATGTACAGCAGTGCGGGCAGCGTCCACAGCGAAACGCAGCTGCGCGCATCCACGCGCCTTCGCAGCAGCGGCAGAAGCAGAAGCAGCAGCGCATAGTACAGCGAAATATGCAGAAAAACGGTGGAGAGACCCGCGATATTCTTCACGGCGAGCTCCTCCCGTCGGCTCCCGAAGAGAAGCGGCATCAGCAGCATCACCGTCACGTAGCCCAAAAAGGCGCCCTGCGGAAGCGGAGCCGGACGAAAGCGTCTCGGCTGCAGGCCGGAAAGCTCACCCCTCTGTTCTTTCCGGCGGCGGAGCCAGGTCCACAGCCCCACGGTGATGGCGAAGGACGCCGAAATGAGAAAAAGAGCGGTATCTGCCTGATTCACAGCCCGTCCTCCTCCAGCAGACGCCGCAGCTCATCCAGATCCTCCCGGCTCAGCCCGCTGGCGCACAAGGCGCCGGCAAAGGCCGGGATACTTCCGCCGCAGACCTTCTCCACGAAACGGCGGCTCTGGGCCGCCTGATACTCCCGCCGGGTGACCAGCGGCACATAGCGGCTGCGCCGCCCGTCCTTCTCAATGCGCACATAGCCCTTGTCCGCAAGCCTCGTCAGCAGCGTCAGCAGAGTCGTCACGGCAAGGCTCCGTCTCTGCGCCATTTTTTCCTCGATCGCCTGACGGCAGATCGGCTCCTCCAGTTCCCAGAGCGCCTGCATCACTTCCAGCTCCGAATCCGGCAGCCGCCGCAGTTCCTCTTCCATGACCTTTCCTCCTTCTACATTTGTAGTACAAATTCATTCTACAATCGTAGAATGAATTTGTCAAGAAAAAGAAAGGGCTGTCTCAAACCACTGTGTCATCCTTATCGCTTCGTTTTCGCAGAATGACAAAACAGGAATTGTTTTGAGACAGCCCTTTCGCTTTGCAAGGGGCGATGATGGCTATGCGGCAAGGCTCACGCGTTCATATGACTTTCCCAGAAGGCCACGGCGTTGTTGATCCAGCCCTCGGCCTCCGTGCCGATGCCGAGGCCGAAGCCATGCCAGCAGTCCGGGAAATAATCCAGCACCGCCTCAATATTGATGGCGTTGAGATCCGCCACACGGGACTTGGCATTGGCCTGGCAGTAGGTGTCCCGTCCGCCCAGGTTGGCATAGGTGGGCACGTCGTTGGGGTTTACCTCATAGGAGGCCGTATACTGCGTCACCACGATGGCCGGTTTGCCGTGATCCCGGCCGCCGAAGACCTCCGCCCCCTGCTCACAGTACCAGACCGCGTAGTGCGCGCCGGTGGAGCCGCCCCAGATGGAATAGTCCGCGGTGTCCACGCCAAGCTCCTCGGCATGGTCGAAAATGAAGTCGATGGCCCGGGCCATATCCTCGCAGCCGGAGATCTTTCCGGGGCGAAACACCAGCGCAAAGGCGTTATAGCCGCGCTTGGAGAGCTCATAGGCCTGGGGAAAGCTGTCGTGGATGGAGCCCACATAGCGGAAAGCGATACCGGAGGAGAGCACCGCGAACTTGCCGCCCTCTTCCCCGCGGAAAAAGAACAGGCCAGTATCGGCCTTGGAGGGGTCGGCCGCCTTCTCCTCCTCGGTATAAATATCGTAGAAAACCTGTTTGCCGTCCTCCGACTGATCTTTCAGATAGTTGAGCACCTCGGCCGCGTTCTCGGGGTTGATGCTGTGATAGGCGGGCAAAATATAATACAGTTCCTTGATCGGGAGCCGTTCGGGGATCTCAAAGGCCGTAGGGAACAGCAGACGCCCGAAGCCGGAAAAAGCGGGGTCGTCGATCACGTCATGGATTTTGGTGTCCACGGTAAAGGCGCCGCCGTCCCCCTCGGCCGAAGCCGCGGTGGGAAGACTCAGCAGCAGCGCGAAGCTCAGGAGCAATACGATCCAGCGTCTCATCTTGTACTCTCCTTCCTGGAATTGTTCACAGTATACCACCCTTTTTCGCCCAAAACAATCCACCCTGTTCAAAAATCTTCTTTTATGGTAAGATCGTTTCGAGGTGAGCGAGATGAGAAATACCACGCTCTGTCACATCGAGCGGGACGGAAAATATCTGATGATGCACCGCGTAAAGAAGGCCCTGGACGAGAACCGGGATAAATGGATCGGGATCGGCGGGAAGTTCGAGGAGGGCGAGAGTCCGGAAGACTGCCTGCTGCGCGAGGTGCGGGAAGAGACCGGGCTCCGGCTCAGAAGCTGGCGGTACCGCGGTATCGTGACCTTCGTCTCCGACGAGTGGGGCACCGAATACATGCATCTCTTCGTCTCCGATGATTTTGAGGGCGAGGTCCGCCTCGACTGTGCGGAAGGGCGGCTGGAGTGGATCGGCAAGGAGGAGCTGCTCCGAAAGCCCATCTGGGAGGGCGACAGGATCTTTCTGCGTCTGCTGGACACGGAACGGCCTTTCTTCTCCCTCAAGCTCCGCTATACGGGCGACCGGCTGATCGAGGCCGTGCTGGACGGGCGGGCATTGCCGCTCCCCTTTCCCCCGGCCGATTGAGCGGGCGCGCCGCTCCCATTTTTTGAGCTCCGCAGCGTTTGGCGCAGGCCAGCTGCAAAGCTGTTTTTCGTGATACTGCCTTATGATTACAGGATGTCGAAAAGCCATATAGCTCTTCGCCGCGCAGCTTTGCTGCGCAGCAAAACCGCATGGCTGTTTTGCCCTATACTCCCTGCAGCGAGCATCGCCGAATAATGCGACAGAAACCGAGGGCAAGCGCCCTCGGTTTCTGTCTGTCAGAGATACGCGGGATCGAAGCGCTGACCTGTCCGGCGGTCAACGCCGAAAACGCGTTTTACGAAAACCGATAACCATGGGTTTATTAAGGAATTCTCAGGTTTTGTTCGGAAGCGGGCGGATTGCCATCCACGTTTTCAGACGCCATAAAGAAATGCGTTTCAACTGCTTTCCTTCTCTACGAGGAACCATGGGACCCGCTCGGAGACGCAGCGTTCTCCGCGAATCTGACGGAACAGCAGCTCCGCCGCGGATCGGCCGACATTGTAAGACCCATGGGAGAGAGAAGTGATGCGCGGGCTGGACATCTCGCTGTACTGGCTGTTGTCGAAGCTCGTGATGGCGATATCGTTGGGTACGGTCAGGCCGCACTTCGCCGCGAACGCCGCGAGACGGAAGGCGATCTCGTCATTGTAGCAGACGACGGCGCTGCAGTTGAGAAAGATTTCGCGCACGCGGTTCTCGGCAAAGCCATCTTTGAGAAAGCGTTCTTTCTGATCGGTGCTGTACCAGAGAATGTTGTCGTCGACCAGCGGCAGGGAGAATTCCTGGATCGCGTCGAGGTAGCCGGCGAAGCGCTGAAGGCCCTGAATGTCGTCGTGCTTAAAGATGCCTGCGATTTTCCGGTGTCCCTTCCCATAGAGGTGCTCCACCAGCATCCGGCTGCCCGCAGCATTGTCGTCCAGGACGCTCAATGTGTTCTGCAGTTGATCGTAGTTACCGTGCATGAATACCAGGGAGACGCCTCTCTCAATCAGCTGCTCGTAAAGCTTGAGATTGGGATTCGGCAATCCGGTTTTGGTGCCTTCCACCAGAACACCGTCCAGCTGCTCCAGCCCAAGCAGCGTCTGAAGGATCTTGCGCTCATTGGCAAATTGGTTCTGTGTGGCGAAGAGGAGCGGCGCGCTGTTGTTCTCCGAACAGACAGCCTCTATTTCACGAAGTATGCTTGGAAAAATATAGTCGCTGATGTAGGTCGTGACCACGGCGACGGACAGCTTTCGATTGGCGGAAGGCTCCTTTTGACGGCGGATATGCGATCCGCTCCCCTGCTTTCTCTCGATCAGGCGTTCGGATTCCAGCAAAGAGAGCGCCTGCCGCACGGTCTGGCGGCTGACCTGAAACTGTTCGACAAGCGCCTGTTCCGTGGGGAGCGTTTTTTGATAGATGCCGTCGCAGATGCCAGCCTTGAGCGCTTCCGCCACCATCTGATATTTGAGAGCCATACGGGCGCACCCCCCTTACTTTCTCCACTTGTACTAAAATGATTATATCGGACGCAGCGGCCACTTTCAATACAAATCTTTCGGAGAAAAGCAGGCAAACCCTGTGCGGAGGGATACGGAAAAAGAATTTGTGCAATGCGACAGTTTCTTATCTCCCCATTAAGCTCTTGAAAAAGTTGTAAAAACAATATAAAAAATTGAAATATTTAGGAAAAAGGGAAATTTGTATGCATTTCTGCAGGAGGAAACGCAAATTGGTATTGTCCAAGGGGGAGAATAATCCGCTCCGTCTGTACAAGCCGTTGACTTTCCATGGGAGAGGCAGTATCATAAAAACAGGTATTCCGAACAAATTCGGACCACAAATTTATGAGAGTGAGGTAAAAGCAATGAATCGGAAAATAATTGCGCTGTTCCTTGTACTGGTAATGGTCTTCGCATTCACCGCTGTCAACGCCTATGCAGATGATGATCTGATCAAGGTCGGCATCATCAACCTCGACCCCTCCGAGTCCGGCTACCGTCAGGCCAACGTCAAGGATTTGAACGAAACCTTCACCAAGGAAAACGGCTATGACGCCACCTTCGTCACTGCCCCCACCGCCGATAAGCAGCTTGAGGCCGCCAGAGGCTTCATCACCGCTGAGGTGGAGTACATCCTGGTCTCCGCCGCTGAGACGACCGGCTGGGATGAGGTTCTCGAAGAGGCTCAGGAAGCCGGCATCACGGTCTTCCTGTTCGACCGTATGATCGACTGCGACCCCAGTCTCTACAAAGCTGCCGTCGTTTCCGACATGCGCCTTGAGGGCGAGACTGCCGTTGCCTGGCTGGAGAGTCTTGGTCTTGAGGAGTACAACATCCTCCACATCCAGGGTCAGCTCGGCAGCGCCGCTCAGATCGGCCGCAGCGATCCCCTGACCGAGAAGTGCGAAGCCGAAGCCAACTGGAACATCGTTCGCGAAGGCACCGGCGGCGACAGCTGGGATCCCAACGAGGCCCGCAAGATCGCCGAGGCCGCCATTGACGCCGGCGAATCCTTCAACATCGTCTATGCTGAGAACGACGGCATGGCCGACGGTGTTGTGCAGGCTCTGGACGCCAAGGGCATCACCCACGGTATTGACGGCGACGTGATCGTCATGGGCTTTGACTGCAATAAATGGGCTCTGGAGAAGGTCTTCAGCGGCGAGTGGAACTATGACGGTCAGTGCAGCCCGTTCCAGGCCGGCGTCATTGACGGGATGATCAAGACCCTGGAGGCCGGCGGCGAGATCGAAGGCCTGAACGAGCTCAACCAGATCATCTCCGTTGAGAAGGGCTTCGACGCCATGAACATCTGCCGCAACGACATCCTGACCTACGGTCTCGGCTGATCCCGTTCTGCCTGCAAGCCTATATATTTCCCAATAACGAAACTGCGCGGTGTGGAGAAGTGGAGTAATCCGCGGTCCGCACCGCGCTTTTCTTTACAGATTGAAGCAACAGAGGAGCTGAACGGATGCAGAACGAAGTACTATTGACCATGCGCGGGATCTGCAAGAATTTTCCGGGCGTAAAAGCTCTGCAAAATGTGGATTTTACCCTGAGAAAAGGAACGGTCCACGCGCTGATGGGGGAGAACGGTGCTGGAAAATCGACCCTGATCAAGGTTCTCACCGGCGTCTATTCCATGGATGCCGGCGAAATCCGGATCGACGGGGTCGACGGCGCCATCAGCATCCGCTCCCCGCAGGATGCCCAGAATTACGGCATCAGCACCGTGTATCAGGAAATTACGCTCTGCCCGAACCTCACCGTGGCAGAGAATATGTTTATCGGCCGCAGCAAGTGGAGAGGCGTCGACTGGAAGGCCATGGAAAAGCGGGCCGGCGAGCTGCTCGACAGCCTCGGGATTCCCGCCCGGCCCAAACAGCAGCTCGGAAGCTGCTCCCTGGCCGTTCAGCAGATGGTTGCCATCGCCCGTGCGGTGGACACCGAATGCAAGGTCCTGATCCTGGATGAGCCGACCTCTTCTCTGGACGACAAGGAAGTGGAGATGCTCTTCCAGCTGATGCGGGATCTGAAGGCCAGAGGCGTCGGCATCATTTTTGTCACGCATTTCCTGGAGCAGGTCTATGCGGTCAGCGATCAGATCACCGTGCTGCGCAACGGCCAGCTCGTAGGCGAATACGAGGTCAAGGATCTGCCGCAGGTGAAGCTGGTGGAAAAGATGATCGGCAAGGATCTGGAGGATCTGTCGGGCATCAGGAAGCACGTCGTCTCAGCAGAGGAAAGCAAAGAATACTTCTATGAGGCGGAGAAGCTGTCCAGCAGCGAAAGCCGTCCCTTTGACTTTCACATCGCAAAGGGTGAGGTCAACGGCTTCACCGGCCTGCTCGGCTCCGGCAGAAGCGAGAGCGTCCGCGCCATCTTCGGCGCAGACCCCGTCACCGGCGGCACCGTACATGTCGCCGGGAAACAGGTGAGAATCAGCAAGCCGCTGGACGCCATGAAGCGCGGGATCGGCTATCTGCCCGAAGACCGCAAGCGGGACGGCATCATAGCCGACCTGTCCGTGCGAGAGAACATTATTCTGGCGCTGCAGGTCATTAAGGGGATGAACCACCCTATTTCCCGGGCCAGGGCGGAAGCCTTCGCGGACGAATACATCAAGGCGCTCGATATCAAGACCGCCTCTTCGGACACGCCGATCAAGTCCTTGTCCGGCGGCAACCAGCAGAAGGTCATCCTGGCACGCTGGCTGCTGACACATCCGCAGTATCTGATCCTGGACGAGCCGACCCGCGGCATTGACGTCGGCACCAAGACGGAGATCCAGAAGCTTGTTCTGAAGCTTGCCGAGGAAGGGATGAGCATCACCTTCATCTCCTCGGAGATTGAAGAGATGCTGCGCACCTGCTCGCGGCTCATCGTTATGCGCGACCGCAAAATCGTGGGAGAGCTGACGGGGGATGAGCTGACGCAGGAGCATGTGATGAAGACGATCGCGGGAGGTGAGGAGTGAGATGAAGAAGACGAATAAAAGCGCGGGCGGTCTCGGCCAGCTGCTGATCCCGCTTGTGGCCCTCGGCATCCTGATCGTGTTCAACCTCTTCCGCGACATCAGCTTCTTCTCCATCACCATGCGCGTCAACAACAGCGGCAACAGCGTATTGGCCGGCAACCTTATCAGTATCATTGACAGCGCCAGCGAGCTCGCTATCATCGCCATGGGCATGACGCTGGTGACGGCGGCCTGCGGCGGCCAGGACATCTCCGTCGGCGCGGTCGGCGCGATCTCCGGTGCGGTGTTCGTGAAGGTCCTGCAGGGCATGGGCGGCATCACGCTCACCAGCGTGATCGTCGGCGTCATTGTCTGCTGCCTCGCCACCATTCTTTTCAAGCTCTTCAACGGCACACTGGTCGCCGTGTTCAATATCCAGCCGATGATCGCGACGCTGATTCTGTATTCCTGCGGCCGTTCCATCGCCTATTGGATCAACGGCGACGCGACGCCTCAGCTCAACAGCCCGATCATCAGTTCCATCGGTATGACGATCCCGGGCATCCCGGTGCCGACGCCGATCTTCGCGGTACTTCTCGTCGGCCTGCTGATGATCCTTGTATTCAAGCTGACCAGCTACGGCCTCTATACCCAGTCGGTCGGCATCAATGCGAACGCGGCGCACCTCAACGGCATCAACCCGACCATGATCAAGCTGCTGAGCTTTGTGCTGCTCGGCGTATGTGTCTCCGTGGCAAGCGTGATCGGCGTTTGCCGTCTCGGCCAGCTCAACCACAAGACGCTGCTGGTTGATATCGAGATGGACGCGATCCTGGCGGTAGCCATCGGCGGCAACAGTCTGGGCGGCGGACGCTTCAAACTGAGCGGGAGCATCCTGGGCGCGTACATTATCCAGATGCTGACCACCACGCTCTACGCGATGAACGTTGCGCCGGTCAACGTGAAGGCATATAAGGCGATCGTCATCATCATTATCGTGGTGGCCGGTTCTCCCGTAGTCAAGAGGAAACTGACGGAACTCTTCAGCCGCAGAAAGCCGGGCCGGACTCCCGGCGGCGCGCAGAAAGAGGGGGTGAGCTGAATGGCAGAGAAGAACCAGGGCACCCGTCTCCGGCAGAGAGAGCCGCTGACCGACGCACAAATGCTGATGTTCATCAGTATCGCCATCTTCGCCGCGATGTACCTTGCCGCCATGCTCACGCTCAAGGGCGGCTTCCTCAAGCCGCAGCAGATCTTTGATCTTCTCAACGACAATGCGGCCCTCATCATCATTTCCTGCGCCCTGACCATCGTAATGATCGGCGGCGGCATCAACATCAGCGTCGGCGGCGTGATCGGACTGACCGTCATGAGCTGTGCGCTGTTCCTCAACAACACAACGGTGGAGAGCGGCTTCCTGAGCATCCTGCTGACTTTCCTGCTTGCACTCGGCATCGGTCTTGCCTTCGGCATTGTGCAGGGCTTCCTTGTCAGCTATCTGGAGATCCAGCCCTTCATCGTAACCCTTGCGGGTATGTTCCTTGCCCGCGGCCTGACGACGATCCTCTCGGTCAACCCGGTCAAGGTCACCCACGAGGCCTTCCTTGCGCTGGTAAAGACCAAGCTCAAGATCTCCTGGCTGGGCTACACGGCACAGAACGGCAACCTGATCCCCGCCAAGATCGAGATCGGCGCGATCGCGGCGGTCGCCGTTGTGATCCTGATGTACCTTCTGCTGCGCTATACGAAGCTCGGCCGCAACATCTATGCCGTCGGCGGCAGCCAGCAGAGCGCGCTGATGCTGGGCATTAACGTCAAGAGCACTCTTTTCTGGAGCTACGTGATCAGCGGCCTGCTGAGCGGTTTGGCCGGTTTCGTTTTCCTGATGCACAAGCCGGCGGGCAACGCGAGCGTCGCCATGCGCGGCGAGATGGACGCGATCGCGTCATCGATCATCGGCGGCACGCTTCTGACGGGCGGCGTCGGCAACGTCCTCGGCACCTTCTTCGGCACTATGATCCTTGCCACGATCCAGAAGGTCATCGCTCTGAGCCCGCTCAACGCCTCCTGGTGGCAGGAGATGGCAAACGGCGCCATGCTTGGCTTCTTCATCATCCTGCAGAGCGTCGTACTCTCGGCCCGCAGCAAGAGGAGAGCGCGAGCCATGGCAAAAAAGCAGACAGATCCCGCCTCATCGCCCAATCCGCCCCCGATACGCTAAAACAAAAGACAGCAAGCAGAACGCGCCCGGATCACTCCGGGCGCGTTCATGGAATTATCGTCAGATTATTCGGGGAAGATCTCAAGTTCGAGATCAGACAGAGGCCAGGCGCTGCAGGGATGGATGTATCCCGCCTCATCATCAGCCAGACGGCGGCCGTCCATCGACTCGGGGATGAAGACCTCGCCGCATATCAGCCGGGAACGGCACCAGCCGCACTCGCCGCTGCGGCAGTGCGACGGCGCGGCGATCCCCGCACGCTCAATGGCAGTCAGGATGGGTTCATCGGCGCGGAGTGGGATGCGCTTCTCTTCTCCGAGAAGATGAAGAGTCAGTTCATATACCTTCGTCTGATCTCCCGAATAGCTCTCGAAATACGCCGGGGAGCCGGGAGCCGGAACAAACTCGCGGCGGATATGCTTTTGATCCAGTCCGAGCTTGGGGAGTTCCTTGGCAAGGAAGTCGTGCATGGCGCGGGGACCGCAGATATAGAGCGTATAGACCTCCGGCGCATATTTTCGGATCAGGTCTGCGCCGATGAATCCGTGTTCGTAACCCTCTGCTTCTTCCTCGCTCAGCACATGAACGACCTTGACTTTATCCGTCGCGGCGCAAATCTTCTCAAGCTCCTCAGCATACAAAATGTCTTCTTTTCTTCTGCTGCCGTACAGAAGCGTCAGGCGGAAATCCTCCGTCCCGTCCAGGATCGCGCCGGCCATAGCCATGAACGGCGTGATGCCGCTTCCGCCCGCGAGGCCGACAACTTCATTCTCATCGCGCATGGGCTCGTAACTGAAAGGTCCCTCCGGCCCGGAGAGCGTCACTTCCGTCCCGACAGTCCAGTTGTTGAGGATATAATCGGACGCAAACGCGTCCTGCGCTTTCTTCACAGTGATCTGATACTGTCCCTCAAGCGCGAGCGAAGGAGACGCTGCCAGTGTGTACGGCCTCGCTGTGATGGAGTCACCGATCGAAAGTTTGACCGACACATACTGTCCGGCGCGGAAATAAGCGAGCTTGTCAGCTTTCAGAACGTAGGTGCTGGCATCCTTGCGGGGGATGATCTCGCTCACGACGGCCTTCTGCTGTTTCGGGTGCAGAGACTGTGCCAGTCGATTCACCCCGTATACAGCTGTGATGGGATCCAGAGAGCCGCTCTGCAGGATCGCGCGCCTTCTGGGAACCATCGTCTTGAAGTGGAGCATATCGAGGAGACCGATGGGTTTTACATGGAAGTTAAACTTTTTCATAGTTCTCCTCCTTCATATCCCGCATTGTGAGCTTAACGGCCATATCGCCGCCCATATAGGTCGAACTGTAGCCGTAGAGCCGGGGACTGTAGCCGCTGGCGAAGCGGATGTTCTTCACGCGCTGATCCTCATCGATCATCTGCAGGCGTGCCATCAGTCCGTCGCCCTCGCCGCAGGAGTAGGCGTACATCGCGCCCTGCGGGACCAGAGCGTAGCGGGCCAGGGTCGCGGGAGAAGCGATTTCGATCTCCTCAACGAAGGGCAGGATGCTGGTGCCGGTGGCCTTTTCAAAATCGCGGATCAGCTTTTCGGCGACCTCACGCTTTCTGGCGACGTACTCTTTCTCGGTCACAGCGGACCAGATGTCCTTCATGAAGAACGTGGTGAAGCTCATGATGCAGGTACCCGGAGGCGAACAGTCGGGGATGGCGTGGTTGAGGCAGATCGTCGCCTGCATCGGGTGTTCGCGGAACGTCCCGGCAAGCTCCTGCTCCTTCACGGTGTCCGACAGTTCGCTGATGAAGTAACTGTACTCATGCACCCCCAGCTCCTCAGCTGACCTGTTGAGCCCGACGTAGACGCAATAGCCGCGCCCACCGATCTTTCGGGCGTTGACTGCGCGGATGTGATCCTCCGGCAGGCCTTTGCCGCCGTCCATCATGTCGCCGAACACGGCGTTAGGCGAAATGTCCGGGATGATATGGCGGGCATAGAAGGTGCCGTGGCTCGTCTCGACGCCGATCGGTTCCCCGTTCTCCATCAGGATCTTCGTCGCGAGCGTGTTGTACAGTATTGTTCCGCCGTGTTCGCGTATTGTCCTGTCCATCGCGACCGAAAGCTCATGGGAACGGTATCTGGGGATATACGCAGCGTTGACAATGTATTTGTGTACCAGCGACGCGTAAAAACCGAACTCAAGATCCTCCATGTTGACGCCCATATAGCACCAGTAGGCCGAGAGAATCTTCTGCGCCCTGAGGGGCATCTTCAGCTTGCGAAATACGACAGCCGTGGGATAATTCGCGCATTTGAGAAAATCCGGATGCTCCTTCATCATGACTTTAGGATCTGCTTTACCGCCGGCGGCAGCAACAGCTGCGTTGGCGGCCATGATACAGTCGGCCAGATAGAAGAACTTCTCCATGGATTCACGGCTGCCCGGAACGTATTCCTCCATCTTGTCGATGAAAGCCTGTTTCCCGAACGGCATAACGGCGTCGATCTTCTCCTCGCCCTCGCCGAAGATGATCAGTCGATACGCCTCCGGGAGTTTCACCCAGTTCACTTTTGCACCGTAAGAGTCGATCAGCGCACCGACTTCTTCACGCGCATCCGGCTCGCCGACATCACACAATTCGTGAAGCGCCGGTTCAAACTCGAATCGACCCCGCCGAAAGCTGGTGGCAAAGCCGCCGGGCAGATTGTGCTGCTCGATCAGCAGCGTCTTGAATCCGCGATTGCATGCGGACGCTGCCGCCGACAGCCCGCCATTGCCTGCACCAATGACGATAATGTCGTATTTCTGATCCAATTTACATACCTCCTTCTCAAGTATTCCTGTTTTATCGAGTAGGAAAATTATACCATATTTCCGGCTCACAATCCAGCACAAATGCAAAACGCACCTGGTAAAAATTCCAAGTGCGTTTCTTTGTTGCTTGAATCCGTTTGTCGGTTTACTTGGTCTTTGCCGGGTCCCATTCATAAAAGCTGTGGCCGACAGGATGATCCGGCGATCTTTCAGTCTGTCGGCAAAGGTCTTCTTCTGTGCCGCCGTCTCTGCACGTGCGTTGAAGAGCAGCCTGCCGTCCTGAAAACCGGGATAGCCGAAGATGGTCGGCATGGCCGCGATCTTGTCCCGCTGCGCGCTCATGACCGGAGCGGGATCCCCGGGAAAGATCTCCCCGGTTTTGTATGCGCCCGGATATTTGCGCTCCATCACGCGCAGGAGGGCAATCATTTTTCGTCAGAGCAGCCCGGGCCGTAAGTGTATCTGCCGCACATCGCTTCTATGCCCCCGAATCAAATAATGCCGAGCGGGATCAGGGTGATCAGCAGCAGCGCATCCAGCGCCCAGATGCCGACGAGAAAAGCAGTTCTCTTTTTCGGTGCCATGTCAGGGACATAGTTCGCCGCGAGGAAAAACGGGATATAGGTTGTCACGAACACCGGCAGCACGCCCCACCATTTGTAGACCCAGATAAAGGAGTGATTGCTGGTTCCGGCCAGGAAGGACTCAAACAGCGCAAAGAGCAGCGCCATCTCCAGCGCGCCAACCAGCTTGCAGCTGATCCCGCGCTTTCCGTTACCGGCGAAGTAGCGCTTGCTCCGATCCTGTGGCAGCATCTTGAACGATATGATGCCCGCCAGGGAGAACATCATGGAAAGCTCCCAGCAGACGCCGATCAGGAGAATGAAGGTGGTCGACTCGTTGGAAACAGACCACAGCGGGTAGCCGAACACATGGCCGATGATTGCGTTGCAGATCTCGTAAAGCCAGTGGACACCGTACAGAGCAAGTCCTGCGTAAATCACTTCATAGTTTTTCTTGTTGATTTCGCTCCAATACACATAGAACACGACAGCAAGGATAAAGATGAACGTCCAGTTGAAATTCTCTGTGCTGCGCACCCGGATAGCATTGACCAGATCCATCGCCTGCTGCGAGCCGTCTCCCCAAAATACGAACATGATGAACCCTCCTTATGATTTTGTCTGTCTGATTATTTCTCCGCCTTCTTTTTCAAAGTGATGCAGGGAATCGTAAAGTATCGATGCCCTCATCGCCCTTATAAACACGAATGTGACGTGCATCTGCACCATATCGAGCCTTCAGTAATTCCGTATATATCTTCTCAAAGATTTCTCTGGCGCCAGCATCTCCGTGGGCATCTCTTAAATACCAAAATCTCGCTCCATAATGGTTCACGCCCCCAAAACAACAAATTTGTATACTTACAAAGAATTATAACTTATTTTGTAAATGCATTCAATCCAATGCAGCTGTTTTTGTTGAACAGTGAAGCTAGGTTTACTTTGAAGATTTTCTATAGAATCCGTTTCACAGTGAAACGGATTTGGGCAACAAAAAAGACAGGCACGAAACCTGTCTTTTTCGTTGGCTAAAGATTGCTATTTTATGGCTGATGTCATACGAATTATATCATGCAGCCCAGAGCGGGTAAAGTGCGCATATGTCACCAATTTTTGCGTATGGGATGGAGTGTAGAGACGGCTGCGTTCTCAGCTTGAGTGCTTGTCAAAGCAAAGAGAAAAAACATCTTGCAGTTATCACGATACCGTGATACAATATCATTGAAGTTTGAAGGAGGTTTGAGATTATGCCAGTATTGTCAAGATTTTATGGGATCATCATTCGTATGTATTTTCAGCAATCAGAGCATAACCCGCCGCATATTCACGCCATTTATGGTGAAGACATGGCCGCGATTTGTATTCAAACAGGGGAAGTTTTGGAAGGGCACCTTCCACCGAAAGCATTGGCTATGGTGCAGGAATGGATCTCCATTCACAAAAACGATCTCCTGCAGATGTGGGAGACGCAGGAGTTTAAGAACCTTGCCCCGCTGGAATAAGGAGTTGATCGTATGTTTCACAAGGTAAAAGCAGTAACCGCTTTGCCGGATTTCCGCCTCAGTGTACAGTTCGCAGAAGGCGTAACCAAGCTGTATGATGTAAAGCCGCTATTCGATAAGTGGGCGGCATTCAAAGTGCTGCAGGATCACCCCGAATTGTTCACAGGCGTTGAAGTCGATGTAGGGGGATACGGAATCATCTGGAATGATGATCTGGATCTTTCCTGCGATGAACTGTTTGCAAACGGTGTAGCTGTACAGACGCCTTTTGATGGGCTCATGGCCTTTAGTGATGCCACGCAGCTTTGGGGCTTGAATGAAAGCACCCTCCGCAAAGCGATCACCTACGGCAAGCTGGTCAACGGTGTAGACGTTTGTAAATACGGCAAGCAATGGGTGATTTCTTCTGACGCTATGGTGCGGGAATACGGCCAGCCAAAGATGAACTAAAGAAAAAATAGGAGAACTCAAGATGTACAACTCATTTAACAACATGTGGAATTGGGACTATATCCAACAGCAGCAAGCACTTCAGCATCATCAGAATCAGTTTTATCAGATAGCTGATTGCGCCAAGAAACTGAAAGACTTTCTTGAAAGCGCAGAGAAAATCGATCCTTCTTATGAAAAAGCCGCTTTTGAGGCATGTTGTGCCGTTTTGCTTGACCACGCAAACAAGCAACGCCAAGCCAATAACATGTGGCATTGAGAGCAAGAAAAAAGGGCCTGCTTCTCCACTCACGGAGTAGCAGGCTCTGTGCTTTATGCGCCTGGCTCGTCACAAACAACAATCTCGATTTCATTCACTTCGTGTTTGCTTTCTTTTTGCGCTTTGCGCTTTAGCTAGGCCGATATACTTACAGGCGGAAAGAGGGTGTGCAGCGTTGCAAGAGTATGTTGTCCGACCGCGTGAGGCCGCTCTGGAAGCACTTCGTGCCTATCTGAGACAAAACAGATTGAAGGCGGGCGATCGCTTGCCCGCAGAGCGGGAAATGTGCGAGATGTGGTCGTGCAACCGCAGTACGCTGCGCTCGGCGATCAACCGGCTGGTCAAGAGCGGCGAGTTGGAGGTACGTCCCGGGTCCGGGATCTACTATTCCGGGGACAAATACCGCCGCAAACTGCAGGGTCTGAAATCCTTCGAAGAGGAGACCACACTGCAGGGACGGCCCCATGAGAGCCGTCTGCTGGCCTTTGAAAAGATTGAGAGCGACAAGCGTCTTTCCCGCCTTTTCCGGGTCACGCTGGGCACGCAGTTGTGGCATTTGTCGCGCCTCCGTTTTGCAGACGGCAGGGTTCTGCAGATCGAGAGCTCATATTTCCTGGTCGAGCGCTTTCCGGACATCGACCGCTTCGATTTTGCACGAGACTCGCTCTATCGCGTTTTTGAGCAGGAATACGGCGTGGTTCCCACGCAGGGCGAGGAGCGGATCTCCACCACGCGCGTGGGAGAAGAAGCCGAATTGCTTGAGCTTCCCAATGAGACGCCCATCTTTCGAATCGAGAGCCGGACCTATGATCAGGACGGAGCAATGCTGGAATACTGCCGGGTCATGATCCGACCGGACCGGGTCATGCTGATCAGCCGGATGGAAACCCGACTTGCCGAGTGACGCGCATGCCGCGGCGGCGAATGGAAAGGCGGTGTAAGGTGCTTTGAACGAGAAAAAAGTGAATTATCACTCCCCGCTCTATCTTCAACTGCGGGAAGTTATCCGCAGCAAAATCGAGAGCGGCGAGTATCCGCCCGGCACACCGATTCCCTCCGAGAACGCTCTGGCGGAGACCTACGGGATTCACCGCCTCTCCGTACGCTCCGCGATCTCCGCGCTGATCTACGAGGGTTTGCTGAAAAGTGTGCAGGGAAAGGGCGTGTACGTCACGAGCAGGAAGGACGAGCGTGATCTTGAGACCATCGGCGGCTTCAAGCAGACGATGGAGCAGCTCGGCCACAAGAGCTCGGCCAAGATACTCATCAAGGCAACGCGAGAAGCCGGCCCCTATTATGCAAGTCTGCTGAAAATCGATCCCCACGACAGCGTGTACTATATCAAGCGCGTTCTCTGCAGCGACGGCGAACCCTACTCGCTCGAAGAGCTGTATATCCCAACGACCGTACTGGAAAACCTTCCGCAGGTGGATCTCAATGTTTTTTCCATGTATCAGATATATGAATTCTACGGCATCCGCATCTCCCGCGTGTGGGAGCGGCTGGAACTGGAGGAGCTTGACCCCATGGAGGCGCGTCTGCTGGACATCGACAGTTCCTTTGCCGTGATGAAGTTCCAGGGTCTGAGCTATGATCAGCACGGCCGGATCGTGGAATACGCCCGCACTTATACCAGAGGCGATAAGTGCAACTTCAGCGTCCATTACCAAAGAGAAGGATAATTGAATCACGATCGCAGGATCATAACGCCGTACGGCGGGCTTCGGCTCGCCGTGCGGCATTTTATATAATTACTGTTATTTTTTGTACCAATTTAACAATTCGTGTCCGACCGGGCTTTTTGAAGGCGAATGCTCTGCCTCGGGCGAGCCAAACGAAGTGCTCGGCAAGAGCGAAAATATGCCATATTTTGCTGCTTCACAGGCCTTGCGATTGCCGCGCCTGTGTTCCGCCAAAGTGGTACAAAGTTATTGACAAGTTATATGGAAAATGCTATAGTCAATTTAGCGTGAGAAACCGCTGAATACTAGGGTTCTGCTTTGACGGAGCCGTGAAAAAAGGAGAGAACGCCATGAAAACCTGGAAGAAGATCCTGCCGCTTTTGCTGGCTTTGCTGATGCTGGCGGGCTGCGGCGCTCCTGCCGCGCAGGAAACGGTTCCTGTTCCCGCGGCCCCTGCAGACGCCGCGTCTGCCGATACCGCAGCGGACGGCGACTACAAGGTGTTGAACGTTGGCCGTATGGCTGAGCTGTTCGACATGGATTCCACGATCGCCACGGAGGCTGACTGCTTGGAGGTTATCTCCGCGATCATCGAACCGCTCTTCGTCACTGCTGCGGACGGCACGCCGGTCAATGCACTGTGCGCATCCTATGAGA
Organism: Oscillospiraceae bacterium; assembly: GCA_902774015.1. GTDB lineage: Bacteria > Bacillota > Clostridia > Oscillospirales > Oscillospiraceae > Limivicinus. The sequence goes on along the minus strand of CACYHB010000032.1, from coordinate 6,299 downwards.
CGAACGAGGAATCTACCGAGTATGTGTTTCACATTCGTGAGGACGCCAACTGGATGAACGGCGTACCCGTCACGGCGGACGACTTTGTTTACGCATGGCGCCGTCTGGTCGATCCCGTGACTGCCTCCGAATACAGCTTCATGATGGAAGTGGCGGCCGTGAAGAACGCAACGCCCATCATCAGCGGCGAGCTGCCCATCGAGGAACTCGGCGTCAGCGCTGTGGACAGCAAGACTCTGAAGGTCGAGCTGGATCATCCCGTTTCCTATTTTCTGAACCTGATGACATTCCCCAGCTTCTGCCCGATCAACGAGGCCTTTGCCACGGAGCTCGGCAGCGAGTATGCGCTGGGCGCCGACAAGCTGCTCTGCTGCGGCCCCTTCTACATGTCTGCCTGGGACGTGGGTGGCAACACCTATCAGCTCAAGAAAAACCCCAGCTACTATGACGCGGACAAGGTCAATCTGGACGAAATCAATTTCCAGATCATCAAGGATCCGCAGCAGACGATGCTGGCCTATGAAAACGGCGCCCTGGACTATGTCCGCCTCTCCGGCGACCAGATCGTGAAGTACCAGACCATGGACGGCTTTACCCGCATCGAAGAGGGCTATCTGTGGTATCTCTCCCCCAACCTCAATCCGAAGAGCGAGGAGTATTCCTGCGGCCTTGAGAACGAAAATCTGCGCATGGCCATCGCACTGAGCTATGACAAGGACGTGATCTGCTATGAGATCCTGCAGGACGGCTCCACGCCCGCCGACTTCGCGATCCCGAACCGCCTGGCCATCGGCCCGGACGGCAAGGACTTCCGTGAGACCTCACCGCTCTACCTGCAGACCGACAAGGCCAAGGCCCAGGAGTACTGGGAGGCAGCCAAGGAAGAGCTCGGTGTGGACGAAGTCACGATCGAGCTTCTCTATGACGACTCCGACTCCACGCCGCTAATTGCCCAGTTCCTGCAGAGCGAGATTGAGAACAATCTGCCCGGCGTACACATCAACCTCAAATCTCAGCCGAAGAAGAGCCGTACCGAACTGATGCAGAACCGTGAGTATCAGCTCGGCCTGACCCGTTGGGGCCCGGACTACGCTGACCCGATGACCTATCTGGACATGTGGACGACCGGCTCGACCTACAATTACGGCGAGTGGAGCAATGAGGAATATGACAAGCTGATCGCGGACGCCAACGGCGATCTTGCCAACCGGTACGAGGAGCGCTGGGAGGCGCTCAAGCAGGCCGAGGCGCTCGTGATGGAGCACGCTGTGATCCTTCCGGTCTACCAGAAGGGTACCGCCGCCATGGTGCGGCCCGGCATCACCGGTTTGGCTTTCTTCCCCGTCGGTGTGGGAACGATCTACAAAGACGTGGATGTGAACTTCTGATACAGCATTCATACAGCAAATCCGTTAAAGGGCGGCCGCGCTACATCGGTTGCGCGGCCGTCCTTCGTAAAGGGGAAAAAGTATGTTTAAGTACGTCCTCAAACGGGTGCTGATCTCGGTGGTCACGGTCCTCATTATTCTCGCCGTTCTCTTTACCATGCTTCACAGCATGCCGGGCAGCCCCTTCAACGACGAGAAGATCACCGCGGTGCAGCGGGCAAATCTCGAGGCCAAATACGGCCTGGACAAGCCCCTTCCCGTTCAGTTTGTCAATTATCTCAGGGCCATGCTCTCCGGGGATTTCGGCGTTTCCTATGTCATTCAGAAGAATATGCCCATCGCCTCGCTGCTGCGCGCACGCATTATGGTTTCAATCCGCATCGGGGTGCAGGCGGTGGCGCTCGGCACGCTCATCGGGCTGCTGATGGGGATTGTGGCTGCGATGAAGCGCAACTCCTTCCTGGATACTTTCGCCACGGTGGTCTCCGTTATCGGCGTTGCCTTTCCCTCCTATGTGTTTGCCATGGCCATGAGTTATTTTATCGGCTTCCGCCTCGGCTGGCTGCCGCTGCTGTACAGCACGGCGGACGCCGCGCGCTCGACCGTGATGCCCACGATCTCGCTAAGCATGTTTTCCATGGCTACCGTCGCGCGCTTTGCCCGGACCGAAATGGTGGAGGTCATGGGTTCGGACTACATGCTGCTGGCCGACTCGAAGGGCATATCGTCGTTTCGGCTGCTCGGCGTACATGGTCTTCGCAATGCGCTGATCCCGATCGTCACGGTGCTCGCGCCCCTGACGGTCGAGCTGATGACGGGAAGCCTTGTGGTGGAGCAGATTTTTGCGATCCCCGGTATCGGCAGCCTGCTGGTGTCGGCGATCCAGTTCAACGACTATAACGTCGTGCTGGCGGTGGTGTTCGTTTACAGCATCATGTTCATCTCTGTGATGCTGATTGTGGACATCCTTTACGGTGTGATCGACCCGCGCATCCGTCTGGCAAAGGAGGATGCTTCAACATGATGACGGCAAAGGAGTATGCCTCTCTCGTAGAGAGAGAGGATTTCGTACCGGCACAGAACCGGGATCTCGGCATCGATAAGGTTTACAGTGCACAGAGCTTCTGGAAAGACGCGCTGGGCCGCTTCGTCAAGAACCGCGGCGCGGTGTTCGGGCTTGTAATGATCGTGCTCATCGTATTCATGGCCTTTGCCGGTCCCGCGCTGAGCGGCTATGATTACCGCACGCAGAACATGTCCCAGCGCAACCTGCCGCCGCACATCGCGGGCTGGGAATCCGCTCCGGTTTTTTCCGGCGTCTATACCCAGTATGTCAACGGCGAGCCGATCCGCAGCAACGTCTATACCCAGAAGGGAATCGAGGATGTGACGCACATCTTCGGGACCGACGCCCTTGGCCGCGATCAGTTTGCGCGGACATGGACCGGTACGCGCGTTTCGCTGTATGTGGCGCTGGTGGCCATCCTTATCGACACCTTTGTCGGTATGAGCTTCGGGCTGGTCTCCGGCTATTATGGCGGAAAGCTTGACTTCTTCCTCCAGCGAATCGTTGAGATCCTCTCCACGATCCCCACGACAGTGATCGTGACGCTTCTGATCGTGGTGATGAAGCCGGGCCTGACCAGCATCACCGTGGCTCTGATGATCACTGAGTGGATCGGCATGAGCCGCGTAACTCGTGCCCAGACCCTGCGGCTGAAAGAACGGGAATTCGTCCTCGCTTCCCGCACCCTGGGTGAAAACACCTTTTCGATCATTTTCCGGGAAATCCTGCCGAACATCTTCGGCCAGATTATCGTCATGTGCATGATGACGATCCCGAACGCCATCTTCACCGAGGCCTTTCTGGCATTCATCGGCCTGGGCATCCCCGCTCCTCTGGCAAGCCTCGGCTCGCTGATCAGCGACGGCTTCAAGTCCATGACCATGTATCCCTTCCTGGTGCTCTTCCCGGTCACGGTGCTGGCACTGCTGATGCTGAGCTTCAACCTGATGGCCGACGGCCTGCGCGACGCCTTTGACCCCAAGATGAAGGAGATGTGAGCATGGAAAAGACATTGACGATCCGGGATCTCCGTATCTCCTTCCAGGCAAGCGGCGGTACGGTGCGCGCCGTGCGCGGTGTGGATCTGGACCTTTATCAGGGGGAAACGCTCGCCATCGTGGGCGAGTCCGGCTCCGGCAAAAGCGTGACCGTCAAGGCGATCATGGGAATTGTCAGTTCCAACCAGATTGTTGAAGGCGGGACAATCCTTTATCGTTGCCGGGAGAAGGATGAATGGACGGAGCGGGATCTTCTGCGTCTGTCCCGCCGCGAGATGCGCCGGCATATCAACGGCACGCATATTGCCATGGTCTTTCAGGACCCGATGACCTCGCTCGACCCTACGATGACGATCGGCATGCAGCTGATGGAGGGGATGATCCAGCATCTGCACCTGTCCAGAGCGCTGGCCCGCCGCCGGGCGATCAAGCTGCTGGAGCTCGTCGGCATCCCGGAGGCAGAAAAGCGGATGCGGAACTATCCCCACCAGCTCTCCGGAGGCATGCGTCAGCGCGTGGTCATCGCCATTGCCCTCTCCTGCAGCCCGGACATTCTGATCTGCGACGAGCCGACGACGGCACTGGACGTTACGATCCAGGCCAAGATCCTGGAACTGATCCAGGAGATCCAGCGGAAAACCGGCATTTCGGTAATCTATATCACACATGATCTCGGCGTCGTGGCGAAGGTGGCGGACTATGTGGCCGTCATGTATGCCGGGCGCATTGCGGAAAAAGGCACGGTGGAGGACATCTTCTACGACCCGCGCCATCCCTATACCTGGGGTCTGCTCAGCAGCATGCCGGACATCTCCGATGAAAGCAGCGAGAGGCTTTACACGATCCCCGGCTCGCCGCCGAGCATGGTAGACCTGCCGGCGGGCGATCCGTTCGCCCCGCGCAACGCCTATGCGCTGGAAGCGGATTATAAGGCGGAGCCGCCAATGTTTCAAATCAGCCAGACACATTATGCGGCAAGCTGGCTGCTGGACGAGCGCGCGCCCAAGGTGGCGATGCCCGACTCGCTGCGCCGTCGCATCGAAAGCATGAGGGAAGGAGGAAGAACAGATGGCTGAACACCTTCTGGAAGTGGAGGACCTGAAGCAGTACTTTCGCGTCAGCAAGAAATTCACGGTCAAGGCGGTGGACGGCGTCTCGTTCTATATCGACGAAGGGGAAACCTATGGCCTTGTGGGCGAGTCCGGTTCCGGTAAGTCGACGATCGGCCGCTCAATCATTCGTCTCTACACGCCGACCGCGGGCCGCGTTCTCTTCGAGGGCGTGGAAATCTCCGGCCATCTTGGCGCGGCAGAGACGCGGCATTTGCGCACGCGCATGCAGATGATTTTTCAGGACCCCATGGCCTGTCTCAATCCGCGCAAAAAGGTGGGAGATATTATCGCTCAAGGCCTTGATGTGCATCACCTCTATGTCAATGCTGACGAGCGGCAGGAAAAAGTCTACCGCATTATGGAGCGCATTGGACTGGACCGGGAGCACGCCAATCGCTATCCCCACCAGTTCTCCGGCGGCCAGCGCCAACGCATCGGCATCGCCCGCGCGCTGATCATGGAGCCCAAGCTCGTCATCGCAGATGAGCCGATCTCCGCACTGGACGTCTCGATCCAGGCGCAGGTGGTCAACCTGATGAAGGACCTGCAAAAGGAGCTCGGCGCGGCCTATCTGTTCATTGCGCACGATCTGTCCATGGTCAAGTACATCTCTGACCGCATCGGCGTGCTGCATCTGGGGCATCTGGTGGAGACCGGGACGACGAAAGACATCTTCGATCGTCCGCTGCATCCCTATACGCAGAGCTTGCTCTCTGCTGTTCCGCACCCGGACCCGCGGGTGGAGAAGCAGCGTACAGCGATCGCCTACGATTACAAAAGCTCCGGCATCGAATACACCAAGGGCAGCTATCACGCCGTCAGCGAGACACACAGCGTCCTCGCAACGGACGAGGAATTTGCCCGCTGGTCGGCACGCTGAGGGCAAAACTGGATAGAAAAGAAGGCTGACGGTTCTCCGTCAGCCTTCTTTTGATTGTGAGGCTCAATAATCGAACTGCCTGTAGTAACGTCGGATCGAGAGCGGGTGACGCAGGAACAGCTCCATATAGGCGTCCACGCGATTGT
>CACYHB010000032.1:0-681 GCA_902774015.1 Oscillospiraceae bacterium | reverse complement strand
CGCTGTTCGTCCTCGCCGATGAAGAGCGTGACGGGTGTGTCGGCGACGATGATCTCCTGCATGCCGTGGAAGAACTCCTGACAGCTGATAGACTTGGTGCGGATCCACATCTGCTCTTCCCAGTAGCACATGGCGTAGGAGTAGGTGGCTCCGTACTGGTTGCCCGAGCCGATGAAGTAGTGCGGCAGATCGGGCCGCTCGCGGTGGAAAGCGACTGTCTTTTTCGCGTACTCATATGCCCAGGCGTCCGCAGCCTTTTCTACCTCTGCCAGCGCGAGGGCGAGATGGGCCTCGATCTCGCAGTTGTACTCCTCATAGGCGGCGAACTCGCCGTTTTTGTACATGAGATAGTTTGCGACCATATAGAACTTCAGCTGCTCGTTCTTAGGATAGAGGATCAAATAATCCTGCTTGTCCGGCGCAGTTAGTGTCGAACCCGGCGTGTCGATAAAGGCGAAGATCTTGCCTCCGATTTCCCGGACGCGCTCGACGAGCCGCACCATCTCCTTGGTGTTGCCGGAAACCGAGGAATAAATGACCACGGACCGTTCGGTAAAGCGGCGGTTGCCGGTGGTGAGAAACTCCGCGGCGTTTTCAACATAGATGGGCAGAGAAGAGCGGCCGCGCATATAGACCTCCACCTGCATGGCGGAAGCATAGGTGCCGCCGATGCCGATAAAA
>CACYHB010000031.1 GCA_902774015.1 Oscillospiraceae bacterium | reverse complement strand
GGCTTTTTCGGGTAATCGCATTTTGATCCCCCGTCAAAATGCGCGGCGGGAGAAGCGCAGTCAAAAAAGTCTGTCAGACTTTTTTGACAAGCTGAAAAGAGACGGTGATTATCTCACCGTCTCTTTTTCTTTGATTTCCGCTTCTCCCGAAGGCAGTTTTATTTCCTGTGCTTCAGGGCCATGAACAGCCCCGGGAGCTTCTCGCCGGCCCAGTAAACGCCGTGAAAGGCCGGAAGGATCAAGCCCGGCTTCCCGCTGCGAAGCACGGCGCAGAGCGTCTTCACCGGCAGGCCGCCGGAGGTATCCCGGCAGCGGCGGCGCACCCGTCCGTTTTGCGCGATCGTACGCGCCGCCGCCTGCTTTTCCGATTCCGTCAGCGGACAGGACGGCGCATAGAGCGTTGTCAGGCAGGAAAACACACTTTTTGCAAACATATAGCGGAAGTCCCGCCCGTCCGTCACGCTGAGGCTGTCGCAGAGCGCCTCCATGCGCTCGTCGATCCGGAGGCAGACGGCAAACTTATTGTCATAGTATCTGCTGATGAGGCTCTCGCCCTCGTGCATGATGTAACGGTACAGACAGTCGGGGAGGACGACGACCTGCCGCGCCCGCTCCAGGCAGTCAAAGACGAAGAAGCGGTCCTCGCCCCAGCGGTAATCGGGGAAGCGGATCTGCTCCTCCCGGATAGCCGCCGCCGAAAAAAGCTTGCCCCAGACCTGGTTGAGGAGATTCGCCTTATAGAGCCTGCCCAGGTTTTCCCCCATGCCGGCCCTGTCCAGGCTCTGGGCCGCTTCACAGTAGTCCCGTCGGGATCCGTCGGCCCCCAGGATGGAAAAGCCGAAGATCACCAGATCCGCGCCGCCCTCCGCCGCGCGCACCGCCTTTTCCGCCGCGTCGGGCAGCAGCACGTCGTCCGCGTCGATAAACATGACCCAGCGCGTATCCGCATCGAGCGCGTCCAGCGCCAGATTGCGCGCCCTTGCGGGGCCGCCGTTGGGCACGGTCATGACCTGCAGCCGCGGATCTTCCTCGGCAAGGCGCGCAAGCACGGCGGCGGTGCCGTCCGCGGAGCCGTCGTCCACGACCACGAGGCGCAGGTCCCGATAGCTCTGGTTCAGGACGCTGCGCACCGAGCGCTCGATATAGTTCTCCGCGTTCCAGGCGGGCATGATCAGCGTAAGCGCCGCGCTCATCCTCTCTCCTCCTCCCGGCTGGTCTCATAGACCTCCGCCAGGAAATCGTGCATCGGCATCAGAGCTTCAAAAGACTCGCAGAGGATCCGGGGAAGCTCGGGCGAAAACAGATCGCCCCCGAAGTCCCCGCCCAGCTCCATCGTCACGTACTTCCGGTTATACCAGCGGTTGAGGACTTCTCCCCTGTCGCCCTTGGGTCGTTTGTATTCCTCCCCCAGCACACGCAGGCCCGGAATCGCCTCCGCCTCCCGCACCAGACGTTCAAAGCGGGCGGGGTTTGCGTCGATGGCACGGCGGTACTGCTCCATCATCGCCGGGCGCCAGCTCCAGAAGCCCAGGCCGTAGGAATAGCCCGCCGCGCCGATCTCGAACCAGAAGCTGGGTCCCTCGTTTTTGTCCCCGGCATAGACGGCGAACCACAGATGGTCCTTGTAGGGTCCGCGGCCGTAGAGCCGCCGGGCATCCCGGTAGATCCGGGAGATATGGACATAGAATTCCCGCTCCGGGAAGCGGTCGGACAGCAGGCGCCAGGTCTCCTGCCCCAGGGCCTTGAAGGGCCGGTTGAGACAGCGCTCAAACTGCTCCTTGTGGGCCAGGAACCAGGGCCGCTCGTTGTTAAAGCTCAGTTCCCAGAGAAAATCCCCGGTCTCCTGCGTAAAGCCTTCAAACATGCTCTTACCTCTTTCTTTGTTCGTTATATTATAGCCGAAAGAGGGCGATTTCGCAACTGTACAATCTGTCGGGAAGGTGCTATAATAAGCAAGTCAGTTATCACTACAGGCAATATGCATCCATTGGGGGATTTCCTTATGAAAATCATTATCGCCGGCGGCGGCAAGATCGGCCACGCCGTCGCAGGCATCCTGGCGGACGAAGGGCACGACGTCACCGTCATCGACCACAATGCGGACCTGATCGCGCATCTGTCCAATGAGCTGGACGTGATCTGCGTGGAGGGCAGCGCCACCAGTCCCGACGCTCTGCGCGAAGCGGGCGCGGCGGAGGCGGATCTGGTGCTGGCCGCAACGCAGCACGACGAGGTAAACATGGTCTGCGGCATCACGGCCCGCCATCTGGGCGCGCAGCACGTGATCGCCCGCATCCGCGACCCGGAGTATCTGAGCCAGAAAACCTTTCTGCGGGAGGCGCTGGGTCTGGATATGATCGTGAACCCGGACTATGAGTGCGCCCGTGAGATCGCGCGCATCCTGCGCTTCCCCAGCGCTGTGCGGGTAGACACCTTCTCCAAGGGCAGCGTGGAGATCGTGGAGCACAAGGTCACGGGCGGCAGCGTGCTTGACGGCATGGCTTTGCGTGATCTGGGCGCCAGGCTCGGCGTGCGGGTGCTGGTCAGCGTGGTGGACCGGGGCGGCAAAGCCTTCATCCCCAACGGTCTTTTCACCCTGGCGGCAGGCGACCGGCTCAGCGTCACCGGCACGGTGCGGGAGCTGCGGCGCTTCTTCGCCGCCGTCGGCGCGCTCAAGCGCCCTGTGCGGCAGGTCATGATCGTCGGCGGCAGCCGCACGGCCGTATACCTGACGCGCATGCTGCAGGAGAGCGGCATGGCCGTCACGGTGATCGAGAAGGACCGGGACCGCTGCGACCGGCTCTGCGATCTGCTCCCCGGCGCCCACATCGTCTGCGGCGACGCCACACGCAGCGAGGTGCTGCAGGAGGACGGGCTGAGCGCTGCCGACGCCTTTGTTGCCCTGACCGGCGAGGATGGGGACAACATCGTCACCGCCATGTACGCCCGGCAGTGCAGCGTGGGCAAGATCGTCGTCAAGGTCAACCGCGAGCATTTCTCCGACATTCTGGAGGGCGCGGGGCTGGACAGCATCGTGTCCGCCAAGGAGCTGGTTTCCGAGCAGCTGGCCCGCTACGTGCGCGCCATGTCCAATTCCGAAGGCAGCAGCATGGAGACGCTCTACCGTCTGGCTGACGGCCAGGTGGAGGCGCTGGAATTCCGTGTCGGCGAGAACGCCGCCTGCGCGGGCAAGCCCCTGCGGGAGCTGAAGCTGAAGCCGAACACCCTGATCGCGGCCGTGATCCGCGGCAGCAAGAGCATCCTGCCGGACGGCGACACGGTCATCCAGCCGGCCGATCACGCCATCGTCGTCTGTGCGGCGGGCAAACTCAAGAGTCTGGACGATATTGTGCTATGAACTACAGAATGATATGCCGTGTCCTGGGGCTGATCCTCCTGGCGCTGGCGGGACTGCTGCTCCTGCCGCTGATCGCCGGGCTCTGCTTCCGGGAAAACGTACTGAATTTTGTGCTCACCATCGGGATCTGCGCCGCCTGCGGCGGGCTGCTGATGCTGCCGCGTCCCCGCTCCCGGACTCTGGTGGCGCGGGACGGCTTCGTGATCGTCGGCCTGGGCTGGATCCTGCTGTCGCTTCTGGGCGCTCTGCCCTTTGTCTTCAGCGGCAGCATCCCCCACTATTACGACGCCGTGTTTGAGACGGCCTCCGGCCTCTCCACCACCGGCGCCTCCGTGGTGACCGACATCCCCGCCATGCCTCGGGGCGACCTGTTCTGGCGGCTCTTTACCCACTGGATCGGCGGTATGGGCGTGCTGGTGTTCATCATGGCGGTGCTGCCCATGAGCGGCGAGCATTCCATGCACATCATGCGTGCCGAGGTCCCCGGACCCAGCGTGGGCAAGCTGGTGCCCCGGGTGCGCAAGACTGCCATGACGCTCTACCTGATCTATATCGGGCTGACGCTGCTGGAGGCCGTTTTCCTGCTCTTCGGCGGCATGAGCTTTTATGATGCGCTGCTGCACGCCTGCGCCACCGCGGGCACCGGCGGTTTTTCGACTAATCCCGCGAGCATCGGCGGTTTTGGCAGCGTTTACATCGAGATCGTGGTCACCGTGTTTATGCTGCTCTTCGGCATCAACTTCAACCTCTACTTTCTGCTGCTGATCGGCCGCTGGAAGGACGTTCTGAAGAACGAGGAGCTGCATTGGTTCTTCGGCATCGTGGCGGGCTCCGTGCTGCTGCTGGCGGCCGGGATCACAAAGATATACGGCAGCTTCGGCACCGCCCTGCGCCACGCCTCTTTCAACACCGCCACCCTTATCAGCACCACCGGTTTCGGCACGGTGGACTTCACCGACTGGCCCGAATACTGCAAATGGATCCTGATCCTGCTGATGTTCTGCGGCGGCTGCGCCGGCAGCACCGGCGGCGGCATCAAGCTCTCCCGCCTGATGATCCTGGGCAAGGCCTCCCTGGCTGAGCTCAAGCAGATGGTCCGGCCCCGGAGCGTGGTGCGGGTGCAGATGGACGGCAAGCGCATCGAGGGCGGCACCGTCCGGGCGGCCTTTCTGTTCATCAACGTCTACATGGTGCTGCTGCTTTTCTTTGCCTTTATGGTGAGTCTGGACGGCTTCGACGTGGCCACCTGCTTCACGGCTGCGCTGAGCTGCCTGTCCAACATCGGCCCGGGCATGACGAAGCTCATCGGCCCCGCCGGCAGTTTTGCCATTTTCTCGCCCCGCACAAAGCTCTTTCTCACGCTGGCGATGCTGCTGGGCCGTCTGGAGATCTACCCGATCCTGGTGCTGCTCATCCCGCGCACCTGGAAACAATAAAGCAACGCAAAACCGGGCTTCGGCCCGGTTTTTGTTGCGTGTAAACCCGCTTTGTGATATACTGCTTTTTGTTTTTATCCAAGGCTTAAGGAGCACAGGAAAGCCATAAAAAACAAAAAGAAATTCCGCTTCGGTCTGTTTCTGGTGACCATCGGAATCGTATACGGCGACATCGGCACCTCGCCGATGTACGTGATGAAATCCATTCTGGAGGGCAATGGCGGCATCGCCCACGTGGCCGAGGGCTTCATCGTCGGCTCCCTGTCTCTGGTGATCTGGACCATTACCCTGCTGACCACTGTCAAGTACGTGCTGATCGCCATGAAAGCCGACAACCACGGCGAAGGAGGCATCTTCTCCCTCTACGCGCTGGTGAAGCACTGCGGCAAATGGCTGATCCTGCCCGCCATGCTCGGCGGCGCCGCGCTGCTGGCCGACGGGGTGCTGACCCCTGCGGTCACCGTGACCACCGCGGTGGAGGGTCTGCGGAGCATGGCCGTCATGGACCGCCTCCTCGGCGCCGGGCAGACCAAGGTGGTGCTCATTACCCTGCTCATCATCACCGTGCTCTTCGCCATCCAGCACGCCGGCACCAGCCGCATCGGCAAAGCCTTTGGCCCCGTGATGCTGCTGTGGTTCTCCTTCCTCGGCGTCTCCGGACTGCTGCACATCGGTGCCTTTCCCTCCGTGCTGCGTGCCTTCAACCCCATCCACGCCGTGCAGGTGCTGCTCAGCCCCGCGAACAAGGCCGACTTCATGATCCTGGGGAGCGTCTTCCTCGCCACCACCGGCGCGGAAGCCCTGTACTCCGACATGGGCCATGTGGGCAAGGAGAACATCTACTTCAGCTGGCCCTTTGTCAAGATCTGTCTGGTCCTCAACTATCTCGGGCAGGGCGCCGGGACCCGGCGTTCATCGACCGGGACATTCTCTACTCCATTCTGGACAAGGATCAGAAGCGCGCCCAGGCCTACTGGTTTGTGAGCGTGAACGTGCTCGGCGAACCGGACACCATGCACTACCACGTGGAGACCTACGGCACCGACTTCATCTTCCGCGTCAAGCTGGATCTGGGCTTTCAGTGCTCCCCTCGCATCAACGTCTATCTGCGCCAGATCGTGCAGGATCTGCAGCAGAGCGGCGAGCTTCCGTCTCAGGAGAAGAGGTATTCCATCTACGGGCCGTCCACGGTGGGCACCTTCAAATTCTGCATCATCCACAAATCCGTCACCACCAAGACGGAGCTCAGCACCCTGGACGAGCGCATCCTCAATACCAAGTATGCCATTCGCCGCATGGCCGGCTCCAAGGTCACCTGGTACGGGCTGGACACCTCCTCCCTCATCACGGAGCGGGTGCCGCTCATCACCGCCGGCGGCAGCGGCGGCAAGCGGATCCAGCGTGTCGAATAAGCTGAACGGGCAGCTCCGGCTGCCCGTTTTCCACAGGGAGGAGAAATGATGAAACTGGAAACCGCGCGTCTGTACGTCCGCCCCTTTGCCGAGAGAGACCGGGATGCGTATATGGACTACTTCAGGGATCCCGCGCTCTGGCGCATGCTGGGCTACCGGGTGGACATGAGCGAGCAGGACCTGCGGGAGGAATTCGCATGGCGGCTGGAAAACCCGGAAAAGGTGCTGGCCCTGGCGCTGCGGGAGGATGACCGGGTCATCGGCCACATCGTCGTCGGAGAACCCAACCCGCCGGTACAGGGCCATCCGGTCTGGAGCCGGAAGAACGGCAGGAGCCTTTCCTTCGCCCTCCACCGGGATTTCCGGAGGCAGGGCCTGATGAAGGAGGCGCTGGGCGCCGTCATCGACCGGCTCTTCACCGAGGATCCCGCGCTGGAGTTTGTAAACGGCGGCTGGTTCTCCTTCAATCCCGGTTCCGCCGCGCTGCACCGGAGTCTGGGCTTTCAGCCGGACTTCACCCATGTTCTCCGCCGAAACGGCGAGCAGATCGAGGCGATCGAAGGCTTTTTGACCCGGGAAGCCTGGGAAAACGGCGGCAGGACCCCGGCCTTTCGCAAAATGCGCCGATTCAAACAGCAGCTCCCGGAGAGCGAGTGTCTGGCGATTCTGGAAAAGGAGCCGCGCGGCGTGCTGGCCGTGCTGGGTGAGGGAGACTACCCCTATGCCCTGCCGCTGGACTTCCTGTACCGGGACGGGAAGCTGTACTTTCACGGGGCGCGGCAGGGCCACAAGCTGGACGCGATCCGCCGGCACGACAAGGTGAGCTTCTGCGTCATGGACGAGGGCTTCCGCCGGGAGGGCGAGTGGGCGCTCAACATCCGCAGCGTCATCGTTTTCGGCCGCATCCGGACCGTGGACCCCTCCGGGGAAGACGTCGAAGAACTGCTGCGCGCCTTCGGCGGGAAATACTACCCGGATCCCGAAAGTCTGGAGCGGGAGATCCGAAGCGGCATCGGGCGGGTGCAGATGCTGGAGCTCACGATCGAGCACATGAGCGGTAAGCTGGTAAACGAATCCTGATTCTATAAAAAAGAAAGCTCTTTCGAGCTTTCTTTTTTCAGCTTGTCAAAAAAGTCTGACAGACTTTTTTGACTGCGCTTCTCCCGCCGCGCATTTTGACGGGGGATCAAAATGCACGGCGGGTTATTGTACTCGAGGCGGGCCTTGCCCCCTCGAGCTCCCCCGCTGCTCTGTTTGTTGTGCTTTCAGCGTAGTTCTTTGACAGTCTCAAAAAAGAAAGCTCTTTCGAGCTTTCTTTTTTTCTCAGAAGCCCGGGATGCTCTTTCTCGGCCGCTTGCGGCGGGGCAGCTCCTCCTTGACGTCGATCAGGATGATATCCCCGCCGATACGCGCGATGCAGGACCAGGGCAGCACGTAGTCGTCTTCCCGGCCCAGCAGGCCGAAGAGCCGGGAGCGTCCCGGCGTGATGAGGGACAGGATCCTCCCCTCCGCGTGGTCCAGCTCTGCGTCGCACACATAGCCCAGGCGGCAGCCCGAATGGATGTCGATGACCTCCTTGTAGCGAAGCTCCGAAAAACAGCCGATCAAAACGCATCACCTCTCAGGATCTTATGACGCGTGTACCGGTTTTATGTCGGATTTCTGGATTTGGGGATGGAGATGGTGAGGATCAGCGCATCGTCGGTCTCCTCCCGGCGCATTCCGGCGGCGATCCCGCCCTGCTTCATCAGGTCCAGCGAATGACTGAGACTGTTGAGAAACACCCGCACGTCCTTCATCACGAAGCTGCGGCGCCCATCCGGGCGGCGGGGCGGCTCCGGGGAGGCCAGCAGCGCGTCCACATAGGCATCCGTGGCCGCCACGGTCAGATCCTTCTCCAGAATACGGGCCAGAGCAGCGCGCTGCCGCTCCGCGTCGCCCAGCCGCAGCAGCGCCCGCCCGTGCCGCTCGCTGAGGCCGTTTTCCCGCAGAGCCTCCAGCACGTCCTCCGGCAGCTTCAGAAGCCGCAGCTTGTTGGCCACCGCGGACTGGGAGCGGCCGATCTTCCGCGCCGCCTCCTCCTGGCTGATGCCGAACATGCCGATCAGCTGCTGCAGACCCCGGGCTTCCTCCAGAAAGTCCAGGTCCTTGCGCTGCAGATTCTCCACGAGAGCAAGCAGCCCCGCGTCCTCCAGATTCACATCCACGATCATGCACGGCACCTCCCGCAGCCCGGCCAGCTTTGCCGCCCGCAGCCGCCGCTCTCCCGCCACCAGCTCGTATTTTCCGCCCCGCAGCCGCACCGTCAGCGGGTGCAGGACGCCGTAGCTGCGGATGCTCGCGCTCAGTTCCCGCAGCGCTTCCTCATCGAAGATCTTGCGCGGCTGGGCGGGATTTGGCGCGATGTCCTCCACGCGCAGATACAGCAGCCCGCTGCGCCGCAGCGTCGGCCTTGTCCGCATTGTCTGGATCATTCTCCGGCCTCCTTGTTTTATCTTGTGTTATCTGGCAAGAGAATACACCATATCTTGTGAAAAGAGAGGCGAAAGCAAGCGGAGACTCCCTGTTGACAGGAGACGAAAACCGGCGTATGATAGCTGGCAATAACAGGAAAAGAAAGGGGTGGACGGAGCGTGACGGAGGAAAAACGAAAACTCTTTGCCGCGGGCCTGCGCGCCGGGCTTCCGATCATGCTGGGCTACGTGCCCATCGGCATCGCCTATGCGGTCATGGCACGGCAGGCGGGCCTGAGCGCCGGGCAGGCCTGCCTCATGTCGCTGACGGTCTATGCCGGGGCCAGCCAGATGATGGCGGCGGGCATGCTGGCCGAGCACGGGGCCTTCCTGGCCATCGTGCTGGCCACCTTTGTGCTGAATCTGCGGCACATCATCATGTCCACCTGCGTGATGCACCGGATGGAGCCGGCTCCCCTGCCGCTGCGGCTTCTGGCCGCCTTCGGCGTGACGGATGAAAGCTTTGCCCTCTTCACCACCGGAACCGGAAAGAGCCGCAGCGTGTTCTTCTTCCTCGGCATCCACGTCGCCATCTACCTGAGCTGGAATCTGGGGACGCTGCTGGGTGCCCTGGCCATGGATCTGCTGCCGCCGATCCTGACGGCGAGCCTTGGCATCTCCCTCTACGCCATGTTCATCAGCATCCTCATGCCGGATCTGCCGGGAAACGGAAAGCTCGCGGCGCTGGTGCTGCTGACCGCGCTGTGCAACACGCTTCTGGGCCGTGTGATGGCCTCCTCCTGGGCCCTGATCGTCTCCACCCTGCTCTGCGCCTTTGCGGGGAGCTTCTTTGTAGAACTGAAGGAGGAAGCCGATGTCTGACACTGCGATCGTTCTTCTGTTCCTCTCCATGGCGCTGGTGACCTATATCCCGCGCATGCTGCCCTTCGTGCTGGTGGACCGGCTGCGTTTTTCCCCGCGGATGGAGCGTTTTCTCCGCCTGATCCCCTATACGGCCATGGCGGCGCTGATCTTCCCGGGGATTCTGAGCGTGGACGCCGCGCGCCCCTGGGCGGGGCTGCTCGGCGGAGCTGCCGCTGCTCTGCTTGCTCTGCGGAAGCGCTCGGCGATCCTCTGCGTTCTGGCCGCCATCGCCGTGGTCTTTGTCCTGCAGTTTGTGCAATAACAGATCGCCGCGCCGGTTGTGAAAACCGGCGCGGCGATCTGTTATCCTCGAAAAGAACTTAAACTGTAAACTCTCCGGTCTCCACCACGGCGGTGGGGCCGGTGAGGTGAATGTCACGGACGGTATCGCCCGCGCGCGTCAGCCGGACGGAGAGATGTCCGCCGGGCATATCGATCTCCACCGTATCGCCGGGGATGCGGCCGCGCAGGATCAGCGCGGAGGCGGCTGCGCCGCAGCCGGTGCCGCAGGCGAGGGTGAAGTCCTCCACGCCCCGCTCAAAGGTGAGCGCGCGTATGCGGTTTTCCCCGGTCAGGCAGGCAAAGGTCACGTTGGCGCCCCTCGGGAAAGCCGGGCTGTGCCGGAGTGCGCGCCCCCGCTCCCGCAGCGCATCCGGATCGGCAAAGGCTTCCGCGCCGACCTCGACCACCGCGTGGGGGATGCCGGGATCTCCCAGCTCCAGATAGGCGCAGTCCTCTCCCTCGGCTTCCCGGTGCAGATCGACCGCCGAGGGATCGTTCAGGCGCACCCGGTACAGCTCCCCGCTCACACGCTGTCCCGTCACGAGGCCCGCCGGGGCGAGGATGCGGATATCCCGCGCGTTCTTCACAAGGCCATGCTCCACGCCGTAGCGGGCGAGGCAGCGCGCGCCGTTTCCGCACATTTCGCCGGGAGATCCGTCGCTGTTGTAAAACAGCATGCCGAAATCCGCCTCTGCCGCCGGGACGAGCACGATCAGCCCGTCCGCGCCGGGGCCGCTTTTCGGATCGCATAGCCGCAGGGCGAGGGCCGAAAGGTCCTCGCCCTGAAGCTGCCCGCGCAGGTTTTCCGTCAGAAGGAAGGAATTGCCCGCGCCGTGCATCTTGGTATAGCGCATATGTCAGTTCTTGCCCGCGTCGGCCCTGAGCTTCTTCTGCAGCCAGTCCTTGCCGTCGTTGTAGCGGGAGACGATGAAGGAGGCCACGTAGTCGCCGGCGGCGTTGACCATGGTGGCGGGAGGATCGACCAGATCGCCGATGGCCTGGGCGATGGGGAAAGCGATGGCCAGCTGCTCGGGGAAGAACAGGGAGCAGAGCACCAGCTCGCCGGTGCCGCCGCCGCCGGGGATGCCGGACATGGCGACAGAGGAGACCGTTGCGACCACGATGGCCAGCAGCGCGTCCTTGGAGGCAAAGTCCATGCCGAACATGCCGAAGAGGAAAGCGACCTTGATGATGGCGCTCATGCCGGAGCCGTCCATGTTCATGGTGGCGCCCATGGGCAGCACGATGTCGGTCACGTCCTTGGAGATGCCGGTATCCTCGGAGACCTCCATGTTGGTGGGGATGGTGGCCACGCTGGAGCAGGTGCCGAAGGCGACCGCCGCGGGGCGGAACAGATGCTGGAACATGACCTTGACGGCGCCCTTGCCGCCGCCGAAGCGGGCGTAGAGCGGGAAGATCAGGAACATGTAGGCGAAGGAGACGACGTAGTAGAGGATGATGGCGCGGGCGTAGCTGGAGACGAAGTCGGCGCCGTGGGCCGCGACCAGGGCGGCGAAGAAGCCGAAGAAGCCGATGGGGGCGTAGAAGCTGATGAGCTTGATGACCTTCATGAGGACGTTGGTGATCTCCTCCAGGAGCTGCGCCACCTTGGTCTCGGGGCCGCCGCACATCTGCACGCCGAAGCCGAAGAAGATGCCCGCGATGATGAGCTGCAGGATGGAGCGACGGCTCCACAGCTCGGGAAAGTCGGACTTGGTGAAGAAGCCGACGATCATCTCGCCCGCGCTCATGGGTTCGGAGGCGCCCGGCTCAAAGGCGGGTTCGCCGGTGTAGACGGGGATGAAGCGCACCAGGACATACATGATCACGGAGGCGATGACGGTGGTGCACATGAAGGTCAGCACCGTGGTGCCCATCAGTTTGCCCGCGCGCCTGGCGCTCTTCATGTTTGCGATGGAGGAAGAGATGGAGAAGAACACCATCGGGACCACCACGCAGAACATCATATTGATAAACAGGGTGCCGAGGGGCTCCAGCGCACCGGCGCCGGGCCAGGCAAAGCCCACCACGATGCCGAGGACGATGCCAAGGATCATGGTGAAGAAGAACCAGTTGTTCTTGAGGAAACTGCCGCTCTTGTTGTTAGCCATAATGATTACGCTCCTTTCCAGAGATCATCCCCATTATATTTGCAAGCTTCTGCCATGTAAATTGCATCTGATGCTTGAAACATTGCAAAAAGTGCTGTATACTGCGATCAGTTTTTCAAATTGGCTCCCCTGTGCAAGGGGAGCTCCCGCGAAGCGGGTGAGGGGTTGTGCCGACGAGATTCTTCGCTTCGCTCAGAATGACAGGAAAGGAGGCGCCGCCCATGAAGCATGACCGGAGCTTCGCCCGTGAGGGTTACCTGGAAGAGAATTACCATTACTTCCACCTGCGGGACACCGCCGGGCAGGAGCGGGATTTCCACTTTCACGACTTTGACAAGATCGTGCTGTTGCTCTCGGGTCGGGTGGACTACGCGGTGGAAAGCGTCTCCTACGCGCTGCGGCCGTGGGACATCCTGCTGGTGAAGCACCACGCGATCCACAAGGCGCTCATTGACAAATCGGAACCCTACGAGCGCATTATATTATACCTGGACGGGAAATATTTCGACCGGCTGCTGCCGGAGGCGCGGCTGATGGACTGCTTTGAGGAAGCCGACCGCAGCGGCGAATACCGCCTGGTGCCGGACGAGGAGCAGCGCCGGGCGCTGGAGCAGACCTTCCGGTCCTACGAGGCGGCGGCGCGGGACCCCGCCTTCGGCGCCCAGACTCTCTGCGACACCTATATCCTGCAGCTTCTGGTGCTGATCGGGCGGATGAACGCAGCGCCCCGCCGGGAGGAGCAGCGCTATGATCCCAAGATCCGCCAGACCCTGTCCTACATCAACGAAAACCTGGGGCGGGAGCTCTCGGTGGACGCGCTGGCCGAGCGGGTGTACCTGAGCCGCTACCACTTCATGCGCCTCTTCAAGGCCGAGACCGGCAACACCGTCCACGCCTACGTGCGGCAGAAGCGTCTGCTGTACGCGGCGCGGCTCATCCGCGAGGGCACGCCTGCCAACGCGGCGGCGGAGGCCGCTGGCTTTGCCGATTATTCCGCCTTTCACCGGGCTTTCCGAACCAGCTTCGGCATCAGCCCGGGCCAGCTCAAGAAATAGGGATACCCGCAGTTTAACAGGAGAACGATATGAATACCGAAAACATTTTACAAGCCATCGCCGCCGCCGAAAAAGAGGCCGCGGCCCCGATCCTTCACGCCCACGGCATCCTGGCCGAGTGCAAGACCGGCCACCGGGACGTGGTCACCGAATATGACCGCCGGGTGCAGAATCTGCTGACGGAGCGGCTCTCCGCCGCCGTCCCGGACGCCCGCTTCTTCTGCGAGGAGAACGACCGGCACGACGATCTGCGCGCCGAGCACCTGTTCATCATCGACCCCATCGACGGCACGATGAACTTTGTCCGGCGTCTGAACCACAGCTGCCTCTCCGTGGCCTATATGAGCCGGGGGAAGCTCCTGGCCGGGGCGATCTATAACCCCTACGTGGACGAGCTGTTCACCGCCCTGCGGGGCGGCGGCGCGTTCCTGAACGGGCGGCCCATCCACGTGGACGAGGCGCCCCTTTCCGAAACGCTGGTTGTCTGCGGCACCGCGCCGTATAACAGCGACACCGTTTCGCAGACCTTCCGCCTGATGGAAAAGGCCTACCGCGCGAGCCTCGACATCCGGCGCCAGGGTTCGGCCGCGCTGGATCTCTGCAGCGTGGCGGCGGGCCGGGCCGGCGTCTATTTTGAAATGGCCCTCTCCCTCTGGGATTACGCGGCGGGCGCCCTCCTCGTGGAGGAGGCCGGCGGCGTCTGTACCCGTCTCGACGGCGCGGCTCTGCCCTTCGACGCCTCCCGCCCCTCGATCCTCGCCGGCGGAAAGGCCGCCTGGGAGGAGCTGCGGAAGCTGGCGGCGGAAAAATCTTAAGAATCCCAAAGGGGCATTGACAAAACAGGTCGAACGCGTTAGACTCATGATAGTCTAACGCGTTCGACCCATTCTCATTGATCGGAGGGATGCCCTATGCCTACCCCGAGAATTTTTGAAAGCGAGTACCGCTTCTGCCAGATCCTCTGGGAGCGCGAGCCGGTGAAGAGCACCGAGCTTGTGAAGCTCTGCAGAGAGAAGCTGGGCTGGAGCAAGGCCACCACCTATACGGTCATCAAGCGGCTCAGTGAACGCGGCGTGGTGAAAAGTGAAAACGCCGTGGTCTCGAGCCTCATCTCCCGCCAGGAGGCGGAGAACGCCCGCATCGACGCGCTGGTGGAGGACACCTTCGGCGGCTCGCTGCCCGCCTTCGTGGCCGCTTTCAGCCGTCATAAAAAGCTCGGCGCCGCGGAGCTTGACGCGCTGCGGAAGCTGATCGAGGAGGCGGAGGACTGAGATGGACGCGCTTTTTCTGGAGCTGTTGAACCGGAGCCTCGCCGCCTCCTGGCTGATCCTCGCGGTGCTGATCCTGCGTCCGCTCACCAAAAAGGCGCCGAAAAATCTGCGCTGCCTGCTCTGGGGCCTTGCCGCCCTTCGGCTGCTGCTCCCTGCGCGGCTCAAAAGCCCCTGGAGCCTGATCCCCTCCGCCGCGCCTCTCACCGTCGCCGTCGGCGCCGCGCCGGCGGTGCAGAGCGGCATCCCCGCGGTGGACGCCGCGGTGAATCCCGCCCTCGCCTCCAGTCTCGCGCCGACGCCCGCGGCGAGCGCCGATCCCGCGCAGATCTGGCTGCACATCGGGGCTGTGGTCTGGCTTGTCGGGATGGCGGCGCTGCTCTGCTACACGCTGGTGAGCTTTTTCCTGCTTCGCCGCCGCGTCGCGGACGCGGTGCTGTTTCACGACAACATTTATCTCACGGATCGGATCGACTCCCCCTTTGTGCTTGGCGTCGTTTTCCCGCGCATCTATCTGCCCTTCGGCCTGACGGAAGAGAACATGGCCCTGGTGCTGGCCCACGAGCAGGGGCACATCACCCGACACGACCACTGGTGGAAGCCCCTGGGCTTTGCCCTTTTGTGCGTAAACTGGTTCCATCCTCTTTCCTGGCTTGCGTATGTGCTCTTCTGCAAAGACATTGAGCTTGCCTGCGACGAGCATGTGCTCAGTCTGCTGGGTCCCGGCGCCAGAAAGCCTTATTCCCGCGCCCTGCTGGACTGCAGTGTGGAGCGCCGCCGCATCGCGGCCTGTCCCCTGGCCTTCGGCGAGTCCGACGCGAAGAGGCGCATCGGAAACGTCCTGCGCTGGAAGAAGCCGACGCGGTGGGCGATCCTCGCGGGCCTGCTGCTCTGTGTCGTCCTGGCGGTCTGCTTTCTGACCGACCCGATGGACAAGGCGGAGGCTGCCGCGCCGAGCCCTGAGCCGCTCGCGGAGGCTGCACCCAGCCCAGCCGGCACGCCGAGCGAAAGCACCCGCATGGTGACGCAGCTGGTGGTGGGGCGGGCCTACCCGGTGGCGGACCTCTTCGGCCAGCCGGATGAGAAATACAGTGGTATCAGAGTAACGCATGACTCCGATTTCAAGATATTTCCCTATACCGATGAGGAAGGCCGCCTGATGCTGCGGGCCCAGCAGCCCTCGGACGAGCCCTTTGAGCTGATCGGCGAGTATTATCTGGACAGCGATACGGCGGTCACGCAGATCCCGATGCTGTTTCAGACCGTCCGCGGCACGATGCTTACGGAAAACGGCGGCGGCCCGGACGGGGATGCCCTGGAGCGAACGCTGGACATCCGCTACTACGAATTCAGCCTGGACGAGTTCACGCTCCACGTGGGCGAGGAGCCGGTGGAACTCTACGCCTACAACCGCAAGGGCGAGCGGGTCATGGCCTCCTGGATGGCCAGCAGCGACGCGGTGTCGCTTACGGGCGGCAGCGCGGAGGACGGCGGCATCACCGTGGTGCCGAGGACGCCGATGCCCGGCGGCGTGATCGTGACCGCCATGACCGATGACGGTCTCGGCGGCAGCGTGAAGATCTATCTCCCGCCCGTCGAAGACGGCGGCGCGGCGACTGCATCGGGTGCGGATCCCACGCCTCCGCCCGCCGCAACCGGCGGTCTGGAGCTCCGCTATTTCGAAAAGCCGCTGGACGAATTTACCCTGCGCCTGGGCGACGATCCGGTTGAGCTCTATGCCGTGGATCTCTATACCGGAGAGAGAGTCAGCGCCGAATGGTCTATTTCCGATGAGAGCGCTCTGGCGCTGGAGCTGCGGGATTATGACATCTGCGCCGTGATCCCGAAAGCCGCGGTGCCGGACGGAGTGACCCTGACGGCGGCCTATGACGGCCGGACCGTCAGCGTGCGGGTGCACGTTCTGCCGTAAGCTGCCCGGCGGGGCCGCACAGCAACAAAAAACTCCCTCACCGATCGGTGAGGGAGTTTTGCTTTGTAAAGACTTAATCGAGCACGTAGGGCAGGAGCGCCACCTGGCGGGAGCGCTTGATCGCCTCGGTCAGCTCGCGCTGATGCATGGCGCAGGTGCCAGTGGTGCGGCGGGGCAGGATCTTGCCGCGCTCGGACAGGAAGCGGCGGAGCTTCGCAGTGTCCTTGTAATCGATATAAGTGGCCTTGTCCACGCAGAACTGGCAAACTTTTCTGCGCTTGCGATTCTTGGGATTGTTCTTATCGAAAGCCAAAGCTGTATCCTCCTATTCTCAAGTATTAAAACGGGAGCTCTCCGTCGCCGTCGTCCAGCTCGGCAAAGGCGGAGGGGGCGGGGGCGCTGTTCTGGCGGCCGCCGTCGTAAGAGCCGTAATTGCCGGAATTGGAATAACTGCTGTTGGAGTAGCTGTTGTCATCGCGGGAATAATTGCCGCTGCCGGAGCTGGCGCGGCTTTCCCCGAAGTACACGTTGTCCGCGTTGACTTCCCAGCTGGTGCGGTTGTTGCCGTCGCGGTCCTGCCATTTGCGGGACTGGAGGCGGCCGGAAACCACGATCATGCTGCCCTTGTGGAAGTACTTGGACACGAACTCACCGGTCTGACGCCATGCGACGCAGTCGATAAAATCGGTCTGGCGCTCGCCGCCGTCACGGCCGCCGAAATCGCGGTCCACCGCCACAGTGAAGGACGTCACGCTGACGCCGGACTGCGTGGTGCGCAGCTCGGGATCGCGGGTCAGACGACCCATGATAACGATGTGATTGAGCATGGTCTGTCTCCTTTACTCTGCGCGCAGGGTAATCAGGCGACGCATAATGCCGTCGGTAATACCGAGAATACGGTCGAGCTCGGCGGGGAAGTCGGGGCCGCTGGTGAACTTCATCAGCACATAGGTTCCCTCGGAAATGTAGTTGATCTCGTAAGCCAGCTTGCGCTTGCCCATCTCCTCCAACTCTTCCAGAGTACCATTCGCCTCAACAAGCGCCTTGAACTTCTCAACGACCGCCGCGGTCTCCTCCTCGGAGAGGTTGGGGTTGATGATGTACATCACTTCGTACTTTTCGCTTGCTTTTGCCATGGTTGCACCTCCTTTTGGTCTCTGGCCCCCACACGGAATTGAGCAGTTGAACTGCCCGTGGGAGCAAGGAAATATGGCCCGTCGATCCAGACAGGCCATATTATTATATCGTCAATTCTGCAATTGTCAAGGGATGTTTCACAAAAAAGGCAGTTTTTCCGAAGAAAACGGCCATCTTTTTCAATACCCCATCAGCGGAGCGGAACCGTCGTCTTCCGTCTTGGTGATGGCGCGGATCTCAGCCTCATAGCTGTAGGTATCGCTGACCGTCACGGTGAAGCGGTCGCCCACCCTTTTGCCCAGCACCTGTCTGCCGAAGGGACTCTCCTTGCTGATGAGCCCTTTGCGCGGATCGCAGCGCACCGTGGTCACCACCTGGATGATCTCGGTCTCGTCGTCCTCGGGCATGTAGATCTCCACCTTGTCAAAAAGGCCCACCTGGTCGGCGCCGAAGCGGTCCTCGATGACCTTCGCCGTCTTGATCATGCCCTCCAGGTAGCGGATGCGGCTGCGGTTTTTGTTCTGGGCCTGCTTGGCCGCCTTGTATTCAAAGTTCTCGCTCAGGTCCCCGAAGGCGCGGGTGCGCTTGACCTCCTCGATCAGGCCGGGCATCAGCTCCAGCCGGCGGTAGTCCAGTTCCTCCTGCATTTTGCGGATGTCTTCGCGGGTCAGTTCATCATGCATGGGCTTTGCCTTTCTTACATATTATCAATGGAAATGGTATCCAGGCCGTTTTTGTCAAACTCCGACAGATATTCCTCCATCCGGGCCGTCAGCTCCGTGTAGTCCTCCGGGTCGCTGTCCACAAAGCCCAGGTCGCGCCGCGCCAGTTCCTCGGCCAGGATGTTGTAGAATACCGCGTCCTCATAGTCGGCGATGGCCTCGTGGATGCCGCCGTCCTCATAGGCCTGGGAAGGGAACACATGCCCCATCCAGCGGGTAGCCAGCGCGTTCATGCCGTTTTTGGAGCAGAGCGCGAAGAGCTTTTCCTGCAGCTGGTCGTAGTCCTCAAAGCGGTCCTCGCCGCGGGCGGAGTTCAGGATCCAGTTGCCGATATAAACCATGTCCAGCAGCCGCCGGAATTCCTTTTCGCTCAGTTCAATGTTCATGCTTCCGCCCCCCTTTTCCTTTCCCTGCGAAACCCGGTTTCGCAATCTGCCTGTGCGGTAAAGGATATTATATACCGTTTTCGGCGGAAAACAAGAGCAAATTTTGCTTGTATTGCCATGGCGATTGTTGTATAGTAAAGTGTCTCGGTATGAGAAGGAGAAACTATGGATAATCGAGCAGTCGGTATTTTTGACTCCGGACTGGGCGGGCTTACGGCGCTCAAGGCGCTGCAGGAGCTGCTGCCGGAGGAAAACATCTTATATTTCGGCGACACCGGGCGCCTGCCCTATGGGGAAAAAAGCCGGGAGCAGCTGCGGCGCATGGCGGTACAGGATCTGGATCTGATCGCCTCTTTTGACGTGAAAGCCATCATCGTCGCCTGCGGCACCCTGTCCTCCAATGCGGCGGACATCCTGGAGCGCTACCCCATCCCCAGCTTCGGTGTGCTGAAGGCGGGCGTGGCCGGGATGCGCAAGGTGCCGGGCGACGGCCCTCTCGGCGTCATCGCCACCGCGGCCAGCATCCGCAGCGGCGCCTTTGAAAAGGCCCTGCGGGCGGACTGCCCGGGGCGCGAGATCCTGCCGGTCCCCTGCCCGGACTTTGTCCCGCTCATCGAAAGCGGGCACGGCTCCGGGGATCCCGCGATCCGGGACGCCGTGGCGCGTTACTGCGCGCCGCTGCGCGAGGCGGACGCGGTGCTGCTGGGCTGCACCCACTACGGGATCATCGAGGGCGCGCTCTCCGACTATCTGGGGCAAAGCACGGCGCTGGTGAGCGCGGCCTACTGCGGCGCGGCCCAGGTCGCCCAGTATCTGATCGTAAACGGCATGACCGGCGGCCGCGGGGAGGAGCGCTTCCTTGTAAGCGGCGACCCCGGGGCTTTCGGCCGCGCCGCCTCCACCCTGCTGGGCCGCCCCCTCGCGCAGGGCGCGGAGCGCGTGCCCGTAATGGCTTATTAAGGACGGATGAAGCATGTTAAAAGACGTTTGGATCTCGATCAACAGCATACACAGCTACGACCAGGAGGACGAGGACTCGCTGGAGTTCTCCACCGACGGGCACTACTACTTCGACGGTGAAAACGGCTGTCTGACCTATATGGAATCGGACGTGACCGGGCTGGAGGGCACCCGCACCAGCGTGATCGTCATGCCGGATCAGGTCGTTGTGGACCGGGACGGGATGATCACCAGCCGGATGATCTTCCGGGAGGGCCTGCGAGACGCGTTTCAGTACGCCACGCCCTTCGGCGCCGCCACCATGGGCATCGACACCCGCCGCATCCGCCATCACATGGACGCAAACGGCGGCAACGTGGAGATCGACTACGTGG
Source organism: Oscillospiraceae bacterium (assembly GCA_902774015.1). Taxonomy (GTDB): domain Bacteria; phylum Bacillota; class Clostridia; order Oscillospirales; family Oscillospiraceae; genus Limivicinus. The sequence goes on along the minus strand of CACYHB010000031.1, from coordinate 4,949 downwards.
TGGATATGGAGCACACGGTGGCCAGCCGCAACCGCTTCCAGATCACCGTGACCGAAAAGAAGGACCATGAACAGCCTGTCGGCTGCTGAGCTCCGAAGCCGTACCGAGGCGGCGGCCGAAGCCTGCCTTTCCGGGGCGTTGGCGCGCATGGTCCCGGGAGGCCGGCTCCGGGGGGGCTTTTCCTGGAAAGAGGATTTCGCCCGCGGCGAGCTTGCGGGAAACCAGGCGCTGTGCTCTGCCGCCGTCCTGGACCTCTCCCCTGCGGATCTGGCGGCATCCCTCGCCCGGGAAGCGGAACTGCCGGAGGCCTTCGCCGCACTCACCGCAGCCGGGCCGGGCTTTCTCAACTTCCGCCTGTCCGACGCCTGGTATGACAGGGCGCTGGACGCCCTCTGCGCGCCGCCGGATGCGGCGCCGGACTTTTCGGCCGCGCGCTTTCCGGGTCTCGATCCCGCCCTGGCCCTGCGGCAGGACGCGGCAAGCCCGCTCTATCGTCTGCGCTGGGCCTATTTCAGGAGCCGCTCGCTGCTGGAGGAGGAACGCGCCCCGGACTGTGCCGGCAATTGGGGGGAAGCGGAGCGCGCGCTTCTGCTGCGCGCCGTCCTCTCGGACGGGGAAGGCGGCCTGTTTTCGCTTGCCGACGCCTTCGCCCGCTTTTACGCCGTCTGCCAGATCCGCAGCGCGCCGGACAAAGGCTTTCGCCTGAAGCTGCTGGCCGCCTTCTGCCGCGCCGTGGAACGCGTTTTGCGTACCTGAATTCCTGCCGTCCCTTCACGGGACGGCTTTTTTTCAACTTTTTTCAAAAAAGCCCTTGACAAACCGCAAAAGTGTGTTATTGTATTAATCGCTTAGTACATTAACACAAATGGAGGTGCTGAATATTGGATTGGGGATTCCGCAATGATCTTCCCATCTACTCCCAGCTGGTGGAGAAAATCAAGCTGGGCATCGTCTCCGGTGCGCTGCCCCCCGGCGCCAGACTTGCTTCCGTACGGGACATGGCCATGGAGGCGGGGGTCAATCCCAACACCATGCAGCGGGCGCTGCAGGAGCTGGAGCGGGAGGGCCTCGTATATTCCCAGCGGACGGCCGGCCGCTTTGTCACGGAGGATGTAAAGGTGATCGAAGACATGAAAAAGACCCTGGCAAAGGGGCAGCTGGAGAGCTTTCTCCAGGCAATGAAAGAACTGGGCTATGACCGGGAAGGCATCATAGCGCTGCTCAAGGAGGATGAATAAATGGCAATTCTGGAATGCAGAGACCTGTCCAAGCGCTTCGGCAGGATCCAGGCGCTGGAAGACGTCAATCTTCGCATCGAGCCGGGCCGCGTGATCGGGCTTCTGGGCCCCAACGGCAGCGGCAAAACCACGCTCATCAAGCTGGCCAACGGCCTGCTTACGCCCTCGTCCGGAGAGATCCTGGTCGACGGCTCGGCCCCCGGGAGAGAGAGCAAGGCGCTGGTTTCCTATCTCTCCGACAAGGAGTATCTCCCCGACTGGATGAGCGCAAAGCAGCTCATGGATTTCTTCGAGGACTTTTACGCGGACTTCGACCGCGAGCGCGCCAAGGAGATGCTTGCGCGCCTCGGCATCGACGAATCCATGCGTATCAAGCAGATGTCCAAGGGCACCCGCGAGAAGGTGCAGCTCATCCTGGTGATGAGCCGGCAGGCCAAGCTCTACCTGCTGGATGAACCCATCGGCGGTGTGGACCCCGCCACCCGGGACTACATCCTGGACACCATCATCCGCAATTACAACCCCAGCGCCGCCGTGGTGATCTCCACCCATCTGATCGCCGACGTGGAGCCGGTGCTGGACGACGTGATCTTTATTCAGAACGGCCATGTGGTGCTCCAGTCCTCGGTGGACGAGATCCGCGAGGAAAAGGGCAAGAGCGTGGATGCGTATTTCAGGGAGGTATTCAAATGCTAGGGAAACTCTTAAAGCACGAGTTCCGTGCCACCGGGCGCACGATGCTCCCCGTCTACGGCGCCGTCGTGCTGCTGGCCGTCCTGGCCAACTTCTCGATCCGCGTGATGGATCACAGCGTGCATTTCCTGCTCACGGTTTTCTGCGGGCTGATCGTCGCGGCCTTCGTCGTCGGTATCATCGCCGCCGCGATCATGACGCTCGTGATGATGATCAAGCGTTTCTACACCAACCTCCTCAAGGACGAGGGCTACCTGATGCACACCCTGCCCGTCAGCGTGCATGAGCTCGTGTGGAGCAAGATGATCGTGTCGATCGTCTGGTTTGCGGCCACCTTCGTGGTGATCTGGCTGGTGATCCTGCTGACTGTGATGTTCCAGACCGGCACCAATCTCGCACAGCTCTTCGAGGGCTTCCCGAGCTGGGCAGAGATCCGGGCGGCCATGGAGCAGGCCGGCGTGAGCATGGGCGATCTGTGGACGATCGGACTGGAGACCCTGCTCTGCGTGATCGTGAGCGGCCTCTACACCTGCCTGCACTTCTACGCGGCCATGAGCCTGGGCCACATGTTCTCCAAGGATAAGATCCTGCTGTCCATCGTCTTCTTCGTCGGGATCAGCATCGTGCTGAGCATGGCCACCACCGGCTACGGCTCCGCCCGCGTCATCGCCTTCGAGAACTCCGACGTCACGCCGGAGAACGTTCAGGAAGCGCTCCGCTTCGGGAAGGCAATCATCGGCGAGATGCTGGCAGTCGAGCTCGTCCAGTCCGCGGTGCTGTACGTCGCCGCGGTGCTGGGTCTGAAGAAAGGTCTCAACCTGGCCTGAGCCTCTGACAACAAACCGGAAAGCGGAAACCTTTTTCAAGGTTTCCGCTTTTTGTATTCCTTGTAGAATTTTCAATAGTTCCTCGATACGGCAGTCAAGGTCATATCAGCGCTTATTGCTGGTCTGCATGCTGATAACCTTCCTTTGGACAAGGCGATTACTCTTACTCCGGAAGATTGTTTAATCGTGTTAGGAGAGACGTAATCGTCCAGAAGAACAGAAGAGCTGCGGCAAAAGCCGCAGCTCTTCTGTTCTTGGGCCGGTTTTCAGTATACCAGAACCGGGATATAGGTGGAGGCGTTTTCGTAGATGAGCTTGGCGGCTTCCTCCGGTACCTCGATGCAGCCGTGGGAACCGTCTGCGGTCAGGTAGGTGTCGTCGCCGTAATTGCTCGTACGCCAGCTGGCGTCGTGGATGCCGATGTTGCCGTAGAAGGGGATCCAGTAGCTGACGGTGTAGCTGTAGTCCGGGCCGGTGAGCTTGGCGTTCTGCTTGGTGTAGCTGACGGAGAAAGCGCCGCAGGGTGTGGGCGTGTTGTTGGCGATGCTGCCGGAGACGATGGACGTGTGCATGACCAGGTTACCCTTGCGGTAGAACCAGAGGTGCTGGTTCTGCAGGTCGATTTCGATAAAGGAGTTGTTGCCGATCTTGAAGTGATTCTTGACGGGGGCCACGTAGCTGTACTGGGCCTGGACCTCGCCGCCGTCGCTGATGGCGGCCAGCACGTCCTTGCGCAGGGCCTCGCGGTTGAGCACCCAGCCCTTGTCCCAGTCGTTGAAGTGGACGTCCGCGCCGTGGCGATCCAGCGTGCGGTACTTGCGCGCGATCCCGTCGGCCTGGTTGTCCTCAATGAATTTGTCCAGAACGGCCGAGAGGGCGTCCTTGTCCAGCTCCACCTCGGCTCCGGTGTCGGTCAGCTTGACAGAGTAGGCGCCGGCCAGCTCCGCTTTGCCCAGCGACACCTTCAGATCGTCGCCGAAGTTGATGGTGACGGTCTTGCCCATGGCGGCGTTGATGGCGTTCATCTGCGCCTGTAGCTTGGCGTCATTTTCGGTGAAGTTTCCGGCCACGCTGGTGAGAGGGACGGCCACGCGGGCGTTGCTGCTCAGAGAGCCGCCCTTGAGCACGGCGCTGAGATTGGCCGCGGCCAAACCCAGATCGGGCATGGTGCCGTCTTTGGCCTCCGTCAGCTCCCAGCCGTTGGGGCCGTTGACCAGAGAGGCCGGCGTGGCTTCCGTTCTGCCGTAATCGCCGATCGCACCGGCGATCATGGCCTCCAGCGAACCCTCGTCCAGCCAGGCGAGGCTGTAGGAACCGCCGCCCTGACCCACGATGGCCAGCGGCAGGAAGGCCTCATGCTGGCTGTTCAGCACCTTCTCCACCTCGCTGCTCACGTCGCCGCTGCGCAGCATGTCCAGCACGTTGAGCTGGGCCAGCGCGTCTCCCTTTTCATCGGTCAGGGTGATGACCTTGTCCAGCTGCAGAGCGTTGGAGACGGCGGCGGTGGCCTCCTGGGCGGTCATGCGCGAGACGCTCACGCCGTTGATGTCGGTCATGCTGGCGAAGCGATCCCTCTGCAGCATATCCGCCGCAAAGGCCGCCACGGCCACAAGCACGGCCAGGATCAGCACCGTGCGGATAGCCCTGAGCCAGCCGGGCGTGCGCCGGCGCCGTTTTTCGGATTCGGGCTCCCAGCCGGTTTCCCAATCCAGATCGTTATCATCAGAGGGAGTCTGCTCGGAGCCCGGCTCCTCGATCCATTCATCCTGAGCGGCCTCGGCCTCGAACGCTTCCTCTTCCCATTCGTCATCCCGACGGGATCTGCTCGAAGGGGCAATGTGCTTTCCACCGGTTCTTGCCATGGAATCCGCACCTCCTCATTATAATCTACCATATATGGTATCACGGTTTGGAAAAAAATCAAGGAAAAGATCGAAGATGGGAAAAAATGCGGGATCCTTTCCTGAAGAGAAAGGGTCTTCACGCCGCCGCGCCGCGCTCAGGATGGCAGAAAAAAACAAAACCGAAGCCCGGCGGAGCGGGTTCGGTTTTGAGAAGGAAAAACAAGGCAGACGGTCAAACGGGCCGCCCTTTGTGCCAACACCCATAAGAGAGTTTTGAAGCAAAAATGACTTGGTAGCTGTCTGGAAGGATTGGAAGATAGAAGGAGAGAGATGCTCAGACTATGAGC
>CACYHB010000030.1 GCA_902774015.1 Oscillospiraceae bacterium | reverse complement strand
ATTCATAATAGCATCTCCTTGCCAAGTTTTGTTGTCAACAATATAACACCGCCAAGTTTACTTGTCAATAGCTTTTCCAAGTTTTCTTTGCAATTAAAGATAGGTAAGAAATCATAACTCAGTCTGACCATTTGCGCCTCCAAGCCGGCTTGAATACTATACCTCTTAAACAGGTGATGTACTACGTTGTGTAATTCTATCAAAACGCGATACCTTTTCCAAAAGAAAAGCACCCCTATGGGGTGCTTTTCTTTTGGAAATCAGGGAGATCTGCATCCTCTCCCAGGAACTCTTTATTGATTCTGGCCGTCCGGTATCCCGTTGTACTGCAGGCACATCATGGTCAGGTCGTCAAACTGGGGCGCCCCGGCGACGAAGCGGTCCACCGCGCTGTGCAGGGTTTCCAGCACCCGCTGAGGCGTTTCGTCCGCCGCCTGGTTGAGGACCGAGACGGTCCGCTCGAGACCGAAAAACTCTTTTGCCCCATTGCAGGCCTCCGGCACGCCGTCCGTATAGACGAACAGCTTCGCGCCGGGACTGAGCTGAATCGTATACTCCCTGTATTTGACTCCCGGCATCCCGCCCAGCACGAAGCCGTGCCGGTCCTTGACGATCTCAAACTCACCCTCGGGCCGTCGCAGGATCGGGTATTCATGCCCGGCGTTGACCGCGGTCAGCAGGCCGGTCCTCAGATCCAGGATGCCAAGCCAGACGGTGACGAACATTTCTTCCTTGTAGTCGGCGGTCAGCGCATTATTTGCCGCCTCCAACACGTCTTTTGGCGTTTTTCCCATTTTCGCATGGCTGCTGATGATCATCTTTGCGGACATCATATACAGCGCGGCGGGCACGCCCTTATCGGATACGTCTGCGATCACCATGCCCAGATGGTTGTCGTCCACCATGAAGAAATCATAAAAATCTCCGCCGACTTCCTTCGCAGGAGTCATGGATGCGTAGATATCGAATTCCTTCCGGTCCGGGAAAGCAGGAAAGATGCTGGGCAGCGCTCCTGTCTGAATGCTGGCCGCCATATTCAGCTCACGGCTGATACGCTCCTCCTCTTTTTGGCGCTCCTCCTCCATGGCTTTGCGCTTCAGCGCCCGCGCCTGCTGCCGGAGCATCAGGCGTACGATCCATACAAGCAGCAGCAAAACGGCGGCAGCCACGGCCAGCCAGAATGCAGAACGTTCATGGAAAGCCTTCAGCTTTACGATCGTGACGGAAGCGCTGCGCGGCTCTTCTGCGCCGTCCTCGAGATTCAAGTGGAAGACGTACGTGCCGCCCCGAAGGTTCGTATAGCTGACCTGACCCAAATCCTCCTTGCTGCTGATCATCGGGGCGCGGTCAAATCCCTCCAGATAATAGGAGACCTTCGGGTCGTCCAGTCCGTAGGAAAGCACGAACGGATAGATGTTCAGACGGCGGGTGCTCGCCGGCACCGTTACGGTCTGTCCGTCGGTCACACGCTGCGGCTTATCGTCCGTATCGGTTTCCACAAACGGCACAGCAATCATGGGGGTCACGCCCATGGATTGAATATTGATGAGATTCATTCGCACCAGGCCGTCGCTGCAGGCCACATAAGCATCACCGTTTTCCATGACGCAGCTTCTGGAATTGGGCGTTACCATGTGCGGCAGACCTTTTTTGGAATTATAGTGCTCGTAGTCGGTAACGGTCCCGGCAAGCAGATCGTCGCCGTCCATCACGAGGATACCTGTGTTGCACATCAGGAAAACCTTGCCGGTATCCGCCCAGAGCACGTCGTAACAGCCGTTGGCGTTCAGTTCCGGGGGGTAATAGTCAAGCAGCTTCGCGACGCCATCCTTCAGGCAGCTCAGCGAACCGCCCGTGATAAGCCAGAAGCATTGCCGGCGGTCGTCCCGTTTGATGCCCATGATCACGCCGTTGTCCAGCTCGTCACGGATCGGGTAGGGAACTGCCCGTTCCCCGTCGATGGTGTAAATCCCTCTCCCGTTGGTGCCCAAAAGCAGCCGACCCTCAAAATCCTCGCAGAGAGACAGAATGGAATTGGTCGGTATACCGTCGGATTCGCCAAAGCTCTGCACGATCTGCCCGTCCCGCAGCAGCTGCACGCCGCCGATGACGGAGATAGCGATCGTGCCGTCCTTCATTTCGTAAATGGTACGGATGTTGTTGGAGAACATCCCGTCGCTCTGCGTGTAGGTCACGATTTCCCCGTCAGCCTTGCGGCACATCAGCCCGTAATCACTGAAGGTGCAGAACCACAGGTTCCCCCTGCTGTCTCCTTTGATGACACGAATCCGGGCATTTTTCAGATAGGAGTATACAGGCTTTTCGACCGTCTGCCCGGCGCTGTTCAGGATCAGAAGCCCCGTATCGGTGCCGACGTAGAGCAGATCATCCTCCATCCAGGTGGTGTTGACCACACGGTCGTTCAGTTCCCTGGTCATCTGGTTAATGTCCGCGAAGTCGCTCGTGCTGATCCGAATCAATCCGTTTCGCGAGGAAGCAAACCAGAGGTTGCCCTCATAGTCGGCGCACATGGCGACCCCGGAATTGAACGCGGTGTCAGACAGCTTCGTGTAATTCTGGTATTTGTCGATAAAACCGACGCCGCCGTCTGAGCAGATCCACAGCCGATCGTCCTTATAAATGATCGCATTGATGTTCATCAGTCCGGGCGTGGAGGTGACTTCATAGGTATCGATGGGCTGAGAAAGACTGCCGTGCAGGATCTCCGAACCCGTGGTGCCGATATAGATATACCCCTTCCGGAGAGGATCTCCGCTGACCGTTTGAACCGATTTGCCGACGGAAGCGCCGTCATAATAGTGTTCGACCTTGAGATCCCGGATCACGAACACGTTGCCGTCGTAGTCCGAACCGTAGATCACGCCGTCGCCGTCGCTGTTCATCTGATTGACGTAGCACTGTTTCAGACGGTCGTCGTCAAAGAGGGAGATCGTACCGGCGGTATCCATGATATAGACGCCCTGATCCGTTCCAAAGACAAGATTGCCTGCCGCATCGGTGCAGATCCCGCGGACAGACACGACGTCCAGCCCGTCTTCTTTCCCGTAGTAGGTCATTTCATCGTTCGGGGACATATGTACGAGGAGGCCGACGTTCGTGCCGATCCACAAGCCGCCGTCCTTCGTGACGCAGAGGCTCAGCACACTGTCCACACCGGAGAGCCGCTCGAATTTTTTCCCGTCATAACGCACCAGCCCGCCATAGCCGCCGGTATAGATAAAGCCGTCCGGCGTCTGGGTGACCGCCATGTAGCCCAAAAACGGAAGACCTGAGTCGATATCGAAGATCCTGTAATTATTCTGGGCTTCGAAACTCATCTCATCCCAGCCTGAGGCGTTGACTGCATATGCCGGAGTGCCTGCCCCAATAAAGAGCAGCACAAGAATCATGGCCGCGGCCGAAAAGCGAATCAGTTTTTTCTCCATTCTTTTCACCGGTTGAAGCTCCTTACAGTAATCAAGCGTTTCCTTCGATCGGAGCAAAGAACTGCGGGCCGGGCTTTGCAGCTGCCGTCCGAAGAAATATAGTTAGGTTTCAGTATATCATACATCCCGGAAAATCTCAATCGGAAACCCAACGGGCCGGAGGCAAAAACGCAACGGGGCCGGGGACGGTTCCCCGTCCCGCGCTTTATTCGATGCCCTGCTGGCGGCACCAGATGTCCATGACCCACTGTACCGGCAGATGCTTGACCAGCGCCACCTGGCGGCGGACGGGGCCGCCCAGGATGGACACGGTCTTTTTCTTTTTCAGGTCCGCCATGGCTTGCGCGGCCACCTCGTCCGGGCCGTACCAGCGGTCCACATAGCGGATATACTCGTCGTGCTGGGCGTGCTGCTGAAACTCCGTCTTGATCCAGCCGGGGCAGACGCACATCACATGCACGCCCCGGGGCCGCAGTTCCCGCCCCAGCGCCCGGGACAGGGACAGCACATAGCTCTTGCTGGCGCCGTATACGGCCTGGTAAGGCACCGGCTGCCAGGCGGAGTTGGAACCCATGTTGACAATGGCGGAACCCGCGCGCATATAGGGCAGACTCACGTGACACATGGCGGTGAGCGTCAGGGCGTTGAGCTTGGCGCTGGCAAGCTGGCGCTGCAGGTCCTTCTCCGCAAAGGGGCCGAAGACTCCGCAGCCGGCGGCGTTGATGAGCAGGCCGAGCTCCGGCTTCTCCCGCGCGAGCAGGGCGGCATATTCCTCCACGGCACGATCCTCCGACAGATCCAGCGGAAGCGCCCGGATGCGGCTGCGGCACTTTTCGGCCAGTTCTTCCAGCCGTTCCCGCCGCCGGGCGACGACCCAGATCTCGTCAAATATCTTCTCGCGGTCAACGGCATAGACGAATTCGCGCCCGATCCCGGCGGACGCCCCGGTGATAACGGCGATACGCATGTGTCCTGCTCCTCCTGTGCCTTGAATTTATATTCATTGTACCATGCCTCCGTGCGCGGAGCAAGGCTCAATGCGGTGAGAGCAGCCCGCCCGGCGCTGAGAAGTGCGTCTCATTACAAAATCCGGGCAGCTCACTGCTCTTCTTGATGCTTCCGCTCCCGCATGCTATACTGTTGGCGATCTTGACACGGAGGGTTCTGTGATGGAGAAAAAGAAGAAAAAGAGCTGGGGCGGTATTCTGATGCTGCTCTGCTACGTCCTGGTTGGCGCATATTGCGGCGTGCTGATCATGAACTATCTGGACAGCAAGCCTCACAGCGGGCCAGCCGCCTTCCTGCTGTGCTTTGCGCTGCTGCTGGCGGGGATGTATCTGATCATGCTGCTGCAGATCATTTTGCACGAGGGCGGGCATCTGCTTTTCGGCCTGCTTTCGGGCTACGGCTTTTCCTCCTTTCGGGTGGGGAGCCTGATGCTGCAGAAGACGGAGAGCGGTCTGCGTTTCCGCCGCCTCTCCCTGGCGGGCACCGGCGGCCAGTGTCTGATGACGCCGCCCGCGCTCAGGGCCGGGAGCATGCCCTTTGTGCTCTATAATCTGGGCGGCGTGCTGATGAATCTGGTGTCGGCGCTGCTGTTCCGGCTCTGCTCCCTGCTCTGTCCGGGTACGGCGGCGGGCCTGCTCCTCCGGATTGGCGCGGTGATCGGGCTGACCTTCGCGCTGGCAAACGGCCTCCCCCTGCATCTGACGGACGTGGACAACGACGGGGCCAACATCGTCTCCATGAAGCGCTCCCCGGAAGCCGTGCGGGCCTTCTGGGTGCAGCTGAAGGTCAATGAGCTGGCCTCCCGGGGCGTCCGCCTGCGGGACATGCCGGAGGAATGGTTCACGCTCCCCGACGCGTCCGCACTGCAAAACGGCATCGCCGCTTCCGTTGCCGTGATGCGGGAAAACCGTCTCAGCGACATGCTGCGCATCGGGGAGGCCGATGCGGCGGCCCAGGAGCTGCTCTCGGGCGGGGCAAGACTGCAGGGCGTGTACCGGAACCTGCTCACGTGCGACAGGATCTATTTTTCCCTGCTGCGCGGAGAGGAGCCCTCAGCCCTGTTCACGAAGGAGCTTCGGCAGTTCATGAAGAGCATGAAGATCTTCCCCTCCGTGCTCCGCACGGAATACGCCATGGCCCTGGGGGAGGGCGACCGGGAGAAGGCCGGAAAGCTCCGCGCCGCCTTTGACAAGATGGCCCGCAGCTACCCCAATCCCTCGGACATCGAGAGCGAGCGGGAGCTGATGGCCCTGGCCGACGAGAGGATCGGAAAAAGGGAATAAAGCAGATGGAGACGCCCCGGGCAGAAGCCCGGGGCGTCAGCTTGTCAAAAAGTCTGACAGACTATTTTGACTGCGCTTCTCCCGCCGCGCATTTTGACGGGGAAATCAAACTGCGATTATCCGAAAAAGCCTCATATTTCAGTCTTTTTCGGACGGCGGGTTATTGTACTCGAGGCGGCCTTGCCCCTCGAGCTCCCCGCTGCTCTGTTTGCCGTGCTTTCAGTGAAGTTTTCTGACAGTCTCAACGCCCCGGGCAGAAGCCCGGGGCGTCCCGTTCGTTGATCGTTGATCGGTTTCAGTCGTTCAGACTCAGCATGTAATTGCCGTTCTCCCCCAGCACGGTGGTGGGCAGCTCGCCGTTCCACTGCTTGATCCAGTAGTAGTCGATGAGACCCTCTGTGAGGGATTCGGAGATGCGCTTGTTCATCTCGGCCTCTTTTTCGCCGGCGTAGAGGGCGGCCTCCGCCTGTACCTTGACCACTTCCAGCTCGGCGTTGGCGGCAATGACCGCCTTTTCCGCCTCGGCGTTTGCCGCGATCACGGCGCGCTTTGCGGTGGCTTCCTCCTCCATGGTCTTCTGGGCCTGCTCGGTTTCGGCGGTCAGCTTGTTCTGGGCCGCCACCTGCTTGGCCTCGACGGCGGTGGTGAAAGCGTCGGTGAAGTCGATGTCCTCAATGGCGATGGAGACGATGGTGATGCCGTAGCGGCGCATATCCGCCGAGGTGCTCTCGGCGATCATGTCGGACAGGTCGTTGCGTCTGGCGATCAGGTTCTCGGCGGAATAGCGGGAGAAGACTGCCTTGGTGTTCTCCAGGATGCGGGGATACATGACGTTTTCGTAATAGTGGATGCCCACGGTGCGGTAGAGCTCCTGGGCTGTCTCCTGGTCGATGCAGTAGTTGACGGAGATCTGCAGGTCCACCTGCTGGATATCGCTGGAGAAAGCCTCGGTGCTGATCTGCACCTTCTGGGTGCGGTTATCCATCTTCACGACCTCCTGCCAGGGCAGGATCAGGTGGGCGCCGGCGCTGATGGTGCGGTTTTCCACCCGGCCGAAGGTTGTCAGGATGCCGGTGTAGCCGGTGGGCACCACGGTCACGCAGCTGAGCGCCAGCGCGAGGAGCAGCACGGCGAGCGCCAGAAACTGCGCCGGGCGGGTGCGCCAGACGCGGCGGATCACGGTCTGGCCCTTTTCATTGACGATGGATTTTCCCTGAAAACCCAGGGCCACAAAGAGAGCGGCGGAGACGATCAAACCCAAAAACAGAGCAAACATTCAAATACCCTCCTTTGCTGTCTGCTTGGCCATAGGACGCCGGAGGCAGAAAAAAGTTCACCCTCTTTCTCCGGGAAAAAGGGTGATGATATATGAGGGATCGTAATGGATGGTGTCAATTGTCAGACGACCTGGAACAGATAGAACTTCAGGTAATCCGTCTCCGGCACGTTCCAGAGGATGGGATGGTCCGGAGCCTGCTGCCGCGCCTCGATCTGCCGCAGCTCCACACCCGCGTCCTTCGCCGCCTCCCGCAGCATCCTGCGGAAAAGCCCGTCCTCCATGAAATGGCTGCAGGAGGCGGTGGCAAAATAGCCGCCCCGGGGCAGCAGCTTCAGCGCCCGGTAGTTGATCTCTCTGTAGCCCCGCTCCGCGCTGCTGACGGTTTTGCGGGACTTGGTGAAGGCCGGCGGGTCGAGAATGATAAAGTCATAGGGGGCGCCGCCCTGCTTCTCCAGTGCCGGCAGCAGATCGAACACGTCGGCGACCTGAAAATCCATGCGCTCCGTCAGGCCGTTGCGCTCGGCGTTTTTCCGCGCCATCTCGATGGCGGAGGCGGACACGTCCACCGCCGTCACGTGCGCCGCACCCCCCTTGGCGGCATTGAGGGCGAAGGAGCCGGTGTGGGTGAAGCAGTCCAGCACCCGGCGGCCCTTTGCAAGCTTCGCCACCGCCAGGCGGTTGTATTTCTGATCCAGGAAGAAGCCCGTTTTCTGGCCGTTCTCCACGTCCACGGCGTAATAGATCCCGTTCTCGCAGATCTCCGTCACCGGGCTTTCGGGCGCGGGCAGTCCGGGCAGCGTGAACCAGCCCTTTCCCTGCGCCAGCCCCTCCAGCGCGCGGATGGAAACGTCGTTGCGCTCGTAGAGGCCGCGGATCTCCTGTCCGTCCTCCCGCAGGATCTCCACCAAAGCCGGAAACAGCATGGATTTTATATTCTCCATCCCCACCGAAAGGGTCTGTGTCACCAAATAATCGTAAAATTTATCCACCGTCAGGCCGGGAAAACCGTCGGCCTCGCCGAAGATCACCCGGCAGCAGTCCAGGTCTGCCCCCATGACGACCTTGCGGTAGTCCCAGGCGTAGCGCAGGCGGCGGCGCCAGAAAGCCTCGTCAAAGCGGTCGTTGGCATTGCGGGAGAGAAGGCGCAGGCGGATCTTGCTCTCCCGGCTCAGAAAGCCGGTGCCCAAGTAGCGGCCTTTTTCACTGACGGCGTCCGCAAGGCCGCCGTTTTCGCAGGGCTCCTCCGCCTTCACGTCGCTGGCGTAAACCCAGGGATGTCCCTCGCCCACCCAGCGGGCGCCCTTCTCGGTGACGGTGATTTTGGGAAATGCTCTCTCAGCCTTCATGACGATACCCTCGAAAAAATGATAAGTCAGTTTACCATAGCCCCCGGGGAAATTCAACGGCGGCAAAGCCGCTTCTCTTGCTTTTCTCCCGGGTGAGTGTTATTTTATTTCTATACTGTCGTGTATAAAGGAGATTTGCCCCATGGCCGCCTTTGACGATTTCATGAAGCTGGATATCCGCGTCGGGACCATAGTGAGTGCGAAGCCCTTTGAGAAAGCCCGCAAGCCCGCCTATCAGCTGGAGGTGGATTTCGGAGAAGAGCTGGGAGTGAAGCGCTCTTCGGCCCAGATCACAGAGCGGTATACGCCCGAGGAGCTGCCCGGCAGGCAGGTTCTTGCGGTGGTCAACTTTCCGCCGCGGCAGATCGCGAACTTCTTCTCGGAGGTGCTTGTGCTGGGCACCTACAGCGAGGGCGGCGTGGTGCTCATCACGCCGGACAAGCGCGTGAAAAACGGCGACCGGCTGGGATAAGACAGGAGAAAGACGAATATGATCATCAACGAAAATACAAAACTTACGGATATTCTGGCGGCCTATCCCTGGCTGCCGGACGAGCTGGCGCGCACCGAGCCCCGCGCCAAACCCTTCCTGGCCATGATGAACACGAGCTTTGCCCGGACAGCGCTGAAAAAGGCGACCGTGGCGGACGCCGCCAGATATCTCAGGCGGCCGGCCGGCCGGCTTCTGAGCCGTCTGGAAGCCGTGATCCGCAGCTACGAGAGCCGTCACTGAGCCGCTTCGGAGGTCTTCCATGGACAAATATCAGCTCAAGCAGTATATGAACGAGAACCCGGACGCAAAGCTCAAGGATCTGGTCATGAAGCTCCTGTACGACGAGATCCTGAATCTGCGCATCACGCCGGGCAGCAAGCTCAACGTCAACCAGATCGCCTCCTCCCTTGGCATCTCCCGCACGCCGGTGGCCGAAGCGGTGGCCGGTCTCTCGGAAACCGGCTTCGTGGTGAGTCACCCGGGTCAGCCCGGCAGCTTCGTGCTGGACCTGAGCCTGACGGATATGATCGACCTCTATCAGGTGCGCGACGCGGTGGAGAGCACTGCCGCGGCCCTCTGCGCCTATCGGGCAGACGACCATGTGGTTCGGGAGCTGAGCCTGCTGGCCGAAGCTTTCAGGGAGAGTGTGGAGAGCCGGGACATCCGTGGCATGAAGGAGACGGATATGCCCTTCCACCGGCTCATCATCGAATCCTGCGGGAATCCCTACGTGATGCGGAGCTATGAACAGATCCTGCCCAAGCTCACCATGTATCAGGCCTCCATGCTGGAGTTCATCGCCCAGGAGGACAACAGCGCAAATCCCTGGATGACCAGCGTGAAATATAACCACATCTCCGTGGTCTCCGCCATCCGGATGCGCATGCCGGAGCTGGCGCGCCAGACCATGGCCGACCATGTGAACGCGAGCCTGAGCTTCACAAGCCTCTCCGGCGACGGGGTGGACCCCTTCCGCGCCGTCCGAAAGGCAGAAAAATGAGAACTCCGAAAACGGTCTCTTTCTTATAATATTACAATACGCGAAAGGGAATACCCGGTCCCTCGAGTTCCCCCGCTGCTCTGTGTTTTTCCGTTCACCGCAGTTTTTTGACTGTCGCAGGAGTCTGCTGCCGGACGGCGCCCAGGCGGTAGCCCTGGGGGGTGAAGCCGGTGGCCTCCCGGAAGACCTTGCCGAAATAACTGAGGCTGTGGAAGCCGCAGGCCTCAGAGATCTCTCTGAGGCTGGCGTCCGGCTGCTCCATCAGCATCAGCTTAGCCCGGTGGATGCGGACGTGCCGGAGATAATGGGAGATGGTCTCCCCGGTCGCTGCCTTAAAAATTCCGCACAGGTATTCCGGCGTGCGTCGAAACTGCGCGGAAAGCATGTCCAGAGAAATATCCTCCTGAAAATGATCCTCGAGATAGAGGATCATTTCTTTTTCCATGCCGGCAGTCTCCGTATACCGGCTGTCCGGAAGGGGCGTGAGTGACTGGGAAAAATCCAGGAGCAGAGAATAGAGTACCTTGGAGCTTTGCAGGCCGGAATCGCTCCGGGCCTCCAGCACGATCCGCTCCAGCGTATACAGATGCTCCGGCAGGATCTCCGGCCGTGCCATGCTGTAGAGTCCGGACTGGCCCAGGCCCAGGCTCGCCAGCAGCTTTTGACAGAGCTTGCCCTCAAAGCCGACATAGTGCAGGATCCATTCGCCGTCCAGGCTCTGGTAGCTGTGGGCCTCGTCGGGAGCGAGCAGGGCTGCCTGGCCCGGCCGCAGTATGCCGCGCCAGCCGTCCATCATAAACGTCCCGCTGCCGGAGACGCCGTAAAACAGCTGCCAGATCGGAAAGCCGGCAGGCCTGTAAATGGGGTCCTGAATATGACCGATCCCCAGCGAACGCAGGAGCAGCGGCGTCTTGGCGTATTGCCGTTTGGTGACAGAGATCGAATACCGCATGGGCGGCCTCCTGAATCTTAGTATTTTTATATATTTATTAGTATTTTAAGATTGTTCCGGCAGTTTTGTCAAGCTATAATACAAATAGAAAGACAATGATCCGACCCCGGCAGGTTTTCCTCCGCTTCCAAGCGAGCGCGGCCCTGTTTCCCGGCGCCGGGTCTTTTCGTTTTCATCCGAAATTCATATTTGAAAGGAGCATTCCCATGAGTCTTCCTGTTGTCAAGCGCGATGAAAAAGGCATCCCCACCCTCTACGTTCATGACAAGCCCTTCTTCATGAAGAGCGGTGAGATCCACAATTCCTCCGCCTCCGACCCCGTTTTCCTGGAAGAGAAGCTCTGGCCCGCCCTGCGGGGTCTGAACATGAACTCCGTCATCGTCCCTCTGTACTGGGAGCTGATCGAGCCCGAAGAAGGCAGCTATGACTTCTCCCTCCTGGAGCAGATCATTTCCTCCGCCCGCCGCGAGGGCCTGAAGCTCTGCTTTTTGTGGTTCGGCCTGTGGAAGAACGCCGAGTCCATGTACGTGCCCGCCTGGGTGAAGAAGGATACCCGGACGTATTTCCGCGCCGAAAAGGTCAGCGGTGAGAAGATGACCACCATCTCTCCCCTCTGCGCCGCCGCCGTGGAGAAGGACCGCCTGGCCTTCACGGCCGTGATGCGCCGCATCCGGGAGATCGACAGTGAGGAGAACACCGTCGTCGTCATGCAGGTGGAGAACGAGATCGGCCTGCTGGGCACCGACCGGGACTACAGCAAAGCCGCGAACGAGGCTTTCTTTGCCCCCATCCCCGAAAAGCTGGCTACCGTCCTGGGCAAGAGCGGCACCTGGAGCGAGGCCTTCGGTGAGGACGCGGGCGAGGCCTTCATGGCCTGGCACTTCGCCTCCGCAGTGGAGACCATCGCCGCCTCCGGCAAGACGGAATACGACCTGCCCTGCTACGCCAACGCCTGGCTGCGGCAGAGTCCCTGGTTCCCCGGCTCCTATCCCTCCGGCGGCCCGGTGGAGCGTGTGCAGCCCATCTGGCGCGCGGCCGCTCCCTCCCTCTTCGCCTTTGGCCCGGATATTTACGTCCCCTACTGTGCGGACGTGATGGACAGCTATGCCACGGACGAGAATCCTCTTTTCATTCCCGAGATCCGGAAGGACGCGGTGGCCTCCTCCTACGCCCTTTATGCCTTCGGCGCCAAGAACGCCCTCTGCTTCTCCCCCTTCGGCATTGAGGACCTGGCCCTGGACCCCGGCCAGTTGGACAAGCCCCCCATGGACCTGATGATCGCCCTGAACATCGACCCCTCCGCCTTTGACATCACCGGCAGCCGGGACTGCCTTTCCGCCACCTACGACCTGCTGGAGCAGCTGGAACCGGTCTATCTTCAGAACCGCGGCACAGAGCATCTCAAGGTCTGCGTGCGACACGGCGAGACCGACTACAGCGGTTTCCTGCGCTTCGGCGGCTACGATCTCGTGGTCAAGTACGGCCCGCGCATGAGCGGCAAGCCCCTGGGCTGCTGCTGCGCTGTGGAGCTGAGCGAGGACAGGTTCCTGCTCGTCGGCCTCAACTGTACGCCCGAATTCCGCCTCAAGTCCGGCGACGCTCGCCGCTTCGACATCCTCCGCCTGGAGGAAGGCCGCGTGGAGAAGGGCGAGTGGCTCCCCGGCCGCGTGATGAACGGCGACGAGAAAATGAGCCTGCGCTTCGGCGACATGCCCAGCGCCCTGATGGTGGAGCTTTACAAGTTCTGATTTTGTGCCGGGTGCACAGAAACAGACCCCGGTTTTTGGCAGAAGAACATGACACGTGTCATTGTCCGACGCGAAAGAATTCGGTAAATTACTTACGTTAAGCTGCTTAAAATCGGAGGCTGTAAATGGAAATCGTCAGTGACAAGGCTCTTTTGGACCAATTTCTGAAAGAACATCGCATCGAGGATTATTTCAGCATCTGTCAGCCCCGCTTCTCCCTGCTGCACTACCGGCCCGGAGAGCTGCTGACCACGCCCTTTGCGCCGAGCCAGTACATTCAGTTCATCATCCGCGGGGAGCTGCTGCTCTATGACATGCCCACGGAAAACTCCACCGTCTCCCTGCAGACCAGCCACCAGGAGATCCGCATCATCGGGGACATGGAGCTGCTGGACGTGGACTTCGTTCCTTTCTTTGTGGAGGCAAAGAGCGACGTCTACAGCGCCGCGCTGTATCTGGAGCAGTATCGGGACGCTCTGCTGCAAGACCCCGTTTTTCTGCAGCACGTCTGCCGGGATCTGGCGGCCAAGCTCCGCGGTGCGACCGATGTGTCCATGCACATCAGTCTGTGGGACAAGCTTTCCGCTTATCTGAAGCACTGCGATCCCGGGCATGAGATCCGCGGCGTCGCCCGCCTGGCCGAGCAGCTCAACGTGAGCGAGCGCCAGTTGATCCGCGTACTCAAGGTTTTCTGTGACGAAGGCCGCCTCCGCCATGAAAAAGCCGGTGTATACCGTGTTCTCCCGCAAAACGGCAGCGAAAACGCCCGAAGCCGCTGAATGACGCATTCTGTACAACACCCCTCGCATCCATCCCAGCTGCGAGGGGAATTTTTTGCCCTTTTGCACAAAATGCGGGCTTTTTTTCCGGCAGAGAAAGTGACACATGTCAGGGAAAAGGAAGGGGCGCTTCGTTATACTTAGGATCAGCAATTAACCTGCATCGGCAGAAAACAGTATTTGAGAGGAGAAACCCATGGAAGAAAAAGTTCTCGGTTATGGCGTGATCGGCACCGGCGTATACTGCGACCACTACTTCGGCACCCTCGGCCCTGTGTTCAAGAATCTGCGCCCGGTAGGCTGCGCGGATCTGAACGTGGAGGCCGCCAAGGCCGCCGCCGCGCGCTGGAACGTCCCCAAGGTCTACACCACGGAGGAGATGCTGGCGGATCCCGAGGTGGACATCGTCATCATCCTCACCAACCCCGCCTCCCACTACAGCCTGACCATGGCCGCCCTGAAGGCCGGCAAGCACGTCTACTGCGAAAAGCCCCTGGCCGCGAGCCTGGAGCAGGCCAACGAGATCGTGGAGTTTGCCGCGAAACAGGGCCTCTTCGTCGGCGCGGCGCCCGATACCTTCCTGACCCCCGAGTTCCAGACCGTGCGCAAGCTGCTGGACGAGGGCGCCATCGGCAAGGTCATCAGCGTCACGGCAAACTACGTCGGCCCCGGCGCCGACCTCTGGCATCCCAACGCGGGCTACCTGTACAAGAAGGGCGTCGGCCCCGCGCTCGATATGGGTCCCTACTTCCTGACCTCGCTCGTCACCCTGCTCGGCCCCATCGAGAGCCTCTTCGCCTACGCCAACCGCGGCTGGGACGTGCGCGAGATCTGGGGCAAGGACGTGGAAGTGGAAGTCAACACCAACTACTGCGCCGTGCTGAAGTTTGAAAACGGCGTCATCGGCAACCTGAACCTGACCTATGACGAATGGAAGTCCACGCTCCCCGGCATGGAGATCTACGGCACCGAGGGCGTCCTCTTCGCCCCCGATCCCAACGCCATGATGGGCCCCATCAAGCTCCTGAAGGCCGAGGATTTCAAGAACCTGGTCAATTCCAAGGGCGACAACGTGGGCGCGCGTCTGGGCGCGATCTACGGCCCCGAGACCATGGGTCTCTTCACCGAGATCGAGACCCTGGCCCCCCGTGTGGGCAACCAGCGCGGCTCCGGCGTGTCCGACATGGCCCGCGCCATCGTCGAAGGGAGAAAGCCCCGCGTCAGCGCCGAGCTCTGCCGCCACGTCACCGAGGGTATCAACGCCTTTGACGTCTCCGTGCGGACCGGCGAGCCCTACAAGATGACCACCACCTTCGAGATGCCCGAAGCCTTGCAGTTTTAAGGGAGGAAAGAGAATGTACCGCAATACGACCGTCGGCCCCAAGCGGGGCGTCGCCCTCTACAGCTACTCCGCCGAGTTCGGTTTTGAGAAGACCCTCGAGGACTGCTTCGAGGATATGAAGGACATGGGCGCCACCGGCGTGGAGATCCTTGCCAACACCCATATCGAGAATTACCCCTATCCCACCGACGAGTGGGTGAACAAGTGGTTTGCCCTCTGCGACAAGTATCAGATCGAGCCTGTGGAATACGGCCACTGGATCGACTGCCGCGTGCTGCAGGACCGCCTGCTCACGACCGAGGAGGCCGTGGCCCGCCTGGAAGTGGACCTGCGTCTGGCCCACCGCCTGGGCTTCAAGGTGCTGCGCACCAAGATGAGCGTGGTGGACGACGCGCTCAACCCCGTGGAGAACTGGCGTGAGATCATCAAGGGCGCCCTGCCCCTGGCCGAGCGCTTAGGGCTCCAGATGTGCCCGGAGATCCACATCCCCACCAACCTCAAGAGTCAAATGATCCAGGACTACATCGACTTCATCAAGGAGACCGGCACGAAGAGCTTCGGCCTGAACATCGACTTCTCCGTCTTCCGCCATAAATTCGACGAGGGCGAGTGGGTCGATCCCCACTTCGTTCCCAACGAGCCGGAGGACATCATCCCCCTGCTGCCCTACATCTACTGCTGCCACGCCAAGTTCATCCACATGAACGACGACTTTGAGGAGACCACCATTCCCTATAAGGAAGTGCTGACCATCCTCAAGGAGCACGGCTGGAACGGCTACCTGCTCTCCGAGTACGAGGGCGCGGACAAGTACGACCAGGGCTACGAGGTCGGTCAGACCCTCCGCAGGCACCACATCATGATGAAGAACATTCTCGGTTATTAAGGAGGCGGCGAACAATGGAAAAACAGGTCATTCAATCGGTCGGTTTTCGCAACATCGAAGAAAACGGCGAGATCGTCGGCTTCCAGCTCAAGATCCGCCTGCCCTACTACCGCGGCGTGTACCTCAGCCAGATCCGTCCCGGCCACCTGATCGTGGACGGCGAGAGCTTCGGCGCGGACGAAATTATGTGGCGCGTCAACGGCGAGGAATATACCTACGCCGACATGCGCAAGGACTGCCAGACCCATTGGCACCCCATGGAGCCCGCGACTCTGATCGTGAAAAAACCCGGCGGTCTTTCTCAGGGCTTCCACGATCTGACCTACGGCTTCTGCTGCACCCACTCCTACATGCCCCCCTTCATGGAAGCACTGGAGGACCCGGACAAGCCCGCGGTCATCTACATGCGCGAGTTCGGCCAGAACACCAACAGCAGACGCCTGCTGATCGTGTAAGGAGGAATCATCATGCTGAAAATCGGAATCCTTGGCTGCGGCAAGATCGCCCAGGTCCGGCATATCCCCGAGTACAACGACAACCCCAACTGCGAGCTGGTGGGATTCTTCAACCCCACCAAGTCCCGCGCCGAGGACATGGCCGCGAAGTACGGCGGCAAGGCCTATGACAGCGCCGAGGAGCTGCTGGCGGATCCCGCGATCGACGCGGTCTCCGTGTGCGCTGCCAACAACGCCCACGCGGAGCTCACCATCAAGGCCCTGAAGGCGGGCAAGCACGTCCTCTGCGAGAAGCCCATGGCCATTTCCCTCGCCGACTGCGAGGAGATGGTGAAGGTGGCCAAAGAGGAAGGCAAACTCCTCATGATCGGCCAGAACCAGCGCCTCACGAAGGCCCACGAGCTGGCGAAGAAAATGATCGCCGAGGGTGAGATCGGCAAGGTCATCACCTTCCGCACCAGCTTCGGTCACGGCGGCCCCGAGACCTGGAGCATCACCCCGGGCAAGAACACCTGGTTCTTCGACAAGACCAAGGCCGCCATGGGCGCCATGGCCGACCTCGGCATCCACAAGACGGACCTCATCCAGTTCCTGCTGGGCGAGAACGTGGTGCGCACCACCGCCAAGCTCACGACCCTGGATAAGCGCGGCGCGGACGGCAATCTGATCGGCGTGGACGACAACGCCATCTGCATCTATGAGATGGCAAGCGGCGTCATCGGCACCATGACCGCCAGCTGGACGTACTACGCGGCCGAGGACAACTCCACCGTGCTCTACGGCACCGAGGGCGAGATGCGGATCTATGACGACCCCGCCCACTCCATCGTGCTCAAGAAGAAGGGCGAGGAGCCCAAGTATTTCGACGTGGAGCAGATCCAGACCAACGACAACCAGACCAAGTCCGGCGTCATCGACCTGTGGGTGGACTGTCTGCTGAAGGGCGAGGAATCCCCAATCTCCGGCGAATCTGTCCTCAGCGCCATGCGCGCGGTCTTCGCCTCCATGGAATCGAGCGAGAGCGGCAAGGCCGTCGAGATTCCCGCGAACCGGTAAAACACGCATGTAGGGGCGGCCCTAAAGGACTAGCTTCGCGTCGCTTTCAGCCGCCCGCCAAGTCTGCACGGTGTCCGCGGGCGGATGATATCCGCCCCTACGGTCACGAACGAAGGGAGAATACAAATGATTCATTTTGGACTTTTGACCGCCATTCTGGACGGCTGGAACTTTGAAGAAGCGGTGGACACCGCCGCGGAAATGGGCTTTGAGTGCCTGGAAGTGGCCTGCTGGCCCGCGGGCAAGGCCGAGCGCCGCTACGCCGGTGTGAGCCACATCGACGCCGAGCGCGTCCTGGAGGACGACGCCTACGCCGCATACGTGAAAAAGTACGTCGCCGACAAGGGCATGCACATCTCCTCCCTCGCCTACTATCCCAACGTGCTCGATCCGAACCCGGAGAAGAGCGGCCCGGCCATCGAGCATCTCAAGGCCCTCATCAAGGCCTCCGGCAAGCTGGGCGTCGGCATGGTGACCACCTTCATCGGCCGCGATCAGCACAAGACCGTGGACGAGAACATCGAGCTCTTCAAGCAGGTCTGGCCGCCGCTCATCAAGCTGGCGGAAGAGAACAACGTAAAGGTCGCGATCGAGAACTGCCCGATGCTCTTCGGTCCCGACCAGTGGCCCGGCGGGCAGAACCTGATGTGCACACCGGCCATCTTCCGCAAACTCTTTGCCATTATCGACAGCCCCAACTTTGGCCTGAACTTCGACCCCAGCCACTACGTGTGGCAGGGCCTCGATTATATCCAGACCGTGCATGAGTTCAAGGACAAGCTCTTCCACATCCACTTCAAGGATATCAAGCTCTATCCCGAGAAGCTCAGGGAGTGCGGCGTGCTGGCCTACCCGCTGGAGTACATGTCTCCGAAAATCCCGGGCCTCGGCGACGTGGACTGGGGCGCCTACGTCTCGGCGCTCAACGACATCCGCTACAACGGCGACGCCGTCATCGAGGTTGAGGACAAGGCCTTCGAGGGCAGCCGCGAGGATATCCTCAACTCCATCCGTCTTTCCAAACGCTATCTGAACAACTTCATCATTTAATTTATGCATCTATTATTGCGCACAGAGCGCAAATAGAGAATATTAGGAGGATAAACCACATGCCTACCCAGGAAAAGACCAATCCGAAACTGTTAGTTTCCTACAGCTTTGGTGAGATCGCGTGCCAGATGAGCTGGTACATGATCAACACCTACCTGATGGCGTTCTACACCGACGTCGTTACGCTCTCCGCCGGCGCGATCTCCATGATCATGCTGATCGCCCGTGTCTGGGACACCATAAACGACCCGATGATGGGCAACATCGCTGACCACACCAAGTCCCGCTGGGGCCGTTTCCGTCCCTACATGATCTTCGGCGCTCCCGTCCTCGCCATCTTCAACATCCTGACCTTCACAGTGTTCCCTGTGACCGGTTGGCTGAAGGTCGTCCTGGCCCTCGTCACCTATGTGGGCGCCGGCATGGCCTACACGGCCTGCTCCATCGCCTATCAGGCGCTGCAGAACGTCATCGCCATTGACTCCCGCGTCCGTATGAACCTGGCCACCGCCCGCGGCCTCGGCTCCCAGATCATCGGCGTCGTCCTCTCCCTCGTTGCGATGCCCATGATCCTCCACTTCTCCAACACCATGAACGCCGATGGTGCAAAGATCGCCGACGCGAAAGGCTATTTTGTCGCAACCGTGATCCTGTCCGTTGTGATGATCCCGCTGTTCTGGCTGTGCGCTGCCGGCTGCAAGGAGACCTACACCGAGAAGCTCCACGCCGGCCACCAGGAGAAGATCGGCTTCTTCCAGAGCATCAAGGAGCTGGTCAAGAACGACCAGCTGCTGATGGTGGTTCTGGCCACTGTGTTCGGCGCCATCTGCGTCTCCGGCCGTATGGGTATGCTGTTCTACTACATCGTCTACGTTGTCGGCGGCGATAACCCCTTTGCCCTGATTTCCCCGACCTTCACCACCATGACCGTCGCCGCCCTGATCGGCGTGGCGATCCTGCCCTGGACCACCAAGTGGTTTGGCAAGCGCAACTGGATGCTGATCCTGAACGCTGTTATGGTCGCGGGCTTCATCCTGATGTTCCTGTTCCCGACCAAGCAGCTCCTGTTCCCGCTGTCCTTCATCTGCGGCATCGCCAACTCCGGCGCCAACATCTGCCCGGG
>CACYHB010000029.1 GCA_902774015.1 Oscillospiraceae bacterium | reverse complement strand
CGTCGCAGTCGCGGATACTGCAGCTTTCAAAGCTCACGGCATCACAGTTCTCGATCGAGGCGGCACCGTAGGAGCATTCATAGATCTCCGTCCCCCGGATCTGCAGGTTGTCGCAGTTCCAGGCCCAGATCCCCAGTACGCCGCAGCCGAATAGGCCGCAGTTTTCCACGCTTACGTTCCGGCAGCTGTCATAGTCCAGCACGTTGCCGGCACAATAGGCCGGGGCGTCGCTGTGCCCGGCGGTGAAGCCGGTCAGCCCCAGGTTTTCACAGTTGTGGAAGGAGAAGACCGCAGCGTAGCGGGGCTCGGCGCTGATCAGCGTGTTTTCCGCACCGGCGCCCTGGATCCAGAGCCCGCTGACGCCGCGCAGGGACAGGAACCAGCCGTCATAGCATTCCTCCCAGCTGTACCATTCGCCGCCCGCGCCGCCGTAGTCGGAGGCGTCGCGCAGGTCGTAAACGCCCGCTTCGAGTACGATGCAGGTGTCCGGCGCGATGGCGGCCAGCAGTTCGTCCACGGTGTGCACGCGGACCTCCCGAATGCCGTCGGGCCGCGTGACCGACTCTATCTGCGCAGGCTCCTGCTCCGCGGGGCCGGCGTATTCAGCCCGGGCCAGCTCCATGTGGTCCAGGTCGAAGCTGATCAGAGCCTCTCCCTCGGCGTCCTGGGCAAAGAGCGCGTTTGCGTTTTCATAATAGCGGTCGCCCTGCCGCAGGCGGAAAGAGCACTTGTCCACGGTCACGCTGCGGCCCTCCAGCAGGAACACGGACTCCAGCACCCGGTTGTTCTCCACCCGACAGCCCAGCATGACCGCCTGGCTGGAGCGCTGGTTCTGCAGCAGCCGGTAGACCCGGTTTCCGGTGATCTCACAGTTGACGAGCGCAAAGCCCTTGCAGTGCTCCGCAAAAATCAGGCTGCCGCCCGGAGTGTCCTGACTCAGTCCGCAGTCACAGAGCGCGCAGTCCTCCAGGCGCAGATCCCGGCAGTTGTTTGCGCTGACAGCCCCGCTGCTGCAGGAGTCGATCCTGCTTTCGCGCACGGCTACGGCGCTGCAGCTGAACGCCGTGATTCCCATGGAACCGCAGCCGAACAGACGGCAGCCGGTGACCTGGACGTTGTCGCAGCTCTGTAAGCTCAGCACCCCCGCCGCGCAGCCGCCCGGCTCCGTGGTGTGGCCAAGGGTCAGCCCTTCCAGGGAAAGGCCCCAGCAGTCCCGGAAGCTGAGGACCTCGGCATAACGGGGCGCGGCCAGAATGCTGACCTCTCCGCGCCCGATCAGGCGCAGGTCGTGTACGTTGGAGATGACCAGCCCGCAGCCGCCGTAGATCAGTTCCCACTGGTAATAGCCCGACAGATTCTCCGCGCCGTAGTCGGAGGCGGTACTCAGGTTGTATTCGCCCTCCTGCAGCACGATCACCGCGTTGGGAGCGATCGCGGAGAGCAGCTCGTCCACCGTGCTCACGCTGACAGCGCCCTCCGGCAGCGGCTCTTCCGCCGTGCTCGTGTCGACCGCGTCCTCCGGCGCCGCTTCCGTCGGCTCCCCGGGCGTTTCCGTTCCCGTGCCGCCGACCCCGCAGGCTGCCAGCAGCAGGGCAAGGCCCAGCACCAGGCACAGCAGCGAGCGCAGATTTGTCTGTTTCATGTTGCGTCCCTCCGTTGTTCAGAAGATTTCGCGAATCCTTTTCTGTACCCATCCTACCACGCATCCGCCGCAAAGTCGAGGCGTCTTAAGAATTCTTCAGGATCTTCTCCCGCCGGATGCGCGGAGAAAGAGAACGGACAGCTCCGAAGAACTGCCCGTATGCAAGCGCATCCTTTTGTTCCGGACCGCCAAGGGCGCGGCTCCGGAAGCTGCGTGACGCCCGTATCAGCGCGTCTGCCCGCCGATCCGAAGCGTCAGGACATTCAGCCCCAGAATATTCTGGTACTGCACGTCCTTCGCCATCCGGAACACGAGCCGGAGGCCGACGTTTTTGGCCGGATCGTCGGGGGCCGTTATCGCCTGCCGCTCCCGCGGGTCAAAGGGGACGCAGTCGTCCTTGATGCGCAGGATCACATCCTCGCCCTTGTGAACCACGCGAAGATCCACGCTGTGAGGCTTCCGGTCCATGGAAAAACCGTGTTCCACCACATTGCCGGCCATCTCCTCCATGGAAAGCCCGGCCAGATAGGCGCTGCGCGGACTGATCCCTCTGTCCAGGCAAAAGCGCTGGACCTGCCGGGAGACGGCGACCACGTCTTCCATGCTGCGTATGCTCAGATCCATCCGCTCGTCAGCCGAAACGCCGAAGTCCTCCGGAATGACCATGAGCTCCGCCATGTTCCGGGGAAAGCGCCTGTTTTTCAGCCAGGCAAAGCAAACGACCACCAGAACGCTCACCACGCCGTTGAGCACGTTTGCGATGTACACGCCGTTCATCCCTGCGGCCGGGACCAGCAGCGCGGAAAAGCCCGCCACGCAGACCACGCCGTCCAACAGGGCGAGGAGATGCACGATGCCCTCCTTGCCGGAGGACTGCCAGTAGCAGGTAAAGTGCATGCAGATGATGGCCAGCGGCATGCACAGCGGCAGGAGGCGGAAGCCCCAGACGGTCATCATGAACACGCTCTCCGCCGGATCACGGTAGAAGATCCTGGTCAGAGGAACGGCGCAGAGGATCACCGCCAGCGAAACGGCGCCCATCAGCGGCAGGAAGCGCCGGAACATCACCCGCATCACATCGGTCAGGCTCTGCCGGTCCTCCTCACCCACGCTCACGCTGATCACCATCCGGGACACCGCCAGCATCCCGCCGGGCAGCGCCCACAACAGCCCCAGCAGACTGTTTGCGGCTGCGAAGGCGGAGATGCCCGCGCTGCCCACAAAAACCTCCAGCAGCTTGTTCACGATCAGGCCGCGGCCGGTCTGATACAGGTTGCCGGCAGCCCCCGGGAGCCCGATACGCAGGAGCTCGCCGGCCTCTTCCCAGCGGGGATGGCGCAGCGTGATGCGAAAGATCGACTTTCCGGCCAGAAAAACCTGTGCCTGCATCCCCAGAAAGACCCACATGCCAAGCCCGTTTGCCAGGGCAAGGCCCAAGGCTTCGAGGCGCAGAAGCTGGACAAACAGGAAGTTGAGCAGAATATTGGCGGCGATATAGCCGAGGCTTGCGCCAAAGGTCCGTCCCTGCCTGTTTTCCAGGGACAGGAACGCCGCGCAGGAACTGCCCAGCATCTGCGGAACGACGCTGACCGTCTGCCCCAGCAGATAGCGGTTGAAAAGCTGCCGAACGACCGGGTCGCGCGTCAGGAAACCCGTCAGATCCAGCAGGCCCAGCGCCAGATACAGGAGGATGAAGGCCAGCGAGATCAGAAGAGACAGGATCAGATTCAGCGAAAACACGTTCTGGACCTTCTCCTGCTCGTTCCTGCCCAGATATTTGCCGCACAGGATGGCGGAACCGCCTACCAGGACGGTGCTTATGGTCGAAACCAGCATCCCGATCGGGCCGTACAGCCCGACCGCGCCCATCGCCTCGATGCCGACAAAGTTGCTGGCAAAAAAGCTGGATACGATGCCGTTCACGGAGCCGATCGCGCACAGCAGGATCTGCACCGGCAGCAGCCGGAACAGCAGCTTGCCGATCATTTTGGTGTTGGCAGCCTGTTCGTTCATGGGAAGAGCTCCTTCCGTGAAAACCGGGATGTTTGTTTCTTCATTATAATGATTATATGATGGCGAAAAGCCAAAAGGCTTTTCGCTGCGCAGCAAAACAGCCCGGCTGTTTTGCCATATACTCATTGCAATGAGCATCAATCGAATTCCCGATTGATTTCGCCATCCGATGATCATTATAACACCGTGCGCGGGCCTTTGTAAATGCCGCCCGTTCTCCGAAAAAAACGGACAGCTCCGAAGAGCTGTCCGTTGCAGGCTTGCTGAACCGGGGAGCGCGGCGGGCGAAGCGCCCTGCGGGCCGCTTCGCGGCGCGATTGAAATGGGCCGCCCGCCGGTAAGAAACGGACGCTGTCGGAGAACAGCCCATATAAGCTTGACCTTAACGCTTGCTGAACTGAGGAGCGCGGCGGGCGGCCTGCGAAGGCCCTCCTGTTCTGCCGGGATTATATTTTTACCCGAACAGGATCGGAACGAGGAATAATCCGATCATGTTGTTGAGAAAATGCGGAATAAAGCTGATCAGGCAGTTGCCCGTCTTGCGATACAGGATCGCAAAAAGGATCGCGTCGATAAAGATACCGCCCAGGTCCCACGCGACGATCCCGGCCGGACCTGCGGCATAGTGCGCCGCGGCAAAGAGCACGGCACCGGCGATCGCGACCGGCCAGAACGAAAAGCGCTTCATGCCCTTGCCCACAAAGAAGGCGCGGAATTCGATCTCTTCACCGAGAACGGAAACGATCTGATTGAACAGCAGCAGAGGAAGCTGATCAAGACCCGGCACATTTACCCGCCCCAGCACATGGTCTATATAGGC
This sequence comes from Oscillospiraceae bacterium, assembly GCA_902774015.1. Lineage (GTDB taxonomy): Bacteria > Bacillota > Clostridia > Oscillospirales > Oscillospiraceae > Limivicinus. The sequence goes on along the minus strand of CACYHB010000029.1, from coordinate 28,650 downwards.
GCTGCCGAACACCGCCTTGCTCAGAAGCATTTCGACCGGGGTCAAAACCAGCATGAAAAGGATAAGAGACAGCACTCCCGGCTTTTTCATGTCCGGGAAAAAGCGTTTGAAACTCAGCCCGGATTCGGAATCGGGCGTTTTTTCAATGCCCTCAATGATGAAGAAGCACGCCAGACCCGCGATATGGATCGCCGCGGCGGCAATAACGGAGGATGTTGCCGCTTTGACCGCAACCGCGATGAGCATGACGGCCATGCCGACGAGTGTAATGATTTTGACCTTGTCATTTTTCACGGAATCAAACATGGATATGTCTCCTTATTCTTTCTTCGCCAGCCATCCGCGGAAGACGCCGCCGTGCAGCAAAGAGATGATTATGAAAAAGATATCAGCAAACAGGATGAAAACAAAGGACGGAATCAGGATACGGGTGTATTTTTCCCCGAAAGCCGTTCCCTTCCCGATCGCTCTGCCCATGCCGGAGAGGTAAAACAGCACGCCCAGGTTGAAATACAGCAGCAGGGCTGTGTTTTCCGCGAAGCTGAGCCAGGCCTCTTTCGGGAAGAAAACACCGGTATGTACCGCACTCAGCACGGTATTGAGCACCAACAGCGCGATTTCCACGATAAAGAGGATTCGGGTCACGTTCAGCATGACGCCGCCTCCGATTCCCACGCCGCCGCCCCAGGTAAGCCCCGCCCGCACACAGAAGTTTTCGAACACCTGCATCAGCGGTTCGTTCTGTTTTCCTTCGATAAAGCCGTTGTTGGCAACACAGTAAACGCGGAATTTCAAGCCCTTCTCGCGGCAGAAGGTCTCCATCTTCTCCAGAAAGCGCAGCACGTGGGACGGAACACCGTCCACATAGAGCGGCAATCCGAACACCACCGCTTGGGCGTCCTGGAGCTGTTCCAGAATGCGGGCGTGGTCGGCGGGGGAGCGCAGTCTTTCCTTCACTTTTTCCCCGCCGAGGAAAAAACTCTGGAGAAAGAGAAAATACGCGGAGGCGCAAAAGCGTTTCTTGGGACTACAGTTGATGAGTACCGTCTTCATAACGTCTCCTCCAGTCCCGCCAGGTCTTTCAAGAAGATGACTTCGGACCGCTCAAAGCCGTCGTTGACCGCGTTCCGTTCAGCCATATAGCGGAACGTGACCTTCTCCGTCTCACTTACTTCTCCGTATACGACCACTTTCCAAAGTTCGTGTTTTCCGTAACGGAGCGTATGGTGCATCTGCCAGCCGCGGTAGGTGCTGAAGGGCGTGGAGGTCCCGATGGAACGGTCCAGGACATTCTTGACCGCGGCGCTGTACGCGCCGTAGAGATTCTTCGTGACGATCACGAGTTCGTCCGCCTGGCCGATCACGCGGCAGATCTGCTGCAGTTTGTCCTTCATGAAGCACTCCGCCGGATGTTTGGTCCAGCAGCCGAAGCAGCCCTGGCAGGGCGCATATTTCCCGTCCGCCGCGACCGCGCGGCCGCATTTTTCTTTGATCAGGTCTTCGTACTCCGGACCCAGGTCGTAAAGGATGACCTTCATCTTATTCCTCCTGTGCCGCTGTGAGCACTGCGCCGTTCCACGTCTGTTCAAGGTGTTGCGCAATCAGCTTTTCGTCGAATTCCAAATGATTGTTGGCAATGATGCTTGCGTATCCGTGGGCAAACAATGCGACAGTGACGAATACAGTCTTGGTCTTCTGCATGCTCAGCCCCGCCTCTTCCTGCATCGCTGCCAGCACCGGAATCAATTCTTCCGAATCCACCATTTCCAGCAAATTGTTCTCCTCCGCATATCCGGATTGGAACAGAAAGCGGAACAACTGCGGTTCCTCCACGGCGAAGCGGATATAGTTCAGGCCGATCGCAAGGACCGGATCCTGTCCGGGCGGCGTGTTGATCATGTATTCCGAGTGCAGTTGATCAACCCGCTTATAGGCGGCTCTCTTCAGGCTTTCGATCGTTGAAAAATGATACATCACCGGCTGCGTGGAGCAGTGCAGCTGCCCGGAAACCGTCCGTGCGTTGATATTCTCAAAACCGCGTTGACGGGCGACTTCAATGGCGGCATCGATGATCATCTCCGCAGTGACCTTCGTTTTTGGCGGCATGCACGAGCCCCTCCCTGATTATAACAATTGTTATGTAACGAACGTTATAATATACCTTCTTCAGCTCTTTTGTCAACAACAAAAGAGCAGAGCAAAACCCCCTGGAACCATAGCGGTTCCAGGGGGTTCGTGTACTGTAAGACTCGATCAGCGCTTGCTGAACTGCGGAGCGCGGCGGGCAGCCTTGAGGCCGTGCTCTCCCGCCTTGTTGCCCGAAACCCTTGTATTTACTTAGTTTTCGAACTTAGACATCCTCAGTTCCCTCACTCATTAACTACTGACGAAATCTTGTTTTTACCCTTCATTTCTCCGCGTTTAAGAATTCTTTGATCTCTCCTGCCATTTTGACGTAGTCGTAGTGATGCATGACATGGCCGCTGGTGTAGTAGAGCACTTTCCCGTTGAGCGAGGCGGCGGCAAAATCCTCATGGGCTTTGACCCAGGCGATCTCGTAATCATCCCACTCGCCCTTTTCATGGGGTTGGGCAACGCCGTCTTTATACCATTCGGGCGTGTCTACGAACTGCAGGGTCGGCTGGGTCGGCATCGGCCTGCTGTTGATCAGCGCATGCGCCGCCAGGTAATTTTTCTCTTCACTGTAGACGTCATAGTTGCCGGTGTTTCTGACCTCCAGCTCTTTCAGGATGCGCACCTCTTTTTTGGTAAGCGCTTTGTCGAGTCCGTACAGGTCGGCGGTACGGACGTATCCCGTGATGCTGTAAAACCGCTCGAGGAATCTATCCTCCCACCACAGTCGATCATAATTGAAATTGATCTCCGGGCAGTTGGCTATGTTCGCGTCGATCCCGATAAACGCCTCCACTTCTTCCGGATACTTCTGCGCCCAGATCTCCACGTCGTGTCCGCTCAGCGAATGGGCGCACAGGATGTACGGCGGCTTGATCTGCAGGACAGACAGCGCTTTCCGGTACTGTTCCACGATGGTCTCATAATCCCGGTTTTCTCTCACAACGTCGCTCTGACCATATCCAAACTTTTCGGGGACCACGATTTTGAACCGATCCTTCAGTTGGGTGAACAGCGGCTTAAAATCCAGGATCGGGCAGGTCCGGCTCAATCCCGGCAGGAACACGATCGTGCGGTCCCCCTGGCCGGTCACCAGGACGCTCATTCTGTGTCCATCGACTTCGATAAACTGCCCCAGCGGTTTTTTGATATATTTCCGGTTGATCGCCGTCACGGCACCATTGGCCAGCGCCAGGACCGGGGAGAAGACGACCACAGCGGCGGTTTCCAGTTTTTCCTTGATTTCTTCTTTCATGATTTTTTCTCCTAATGTTAGTTGTTTGAATGTATTTTCATCGCAGTTTCGAAATCAGTCTGTTTCCGAAAAAGAGCATAAAAATACCGCAGCGAAGCAGCTCCCGTCTGTGGCTGCGTCCTGCGGTTCCCACTATTCGAAAGTTACTCAAAAACGGCGCACAAAACCCGAGAGGCACGCCCCTCCAACATGCTCTGCGCCTCTATTCAGTTATCTGACGATAGATTTCTGAATCATCGGTTTTGATCCTTTCCGATCTGCTTGCGCAGATCATTTCCACATGCAAGATACCACACCCGCCGTCCCCTGTCAACAGAAAAGACCCGGAAACTGTTGAGTTTCCGGGACTTTTGACTGTTCTGATATTCCGATCAGCGCTTGCTGAACTGCGGAGCGCGGCGTGCAGCCTTGAGACCGTACTTCTTACGCTCTTTCATACGAGGATCGCGGGTCAGGAACCCGGCGGCCTTCAGGGTGCTGCGGTAGTTCTCGTCCACGACCAGCAGGGCGCGGGCGATGCCGTGGCGGATGGCGCCGGCCTGGCCGGACACGCCGCCGCCGGCGACGGTAGCCTCAACGTCGACCTTGCCGACGGTGCCGGTGGCGACCAGGGGCTGGCGGACGATGAGCTTCAGGGTCTCGAGACCGAAGTACTCGTCGATGTCACGGCCGTTGACGGTGATGACGCCGGAGCCGTTGGGAATCAGGTGAACGCGGGCGACGGAGGATTTCCGGCGGCCGGTACCGTACATATAGGGCTTCTTGGTCTTGTAGGTTGCCATAGTTTCTTACCTCCTAATCAGCGATCCCAGACTTCGGGCTTCTGCGCCGCATGATCATGCTCGGCGCCGGCGAAGATGCGCAGACGCTTGAGCTGCCACTGGGCGATGGTGTTCTTCTGCAGCATGCCGCGGACAGCCAGCCGCATGGCGAGCTCCGGCTTTCTCTGCATCAGGGTCTTGTACTGGGTCTCTTTCAGACCGCCGGGATAACCGGAGTGGGTACGGTAGTACTTCTGCTCCAGCTTCTTGCCGGTCAGGACGGCGTCCTTGGCGTTGATGATGATGACGTAATCGCCGCAGTCAACGTGCGGGGTGTAGTCGGTCTTGAGCTTGCCGCGCAGCAGGTCGGCGGCCAGCGCAGCGGTCTTGCCCATGGGCTTGCCGGCTGCGTCAAGGACGTACCATTTGCGTTCCACGGTCTCCTTGGTGAGCATGGTAGTGGACATGTTTGTGCCTCCAATATTTGAATTGTTTTGACATTTTAAGCGTGGGTTGTTACAATGTTTCCCAAACGCGCTTACTCTTTATAACACAAGGGGATCGGGCTGTCAACCGAATTTTTAATTCTGATTTTCAAATCTCCCGAAATCTCGTAAATACTCCCGAAATCTCCCGGATTCTAAAAACGATTTTTTAATTTTTGAGGGACCGGCATGGACGAACAGGCGAAAGCAAAGCTGCTCAACGAATTTACGGGCACCGTGCGCCGCGCGGTGGACGATTACCATATGATCGAGGAAGGGGACAAGGTCGCCGTCGGCGTCTCCGGCGGGAAGGACAGCATGCTGCTCCTGCGCGCCCTGCGCCATCTGCAGACCTATTATCCCAAACCCTTCGAGCTGGAGGCCGTCACCATCGAACTGGGCTTCGAGGGCATGGACTTCACGCCCGTGGCCGACATGTGCCGTGAGCTTGACATTCCGTACACCTGCCTGAAAACCGACATCAGGGAGGTCGTCTTCGACGTGCGCAAAGAGTCCAACCCCTGCTCCCTCTGTGCCAAGATGCGCCGCGGGGCGCTCAACAATCTGATCCGGGAGCGGGGCATCTCCAAGCTCGCCCTGGGCCACCACTTTGACGACGCGGTGGAGACCTTCATGATGAGCCTTCTGTTCGAGGGGCGTCTGAGCTGCTTTCGCCCGGTGACCTATATGGACCGTTCCGGCGTCACGCAGATCCGGCCGCTGGTGTATGCCGGGGAGCAGAAGATCGCCCATGTGGCCGCCGCGCTGGCGCTGCCCATTGTGGAAAACCCCTGCCCGCAGGACAAGGCCAGCAAGCGCCATGAGATCAAAACTCTGCTTGCGGGGATGTCGGCCGATTACCCGGACATGAAGTCGAAGATCTTCGGCGCCATGCAGCGCCTGCCGCTGGACGGCTGGGAACCGGCGCAAAACTGGAGACTCAGAAAGGAATCGCGTGCAGCGAGCGATCGGCCCTGTCTTTCGAAAGAAACAGGCGAAGAAGGCTGAAGGGTCGACGCAGAGGGTCCTTCCTCTGCTTTACGCGGTCGACAAAAAACCCGCAGAAAGTGCGAAAGCGCTTTCTGCGGGTTTTGTCATATCCCGAACCGCCCGCCTGGCGTGCGGCTGATGACGGATGGGGGATGCCGGGATCAGAACTTGCCGAGGGAGCCGGAGTTGGCCTGGTTCGGCATGTACTCCTCGCGCTTGCCGGGGAGGATCGCGTTGAGCAGGATGCCGACGATGGAGGCCACTGCCAGGCCGGACAGGGAGATGTTCAGGTTGCCGACCGCGAAGGAGATGGCGCCGCCGTCGGAGAAGTTGATGCCCAGCGCGAGGCCGAGGATGACGGCCGCGACGATGACGTTTCTGGATTTCTGGAAGTTGGTGTGGTTCTCGACCATGTTGCGCACGCCGACCGCGGAGATCATGCCGTAGAGGATGATGGACACGCCGCCGATGGTGGCAGAGGGCATGGCGGAGATCAGGGCCGCGAACTTCGGGCAGAAGGAGAGGACGATTGCGAAGTAGGCCGCGATGCGGACGACCTTCGGATCATAGACCTTCGTCAGAACGAGCACGCCGGTGTTCTCGCCGTAGGTGGTGTTGGCCGGAGCGCCGAAGAGCGCGGCGATCGTGGTGCCGACGCCGTCGCCGATCAGGGTGCGGTGGAGACCCGGATCCTCGATCAGGTTCTTTTCGATGGCGCCGCTGATGGCGGAAATGTCGCCCACGTGCTCCATCATCGTCGCAAAGGCGATGGGGACGATCATGATGATCGAGGAGATGACCAGGCCGCCGTTGACCTTGCCGGAGGCGAAGAGACCGAAGACGGTGTCCTGCATCTGGAAGGGGAAGCCGATCCAGGCGGCTTCCTTCACGGCAGAGAAATCGACGTTGCCGGTCAGCGCGGCAACCAGGTAGGAGGCGAGCACGCCCATCAGGATCGGAACGATCTTGATCATGCCCTTACCCCAGATGTTGCAGACGATCACGACGACGATGGCGACCAGGGCGATGCCCCAGTTGGTGGAGCAGTTGTTGATGGCGGAGGGAGCGAGGATCAGGCCGATGGCGATGATGATCGGGCCGGTGACGACCGGCGGGAAGAAGCGCATGACGTTCTTCGAGCCGAAGGCTTTGCAGATCAGGGAGAGCACCAGGTACAGGAGACCTGCGCAGGCGACGCCGATGCAGGCGTAGGGAAGGGCTTCCCGCTGGCTGAGGCCGAGCTCCGCGCCGGAGGCGACGACCGCGAAGTAGCCGCCGAGGAAGGCGAAGGAGGAGCCGAGGAAGACGGGGACCTTCTTGCCGGTCACGAGGTGCATGAACAGGGTGGCGAGGCCAGCGAAGAGCAGGGTCGCAGAGACGCTCAGACCGGTCAGGATCGGGACAAGCACCGTGGCGCCGAACATGGCGAACAGATGCTGCAGACCCAGGATCAGCATTTTCGGCGTGCCGAGGGTGCGGGCGTCGTAGATCGGCTCGTCAAGAGCAGATTTTGTTTCTTTTCCCATGGGTAATACCTCTCTTTATATCAATTTGTTTTGCGCTTTGTCATTCCTCCGGCTCCATGAGCCAGACGCCGGTCTCGCCGTCGTACTCCGGCAGGCGGACCTCCACCAGTTCGATGCGGGAGGTAGGCACGTTTTTGCCCACGTAATCCGCCCGGATGGGCAGCTCCCTGTGTCCCCGGTCCACCAGCACGCCGAACTGGATCGTGCGGGGACGGCCGCAGGAAAAAACCGCCTCGATGGCGGCGCGGGCGGTGCGCCCGGTATAGAGCACGTCGTCGACGAGCACCACGTCCTTCTCCTCGACGGGGAAGGGCAGCTCCGTCCGCCGCACCGTGGGCATATCGCTCATCGGCTGCAGATCGTCCCGGTAATAGCCGATGTCGATGCTGCCGCAGGGGACGCTGACGCCCTCGATTTTTTCGATGTTTTCACGGATCTGACGGGCAATGGGCTCGCCCCGGCGGCGGATGCCCACCAGGACGACGTTTTCCACGCCCTTGTTCTTCTCGGCGATCTCATGGGAGATGCGCATGAGCGCGCGCTTCATCGCGGCCTCGTCCATCAATATTGCCTTGGTACGCATTTCCTGTTCCCTCCCCGAAGGGGCTTTTCAAATTCGGTTTTCCCGTGGCTTTGCCACGGGAAAAACACCCCGAGCCGAGCGCTGCGAGGCCTCGCTTCGACCAAGCGCGGCGTATCACGACGCCGACGCGCGCGATGAAAGCGAGTACCTCAAACGGGAAGCTGCGCTTCTCGTTTGACATCAAAAAACGCCTTACCGAAATCGGCAAGACGGAATCTTCACAGCTCGGGCAGTCTTTTCCTACCCGTATCCTATAATCGATCTTGCCGGTCTCTCTGTACCGCGTTAAAAATCTTCTTTTCGTTTGTGGATTATACGGCAGGGTACGGCAAAAAGCAAGAGCTTTTTTTCGTCTCCTTCCTTTTCGTGAAAAAGCACAAAAACGCAGGAAAAATTTCCTTTTTCGACCAGGCGGAATAGGGAAATTGCGGGGTCCCCGGCAAAATAGACGAATAGGCCGGCAAATATTGCCAAAAAAATTTAACAAAATTCGGTTACTCTCCCAATTGCCAGGAGAGAGGACGCTGCGTTAAAATAATCACGATCTCAGAAAAGGAGACGAAAACATGAATCATCCATATCCAAGAATCGAAACGCTGCCGCAGCTGGAGGAGGAGATCGCTCGCGTCCGGACCGCGCAGGAGCGCTACGCCCGCTACACGCAGGAGCAGGTGGACGCGATCTTCCTCGCCGCTGCCACCGCCGCCAACAAGGCCCGCGTCCCGCTGGCCCGCGCAGCCGTCGAGGAGACGGGAATGGGCATCGTGGAGGACAAGGTCATCAAAAACCACTTTGCCTCGGAGTATATTTACAACGCCTACCGCGATACGAAAACCTGCGGCGTGATCGAGGAAGACCGTGCCTTCGGCATGCGGAAGATCGCCGAGCCTCTGGGGCTGATCTGCGCAATCATCCCTACCACGAATCCGACCTCCACCGCGATCTTCAAGACGCTGCTGGCCCTCAAGACCCGCAACGGCATTATCATCAGTCCCCACCACCGGGCCAAAAGCAGCACCGTTGCGGCGGCCCGGGTCGTGCTGGAGGCGGCCGTGGCCGCCGGCGCGCCGGAGGACATTATCGGCTGGATCGACGCGCCCTCCCGGGAGATGACCCGGCTGCTGATGAAGGAATCCGACATCATTCTCGCCACCGGCGGCCCCAGCATGGTCAACGCCGCCTACTCCTCCGGCACGCCCGCTCTCGGCGTGGGCGCGGGCAATACCCCCGCCGTTATTGACGACTCGGCGGACGTTCAGCTGGCCGTCAACTCCATCATCCACTCCAAGACCTTTGACAACGGCATGATCTGCGCCTCCGAGCAGTCGGTGATCGTGCTGGACAAGGTCTATGACGCGGTAAAGCGCGAGTTTGCGAAGCGCGGCTGCTACTTCTTAAAGGAAGAGGAGCTGGACCCGGTCCGCAAGACCATCCTCATCAACGGCTCCCTCAACGCGAGCATCGTCGGTCAGAGCGCCGCAAAGATCGCCGCCCTGGCCGGACTCCGGGTGCCCGAGGGCAGCAAGATCCTGATCGGCGAGGTGGCGTCTGTAGAGCCGAGCGAAGAGTTCGCGCACGAAAAGCTCTCCCCGGTGCTGGCCATGTACCGCGCAGCCGACATTCAGGACGCCTTTGCCAAGGCCGAGCGCCTGATCGCGGACGGCGGCCGCGGCCACACCTCCGCCATTTATCTCAACACCGCCACCGAACAGGCGAAGCTCGCGGAGTTCCAGGCGCGCATGAAGACCTGCCGCATCGTCGTCAACTCCCCCTCCTCCCACGGCGGCCTCGGCGATCTCTACAACTTCGCCATGACCCCCTCCCTGACTCTGGGATGCGGATCCTGGGGAGGCAACTCCGTCTCCGAGAACGTGGGCGTCAAGCATCTGCTGAACATCAAAACCGTTGTGGAAAGAAGGGAGAACATGCTCTGGTTCCGCGCTCCGGAGAAGATCTATATCAAGAAGGGCTGCCTGCCGGTAGCGCTGGGCGAGCTGAAGGACATGGGCAAAAAGCGCGCCTTCATCGTCACCGGCCCCCATCTCTACAAGAGCGGCGCGGCCGAAGGCGTCTTTGCAAGGCTTGATGCGCTCGGCATCCAGCATACCTGCTTCTTCGACGTGCCCAACGACCCGACCCTCGCCTGCGCAAGAGCGGGCGCGCAGCAGATGGCGGCCTTCAAGCCCGACGTGATCCTCGCCCTCGGCGGCGGCTCTCCCATGGACGCGGCCAAGATCATGTGGGTCCTCTATGAGCACCCCGAGGCCGACTTCTCCGACATGGCCATGCGCTTCTCCGACATCCGCAAGCGCATCTACAAATTCCCGAAGATGGGCGAGAAGGCCTATTTCGTCGCCGTTCCCACCTCCGCCGGTACCGGCAGCGAGGCAACGCCCTTTGCCGTCATCACCGACGAGAGCACCGGCATCAAATACCCCCTTGCCGACTACGAGCTGATGCCCAACATGGCGATCGTGGATGTGGACTGCCACATGACCGCGCCCAAGGGGCTCACGGCCTCCTCCGGCATCGACGCGGTCTCCCACGCGCTGGAGGCCTACGCCTCCGTGATGGCGACGGACTACACCGACGGTCTCGCCCTGCGCGCGCTCAAAAATCTCTTCGCCTACCTGCCCCGGGCCTATGCGGACGGCTCCGACGTGGAGGCCAGGGAGAAGGTGGCAAACGCGGCCACGCTCGCGGGCATGGCCTTCGCCAACGCTTTTCTCGGCGTGATGCACTCCATGGCGCACAAGCTCGGCGCCTTCCACCACATCGCCCACGGCCTGGCCAACGCCCTTATGATGGACGAGGTGCTGCGCTTCAACGCCTGCGAGGCGCCGGTCAAGATGGGCTCCTTCCCCCAGTACGACCACCCGCACACCCTGGCGCGTTACGCCGAGGTGGCCGACGCTCTCGGCTGCGGCGGAAGCAGCGATGCGGAGAAGCTGGAGGCGCTGATCGCAAAGATCGACGCGCTCAAGGAGGCCATCGGCATCAAGCCCACGATCCGCGACTACGTGCCGGACGAGGCCGCCTTCCTCGCCACGCTGGACGAGATGAGCGAGCAGGCCTTTGACGACCAGTGCACCGGCGCCAATCCCCGCTACCCGCTCATCGCGGAGATCCGCCAGATGTATCTCGACGCCTATTACGGCACGCGCTTTCAGGAGAAAGCAAAACCCGACGCCAGCCAGCTGGAAAGGAGAGAAAACGCATGAATCTCGATACTGTGATCGCCGAGCGCAAAACGAAAACCGTCTACCGCAGCGGAGACAGGGCCGTCAAGGTCTTTAACCAGAGCTATTCCAAGGCCGACATTCTCAACGAGGCGCTCAACCAGGCCCGCGTGGAGGGTCTGGGCCTGAACGTGCCGGCCATCCTGGAAGTCACGACGATCGACGGCCGCTGGGCCATCGTCTCGGAGTTTATCGAGGGCAGGACCCTCTCCCAGCTGATGCGGGACGATCCGGAGAACAGGGAGCGCTATCTGGAGATGCTGGTGGACACGCAGCTGCTGATCCACACCAAGCGCAGCCCGCTCTTAAGCCGCCTCAAGGACAAGATGAACCGGAAGATCCTCTCGGCGGATCTGGAGCCGGTGACCCGCTATGAGCTGCTGATCCGCCTGGAAGGGCTGCCGACCCACGACAAGCTCTGCCACGGCGACCTCTGTCCTTCCAACATCATCCTGACGCCGGAGGGACAGCTCTATATCCTCGACTGGGCGCACGCCACCCAGGGCAACGCCTCCGCCGACGCGGCGCGCACCTTCCTCACCTTCCATCTGTCGGGCCAGCCGGAGACCGCGGAGCGTTATCTGGATCTGTTCTGCGAAAAGAGCGACATCGACAAGCCCTATGTGCAGAAGTGGATGCCCATCGTCGCCGCCTCCCAGTCCGTCAAGGGCAATCTGGAGGAGCGGGATTTCCTGCTGCGCTGGGCAAACGTGGTGGACTACGAATAGTGGTCAGAGGTCGGTATAGGCAAAAAAAGGGACTGCGATTTTTCGCAGCCCCTTTTTCTATAGAAAGGAATTACAGCTTGGAGACGATCTTGGCGGCGCGGCGGCCGAAGGTCATGGTGCGGCCGCAGGCCAGACCGGTGAACAGGTTGGGGTAGTTGTTGGCGAAGAAGCCGCCGGTGACGTCGCCCGTGGCGTAGAGGCCCTCGATGGGGGTGCCGTCCTCGCGGATGACCTGCATGTCGGTGTTGATGCGGCAGCCGTCCAGGGTGGTCAGATGCCAGGCGCCGGTGCGGATGCCGTAGAAGGGGGCGGTGTCCACGGGAGTCATGCGGTGCACGCTCTTGCCGTAGTCCTCGTCCACGCCCTTGGCGCACAGCTCGTTGTAGCGCTTGACGGTTTCCACAAAGTTGTCCACAGGGATGTTCAGCTTCTCGGCCAGCTCCTCCAGCGTGTCGGCCTGCTGCAGGTAGCCCTGCGCCAACAGAGATTTCTCGCCCTCGACCATGCCGGCCCAGGTGGCTTCATAGCTGTTATTGGAAAGAGCGCCGTTGTCGAAGGGGAACAGGCGGCAGCAGCCGACCTCGTCGAACTGCTCGCAGTACTGCTTGTTGTTGGCGTCGAAGATGTCGCAGTAGGTGTGGTTGGGCTGCATGTACATGGAGTGCAGCATGAACTCGTAGGGGCCGGACTCGTTGCAGAAGCGCTTGCCGTTGAGGTTGACCTTGAGGAAGGGCTGCTCGCCGAACCAGAAGCGGACGCCGTTGGTCTTGTAGCCCGCGGTCTCGGTGGGCAGGCAGGCGCAGCGGTTGAACATCATGGAGGCGTGGCAGGGGTCCATCTCGCCGCCTGCCCAGAGTATGGCCTTGATGCCGGAGCCGTCGGCCTTGGAACCGGCGGCGACGTTGATCTTCATCTTCATGGTCATGGGCTGCAGGGCCAGCATCATCTCGGTGTTGGAGGCGTAGCCGCCGGTGGCCATGATGACGCCCTTGGTGGCAACGATGCGGATGTAGTGGCCGTCCACCATATCCTGGGCGATGATGCCTTCGACCTTGCCGCTCTTGGACTGATCCAGCTTCACCAGACAGGTGTTGCAGCGCAGCTCTCCGCCCAGCTCCTCCAGGTGCGCCTGCATGTCAGTGTTGAGGGTGATTTCCTTATCAACGCCCTCGTTCTTGTGGGGGCTGTGGCCGGTGGCGTAGGCCTTGTCGCGCTCGGGGTGCTCCTGATCGCCGATGCCGCCCTCGAGGCTCATGTACCAGTGGCCGGTGCCCTCCAGGAAGTTGGTCAGCCAGTCCACTGTCTCGCCGGAGTTGTCGATCCAGACCTTCACGAGGTCGCTGTCCACATAGCCGCTGGCGTAGCGGACGATCTCCTGCAAAGCCTGGGTCTTGTCGATCTCAAACTCGGGGAACTCCTTGAAGGCCTCCAGCTGCAGCTTGGAGTTGATGGCGCCGATGTCTTCCTTGATTTTGGTGGGATTCTCTGCCTTTTCGATGACGAGGACCTTCGCGCCCTCCTCGGCGGCGGTCATGCCGGCGATCCAGCCGCCGGTGCCGCAGCCGACCACCAGGACCTCGGTCTCCAGGGTCTCGGTGATGTCCTTCTCCGCAATCACGGGCGCCTCGCCCAGCCAGTCGGCGTTGACGGTCTCTTCCTTCTCTTCCAGGACGACGGCGGCGCCGGAGGCCTGGGAGATGCAGTCCGCGGCAGCCTTGCGGATGGCGTCGCTGGTGATGGTGGCGGTGGTGTAGGCGTCCACATCGGCGCTCTGGGCATCCAAAATAGCCTTTTCCAGAACAGGGCCGGCCTTGCCGCCCAGATCGGGGGTTTCGCCGGAGACGTCGATCTGCACGTCGGTGATGCTCGTCTCGTCAAAGGTCATGGTGACGGTGACGTCGCTTGCGAGGCCCTTGCGAGAGGCGGTGTAGGTGCCGGGGGTATACTTCTTCTCGCCTTCGGCGAAGGCGACGGTCTTGCCGAGCCCGAGGCTCGCCAGCCCCAGCGCGGCAGCTCCGGCGACGGAGCCCTTCAGAAAGTCTCTGCGGGAAATCTGCTTCATAGAGGATCCTCCTTGTGTAAAAAAATAGAGTCCTTGCCGTTTGTCTTGCTTAACACTATAATTCTAATAGAAGAACGACTTTTTTGCAATATGATATTGTGATTTTTCTGATCTCCCCTTCCTCCGGCAAAACCGCGGAAAAAAGCGAAAAATTTCTGTTGACTTCCCCCGGTTTGGATGATACTATAACAAAGCACGCGCCCGCGATCTATGCGATGGGGTCATGCCGCCGCTGCGGTTGCCTTTCCGCCCATGGCTTGGACGCAGGGTATAGCAAATCAAGAAAGGGGTATCTACCATGATCACCAAAGAAGTCAAGACCCAGGTCATCAGCGACAACGCCACCCACGAGGGCGACACCGGCTCTCCCGAGGTCCAGATCGCGATCCTGTCCCAGCGTATCCGCGAGCTGACCGAGCACCTCAAGCAGCACCCCAACGACGACCACAGCCGTCTGGGCATGTACAAGATGGTCGGTAAGCGCCGCCGTCTGCTGGACTATCTGGCGAAGAAGGACATCGAGCGTTACCGCGCGATCATCGCCAAGCTGGGCATCCGCAAGTAAGACTTGCGCCTGCTCATTCTGAAGGGTATGAAGGTTTTGCAGGGAGACAAGTGAATAGGTCTCCCTGCATTTTTATTTTTGGCAGATCGTCGTCTGCCTGAAATACCCTCCGCTCAACGCCCCGGGCAGGTTAGTATTTGGAGGAGGGCCGCGCCGCGGTCCTGCTCCAAGTGCTAAGCTGCTGCGGAAGAGATCACAAAAGGAGAAAAACACATGATCATCACCAACAAGCAGTTCCCCAACTACAAAAAGTATGAGATCGAGTACGAAGGCCGTCCCCTCTCCATGGAGATCGGCAAGATGTGCGAGCTGTGCAACGCCGCCGTCCTCGTCAAGTACGGCGAGACCACCGTGCTCGTGACCTGCACCGCCTCCGCCCGTCCCAAGGACGGCATCGACTACTCGAGAAGCTCTACGCCGTCGGCCGCATCCCCGGCAGCTTCATGCGCCGCGAGGGCAAGCCCAGCCTGCCCGCCGTGCTGGCCTCCCGCCTGATCGACCGTCCCATGCGTCCCCTCTTCCCCTCCGACCTGCGCAATGACGTGGTCATCGCCTGCGAGGTGCTGAGCGTGGACCGCGACTGCAGCCCCGAGATCACCGCCATGATCGGCGCTTCCGCCGCCGTCTCCATCTCCGACGTGCCCTTCAACGGGCCCATCGCCGGCATCGTCCTGGGCTGGGACGGCAAGAAGTACCTCTTCAACCCCACCGAGGAAGAGCGGAAAAACAACCGCATGATCACCACCATCGCGGCGACCCACAAGAAGATCGTCATGATCGAGTCCGAGGCCGACCAGGTCCCCGACGAGGTCATGTATGAGGGTATCGTGCAGGCCCATGAGCACCTGCAGCCCGTACTCGACCTGATCGACCGGATGGTCGAGGAGATCGGCAAGCCCAAGTTCAGCTACGAGCATGCCGCCTTCGACGAGGAGCTGTTCGAGAAGCTGGTCGCCAACGAGTTTGCGTCCATGGAATACTGCATGGATACCGACGACAAGAACGTGCGCGAGGCGCGCGTCAACGACTGGATCACCATGGTGCAGGAGAAGTACGGGGAAGAGCACCCCGAACTCATGCAGTACATGGACGAGATCCTCTACAAGCTGCAGAAGAAGGTCGTCAAGAAGTGGCTGCTGGCCGGCAAGCGCGTCGACGGCCGCCAGATGAACGAGATCCGTCCTCTGGCCGCCGAAGTCGGCGTGATCCCCAGAGTCCACGGTTCCGGCCTCTTCACCCGCGGCCAGACCCAGGTTCTCTCCATCGCCACCCTCGCCACCCTGTCCGACGCCCAGAAGCTGGACACCATCTGGGAAGAGACCGAGAAGCGCTTCATGCACCACTACAACATGCCCTCCTATTCCGTGGGCGAAGCCCGTGCCAGCCGCAGCACCAACCGCCGCGAGTACGGCCACGGCGCCCTGGTGGAGAAGGCGCTGGAGTGCGTGATCCCCGAGGTCGAGGATTTCCCCTACGCCATCCGCGTGGTCTCCGAGGTCCTCTCCTCCAACGGCTCCACCTCCCAGGGCTCCATCTGCGGTACCACGCTGGCCCTGATGGACGCGGGCGTGCCCCTCAAGGCCCCCGTCGCCGGCATCTCCTGCGGCCTGATCCAGGACGGCGATGAGTTCACCACCTTCATCGACATCCAGGGCGTGGAAGACTTCCACGGCGAGATGGACTTCAAGGTGGCCGGCACCAAGGCCGGTATCACCGCCATCCAGATGGATCTGAAGAACGACGGCCTCAAGCACGAGATCGTGAAGGAAGCCTTCGCCACAAGACCGCGCCCAAGATGATCCAGATGAAGATCAACCCCGACAAGATCCGCGAGGTCATCGGCTCCGGCGGCAAGGTCATCCAGAAGATCACCGCCGATACCGGCTGCAAGATCGACATCAGCGACGACGGCTCCATCTTCATCGCCTCCTCCGACATCGAGGCCTGCCGCGCCGCCCGCAAGACCATCGAGGACATCGTCTTCGAGCCGGAAGTGGGCGCCCTGTACTACGGCGAGGTCAAGCGCGTGATCTCCAACCTGGGCGCTTTCGTGGAGCTGGCTCCCGGCAAGGACGCCATGTGCCACATCAAGGATCTGGAGTTCAAGCGCACCGAGAAGGTCGAGGACGTGCTGAACGTGGGCGACAAGACCTGGGTCAAGTTCACCGGCATCGACGAGAAGGGCCGCTGGAACATCTCCAAGGGCCCACTCCCGTAAGATAGTTTTATCGTCTTTGCAGGGACGGCATGGCATTTTGTCATGCCGTTTCCTGCTTCATCAGTTCATTCAGCGGGATAAATCCGATCAGATCATACTCGATGTGGATGCTCTGGCGGCGCTTGCCGCTGCTCTTGTCCGGTGCGCCCACATAGATCGCCTTGATGAGCTCGTGCGCCACATAGGGCGTCAGCTCCTCCAAAGCCGTGTACTTCTGAATGCGCTCAATGAACAGATCTAAATTCTGGTTCTGCTGTTCCTGTACTTCGATCTCCTTCCGGAGAGTGTCTGCCGCTTCCTTCAAGTCCTGCTGCTCTTCCTCATAACCCTGGCTCATCGCTGCAAACCGCTCGTCGCTCAGTTTGCCGGATACGTTGTCCTCATAGGTACGCACGAACAGCCGATCGAGCTCCTGGATGCGCTTCTCCGCCTTCTCAAGTTGTTTCTGCTTGGTCTTGAGGATCGCTTTGCTCTCCGTCTGCATCTTCTCTTCCATGATTGCCCGGAAATGGGCTTCATAGCGGAGTACAAGCTCAATGACCCTTTGCGTGTAATTCCAGACCAAACGCTCCAACACGATTGCGCGGATGAAGTGGGCCGAGCACGGAGAATCGCTGCCGCGAGAGTTCGAGCAGGTGTAATTCCATTTGCTTGGATCGTCGTGAGAACCGCTGAAATACATTTTGCCTTTGCAGTCTGCGCAGAACACAAGGCCGGAAAACATGTGCGTGTTGCCGGATTTCGTTCTGCGGTGACGCTGCTCGCGGATCTCCTGCACTTTATCGAAGGTGTCAATGTCGATGATGGCAGGATGTGTGTCGTAGAAGATCGCTTGGTTCTCCACCGGATTCTTGCGTGTCGTCTTATCCCAGATGGAATTGGAGTAGGTCTTGAAGTTGACTGTACAGCCGGTGTATTCGCGGCGGGCAAGGATATCCGAGATGGTTCTGGACTCCCAATGATAGTGGTTGGCTGGTTCCGGATGGTTTGACTTGCGCCCTTCCTTCATGTAGTAGGCCGTGACGTTCAGCACCTTTTCCGCTTCAAGCTGATTGGCGATCTGCGTCGGGCCGCGGCCTTCCATGCAGAGTGCGAAGATGCGTTTGACCACCTTTGCGGCTTCCTCATCCACGATCCATTTCTTCGGATCGTTCGGATCTTTGATGTAGCCATACGGCAGAAATCCGGTCAGCGGCTCGCCGCGCTCGCCCTTGGCTTTGACGACGGCACGAACCTTCCGGCTGGTATCGCGGGCATAAAACTCGTTGAACCACATGCGAATCCCGGCAAAATCGTTGTCCACGCTGTTTTGATTAATCGTATCGAAGTTGTCGTTAATCGCAATGTACCGGACGTTGTGTTTGGCAAAGGTGATGTTGATAAACATACCCGTCATAGTGGAATTGCGTCCGAGGCGGGAAAGGTCTTTTGTCAGCACCACGGCTACATGATCCGCTTCGATCTCATCCAGCATTTCCTGAAAGCCGGGGCGATCAAAATCGGTTCCGCTGTATCCGTCGTCGATGAAGAAAACGGGGTTCGGCAGCTTCTTGTCTCGCACAAAGGATTCGAGGATTCTGCGCTGATTACTTATGGAGTTCGACTCGCCATCCAGAGAGTCCTCGTTTGAGAGGCGGCAGTATAGTGCGGTGATTTTATCAGTTGCCCTGATCAATTCTGTTTCCTCCTTTTCGGGGGCAACTGTCTGTACAGGATTGGTCGGCTCCATGGTAACATAACCTTTTTCGTTTGTCATCAGAAATCCTCCAGATTGTGCAGCATGATTCGGGATAGTTTTTGATCCAGCATCTCTGTTCCCTCATAACTGCCGGTGACCGTATAGATGGTCCCGTCGATTTCTTCCATGATCTTCATTTCCGGAATCCACCATGCGCTCAGATTCCGAACAACGATGCGCCCCTGCTCATCAATGCGATAGTTGCGGCGATACTGATCGTCTGGCTGAGGATCGTGTTTCGCATAAGGATCGGGCCGACTGAAATACAGCTCCGGGATACTGTCGCTTCCGTCGTCCTCGTCACCTTCCCATGATTCGATCATTTCCAGATATTCAGCTTCGTCGGAATCAAGGTCAAATGCTTCATCTTCAAAATCGGTCATGTGCTCGTTTTCCATTTTTTCATGTTTTCCTTTCCGCGACATTTCTAAAGCAAGATACGCCTGGCGAATACGAAAACTCCAAAATGAGTTTTTCTTTCCTCCGGCCATCTCGTTGGGGATGACGGCTCCCCAATCCCTCGACCGGACAAATCTGGCGATTTTCCGTTTTAGCTCCTATTTCTTTTTCGCAGCGGCAGCGAGTTGCCGGATTTTTGTTAGCGTTTAGAAGGGCGTAATTCGAGGAAGACGGGAAATCATATTCCCTCGTCAATACCGCGTCCTGAAAACCGCATGATGCCTGCATTTTTCATGCCCTAAAAGCTAACAGCCGAAGCGGCACCGGACTGGGAAAGTGGAATAATAGAAATCCTAAATCGCGGGGAACGAGAAATCGTATTACCCCATCAAAAGTGCGCCTCGGAACCCGCATGATTGCTGGACTTTTGCAGCTCTATTTTTCCACTCCGCAGCCCTTGCCTTTTGAAAATGTCACGCTCTAAAGGCCGGAAAACCGGGGTGCAGGTCAAATCGTATTAACCTGTCAGAATCGTGCAATAGAAACCTACATGATCGCTGCATTTTTTCATGCCTAAAGCGTGACACCTGATCTACAATTCCTGTTCGTCCCTTTTGCGCTCCTGCCCGATCTCCGGCTCTTGCAGCCGGAGCATTTTTTCAATATTGGCTTTGACGGTCTGCAGCTCCTTTTCGCGCTTTTGGCTCTCACGGTATTCGGTGTATCCGGCGTTTTTCGCCGAAGTCAGATCTTCGATCTCATCCTGGATTCGCTTGACGGTAGGAATCATCTTGACCTCGTTCTCTTTGAAATACCGCATGGCCGCGTCATAGAGAATGAGCGCCGGACGGTTTTCTTCGTAAAACTTTTCCTGCTTTTTCTTCGGCAGCTTTAGATACGCCGCGTGCAGATCTTTCGCGTCGCGGGCGTTCAGGACATGCCGCTGCAATTCCTTTTTCGCATTCAGTTCCGCCTCGATCTTTTTCAGATCGGTGCGGGCTGTATTTGTGTTCTCATGCGATTCCTCTAATGCGGCGTCGAGTGCGTCCAGATCGGTAAGCCCGTTTTCCTGTAAATATAAAAGTGTCTTCGCCATCGTTTTCAGATTGAAGACCGTGCCCCAATGGATGTAGCCCTCGCCCTTTCCTTCGGCGCGTTTGGCTTCGAGATCAATCAGCTTTTCGATCTCCGGTTTTGCTGCGGGCGTGACAAAAGTGTCCGGCCTCTGAGTGACAGAAGGAATGATCTGTTTTGCATTTTGCTCCAACGCGGCGAGGATCGCTTCTTTGGAAAAGTCATCTCCCAGCTTGCGCGATGTGATCGGCTTCGAGCGCTCCGGCGTCAGATAGCTGAAACGACCGCGGCTCTCTTTGACCGCAATGCCGTAATCCTCCAAAAGATAATCGAAAAAGTCTTCCAACGATTTGGATTTTTGGAGCGCGGCGCGGATCTGCTGACGCAGGATTTGCTTGTCCGTTTCAAACTTCGTCTGCTTCGGTTCTTCACCGTTTGCGATCAGCTCGGCGTTTTCTTCGTCGAGTTTTTTCTGTCCCTGCTTCTGCGCCCAGTACTCGCGTTCAGTAATTCTGTTATTGCTGCCGTTGAGCAGATCGATCTGATACAGCCCCTCGCGCTGACACATTTCCATCACTTCCGCGCGGAAATAACGGAGAGCTGCGGATGTACATCGGTGCTTCATGCCGGGCAGCATATCGCAGTCTTTATCCATGTACGGCATTCGCGGCACGCGCTCGATGCGCAGACTGTTGATGACGATATGCACATGAATGTTGCCGCTTTTGTTGTGACCGTCCGGGTGAGTCGCGACCAAAGCCTGATGGCCGGGGAAATGCTTTTTGCAAAATTCCAAGCCCAGCTCATGCGCGCGATCCATCGTCAGGCCGTTGTCTTCCGCGTCGCGGGGATCAAAACTGATGATGTAATGATGCGTCTTGACATCGCCGCGGGAGAGATTTTTGTTATAGGCGAGGTTCGTTTTCATGCAGGCAATGGCAAAATCCTCATCGTTGTTGCTGCTCTCGTCGTGCTGAAAGATCAAGTAACGCTCGGCGGCCCCGAGGTCCGAGTTTTTCGAGCTCAAATGTTTGATCGTTGCCAATGGCGCTGCCCACCTCCTGCAGGATTTCATATTTCCATTCCGCCAGATCGCCGAGCGCGCGGCGGATTTCTGATTCAATAGATTGATCGGGAAAACCGGAATTAAGTGCGCGGGCGATCTGATTGAGATTGTTGCCGATGCGTTTTCCTTCGGTGATCAGCTCGTCGATTTTGGAAAGCAACTCTTTGTTCACCGGCGAGAATTTGATTACGGGATTGATGACGAGCTTATCCAAAGATGTACGGATCATTTCCGATTGATTCATCCCATAGGCCTTGCATTTCAACAGGAAGAACTTATATTCTTCATCGTCCAGGCGCGTTTTGATGACATGACTGCGCTTGGGCGTGTCGTATGTTCCCCGCATTTTTTGAACACCTCCGTGTGAGAAAAAATGATCGTTTCTTTCGTTCTGCTGGGTTTGGGGAAGGCACTCCCCAACAAGTTTTGACCGGGACCAAAGAGGCAAAAGCCGAAATCTGGGCCACGGGTCGATACTTGCTCTTAGTATCTGACCGTTACCCCGCACTCCGTTTTTTCACGTTTCTTCTTCCGAATCTAACAGATTTTTGATAAAAAATGCTGTCGAAAAAAGTCACGCTCATGTAAAAACTGAAAAAACAAGAGCAGGCATCAAGCCAAAGATCACGCGCAACAAACATGCTGCGTGATTCTTTTTTGGACTTGATACCTGCCCTTTGCTTCCACATTCACGGGTGGGAGGACGGCTCACTATGCCAAAGTATTCAGTTCGTTCAGGTGGCAACTCTGCCGTAAAGAGAAATCGCATCTAATGGGATACGCATCGTTTTTATATCCCGAATCATAGCAAACTGCTGCTTGCATTTCGGACAGCACACGATGAAATCGATCGCGATTTGTGCGGGAACATCTTTCACCGGAACAAGCTTTGCATGATTTCTTGCCTCCGCACTGGCGGCAAAGACAAGATTCTTTGCGCGGCAATTTGGATTCGGGCAATCGAAAGAAGGAAGTCGAAGACGATCTTCTGCGATGGCGTTTTTCAATTTCGTTCTGTTGCCTCCGTACTCAATGCTTATGATACGATCCCTTCACAACGCCTTGGATCTGAAGTTCATCCACGATAATATCGGGATATGTTTTCGCATCGGGGTTGCAGGAATGAAGAATAAACTTTTTGTTCTTCTGATCGAAGCCAAGTTTCTTCAGATTGTTCTTTCCATCAAACAGCGCGATGACGAGATCGCCCTCGTTGGCTGTCTGCTGACGCTTCACAAAAACATAATCTCCGGGGAAGATGCCCGCACCAATCATGCTCTCACCTTTGGCGATCAGCGCAAAGAAGTCTCCCTTCTCGACTAAACTCTCCGGCATACGGATGTACTCGATGAAGCGCTGTTCCTCTTCCTGTCCTGGGCCGCAGGCGACGGTCCCGAGCACCTGCAGCGCGTGGATCGGCGCCGCGTCCTCCATCAATTTTGTGCGCGCGGTGCGGCGGCCGGAGTAATCCAGCGATCCGTCCTCGCGCATGGAAATGAGATAACGGTGCACGGTGGAAAGAGGAATCCCCGTGCCTTCTACGATGTCACGCACAGACGGAATCTCATCGTGCTCGCAAAAATGCTTGTCGATATATTCCGCGATGATTTCTTTTTTCGATGGATCAATCCGTCGCATAAGCGCCTCCAAATAAAAACACAAGTTGTTTCGGTAATGAGAATATACTACGCGAAACATCTTGTGTCAATATCTTTTTGAAATTATTTGTTTCTTTTAGCCGAGCTGGAGATACTGCGATAAATACTAAAGCAATAATCCACCATCGCATGCGTTCCTGACCATCATGTTGGTTGGCAGCGGTCAGACGAAATCACATAGCAAAATGTCTCGCAATCCGTTAGGACGGTGACCTCCCTCTGAGCATCGATGAAGTCCTCAAAGAGCTTGCTCAATCTTATTCCGTCACAATCAGAAGGTGAAAACCGCTTTTGATTTCTATAAATCTCATTTTTTCGATTATGATGAAGAGTATAATAATTCACAACCGAATCCGCTGCAGAAAATGCAGAGACGTGATCGAGAGCGAGACGGTCCACGATTTCCGTTTTTGCTCTTGTGGCGCGTGCGCCGTTGACGGCGGAAAGAACTATCTTCGAAGATGCGGCTATCCTGAAGACTGGGAAGACTGCAGTGAAGTGAAATGGCTGCGCTCTGAAACGGAGAAATGAGATCAATACAAGCTTCCAACATCCCGAGTTGTATGGTATAATCCATTCCGACAACTCGGGATTGTTCTGGAGGTGCGCCGATGATTACCGTTAATTTGCGATATAAAGGAACAAACGGATCGGCAAAGGCGTTTGCGGAAGCGATGATCTCATCCGGCACGGTGGACTTGATCCGGTCCGAGCCGGGGAATATGCGGTATGAGTATTATCAGGCGTTGGATGATCCGGAAACGATCTTGCTGATCGATTCGTGGGCGGATCAGGCGGCTATCGACGCGCACCATGCATCTCCCATGATGGCGACCATCGCCGCGCTACGGGAGAAATATGATCTGCACATGACCGTAGAGCGATATGTGAGCCTGGAAGATAACGAAGCAGACAGGAGGTTTATCCGAAAATGAGCAAGAGCCTGATCATCTATTTCAGCAGGGCCGACGAGAACTATGCAGTCGGCTGGATCGACAAAGGCAACACCGAGATCGTCGCGGAATTTGTGCAGGAGCTGACCGGCGCAGACATGTTCAAGGTTGAGCCGGCCGTGCCCTATGCAAAGGACTACAACACCTGCATCAAAGAGGCAAAGAAAAGGATCGGCAACGCGCCGATCAAGGAGAAGCTGGCGGACATTTCCGCCTACGATACCGTCTTCATCATGAGCCCGGTCTACTGGGGTACCTACGCGCCGGAGATGGCGACCGCGCTCACAGGTTTGGATTTCAGCGGAAAAACTGTGCGTGTTATCAGTACGCACGAGGGCTCCGGCCTCGGCAGCATGGTTTCCGATGTCAAGAAGCTGTGCAAAGGTGCGGACGTGAAGCCCGGCCTCGCCGTCAAGGGTTCTCAGGCGAAGAACTCGAAACAGAAGGTTGCCGACTGGCTGTGATCTGAAAGGATGAGGTGAACGAGAGCTTTTATGAGTACATGCAAATACTTGCAGGGAACACTCCACGGAGAGATGAGTTTACATAATTCTTTTCTCTGGTGTACTTTTGTTTGTACTTAGCGCAGTTATGCTTCAACAAACCGGGATTTGAAGAGGTGAAAACATAGTGGATACTGAAACCTTGCTGTTTTTTGATAAGAACCCATCGGCGTTACTGTTATATGAAGTATTTGAAACCAAAATCTATGAGTTGTTTCCTGCAGCAAAGAAGAGGGTGCAGAAGACACAGATCTCCTTTTCAAACAGGCATATATTCGCTTGCGTGTCCTTTGCACGGGTAAAAAAGAAAGCAGAGCTTCCAAGTCCCTATCTTGTAATCACATTGGGATTGCCCTACCCGTTGGATTCTGATCGGGTCGTAGTAAAAACAGAGCCGTATCCTGGAAGATGGACAACTCACATTGTCATTGGAACTGCGGATGAGATAGATGATGAGCTTTTCTCATGGATTCATCAGGCGTATGTGTTTTCAGAAATAAAGTAAGTTGCCCAATTCCGGTCTATCGAGCCGTTCGGCGCGTACCTTTTAGGCGTACTTAGCTCGGTTTTGTACCTTTTGGGCGTACTTTGGCACAATTTGTCCGAAAACTCGTTTTTAGTGCGAGTTTTCGGACATTTTTGTTTGCCTGTATGCTGTTTTACGTGAAAAAAGTGAGCATTCTCTGCTCACATGGCCGCAATCAATGACCTGACTCCCACGATGTTGATCGCTCTTGTCAGGTTATACGCGAGAAAGCTCAGTCCCAGCTCCGCCGCGGCTTTCGTCTTTCCCTTGCACAGCAGGTAGTGTGCGCCTCGGTACCACTTCACCGTTCCGAAGGGATGCTCTGACAGGCACATTCGCTGCTTTAACTTTTCTTTGTTGTCCTGTATCCTCAGGACGACCTTCTTTTTCGGCACATGCCCCGTGTCCAGCGTGTGGTTGCTCGGGCTGATCCGCGCATTGTATGGAATCTTCTGCACCGGCGCTGTCAGATTTCCGAACATCTTTACCGGCACGCAGTCCGTCTCCGGCCCGAAGCTCAATTTTCGGACAGTCTGGCCATAAAAGGATTGCTGTATTCTTTTAGCGGGAGCTTCTCTTAACCCTTGCTTCCTGCTTCGAGATGTGTGACAAGGACTGTGCTGCAAGGCTCGCCGGGCAGGCAGACAAATCTGCCTTTTATATCCCAAAAACGACCAAGTATCGTAAATCGCTTGCCAAAGCACGCCGTGCAGATTATGATACAGGCGTACCAGGGAGGTGGCGTTATTGAAGGTCGAAATCAAAATCGACAGCACGGTGCAGGAACCAAAGCTGCTCATTCTCACCGACCGTGTGACGGAAGAAATCAACGAAATCGTCCGGAAGATCTCAGATCCCGAGCTGCATGTGCTCGCAGGGATGCGGGATGATACGGTGAAAGTCCTCGAACCGGACAGTATCTTGCGCGTATATGCCTCGGGCGGAAAAGTATTCGCAGTCACAAAAGAAGGTGAATATCAGCTTCGGCTGCGGCTGTACGAGCTGGAAGATCAGTTGAAGAGAAACCACTTCGTTAGAATCTCCAACTCTGAGATCATCAATTTGAAGAAGGTGCGGCATTTCGATCTCCAGCTTGCCGGAACGATTTGCGTGAGCCTCCTTGACGGCAGCACGAGCTATGTTTCCCGCCGCTATGTTGCCAAAATCAAGGAAATATTGGGATTGTGAGGGTTTATCTATGAAGAAAAAGATCATTATGAGAGCTTTGCTCGGCGCGCCGATTGGCCTTGCAATAAGCACGATCATTTCCATCGCTATCTCCTACGCGCTCGGCGGAGGAAGCTATCGCGCGATCGTGCCGGAACTCGCGGCGGACTGCGGCAGCGAGCTGAGCGCCGTTACCCTGCAAGCGCTCTGCTCCCTGCTTTACGGCGCGGCCTTCGCCGGCGCGTCGGTTATCTGGGAGCGAGAGGAATGGAGTCTGACAAAAATGACGCTTACTCATCTGCTGGTCTGCTCGCTGGCAACCTTCCCGATCGCATATTGCATGTACTGGATGGAGCACAGCGTCTCCGGCGTCCTGCTTTACTTTGGCGTTTTCCTTATGATTTACGCCGCCATCTGGCTGGGACAATATTCATCCATAAAGCGGAAGCTCGACGCCATCAACCGCAAAATGAGCGAAAAGAATTTTTGATGTAAGCAAAACAAGCATTGTATGAAGCGCTTTCCTTATGCCATCGAGTGTGTTCAGACGGACAACGGTTTCGAGTTTACCAATCGTCTGAACGCCCAATGCTCCAATAAAGAAACACTGTTTGAAAGAACACTGCGGGAACTCGGTATTCGTCATAAGCTCATAAAGCCCTTTACGCCCAGGCACAACGGCAAGGTTGAGAGAAGCCATCGTAAAGACAATGAATACTTCTATGCCTCGCATAAGTTCTATTCCTTTGAGGACTTCCAAAAGCAGCTCTCTGCTTGGAACAGAAAGTAAAACGACTTCCCTATGCGCCCTCTCAACTGGCGATCTCCCAAAGACGTTCTTTTTTCTTTTCCAGACTGTAAAGTATGATTGACTAACCTACAAAACTCTGTCATTTTCCCGCCCCGACCGCTGCGCAGCGTGCGCAAGGCCTTTCAGCGCAGGACGGCAAAGGACTGCGGCAAAACGCTCAGCCGTCTTCCGTCGAGCTCCGCCTCGCCGATCTGATACAGGGCTTTGGAGACGTCGAAGGGCAGGGTCACGCTGAGCGTCCGCCCGCTCGGATTGAGCGCGAGCGTCAGCTCTCCGCGCCGATAGACGAAGGGCTTGTCCGGCTCGGTGCAGACCGCACGGAACGCCGCATCCGCCTGCAGATCCTTTTCCCGGTGGCGCAGAGCGAGCAGGGCGCGCACCGTGGAGAGAAGAGAGTCGGGATCGCCCTCCTGCCCGGCAACCGTCGGTGCGTCGTCGGACGCATCGACCGGCAGATACAGTTTTTCCGGCTCGGAGGAAGAAAAACCGAGGTTTTTCCCGCTCGACCACTGCATGGGCGTGCGCGAGCCGGTGCGGGTATAGCCGCCCTCCTTTGTGGGCAACTCGAGATAGCGCATGCCGATCTCGTCGCCGTAATAGAGGAAGGGCACGCCGGGCATGGTAAAGAGGAAGGCATAAACGAGCTTCAGCTCTGCTTCCTCCAGCGTTTTCCGGAGCCGGACCGTGTCGTGGTTTCCGGTGATCAGGGAGACGTAGCCATGCCCCTTCGCGCCGTCAAGCAGGCGCAGGTAGTCGTCGAGGAAGCGGTTGATGCTGCCGCCTGCGTCCTTTTTGAAATAGCTGTGGTCTTCGCCGGCGTGGTTCTCGTAATCTCGCAGCAGGGTGCTGTAGCCGTTGCCGCGCCAGTCCAGATAAAAGTCCGCGTCGAAGCCCGCGCGCAGCGACTGATGCGGCCGTCCCCATTCCGAGACCAGCACCGCCTCCGGGAATTCCAGATCCAGCATCCGGCGGATATCGCGCCAGACCGCGCTCGTTGCGCTCTTGTCCGCGTCGTCGTTTTTCACGAGGGAGTCGGCCATATCGACGCGGAAGCCGTCGCAGCCGCGGCTGAGCCAGAAGCGCATGATGTCTTTGAGCGCCTCGCGGGTCGCGATCGCGGCGGGGTGGTTCGCGGGCAGCTGCCAGGGCTCGGTCCGGTGCAGAAAGCCGTAGTTGAGCGCGGGCTGGCACTTGAAAAAGTTCAGGATGTACGCGCCGCTCCGCTCGCTCTCGCCGCTGATGTAGGGCATCCCCTGCGCGCCGCAGATCCAGAAGTCCGTCCAGATATAGCGGTCGGAATACTCGTTCCGCTCCGCCTTTTTGCTCTCCAGAAACCACGGATGCTCCTCCGAGGTGTGCCCCGGCACCAGATCCAGCAGGACGCGAATCCCCTTTTCGTGCGCGGCGTTGAAGAGTTGGATCAGATCCTCGTTCGTCCCGTAGCGAGCCGCCACCTTTCGGTAGTCGCGCACGTCATAGCCCGCGTCCTTGAAGGGCGAGTCGTAGCAGGGGTTGATCCAAAGCGAGTTGCAGCCGAGACTTTTGATATAGTCCAGCTTTTCCCGGATCCCGTTGAGATCGCCGATCCCGTCGCCGTTGCTGTCATAGAACGACTGCGGATAGATCTCGTAAAAGACCGCGTCGCTCAGCCATGTTGCCGCCATACTTTTTCCTCCGTTCATGTTGTCTATGTTGTCGCTTTACAAAAGAATACTGCAAATGCTCGCGTTTGAAAAGACATAATCCAACCATCCGGCAGAAAAGTTTATTCTTTCCGAGTTCTTTCCGAGTTCGCGAGTTCAAAGCGATGTAGGTGTTACAATGATGCTTCCGGTTGATTGGCTACTGTTCCTGCGGCGCGTGCGCCGTTGATGGAGGAAAGGATTACCTACGAAGATGCGGATATCAGGAGGACTGGGAGGACTGCAGCGAAGTACAATTCGAAGAAGCCGTCACCGACAACAAAGAACCGAGAGGCACGTAAAGGCTGTACTGCAAAAGCGCCTGGACCTTTTTCCAAAGCCGCAATCGCAGGGAAAGAGTACGAGTTAACAAAATATGCAATGATTGTTCACACACTTTTAGCACTCTCACCTTGACAGTGCTAAAAACGGTGCTATAATGATAATCGAACAAAGGAACAGAGATCGAATGGATGACCTCCATCCCCTTGCTCAGGTAACAAACATAGTGATTGCAAAAGGAGGCAT
>CACYHB010000028.1 GCA_902774015.1 Oscillospiraceae bacterium | reverse complement strand
CAGAAAAGTGCTCGCCCGGAAATGCGACATGTACGGATCAAGGCGAAATAACCTCGAAAAACGGCGCTTTTTGGCTTAAGACCGTCCTTTGCTGCACCAGTTTACCGCCAAAAGCGTTCCGTATGAAATGAGATCCCCCAGGGAATGAGCTATTTCGCTCGTCCCTGGGGGATCTTTTGCTCTATTTCAACTTTTGACACACTTGACATAGAGCCTGATTGATTTGAATTTCAAAACCGTCTTAAGAAATGTCGATGCATCAGGGCGGCATGTACTAAGGCGCAACTTTCAGGTGAGAAAGTTGGTGAATTAGGACCAAAGCTTCATGAAAACGCGAACTTTTAGATGTTAAAAGTTCGCGCTTATACCGACAATTTGACGGCACTCCGAGCCGGCTTTAATAATTCCTTGCTTGTACTTGGTGCGTATGAACAAGATGAATTGCTCGGTATCATCCGTGTTGTCGGAGACGGCGCAACAATCATTTTCATTCAAGACATTTTAATCTTCTTCCGCAGTCCGTCTCTTAAAAGCGGATCGGGATGGCACATTTTTCATGTGCAGTTCTGATCCGCTTTTTTCATTTTCTCACATTGTCACAAAAACCGCTTTTGCATTTTTGTGGCGCACGGGGAAAATGAATAGCGGCAAAAAGCATTTCGATCTCACGCGAGGAAATGCTGTTGCCGGTACCCGGGAGGTTTCCAAAGGAGGGCCGGGGAGGCCTGCCTTTGGCACACGATCTTGCTCGCAAGGTCTAGTGTGTTATACCTTTTGTTGCGTCCGAACAAGGCCATAAGGTCATGTGGCCGCGCCTGCGCGGTCACATCGACCGATGACCTTGTTCCTCCTTTTCCGAATGAAAGCCGCTTCGCTGGGCTTTCATTCGGGGAAGGAGTTGGAAGCGAGTGCGGAATGCAATGGAGCATGAGCTTCCGGCGGAACAAGAGGTATATAAAAGCTCCCGTCTCACGTCCCGCCGCAGCGCCGTTTCTCAAAAAGATGCTTTCAAAATGCAAGCACGTTTTGGACTTGTATGCTAAGCATGCTTGCAAAATGAAAGCATTTTCTCGCGTTCTGCTAATCCACCCATCGAATGATCATGCCGCGATCGGAGTTGGTACGCGGTGCGTTGCAGGAAAGTGTGCGCTCTCGCACAGCCTGCGGAGCTTCCCACTCGTACCAGAACGGGACGGTCAGCTTTTTCGGGAGTTTATCATTTTCGATTGTCTGGATTTCCTGAATCGCACGTTTTGCGAAAGGCTGGCTTTTGACAAAATCTCCGTCTGCCAGCTTTACGATCTCGATCTCGTTTTTCAAAAAGTCAAAACGGATCTCGCCCCAGTCGCCGTCGTAGTCTGCCCAATAGGAGTAGACTGCGGCGACGATTTGTTTGTTTTTCTTCTCCTGCGAAACCAGCCGCAATTGCAAAACATGAAAGACCTCATGCCCGGATAGATGTTTCATCATCTTTTCGAGCGCACGCTGATATGCACGTTCCGCACCGCTGGCCCCGCTGCCCTCGAACAGCACGGCGAGATCTTCAAAGCCGATGCGCTTCCTCCAATCACTGACGCGCCCGCAGGTCATGCAGATTGCGTTGCGCTTTTCCAGAAGTGTCTGCTCGCGGAAGCTGAGCGTTTCAAACGCCTCCTGTACCCACTCGGTTTGAACCCAGCCCCAGAGGATAGTTGCGTAATCCCAATGATCGTCGTGGCTGACGTCGGGATCGCGTTCAAAGAGATTCCCATCGTCGTCTCTTTCCGTGCGGGGATAGAAGTCCGCCCGGCTTCGATTCTTCAGCGCCGTAGCCAGATGCGCTTCTGCTGTCTGTTCGCTGCAGTGCTCGGCCTCGGCAATGGCCTTGACTGCTTCCCGCGTTTTCTCATGATTCTCACGATAGAGTCTTCCGGCTTTTCGGACGGCTTTGTATTCATCGAGACTTGCGAAGGAGCCGCCCTCTTCGTTTTTACGCTGCCCGATCATGGCGCTTTCAATGTCATGATGTGCATAGGTCAGAAAGCTCGCGCCGCCGTTGGGATCATAGCCTGGCAAAACCTCCAGCATGGCACGCACGCAGGCCAGCTTATAATCGAACAGGCGATCCGGCTCGGTATTCCGAAAACCCTCTCGCAGAAGAAAACCGCGAATGCGGCGGTTGAGACGTTCCTCATACGCATGAAGGAAAAACGCAAAACCGTTTTCATTCCCGTTGACAGCCATCACGATGTAATCGTTAAGGTTTTCCACCTTCGGCGGATCGGGCAAGAGCTGGAAGGCCCGTTCCGCCTCCAGCAGCGTGAGACCGCTGCCTTCCTCGGCGCAGAAGGGATATTTCTTACCATAGGCACCCACGGTCTCACCTCCATTCGCTTTCAACTTGTGGCTGCCGCCAGGAGCGCATCCTGTTCCATTTCGTCCGCATAGCTGCCGTTGGCATAGGCGGCATCGGAAATGGCGCGCTCCAGCTTGTTCCTGGCAAGGCGCTTCATCTTTTCTGCCGTTGCCTCATTCAATGTGCCCCGGCGCAAATAAACCTGGATCGTGTTCATGCGCCGGTTATAGATCACCTTCAACGGATGATCGTCCGCCAGCTCCCGTTTCTCCCGCCCCTGCATATTTCCAAGCTGCCGACAGGTGC
Organism: Oscillospiraceae bacterium; assembly: GCA_902774015.1. GTDB lineage: Bacteria > Bacillota > Clostridia > Oscillospirales > Oscillospiraceae > Limivicinus. The sequence continues at coordinate 18,089 of CACYHB010000028.1, read as the reverse complement.
GGCCTTTCGGATCGCCGGGCGCAAACCCGCCGCAGTATTTCGTATGCCGGGCATCGGTGGTCAAAAACCATCTTCCACAGATCGGGCACTTCCGCGGCGCATGGCCGACAGAAAGGCCCTCAAAGAGATCGGATCGAAACATACCCACGAAGGATACATAGTGCATCCGCTTCACAAGCTGCAAATCATTCTTGCCCGGCATGATCGTGCTTAAATACTGTAAAGATACATTGATCAGCGACATCCAGGACGGATCGGAGAGCGAAAATTCCGGGAACTCCAGGAAATACTCACCGAACACCGCAGCATAGTCCTCCGCCGCGCGGTCGCTTTCATGCAGAGCCTGAACAAAGGGAAGCAACCCAATTTTGAACATAGCAAGGGTATCCGGCAGCTGTGCACAGAGCTGGAGCACAGTCAGAAGACCACGTCCCCGTACGAAAGGATCGTCTAACGCATCTGCAAGATCACTCGCTGTGCGTTTCACATAGCCCACCGCATTCTTCATGTTTTCCGCGGTGAAGATCTGTCGGACGCGTTTTCTGTAATACGGATAATCCAACAACGGGAATGCTTTTTCTTTCTGCAGCAGCTCCAGCATTTGCAAAATGCTGTCCCCGGTCGGGGTAAGATGCTCCAGATTAAGCTGCATCTGCATTATTGCTTCGATAGCCGCCTGCAACGGCTGACAGATCTGCTTCAGTTCTTTGACTACGTCGTCAGAAATATTCAGCGCGGCACAACCGATGGAGCCGGAGGGAAGCGTGATGCCCTGATAGGACACCTCATCCCGCCAATAGTCCAGGGTCAGCAAGCCGTTCTCTGCAATTATCATACAATCGCCCCCCTTTCTTTGGTACAATCATTGTCTCATAAAAGGTGTCCCAAATAACGGACTTGGTATTTTTTGACAGCAACTTTTTTCGCAAATAATCTGCGGGCTTGAGCCTTTCTGCTTTGAAGGCTCAAACCCGCGTTTTTTATTCTGTTCTATTCCCCGAAATCATTTTTTTCGATTTTGGGAATAGAACACTCAAGCAAAAAGTGCAGCGACTGAAATCATCCGTCCATCCGTACTTGTGTCCCGCTGTCATGTTTTTTGAAATCGACCTGTCATGCCATTAGCCTGCTTTTTCGCTTTTTCCTCATAATATTCATGGAGGGACAAACAAATCGTCCCTACTACTCAATATTAGGAGGATTGCATATGACAATCTACGAAAAAGCGAAAAGCCTTGTCACAGCCAGCGAGGCGGCAGAACACTATGGGCTGACAGTAAACCGTCATGGGATGGCCTTATGTCCCTTTCATGACGATCATAATCCCAGCATGAAGCTGGACGAGCGCTTTCACTGCTTCGGCTGTGGGGAGGACGGAGACGCCATCGACTTCACCGCCAAGTACTTCAACCTGTCGTTGCCGGAAGCGGCGGAAAAGCTGGTCAATGACTTCGGGAACGGGGCCGAGCTTCCGGCTTCGCCCGCACCGCCCAAGCCACCCAATCCGGCCGAGCGCTGCTACAACGTGCTGCTGCAAATGGAGGTTCAACTCCATCGGCAAAAGCGACTGACCGCGCCGCAGACCATGGACGATCCCATCACAACGGAATATGCGAAGAACTGCCAGATGTACGCTTTTATCGTAGGTCTGGCAGATTTGCTTTCCAATGGGACAGAGCAGGAGAAAGCGGACGAGATCGCCTATCTGACCGGCGGTGTGCTGGATCACTACGAGCGTGTCTTGCAGAGGGAGGTGATCGTATATGACGACATCTTCTGAAAGCCCGTCCTGGCTGGACGGGGACAAGATCGACGAGGTGCTGTTCTGTGAGGAGCTCCGCAGAGAACACCCGATGCTCTGTATCCATGAGGTCTTCTTCACCGTGGACGGCAAGGTGACAGATGAGGGCTGGATCAAAAACGCCATCTTTGAAAAGCTCAAGCCCTATGTTCGCCGCGGGCTTTCCCGCAAGATCGCGTCCCTGCTGGATACGCTGCGCGCCTGCTGCTATTCGCTACCTCTCCCGATCTACCACGACCGCATCCATGTGGCCAACGGCACACTGTTCCTGGACGGTCGCTTTGAGGCAAGCAAAGACTTTTGCCTGAACCGGCTGCCGGTGCGATATGATCCGGAAGCTCCGTTCCCCGCAAAATGGCTCGCCTTTCTCAACGATCTGCTGATCCCGGAGGACATTTTGACTCTGCAGGAGTTCATGGGCTACTGCCTGATCCCCAGCACCAAGGCGCAGAAGATGCTGATGCTGGTGGGCAAGGGCGGAGAAGGCAAATCCCGTGTCGGGATCGTGCTCTCCGCGCTGCTGGGTACGAACATGTACAACGGCAGCATCGCCAAGGTGGAGACGAGCCCCTTTGCCCGTGCGGATCTGGAATACGGTCTTCTGCTGGTGGACGATGACATGAAGATGGAAGCGCTGCCTCAGACCAATATCATCAAATCCCTGGTCACGGCGGAGATGCCGATGGATTTGGAGAAGAAGGGCAAGCAGAGCTACCAGGGCACCATGTATGTCCGGCTGCTCGGCTTTGGCAACGGAACGCTGAAATCTCTCTATGACCGCAGCGTCGGCTTCTTCCGCCGGCAGATCATCCTGACAGTGAAGGATCGTCCCAAGGACAGAGTAGATGATCCGTTTCTTTCGGAAAAGCTGTGCGGCGAGATCGATGGGATCCTGCTCTGGGCGCTGGAGGGACTGCACCGGCTGCAGGCCAACGACTACAAGTTCACGATCAGCGCACGCAGCCGGGAGAACATGCAGGAGAGCATGACCGAAAGCAATAACGTGATCGAGTTCCTTAAGTCCGAGGGCTACATCGGCTTCAAGGCGGACCTGGATATCAGCTCCCAGCGGCTCTATGAGCTGTACGTGCTGTGGTGCGAGGAAAACGCCGAGAAGCCCCTGACCACGCGCAGCTTCTGCTTGCAAATGGCAGCGCTGGCTGCGGAATACAATCTGGAGCCCACTAACAAGGTCCTTTCACATGGCCGTCAGGTTCGGGGCTATGTCGGGATCTACTCGCTGCTGCCATGAAGCAGTACGGTGGTACGGATGGACGGATGATTTCAGTCGCTGCGTTTTTTCAAAACCATAAGGAGCGTGTTTTGGCAGCCCAGAGAGGGCTGTTTTCTTTTTTGGAAAAAAGTTGTCGAAAGGATCGGAAAGCTTTCCCAAAACACGCTTCTCAGATGAGCGAACAGGATTTGCCGATTCGTGGGCTTTTTTCTCATACAGCGAATGATCCCTCATATCCGCAAAATCAATCAGGCCGCTTATGACCTGGACATCACAATACATCTTTAAAAATGAAATGAATGGAGGACAAACATGAATAATACAAGAAATGAGATCAAGGCGCACATTGTGCGCGCAGGCTTTACCATGCAGGAGGTGCTGGAGAGGCTACATGATGATTATGGCTGGAGCGACAGCATTTCCAACCTCTCCGCCAAGCTCCAGCGGGAGAGCATCCGCTATCGGGAGGTCATTGAGCTGGCCGATGTGCTGGGCTATGACCTTGTCTGGCAGAAGAGAAAGGAGGGCCGCTGATGGATAAGGGACAGTTTGCCATCCTGCGCTTCGCCAAGTACAAGGGGCCGGAGATCAGCAATATCGAGGCCCACAACGAACGTACGAAGGAGAAATACGCCAGCAACCCCGACGTGGATACGAATCGGAGCAAGAACAACTTTCACATCATCCAACCCACGGACAAATACCGCGCTATGTCCGAGGCGCTGATCAAGCAGTATGACTGCCCCCGTGTCCGCAGCGACAGTGTGAGGATCGTGGAGACGCTGATCACAGCCAGCCCGGAGTTTTTCAAGGGCAAGAAGAAAAGCGAGATCCGCGGCTTCTTTGAACACGCCGTGGAATTTCTCAAGAAGGAGCTGGGCGAGGACCGGCTGATCTCCGCCGTCGTGCACATGGACGAAAAGACGCCGCACATGCACGTCTCCTTCGTTCCGATCACGCAGGACGGCCGCCTCTCCGCCAAGCTCATCCTCGGTAACCGCAAGACGCTGACGGCCTGGCAGGATCGGTACTGGAAGCACATGGTCGGCAAATACCCGGAGCTGGAGCGCGGCGAGAGCGCCAGCAAGACCGGCCGGGAGCACATTCCGCCGCGGGTCTTCAAGCAGGCGGCGAACCTGAACAAACAGGCCACGCGCATCTTTGCCCTGCTGCAGGACACCAATCCCTTCAACGCCAAGAAGAACGCCGCGGAGCTGGATCGTCTGCTGCGCAAGATCTTCCCGGAGATGGGGAAGTTTGCGACCAAGCTCAAGCAGTACGACCAGACCATCAAGGGACTGGAGCGCAGCAAGAAGAACCTGACAGAAAAGAACGCCGCGCTGGAGCAGGAGCTGAAGGAGGCCACCACGGTCAAAACCAGCAAAAAGCTCGAAGAAGCGCAGCTCAAGGCTGACCTTTACAACCTCCAGCGCGTCATGGACGCCATCCCGCCGGAGATTGTATTCCGATATAGCGGCAAGGCGATGAACAGAGAGAGGGGGATCGCCGATGAAATGTGAGGTCCCGGTATGGGAAAAAGCAAACCTGACTCTGGAGGAGGCGGCCGCCTACAGCAATATCGGCATCAACCGGCTGCGCGAGCTGAGCGATATGGATAACTGCCCGTTTGTTTTGTTCGTGGGTAACAAGCGGCTGATCAAGCGCAGACAGTTTGACGCATACCTGGCAGAAGCCTACTCAATCTAATTGAATTTCAGCGCCTAATGGGTTATAATGCAATTGTAACTCATTAGGCGCTTTTCGGAAAGGAGAAATGATGTCAGAAAAGCGCAAAGACAGCAAGGGCCGTATTCTGAAAAAGGGCGAGTCCCAGCGGAAAAACGGCACCTACGATTACAGATTTGTAGATAGCAAAGGAAAAACTCACAGCGTTTATGCCAAGACGCTGGACATGCTCAGGCAAAAAGAAAAAGGGATCGAGAGGGACATAGCGGACGGGATCGACTTCGCCGCGGGAGATGAAACCGTCAGTCATCTGGTTGACCGTTATATGTCGCTCAAACGGACGATTAAGCCCAACTCCGAAAGAGCATACAGCTCCGTCATCAAAAGAGTCCACGCCGATCCTTTTGGGCAAAAGAAGATCCGGAATGTAAAGAAATCTGACGCGCAGGCCTGGTTTGTAAAGCTGCACGATGAGGGATTGAAACGGAATACCATCAGCGTATATAAATGCGTCCTACAGCCAGCATTTGAAATGGCTGTCGATGACGACGCAATTCGCAAAAACCCGTTCCGGTTCAATCTATCTGATCTTCTCCTGGATGATGAGGCCAAGCGTGTAGCACTGACCCCAGCGCAGCAGAAGCGATACTTGTCCTTTATCGAGGAGTACGGCAGCGGGATCTATTATGATGATATCGTGATCCTGATGGAGACCGGACTGCGCGTCAGCGAGCTTTACGGTATCACCCTGTCGGATGTGGATCTGTTCAAGCGTCGCTTGTATGTGCGGAGGCAGCTTTGCCGCACGGGTGATAAACCGTACTTTGTATGCCCGCCGAAGTCAAGCAGCGGCATTCGTACCGTTCCCCTGTCCGATACGGCATACGAGGCGTTCAAGCGGGTGATCGCCAATCGGCAAAAGCCTCAGGTGGAGATGATCATCGACGGATACGGCGGCTTTCTTTTCCTGGATTCCTACGGGAACCCAAAGGTCGCTATGCATCTGGAAAACTACATGCGCCAGATGCAGAAGAAGTTCAAAAAGCTGTACGGCGACGCGCTCCCCACCATCACGCCTCATGTGCTGCGGCATACCTTCTGCACCAACATGCAGCAGGCCGGACTTGATCCGAAGTCTTTGCAGTACGTCATGGGGCACAGCGATCCGGAGCTCACCATGTCCCTTTATACGCATTCCGATTACGATTATGTCGAGCATGCCTTCCATGAAGCACTCAGTGTATGACGAACCTATAGTAAGTGCTTTTTACGCAGCGATTTACGCATTTTGCCTGTAGAGAACAGTAGATTTTCGTAGAAATGCGTAAAAAGCGTTACTGCGAGTATTGAACATTTTTCATATAAAAGTTTGCATTTCGCTTTCTTTTCTACGGTTTTTTAAACGGATTATTCATCTTTAAAAAACTGAACTCCGAAGGGCGGCATGTACTAAGACGTAACTTTCAGGCGAGACAGCCTCAGACCTGATGAGTTGTATGAAAAAGCCTCTGAACCGTCAACGGTTCAGAGGCTTTTTGCATGGAGAAACAGCCGTCAGCTTTACGCTTTCAGTTCCGTTTTCCCGTTCTTCCGGCGCAGTTCATTGAAGAGGCGCAGCGTTTCGTCCGCTTCCGGGGCTTCGGTTTCCGCGTCCGGGTTCTGATCCAACTGGATCGCGATATGATCAAGTCTGGAAAAGCGCTCCACGTTCATGAAGAGAAACATGGCAATAATCACCGTGTAGCAGATCGTCTCGCCACCGATAAAGAGCCAGGGCATGGCGGCACGAATCGCGGGGGAGGAGATGTTGGAGGCGGAGTACTGCAGCGCGGAGAGCACCATGTTCATGATGCCGGTGGCGAGGCCTGTCATGCCGGCCATGATCGCGCCGTAGATGGTCATGGAGAAGCCGTCCGTGCGGAAGCCGTGGAGGGCCTCCTGATGATCGTACACGTCCGCCAGCAGCGCCAGCTGCAGATACATGGCCGGGGTGGAGCCCAGAGCCTTGATGACGAAAGACGCCAGGACCAGGGGGTATTTGTCGGGAAAGAGCAGTCCGATCACGCCGCCGATCACCGCCAGGATGGCGCCGCAGAGGATCGCCTTCGCCTTGCCGATCCTGTTGGCCAGGGGCACCGCAATCAGCATGCCGAGAGCCGTCGGGATCGCGCCGACGATGGCGAGGGTCCCCTGCAGCTGGCCGCCGTAGGCCACGGTGTAGTTGCCGCTCTGGTCCGGGAACATGGCCTGGCAGAAGTAGAGCTGGGACACGTTCTTGATCATGCCGCCCAGCTGGAAGCAGAAGAGGAAGACCATGACGATGATCCAGTAGCGGTCATGCAGGCAGACCGCCGCCTGCTCGCGCACGGGGCGGGCGGCCCTGGGTTCTTCTTTGCCGCCCGCAAAGCCCTCCTCCGTGACGCGCTCACGGGTGAAGAGATATTCGATGACTGCGCCCAGCACCGTGGTGATCATCAGGGCGATGACAAAGACCTTCCAGTGCTGATAGGAGGCAAGGCCGTCGTAGATCACGGCGCCGGAGGCGTCGGTTTAATACTCGATGACGCCCGCCTCGTTATAAACCGGCGTTCCGGCGGCGGGATTCATATCGTAAACGAACAGCAGCCGCAGGAAGAAGGGCAGCACCAAGCTGGCAATGCCCATGGCCGCCATGGCACAGGCGTTGGAGATGGTGGCGAGCAGGCCGCGGTCCTTGCTGCTGCGGGTGGAGAGGCTGACCACCGCCGCGTGGGGCGTGGAGTACATGGGATAGGCCACGGCAAACCAGAGGATTTAGCCGACGGCGAGGAGAATGAGTGCCGCCGTCTGCTTTTCGGGCATGGTCTCGTTGACGTAGGGGGAGAGCACAAAGAGGATCAGCAGGCCCAGGATGCTCAGCGGGATCGAGAGCAGGATCAGCGGTCTGGCCTTTCCCGCGCGGGTGACGTTTTTGTCCATCAGGCGCCCGACCAGGATGTTGCCGAGGATCACGAACACCACGGAAATGACCGGGATCCAGGCGAAGAACCAGCCGGCCCATTTGTTGATGTTCAGGACGTTGGACATGTAGGCGTTGAAGTAGTTGGCAAGGACCGCGTTGGCCGTAGCGGCCAGGGTCGGGCCCACCAGATACCCCAGCGCCCCTTCGGGGAAGAGGGTAACCTTGTCACTTTTGATGAGAGAGCCGGGCAGCGGCAGGGAGTTCCCGTTTTCTTTCATGATTTTCTCCAGTATGTAAGATCATCTGGTGCCGCTGCCTTCAGCGCAGCGCCAGCTCCTGCGAGAGATGCTCTGCGATGATGCGGTTTCCTTCCCGGTTGGGGTGCACGCCGTCGCAGAAGTATTCGGGATGGCTGCGGGTCAGCGCATAGAGATCCAGCACCTGCAGACCGTACTGTTTGCCGAGCGCGAGCACCAGCGGCCGGATCACATCGCGGATGGGAAGATTATCTATATCAAAGCCGATGATGCCGCTGTTCTCTTCCGGAAAAGCCATCGGCGGCGTCATGAGAACGATCCGGTGGGGCCAGGGGAGGGCGATCAGCTGCCACACAAACGCCTCGTACTCCCGCCTGAACCGCGTCGCATCCCAGTTGTAGGGCTTGGAATCGTTGGTCCCCAGCATCAGTACGATCAGCTCCGGCCTGGCTTTCCGCAGATCCTTCATAAAGCCGACACGGTGGTAGGGGAAGTCGCCCTCCCGCTGCAGCGTCGCACCGGAGACACCGTAGTTCAAAACCTGAAAGCCGGCGCCCAGGCTGCGCTCCCAGACAAAGGGCCAGGCGTCTCTCCGGCGCGCCCGCGCAACGCCGGCACCGAAGGTGATGCTGTCGCCGATGCAGGCGATGCGCCGTTTGCTTCTGTCCGGCTTACCCGGCCGGGTAAGCAGTCTTCCGATATACAGCCCGATGTTCATGTTCAAAACCTCCGGTGCAAAAACTGCGAAAAGCGCAGTGTGATACGGCTGAATGGCCGCGTTGCGCATCCCACAGGACAGAACGGCGCTCTCCGGAATGCGCGGCATATACGTTACACTGTATATAATAATCATCGGATGGCGAAATCAATCGAGGATTCGATTGATTTCGCTGCCAAACGACAAGTTTGGCAGCGAATGATTCTCATAATCATTCGCCCGATGCTCATTGCAATGAGTATACGGCAAAACAGCATGGCTGCTTTGCTGCGCAGCAAGGCTGCGCGGCGAAAAGCTTTTTCGCTTTTCGCCATCATATAATCATTATCATTTTATCATGCCGAGGGAAAAAGGGGAATGCTTTTTTCTTCTGCCTGCCGGGTGGAAAATGCCGGCGCTGTGTTTTGCCGAAGGCATTTCTCCGGGCGCTGCTTCTTGCATAATGATCCGGGACATGCTATACTGAATTAGTTTCGGACGTTTCTAAAGAAAGGCGGAAAACGAAATGAAAGAGACAAGGATCAAGTTTTATGTGGAGCGCACCGGCTTCTGGACCGAGGCGTCGCTGATTTTCATGGCGCTTGCCATCGTGTTTCGGGTGATCGGCTGCTGGGGCCTGTGGAACGACCGTTATTTCCTCCTCAGCCAGATCGTCCTGCCCATTGCGAGCGGCCTGCTCTTTATCCTGCTGCTGGCCCTTCTGGGAAAGCACGCTCTCTGGACCACCTTCCTGCCCGTGCTGGGCGGCGTGGCTTTCTTCGTGCTCAAGGCGCTGACCTTTGAAAACACCACCCAGATGCTCCTGTGTCTGCTGTTGTACGCGGTGGTGGCCATCGTCTACTGCGGCACGGTGTTTACGCTGATCCGCACCAAATGGCTGCTGGTCCCTCTGTTCCTGCTGCCCTTCTGCTACCACGTCGGCGTGGAGGACATTGCCCGCCTGCGCGATACCGTGAACCCCGTCACCTTTACCGCCGGCATGCAGGAGATGAGCGTGCTGGCCATTATGCTCTCGCTGCTTTTTGCCTCCCTTGCCATGAAGAAACTGGTGAAGGAGCCAAAGCCCGGCCGGACCGGCGACAAGGAGCCGGAGCAGAGCCAGGATATTCCCTCCCAGAGCGCGGAAAAACCCGCCGCCTGGCAGGAGCAGCCTGTCCCCGTCCTGGAGGAGGCCCCTCCCGCGGATGGCCCGGATGCGGCGGAGTGAGGGCAGTTTCCCTTTAACGACAACAAACGTGCGCAGGCAATACCCCGGCGGGCTGTCTGCGCGCGCGGAGAGTGAGTATGAACAGAATCACACGCACCGGCGTCCACACGGCCGGCAGAGGCCGGACCGGGCCGCGCCATGCGGTGAAACGGAGCCGACCGGCGAGGCGGCAGCTTTCGCCGCGTGAAAAACGAAAACGCAGCCTCTTTCTGATCGGCACGGTGACGGCGGTGCTGCTGCTGGCGGTTCTGGCGGCGCTGCAGATCCGGTATACGCGGAAGGATCTCTATACGGAGAATATGACGCTCGCGGAGGAGAGCCGCCGTGCAGGCGACTATGACAGCGCCCTGCGCGCGCTGCGCAAGGCCGCGGCGGAGCGGGAGACGGAGGAGTGTCTGCTCCTGATGGCCGACTGCTATGAGCAGCAGGGCAACCTGGATAAGGCGCTGGAGCTGCTGCGGGGCATGGATCTGACCCATGCGGAGGTCTCCGGCCGTATCGCCCGTATCGACCAGCAGCGCATGGCGCTGCATGAAGCGCAGGGCGTTTCGGTGCTGGGCGTGCGCATGGCGGAGACGACGACGGCCCTGGTGTTGGACGACCGCGGCCTGCGGGACAGCGATCTGGAGGAGATCTGCCAGCTTTACGCGCTGGACAATCTCTCCCTGATGGACAACCGGCTGCAGGATATTTCGCCCCTGGCGCGGCTGGGCGGGCTGGATATCCTGAACCTGAGCGGGAACCGGATCTCCGACCTTGCTCCCCTCGCGGAGCTCAGCGAGCTGCGCAGTCTCTACCTGGACGGCAACCCCGTTGCGGACCTCTCGCCCCTGTACGGGCTGAAGAACCTGAACATGCTTTCCCTGCGGAGCGTGCCCCTGAGCAAGGAACAGCTCACGGAGCTTTCCCAGGCGCTGCCTGCCTGCGCGATCTACAGCGATCTGGAGCAGGGCGAGGCCGGGGACATCAGCCTCGGCGGCGTGACCTTCCGTTCCGACGTGACCCAGCTGGATCTGTCCAACCGGGAAATTCGGGACATTTCGGCTCTCAGCGCGTGCAGACAGCTGCGCTGGCTCAAGCTGGGCGGCAACCGGATCACGGATCTGCAGGCCCTGATGAACATTCCCGGTCTGGAGCTGGTGGATCTCTCCAACAACGAGCTGAGCGATCTGCGGCCCCTGATGGGCCTCAGCCGCCTCCGGAGCCTCAACGCCTCGGGCAACCAGCTGACCGATACGGCCGCGCTGGGCGCCATGACCACGCTGACGGCGCTGGATCTTTCCGACAATCCGCTGTCGGATTTCTCCGGGCTGGAGAAGCTGAGCAGCCTGCAGAGCCTGAAGCTCAAAAATACCGGTATCGTGGATATGGACCTGCAGTATCTGGAGGGCATGACCATGCTCAAGGGTCTGGCGCTGGAGGAAAACGAGGGCCTGAGCAACGAGGCCGTCAGCTATCTCAAGTCCAGGATCCCCTTCTGCACGATCATCCACTCCGATCTGGTATATTCCGCCCAGATCGGCGGGAAGAGCTATCCGAGCAACCTGACCGAGCTGAATCTGAGCGGCCAGAATCTGACGGATCTGGGCGAAATCGACAAGCTGGACAGCCTGGAGACGCTGAACCTGAGCCAGAACCAGCTCACAGCCGTATACCGGCTGGAGTATTGCCCCAGCAGGCTCACGCTGCGGGAGCTGAATCTGAGCTACAATGAGATCGAGGACATCTCCGCGCTGGGCGCGCTGTCCGCGGCGGAGATCATTGATCTGACATCCAACAACATCAGCTCCATCCAGGCGCTGCATCGGCTGAAAGGCCTGCGCGTGCTGAAGGTGGGCGGCAATCCGCTGTCCCAGGAGCAGCTGGACGCTTTCCGCGAGGCGCTGCCGGACTGCGAGCTGATCACAGACTGGTAAAACAAGCGGCGGGGGAGAGGTGGAACTCTTCCCCGCTTTTTGTATAACTATACAAAATCGCGCGGGATAATCCGTCGCAAGTGACGATTTCACAGAATGGACTTCTTTTTTTCTTCGTATTGTGTTAAAATATAGCCGTAGGAAAGGGGGAGACTCTTTCCGAGACGAGACACTGAAAGGAGTTGGCACAAATGAAGTTCACTTTCACCGAGAAGAAGATGGATTCCTCTGAGGATCTGAGAGCCTATTCCCAGCGGAAAATCGGCAAGCTGGACCGCTTCTTCAAAAACGAGGCGGAGGCTTTTGTGACCTTCAGCCTGGAGCGGGGGCGCTTCCGGGCAGAGATTACCATCCACAACAACGGCCTGTACTACCGTGCAAGCGAACTTACGAACGACATGTACGCTTCCGTCGATTCCGGCGTGGCCGCCATCGAGCGGCAGATCCGCCGGAACAAGACCCGCCTGGAGAAGAGACTCCGGGACGGCGTGCTGGTGGAGCGTGACGCCGTGCCTGCCTTTGCGCCTCAGGAGGATGAGGCAGACGAAGAGTTCAAAATCGTGCGCAATAAGCGCTTCTCCATCAAGCCCATGTCCCCCGAGGAGGCCATCCTGCAGATGAACCTGCTGGACCATGAGTTCTTTGTCTTCCGCAACATGGAAGCGGAGGACGCCATCGCGGTGGTCTATAAGCGCAAGCAGGGCGGCTACGGCCTGATCTGCGACGACGGCGAATAACGATTCCCTTTCGCCGCCCGTTTCTCGAGGCAAGAAAAAGAAGGAATGATTAAGCGGCCCATCCGAGGGGATGGGCCGCTCAGACTGTAGACAAACCCCAGAACAAAACAAGCCTCGCAGAGTTTTTCGCGTCGCAACGCGAAAAAGCATTAATAATCCGTTTTTTCCGGGGGCGTGTACCTCGGAAAAAACACATCTCAGCCTGCAAGTGTGCGAGCGTCCCCCGCAAGCGAGTGCGCGCAGCAGGCTGCAACCCCTTTGTCGGCAAAGCCTTTCGGCTTTGTCGACAACTTGAGCGGCCCATCCGAGAGGATGGGCCGCTTTCCGATTGCGGAATATGCGCATGTTTTCATGTTTGTTCCCGGCGCGCTTCCTGCTGAACGCAGCGATCAAAACACGAGCCGGATCTCCTGCTCCAAACTATCCCGGGAGCTGCCGCCAGCGAAGACACGGAAGAGGCCGTCCTCCAGACGGTATTTGCCCTCGTTGTCGTAAAAGCCCAGCGCGGCCTTCGGCAGTGTGAAGCGGACTTCCCGCTCCTCGCCCGGCTCCAGGCTCACCCGGCAATAGTCCTTCAACTCCTTCACCGGGCGAACAAGGCTCGCCGCCGCGTCCTGGATATAGAGCTGCACGACCTCGACGCCCGCGCGCTCGCCGGTGTTTTTCAGGGTTACGGCTATTTCCAGGGCCTCCTCCTTTTCTCCCACGCGCAGATCGGAATAAGCAAAGCTCGTGTAGCTCAGGCCGTGTCCGAAGGGATAAAGGGCATCCCAGGGGGCGTCCAGGTAGCGGGAGGTGAATTTGCTCTTGCTGCCGGGACGGCCGGTGCTGGGATGGTTGTAATAGATGGGGCACTGGCCCGTCACTGCCGGGAAGGAGGACGAGAGCTTGCCGGAGGGATTGACGTCGCCCAGCAGCGCCGCCGCCACCGCGTCGCCCATGCGGATGCCCAGGTGCCAGGCCTCCAGGATCGCGGGCAGATGCTCCGCCTCCCACTGCAGGGCCAGAGGCCGACCGTTCATCAGCACTGCGATCACAGGCTTTCCCGACCGGAGAAGCCGTTCCAGCAGTTCCCGCTGTTTTCCTGGAAGTCCGGTGTCTGCCCTGGAGCTGGCCTCACCGGACATGGCGTCGGTCTCGCCCACCACGGCCACGATCACGTCGCCCACGGCGACGGCCCGCGCGATCTCCTCCTCGTTGAGCTCGCCCTCCGGGCCACCGCAGGGGTAATAGGACAGATCCGCTCCGGCGGCTTCCAGCCCCGTGCGGATGGACACGCAGTCCTCCTTCTTCCAGGCCATGGCCCAGGCCCCGCAGACCTCGTCTGCCGCATCTGCCAGCGTGCCCACCAGGCTGATCTTCTGCCCGCGATGAAGCGGCAGCAGACCGCCCTCGTTTTTCAGCAGCACCATGGACTCCTCGGCGGCCTTGCGGCAGAGTGCGATGTGCTCCGCCGGGAGGCCCTTTTCATAGGCCTCAATGTCCGCTTCCGGCACATAGGGGTTCTCAAAGAGTCCCAGCCAGACCTTGACGGAGAGGATGCGCCGCACCGCCTCGTCGATGACTTCCATGGGGACGGCGCCGCTTTTCACGGCTTCTTCCAGGTGGTCCTTGTAGATATGGGTGCCCATATCCATGTCCATACCGGCGACGGCCGCCTGGATGCCCGCGTCCCGGTCGTCCTCGGCGATGCCGTGGGCCACACACTCCCGGATGGCGTTGGCGTCGCTGACGACAAAGCCCTCCAATCCGAATTCACCCTTGAGCACATCCCGCAGCAGCCATTTGTTGACGGTGCAGGGAATGCCGTTCAAGTCGTTGAAGGCGGCCATGACCGTGGCCGCGCCCTCGTCCATCGCCGCGCGGAAGGCGGGCAGATAAACGTTGTAGAGATTCGAGACGGACATGGAGGTGGTGTTGTAATCCCGCCCCGATTCGCAGGCGCCGTAGGCCACGTAGTGCTTGGTGCAGGCTGCCACGTAGTTTTTCACGCTGCTGCGGTCGTTCTGCAGGCCGCGGATCTTGGCACGGGCGAAGCGGCTGCCGAGGCAGGGATCCTCGCCCGGCCCTTCGGAGACGCGGCCCCAGCGGGAGTCTCGCGCGGCGTCGATCATGGGGGCGAAGTTCCAGTTGATGCCGTGGGCGCGGGACTCTCTGGCCGCCATGCGGGCGGTCTCCTCAAAGAGTCCGTCGTCAAAGCTGCAGGCCTCGGCGATGGCGATGGGAAAGACGCTGCGAAAACCGTGGATCACGTCGAAGCCGATCATCAGAGGAATGCCCAGGCGGCTCTCCTCAAGGGCGATCTTCTGCAGACGGTTGTTCTCGCGGGGATCATTCACCATCATGGAACCCACGCGCCCGGCCCGGATGTCCTCCTCATGGAAGTCCTGCTTTGCGGTGGACATGATGCGGCCGAACTCTTCCTGGGAGATGCGACCGTCGGTCATCATCTCAATGAGTTCGGAAAAAGGCACGTCGAAGCCGCCCACGATGGAGGGAGACTCCTGGTTCATCTGGCCGATCTTCTCCTCCAGCGTCATGCGGGAGAGAAGATCCGCCACAAAGGCTTTCTGTTCCGACGTCAGTTTCATATTCCGTTCTCCTTTACAGGTCTTCATATTCCGCCCAGGCAAAGACGGCGCGGTTTTCGCTGTCCGTGCCGTTGGCGCTGGCAAAGAGAGCCAGCATCTCGCCCACCATGCAGCCCACCTTCTCCGGGTTGATGACGGCGCCGTCGGCCCGCGCAAGTTCGGAGAGCTGCGTTTCATCTGTGCCGTAGCGGAAGATATACGCATTATCGCAAAGTTCCATTTCCAGCACGATCCCGTCCTCGTTCCAGGGCGTCTCCGCGAGGAGCTGCCGGTTCGTGACGGAAGCAAAGCCGGGAATATAGGGCGGCAGGACGTAGTCCGCCGTATACTGCAAAAGCTGCAGCACGGTCTCATCGCCCCTGCGGGCAAGCTGGAGGTGATACTGGTGGTTCATGGCCTGGAACACGGCGATGCCCGCGCTCTCCGCACCCTCGGGCGCAAAGCGCAGCTTGCAGGCAAAGCGGCAGTGCGGCTGAAGGCGGCGCCGCGCCAGACACGAGATATAATTCTCCTCCGAGTGACGCACTTCCATGCTCATGGGCTGCAGCGGGTCGGCCAGCGCCTGCTTCAGGCAGCGGAGCGTCAGGCCGTTCGCCCCCGTCTCCCAGAATTTCTCATAGGGTCTGCCCCAGAAGCACCAGTCGAACCCGAGACCGTTTGCGAAGGTATCGCGCACGGGCCTTACGGATCCCTCCGTCCAGGGAAGGCTCTCCGGGAAGGGGTATTCCCATTCCACCTTGCCGGTGTCCGGCGTGAAGAGCGGCCAGTCCAGTTCCCAGCGGACAGGAACGATAAAGGTTTCGCGGCCCAGGTTTTTGCTCTCGCCGCCGATGAGGCGGGAGGCGAGGAACACCGCGTACCAGCTCCCGTCCGGCAGGTCCACCAGATCCGCGTGACCCGCGTTCTGGATGGCGGCGCGCCGCCCCAGATGGCGCATGGTCAGGATTGGATTGGATTTGCAGCCCTCGTAGGGGCCGAAAACGGACTCGCTGCGGGCCACGGTGGCGGAGTGGTACTGCTCGGTGCCGCCCTCGGCAATGAGCAGATAGTAGTACTTACCGATATGGTAGATATGGGGCGCCTCGGGGGAGGCCACCCCCGCCATCGCGCCGCCCCAGAGGGCGTGGGGCTCGGAGGCCATGCGGAAGTTCTCAATGTCATATTTTGCGGCCCAGATGCCCTGGCGCAGGCCGCCCTTCCCGTCGGGCCAGTTGTTGGCCGTTCCCATGATGATGCACTGGCCGTCCTCGTCAAAGAAAATGGAGGCGTCGATGCCGGGCACGTCGGTCAGCCAGTGCGGTTCGGACCAGGGGCCGGCGGGGTTTTTGGCTGTAACGATGAAGTTGCCGCGATCGCCGAAGTTGCAGTTGATGAGATAGAAGGTGCCGTCATGCCAGCGGATCGTAGGGGCCATGACGCCGCCGTTGCCGCAGTTTTTCTCCACATGAAAGCTGTTTTCCGGCGTCATGACGTAGCACATCTGCTCCCAGTGCTGCAGATCCCGGCTGTGGAAAAGCGGGATGCCGGGGCAGAGTTCAAAGCTGGAGCAGACCAGATAGAAGTCCTCGCCTACCCGGCAGATCGAAGGATCGGGATAGAAGCCGGGGATAATGGGATTGTGAAGCTTGTGTTCCATGGGTCTCCTCCTGCTGCTCAAATATTTGGAATCTGCTGCAGAGCGGCGTTCAGTTCGTCAAAACGCTCCGTATCGATGCCGCGCTCGGCCAGCAGCTCCCGCAGCGTCATCCTGCCAAGGGCGTCCATCATGTCTTCAAAGCTCATCTCCGGCGCGAAGGGGACGATCCGCTCGCGCATCTTTTCGATGGTGGGGGCCAGCACCCGTCGGGCCTCGGGATTGCCGAAGATACGGGCGATGCTGCAGTCAAGGCTCAGCCAGGCCATGGCGTCGTCGTTGACATGGGCGCGAAGCTTGGGTTCCGTCATGCCCTGGGGGCCGAAGTCACCGAAGAGATCCCGAAGGAAGGCGATGCTGTCGTCCACCCAATTTTCGGCGCGGCGCGGGAAGACGGTCTCCAGCCCCTGGACAGCGGGATCGCCGGTGGAAAAGCCGTGGGGGCCGTAGGGGTAGATATGGCACTCGAAGCTGGTCTGGTGGCGGTTGAGGGCGTTCATCATGTCCAGCGTGTTCTGGATGGGCACCACGCTGTCCGTGCGGGTGGCAAAGAGGAAGCAGGGGCAGGTGTCCTCGTCCACCGCCTCCACGATGGAGGGCTTTTCCTGCCCCAGCTCGTGGGCCGTGTCCTCCCGCAGCACGGCATAGCCCAGGATAGCGGCGTTGGGGCGATTGACGCTCATGGTAGCCGCTGCCCCGGCCAGGTGACCGCCGGCGGAAAAGCCGATCACGGCGATTTTATCCGGGATCACATGCCACTCGTCGGCGCGCTCACGGATCAGAGACATGGCCTGCTCGTAGTCGTCCAGGGGATTGGGCCAGACTGCGTCCGCGCCCACGGAATAGCGCAGAATGAAGGCGTGATAGCCCGCGCGCAGGTAGGCGGTCGCCACGGGGTCGGCCTCCCGGTCGGAACAGAACATGTAGCCGCCGCCGGGGATCACCAGCACGGCGGGGCGGGCCTCGATGCCGCGAAATTCACCGCCGACACCCTGAACCATAGCGGTCAGGGTGACATTTCTCTCTTGATTCAGTATGATCTTTTCGTATTCCATACGTATCTCCTTGTATGGATATGACCGGAACCCATAGGGAATCCGGTCATATCGCGTGTAAAATTAGGGATTATTTATCCCAGGCGTGCTTGCCGGCTTCCAGGTCGGCGCGGATCTCGGCGACGCGCTTGTCGTCGAGCTTATACCAGAACAGCGGTACCATCGAGAGGACGCCGATCACGGCGGGGATGATATTGACAACGACGTTGATGCCGGTGCAGGCAGCGGGCGTCTGGGCGGCGTTGGGAACGTAGCCGACAGCGGAGAGCAGCAGCACGCCCACAGAGCCGACGAACGCGGTGGCGAGCTTAAC
>CACYHB010000027.1 GCA_902774015.1 Oscillospiraceae bacterium | reverse complement strand
CGAAAGTGGGCGATGAAATTCTGCGCGGACGGCGAGGGCGTGGCTTTCGGCATGGCACCGCAGAGCGCCCGGTGTATCGAGATCCCGGCCGGCTGGTCTGTCGTGATCGGCAGCACCGCGCTCAGCGAGAGCGAGCTGCAGGCGCTCAAAGCGCTGCTGCCATGACAGCCCCGGATATGGGCTGACCCGGGCCGCGTCGGCAGGCAGCTGCCGGCCTTACGGTTTATATATACGAATATTTACGTGGAAAGCGGCAGCTCCTTTGAAAGACGTCCGCCGTCGGCCGGAGGAAGGCATACGGCGGATCGCCGAAGGAGCGCCGCCGGGGAAGAGTCCCCGGCTAGGAGGAATCATGGATACATACAGGCACACAGACCCCGCAGACGCCGAGCTGGAAATGCTGTACCAGGCGTTGATGGGGCGCAGAGACTTTTCCTATCACGCGGCGGAGGACCCCATGTACCGCAGTTACGCCGACCGATACGTACAGAACGGACGGCTCGCCATGCGCGACGCCATGGGTTCCGCCGCAGCGCTCACGGGCGGTTACGGCTCCAGCTACGCCCAGGCGGTGGGGCAGCAGACCTTTGACGAATACCTGCGGCAGCTCAGCGAGGCCATGCCGGAGCTCTACGGAATGGCGTACCAGCGCTATCTCGACGAGGGCGAGAGTCTGCGGGACCGCTACGACCTGGCCTATCAGCGCCGGGAGGGAGAACGGGAGCAGGAGAGAGCCGAGGCGGCCGCAGCTTACCAGCGCGAGCGGGACGCCCTGGCCGATGAGCGCTACCGTCTGGAACAGGAGAGCAGACAGGCACAGCAGAGCTACAAGCAGCGGCAGGACAGCTACCAGAACCTGGTCAAGCTCGTAAGCACATCAGGCTACAGCCCCACCGACGCCGAACTCTCCGCCGCGGGGCTGAGCCGCGCCTCGGCGGAGGCGCTGCGTAAGGAGTACGAGCGGGCGAAGGGCATCGGCCTGGCGGCCCCGAGCGCGGTCTATACCCGGAGCGCGTCCGCGCCCAGGACAAGCAGCGGGAGCAGCGCCGCCACGGTTCACAAGACCGTCAGCGGAGCAAAGACCAGCAAGGGCAGCGGGAACAGTTCCGCGGCCTCCGCAGGCTTCAAGGGCGGCCTGCCCAAGAGGTGAGGAGCCGGTGACGGAAAACGAACTGCGCAGCAAGGTCTGCGAAACTGCAGAGAGCTGGCTGGGCTGCAGGGAGAGCGACGGCAGCCACCGGCCCATTATCGACTGCTACAACAGCATCCGGCCCCTGCCCCGGGGCTACCGGATGCGCTATGAGGACCCCTGGTGCGCGGCCTTCGTCTCCGCGGTGGGGAAGCGGGCGGGACTGGAGGAGATCCTCTTCCCGGAATGCGCCTGCGAGCCCATGATCGCGCTCTATCGGAAAGCGGGGCGCTTCGAGGAGCAGGATTTTGCCGTGCCAAAGCCGGGAGACGTAATCTTCTATGATTGGGAGGATTCCGGCCTGGGCGACTGCAGGGGCGCAAGCGACCACGTGGGGCTTGTATTGAGCGTGAGCGGGAATCTGCTCAAGATCATCGAGGGCAACAAGTCGGACGCGGTGGGGCTGCGGGACGTGAACATCGACGCTCGCTTTATCCGCGGCTACGGGCAGCCAGACTATCTGAAACTGGCAGACGATTATGAACGGCCCGCCGTGCAGGAGCCGGAGACAGAGAAGCGGGAAGCGGCCCGGACGAAAAGCAGGGAAGCGGCGATCCGGCTGCCCGTCCTGCGCCGGGGCGACGCCGGTGAGACGGTACGGGCCGCGCAGCTGCTGCTGATCGGCCGCGGCTTTCGCTGCGGCCCCTGGGGAGCGGACGGAGAATTCGGCCCCGCCACCTACGGGGCGCTGTACCAGTTCCAGCGGGCGCGGAAGCTCACGGTGGACGGCGTGCTGGGGCCGGAGAGCTGGAAGGCGCTGATGGGAGTGTGAAGAGATGTATATAAGCGCTCAGAATCTGATCACCGCCGCGGCGGTCCTGGCGGCGGCCCTGGCCCTGCTGGGTTCCTACAACCGGGCCTACAACTGGTACAAGAAGCAGGAACAGAAGGGAGAGGACATCGGCGAACTGAAGGAAGAGCAGAGCCTGCTGACCTACGGGGTGCTGGCCTGCCTGAAAGGACTGAAGGAGCAGGGCTGCAACGGCCCGGTCACCGACGCCATCGGGCGGATCGAAAAGCACCTGAACAAGAAAGCGCATGAGTAATCCTTCGCGCGATAAAACGAGTGCAGCGGGGAACGACAGACTCGTCCGCTGCGAGAGGGAAAGGAGAAACGACAGAATGGAAATCACCGGAATCACCCTGATCTGCTATCTGGGCGGCCTGGGCGTGAAGCTCTCGAAGCTCGACAACAAGTGGATCCCGCTGCTCTGCGGCCTGTTGGGCGGCGCGCTGGGACTGCTGGCCATGGGCGTGATGCCCGACTTCCCGGCCGGGAACCTTATTGATGCCGCGGCTGTGGGCATCGCCTCCGGTCTTGCCGCCACCGGCGCGGATCAGACCATCCGGCAGCTCAGCGCCTGATTTGGGCCTGCGGCGGGGGATCGGCAGCCTTGCTTTTTCCCCGCCGCTGTTATACAATAAACGGGTAATTCGTTGTCGTTTGAGGTACCCGCTTATGATTTACGCTTTCGTGTTCCTTCTCTGCGCGCTGGCAGCGGCCTGGGCCGTCGTGGCTCTGGCTCACTGGCACTGGCTGCTGGGCGCGCTGGTATTTGTGCTCGTTTTCGCACTGATGCACGGGGTCTATGTGGCCGTCTGGTGGCTGCTGACGCTGCCGGTGGACCGGACAAAGCCGCTGGAAAAACAAAACCCCCGCGCGCGGGAAGCCTGCCGCGGCGTGGGACGCTTCCTCTGCCTGTACGGCGGCCTGAAGCCCCATATCTCCGGCGAGGAGAAGCTGCCGACGGACCGCCGTTTCCTTTTCGTGTGCAACCACAGATCCATGTTCGACCCGCTGATGGTCATCGGCTTTATGTACCGCTGGAACATCTCCTTTATCTCCAAGCCCTCCAACCTGCAGATCCCGATGGTGGGCGACATCGCATACAACGCGGGCTACCTCCCCATCGACCGAGAGAACGACCGGGCGGCGCTCAAAACCATTCTGACCGCCGCCGACTATATGAAGCGGGATCTCTGCTCGATCGGCATCTATCCCGAGGGGACGCGGACCCGGACGGGGGAGCTGCTGCCCTTTCATGCCGGCTCCTTCAAGACCGCGCAGCGCGCCGGAGCGCCTGTCGCGGTGGCCTGCGTGCGGGGGACCGAGAAGGTCAGAAAGCGCCTTTTTCTCCGTCCCACCGACGTGTATCTGGACATTCTTGAAGTGATCCCGGCGGAGAGGGTCAAGGCCATGAGCACGGCGGAGCTTTCCGAATACGCTCGCAATCTGATCGAGGAGGGCCTGAAGCAATGAAGAAGGTCGCACTGGTCACGGGCTCGTCCCGCGGGATCGGCGCTGCCATAGCCGCGGCGCTGAGCCGGGCGGGCTACGCCGTGTGCATCAACTATATCGAGCGCTCCGACAAGGCCGAAGAGCTGGCCGAACGGCTCCGCGCGGAAGGCGGCGAGGTCATCACCCAGCAGTGCGACGTGGCGGACCGCAAGGCCGTGTGGGCCATGGTCGCGCGCATCGAGCGGGAGCTGGGACCGGTGACGCTGCTGGTGAATAACGCGGGCATCGCAAAGCAGCAGCAGTTTCAGGACATTGAGGAGGCGACCTGGCAGCGGCTGTACGCCGTGAACGTGGGCGGGTGTTTTCACTGCAGCCAGGCGGTGCTGGGACCCATGCTCCACGAGCACGCGGGCTGCATCGTGAATATTTCCTCCATCTGGGGCAGCCACGGCGCCAGCTGCGAGGCGGCTTATTCCTCCACCAAGCATGCCATCATCGGGCTTACGCGCTCCCTGTCGGCGGAACTCTCGCTCTCCGGTATCCGGGTCAACTGCGTGGCGCCGGGCGTCATCGACACCGACATGGTGCAGGTGCTGGGACAGGAGACGCTGGACGAGCTTGCCCGGGAGATCCCGCTGGGACGGCTCGGGCGGCCGGAGGAGATCGCCCAGATGGTGCTCGCGGTGGCGGAGAACCCCTATATCACCGGGCAGGTCATCACGGTGGACGGGGGATTTCTGGTCTGAAAGGCGAAAAAAGGCGGCCGGAGTACAAAAGATCTGCATCCCGCCGCAAAAAATGCTTGCATTATACAGAATGCGGTGGTATGATTACACAGTAAGATTTGAGTTCCATGGAGTGGGTTGCAAGACCCACTCCTTTTTGGTGAACAGTAGAGGTGAACAGATGAGCAAGCTCAGTGAACGCGTCGCCGGGATCGTCCGGCCGGTCGTCGAGGAGGAGGGCTGCAGCCTGTGGGACGTGGAGTACGTCCGGGAGGCCGGCACCTGGTACCTGCGGGTATTCATCGACAAGGAGGGCGGCGTAGGCATCGACGATTGCGAGCGCATCAGCCGGCGGCTGGACCCCATCCTGGACGAGGAGGACCCCATCCCCGAGAGCTATGTGTTTGAGGTCGGCTCCGCCGGGGCAGAGCGGGAACTCAAACGGCCCTCGGACTTTGAACAGTTTATGGGCCATGAGATCGAGCTGCGGCTCTACCGCCCTCTGGACGGGCAGAAGAGCTTCATCGGCATGCTCAGCGGCTACGACAACGGCAGCGTGCGCCTCACCGCAGGCGGTGAGGAGCGCAGCTTTGAAAAAGCGCAGATCGCCAAAGTAAATCTGCACGTTTCATTTTGAACAGGAGAGAGAAGCATGAACGCAGAATTTTTTGAAGCCATCGAGGATATTGAGAAGGAAAAGGGCATCCCCCGCAGCTATATGTACGACAAGATCCGTCAGGCCATGCTGACGGCTTTCCGCCGCGATAATCCCGAATGCGAGGACAACGTGGAGGTCATCCTCGACGAAGAGAAAAAGCGCATCGAGATGAACGTCATGAAGAACGTGGTGGAAGAGGTCGAGGATCCCTCCCATGAGATCAATCTGGAGGCAGCCAAGAAGGTCAGCCGCCGCGCCAAGCTGGGCGACGTGCTGGCGATCCCGGTGGAGACCAAGAAGTTCGGCCGCATTGCCGCCCAGTCTGCCAAGCAGGTCATCATCCAGGGCATCCGGGAGGCCGAGCGCGGCATCATCTATGAGGAGTTCACTTCCAAGGAGCACGAGATCCTCACCGGCGTTGTGAGCCATATCGAGCCGAGAAACGGCGCAGTGTCCATCCGCATCTCCTCCAACAGCGAGTTTACCGAGGCCATGCTCGCCCCCAATGAGTGCATCAAGGGCGAGAACCTGACCGAGGGCGACCGCATCAAGGTCTATGTCGTCGAGGTGCGCAACTCCACCCGCGGCCCGCAGGTGCTCATCAGCCGGACCCATCCGGGCCTGGTAAAGCGCCTCTTCGAACTGGAGGTGCCCGAAATCTTCGACGGCACCGTTGAGATCAAGTCCATTGCCCGCGAGGCCGGCAGCCGCACCAAGATGGCCGTCTGGTCCTCTGACCCCAACGTCGATCCCATCGGTTCCTGCGTCGGCCCCCGCGGCGGGCGCGTGGCCAGCATCGTCAATGAGCTGGGCGGCGAGAAGATCGATATCGTCAACTACTCCGAGAATCCCGAGGAGTACATCGCCGCGGCCCTGTCTCCCTCCGAGGTGCTCAGCGTGACCATGCTGGAGGACGGGAAGAGCTGCCGCGTCATCGTGCCGGACAATCAGCTGTCCCTCGCCATCGGCAAGGAGGGACAGAACGCCCGCCTGGCCGCCAAGCTCACCGGTTATAAGATCGACATCAAGCCTGCGAGCGAGGCATAAACATGCTGCGGGCGGGCAATACCCGCTCCTGCGACAGAAAACGATTCGGAAAGGTGGTGACCCGGGTATGCAAAAGAAGATCCCCATGCGGCAGTGCCTGGGCTGCCGCGAAATGAAGCCCAAGAAGGAACTGATCCGGGTGGTGAAGTCCCCGGAGGGGGAGATCCGCCTGGACTTCAGAGGAAAGGCCAACGGCCGCGGCGCCTACGTGTGCCCCAACGCCGGGTGCCTGAAAAAGGCCGTGAAAGCCAAAGCACTGGAGCGGGCCTTCTCCTGCCAGATCCCGCAGGAGGTCTATGACGCGCTCAATGAGCAGATGGAGCGTGGCGAATGAGGGAGAAAACACTGAAATTTCTCGGCCTGATGCGCCGCGCCAACGCCCTGCAGGCCGGCGAGAACAACGCCGGCGAGGCTGTGCGCGCAGGAAAGGCAAAGCTTCTGCTGCTGGCCGACGATGCTTCGGACAACGCGAAAAAGCGGGCCGAGAGTTTTACGGCTGCCCGGAGCTGCCTGCTTCTGCCCCTCCCCTTCAGCAAAGAGGAGCTGGGCGGCGCGCTGGGGCAGGGAAGCTGCTCGATGGCGGCGGTGACCGATCTGGGCTTTGCCAACGCCCTGATCAAGCGCCTGGAGGAGCTGGACCCGCAGCGCTACGGCGAGGCCGCCGAAGAGGTGGCGAGGCGCTTTTCCCGTGCAGAACGGCGCAAGCGGGAAAAGGGCGGAGAGAGAAACAAGAGGAACGGAAAAAGGAGGACTAACGTATGAGCCTGATTAAGTATAGAGTTCGTGAGGTGGCGAAGGACTTTAACGTCCCGTCCAAGGATATCGTCAAGATCCTCACGGATTATCTCACTGCTCCGAAGAGCACCGCCCAGGTGCTGGAGGATCATGAGCTGGACGTTATCTTCGAGTATATGACCCAGCACAACCAGGTGGAGAGCCTGGAGGAAATCTTCAAGGTCACGCCGCCCAAGGCGGCGGAGGAGAAGAAGCCGGAGGCCAGGAGCGCGGCGCAGCCTGCCGCACAGCCCGCCAAGGGCGGCCAGACGCCGGCAAAGCCCGCGCAGCCCCAGAATCAGAAAGGGCAGACGGCGCAGCCTCAGGCGCAGCAGCCCCGTCCGCAGAAGCAGGAAAAGCCCGACAAGCCCCACACGCCCCGCCAGGTCGCGGAGAAGCGCGTGGTGGACACCCGCGGCGGCGCGGCGGTCAATATTGAGAAGTACAACGAAAAGTTTGAGGATATGGCCGGCAGCAAAAACGTCGGCAACAACCGCAACAGCAATTTCTCCGGCGGCAAAAAGGAGAAGATCGGCGGCAAGAACAAGCAGCGCCAGCAGGCGCCTTCTTCCAAGCGCCGCCAGGAGGAGCGGGACAAGATGCAGAAGCTGCAGCTTGAGATCGCCCGCAAACAGCAGCTCAAGGTGGAGATCCCAGACGAGATCTCCGTGGGCGAGCTGGCTTCCCGTATGAAGAAGACCGCTTCCGAGGTCATCAGGCAGCTGATGAAGCTGGGCGTGTTCGCCTCCGTGTCTGAGATCATCGACTACGACACCGCGGCGCTGGTCGCCATGGAGCTGGGCTGCAAGGTGGAGAAGGAAGTCATCGTCACCGTGGAGGAACGGCTGATCGACGACCACGTGGACGCCGCCGAGGATCTCAAGCCCCGCGCCCCCGTCGTGGTGGTCATGGGCCACGTCGACCACGGCAAGACCTCATTGCTCGACTATATCCGCCATGCCAACGTGGTCTCCGGCGAGGCCGGCGGCATCACGCAGCACATCGGCGCCTACACCGTGGAGATCAACGGCAGCCCGATCACCTTCCTGGACACTCCGGGCCACGAGGCCTTCACCTCCATGCGCGCCCGCGGCGCCATGGTCACCGATATCGCGATCCTGGTCGTGGCGGCCGACGACGGCATCATGCCTCAGACCATTGAGAGCATCAACCACGCCAAGGCCGCGAACATCCCCGTGGTCGTCGC
Organism: Oscillospiraceae bacterium; assembly: GCA_902774015.1. Classification (GTDB taxonomy): domain Bacteria; phylum Bacillota; class Clostridia; order Oscillospirales; family Oscillospiraceae; genus Limivicinus. The sequence continues at coordinate 13,414 of CACYHB010000027.1, read as the reverse complement.
CATCAACAAGATGGACACCGTGGGCGCAAACCCCGAGCGCATCAAGCAGCAGCTCACCGAGTACGATCTGGTGAGCGAAGAGTGGGGCGGCGACACGATCATCTGCCCCATCTCCGCCAAGACCGGCATGGGCATCGAAAACCTGCTGGAGAACCTGGTCATTCTGGCCGAGGTGCAGGAACTCAAAGCCAATCCCAACCGCGCGGCCAAAGGCACCGTCATCGAAGCGCGCCTCGACAAGGGCCGCGGCCCCATCATGACCGTCCTGGTGCAGAACGGCACCCTGAAGGCGGGCGACATCATCATCGCCGGCACCGCCGTTGGCCGTGTGCGCACCATGATCAACGACAAGGGGCAGCGCGTCACCGAAGCCGGCCCCTCTACCCCTGTGGAGATCTCCGGCCTGTCCGAGGTGCCCTCGGCGGGTGACGTGTTCAACGCCGTGGCCGACGAGCGCATGGCCCGCGAGCTGGCCGAGGAGCGCCGCATCGCCCAGACCAGCAACGCCATGCCCGGCGCCAAGAAGGTCAGCCTGGAGGACCTGTTCAGCCAGATCCAGGCCGGCGAGATGAAGACGCTGAACATCATCGTGAAGGCCGACGTGCAGGGCTCTGCCGAGGCGGTCAAGAGCTCGCTCGAGAAGATCTCCAACGACGAGGTGCGCGTGAAGGTCATCCACAGCGCCGTCGGCGCCATCAACGAATCGGACGTGATGCTTGCCGCCACTTCCGGCGCCATTATCGTGGGCTTCAACGTCCGCCCGGACAGCGCCGCTCGCGACAGTGCGGCCCGCAGCAACGTGGATATGCGCATGTACCGCGTCATCTACGACTGCATCAATGAGATCGAGGCCGCCATGAAGGGCATGCTGGCGCCCAAGTTCCGTGAAGCCATCATCGGCCATGCCGAGGTGCGCGAGACCTACAAGGTCTCCAAGGTGGGCACGGTCTGCGGCTGCTACTGCACCGACGGCAAGATCCAGCGCGGCTGTGAGGTGCGCGTGCTGCGCGACAACATCGTCGTTCACGAGGGCAGCCTCGCCTCTCTGCGCCGCTTCAAGGACGACGTCAAGGAGGTCGCCAGCGGCTACGAGTGCGGCATGCAGGTGGAGAAATTCAACGACATCAAGGTCGGCGACATCATTGAATGCTTCGTGATGGAGCAGATCGTCTGATCCAAAGAATACAGTCCCTTCCGTGGGGACTGTATTCTTTGGAGATGCCTGCGCTTATCGCACACGGCGCAGGGCCCTGCACGGCTCGGCTGAGGAGCTTTTGCCGAAGCAAAGCTCTGGCAAAAACGGAAGGATTTTATGAAGACAGCCGAGCGAACGTGCGAATAAACAGCTATGACAGGATTGAAGGAACTGTAGGGGCCGGCGTCCTCGACGGCCCGCCGCTCAAATCGGAAATCGGCGGGCTGCCCGGGAGGCCGGCCCCTGCACAGCGATTAAAGGAGAACCATATGCCATCCAATAAACTTGCCAGGACCAACGACGACATTCAGTTCGTGCTCTCCAGGCTCATCCCCCAGGTCAAGGACCCCCGGGTGCAGCAGGGCATGATCAGCGTCACCCGCGTGGAGACCACCGGCGACCTGCGCTATGCCAAGGTGTGGCTGAGCGTGCTAGGGATGCGGGACGAGAAGGAATTCAAGCGCGGCCTGAAGTCCGCCGCGGGCTGGCTGCGCCACGAGATGGGCAGCGCCATGTCGCTGCGCTACACCCCGGAGCTGGTTTTTGAGATCGACCACAGCATCGAGTACGGCGCCCATATCAACGAGGTCATCAATTCCCTGGATATTCGGCACGACGAAGACGAAAACACCGAGGAGTGAGCACTGTGAACTATCGGGAATGCGCAAAGCTTTTAAAGCAGCATGACGATTTCCTGATCGTGACCCACAACAACCCGGACGGGGACACGGTGGGCAGCGCATCTGCCCTTTGCAGCGCCCTGCGGCGCTGCGGGAAGCGCGCCTTCCTCTACCCGAATCCTCAGTTCAACCGCAAACAGCGCCCGCTGGCGGAGCCGTTTCTGGCGCCGGAGGGCTTTGTTCCGGCATTCACCGTTGCCGTGGACGTGGCCACGGAGCAGATGCTTGCCCGGGGCTTTTCGAGAGGGGCGGATCTCTGCATCGACCATCACCCCACCAACAGCCACTACGCGAAGCAGGAGCTGATCCGGGACGAGAAAAGCGCCTGCGGCGAGATCGTGCTGGAGCTGGTAAAGGCGCTGTGCGGCGACGTGACCAGGGACGAGGCTTCTCTCCTGTACGTCGCCCTGACCACCGACACCGGCTGCTATCAGTACGACAATACCAACGCCGCCACGCTCTCCGCGGGGGCGGAGCTTCTGCGCCTGGGCGCGGACAGCCCGAACATCATCAAGGACTTTTTCCGCAAGGTCAGTCCCGCAAGGCTCCGGCTGGAGGGCATGATCTATTCAAACATGCGCTTCTACCGGGGCGGAAAGATCGCCGTCGCGCTCATCACCCGCGAGATGCTGGAAAAAAGCGGCGCAACGCCGGACGACTTTGACGATCTGGCCGGGCTCGCCGGGCGCACCGAGGGCAGCGTCGTGAATCTCACGATCCGGGAGCTGCCCAACGGAGACAGCAAGGTCTCCGTGCGCAGCACGAAGGAGGTCAGCAGCAGCGACATCTGCGCGGCCTTCGGCGGCGGCGGACACGATATGGCCGCGGGCTGCACCATCGCGGAGCCCCCGGAGAGGGCGGCTGAGCTGCTGATGGAAGTCGTCTGCGCGGTGTATCCATGAACGGCATCTTACTGATCGACAAGCCCTCAGGCTGGACCAGCAGCGACGTGGTGGCAAAGCTCCGGGGCGTGCTGCACGAAAAGCGCATCGGGCACTCCGGCACGCTTGACCCCATGGCCACGGGGCTGCTGGTGCTCTTCGTGGGCAGAGCCACCCGGGCGGTGGAATTCGCCGAAAGCCATGACAAGCGCTACCTGGCCGGCCTTCGCCTCGGCCTCGACACCGATACCCAGGATACCACGGGAAACCGCGTGGGCGGTGCGGAGCGCCCGGTCTCCCGGGAGGAGCTGGAGCGGGTCCTCGCGGCCTTTCGCGGAGATATTGAGCAGATCCCGCCCATGTTCTCGGCCATCAAGGTGAAGGGGCAGAAGCTCTATGAGATCGCGCGGCGCGGCGGCGAGGTGGAACGGAAGCCCCGCCCCGTTACCATCTCCGCGCTGGAGATCGCGGGAGAGGATGCGGGGGACTGGCTGCTGGACGTTCGCTGCTCCAAGGGCACCTACGTGCGCACGCTCTGCCATGACGTCGGGGCCGCGCTGGGCTGCGGCGGCTGCATGAGCTCCCTGCGCAGGCTCGCGGCGGGCATGTTCCGGCTGGAGGACGCCCACACGCTGGACGAGGTGATTGCTGCGGCGGAGCGCGGCGAGGCGGAAAAGCTGCTGCTCCCGGCGGACAGCCTCTTTCCGGAACTCCCGAAGCTGCTCGTGCACCCGGCGGGGGAAAAGAAGCTCCGCTGCGGCAATCCGCTGCCGAGCAAAGCGGCGGCGGGGGACTACCGTCTGTACGCCGAGAGCGGGGAATTTCTCGCCCTTGTTCGCGTGCGGGACGGTGAATTGAAAACGGTCAAAAGCTTTTTTGAAATATAAAAAGCTGTCATCCTGTGCGAAGCGAAGGATCCTATAAGATCCTTTGCCGCTTCGTTCCCCGGAATGACAGAGAGGAAAGCACATGAACGAAATCAAACGGGTCATTGCGCTGGGCTTCTTTGACGGCGTGCACCTGGGCCACGCGGCGCTTCTGAACAGGACGAAGGAGCGGGCGCAGGAGCTGGGAGCCATCCCCTCGGTGCTGAGCTTTGACGTCCACCCGGACACCCTGGTCTTTCATAAGGAAGTGCCGCTCATCAACAGCGCCATCGGTCGGGAGGACATCATCCGCCGGGAGTTCGGCATTGACAACGTGGTGTTCCTGCATTTCTCCGAGCACACCATGCGCATCCCCTGGCGGGAGTTTCTCGAGAGCATCGTGCAGGAGCTGGCCATCTGCCACATCGTGGTGGGGCACGACTTCTGCTTCGGTTACCGGGGCGAGGGGACGGTGCGGCGCCTGCGGGAATACTGCGCGGAGACGGGGCTGGGCTGCGACGTGATCCCGCCCGTCATGCTGGACGGGCAGATCGTGAGCTCCACCCATATCCGCAGCCTCATCGAGGCGGGGGACATGGAGGAGGCCCGGCGCTGGCTGGGACATCCCCACACGCTGGCCGACACGGTGCACTCCGGCTACCATTTAGGCCGGAAGCTGGGCACCCCCACCATCAACATGTTCTTTCCAAGCGGAGTGCTGGTGCCCCGGCACGGCGTCTACGCCGCGAAGGTCTATCTGGAGGACGGAAAGAGCTATGTGGCCGTGACCAACGTGGGTGTGCGCCCCACGGTGAGCGAAGAAAACCGCGTGAGCGTGGAGAGCCATCTGCTGGACTATACCGGCAACCTCTACGGAAGGCAGGCGAGGGTGGAGTTCTACCGCTTCCTGCGCCCGGAAGAGAAATTCGAGAGCTTCGAGGCGCTCTCCGCCCAGATCCGCCGGGACGCGGAGACGGCAAGGGCGTACTTTGAAAAAAACGGCTGACCGCCGTTTTTTTCAAAGCGTACAGCTCAACCGGCGGTTGAGTTTTCAAACTCAACGGACAGGTTATTGGCAAGAGGGCTTTTCTTCTGCTACGCTTTTTGCAGAGGGCGGCCGCCGACCATGACAGGAGGGCACGGACATGAACGAGATTTTAGGAAACAACATCATGCGGCTTCGCAAGGAGCACGACCTGACTCAGGAGCAGCTGGCAAACGGCCTGGGTATCACCTATCAGGCGGTGAGCAAGTGGGAAACGGGCGTATCAAGCCCGGATATTTCCATGCTGCCCCTGCTGGCGGACGTTTTTGAAGTGAGCATCGACGAACTCTTCGGGCGCGTATCCCAGGCAGGCGGCTACGTCCGGCAGGAGCGGCGCGCGGAGGAGCAGCCGGCGGCTGAGGGCGTGCTGCTGCCCTGGCCGGACGATGAGAACATGCTGCACGCGGTGCTCTTTGCCGGGCACAGGCTGATCGACGCGGATGAGAAGGGTGAACGCCTCTATTCCCGGAAGCAGATCGAATTCCGGTATGAGGGACCCGCGCTCAACATCTGGAGCGATTTTTCCGTACAGTGCGGTGCAGTGCAGGGCGATGTGAACGCCGGGGGCGATGTAGACTGCGACGATGTGGCGGGAAATCTGCAGGCCGGCGGCGACGTGGACTGCGGCAACGTAGAGGGAAGCGTTTCCGCGGGAGGCGACGTGGACTGCGGACGCGTCGGCGGCAGCGTGAGCGCCGGGGGCGACGTAGACTGCGGCAAGGCGGGCGGCTCCGTGCATGGCAGCACCGTAAACGGCGAAACGCCGGAGGACGGCGAGTTCCACTCCAACCTGAAGGACAAAAAAAGAGGCTTCAGCTTTGAGCTGAAGCTGTAAATGAGGAAAGCACCTGCGCAAGCAGGTGCTTTCCTTAGACCGCATACAAATCCCTGTGCCAGAAGTTGGATTCGCATGGGGAGAGCGCGAGAGGGGATTGGTTATTCCCTCTCGCGTTTGATATACTCAAAAATGAGAACTTTTTCGAAAGTTCTCATTTTTGGTTTTCAAGCTGTCGACATTTCGTCGACAGCTTGAGGAAAGCACCTGCGCAAGCAGGTGCTTTCCTCATTTTTCCTTACTGTTTGCTTGCGGGGCGGTTTTTGCGGGAGGAATGACCCCGGCCGCGCCGGCGCGACTGAGTGGACTTGTTCTTGTAGTACTCCTGCATCCCCTCGTCTGCTTCGTAGACCAGCTTGTTGACGGCCCAGGAGCCGCTGTCGGGGTCCCGGCGAAAGCGGGCGCGCACCAGCAGGTCTCCGTGCTCCGGGCAGTTGAAGAGGTTCATGTAGCGCTGATCGCCCTGGTTGACCCAGCGCAGGCCCTCCAGCGCGGCGCCGCAGCGGGGGCAGCTGAGCGCGGCCACACGGGCGTCGGCAAAGGCAGCGGCCTTGCTCTCAAAGCCGTCGCAGCTTTCATGCAGAAGGGGTTCCGGCCCGGCATTCTCCACCGGGGGCTTGTAGTTTGGCATGCGCGCGGCCAGGATGCGCGCGGCGTCCGGGTACATGCGCAGCCCCTCGGTCATATCCAGGTGAGTGCTGACCAGGGCGGTGTTGTAGGCGTCGCCCAGCGCGTCGTGGGCGACGCGGGTCTGCTCGATCTCAAAATGCTCCATGGCGCTGGCGAGGGACTTCTGATTTTTGTCCCCGCCCGTCTGCAGATTGTAGATCAGCTGGAGATTGATCCAGCCGGCGATCCAGTCCCAGTCCAGGTCGTGGATGATGATGTTCTGCTCCAGGATGCCCTGGTCGTCACAGCCCCAGGTCAGGAAGGTGACGCCGTCTCCGCACCAGGCACGAAACTGCTCCAGCGCGTCGGGAAAGGGAACGCCGTGGGAGAGTCTGTCCTTGTCAAAGCCGGTGATCTTTTTCACCTTGTAATGCATGCGCCGGAAGTAGACGGGTTTGACGTCGATGGTAAACTCCTCGGTGGGGCGCATGTTTTCATCCAGCTTTACCGCGCCGATCTCAATGATCTCGCCGCGAAGGTGGATAGGAAGTTTATTGAAAACGGAGGATTTGGAGCTCATCGCCTGGTTCCACTCCAGATCCACCACCACATAATTCATAGTGCAGTCCTCGATTCCTGTAGTAATCAAAACATTATACCATATGTGCTGTCGGATTGCACGACTTTTTTTCACTTTCTCTGTCTCCGCCGCAGAAACGGCGCGAGCCGGGAAGATCCCGCGCTTTCTTGCATATTGTGTTTTGGTGTGATATATTGATTTTTAAGAGAAAGTGAGGCAGATATGGACGGAATGACACTCAAACGCGCCGCCTCGGTCTGCGGCGGCAGGCTCTGCGGCGCTGAAGATACGGAACGTGAACTCAAGCGCGTCATCATCGACAGCCGGGCCGTGCAGCCCGGCGACCTCTTTGTCGCCTACAGGGGGGAACGGGTCGACGGACACGACTATATTGCCGCTGCGCTGGAGAAGGGCGCGGCATGCTGTCTGGCCGAGCGGCTGCCCGAGGGCGTGAGGGGACCGGTGCTGCTGGTGGACGACGTACAGACCGCCCTGGAGCAGATCGCCGAAGCGTATCGGAAGACCCTCTCCCTGCCGGTGATCGGCATCACCGGCAGCGTGGGCAAGACCTCCGCCAAGGAGATGATCGCCGCGGTCCTCTCCCGGCGTTTTTCCGTACTCAAGACTGAGGGCAACCTCAACAACCAGATCGGCGTTCCCATGACCGTCTCCCGCATTACGCGCGCCCATGAGGCTGCTGTGGTGGAGATGGGCATCTCCGGCTTCGGCGAAATGCGCGCGCTCAGCCGCATCGTGAGGCCGGACGTCGGCGTGTTCACCGTGATCGGCCACGCGCATCTGGAGTTTCTTCACGATCTGAAAGGCGTGCTCGCCGCAAAGACCGAAATGCTGGAGAACATGGCGGAGGACGCCTGGATCGTGGTGAACGGGGACGACGCGCTGCTGCGTGATTTCGCCTGCGCCCAGCGGAAGCTGACGGTGGGCGTCGGCGAAGGGAACGTGCTGCGCGCACAGGAGATCTCTCAGGACGCGGCGGGCACCCGCTGCCGGATCTGCGGTCTGGGCCGCGCGATCGAGGCGGAGATCCCCGCCTTCGGGCAGCACATGATCTATGCCGCGCTGGAGGGCGCCGCCGTGGGCATCCTCCTCGGCCTGACGGACGGGGAGATCGCTGCGGGTATCCGTGATTTTGAAACGGTGGGCCGCCGGGCCGCCGTCTGCGACACCGGGAGCATCACCCTGGTGGACGACAGCTACAACGCCAATCCCGACTCGGTCAAGTGCGGCGTGGATTCGCTCCTGACGCTGCCGGGGCGGCACGTCTGCATCCTGGGCGACATGCGCGAGCTGGGGGAGGATTCCCCGGCCATGCACTTCGACGTGGGCCGCTACGCCGCCGAAAAGGGCGTGGACGCGGTCTATTCAAGCGGCGCGTACGGCGCCGATCTGGCCGCCGGCGCAGGCGAGAAGGGGCGCTGCTTTGACAGCTGCGAATCCCTGATCGCGGCCCTGCCGACGCTGCTGCGGAAGGGAGACGCGATCCTGGTGAAGGCCAGCCGCGGCGCCCGCTTCGAGCGGGTGAGCGAGGCGCTGAAGGAGCTGCGGCTGTGAGAGACGCAAGGCCCGCCGTGCTGCTGGACATTGACGATACGATCCTGGATTTCCGGTCGGCCGAGGCCGCGGCCCTGCGCCGCAGCTTCGACGCGATGGAGATATGCGCGGACGATGCGCTGATCGCGCGCTACAGCGAAATCAACCGCAGCCAGTGGGAACTGCTGGAGGAGGGCGTGCTGACCCGCGATCAGGTGCTGGTGCGCCGCTTTGAACTCCTGTTTGAGGAATACGGCATTCCCCGCTCCGGTGCGGAGGCCACCGAGCGCTATGAAAACGAGCTCTGCCGGGGCCACTGGTTCATGCCCGGCGCAGAGGAGCTGCTGCGGACGCTGTCTCCGGACTATCGGCTTTTCCTGGTCTCCAACGGTTCGGCAAAGGTCCAGGCGGCCCGGCTTGCTTCGGCGGGGATCGCCGGCTTCTTCGAGCGGATCTTCATTTCCGAGGCCTTGGGCGCGGAGAAGCCGACCCGGGAATTCTTTGACCGCTGCTTTGCCGTCATCCCGGCCTTTGACCCGGCGCGGGCCATCCTTGTGGGGGACAGCCTCAGCTCCGATATCCGGGGCGCGAAGAATGCGGGGCTTTTCTCCTGCTGGTACAATTACCGACGGAGACCGGGCAGGCCGGACATCGTGCCCGACTGGGAGATCCGGGAGCTTTCTGAGCTGCCGCCGCTGCTGGCGCGGCTTTTTCCGACGATCAGGGAAACGGAAGGAGAGAAACTGTGATGGATGCGGTCCTGTCGTATCTGCGGGAACTGAATCTCTGCTCCATGTGCCTGCGCATCCTGCTGGCCATGATGCTGGGCGGCCTCCTGGGCTATGACCGGGAGATCCGGCATCGGCCCGCGGGCTTTCGAACCTATATGCTGGTGGCCATGGCGGCATCCTCCACGGCGATCCTGGGCCAATACATGAATCTGATGCTCCATACGCTCTGGAGCGACGCGTACGCCGCCGTCGGGCAGCGGACCGACGTGGTCCGCCTGGGGTCTCAGGTGATTTCAGGCATCGGCTTTCTCGGCACCGGCACCATCATGATCACCGAGCGCAAGGAGGTCACGGGCCTCACCACTGCCAGCTGCCTCTGGGCCTCGGCCTGCATGGGCCTTGCCATCGGCGCCGGGTTTTATGAAGGCGTGCTGGTCGGCTTTCTCATCGTGGCCTTCGCGATGCGCCTGCTGCCGCCGCTGGAGCGCGCGCTCACGTCCTCCGCGCGGCGCATGAACATCTTTGTCGAGCTGGACAGTCTGCGCGATCTTCACCTGGTTTCCGAGCATCTCAGATCCATGGGGATCTATCTCTATGACGTGGAGATGGGCAAACGGGAGACCGGGGGCGTGAGCCATGTTACGGGGATCTTCAGCATCCGCATGGATAAGCGCAGGAAGCATACCGAACTGCTGGCGGAGCTGGCTGTCCTGCCCGGCGTGGTTGCGATCGAGGAGGTGTGAGCATGCTGCATATCTTTGATTTTGCTCGAGAGATGAGCTTTTTCGCCGTGACGGTACGCATGCTGACCGCGGCGCTCTGCGGCGGCCTGATCGGAATGGAACGGGAGCTGAAGCGCCGCCCCGCCGGCTTCCGCACGCATATCCTCGTCTGTGTCGGCGGCTCCATGACCGTTCTCACGAATCTGTATCTCTTTCAGGTCATGCACCTCTATACGGATATCTCCCGTATGGGAGCGCAGGTCATCGCCGGGATCTCCTTCATCGGCGCGGGAACGATCATCGTCTCCAAGCACCGCAGGGTCAAGGGCCTGACCACCGCGGCCGGCCTCTGGACCGTGGGCATCATCGGGCTTGTCTGCGGCGCGGGATACATTGAGCTTGCGCTGTTTGTCTCGGCCATGGTCTTGGTTGCGGAGATTTTTCTCTCCCGGATGGAGTATCGCTTTGCCCGGCGCATCCGGGACGTGAATCTCTATGTGGAGTATCGGGAGTCCTCGGACGTGCAGGCCATCATGGATACGATGAGCCGCAGCGGGGCGGAGATCACGGATCTGGAGATCTCCCGCGTTACGGACGAGGAGAAGACCTGCTACGCGGCGGTCTTCTCGATCCAGGCGCGGCGCGGCGACGTAAACGAAACGGTGCTGCCCGCCGTCGCGGCGCTTGAGAGCGTGATCACCGTGGAAGAACTGTAGGTATTTCAACAGGACAGCGCGGAACCCCGGGCAGATGCCCGGGGTTCCGTGTTTTGTGGAATGGTTTACATAATTATTGAAGCGCTGCAGGGGTAAACAGAGGCAGGACAGTCCGTGCGTATGGCGGGAATACCGGAAAGCACACCGCGAGGAGTCGATCAGTCCCAAAAGCAAGCCCGTCTCGGAGCTGCGGCGCGGCTTTCTTATGAATCGTAGAAATGCCGGCCCTCGTCCGTCACAAGCCGTTCGGCTCTGGGGTATTCAAAGATGCTGCTGTTTTCGGCATTTGCCTCCAGATAGTCGGCAAACTCCTTCGCGTACCACTTTGCCATCTGCAGATTATGCATCAGATAATGCCCGCAGTTGACGGGGGCGGCGCCGGGAACCTCCTGCGCGTCGTCCACAGCCTTGAAGGCCCGCAGCATCAGGCCGAAAAGCTCCTGCGGCTGGCGGCTCCCTTTGAGAATGAGATAAAAGCCGGTAAGGCATCCCATGGGGCCCCAGTAAATGACTTCGTCCTTCCAGTCCGGATCGTTGCGGAGATAGGTTGCAATGAGGTGTTCAAGCGAGTGCATGGCCGCGACGTCGATCACCGGCTCTCTGTTTGGCCGTTTGAGCCTTACGTCATAGGTCGTGACCTTCTGCTCGCCCAAAGTATCCACCCGGCTTGTGAAGATGCCGGGTACGATACGCGTGTGGTCCACGGAAAAGCTTTGAATCAGTTCCATTTCTGTTTCTCCTTCGCGTCAGGGATTCTGTGCAGGCCATCTGCCTGCCGCAGTCTGTTTTGCTGATTATACCATATCCTTCCGGTGCAAACAAGATTATTACAACGGACCAAAACAAAAACACCGCCTTTCGGCGGTGCTTTTGTTTTGGTGGGGGAAGGTGGATTCGCCCGCCTGCGGGCGGGCCCCCTCGCGGCTCTGACGTGCCGCCGGCACGTCATTCACTCCCGCTCGGCTTCGAATCCCCCTTCACAAAAACCCATACCAAAACAAAGACACCGCCTTTCGGCGGTGTCTTTGCTTTGGTGGGGGAAGGTGGATTCGAACCACCGAAGGCATTGCCAGCAGATTTACAGGCGGGAGAAAAGCCGCCTGTTATGCCTTGTTGCGGGTTTTTGACAACTTTTTTGACAGGGCGCGGGAAAACTTCCTCACATTTTTGGCCTCGTGCTTTTTGCGAAGGTCGGTATAGATCGCAAGGGTGGTGGTGACGTTGGCGTGGCCGAGGATATGCTGGGCGGTGTAAACGTCGACGCCGGCCTCGTACAGGAGCGTGGCGGTGCCGTGGCGCAGGTGGTGCGCGCCGACGGTCGGCTTCCCGTCGGCGTCGAGCCAGCCGTGCGCCTTGCAGTACGCGAGCCAGGCCGTGTCCCAATTGGTGTCGGACATATAGCCGGAGGCGGCCTTGCGCCCGGCGTAGTAGTCGATGTGAGGAAACAGCCACTCGCCGGGGTGCGCCTTCATCCAGGCTTTGAGCGGGTCCCGCAGCGGCTCGATGATCGGGACGATGCGGACGCCGCTTTTTGTTTTGGCCTTCGTGACGCTGATCTCCCATTTCTTCAGATCCACGTCCCGAGCGGGACGCTGCAGCGCTTCTGAGCGCCGGAGCCCGGTGCAGAGCAGGAAGAAGGGCACAAAGCCGAAGGTCATGTCATTGGCGCCGTCGATGATCTGATCGAGGATCCCGTCCTCCGGCGTCTCGCGCGAGCCCTTCGGCAGGCCCTTCGGGTTCTTGACGCCCAGCGCCACGTTGTAGGGCAGGCGGATGTTCGGATCGCCGACGGCGTGATCGAGCGCCATGCGCCAGATGCAGCGGCGGGAATTGACCACGGTGTAGGACAGGCCCTTCGCCTTCTGCGTCAGAAGATCCTGCTGCACGTCGAAGGCCGTCAGATCCTCAACCGGGGTATCCCCGTACAGAGAGCGGATAGACTCCACGTGCGGCGCGTAGTTGGCCCAGGTGCGGTCTCTGATCTCCTCCCGGTGCTTTGCTTCCCAGGAGTCCAGCACCTCGCGGAAGGTCGTTCTCTGCGGCGTCTCCTTGTCCTGTATGCGGAAGTAGAGGCGCTCGGGATCCCGGTCATAGATCGCGCGGCGCCTGCCGTCAGGGCCGCGGTAATAGCCCATGTAGCGCCCGTCCTTGCGCAGCGTGAACATCGCCGCGTAGTTCGGCTTTTTCATTTCAGGCACTTCGCCATCAATTGCTTGATGATCTCGTCCTTCTCGTCCATCCTCCTGTCCTTGCGCTCGATCTGCTCGACGAGGAAGGCGACGCGGGCCTCCAGATGCTCCTTCAGCTCCAGCAGACGGTCAAGCTCCTCGTTCTGGACGCGGATGACGGCCTTGTAGCCGTCCAGCTCCTTGTCGAGAGGCGTGTCCGGCTTCGGCGTTTTCTCCAGCGCCTTGACCGCGTGGTAGACGGGCAGCAGTATCTCCTCGAAGTTGAAGCTGCTGGCCTTGAGCTCGGAGCCGTCGCGGAAGATGCGGCGCAGCGTGCTCAGGGAGACGACGGAGGTCTGGTCTATCTCCTCCATCTGCTCCATGATGTCGATGTAAGTAATTTTGTACTCCGCGCGGATCGCCTTGATCTCACGGATCATGTTCAGGGCGCGGTTTTCCATAAGCTGGCCTCCTGTCATGTGTTGTTCTGCCGGGGACAGCTGCGTGTCCATCAAAAACACCTCCGTGAGCAAACATGAGCATTGAAACTGTCCATGTCTTTGATGTAGTATGTAGCCATCCCAGGCAGGAGCGGGACCGGTCAGCGGCTTGGCGGCTCGGCGGGCCGGTCCCGAATCCTTTTTTTACTGCCCGAAAAACCGGACAGTTTTTTTATATTTGATATCAAGATATCAAAAGGGGGAGCTGCGCGATGACGGCAAAGGAAGAGCTGAACCAGATCCTCACTTCCCGTCCGGATCTGCTGGAGACTGCGATAGCCCTCTTAACAGAGCTATTGCAAGATCCTGCTTCTCCTGCGGCAGCCGGTCAAACA
>CACYHB010000026.1 GCA_902774015.1 Oscillospiraceae bacterium | reverse complement strand
AAGCATGAACGGCTACGAGTACCGCTGCAAGGTATCCAACAGCGCGGGCGAGGCGTACTCGAACCCGGCGAAGCTGACGATCCCTGTGAGCGCGCCGGTAATCACGGCGCAGCCGGAGAATGCGGTAGCGAAAGTCGGGAGCCGTGCAAGCTTTAAGGTGGAAGCGACGGGCGAGAACCTGAAATACCAGTGGATGTACTGCCTGCCCGGCGGGGAGTGGAAGGAATCCCGCGGCACAGGCTACAACAAGGCGAGCTTCACGCCGCTCGTTTCTTCCGCCATGATCGGAGCGGAGTACTACTGCCGTGTGTGGAATGAATACGGCTCGGTGGACTCCGAGACAGTGATTCTGTCGCTGGACAAGAGCCCGGTGATCACAGTACAGCCGGAGGATGCGGTAGCGAAGGTCGGGAGCCGTGCCAGCTTCACAGTAGAAGCGACGGGCGAGAATCTACAGTATCAGTGGTATTATCGTCTGCCGGGCGGGGAGTGGGTCAACTCCCACGGCACCAACTACAATAAGGCGACCTTCACACCGCTTGTTTCTTCCAGCATGATCGGAGCGGAGTACTACTGCTGCGTGTGGAATGAATACGGCACGGTCAACTCCAAGACGGTGCAGTTGCTGTCGAGTAATAATTTCCCTGTGATTACGGTGCAGCCGGAGGATGTGGTAGCGAAGGTTGGCACGACTGTGACCTTCTCTGTAGAAGCGACTGGAAGCGATCTGCAATATTGCTGGTATTACCGTTTGAAAGACAGTGACAGTTGGCGGGCCTGTTCGAAAGAACCTGGTTCAGAAGAATACTCTACAGGTGCAACGCATAGGCAGTATGTGTTCGATACAATGAACGGAGCAGAATTTATGTGCACGGTTAGCAGTGGAGAGCATGTAATTACTTCAAATGCTGCGATGTTGACGGTTGTTCCTTGAAAGACGCACTTCATCAAGACTGAGGTCACGTACTGACACTATAACAAACCGGCAGGACCGCTTCCCGACAAGGGAAGCGGCATACAGAGAACAAAAAGCCCACGGTCACATGACCGTGGGCTTTCACTGTTGAGCGCAGAGGATCAGAGGCCGCAGTGCTCGTGCAGCTCCTCGTCGTCCATCTCCCGGAAATCCTCGGGGTTGTAGGCGATGCCTTTCTTGTCGTAATAGTCCTTGACCGCGGCGCGCACGGCCTGCTCGGCCAGAACACTGCAGTGGATCTTGTGGGTGGGCAGACCGTCGAGCGCCTCGACGACGGCCTTGTTCGAAAGCTCCAGCGCCTCGCTGATCGTCTTGCCTTTGATCATCTCGGTGGCCATGGAGCTGGTGGCAATGGCGGAGCCGCAGCCGAAAGTGTTGAACTTGATGTCGGTGATGGTCTCGTTGTCGTCCACCTTGATATACATGCGCATGATGTCGCCGCACTTGGCGTTGCCGACTTCGCCGATGCCGTCGGCGTCGTCGATCTGACCGACGTTGCGGGGATTGCGGAAATGATCCATTACCTTTTCACTGTAAAGAGCCATGATGCTTCTCTCCTTTAGATGATTTATATGGGGGACAGTCCCTCCGCCCCTTTGCCGGGGACTATCATGTGTTGATTAAATCAAATGCGGGCGCTCGCCCTTCTGCAGCTCGTCCCACACGGGAGACATGGAACGCAGATACGCCACCACTTTGGGGACGGTCTCGACGATATGGTCGATCTGCTCCATCGTGTTGTATTCGCCGATGGACAGACGCAGGGAGCCGTGGGCCACCTCATGGGGCAGGCCGATGGACAGCAGCACGTGGCTGGGATCCAGCGAGCCGGAGGTGCAGGCGCTGCCGGAGGAGGCGCAGATGCCCGCGTCGTCCAGCAGAAGGAGCAGGCTCTCGCCCTCAATCCCCTCAAAGCACATGTTCACCGTACCGGGGACGTGGTGCTCAAGGCTGCCGTTGATTTTGCTGTGGGGGATCTTGGAGAGTTCGGCAAAGAGCTTGTCGCGCATGGGGATGATCCTGGCGGTGTTCTCCTCCATGTGGTCGCAGGATTCCTTGAGCGCCGCGGCGAGAGCGACGATGCCGGCGACGTTCTCGGTACCGGCGCGCTTGCCGCGCTCCTGGGCGCCGCCCTCAATGATGTTGGTGAGGACGATGCCGCGCCGGGCGTAGAGAACGCCCACGCCCTTGGGCGCATGGAACTTGTGGCCGGACATGGAAAGCATGTCGATGTTCATGGCTTTCACGTCGATCGGCATGTGGCCTGCGGCCTGCACGGCGTCGGTGTGGAAGGGGATGCCCTTTTCCCGGCACAGAGCGCCGATCTCGGCGATGGGCTGCACCGTGCCGATCTCGTTGTTGGCGAACATGATGGTCACCAGCGCGGTGTCGGGACGGATGGCCGCCGCCACGTCTTCGACGCGGATGACGCCGTCACTGTGGGGATCCAGCAGGGTGACCTCAAAGCCCTCCTTCTCCAGCTTCGAGAGCGTGTGCAGCACGGCGTGGTGTTCAAACTGGGTGGAGATCAGGTGCTTTTTGCCTTTGCGGGCGCCCAGCTTCGCCGCGGAGACGATGGCCTGGTTGTCCGCCTCGGAGCCGCCGGAGGTGAAAATGATCTCCCGCGGTTCGCAGTTGATGCAGCGGGCCACGGTCTCCCTGGCCTCCTGCAGCGCCTCGGAAGCCTTTTGACCGAAGGCGTAGAGACTGGAGGGGTTGCCGTAGTTTTCCGTCAGATACGGCATCATGGCGTCCAGCGCGGCCTTGGACACACTGGTAGTTGCCGCGTTGTCGGCGTAAACGAACATATGATTCATCCTTTCTGTGTGTATGAAGATTTTTGCAAAATCAGGAGAGAAAGCCCGGTCACTTTGCGTCGACCTGAGCGCGCCACTTTTCGCCGGAGAGCAGATCCTCCAGCGTGACGCCGTCCAGATAGGCGTTGGTGATCTCGTCCAGCTCCTTCCACATGGGCACGGTCATGCAGGCGGCGGCGTGGTCGCACTGGACGACGCCGTCCTTGATACAGGCGACAGGGGCCAGATTATCCTCGATGGAGCGGAGGATCTCGCCGACAGTATAGTCTGAGGGTTCCCGGTTCAGGCGGTAACCGCCTTCCTTGCCGCGTGTGCTGTCCAGCAGATCCGCCTTCTTCAGGCAGCTTACGATCATCTCCAGATACTTCATGGAAATGCCCTGACGCTCCGCGACGGTTTTCAGGGACACAAAACCGTCCTGCCTGTGCTGGGCCAGATCCAGCATGACCCGCAGGGCATAGCGCCCTTTGCTGGTGATGTTCATCCCGACCCTCCTTTCAAGTCTGAGGATATATTACTACAGTTTTAGTAGGAATTAAAGAGGCAATTCCACACAATTGTTCACTGTGCAAAATTTGCACAGTGAACGGACAAATATGTGTTGCTTTATCTGACTAATGTGGTATCATGCTAATGCAAGAAAAAAGCACAGGAGGACCCGAAAATGAAAAAGAGTATTGTGATTATCATGTGCGCCGCCATGCTGCTTGCGCTCTGCGCGTGCGGCGGCCAGGCTGCGCCCGCCTCGAGCGGCGCTGCGGAAGAGAGGACGAGCTTCATCATGGGCATTGACCCGGAGTATCCGCCCTTCAGCTATCTGGGCAGCGATGGCAGCTATACCGGCTTTGACGTGGACGTGTGCAAGGCCGTCTGTGACTCCCTGGGCTGGGAGCTGGTGATTTTCCCTGTAAACTGGGATGAGAAGCTGGTCCAGCTCGACTCCATGGAGTGTGACTGCGTCTGGTCCGGCATGACCATTCTTGACAGTATGACCGAGGCCGGCTACGTGATCTCCGCCCCCTATTATGACAATACCCAGGTGCTGGTTGTGAAGGCCGACAGCGGCTTTGCCTCCTCGGCGGATCTGGCCGGAAAGATCGTGGCGGTACAGCTCGGCACCTCCGGCGAAGCGCTGCTGAGCGGCGATCTGGCCGAGCTCGCGGCGAGCTTTGACAGCGTTCTGACCTGCGACAGCTTTCTCAAGTGCTTCACCGAGCTGGAGGGCGGCGCGGTCGACGCGGTGTTTGTGGATATGCCCGTGGCGGCCAGCTACGTCTCCGGACGCGACGATCTGAAGATCATCGACGAGTCCCTTGGTGCTGAGCAATACGGCATTGCCTTCCGCTCCGGCGATCAGGCCCTGTGCGATCAGGTGGAGGCTGCCGTCAAGGCGCTGGTAGACAACGGCAGCTATGCCGAAATCGCTTCCAAGCCCGAGTATGCGGAGATCGTCAACAACCTGATTTTCCTGCCCTGAGGCGATCGCATATTCAGCGCCATAAGCGAGATGACAAGCCCGAAAGCGCAGCCGCCTGCGCTTTCGGGTCATCCTATGTTAACAGTTTTTTTGAGGGTTAGTATATGTCCCTGATGACAATGATTATCAAGATGAGCGAGGGCCTTGGGAAGACCTGCGCCATCTTCTTTCTGACGCTGCTCTTCTCCCTGCCGCTGGGCATGATCGTTGCGCTGCTGCGCATGAGCAGATCCAAAATCATATCCACGATCACGCGCCTCTTCATCACCGTGCTGCGCGGCACGCCTCTGATGCTGCAGCTGCTGGCGGTCACCTACGGCCCCTATTATCTCTTCGGCGCCGGGGTTGCCCGCAACAAGCTGATCCCCGTTGTCATCGCCTTCTCCATCAACTACGCGGCCTATTTTGCGGAGATCTACCGCGGCGGCATCGAGTCCATCCCGGTTGGCCAGTATGAGGCGGCGGAGGTGCTGGGCTACAGCAAATTCCAGACCTTTATGCGCATCATCCTGCCGCAGGTGATCAAACGCATCATGCCGAGCATCACAAACGAAGTTGTGACGCTGGTCAAGGATACCTCCATGGCCTTCACGGTCTCCTACCAGGAGATGTTCACCATCGGCAAGCAGATCGCAAATTCCCAGACAAGCTTTATGCCCTTTGTCGTGGCCGGCGTATTTTACTATCTCTTTAACGCCATCGTCGACTACATCATGGGGCGGATCGAAAAGCGGCTGGACTACTATCGCTGAGGAGGATGCGGGATATGACAGAAGCCAAAAAAATCGAAACAGCGCCAAGCATCCTCAGCATCCGCAATCTGCAGAAGAACTTCGGCGAACTCCCGGTGCTCAGGGACATTTCCCTCTCCGTGGACCGGGGGAACGTGGTATCGATCATCGGACCCTCCGGCTCCGGAAAATCCACCCTGCTGCGCTGTGCCTCCTTCCTGGAACGGGCGGACGGCGGGGATATTCTGTACGACGGTCAGTACGCGCTGCGGGACGGCGTCTATGCCGACAAAGCGGAGCTGGGCCGCTTCCGCACACGCTTCGGACTTGTATTTCAGAATTTCCAGCTCTTTCCTCACTATTCGGTCATGAAGAACATTTGCGAGGCGCCGATCCTTCACGGGGAAAACAAAGAAGAGGTGCTGGAGCGGGCGCTTTCACTGATCCGTAAGATGGGTCTGGAGGGGAAGGAGAACGCCTATCCCTACCAGCTCTCCGGCGGTCAGCAGCAGCGCGTGGCCATCGCGCGGGCCCTGGCCATGCGGCCCGAGATCCTGTATTTTGACGAGCCCACCTCGGCCCTGGATCCGGAACTCACCGGCGAGGTGCTCAAGGTCATCCGGCAGCTTGCCGAGGAGAAGATGACCATGGTGGTCGTCACCCATGAGATGCCCTTTGCCAAAGCGGTCAGCAACCGCGTCATCTTTATGGCGGGCGGCGTGATCGTGGAGCAGGGGGACCCGATCGAGGTCCTGGAAAACCCGAAGGAGGAGCGGACACGGCAATTTCTGCGAGTGTTCGAACGATAAGGATGGAGAGCCTGCGCTACAGCATTTTTGACCCAACCGGGAATATCACTGCCCTGGTGGAGAGTGAAGTCCCCGTCGAAGCGCAGCCGGGCGCCGCTGCACGGATCATGGCCGCGCAGCCCTCGGTGGAGCAGGTGGGCTTCGTTTCCTTCGGCGGAGAGCTTCCGGCGCTGCGCATGGCGGGCGGGGAATTCTGCGGCAACGCCAGTATGAGCGCCGCCGCGCTCTGCCTGCTGCGCAATGGAAAGACGGGCGGGAGCGTATCTCTGCGCGTCTCCGGCGCGGCGGAGCCGGTGGAGATCCGGCTGCGCGAGGAATCTCCCGCATGCTTCTCCGCCGGTGTGCGCATGCCGCCTGCGCTGGGTTTGGAGCAGCGGAGCTTTTCATTCGGCGGCCTCTCCGGGCAGCTTCCGCTTGCCCGGATGCAGGGGATCTCCCATATCATCATCCCGGGCGATTCCTGTTTTGCTCTGCTCCGGCAGAACCGGGAGGAGGCCGAGCGCGCGGTGCGCCTCTGGTGCGCGGAAATCACAGCGGAGGGACTGGGGCTTATGTTCCTTGAGGGTGATTGCCTGACGCCTCTGGTCTATGTGCCCGGCAGCGGGACGGTTTTCTGGGAAAATTCCTGCGCCAGCGGCAGCGCGGCCGCTGCAATGGTTCTGGCACAGGAAGCAATGCGCCATGTAAGCATCACATGGCGGGAGCCGGCCGGTAGCCTCCGGGTGGAGTGCGATCCCGGAAGCGGCGTCACCTGGCTCTGGGGAAGGACACGCCTGGTCGGGGAATACAAAGAGAAAAAAAGAGAAGCGTGAAGGATTCAATCCTTCACGCTTCTCTTTCGGCAGGATGCCTCAGTGGATCGCAAAGCGCAGGGAGGCCAGCATCCCCTGTACGTCCGGGTGAGAGGGCAGTGTGGTGACCTCTTCGTCGTAGCCGGGGTTTTTCATCAGAGTGACCAGCAGATAGCTGTTGCCGTCGTTGGGAATGGGCAGCGCCAGACACACGTTATCGCCGTCGATGAAGCTGACGCCTTCGACACCGCCGTAACGCACGGGCGTGATCCCCTGATACTTTTCACCCATACTCTTCACATGGGCGGCGAAGTCCTCGCCCTTGTAATAGGCGGCGTACTCCAGCTGCATATTGAAGTCCTCGCCGTACACAACGGCCACGTGAGAGTCGCTGGAATAGCTGGGGAACTCGTCCTCAACGACGACGAAGCTGTATTTCTCGCCGTCGTAGTCCATGCTCATCTCCACGGTCACCGCGTCCTGGAAACCGGAGATAAAGCTGTAGTTCCCGACCAGCCGCGTCCTGGGGACGGAGGGGGCTTGCGAGGCTGCGGGAGCGGAAGCCGCGGCTGCGGGCTTTTTCATCAGCGTGGCCACACCGGCGGCCAACGCGGCGGCTGCGGCAAGCGCCAGCGGAGCGATCAGTTTATTGTTTCTCATGGAAGGACTCTCCTTTATCGCTTTTTTCTTCTGTATACTGGGATTATACCCCATACGGGCAGAGGAAACAATGCTCAATTTGTGAACGATCACAGATCCAGCGCGCAAATGTCCTCCACGCTCTCCCGCAGCACGGCGGTAAAGGCCCCGCCGTCGCGCAGCATCACCACCGGGGGCCTGCCCAGCCGGTTGTAGTTGGAGGCCATGGAGTAATTATAGGCGCCAGTGGTGCATACGGCGATATGATCGCCGGGACAGGTATCGGCGGGCAGAGCAACGGCGGGCTGCAGGATGTCGCCGCTTTCGCAGCAGCGCCCGGCCAGGTCGAAGACCGCCGTTTCATCTGCCTCCCGATCCGCGTGCAGCACGGTGTATTTCGAGCCGTAGAGACAGTAGCGCGGGTTGTCGCCCATGCCGCCGTCCACGATGGCATAGCGCTTGAAGCCGGGAATGTGCTTGATCGTGGAGACGGTGTAGACCGTCATGCCCGCGTCGGCAACGATGCTGCGCCCCGGCTCCATCAGGAAGAAGGGGAGGGGAAGCTCCGCTTCGGTGCAGAGCCGCTTGAGATGCGTGGCCACCGCTGCGATGCGCGCGGGAATGTCTGCCTGCTTGTCCTCCTCCGTGTAGCGCACGCCGTAGCCGCCGCCCACGTCCAGCTCCCGCGTGACAAAGCCCAGCGTCCGGTACAGGCAGGCCATAAAGCCGACCATGATGTCGATCGTACGCTCAAACACGTCCTCGTCAAAAACCATGGAGCCCACGTGGCAGTGGAGCCCCGCCACATCGAGCGCCGGCAGGGCAAGGGCCTGCTGCACGAAGCGGAAGGCCTGACCGGTCTCCAGGGGAACGCCGAACTTTACGTCCACCGTGCCGGTGTTGACGGCCTCGTAGGTGTGCGGGTCGATGCCGGGCGTGATGCGCAGCAGCACCTTCTGCCGCAGCCCGCGGGCGGCGGCCTCGGCGCTCACCAGTTCCAGTTCATGCTCGTTGTCAACAATGACGCAGCCCACGCCCACCTCCATGGCAAAGCGGATGTCTGCCTCGGTCTTGCCGTCCCCGTGAAAATAGACGGTCTCTGCCGGGTAGCCCGCAGAGAGCGCGGTGTAGATCTCTCCCATGGAGACCGCCTCCACGCCCATGCCCATGGAGGCCATGATACGGTACATCTGCTTGAAGGAGGCCGCCTTCCCCGCATAGAGGGGAAGCGCACGATCGCCGAAGGCTTTGCGAAAAGCGTCCAGATACATGCGGCAGTTGGCGCGGATCCGCTCCTCGTCCATCAGATAGAGAGGCGTGCCGTGCTTCTTTGCCAAAACGGGAACGCTTTGCCCGGCAAAGCAGAGACTTCCGTCCGGTGCACGTGTGATGTTGTCGCTGAGCATGAGTAGACCTCCTTGAAACAAAAAACCGCTCCGGTGGAGCGGCATAACGCAGGGATCGCCCTGCGGCAGTCGACAGCGCTCCACGTCCTGCGTGACAGTGCCATGGATCTTCTCCATGACCCCAGCACCGTATCCCCGGGCAGAGCTGCGGCACTTCGGCGGCGTACCCTTTCCTCCCCGCGGCTGCCCGGCCGGGAACAGGGGAGTACTGATGAACGCCGCGCCTCTTTCGACTGGCGACATCGTAACACGCTGCATTGTTGAAGTCAATAGAAAATCTTTATCTTTTTTCGGAAAAGCAGTTGACATTCTGCCGCTTCGTATGGTATTATCTTTAAGCTTTTAGGGAACGGACGCGCGGGTGTAGTTCAATGGTAGAACACCAGCCTTCCAAGCTGGATACGTGGGTTCGATTCCCATCACCCGCTCCAACGTCAAAAGAGCTTTCGGCTTTCCTTCGGGAAGGCGGGAGTTGGCGCGGATCGATATGCGCCAATAGCTCAGCAGGATAGAGCAACTGCCTTCTAAGCAGTAGGTCGGGGGTTCGAATCCCTCTTGGCGTGCCAGCGTCAGAAGAAGCCTGCTGCGTTCCGCTTCCGCCGGGGCGGCGAAAGCTTCACATCCGCAGGCTCCTTCTTCTTTCTCCAAATCGAACCCGCTGCGCTGGGCTTCGATTTGGGTCAATCACATACCGTGTTTGGTGGGATTAGCTCAGTTGGCAGAGCACCGGATTGTGGTTCCGGGTGTCGTGGGTTCGAGCCCCATATCCCACCCCACAAACGAGAGAGGCCGGCAGCGCCGGCCTCTTTTCCACAGAAATCTTGGGATGTAGTGTAATGGTAACACACCGGACTTTGACTCCGATATAGTGGGTTCGAGTCCCGCCATCCCAGCCACGTCAGAGGAAGCTCGAACCGCTCCGTTTCCGCCTCGCGGCGAAAACTGCGCTATTCTCCCTCCCTCTTCCTTTCCAAATCGGACCCGCTTTGCTGGGCTCCGATTTGGAGAGACGTATCAAATCGTCCTTGTTGCAAACGCAAAGCCCAACGAAGTGGGTTTGCGTTTGAAAAGGAGGACTGGCGTAATGACTGAGCTTTCGGCTTCAGCCGGAAGCGAATGGATATGAAGCTCAGTCCGACGTCTTGCCCCAGTAGCTCAGTAGGCAGAGCACCTGCCTTTTAAGCAGGGTGTCCGGGGTTCGAATCCCCGCTGGAGCACCAAAAAATACAGGAGGCCACAGGCCTCCTGTATTTTTTGCTGCCCAGCGGGAGATTCGAATCATAATCGAAAGCCACACAGGTGGCTTTCATCGCCCAGTTCAAAAACTGGGCGATTCCTTAATTTGCTTTCCCGTCCCCCGCAAGGGAAAGCAAATGCACGCGAATCCCTGGCGTCTTGTTCCATACCAAAAAGAGAAGACAGGCTTTATGCCTGTCTTCTCTTTTTGGCTAAAGATTGCTATTTTAACAAAAGCACCCGCATCGTTAAATTTTGTAACGCCAATTCTCTATTGTCTGCTCCCTTTTTCAGGAAAGCGCGATATAATAACTCGAGGAACGGATGGACAACCATGAATGATATAATGCAAACATCAAGAAGATCGCTCATGATTATAACGTAACCTCTGCGAAGGTCGAGTTCGAAATGAAGGCGGCTTTGGAGTCAGCGAAGGACAATCCAAACTTCAAAGCGATGTTCGGAGACAGTATGCCGTCTGTCGAGGAATTCATTGAAACGATAGTCGATATGTTGCTCATCCTCTAAAAATTCTATACATTGAATGTGTACATATTGACATTTCTATACATACAATGTATACTTATTGCGAGGAGGCGATGATATGGACGACAAAGACATCGAATATGCCGTAAAACTCTATCAGAATCAGAAGAAATCCAAAACCGGCGATTACAGCTATGAGGAGTTTGCTTACGACATTAGGGAGCATCTCTCACGAAGGCCATCTCCGTATAACAGCTACGATCCTATTTCATTGATGTCGCAAACATCGAGACTTTGGAAACTGCTTGAAATGAGCATGCGGGAACTGGTCGAGTATTCAAAGCTCGATATGGCCAAGTTCTCAAGAAGGTTTTGCATTCCGTACAGGACTTTGCAGGCCTGGTGTGACGGAACAAACCCCTGTCCGATTTACATTAAAATGATGCTCGGTGAAATACTGCAGATGTACACTCGTGTTATTCGCTTTGACATGAACGGAGGAAGACTGTGAGCAAGCTGATTTTTGACTTTGACGATGGAGACTTCGCTCTCAGAATGTCTGATGATATGGCTATGGATTCGGATGGAAATCTGATGATGAGAGTGTCCGACAACATGGTCATGGATATGGACTCCGGCGAGCTTCATCTAACATCCCGGTGGGATAGCAATGATGATGAGTAAAAGCTGATTTTTCACAGAGAAGGGTTATCGTTAAGTTTCGTAACCCCGGCGGTACCGAGCCCCCTATAAAAGCAGAAATCCTGAGCCGAGAGCCCCCGGTTCAGGATTTTGCTTGTGGTCGGACTCGTGGGAATGCTGAAACCCGCTCATTTTCAAGGGATTTCAGGTGTTTTAGGGCAAAAATATAGGATTGCTATCTTGTTAAAATAGCAATCCTTTTATGGTGGAGACGGAGGGATTCGCTTGCATTCCGTTTCCCCTTGCGGGGGACGGGAAAACGGAATAAAGGAATTCGCCAGTGTTCGCACTGACTCATGCACATGCCACTGGCATGTGCGGACATGATTCGAATCCCTGGCGTCTTGTTCCATACCAAAAAGAGAAGACAGGCTTTATGCCTGTCTTCTCTTTTTGGTGGAGACGGAGGGATTCGAACCCTTGACCTTACGGATGCGAACCGTACGCTCTCCCAAATGGGCTGCAAATATTGCTAAAATACCAATGAAATGGTTTCAAAGAACAAAGAAAAATATAAAAGAAAGGAACAAATCAAGTCATTCTATCTGCCACTCTAAAAGATGAGGAATACTCTACGGGGACAAAGTATTACAGCATTCCTGGGGTAAATGCGATAAACTATGAAGATAATCAGACCAGCCATATCTTGCAATCAAGTTTTGCTGAGCAGTTTATGGAACTTGTGGGCTCTTTTGGTGTGATTATTTAACATGAGTACAGTAAGTTTTTTGACTTGTAGATCATCAGGTTGATTCTGGTATCGCTACCATACGCATTATGAAAGGCTTGATCTCTTTTGGAGACCAGGCCTTTTTTATTATAAAAAAACGTGTCTCACCGTGAGACACGTTTTTTCATATAGATCGCATCCCAACCGCAAGCCCTAATCCAGATCCGAAAGGAGGAATCCGATGTATTTCACTAATGGCGATCACCAGGCGTTTGAGAGCCTCATGCGGGACAAGCCCGGAGATAACTACGACAGCGGCGCGGACGGCCCGTTCCCGGAGTGTCGGAGCTGCCGCTGCCACAGACCGTACCGCAAAGATCAATACTGCAAATACGCCGAGTGTCCCTACACCCCAGGCCGCATGACCGCCATTGGCAAGGGCAATCCGCCGGGGAAAGGAGGTGAGGCCAGCCGTTAATCATCTTCCCCAAAACTACGAAAAAAGGAGGAACAATGCCCTTAGCCAAGAACAAATGGCGCAGAAGCATCGCTGTGCTGCTCTGCGCTATGCTCATCTTCAGCACAGCATTCTCAGTCACGGCCTTCGCAGATAACGCTGTTGTGACCAGCGGCACCATGTATTCGTACTTCCAAACCTTTTCCTCAAAGGGACAGTGGGTGGATATTCAGACGCCCTCCCATTGGATCACAGGCACAGGAGAAGTGGCCTACTGTCTGCAGACGAGCAAAGACAGTCCCTATAACAGCGGATACCATACCGTTGAAGGCTCGGACTATTACAGCCAGTATGTCTTAAACGGTCTATATGCGATTCTGGAAAACGGCTACCCGGTGACCACGGGCGGCTTTACCGATGAGGAGGCCCGCTACGCTACAGCCAATGCGATTCGCTTTTGGTGCGCGGAAAACGGCTGTGAAGGGATGCCTGCCTATCTGTCGCTCAAAATCAACGGCGACTGGATCAGAGGCAAGTATGGATACGAGAGCCTGTTTGATTGGGCGGTTTCTTTGGTACAGCTGGCCAGAAACCAGGCGACCAGTTCCGGCGCCGCTGGTAGTATCAGCTTTATTCCGTCTACACTGACGCTGACGGAAGATGACAGCGGCGCATATTTTGTTGGCAGCGCTACCGTTCATTCCACGATTGATGACGATTATGGCCTGACGCATAATCTGCCTGACGGCTCGAGCATCATCGGTTATAACGGTTGGGACGGCGATCTGCTCGGCGTTCAGATCCCCACGGCCTATAGCGAACAGAGCTTTACCATTACAGCCTATGGCAATCACAGTGCCAACACCGCCAAACTCTTTTTCTGGCAGCCGGACGCCTATAACCAGCAGCGCGTTGTGACCTGTGTGCTGGACATGGACAGCACCTATGTTGAGGCCAACATGACCGTTATCACGCCAAAGGCCGCTCCGAAGAACGGCAGCATCCAGCTTACCAAGCTGGACGAGGACGGGAATCCCTTGCCGGGTGTTTCTTTTGCCCTGTACGACAGTGCAAAGCAGCAGATCAGCAGCGGAACCACAGACAGCAGCGGCATAATCACCTTTACGGAACTATCTTTCACAATGCCTTTGCTTTGAGCCATATACTTGTTTCCATGCAAAGTAAATAGCAGTGGGGTTCCTTCTGGGATGTTTGCAAACAAGAAAACACGTATTTTTCCTTCATTGCATTCTGCCTTCATAGTTGCTTCAACGCTAAACTCTTGCCCCATTATGGGTTCTTTCGGTCGCATTTCTTCAGGAAGTGGCAGTAAATCTCCCATCTCAACATAATTATCTTTGTAGTACCATCTATCAAATTTCCGTGTAAATCCCCATGAGGTCAAGTATTTAATATTGAGCTGATCAATGGTAGCATCTGAGAACTGGTACCCTTTCTTCTCATAGTCAACTCTTGAATAGGCTCGCAAAATACGAATGACAGGAATATGATACTTGTTGTAGGCATCTACATAGGGTAAACATTCAACATCAACAATATTATCGCAATTGTTCTCATAAAACTCTTGACGCGAACAGATATACTCATATAGTTCATCGTCTGCAATATCCGGATTGACAGGTTGAGGTACAACAGAAAAAAAGAAATCTCCAACTAATGAAGAATACTCCCAGGATAGTTGTTCTTCCCCGTATTGTCTAATAGATAATTCATGAACCTTACTCCGAACAATTTTGAACATTTCTTCAATTTTGATATTAGGAATAAGCATGGAGTCTATTAGAACTTGAGTGTACAACCCATTGTTCCCTTTTCCATCGAATGCACCGCAATCCGTGCTTGTAGAATAAGCGATAATTGTTCCTTGTGGGGGATTTTCAAATGGTGCAAAACCAGTTGAAAACCCTCTTCCCATTGTAAATGGATTATCTCGACATGCATCAAGAATACAAATAAAAGTTTTCCCTTTATATGAGGATACACCCTGCAATAAAGAATCTAAGCAGAAACAGGATACTATTGTTTTTGACCTCTCGCCTAATTCCAAATCAATAGGAATAATGTAGTTTTTTCCATCAATTTGCATACCGTGTCCTGCATAGAAAAAGAGCCCTACGGCATATTCATCTAGTGATTTCAGAAAAGCACTAACAGCATTCTGGATAGTAAATAGATCCGCATCAACAAGAGTTTTCACATCAAAATCGAGTTTACGTAGGACAGAGGAAATATCGTTGGCATCATTCTTTGGATTGTTCAGTTTGCCGACATTCTGATACTCAGAGTTCCCAATAACTAGCGCAACCCTGTTATTCATTTCTATATCTCCTTAGGTATAAAATGTTTGTCGAAGCATAAAAAACTCTTTGCAGGCTGTTCTTAGTAAAAGATTATAGCATACGTTAAAAACTACACCAATGATTCAAAATGCGTTTCAGCGTGAAACGCATTATTTCTTATGGAGGAGAATTGAGAGAACGAAACCATTTTGTCGGGCTATGGCTGGATGAGAAAGAGTACGGACATTTAAATGAACAATGCTCCGTGACAGGATTGAGTATCAGCGCCCTTGTCCGAAAGCTGATTGCCGGCACACAGCTCCGCCCGCGGCCTCCGGATCAGTACGCTGCCCTGCTGCGCGAGCTGTCCGCCATCGGGAACAATATCAATCAGATCGCTTACTGGGCTAACGCTCAGAAGAGCATCCGGGAGGCCGAGATCGTGGACGCCGCCGCGCTGGCTCGCCGTGCCTGGGAGCTTGTAAAGAATGGCCTATGACAAGATCATCGTCGTTCGCGCCCGCCTGGATAATCGGATCAGATACGCGCTGAACGAATCCAAGACGCAGCGCTTGGAAAACGGCCAAGTCCTCCAGAGCGCGATCAACTGCCAGCTCAATACCGCCTATCGGGATATGCAAGAAACCAAGCGTCGCTGGGATAAGGACAACCGCCCGGCTCAGGGCTATCACATCATCCATTCCTTTTCTCCCGGCGAAGTGACGCCGGAGCAGGCTCACCGGCTCAGCGTGGAGTTTGCGGAGCGGCTACTGCAAGGCCGCTTTGAGGCCGTGGTTGCTACGCATATTGACCATGAACACATCCACACGCATATCGTTTTCAATTCTGTGTCTTGTCTGGACGGGAAAATGTACCGGGACGACTTCAAGGCGTACTACGGGGATATTCGCGGAATATCCAATGAGATCAGCCGGGAAAACGATCTTTCCGTCATTGAGCCAAAAGGCACGGCCAAGCATTACGCCGAGTGGAACGCCGAGAAGAACGGCAAACCCACCGTGCGCGGGCTGATCCGGCAGGACATTGACGCGGCGCTTGCCGACGCTTTCACCCTGCAATCCTTTTTTGAGGCTTTGCAGAAGCGGGGCTATACGATCAAGCGAGGCGTCAACGTGACGCACACGGCGGTCAAGCCGCCCGGCTCGGATCGCTTCGTCCGGCTGGACAGCCTGGGCGACGGCTACACCGAAGCGGACATACGGGAACGACTGAACAAGAGCCGCACCCAGCCGACAGCGCCGGAGACGCAGGCCGCGGCCTCCTTGTATATCCCGAAAGGCAGATATAAGGTCAAGCGCCAATCTCCGGCCTATGGGAAAAAGCAAAAGCTGTCCGGCCTGCGCCGTCTGTACCTGCACTATCTCTATCTGCTTTCACCACCCCGGCCACGGCGACGGCCCATCCCATTCCCTGTGCGAGCCGAGGTCAGAAAACTCGACCAATACAAGCGGCAGTTTGCGCTGCTGCAAAAATACCGTATCGACAGCGAGAGTCAGTTATCCATGCTTGCGGACGCCCTGCAAGCGGATATTGACTCTCTTGTTGTTTCCCGGCGCGAGCTCTACCGCCGTAAGCGTAAAGGCGAGAACGTGAGCGCCGAGATCAAGGAAATCTCGCTTGCCCTGCGCCCGATCCGCCGGGAGCTGAAATGCACCCAACAAATAGCGGAGCGTATTTCGCAGCTTCAAGATCATATCCGGCTCGACCGGCAGGCCGAGGAACAGAACAAGAGTGAGAAAACGAAACCAAAGGAAAGGAGGCATGACCTATGGAAGTAAGCGGCGAAGTGGCCGATCTGATGGTCAAGGAAGGACTGGAGGCGGCAAAGATCGCCACCGAGCTTTCCGCCAAAGGACTCGTCCATGTGGCGGCGCTGCTGGCCGCTATGGTCAAGCAGAATTACAAGGTAGTCGGAAAGGTCGGCATTGAACGGCTGATGAAGGACAGCAGCGCCGAATCCGTCATTATCCCGATCAAGGCCGCAGACTATGAGCAGTTCCAGAAGATCGCCAAGCAGTTCGGCGTCCTGTACGCAGCCGCCAAGCATGAGAACAAGGAAACCGGCGTCCTTCACATCATTTCCAACGTGAATTACAGCGCACAGCTCAACGCCGTTATGGAGGCAATGGGCTACCCTTTGCCGGAAGTGAAACAGGAGGAACAAGCCGCAAAAAAAGCGAAAGCCCGCGCTCCACAAGAGAGATCCTCCGAAGAGCGCGGGACTGGCTTGAATCAACCGCAGAGGGATGAAAAACCCTCCACCCGGCAGAAGCTGGCCGAACTGGACAGCGTAGCCAAGCAGAAAAAGCAGAAAACTCCTGTTCGTCATAATGACCGGACACGGTAAATGTGTCTCACCGTGAGACAAGTTTTTGGAGGGATGCCTATATAAATCAAAAGTCTTTCCGGGACGCCGCCCCCATGTGGGCGGCGTTTTCCCTGGCCGTACTGTATCTGGCTGTACTGGCCGCGGGCGTCTATGAGGACGGTATGAATCTTTTTCAGTTCATGGCTGTCTTTCCCGACGCCATGAACAAACCTTTTGCCCTGCGCTGGACGCCGCATACCGTCAAATTCATGCTGGGCAGTCTGATCCTGTATGCGGGCGGGATCTCTCTTTACTATTCCTCGCGCATGAACAGACGCCCAGGCGAGGAGCACGGCTCGGCACGCTGGGGCAGCGTCCGGGAGCTGAACAAGAAATACAGCGACAAAGACCCGGCCAGGAACGTGATCCTCACCAAGCACTTGTGCATGAGTCTCAACGGACGACAGCACATGAGGAATTTGCTTCAGATTGTGGTCGGCGGCAGCGGCGCGGGCAAGACCCGTTTCGTGGTCAAGCCGAATCTTCTTTTGGCAAACGCCAGCTTTATCTGCACCGATCCGAAGGGTGAGCTTGTCCGAGCTGTCGCCCCATTCCTTTTACAGCAGGGTTATATCGTCAAGGTGTTCGATCTGATCGAGCCGAGCCATTCCGACAGCTATAACCCTTTCCGCTATATCCGCAAGGACTCCGACGTATTCCGGCTGATCAACAACTTCATTCAGAACACCACGCCGAAGAACGCCAGCCAGAACGATCCCTTTTGGGAAAAATCCGAAATCGCCCTCGACTCTGCCCTTATGCTTTACCTTCTCCATGAGTCGCCGCCCTATGAGCAGACCATGGAAATGATGCTCACCATGATCGAGTACGGCGGGGCGAAAGAGGACGACGACGATTTTCAGTCCGCGCTGGATCTGCTGTTCGAGGCGCTGGAGGAAGAACAGCCGGATCATATTGCCGTGCGGCAGTATCACATTTTCAAGCAGGCGGCGGGCAAAACGGCAAAATCCATTTTGGTCAGCGCTGCCGTCCGACTGGCTTCATTTACCCTGCGGGAGATCCAGGACATTACCGACGAGGACAATTTGGAGCTTTCCAAGCTGGGAGAACGCAAGCAGGCTATCTTATGCGTCATCCCGGACAGCAACGACGTGGGCCTCAATTTCCTTGTCGGTATGCTCTACACCCAGGCATTTCAAGAGCTGTACTATCAGGCGGACAAGGTTCACATGGGCGGCCTGCCTGTGCCGGTTCGTCTCATGTTCGACGAGTTTGCAAACGTCGCCCTGCCGGACGGTTACGCCCGCCTCCAGGCGACCATGCGATCCCGCAACATCATGGCCACCATCATCCTGCAAAACATATCCCAGCTCAAAGCCCTGTTCAAAGACGACTGGGAGGGCATCATCGGCAACGCTGATACCTTTGTCTATCTCGGCGGCAATGAGCAGAGCACCCACAAGTATATTTCCGAACAGCTTGGCAAGGAAACCATTGATACCAAGTCCAGCAGCCAGAGCAAGGGACGAAACGGATCGTTCTCGCAGAGCTTCCAGCAGACAGGCCGCGACCTTATGACACCGGATGAAGTCCGTCTATTGGACAACAAAAACGCTATCGTGTTCATCCGAGGCGAGAGGCCGGTCATTGACGAGAAATACGATCTGATGAAGCACCCTAATGTTCAATTCACCGAGGACGGGGGCGCTGCGCCCTACGTCCACAGCCCGCATTGTCTCTACGATATGCGGTATCTACTATCTACAATGGAGGAAACCGAATGAAGAAACCCACTTCCAAACGCGCCAAGATTTTCATGTCTGTGTGGAGCGTCCTCACGCTCTGCGTTGTCTGCTTCAGCACCACCGCCTTTGCCACCGGAGGCGATCCGATCACGGTGGTCAACAATCTGTCTGACTTTATCTTTTCCGCGATCAAGGCTATCGGCATTATTATCCTCGGCTGGGGCATCGTCCAAGTCGGCATGTCGATCCAGAGCCATGACGCAAGCCAGCGTTCCCAGGGCTTCCTGTGCCTGTTCGGCGGCCTGGTGATTGCTTTTGCAAAGGAGATCCTCGCGGCCATCGGCGCCGTATAAAAGAAAAGGGGTAATGCGTTTCAGCGTGAAACGCATTACCCCTTTTGGCAGATGAATCAGTCTTCGTCAGCGTACACGAGTTCAACGAACTGCGCGGGAGAATAAACCGGCATGGGAGCGCCTGCATAATCCTTGAGATTGCGCGTAACGATGCAGTCGATTTCGGCGCGGGCCGCAGCTTCGATCATTACTGCATCCTCATAGTCAGAAATGTCGCTTGTCAGCGCCTTCCGACAGTCGATTCCACAGGTGTCCAGGATCTCAAACAAGTTGAACAGGACGCCGAGAACCTTCTTCGTCTCTTCGGCACTGTGCAGCGCCTTGTGCATCAGGTAGTAAATATCCGTTATGGAATTGGCGGTGAGGAACCCTACACACCGCCGATTTGCCACGGACAGAAATACGGCCTCGGCGTCCTTGTTAAACGGTTCTCTGCTTTGCAGCGCGTCAATGATGATACAGGTATCAATCAGAACATTCATACCGTCTCTAACCGCTCCCTATGTGCCTGCTCAATGGTCATGTCGCCGGGGATGATGCCGAACAAAGATTTTGCCATGTCAACTCTGTCCTGATAAGGATTCGTGAGCTTGGCAACAACTTTGCCGTTTCGGGTGATGAATACATCTTCCCGTTCCGCCATTAAGAGATACTTGCCCAGGTTCTGCTTCAACTCTGTTGCGGTAATGGACATATAGGACTCCTCCTTTTCGTCAAGATTGGGTTCATCCATATTATATGCCAATCGCACGATTTTAGCAATAGAATCGTACGATTTTTCGCTGGAAACTTTTTGTGAATGTGAGGTGTAAACCATAAGTGATAACTGGGTCATAAGAAACCTCGAAAATGCCATTGCCACTTGGAACGATAAGCTGGCCGAGTTGTGGACGTTGATCACCCAAACCCCGGAGACCTTCAAAGGCGGGCAAATCTGGGGCGTGATCCTCAACATCAACTCCGCTCTGGTCGGGATCGGCTACGGACTGCTTGTCCTGTTCTTTGCTATCGGCGTTTTTTCCTCGGCGGCGTCCTTCCGGGAACTGCAAAGGCCGGAGTTTGCGCTGCGTCATTTCATCCGCTTTGTGCTGGCGAAGGTGGCGGTTGGCCGAGGCATGGAGCTAATGACCGCGATCTTCTCTATTTGCGGCAGCGTCGTGTCCGCATCCATGAGCAGCATCGGCGGTGGTGTCACGACCACAGCGGCGCTCCCTGCCGAGATCGTAAGCGCCATTGAGGATGTGGGCTTTTTACAGAGCATCCCGTTATGGTTGGTGTCTTTCTTGGGGAGCCTGCTCATTACCGTCCTGTCCTTTATTCTGATCCTCACGGTGTACGGACGGTTTTTCAAGCTATATATCTATACGGCGATCTCCCCGCTGCCATTTGCGTCCTTTGCCGGAGAGAACACCTCCGGGATCGGCAAAGCCTTTGTGAAGTCCTACATCGGCGTTTGCCTGGAAGGCGCCGTGATCGTACTGGCCTGTCTGATCTACTCGGCCTTCTTGTCCAGCGGATCGCCTGTTGTGGATAGTAGCCTGCCCGCCGTGACAATGGCCTGGGAATATATCGGGGAGCTTGTTTTCAATATGCTGGTGCTGACCGGGCTAGTGAAAGGCGCGGATCGGATCGTCCGGGAAATGTTCAGCTTATAAGAATAGCGGTGAGATCGTGTGATCCCACCGCTTTGTCTTAATCCGTTTCACCATGAAACGCAATTTGTCCGTAGTCCAGTACCGGGGCTGTCTCCAGCACATGATTGAGCCATTCCTTTTCCCGGCGCTTTTTTGCCGCATAGCGCAGACCCCAAGCACCGAGAAAGAACAGCACGCTCACACCAAGGAGCGCAAGGCATAGTTTATCGTTGGCCGCCGCCCACTTTGGCCAGAAGATGCGCGTTGCCACCAGCCAGCATCCCAGCGGAAACAGGTAAAGCCTCCACAAGAGTTTTACCACAAACGGCAGCGCGATCAACGCCCCGGCCACGATCAAAAGCTGTTGTATCATGCTCATTTTCGCAAGCTCCTTTCCAAACATTTTTCTACTAATATTATCTCAAATATGCAAATACCTGTCAAATTTTCGCATGAATGGGAGGTAAAAGCCATCAAAGAAGTTAAAATCCCAAAAGAGATACGGCAGTACAAGGAAAGCATTTTCTTTGGCCTGTCTGCCCGTCAATTCTTCTGCGCGATCTTTGCCGTTGGCATTGCCGCCGGCGCGTATCTGATCCTGGGTGATGTGATCGGCAAGGAAACCGCAAGCTGGCTCTGTATTGTCCTCGCTGCGCCCGCTGCCATGGCGGGCTTTTTTAATTACAACGGCATGACCTTTGAGCAATTCCT
>CACYHB010000025.1 GCA_902774015.1 Oscillospiraceae bacterium | reverse complement strand
CGCAAGTCCGTCGCCAACTTCAAGCTCCGTGAGGGCATGAAGGTCGGCGTGAAGGTCACCCTGCGCCAGGACCGCATGTGGGAGTTCCTGGACCGTCTGTTCAACGTGGCTCTGCCCCGTGTCCGCGACTTCCGCGGCATCAGCGCCGACGCCTTCGACGGCCGCGGCAACTACAGCCTGGGCCTGAAGGAGCAGATCATCTTCCCTGAGATCGAGTACGACAAGATCGAGAAGCTGCGCGGTATGAACATCGCGATCACCACCACTGCGAAGACCGACGAAGAGGCTCGCGAGCTGCTCAAGCTCATGGGCGCTCCCTTCGTGAGCTAAGGAGGAGAAGAAGAATGGCTAAGAAATCTATGATCCTCAAGCAGCAGGCGCCTGCCAAGTTCTCCACCCGCAAGTACAACCGCTGCAAGATCTGCGGTCGTCCTCACGCCTATCTGCGCAACTACGGCATCTGCCGTATCTGCTTCCGCGAACTGGCTTATAAGGGCCAGATCCCGGGCGTAAGAAAGGCTTCCTTCTAATTTTTCCTTATGCTTCACCGGCTCGGCACGCAGTACTTTAGTACAGCGTCGCCTCGCCGTCATCGCCTAAGAAAAAATTAGTGCAGAAGCTGGTTTTCGGGAAGATTTGAGGATCAAGACCTGAGAATCCGACAGGAAAGCCAGCGGGAAGCAAACAAGTGAAACAGTCAGCCGGCACTGTATGAACAAAATCCACAGCGCCGGCTGATTTCTTTCAAAAAAGTTTTGCAAATCCGTAAAAAAGACTTGCAATGTCTTGCAAACTCTGCTAAAATGCTATTTTGCGAGGCTGCGCGCGAAGCGATCCGAGAGGATCGCTAAGCGTGCGTTCAAAGGTTTATGGCGAAGGCTGATCCCCTTCGTTGTAATAGAAGACAGCGTGTGAAAGGGAAGCGAAACCGTCTGGATCGGCGGAGCGGACCGGAAGCCGGCTGTCTGACCGGCCGCGAAAGGCCGTGGCCAATCATGTATTGGCATGGAACCTCGCGGTCCCGACCGATCGGCAAAGCCGACGGTAACTCTATATTAGGAGGATAAACACCATGCAGATCACCGACCCCATCGCAGATATGCTGACCCGCATCCGCAACGCCGGCAGCGCGAAGCATGAAACCGTCGATGTCCCCGCGTCCAAGATGAAGAAGTCCATCGCCGAGATCCTGCTCAGCGAGGGCTACATCAAGAACTACCAGGTCATCGACGACGGCACCCAGGGTGTCATCCGCATCACTCTCAAGTACCTCCCCGGCAAGGAGAAGGCTATCCAGGGCCTCCGCCGTGTCAGCAAGCCCGGCCTGCGCGTGTATGCCGGCGCTGACGAGCTCCCCCGTGTCCTCAAGGGACTGGGCATTGCGATCATTTCCACCTCCAAGGGCGTCATGACCGACAAGCAGGCTCGCAAAGAGCATGTCGGCGGCGAAGTCCTTGCGTTCGTCTGGTAAGGAGGTTGCAGTATGTCTAGAATCGGTAGAGCTCCCATCACCGTTCCCGCCGGCGTCGAAGTCAGCGTGAACGAGCACAACCACATCACCGTCAAGGGCCCCAAGGGCACCCTCGAGCGTGATCTGGTGCCTCAGATGAAGGTCAACATCGAGGCAGGCGTCATCCACGTTACCCGTCCCAATGACAGCAAAGAGAACCGTTCCCTCCACGGCCTGACCCGTACGCTGATCGACAACATGGTCGTCGGCGTGACCAACGGCTTCGAGAAGAAGCTGGAGATCAACGGCGTCGGTTACCGTGCCAGCAAAGAGGGCAAGAACCTGGTGATGAATCTGGGCTTTTCCCATCAGATCATCGTCCCCGAGACCGAGGACATCCAGATCGACGTTCCCGATGCCAACCACATTGTGATCAAGGGTATCGACAAGCAGAAGGTCGGCCAGTTTGCAGCAGAAGTTCGTGGCAAGCGTCCTCCCGAGCCTTACAAGGGCAAGGGCGTGAAGTATGACTACGAAGTCATCCGCCGCAAAGAAGGCAAGACCGGTGCCAAGTAAACGGAGGTGTGCCTGAATGATTAAGAGACCGGATACCAGAGGACAGCGCATCAAGCGCCACAACCGTGTGCGCGGCAAGATCTCCGGCACCGCCGAGAGACCCCGTCTGTGCGTTTTCCGCAGCGAAAGCAACATTTATGCCCAGGTCATCGACGACGTCGCCGGCAAGACTCTCGTGTCTGCCTCCACCGTCGAGAGCGCCTTTGAGGGCAACGGCGGCAACGTGGAAGCCGCCAAGAAGATCGGTGCCTGCATCGCGGAGCGCGCTCTGCAGAAGGGCATCGAAGAAGTCGTGTTCGACCGTGGCGGGTACATCTATCACGGCCGTATCAAGGCTCTGGCTGAAGGCGCCCGCGAGGGCGGCCTGAAGTTCTGAGGAAGGGGGATAAGTTATCATGGCTTACAACAATGACAGACGTGACCGCCGCAATAAGGAAGAGGCTCCCTCCGAATTTATTGAGAAGGTCGTATCCCTCAACCGCGTCAGCAAGACCGTCAAGGGCGGCCGTGTTGCGAAGTTCTCCGCTCTGTGCGTCGTGGGCGACGGCAAGGGCCGCGTCGGCTTCGGCATGGGCAAGGCCAACGAAGTCTCCGAGGCGATCCGCAAGGGCCTCGAGGACGCCAAGAAGAACATTGTCAGCGTCACGCTGAGCGGGACCACCATTCCCCACGAGGTCATCGGCCGCTTCGGCGCCGGCCGCGTGCTGCTCAAGCCCGCCCCCGAAGGCACCGGCGTGATCGCCGGCGGCGCTGTCCGTGCGGTCGTCGAGGCTGCCGGTATCGGTGATATCCGTACCAAGTGCCTCAACACCAACAACCCCGCGAACGTTGTCGCCGCCACGATGGAAGGCCTCAAGTCCCTGCGCGACGCCGCTCAGGTCGCCGCCGTCCGGGGCAAGACTCCTGAAGAAGTTCAGGGTTAAGGAGGACGAAACATGGCAAATCTTAGAATCAAGCTCGTCAAGAGCCTCAACGGCAGACTGGACAGCCACATCGCCACCGCCCAGTCCCTCGGCCTGCACAAGAGATCGGCAACGAGACCGTACAGCCCGACAATCCCCAGACCCGCGGCAAGATCGCCAAGATCGGCTATCTGCTGAAGGTCACCGAAGAATAAGGAGGGCAAGAGAGAATGTATATCCATGAACTGTCTCCCGTAGCCGGCTCCACCCACGTTGACAAGCGCAAGGGCAGAGGCCATGCTACCGGCAACGGCAAGACTGCCGGCCGCGGCCACAAGGGTCAGAAGGCCCGCAGCGGCGGCGGTGTCCGCATCGGCTTCGAAGGCGGCCAGATGCCTCTGGCCCGCCGCATCCCCAAGAGAGGCTTCAACAACATCTTTGCAAAGCCTCTGGAGACCGTGAACGTCGACATGCTCAACAAGTTTGAGGACGGCGCCGTTGTCGACGCCCAGGCTCTTCTGGACGCCCGCGTCATCTCCAAGTGCAGATACGGCGTGAAATTCCTTGGTAACGGTGAAGTTTCCAAGAAGCTGACTGTCAAGGCCGCTGCTTTCTCCGAGTCCGCAAAAGAGAAAATCGAAGCGGCTGGCGGAAAGGCAGAGGTGGTCTGAGTGCTTGAGACACTGAAAAACGCATGGAAGATCGAGGAGCTGCGCAAGAAGATCCTCTTCACCCTGCTGATCGTGCTTCTGTACCGCATCGGTAACGCCATCCCCGTTCCCTTCGTCAACGTCGCTGCGCTGAAGTTCTACTTCACGCAGCTGGAGAACACCATGCTGGGCTTCATGAACGTGCTGTCCGGCGGCGCTTTCTCCTCCGCGACCATCTTCGCGCTGTCCATTCAGCCCTACATCAACGCGTCCATCATCATCCAGCTCCTGTGCATCGCCATTCCGGCCCTGGAGCGCCTGAGCAAGGACGAGGGCGAGGAAGGCAAGAAGAAGATCGCCTCCATCACCCGTTACGCCACTGTGGGCATCGGCCTTCTGATGGGCTTTGCCTATTACATGCTGATGCGCAACAACGGTCTGCTGGCCGCCGGTTATGAGAAGAACGTCCTCGCGGCGATCGTGGTCATCCTGACCTTCACCTCCGGTTCCGCCCTGATCATGTGGCTGGGTGAGCAGATCACCGAGTTCGGTATCGGAAACGGCATCTCCATCATTCTGTTTGCGAGCATCGTTTCCCGCCTGCCGGTGAGCATCATCAACACCATCCGCAACGTGATCGCGGGCGCTCTGCCCTGGTGGGTCGCGGTGCTGATGTATCTGGGCGCCCTCGCCATCATCGTCCTGATCGTCTACGTCAGCGACGCCGAGCGCCGCATCCCCGTCCAGTACGCCAAGCGCGTTGTCGGCCGGAAGATGTACGGCGGCCAGAGCACCCACCTGCCGATGAAGGTGAACATGTCCGGCGTTATGCCCATCATCTTCGCCCAGTCCATTTCCTCGCTGCCCGGCACCATCTCGGCGCTGACCGGCAAGAGCGGCGGCTGGACCGAGACCTGGTTCGGACCCACCTCCATCCTGTACGCCGTCATTTACTTCCTGCTGATCATTTTCTTCGCCTACTTCTACTCCACCATCCAGTTCAATCCCGTGGAAGTGGCCAACAACCTGAAGAAGAACGGCGGCTATATCCCGGGCTTCCGTCCCGGCAAGCCCACCAGCGAGTTCATCCAGAAGGTTCTGAACAAGATCACCCTGTTCGGCGCCATCTACCTCGGCATCATCGCCGTCGTCCCCATTCTGATCTCCCACTTCAGCTCCACCGCTTCTCTGACGGGCCTGTCCATCGGCGGCACGTCCATCATGATCGCCGTGGGTGTTGCGCTTGAGACCGTCCGCGCCCTGGAGGCCCAGATGATCATGCGCAACTACAAGGGCTTCCTGTCCTGATCGTTTAAGGAGGAAACTATGAGGCTTATACTTCTCGGCGCCCCCGGCGCAGGTAAAGGCACTCAGGCTGAGGTCCTGAGCAAGCTGCTCTCGATCCCCACCATTTCCACCGGCAACATTCTTCGGGCCGCCATGAAAGAGGGCACGCCCGTTGGCCTTCAGGCCAAGGCCTATGTGGAGGCCGGCCAGCTCGTTCCCGATGAAGTGATCATCAACATCATCAAGGAACGCCTCGCGCAGCCGGACTGCGCCAAGGGCTATATCCTCGACGGCGTGCCCCGCACCATCCCCCAGGCGGAAGCCATGGAGAAGATGGGCATCGCCATCGACTGCGCGCTCTCCATCGAGGTGGAGGACCAGGTCATCGTCGACCGCCTGGGCGGCCGCCGGGTCTGCAAGGACTGCGGCGCCACCTTCCACATGGTCTCCCATCCTCCGAAGCAGGAGGGTGTGTGCGACGAGTGCGGCGGCGAGGTGATCTGCCGCAAGGACGACGCTCCCGAGACCGTCAAGGCCCGCCTTGTGACCTATCACAAGGAGACCGAACCCCTCAAGGAGTTCTATGCCCGGCGCGGACTGCTCAAGACGGTTGAGAACCAGCCCAGCGCAGCGGAGACCACCGTGGTCATCCGCAATGCTCTGGAGATCTGAGGATGTCTGAGAGCATCACCATCAAATCCCCCCATGAGATCGAGATCATGCGTCAGGCCGCGAAAATCGCGGCCGGCGCACGGTCCATGGGCCGCCAGGCCGTCCGTGACGGCATGACGACCCGGCAGATCGACAGGGCTGTGCATGAGTTTATCGTCAAATCCGGCGCCGTTCCCAGCTGCCTCGGCTATGAAGGCTTTCCGGCGGCGACCTGCGTTTCGGTCAACGATGAAGTCATCCATGGGATCCCCGGCAGGCGGACCGTGCACAACGGCGATATCGTGTCCATTGATCTCTGCGCGACCTACAAGGGCTTCGTGGGGGACTGCGCGGGCACCTATCCCGTGGGCGAGGTCAGCGAAGAGGCAAGGAAGCTGATGGAAGTGACCCGTCAGGCTTTCTTTGAAGGGATCAAGTTTGCAAAAGTGGGTTACCGGGTCCTCGACATCGGCGAGGCGGTCCAGGATTACGTGGAGAGCCACGGCTTCTCGGTCGTGCGCGACTTTGTGGGTCATGGGATCGGCCGCGGGATGCACGAGGCGCCGGAAGTCCCGAACTACCGTCCCGCGCGCAGCGCAGGGCGGGTCAATCCCCGGCTGGTAAAGGGCATGACCATCTGTGTGGAACCGATGGTGTGCGCGGGCGACTGGGCGGTGCGCATCCTGCGCGACGGATGGACCGTCGTGACGGCGGACCACTCCCTGGCCGCACACTATGAGAACACCATCCTCATCACCGACGGCGAGCCCGAGATCCTTACGATGGCAGACGATATTTGACGAGACGACTTGGGAGGACATACCTTTGGCAAAAGACGATGTAATTGAACTCGAGGGCACGGTCGTTGAGTCCCTGCCCAACACCATGTTCCAGGTTGATATTGGCAACGGCCACATCATTCTGGCGCATATTTCCGGCAAGCTCCGGATGAACTTTATCAGGATCCTTCCCGGCGACAAAGTCACGGTGCAGATGTCCCCGTACGATCTGACCCGCGGCCGCATCACCTGGAGAAGCAAGTAGGAGGTATAACAAATGAAAGTCAGACCTTCCGTGAAGCCCATGTGCGAGAAGTGCAAGATCATCAAGCGCAAGGGTAAAGTCATGGTCATCTGCGAGAACCCCAAGCACAAGCAGCGCCAGGGTTAAGCAGAGCTTCAATCCCCCGAGCGGCATGGTTCTCTGCGAGCAGAGACCTGTCTTCATAAATCCATCCCG
The DNA here is from genome assembly GCA_902774015.1 of Oscillospiraceae bacterium. Classification (GTDB taxonomy): domain Bacteria; phylum Bacillota; class Clostridia; order Oscillospirales; family Oscillospiraceae; genus Limivicinus. The sequence goes on along the minus strand of CACYHB010000025.1, from coordinate 18,322 downwards.
CATGGGGCAAAGGCTCCCCTCCGGCGGGAATAAGCCTTTGCACCGCAAAAGTGCGGAAATACTTTCAAAAGGAGAAATTATTTATGGCACGTATCGCCGGCGTTGACCTGCCCAAAGACAAGAGAATCGAAATCGGTCTCACCTACGTCTATGGTATTGGCAGAACCAGCGCGACCAAGATCCTGGAGATGACCGGGATCAACCCCGACACCAGAGTCAAGGACCTGACCGATGAGGAAGAGTCCAAGCTGCGTGAATGCATCGACCACAACTTTATCGTTGAGGGCGACCTGCGCCGCCAGACTGCTCTTGATATCAAGCGCCTGACCGAGATCGGCTGCTACCGCGGTCTCCGTCATCGTCGCGGCCTGCCCGTGCGCGGCCAGCGCAGCAAGACCAATGCGCGCACCCGCAAGGGCCCGAAACGCACCATCGCGAACAAGAAGAAGTAAGGGAGGGATATGAAACATGGCAGCGAACGCTAAGAAGAAAGTCAGAACCCGCAGAAGGGAGCGCAAGAACATTGAAAAGGGCCAGGTTCATATCAGCTCTTCCTTTAACAACACCATGGTTACCTGCACCGACACCCAGGGCAACGCCCTTTCCTGGGCTTCCGCCGGTGGCCTGGGCTTCCGTGGAAGCAAGAAGTCTACCCCCTTCGCCGCGCAGACCGCCGCTGAGACTGCCGCCAAGGCAGCCATGGAGCATGGCCTGAAGAGCGTCGAGGTGTTCGTCAAGGGACCCGGCTCCGGCCGTGAAGCTGCGATCCGCGCTCTGCAGACCGCCGGTCTCGAAGTCACGATGATCAAGGACGTGACCCCCATTCCTCACAATGGCTGCCGTCCTCCGAAACGTCGTCGCGTATAATAGAAGGAGGAAGACACAATGGCTAAGAACAGACAGCCCATCGCGAAGCACGCGAAGGCGCTGGGCATCAGCCCCGCCGCCATGGGCTACTATAAGAAGGAAACCACCCGCAACAGCAACAACCAGACCCGTAAGAAAAAGTCCGAGTACGCCACCCAGCTGCAGGAGAAGCAGAAGGTCAAGTTCGTGTACGGCGTCCTGGAGAAGCAGTTCCGCGGCTACTATGAGAAGGCCGTCCGCATGCCCGGCAAGGCAGGCGACAACCTGCTCATCCAGCTGGAGAACCGTCTGGACAACGTCGTGTTCCGTCTGGGCTTCGCCCTCACCCGCCGTGAGGCCCGCCAGATGGTCAACCACGGCCACTTCACCGTCAACGGCCGCAAGGTCAACATTCCCAGCTACCAGGTCAAGCCCGGCATGGTCATCGGTTTGAAGGAGTCGAGCCGCAGCATTGAGCGCTTCAAGATGAACCTGGAGGCCAACGCCTACCACGTCATCCCCAAGTGGCTTGAGTTCGACGCCAACAACATGATCGGCAAGGTTGTTGCCGCGCCCACCAGAGAGGACATCGATTTCCCCGTGGAAGAGCGCCTGATCGTCGAGTTGTACTCCAAGTAATAGAGATACCCTCAAATTGGTAAGCTGAATCACCGCAAGCGCTTACGCACAGCGCATGATTATTAAGGAGGGTTATATAACTATATGATCGAAATTAAGAAGCCGCGCATCGAGTGCATCGAGACACCCACCGACAGCTCTTACGGCAAGTACGTCGTGGAACCGTTGGAACGCGGCTATGGCACAACACTTGGTAACTCTCTTCGCAGGGTACTCCTGTCTTCTCTTCCCGGAACCGCCTGCACCAGCATCAAAATTGCCGGTGTGCAGCATGAGTTTTCCACCATTCCCGGCGTCAAGGAAGACGTGACGGAGATCGTTCTGAACGTCAAGAGCATCATCGCCCGTCTGCACAGCGACGGCCCCAAGACCGTCTACATCGAGGCCTCCGGCGAGGGCCTGGTCACCGCCGGCGACATCAAGCCCGACGCCGAGGTTGAGATCCTCAATCCCGAGCAGCCCATTGCAACCCTGGGCCCTGACGGCGCGCTGAATATGGAGCTTGTCCTGGACCATGGCAGAGGCTACGTTTCCGCTGAGAAGAACAAGAATCCGCAGATGGCCATCGGCACCATCCCCGTGGACTCCATCTACACCCCCGTGCTCAAGGTCAACTACACCGTTGAGAACACCCGTGTGGGCAACCAGACGGATTTTGACAAGCTGACCGTCGAAGTGTGGACGGACAAGACCATGACCGCCCGCGACGCCTTGTCTCTCGGGGCCAAGATACTCTGCGACCACTTCACTCTCTTTACGGACCTGTCCGACACCATCGGCGCCAACTCCACCGTCGTGGAGAAGGTGGAGAAGGAGCCTGACACCGTGCTCAAGATGACCATCGAAGAGCTGGATCTGTCCGTGAGAAGCTTCAACTGCCTCAAACGCGCCAATATCAACACTGTCGAGGACCTGGTCAACAAGACGCAGGACGAGATGATCAAGGTCCGCAACCTCGGCCGCAAGTCCCTGGAAGAAGTCGAGCATAAGCTGACGATGATGGGCTTGTCTCTGGCCAGCGAGGACAATCAGTAATACAGGAGGAATTGCAATTATGCCCGGTACGAGAAAACTCGGCAAGACCACCGCGCAGCGGATGGCCATGCTCCGCCAGCAGACCACTGACCTGCTGGACAAGGGCCGTATGGAGACCACCGTTACCCGCGCCAAGGAGATCGCTCCCATGGCTGAGAAGATGATCTCTCTCGGTAAGGCTGCCGATCTGGCTTCCTATCGCCAGATGCTCAGCTTCATCACCCGCGAGGACGTGGCCAAGAAGGTCAAGGATGAGCTCGCGCCCAAGTACGCCGACCGCAACGGCGGCTACACCCGCATCACCCGCATCGGCAATCGCCGCGGCGACGCTGCGGAGGTTGCAGTCATCGAGCTGATCTGAGCTGTTTCATAAACCAAAATCCCTCCCGCTTCCGGGAGGGATTTTTCAATGCATCCCTCTTGTCGGGGGATCCTGTAAGGCAAGGAGCTGAGAATGAAAATTGTGATTCGAGGCTACAGCGGCAGCGGAAAGTCTACGCTGGCGAGAACCCTGGGCGAACGCTGCGGTCTGCCGGTGCTGCACCTGGACCGGGTGCAGTGGACGGCAAACTGGACGGAACGGGACGATGCGGAAAAGAAGCGGATCGTTCGGGATTTCCTGGACAAAAACGACAGCTGGATCATCGACGGCAATTACAGCTCCCTCTATCAGGAGCGGCGGCTCGAGGAGGCCGACCGGATTCTTCTTTTGCTCTTCGGCCGTTTCACCTGCCTTTACCGCGTGCTGAGACGCTATCACAGCTACAAGGGACAGACACGGCCCGACATGGGAGAGGGCTGTACCGAAAAAGTGGACGCGGCCTTCGTCCGCTGGGTACTCTGGGAGGGACGCAGCCGCAAGATCCGGCAGAATTACGCCCGCATCGCGGCGCAGTACCCGGAGAAAACGGTGATCCTCCGCAATCAGAGGGAGCTGAACGCCTGCAAACGCCTCCTGCTGCTGACCGAGGCCGGCCCGGAGAAAAGTGGCCAAACTTGAGAAAAGCCGTATCCATTGTTTCCCTTTTGCCCTAAGCGATAAGCTGCGTTTTCAAGAACCGTTTCTTTCCTCTCGCGGAAAGAAATGGTTCTTAGACTCCGTAGAAAGGCGACAAGGGGAGGTTTCCCCTTGCCCCCTCTCAGAAGGATGGAGCATAAGGTCGCAGCCGGGGTCGCCGCCGTCCGAATGTTGGACTGTCTGGCACGCCGAGGTGTTCGCTGCCGCTGTCTGGTACAGGACTTTCATTGTCTGATCCCCGCACAGGCGCCTCGGAAGAAGCAGTCCGGGACAGTAGGGACTGGGCCGGCTTATGGCCTGACTGCCGTCTTCCGGACAGCGAGCCGCGGGGACGTGCGGGATACAATCCCGGTCATAAGTACAACTGAGCGGCAGCGGTATGCGGGCTGAGCCTCCACGCGTACCTGCTATAGCGGCGACGATGGTTTTGACCGCAGGCTGCCTCCCGCGATCAGGCCGGCGCCCTTTTCTTTCTTCCACCGGGCGCGGCGCTGTCTTTCTTTTCGCGCAAGATCGAAAAGAAAGACAGGGGGGCGCATACCGCCGTTTCATGTCTTCAGACAGGCGGGAACCACAGCTCCCTTTCTGCGTGAGCGGAGCGCCTCTCCGGAAAAAAGAGACGGCATGCAGAATTCCGGGAGACAAAAGGCGGGGGCTGTGTTATAATACATCCGTTAAGCTGAAATGGAGGGGTGTCCCCATGGAAAAACAGCAGTATATCGAGGCCGGGCGCGTCACCAACACCCACGGCGTGGCCGGGGAAGTGAAGATCGAGGTCTGGCTGGACAGCCCCCAGTTCCTGCGCCGCTTCCCGCGCGTGTTCGTGGGCGGTACGGAGAAAAAGCTCCTCTCCGGCAAGGTGCAGAAGAGCTTCCTGATCGCAAAGCTGGAGGGCGTTGACGACGTGAACGCCGCCATGGCCCTGAAGGGGAAAACGGTCACGGTGGATCGAAACGACGTGCACCTTCCCAAGGGGACCTTCTTTGTGCAGGATATTCTGGGCGCCTCGGTCGTGGACGAGCAGGGGAGGGAGATCGGGAAGCTCACCGACGTGCTGGAGCGGCCCGCTCAAAACATCTACGTGGTGCAGGGCGAAACGGAGCATCTGATCCCAGCGGTGCCGGAATTCATCCTGAAGACCGACGCGGAGGCCGGCGTCGTCACCGTTCATCTGATCGAGGGCATGTGATGAGGATCGACATCTTAACGCTGTTTCCCGACACCGTGAACGCGGTGCTGCATGAGAGCATCATCGGCCGCGCGGCCAAAAAGGGGATCGTGGACATCCACTGCGTCCAGATCCGGGACTATACCGAGAACAGGCAGAACCAGGTGGACGACTATCCCTACGGCGGGGGCTTCGGCTGCGTGATGATGGCCCAGCCGCTCAAGAGCTGCCTGGAGCATGTGATCGCGCAGGCGGGCGAGAAGCGGCGGCGCGTGATCTATATGAGTCCCCAGGGGCAGCCCTACAACCAGGAGACCGCCAAACGACTCAACCGGGATTACGACCATCTGGTGCTGGTCTGCGGCCACTACGAGGGTGTGGACGAGCGCTTCATCGAGGCCTGCGTGGACGAGGAGATCTCCCTGGGCGATTTTGTGCTCACGGGCGGCGAGATCGCGGCCATGGCCGTGGCCGATTCGGTCTGCCGCCTGGTCCCCGGCGTGCTCGCGGACGAGCAGTGCTACACCGGCGAAAGCCACTGGGACGGGCTGCTGGAATACCCCCAGTACACCCGGCCCGAGGAGTGGGAGGGCCGCCGCGTGCCGGAGATCCTCCTGAACGGCGACCACGCCCGGGTGGAGCGCTGGCGGCGCAAGCAGCAGCTGCTGCGCACCCGCGCAAAGCGGCCGGACCTGTTCGCACGCTTCACACCGGCCGATCCGGAGGACCGGAAGCTGCTGAATGAAATTGAAAAGGAGGCCGGACGGCGGCAGATCACCGAGCCGGTGACATACAGAACCGCGGAGGAGAGCGATCTGCCCGCGATCCTCGCGATCGTGGAGGACGCGCGCGCCTCGCTCAAAAAGCACGGCGTGGACCAATGGCAGGGGCCGTACCCCGCGGCGGAGCATTTTCTCGCCGACATGGAGCGGGGCGAGTGCTTCGTGGTGCTGCACGGGGAGGAGATCTCGGCATTTTTCACGCTTTCGACGCGCGAGGAGCCGGACTACGACGCCATCACCGACGGCAAATGGACGGAGGGGATGCGCTTCTGCGTGCTGCACCGGGGCGCCGTGGCGGCGGCGTGGCGCAGCAGCGGCATGGCGGAGGCGCTGATGCGCTGCGTGGAGGAGCAGGCGAGGGCTTTCGGTCTCCGCTGCATCCGCACGGACACCCACAAAAAGAACAAGGCCATGCAGCGCCTGCTGCGCGACAGCGGCTACCGCTACCGCGGCAACGTGCTCGTCGGCGCCGAACCCGGCCACGACCCCGCGAGACAGGCGTATGAGAAGATTTTGAAGAAGTAAACCGCCTCCCCTGCAAGGGGAGGTGGCCGAAAGGCCGGAGGGGTAATATGACATTTCATCCCAGAAACGACGATCTGATCCAGAATGCCCGAAATCTGCGGAAAAACATGACGAAGGAAGAAAGACATCTCTGGTACGATTTCCTGCGAGATTATCCGATCCGGTTTCGCCGGCAGGAGATCATAGGGAACTATATTGCGGATTTCTATTGCAGCGGTGCGTCACTGATCATTGAGTTGGATGGATCACAGCACTGTGAAGATGCTGCGATGATAAAAGATCTGAGACGAACGGAGTATTTTGAAAGTATCGGCTTACAAGTGCTCCGTTTCAGCAACTTGGACGTTATGAGAAATTTTCGCGGTGTGTGCGAAGCGATAGACCTCGCGGTCAGACAACAATAACCCCTCAGTCGCTGACGCGACAGCTCCCCTTTAAGGGGAGCCGGAGAATGCCTCCCCTGCAAGGGGAGGTGCCCAAAGGGCGGAGGGGTGGAAGGATTACGGACAGGAGATACCGTCATGTGGAAATTCCCGGACGACGGCAGCAGAGCTGTCATCACGGCAAAAGAGAATATCGAAAGCATCCACGGCGCGGGCTCGACGCTGAGGCTTCCGGCGCGGGCCGTCGTGTTCTTCATGTCCCGCGGCGTGGACTACCTGTTGGAGAGCTGTGACTGCCGCCTGCTGACGGAGAAGCTGCCGCGCTTTCTGCTGGGCGGGCCGGTCTACGCTTTAGGAAACGACTTATGCTTTCTCGACGGCGGCCGCGGCGCGCCGCAGGCTGCCGACACATTGGAAACGCTGGCTGCACTCGGTGTAAAGAACGTGATTGCTGTCGGTATGTGCGGCGCTTTTTCGGAAGAACTGCGGTCAGGCGAAATTCTTGTCCCTACGCTTGCCTTCTCGGAGGAGGGAACCTCCCGCCACTATTATGAACAGCCGGATTCTTTTGCCCCGAGCAGGGAAGCGTATGCCGAGCTCTGCAAGATTCCAGACCGTAAAAGCCTGCCCATTGTTTCTACCGACGGCGTGTACCGCCAGACCTTTTACAAAGAGCAGCGCTGGCGCGAGAAAGGCGCGGCTGCCGTAGATATGGAGACCTCTGCTGTTTTCTCCGTCGCACGCTATTTGGGACTATCGGCTGCGGCCGTCCTGATGGTGTCCGACTGCCATCCCCTGTACGACGGCGCGCCAAAATGGACGTGGCGCATGAGCAAGGAGATGCGCCGGGAGCTGTTTGAGAAAACGATGCAGGTCGTGTTGGGAGACGAGACATGAATCTAACCGACTACAACGAAATACGAGCCCTGCTGTCACGGCACGGCTTCCGCTTCTCAAAGTCTCTGGGGCAGAACTTTCTGACCGCCGCCTGGGTGCCGGAGCGCATCGCCGAGGAGGCGGGCCTGGACGGCACGGTGGGCGCGCTGGAGATCGGGCCGGGCATCGGCTGCCTGACGGAGCAATTGAGCCGGCGGGCAGGGAAGGTGCTGTCCGTGGAGCTGGACAAGGCGCTGCAGCCCATCCTCGCCGAGACGCTGACGGGCTGCGAGAACGTGGAGGTCCTTTTCGGCGACATCCTGAAGCAGGATATTCCCGCGCTGGTGAAGGAGTGCTTCCCCGGCCTGACGCCGGTGGTCTGCGCCAATCTCCCTTACAACGTGACCACCCCGGTGCTGACCGCGCTGATCGAATCGGGCTGCTTCAAGCGCATCACGGTGATGATCCAGCGGGAGGTGGCACGGCGCGTCTGCGCCGGCCCCGGGACTGCGGATTACGGCGCTTTCGGGCTTTTCGTCCAGTGGCACTGCGAGACGGAGATCCTCTTCGACGTGCCGCCCTCCTGCTTTGTGCCGCAGCCGAAGGTCACCTCCTCGGTGATCCGCCTTACAAAGCGGGACAGGCCGCCCTGTGCGGTCTCGGACGAGGCGCTGCTCTTCCGCGTGATCCGCGCCGCCTTCAACCAGCGCCGCAAGACCCTGGTCAACGCGCTCAGCGCAGGCCTCGGGATCGGCAAGGACACGCTGGAAGAGGTATTGCTGTGCTGCGGCCTGGACACCAGGATACGGGGGGAGGCGCTGGACCTTGCCGGCTTTGTGGGAATAACTGACGAAATATACAGACGAAACAATGCGGATTTGTAGGGAAAATGCATTGATTATTCCTATGAAAATGTGATAATCTAATGAGTGGCAAACAAGCATATTTTTACATACGAGAAAGGACGAAATCAATGAGCAAAAAGTATGTCTATCTGTTTTCCGAAGGCAATGCCTCCATGCGTGAGCTGCTCGGCGGCAAGGGCGCCAACCTTGCTGAAATGAGCAACATCGGTCTCCCCGTTCCCCAGGGCTTTACCATCACCACCGAAGCCTGCACCCAGTACTATGAGGACGGACGCCAGATCAATGACGAGATCATGGCTGAAATCATGAAGAACGTTGAGACCATGGAGCAGATCAACGGCAAGAAGTTCGGTGATCTGGAGAATCCTCTGCTGGTTTCCGTCCGTTCCGGCGCCCGTGCCTCCATGCCCGGCATGATGGACACTATTCTGAACCTTGGCCTGAATGACGACGTTGTCGCCGCCATGATCAAGGGCAACCCCGATCCCAAGTTCGAGCGCTTTGTGTATGACTCCTACCGCCGCTTCATCCAGATGTTCTCCGACGTCGTCATGGAAGTCGGCAAGAAGTACTTTGAGCAGCTGATCGACCAGATGAAGGCCAAGAAGGGCGTCACCTTCGACGTGGAGCTGACCGCCGCCGACCTCAAGGAGCTGGCCGAGCAGTTCAAGGCCGAGTACAAGAAGCAGATCGGCAGCGACTTCCCCTCTGACCCGAAGGTGCAGCTGTACGAAGCCATCCGCGCCGTGTTCCGCTCCTGGGACAACCCCCGCGCCAACGTCTATCGCCGTGACAACGACATCCCCTACTCCTGGGGCACCGCCGTCAACGTCATGCCGATGGTCTTCGGCAACCTGAACGAGAACTCCGGCACCGGCGTCGCCTTCACCCGCGACCCCGCCACCGGCGAGAAGAAGCTGATGGGCGAGTTCCTCACGAACGCCCAGGGCGAAGACGTGGTCGCCGGCGTGCGCACCCCGATGCCCATCTCCCAGATGGAAGAGAAGTTCCCCGAGGCCTTCAAGCAGTTCGTCGACGTCTGCGGCATTCTGGAGAACCACTACCGCGACATGCAGGACATGGAGTTCACCGTTGAGAACGGCAAGCTCTACATGCTGCAGTGCCGCAGCGGCAAGCGCACCGCGCAGGCCGCTCTGAAGATCGCCTGCGACCTGGTGGACGAGGGTATGATCGACGAGAAGAAGGCCGTTCTGATGATCGACCCGAGAAACCTCGACACCCTGCTGCATCCCCAGTTCGACGCGGACAAGCTCAAGGCCGCCACGCCCATCGGCAAGGGCCTGGGCGCTTCCCCCGGCGCCGCCTGCGGCAAGGTCGTCTTCTCCGCTGAGGACGCCAAGGCCTGGGCTGCCCGCAAGGAGAAGGTCGTTCTGGTCCGTCTCGAGACCAGCCCCGAGGACATCGAGGGCATGAAGGCCGCCCAGGGCATCCTGACCGTTCGCGGCGGCATGACCAGCCACGCGGCCGTCGTGGCCCGCGGCATGGGCAAGTGCTGCGTCTCCGGCTGCGGCGAGATCAAGATGGACGAGGAGAACAAGAAGTTCGAGCTGGCGGGCAAGACCTACCACGAGGGCGACTACATCTCCATCGACGGCTCCACCGGCAAGATCTACGACGGCATCATCCCCACGGTCGACGCCACCATCGCCGGCGAGTTCGGCCGCATCATGGGCTGGGCCGACAAGTACCGCCGCCTGCAGGTCCGCACCAATGCCGACACCCCGCACGACGCCGCCAAGGCCCGTGAGCTGGGCGCCCAGGGCATCGGCCTGACCCGTACCGAGCACATGTTCTTCAACAGCGACCGTATCGCCGCTTTCCGCGAGATGATCTGCTCCGACACGCTGGAAGAGCGCGTCGCCGCTCTGGCCAAGCTGGAGCCGATGCAGCAGGCTGACTTCGAGGGCATCTACGAGGCCATGGAAGGCTGCCCCGTCACCATCCGCTACCTGGATCCTCCTCTCCACGAGTTCGTTCCCACCGAGGAAGCCGACATCGAGCAGCTGGCCAAGGATCAGGGCAAGAGCGTCGAGGCCATCAAGGCCATCATCGCCAGCCTCCACGAGTTCAACCCCATGATGGGCCACCGCGGCTGCCGTCTGGCTGTCACCTACCCCGAGATCGCCGAGATGCAGACCCGCGCCGTCATCAAGGCGGCTCTGGCTGTCCAGGCCCGTCACCCCGAGTGGACCATGGTTCCCGAGATCATGATCCCGCTGGTGGGCGAGGTCAAGGAGCTCAAGTACGTCAAGGATATCGTTGTCAAGACCGCTGACGAGGTTCTTTCCGCTGCCGGTTCCGACATGAAGTACCTGGTCGGCACCATGATCGAGATCCCGCGCGCCGCTCTGACCGCGGACGAGATCGCCAAGGAAGCGGAGTTCTTCTCCTTCGGCACCAACGACCTGACCCAGATGACCTTCGGCTTCAGCCGTGACGACGCCGGCAAGTTCCTGGGCGCCTACTACGACCGCAAGATCTACGAGAGCGATCCCTTCGCCCGCGTCGACCAGATCGGCGTCGGCAAGCTGGTGGCCATGGCCGCCAAGCTGGGCCGCTCTGTCCGTCCCGATCTGCATCTGGGCGTCTGCGGCGAGCACGGCGGCGACCCCAGCTCCGTCGAGTTCTTCCACAAGGTCGGCCTGGACTACGTGTCCTGCAGCCCCTTCCGCGTTCCCATCGCCCGTCTGGCCGCCGCGCAGGCCGCCATCAAGGACGCCGAGTAGTCCCGTATCCAAAGAAAATGACAGCGCCGCAGCATTAGCTGCGGCGCTGTTTTTCCGTAAAACAGGGAGGGCCGCGCTTTGCGCGGCCCTCCGTCGATCACTCCGTTGCATAGTAGCCGATCGGATAGATCCTGTTTCCAAACTGGAAATCCATGTCGTTGTAGCGTTCGTAGCGCACGATGGAGGGCCAGTTTGCAAAGGCGATGCGGATCATATAGTTGCGTCCGGTCTCCCGCCAGCCGCTGCCGGTGGACTCTTTATCTCCGTCCATCAGCACCATGCGCACCTCGGGGCGCTTCTCTTTCCAGCTTTCGTAATACTCCGGATCCAGACCGGTGAACTTGACCAGCAAAAATTCCAGCTCCGGCATGTTGTCCATAAAGTCCAGGGATGTGAGCTTGCTGCAGTAGCAGAGGTTCAGATCCTTGAGCCGGGGCAGCTCGTTGAGGAAGCTGAAATCCTCCATGTCAAAATTCATGAACAGCTCAAGGAATATAAGCTTGTGGAGGTTTGCCAGGGGACTTGCGTCGGTGAGCATATCGTCGGCGAGGATCAGGATCTCCAGATCCGTCATTTTGCCGATCAGCTCCAGCGAGGCGCTGCTCAGGGCGTTGTGTCCCAGATCCAGCGCCTTGAGACGGGTGCAGTATTTGAGGATGGGGTAGTAGTAATCGTCGTCCCGGCGAGTAAAACCCAGGGGCTGGAGGGAAGAATAGACTTTTATATCGGTGCGGATGATAAAGCCGTGAAAGCGGAACTCCCAGAGCCAGAACACGTCAGGCCGGATCCCGGAGAAGCGATCCAGATCCTCAAGCGTCGCGTTGGCCCCCAGCAGATCCACCTCTGTCAGTGCCGGCAGATACCGCAGCGCGTCCTCCAGACCGCTCATATCGGTGACGGTGAGCGCTGTGGTATCGCTTGGATAGCGCTCCCCCTGAAACTCGTATTCCCAGCGCACGTCGCAGTCCGGCAGCATCTCACGCAGCTGCAGCAGCGCCTCATATTCGCTGCTCGCCGTCGCGTCGATCACCCGCAGGGAGGGGATCTGCGCCAGCGCCAGGATCTCCTCCGGGCTTTCCCCCGTGATCGTCCATTCCGTCGGCATCGGCGTCGGTTCCGGCGTGGGTTCCGGCGTCGGCTCCGCGGCGAGTGCCGTTTCGGCGGCCGCACCCGGCACAGCGGATTCCTCCGGCGCCAGACTGACCGTCTGCGCGCCGCAGCCGCAGAGCAGGAGCAGCAGAAGACAAAAGAGAAGCGGCATAGTTTTTCTCATGGCGTTCCTCCTCAGTAGTTGAACAGCAGGCCGGCCTTAAGCTGACCCTTGTCTTCAAACAGAACGAGACGCTGATGGTATTCGTCGACTACAGGGTCGCCGCGCGATTTCGTCTCCGTGACGTATCCGAGATCCAGCAGCCAGCGGCTTTCCCCGAGGTCCACACAGCGCCGAAGCTCTGTGGAAAGGATCTTACAGTAACTGGGGGCAAACCATATGCCCTCGCCGACTGCCCGGGCAAGGCGCAGATCCATGGGGGAGCCTTTCAGAATCATGCCGCTGAGATCGGCATAGTCGGATACAGAAGCGGTAAAGCGAACATAAGCCGGCAAAAAGTCTTCCGCAAAGGCCGCCATCCGGGCTTTCTGCTCTTCGCTGCAGTTATCGAGATAGCGGTCCTCTTCCAGCTCCTCCGCCGTGATGCGCCGCCCGTGACGGTCAAAAACCTCCAGCTCCCCATCGCCGATCAGCGGACCGGTCCCATAGGAGACCATGGTGGGGAGAGCGTCCAGCTCTTCATAGCATTCCCTCAGCGCTTCGTAGTGCAGACCGCTCTCGACGATGTGTTCCGGCCCCAGCGTCTGTGCGCCGAAACAGACCTGGTATTCCTCGGGGACCGTGATGGCCAGCGTGTGGAACCACGGCGTAAAGTCGAAGTCCTCCTCCGCCACGCGCCAGGAGGCAAAGCCGTAGCGGCCCGCCGCCCCGGGGAGCAAGGTGACGCGCCCGCATTCGCCGCCTTCGATCAGGATCCGGTAGACCTTCTGCGCCTCGTTGCTCTGGGAGACGTCCTCCTTCAGCCGCGCGTTTTCCAGCCGGTCTGCCAGCCAGGCCAGCGCTTCCTCCTCGCTCTCCAGCGAGCGGTCCAGCGGCTCCAGCGCTGCGCGGCAGGCTTCCCCGGGGCCGTCCTCCGCCAGAGACTGCCGGTATTCCTCCACAGCCCGGAGCGGGCGTGAGCGCTCATACTGCCGCAGAAAATCCCAAAACAGCAGCAGCGCGCCGCCGAGAAGCACGGCAAGGACCGCGGCATAGATCAGAAGCCCCCGGACAAAGGGAGAGCATTTCTTCTGCTCAGTCATCCGGATGCACCCCCTCTTTGAGGACGAGGAAGCTGGTCGGGATCCGCCGGATGCCAACCAGCGCAGCGGCATTGTTCACGTATCCTTCCTGATACCACATCAGGCTGGAACTGCCGCCGTCCAGATTCGTGGCGTTGACCGCGCCGAATTTCAGCATCAGCTGCGCCTCATCGGCATAGGTAGCGCCGAGACTGTTGGCCTGCCGTCCGGCGATGACCAGCATGAGGATCGCACCGTCGGAGCGCTGGCCGATGGCGGTGCGCGGATTGAGACCGCTGTGCAGGCTTTCGGGATCGGCGGCCTCCCCGTTGGCGATCAGGACCGGCCCGTAGCCGGTGCCGTACTGGATCTGCAGGGCCTCCAGCTCGTCGGCGCCCACGGTGCCCACGTGGAGAATGCTGTCCCGGTCCAGTCCGGCGAAGCCGTAGCCGGTCCCCTGACCGCGCAGATAGATCTCTCCTTTGAATACAATGGCGTGCTCGGGCGTGCTTCCGTCTCCCAGACCGTTCAGGTCTTCAAAGCCGCCGCCGTTGATGCCGGCGACTGCGTCGAAGTGCTTGACCAGCTCCTCCAGCGTATAGCCGCGCTGATGAAAGCTCTCCGGGATGCAGCCCATGATCACCCGGGAGGGATCCAGCACGATCAGCATGTGCCCGATAAAGCTCTCGCCCGCCACGGGAACGAGGATCAGGCCGTCGCCGTCCTCGTCTGTGTAACCCCAGGCGTCCGGTTCTGCACCGGCATCCGGGACCCTGTTCACGGTGATCAGCGAGGGGTCGGTACTCTCCAGCTCCTGTGCGTCCTGCTGCCGGAGGATCTCATCAATTTCCTCCTGCCGCAGGCAGAGCCGGGGTAAAAAGCCGATGGCGCTGGTTTCCCGGGTGGAAAGAACGAACAGCTCTCTGGCGGTAGGGGAGGGACCTTTGCAGAGCAGGACCATCACACCGTAGAGAAAAGCTGCGGCAAACAGAAGCGTGACGAGAAGCACCAGCAGAAAGCGCTTCAGAAAGCAAAGCAACGGATGCAGTGTTTTTGGCATGTTTATCTCCTGAAACGGCGCAGGGGGAGTCCCTGCGCCGAAACGTGTATTGGGAATTGCGTTACAGCTCCCAGGTCTCCCGCTCACTGCCGGAGACCGAAGCGCCGCTGAGCTGCTCATAGACCTGGAGGAAGCTCAGACTGCGGTAGGGCGTGACCCAGATGGAAAGAAGCCAGCCGAGCACGGGCACGAGGCAAAGCAGCCACCAGCCGAGAAAGCTCAGATCCAGCACAAAGAGCTGGGCTTTCCAGCCCTGCGTGAGGCGTTTGGACTCGCGGATGCAGTCCATGACGCCGTATTCCGGGTGGGTGATGAGCAGGTAATTGGCCATGCTGTAACGGTAGGCGGCGACGAGGCCGGGGATGACCAGCAGCAGGGACCAGAGGAGGATGAAAAGACCGCAGACCAGATCCAGCACCAGCACCTTCCACCAATAGTTGAAGCCGTCCAGCAGATTTCCCAGGTCGGGAGAGGTCCCCCGCAGGGAGTTGAGCAGGAAAATGAGAAAGCCGAGGCCGACAATGATGATGACGGCGTCGAGCAGCATGTTCACCAGCTGCGCTCCGGTGCTGGGCGTGTTGGAGAGCACAATGGTGAGAGCGGCTTCGGCGTTGCCGTCCTGCAGGTACTGCAGATAGCGCAGGGCGTCATCTCCGGAAATGCCTACGAGGCGGCCGGAGAGATAAGAGACCAGAATGCCAAGCACCGTCACAAGGAGGCTTGCGGTGAGCACCTTGGGGTTGGAGTTGCGAATGACCTCTTTGGATCGGGTCTTGAGAAGGGATCGATCGAGATTCATGGCAGATTCCTTTCTATAAAAACGAAGCATTGATAAACGCAATCGCGTCATCTCCGCAGGCAGCGGCATCCGGCGCATTCCCAGCACCGTCAGGCAGAGCGACCTGCCGGGACGACAGAATGGACACTCCGATATAATAGCATTCGCAGCGGGGCTTGTAAAGAAAAAACGGCAAAAACGGCGGAAAACTCTTGACAAGGCTGGAAACCGGTGCTATTATAATCAAGCGTTCCAGAGATGCGCGAGTGGTGGAATTGGCAGACTCGCTAGATTCAGGTTCTAGTGCTCACTCCGGGCGTGCGGGTTCAAGTCCCGCCTCGCGCACCATAAAAGTTCCGAAAATTGCTTAGAAATAGGCGTTTTCGGGACTTTTTCTTTTCCTTTACTTTTTGCAGTTTCCCCAGTTCTAATGGAGTTCTAAAACAAACGCGTTTTCCGGGCCATCACAGTTTGCTGCAGCACGAAAGAGATAAATGCCACGTTACAAGGACAAATCATTCGTTCGCGCCTTCGCCCCCCTCTGTGTGGAAGACGGTGTTCTGATGCGCAATCGTATTCAAACGTATCAGGGTAGTGTCTTTGCTGCAACGGCAGAAAAGCAGGGAGCATCTCCTGCCTCATGAGAAGCTCCCTGCTTTCCTGTATCGTTTAGTGCTGGACGTTTTCGTGCAGCTGCTGCATCATGCGCATCATGACCGGTCCCATGATCCGAGCGTGGGCTTCGATCAGCCGGTGGTCAAAGTTTGGCAGGATGCGGGGCCGATCGTCGATCAGCAGCGTCAGCTCCTCGCCGTCCCGGCAGGCGGGCCAGGCGGGGAGCCCCTCGCCGTTGGGCTCGCCCGTCCGGGCAAACTGCAGCAGACTGCCGAAAGCAAGGGTCTGCACCCGCTCGGACAGTCCGGCGTCGGCCTGCGGGCCGTGGGGATATTCCACCAGGTCGATGTTGTGGAAGAAATAGGGGATGTCGCAGCAGTGCCAGGGTGTGTTGCCGCCGTCGATGGGCTGATCCATGTTGAAGAGATAGGACCAGGTGCAGCCGTTGAGACGGCTGCGCTGCGCGATGTAAGCGATCTCCGGGGCGCGGAAGATGAAGTCCAGCCGCAGCAGGTCGATCAGCTGCCGCTCCGGGTAAGCCTCCCGAAACAGGGGGATCAGTTCTGCGGCGCCCTCTTCGCCCAGCATCTGTCGGATGGCAGCCTCCTGCTCCTTTTCACTCATGCCCGAGCGGTCGTAAGGGGAGGGAGTAAAGGAAGTAAACTCTCCGAAAACGCTGCCCACCAGCAGCGGGATGTGCTTCGTCTCTTCACGGAAGCCGCGGACGCCGGGTTCACCCAGATAAAAAGCGTTGGGATGGGGCTTGCAGCCCACATACTTGCCTGCCGCCTCCAGCGCGGGTTTGCACTTGTTGTATGCTTTCGCCAGCAGGTGATAATCCACCGTCTCCAGTTCCTTGACGTCGGAGAGCTTCAGCTCCGCCATCAGAGCCTCCGCCAGATCCCGGCCGCTGCCGGCCGCGTCGCCCAGCACGGGGCCGATCACGCCGCTCATCACCATGCCTTTGGCATAGAGCCCGTCCGCTGCCGGGGACTGGAGCAGGGTGGTGACCTTGGCGCCGCCGCCGGACTGGCCGAAGACGGTGACATTCTCCGCATCGCCCCCAAAGGCGGCGATGTTGTCCCGGACCCAGCGCAGCGCGGCGATGATGTCATCCCCGCCGGCGTTGCCGGAATTTGCGTATTCCTCGCCATAATCGGACAGGTCAAAATACCCGAGGATGTTCAGCCGGTGGTTGACAGAGACCACCACCACGTCCCCAAAACGGCTCATGTTGGCGCCGTCGTAGGCCAGGTGCTCGATGGAGGAGCCGGCCTCATAGCCGCCGCCGTGGAGCCAGAACAGAACGGGGCGTTTTTTCCCGTCGATCCCCGGAGTCCAGATATTCAGATTCAGGCAGTCCTCATCCATGGGCCAAAAGCGGTGGGGCACGTGGAGCTCCCCGTTGGGCCGGTCATTGGTGAGCAGGGGGCAGACATAGCCGTAGTTGCTGGCGTCAAAGACCCCGTCCCAGGCTTTCACCGGCTCCGGCGCGTGAAAACGCCGGGCCTGAGCGTAAGGGATGCCCTTGAAAATGAGAAGGCCGTCGTGCTCATAGCCCTTGACGAGACCCCGGTCGGTCCGGACCAGAGCGGTCCCGGCGTCGCAGCGGAAACTGTGTTTCATGGCATAATCCTCCGTATGATCATCTGATGATAAGTAAAGTATATCAGTTCTCTTTGAAAAAGCAAGCCCACCGAGCGTGCACTAAAGCAAGCTGGAATAAAGAGCAGGGCGATGCTCCTTAAGATAGCACCTCCGCATGCGGCCCCATTTGCCAAGGGGAGGGGAGTCGGATATCGTTAGATTTGGAATGAGATAGCCGTTGATATCGGAATAGATTCCGCCCATTTCTTCAAAGATAGATTTCATAGAAAACTCCTTTCGGCCTGACCACAAAAATGACCCAAGCCAGATTAGAAAAGTGATAATTGAATGGACGGATTGATACCTGAAATTCTGATTTTTGCTCTTATTTCGCAAGAATAGATGGATTGGAATACATGAAATGAAAAACGTGGACTTCAAGTCCCGCCTCGCGCACCATGAATTGGCCTCAAATCGAAAGATTTGGGGTCATTTTTTGCTTTCTGAGAACTTTTCAGGCAAGTTTAGTTTTCGCATTTTTCACTTTCCTTCGACAAAGGGCCGATTTCTAACGTTTTTCTAACACTTTTCTAACGCGGTGTTAGAAAAGGCTGGACGCCTTTTTCCGCGTCAGAAGCTCTTTTCTATGCATATCCGGGCGTCCGTTACTGTTTGCGGTCATCTGAATATCGGCGTGACCCACATTTCTTCCGGCAGCAAAAAGAAAAACTTGCGCGGCGGGACGGGCTGCGATATGATAGCGGCAGGAAACTCGATTGCCCACGGAGGTGTTCAGGGTGAACGTATATCAGGATATTCTGAAAAAGCTGGAGACCGGAGAGGCTGTGGCGCTGGAAACCGTGATCCGCGGCGAGAGCGGAACGATCGCGGAGGGCTTTTCCCGCCGGCTCACCGCCGTTGCGCCCCGGGAGGATCTCAAAGGGCGCCTGGTCGCCGCGGTAACGGCGGAACAGACGGAAGAGGGTCTGCGGGTCACTGAGCCGATGCTGCCGCAGGAGCGGCTGCTGGTGCTCGGCGGCGGGCATATCGCGCTGCATGTGGTCGA
>CACYHB010000024.1:1535-51320 GCA_902774015.1 Oscillospiraceae bacterium | reverse complement strand
CCCACGTTGACCACCACCAGCTCCGAACGGAACAGGCTCAGCATCTTACTTGTATCAGCCATTACGCATCCCTCCTGAGTTTGATGATCTCAGACGCCAGCAGCGCGGCGCGGTAATTGGTGCGGCAGACCAGCACGCCCGCGTCCCGGAGTTCTTGCTCCTGTTTGCGGATGTCCTGCCAGTCTGCGGTGGTGCCAAGCACGGAGGCGATGAACACCAGCTTGCCGCCCCGGCTCTTTGCCAGCTCCTGCGCCTTGAGGATATCCGGCACCACATAGCCGCAGGGATCCATATGTCCCGGCGGGGTGAGGATGAAGTCCAGCACGATCACGGCCACGCTCGGGTCAGCCGCTTCTTTCAGGATCGCCGGGCGGCGGATGGATGCGTCAATGGCCGGGTGCGGACGGCCCAGAGTGTATTCCTCCTCGCCGTAGTCAATGGCGGTGTGTTCCCGGCTGGCCGCTCCTTCCGGCAGCTTCCATTCCGGGCTCATGGGGGCGTTGGACCAGAGGCCGCCGGTGGCCTCCCACATGGCGCGCATGCCCTCGTCCAGATAGGTGCCGCCGGTGTAAGCCCCGCGCACGTATTTCTGCTCGGGCGCCATGCCCTTCACGGCCTCTCCGGCGATCTCTTTCAGCTCGCTGAGGCTCCCGAGGGAGTAATCGTTATGGATCAGTTCCAGGGCCCGCAGGGCGCAGTCGTCCAGATTCCCCGCCCAGACGGAACCGGTCTCCTCAATGGTCTCTCTGTCACAGCCCATGAAGAACACCACCCGAGGCTTGCGCATCTGGCGGATGCGGGAGAGGAGCTTGTTCAGAACGCTGTCTGCAGGCTTGCGGGAAATGAGGATGATATACTTGGTCTCGGGGTCGGCCTCCAGAGCGTCGATGCCCATGAGCATGGTAATGCCGCCCACTGGCTCCTTCAGGTCGTTGCCGCCCGTGCCGATGGTCTGGCTGACGCCGCTGCCAGCCTCGTGGAGGATGGCCGCCACGTGCTGGATGCCGGTGCCGGAAGCGCCCACGATGCCGAAGGGTCCGCGGTTGTTGATGCTGGAGAGCACCAGGGCTGCGCCGTTGATGTTGGCCACGCCGCAGTCCGGGCCCATGCAGAGAAGTCCCTTCTCCCGGGCCAGCTCCTTCATCTCCCGCTCCTGCTCCAGCGGCACGTTGTTGGAGAACACACAGCAGTGCATCCCGGCGTTGAGCGCCTTTTTGACCTCTTCCAGGGCATATTCGCCGGGGACGGAGATCTGGCAGAGATTGGCTCTCGGTTCGGCCTCCTTGGCGGCAGCGGAGCTCAAATAACTCTCCGGCTTTTCCGCGTCGTCCGTGGGCGCGCTCTCGGCCCACACGGTCTCTACGGCCTTTTCAAACGCCTCTTCGCTCTCGGCGGAAGCCACAAGCACGTAATCCGCCTCGGTGCAGGCGGCGATCTCCGGGGTACTTAGGCCGATCTCCTCGATGACCTCCTTGAACACCTGGGTGGCCATGCCCACATAGCCGGTCTCGATGCCGGGCTGCTCGTTTAAGATCGCGGTCTCGGACAGAGTCTCCAGAGAGTCGATGTACCGATCCCGCTCGATTTTCGTAAAGATCATTCCGCTTCGCCCTCCCGTCTTTTCACGTCCTCGACCATGCCGACGACGGCTTTTTTAAATACCTCCACCGGCAGCTCTGCCGCGCCCGCGCCGGCCTGACCGCCGGTTTTCAGGGCGCTGCCGCCGTGGCTGATGGGCAGGATGTTGAGCCCGACCACCTTGCGGATATCCACGCCCACGGGGAAGCCGCGGTAATCGTCCCAGGGGATGGGGGCGAAGCTATGCTCGCCCAGAGACACCTGGCGGGCCTTTTCTGTGCGCTCCTTGGCGTCCTTGAAGGTGCCGCCGGTCATACGCAGATAGGCGGGGCCCGCGATGGCGCTCATGCCGCCGAGGCCCCAGACCTCGGTGACGCAGCTGTCGCCCAGATAGCCCAGGAGATCCGCCTCCGTGGTGGTGGGCTTGAGAAAGATGCCGGCAATGAGCGGCGCCTTGGTGGTGTACCACTTGTTGCCGGTTCCGGCCACCTGGATGCCGAACTCGATGCCGTTGCCGCCCATGCCCGCCATGACGGTGGAGTAGGGCACCTGCTTGGCGGAGGCCATGATCGCCTCCACACCCGCCATCATCACATGCAGGAAGAAGCGGTCGTTGGCCGCGATCTCCTTGATGACCTTATCCCGGGCCGGATGATCCACGTCCAGCAGCCAGGGCACCAGTTCCAGAGCCAGCGCCATGGAGGCCGCGGGCTGCCGGTTGTGGTTTTCGTCGCCCATGCCTGCCGTTTTGGACAGCACGCGGATCAGATCGATGCCGCCGGAGTTCCTGACGGCCTCCCCCAGCACCGCCGCGTAGTCGCCGCGGATGAAGCGCAGGTTTTCCTCCACGTCCTCGCCGTAGATGCCCCAGCGGAGCACACGGGGATTGGAGCCGGGATGAGGCACGCAGAAGCCCTTGCCGCCGTTGGTCTTATCTTCAACCACAAACACCGGCATGCTGGCGGACATGACGCTGGAGGCCGCGTTGCCGCAGTTGTAGTCCTGGGAAGGGGCGATCCTGATCTCCCCGCGCAGCACCATCTCCCAGGCCTCGTCCACATTCTTGGCCAGGCCCGCGGTTTTCAGCGGGATGGGCAAATCTTTCGGCTCGATGGGCGGGCCGGGAACCAGAATGAGATTCGGCTCCATGCCGGGCACCGCTTCCAGCGCGGGTCTGACGTCTGTCCAGACCGGGCGGCCCTTCGTCATGATCTCGATGACCCGGGCGTTGGCCGCGGCCACTTTTTCAGCTACAGTCATTTATTTCTCCTCCTTGATGACGACGCAGGCGTGTGCGCCCAGTTTGGGAATCGTGATGGTCAGCTTCCGATCCTTCAGCTCCCAGCGGACGTTGCCGGGCTCGTCCAGATTCTCGCAGGCGGCAGTTTTCTTCGCCCAGGGGACCGTGATGCTCTGGTCTGCGAGCAGTGCCGGATCAAAGAAGCTGTTGCCGAAGTGGCCGCTGGCGTTGACATAGTGGACGACTTCAAAATCATCCTTGTGCCCGTGGGTGACCTCGACTGTGGGCTGCATGTTCTCGGAAACCGGGCGGCATGGGCAGAGCTTTGTCAATACAAATTGCAGAAAAACAAGCCAGTTGTCAAAACCATCGGTATAGTAATTCGTAGCCGGATACCAGGGGATCGTGACACCGAAGCCCTCGCCGCAAGGCATTCTGGTGGCTGCCGGGAAATCCGTGGGCGCCTCCGTCGGGTAGCACAGCTCCGGCGGGCCGAAGCGCTCGGGCATGAGAAGATTGCCGATCTTCTCGACGCCTTCCTCATAGTCCCGCTCCCAGTAGCTCTTGCCCACCATGAAGAGGGGCCGCTCGGCGCCGTCCACACGCAGCATGGCGCCAAGCGCCTGATCGCTGCGCCGACCGCCGTCCTTCACACCGAAGCAGGTCAGCTGTGGGAGCGCGCCACTGGCCAGCAGCGTGCCGCCCTGCTGCACCCAGATCATCAGCCTTTCCAGCGCGGGCGGGGCAAGGCGGGGCTTCTCGGGGAGGATGATCGTTTTGTATTTGCCCAGGTCGATCTTCGCAAGGCCGCCGGAGAGGGTCTCGTCAAAGAGGATATGGCTCTCGGTCAGCACCCGGATCCAGCCCCGTTCTTCGCCGTTGGGGATCACATAGGCCTCCCGCACCAGCAGCGTATCGGCTTTGGATCTGACGCCATAACAAACGTCTTCGTGTTCTGCGGCGTAGCGGAACACCTTCTGTACCCGGGGATTAGCGCTCCTGTCTTCTTTGTCGTAGAGCCTGCCCATCACGTAGTAGTCCAGCCCGCCAAAGTTTGCGAGCGTCTGCCAGAGCCGCAGCTCCTGCAGGGCGGGATTCACCGCCACATGGCGGTAAGCAAAGCCCATGAAGTCTACGTCGGCCACGTCAGCCTCCTGCCCCATGCCGCGAATGGCCCGGGCGTTGGAGGAGGCCTGATACTGCCAGTGGGGCAGCTCGCGGCCGAACTCGCTGTTGGATTCCTGCCGCACATAGTCCACCGAGCAATAGGCGAGCTCGGGGTTTATCTCCCGCAAAAGCGCCGTAATGCGCTTCTTCTGCGCGCCGGCAAGCTCCTGCATGAAGCGGAAGTAGACCATACTGGCCTTGTCCGTGCGCGTCAGCTCCGCGGGAACATCCATGCCGTATTGGGCCTTGAAAGAGCTGCGGCAGGTCTCGCACTGGCAGGGGCCGTGGCGGTTCATGCTGTAGTCTACGATGACGCCCGTGGCGGTGCCCATATTGCAGTAGATGCCGTCAAAGGGGATCGCAGTGAACATCTCCTTGAGGATCTCGTCCATATAGCCGCCCTGATAGCCGCCGGAGAGGCAGGTCTGTACGGTGCCGTTGTAGATCAGCGGCTCGCCGTCGGGCTTGCGGTAGGCCCAGTCGGGATGGCGCTCGTAGACCGAAAGCGGGATCTTGGAGATCATGGCAGCGATCCACAAGGCGCTTCAGGTCGAAGCCGTCCAGGTACGCGCTGCGCGTATGATCTTGCAGCTGAGTGGGGTAGCTCGCGATCAGGCCCGCCGCGTTGAGCATCACGGCGTTGCAGGAAAAATCCTTCAGAGACGCAAGAAAAGCTTCCTCGTTGAAGTCCTTTGTGTCGATCTCCCGGAAATTCGGCTGGATCACCCGCCAGGGATATCCGTTCCACCAATGTGCCATGCGATCTCCTTGCTTTCTTCTGATTTCGTGATCCTATTCTATGGAACATGGGCCGGACGGTAAATCTCTATATTCGTCAATGCGTCCTCATTTTTGCTTTCCTATTAAAAAGACGGCCTTCCCGGAGAGGGAAAGCCGTTTCGTTTACTATGAAAGCTGCGCTTCCATAGTATTTTTATACGCGCCATTCTCGCCGCTTAACGCGGCAACCGAATGGCATGCGTAATAATCCCCATGCTGGCTACACTTTCATTGACCGTGCTACGGATTCTTCCACATTGGGATTACTTTGCAGGCAGCATTTTGTGGATGATCCCGGCCAGCTCCCGGGGACTCTCGCGGCAGCCGCCCTCCAGCCACATACGAAGGATCGTAACGAAGCCCGATTTGGCATAGGCAAAATAGTATCGCATCCGCGCTTCACTCTCCACCCGATGGGCGAGGAAGAGGGGCTGGATCTTCTTTTCCCAGAAGAGCTGGTAGCCGTCTTCCAGCGCTGCGTCGCCGTTCTTTCTCAGGTAAGCCCGGTAAAAGTACCGGTTCTGGCCGATGTAGGAGATCAGCGGCTCCAGCGCGTCGCTGGAGCTTTCCAGGCGCGTCAGGAAATCGCCTTGACTTCCCACCGTGCGGAACAGTCCTTTCTGGATCTCCTTTTCCGTCTTTTCCATCAGGTCGGGAATATCCCGGTAGTGCCGGTAGAAGGTTGAGCGATTGATTTGCGCCGCCTCGCAGAGTTCAGACACTGTGGGCTCCTGCTCCCGCTCGAGGAAGCAAAGCAGCTCCTGCCGCAGCCGTCGTTCCGTCTCCTGATGGAGCTGGTTGTTGGCCGTGTTCATGAAAGCTCCTCCTTCACGCGCTTATACTCCCGGGCAAAGATCAAGGCCGCGATCAGCGCCGCCCCCATATCCGCCGCCATGTGCGCCGCCGCAATGCCGAGGAAGCCAAACAGGGCGTGCATCCCATACAGCAGCGGGATCAGCAGCAGCCCCTGCCGCAGCAGAGAGACCACGATCGCACTTTTGGCCTTCCTCGTACTCTGCAGGAAATTCGTACAGAGATATACCACGCCCAGAAACGGCGCGCCCGCCATAACGTAAAGCATGAACTGTTCGCCCATGGCGGCAACCTCCGCTTCCTTGAGAAAGAGAGAGATGAGGAAATTCCGGAAAGCAAAGCAAAACGCCACCGCACCGAGGCCGATGCCGCCGGTGAGCAAAGCCAGCTTTCGCAGGGTCTCCCGCAGGCGGGGCAGATTCTTTGCGCCGTAGCAATAGGCGAGCAGGGGCTGCACGCCCATGCAGATCCCCATCTGCACCATGGAGATTAGCATGCTGGATTTGCCCGCCGCGGCGCGGGCCGCGATGGCGTCCGTCCCATGCTGAGAGAGAAGGCTGTTAGAGAAGGTGGAGGCAAAACCGGAGAGCACCGTGCTGGCCGCGTTGGGAAGGCCCAGCGCTGCGATCGACAGCAGCTCGCCCGGCGCGGCCAGAGCCCGTTTGGGGTCCAGTGATATTACCGCCGCCCGGCGGAGGCAGTAGAAAAGATAGTAAGCGGTGCCGACCACATTGCCCAGCACCGTGGCGATCGCGGCACCCGTGGTGCCCCAGCGGAAGACGAGGATAAACAGCGGGTCGAGCAGGATATTGGTAAAGGTTCCGGTCAGGTTTCCGATCAGGCCCTCTTTCACGGCGCCCTCCGAGCGGATCAGCATCCCCATCGACGAGGGCAGCAGCATGAAGGCCGTACCGAGCGCCAACACATTCTGATACTGTTTCGCGTCCTCCCACATCTCGGGCTTGGTACCGAGCAGCCGGAGCAGTGGCGTTTGAAAGCTGAGCAGCAGGACACTGACCGCAAGGCCGATCCCGATAGCCGCCCAGAAGCAGAGGCTGGAGGTGTTCTTCGCTTTTTCCGTGTCCCCGGCGCCGATGGCGTTGGCCAGGATCGCGCTGCCGCCCGCTCCGAGCATGGTGGCAAGCGCCATGATGATGCTGAACACCGGCATGACGATGGAGACAGCCGCTACCTTGGCGGTATCCCGCAGCTGGGCGATGAAAAAGAGGTCGGCCATGTTGTAGAAGATCATGACCACGATCGTGAGCAGGCTCGGCAGCGCCAGCGAAAAGATCGAGCGCCAGACCGTGCTGTCCCGGAACAGGTCTTCGTATTTGCTGTTTCTGCTGTCCATAAGCTTCCTCCCTTCAGGTTCCGGGTCCATTATACGAGACCCAGAGAAATAGCACAAGAAGCAATATTGCAATTATTGTTGCAATATTGCTTCCGTAGTCTGTATTGGGCCGGTGGAGCGCGAAAGGCACGCGTCCGCCATTGGACGGGTCCGGATTACTGTTTGGCCTCGCCCTCGGGGAAGATGATCTTGTTCACAAAGAAGAATATCACCATGGAAACGCCGCCGTTGAGGACCACCGTGACGATGTTGTACACCCAGTCCTTTACGAACAGGCCGCCAACCGCCACCCAGATGCAGTTGATGGAGTTGACGATGCAGGTGATGATAACAAAGGCGATAAAGTACCACAGCATCTGATACCAGATGTTTCCCTTGCTGCGGAAAACCAGATTCCTCTGCAGCGGGAAATTTGCCGCCTCGCCGATGAACATGGCGATCAGATAGGCAAAGAAGTACCGCATGCCGCCGTGGGCCGCGTCATAGCCCAGCACGTTCCACTGAAAGTCCACCGCGCGCCCGGCGATCTCCCAGTGCACGGGGATCGCAGGCCAGCCGAAGTCCGTCTCCGGCAGAGCGCTGAACAGCTTTGGCAGAAACTGCAGGATCAGGTACTTGAACACGGTGATCACATTGCTGACAATGATAAACAGGCCGCCTTCCCGGACCCACTTGGCAAGCTTGGGGTTTTTCTCTTCAAAGTTTTTCCAGAAATTCATGGACACTGCCCCCTGTTGGTTTTCGATTCATCAAGCAGGCTCAGGAGCTGCCGGTTTTCCGTCAGCTCCTGATTGTCTTAAGCCGCGAACAGCGACGCAGGAATGGTGTAATCCCCGGTGAGCTGATCGGATGCGCTGTAGGCATAGTGCAGCGCAACAGGGTCTCCTTCGGCCCTGGTTTCCTTGCCGTTTGCATCCGTCAGTTTCAGAACGCCCTCGGCAAAGACATACGTGCCCTCGTCCACAATGCTGTAGGAGGCAAACTCAAAACGGTAGCCTCCGTCGGGAAGGAAGCTGATGGTGGTGCCCAGGTCGTTGGAATAGACGGTCATCCCCTCCTTTTCGAAGGCGAAGAGCTCGGCGGGCACCGTGAAGTCGCCGGTGAGCTGGTCGGACATGCTGTAGGCATAGTGCAGCTCGATGGGGTCGCCCTCAGCCTTGGTTTCCTTGCCGTTTGCGTCCGTGAGGGTCAGGACGCCGTCGGCGAAGACATAAGTGCCCTCGTCCACAATGCCGTAGGAGCCGAACTCAAAGACATAGCGGCCGTCGGAGAAGAAGGTCATGGTCGTGGCCTGGTCCACAGAGGGGACCGTGGCGGAGACGAGCTCCTCCCCGGCAGGGGCGCCGCCGCCCAGCAGAGCAGGATCGATGCTGAAGTCGCCCGTCACCTGGTCGGAGACAGCGCAGACATAGTGCAGGGCCATGGGATCGCCCTCGGCGGTGAAGGTGTCGCCGTTGGGATTGGTGACGCTCAGCACGCCGCCTTCATAGGTATAGGTGCCCAGATCCTCGATGCTGTAGGACTCGAAGAAGAAGCGGTAAGTACCGTCGGGGTTGAAGGTCATGGTGGTGGCGCCGTCGTCGCTGGTGATGGTGACGCTCTCGCCGGAGGGAGCGGCGGCAAAGTCGAAGGTATTGGCCGGGATGGTGAAGTCGCCCGTGACCTGATCGGAGACAGCGCAGACGTAGTGCAGGGCCATGGGATCGCCCTCGGCGGTGAAGATGTCGCCGTTGGGGTTGGTGACGCTCAGCACGCCGCCCTCATAGGAATAGGTGCCCAGATCCTCGATGCTGTAGGACTCGAAGAAGAAGCGGTAAGTGCCGTCGGGGTTGAAGGTCATGGTGGTGGCGCCGTCGTCGCTGGTGATGGTGACGCTCTCGCCGGCGGGAGCCGCGGGTTCTTCCTCCTCGGCCTCCTCTTCCTCGGCGTTGGGATCCAGGTAGCTGACGATCTCGGAGCCGGAGAGGGTCCAAACGGTCTCGGGCACAAAATCGAGGAGCGAGGGGACGTCGGCGCTATCGTAATCGCCGTCGGCGTCGCTGCCGTTCAGATCCAGCGCCATGAGCTGCTTCATCTGCTCGGAATAGGTGTCGGTGTGCAGTTCAAAAAACACGTGGGCGGCAGGCGCGGTGGTAACGGTGCCGTCCTCGTTCTGGACGTAGCTGCCCTCGGCGGTGGTGCGGTAAACCAGGCCCAGACCGCTGGGATCGCCGATCTCGGCGCGCTTGCCGGCCTCGAAGACATAGTAGTCGGAGACCAGGGAATAGGCGTCGGTGCCGTCCAGGGTCAGGCTGATGTCGATATAGGAGCGGGAGTCGTATTTCAGCAGCGAAGACATATCGGCGGACAGGAACTGGTAGCTGGGCATGGATTCGATGTTCCCGCTCTCCTGATTGAAGCTCACGGTGAAGGTGCCGCTGAGAGCGCCCTTGCCATAGCTGAGGATCACGCCGTCGCCCAGCGCCCAGGTGGTTTCCGGGATGTAGTCGAACAGGGCGGGGTACTCGGCGCTGTCGTAGGTGCCGTCGGCGTCGCCTCCGTTGAGGTCAATGTTCATGAGCTGCTTCATCTGCTCGGAATAGGTGTCGGTGGCAAGCTCAAAGAGCACATGAGTGGGGGTCGAAGTGACAGGGCTGCCGTTTTCATTCATGGAATAGCTGCCCTCGGAGGTAGTGCGGTAGACAAGGCCCAGGCCGCTGGGATCACCGATCTCCGCCCGCTTGCCGGCCTCAAACACATAGTAGTCCGAGACCAGAGAGTATTCGCCTTTACCATCCAGCTTCAAGGTGATGTCGATATAGGAGCGGGAGTCGTATTTCAGCAGCGAGGCCATATCGGCGGACAGGAACTGATAATCCGGCATGGAATCGATGTTTCCATTTTCCTGGTTAAAACTGACGGTATAGGTTCCGCTGACCAAGTCTCCTGTGCCGGCGGCGGAGGATTTGGGGCTGCCCGCACCGGTGAGCATGACGGCGGCGACGATGGCGGCAAGGCCGATCGCGCAGGCGCTTACAATGAGCCCCATCTTTTTGCCGGTTCCCGCAGGGGCGTTGCCATCTCTGGAGAAGGATCCGATGATGTTGTAAACCGTTGCGGCCAGCAGGCTCGCCGCACCGATGAGTGACATGTAGATGGCCTCTTCTCCGCCGTGCCCGGAGTCATAGTCGGTGAGGATGCAGTTCCCGATGCCTTCCACACGGTCACCGACGATGAGCATGGCGGAGGCCACAAGCAGCGCGGTGACCCCGAAGGTCAGGAACTGGGTCCAGAGCGCCTTGGGGAATTTACGGACCAGCAGCAGCGCGGCAATCTCCACCACAAGCGCGCAGCCGATCAGAGCCAGGATCAGGCCGGAGTTCATCTGGCCCAGGATATAATAGTTTGTTTTGTGACTGAGATAATACAGCACACCGCCGAGCAGCGTCAGCGCGCAGCTGATCAGGCCGGTGGTCAGGTGCATTCCGGCACCCTTGGCATTTCTTGCGTTGGCCATGATTACATGCTCCTTTCCTTGCGGTTTTTGACAACAAACAAGCAGGTGAATGCGGCAAAGCCAACCGCGCTTGCAATGACCGCCGCCTCAAACGCGGTCTTCCACCAGACCTGTCCCCGGCCGGCGGAGGCTTCCGCGTCGATGCCGTTGAGCAGCGCGCTGTTGACATAGACGAAGAGCTTTCTGTGATAGCTCTCGCGCAGGGCATTCTGCAGCACCACGTCCTTCTCCACCTCGGCCTCGCTCAGGTTCCAGACCTTGGCGTTGTTGGAGCCGCCCAGCATCTGGTCGTTTCCGGCCACCGCGCACTCCCGGGGCAGGAAGTAGGAGGAGGATTTGACAGAGTCGGTCATCATGAAGCCATTCCAGCCCCACTCGCCCCGGAGGATACCGTTCATCAGGTCCTTGGACGCCGCCACATGGGTGCAGCCGATGCGGTTGAAGGCGCTCATCAGGCCGGTGATACCGCCGTCGCGGATGCCGATCTGGAAGCCGCGGAGCTCATTTTCACGGGCAGCCTGCTCGTTGAGGAACACCGCCAGGCCGTCGCGGTTGGTCTCCTGGTCGTTGAAGGCGAAGTGCTTGACATTGGTGACCATGCCATATTGATTGAGCATTTCGTTCACATAGGCGCCGGTCTTGCCGCAGAGCACGGGGTCTTCGGAATAATAGCCCACATTACGGCCGTTATAGGGCGTGCGGTGCAGGTTCATGCCGGGGCCGAACCAGGTATTGTAGCCCGCCCAGAGGCCGTCGTTGGCAACCATTCTTCCTTCTTCCCGCTGCAGCAGGGGGGAGAAGGAGGCGGCCACCACCGGGCCGCCGGGATAGACGTCCGTGTGGCGCTTGTAGGCAGCGTCGTCATCCGCAACCTCGTAGATCGTGCCCTTGGTGCGCTGGCCGAGGGTGGCGATCAGACCCAGGGGCGAGTCCGCGCGGGACTCGATGGGCATGGCCAGCTCTTCGATCTCTTCAAGGTAAGCGATGTACTGGTTGATGAAATCCTGCAGGCTCAGCTGCTCCAGGGCCTGCTCAAACTTGGGATCGTCATATGCAAGGCCCCGCAGCTCAACGGCGCGGATGCCGTTGTCCTTGCCATAAACAAAGCTGTCCGGGCCGGTGTACAGGCTCTGCTCCAGCTCCTGGTTGTAGGTGGCGTTGCGGAGCATGAAGATCATCTCCTCGGTGGCCTTGAGACCGGTCACGCTCTTGGGGAAGGTGTTGAACCAGTCGCTGCGGCTGAGGTAGCTCACGCTCATGGTGCCGGTATTGTTCAGGTCCGCCATGTCCATGCGGTTCTGAATGACGGTTCCGTTGGACTCGGTGAGGTAGCTGTCCATGGAGACCTTCTCCACAACAGCGTCGCCGCTGCACTCCACATCCTTGCCCATCTCCCGCAGCACCGCGTTGACCGCCTCATGCGCCCCGTTGCCGGTGGCGAAGGTGTATTCTCCGGCCTCCAGCAGCCACGCGCCGCAGACGCCGTCATGGCTGTAACCGCGGTCATAGCTGTACAGATCCCGCGCGTTGAAGGAAATGACCACATCCTCGCTCTCGCCGGGCTGCAGCAGCTCCACATCCGCAAAGCTCTGCTCCCTGGCCTCGCCGGTCTTGGCATAGCCCACGAGCTGGATGGCCGCCTTTTCGATCTTTTCGTTCCGGTCCTTTTCCGTGTAGGGAACGGACACATAGAGCTGCACCGCGTGCTTGGCGGCGGTGTCGCCGATGTTGGTGACCTTCACCGTCACCGTGGATTCCGTCTCGCCGCTCCAGTCGATCTGCGTATCCGTGATCTCTTCTGTAAAGCTGGAGCCCTCCAGGCCGAAGCCGAAGGGGAAGCTCACTTCGCCGTCATAGTCCCAGCTCGTGCCGTTCACAGACTGCCCCTTGGCAGCCTTGGCGGCATTGCCCTGCTCCATCACGGCGTCAAAATAACGGGTCTCATAGTATTTGTAGCCGGTGTAGATGCCCTCCAGCTCCACCAGGTACCAGTCGGAGCGCAGGGCGTTGGTGGTGGTCGTCTCGATCTCATCCGCATTGGCAAACACATAGATGCCCAGGTTCTGTGCCGCCGGAGAGAGCGCGGAGTTGACCGCCCAGGTATCCGGCAGATGGCCGGAGGGAAGCGAGTTGCCCTTCAGCAGGTCGGCGATCCCATAGGTGCCATAGGCGCCGGGGTTGCCGATCCAGAGGATGCTGTCGATGGCATCGTCCTGCTTGAGCTCCTCGATCTCCATGCTGGTGCCGGTGTTGATCAGCACAACGATCTTTCCGAAGTCCTGCCCCTTCACCCAGTTGACAAGGTCACGCTCGTCGTTGGTGAGGGAAAACACGTTGCCGGTGGGGCTCTGTGTGAACTCCTCCGGCTCCAGGATCCCGTTGGCGCCGGGGTAGAAGCAGCAGCTCTCGCCCGCGTCACGGCCGAGAACGATCACGGCGGCGTCTTTGTAGTCGCCGATCCTGCCCGCGTCGTACACGCTCACAGGCACCTCGCCGATCTTGGCGCCCTGTCCGTCGTAGTCGCTGACCACGTTGCCGCCGGAGGCCTTGACAGGAGCATAGTCGGCTTCCATGTCCTTATAGAACTGGACATAGTCGGGATTCACGGCAAAGCCGCGGTCCTCAAGCGCCTGCGCCAAAGGAACCACATTGCTGGGGTCGATCAGCTCGCCCATGGAGCCGCCGTACTGCAGATTGTTGCTGCGCATTCCGAACAGGGTCACACGCTCGCCGTCGATGGCGGGCATGCCCTTCAGGGCTACGCTGCCTTCAGCCTGCAGGCGCGTGGCATAGGCGATCTCCGCTTCCACAAGTTCCGAAGCCGAGGAAAAGTCGGACTGAAACGGATAGTCCGCGGGGTCGGTGCTTCGCGTGATCGTGGCCGTTTCGGTGCCAAGCAGCTCATTGACCTTGCCCTCCCAGCTGTTGGCAACGGAGAAGGCGATGCTGAAGAGCATCAGCAGCGCGAGGAAAATGCTGGCAACGCCGCGAAACACATGGCTTGTCTTCTTCTGCATAGTCTCATTCTCTCCTTCTGTTTCATCTTCTGACTCACATAGTTCGACAGGATACGGGATCCTTGTTTACACTATACTGCTATGCCGTCCTCTTGCATATGTCTAAATTTGCCATACAGTTCTTATTTTAGTTTTGATTGCCGCTGCTGTTTCTCTTTATTTCCCTCCTGTCCCGCCGTCATCAAACTGAGAAGTCAGCAAATTTCATAACAAAAAAGCAAATCTGCGTATGGGCAAGCCGCTGGGTCTCTGCCATAATGGGAACTGTAAAATACCGCGGGAGGAATCGTAAATGCCGAAGATCAACAAAGTGGTGACCACGGTCTGGTATAATAAGCAGAACATGCACGACCTGCGCCGGGTGTTCTCGGATGCTGAATTTGTCTATGTGGATTTTTACGATAAAGAGAGGCTGACCGAAGAAGTCAGGGACGCGGACGTGGCCATCGTGATGGGCGACGTGGATCCCTGCCTGCTGGGAGAAAACAGCCTCAAATGGATCCAGTGCGACCACGCGGGGCTGAACGGCTCTGCCCGCCCGGAGGTCTTTGCCCGCGGCATCCCCGTGACCGGCGCGGCGGGACGCAGCGCCCCGGTGCTGGCCGAGCACGCCGTCTATTTTATGTTTCAGGGCTGCTATCACACGAAAGAGCTGCTGGCCGCCCAGGAAGAAGGCCGGTGGGGCGTGGAGGGCAGCGAGAGCTGGCGCGGCCTCTACGGACGCACGGCGGGCATCATCGGTATGGGCAACAACGGCCGCCTTCTGGCCGAGCGTCTGCACGCCTTCGGCATGAAGATCATCGCCTATAACCGTTCGCCCATTCAGGGGCTGGACTACATCGACCAAAAGCTCTCCGGCAAAAACGGCGATACCATTGAGCCGCTGCTGCGGCAGTCAGACTTTATCATCCTCACCATCGCACTGACCGACGAGACTTATCACATGCTGAACAAAGAGACCTTCCGGCAGGTCAAGCCCGGCGCGTTTCTTGTGAACATGGCCCGCGGCGGTCTTGTCTGCACGGAAGATCTGATCGAGGCCTTAAAGGGCGGCACGCTTTCCGGCGCGGGTCTGGACGTGTTTGAGGAGCAGCCACTCTCGCCTGATTCTCCGCTGTGGCATATGCCCACGGTGTACATCACGCCGCACTGCACACCCCAGGTGCCCGACCGGCAGGCGGCCACTATCGCCATCATCCGGGAAAACGCCCGCCGCTTTGAGGCCGGCGAGCCTTTGATGAACCTGATGCGGCCTTCTGACGCCGTCACCGGCCAGAAGGCGGAGGGCGGCTGGGCGCGGATGATGAATTCGGGTCTCACCAAGGAGCAGATCGCCGCCATGCCGTTGGAAAAGTATCTCGGCGCACGCGGCTGGACGGATCCCTCCGAATGGATGTAAAAGCGACTTATACTCTCACTCCTCTCTTTTCTCACGAGGCGCAAGCACAGAGATTCGGCTTGCGCCTCAATTATGTCGATTTTTCATTTTAACAAAACATAAACATTTCTCCAATAAAACACAAACAAGGATCCGGTATTCTTTGGCCACAACAAAGGAAAGAGGTGCAGATGACATGACATTCGGAATCCTTTCGATGGTAATCCTGGGCATGACCGGAATCCTTACTGGCCTGCGCATGGTTCTGGAGAAATGAGCGTGCATCTCTTTCCGCTGTGAACAACATTCAAAATCAAATTAATCGAAAAGGAGATTATGTATCATGGAAAAAACCGTTTATTATGAACAGAGACAGGAAGGCTACCGCAAAATTCTGGAAGAGATCAAGACCAACGAAAAGGGCCGCAGCGATTTCGAGAACGCCATCACCGAGCATATCTACCGCTGGTGGGCAAACTGGAAGCCCGACTATGAAGGCTGGCTCCAGTGCGCCGACAGCCTTTACGCCGAAAACGCGATCATCGACGCCATCGGCGCGGAGCCTCAGATCTACCGCGACTACCGCGCTTCCATGAAGGGGCAGCGTGATGCCTTCGATATGGATATGGGCCCCATCCAGACCTTTGTTGCCGAGGGGGACACCGTGGCCTTCAACTACAGGATGTATATGACGCCGAAAGCCGACATGGGCCCGATGAAAAAGGGTCAGACCATCGTGCTGAAGGTGTCTGAGTTCAACACTTTCGCAGATGTGGAGGGCTACGATGAGCCCATGGTCGTTCACCTTCAGCTGATCGCATCCGGTCTGAACGGATAAAGCAGCCAACGCACAGCAGAAAACGAGCCGCTTTAGCGGGCTCGTTTTCTGTTTTCTTAGGATTGCAAAGTTTTTTCATTTTAACAAAACTTAAACATTTCTCCAATAAAACGCAAACAAGCCTCCTGTATTCTCTAACCATCCCAAGCAGGAGAACACAAAAAAACAAATCCACGAAACATGGAGGAATATACAATGAATAACAATAAAAATCGTAATGAGCTTTACATCGTCACCGGCGCCGCCGGCAACCTGGGCAGCGCCATCGTCCGCAATCTGATCGCAAACGGCAAGACTGTCCGCTCCTTTGTCCTTCGCGGCGAGGAAGCCGCCCGCCATCTTCCCAAAGGTGCCAACGTCTATGAAGGAGACGTGACCGATGTTTCTTCTCTGGACACGCTCTTTTCGGATATCCCCGAGGACACCGCAGTCTACTGCATCCACTGCGCGGCCATGGTCTCCGTCAGCAACCTGGTGGCGGACAAGATCTGGCATGTCAACGTGGACGGTACCCAGAACATCATCGACCAGTGCAAGACCCACGACGCCCGCCTGATCTTCATCGGCTCCACCGGCGCCATCCCTGAGGAGCCCAAGGGCACGATCATCCGTGAGGTGGAGAGCTTCGACCCCAACGCGGTCATCGGCATCTACGACCAGACCAAGGCGGCCTCCTGCCAGCTGGTGCTGGACGCCATCCACGCAGGCGAGATCGACGGCTGCCTGATCCTGCCCAGCGGCATCTCCGGCCCCGGCGACTACACCTTCGGCAATGTGGCCGGCGTCATCAAGGAGTATGTGGAGGGCAAAATGCCCGCTGGCGTCGAGGGCACCTTCAACTGCGCTGACAACCGCGACATGGCCGAGACCATCGTCCGCGCCTGCAAGGAAGGCCGCAGCGGAGAGAGCTACATTCTCGGCGGCGATCAGATCGGCATGAAGGAGGTCTTTGACATCCTCGCCGAGCACACGGGTCTGCCCACCATCAAGACAATCCTGCCCGCAGGCATGGGCAAATTCCTCGGCAGCATGAGCGACATGGCCGAGATGGTCACCCACAAGCCCCAGCGCATGACCAGCTTTGCCGTGTACAATCTGGTGCGCAACAACGAATTTGATTCCTCCAAGGCCATGAAGGAACTGGGCTACAGCCCCCGCTCCATGGCGCAGAGCATCGCCGAGGAGATCGACTGGATGATCTCTGAGGGCATCGTCACCCTGCCCGAGCCCAAGGAGCCGGATACCCGCAGCTTCGGGGAAAAGCTCGCAGATACCGGAAGCGCCATCGGTCACGGCATTGCCGCAGGAGCCAAAGCCGCCGGTCACGGCGTCGCGGTCGGCTACAAGGCTGTCGAGCACGGCGTCGTCGCCGGGTATAACGCCGTTGCGGATGGGGTCGAGGACAGCATCCATGCCATGAGTGAGAACTTCCGTGAAATGACCATGCTGCGCGCGGGCGCCGCTTATGAAGCCGCTCCCGCAGTTGACGAAAAGGAAGGTGGCATTGTCAACTCCTATGACAACACCAAAGCGCTCAGCAAGAAATACCCGGTCGAACACCCCACCACGATCCTGCCCGGTATGGAAACCGCCATCCAGAACCGTCTTCTCAACGGCTTTGAGAACTGGAACCGGGGCTTTGACGCCTGGAAGGTCTGGGGCGATATCCTCTACACGCCCGACTCCATGTACAATGTCCACGGTGTGCGCCTGACCCTGCCGGAATACCAGACGGCCATGAACCTTACCCTCCGAAACAACAACATCCTCATGGGAAAGTTTCGCAATATGATCGTCAACGATGACTGGGCGGCCATCCACTACGATATCCGCACCATCAACCGGGAGACCGGGGAAAGCTCCGATGGCAGCGTGATGGAGTTTGTGCAGTTTGAGAATTACGGCGACGGTCTGGACACTCGCGTGGTTGAGGGTTGGGCCGGCACGAAGGGCAAGGATTATGACGGACTGCTGCGCCTGCTGACGCCCCAGGAGCGCGAGGCACAGGAGCAGGCAAGAGCTGAGATCCTCTCCCGTGAGATCCCCGAGATCGACGTGCTGGCTGTTCGCTACCCGGTGCTGCACCCCACCTCCGTCCGCACGGCGCTGGGCCGTGAGATCCGTCAGGCGATCCTGCTGGACTTTGACTGCTGGAACAAAGGCTTTGACGCATGGGAGGCCTGGGCCGAAAGAACGCTGGCTGACGATTTCGTCTGTCACACGGACTTTGGCGACGCCACCCGCGAGCAGTATCTGGAAAACGCCAGGCAGTGGTTTGAGGAGAAGAACACCAAACGCCTCTACTTCGATAATCTTCTGGTACGAGACAACTGGGCGGCCATCCACTACCGCACCGTCTCCACTGTAAACGGTGTGAAGGAGGATAAAAGCATCATGCAGTTCTTCCGCTTCCGCGAGGAGGAAGACGGCGTCAAGCTGGTAGAATGCTGGAATAAATAACAATCAAAAAGATACGGGCCTGCGTGCAACAGGTCCGTGTCTTCTTTTCAAAAAAAACTAACAAAACTTTAGCAGCCCTGTGTTATACTAATGAAGAATAGGGAGGGATCGAGCTGTGTTCAAAATATTGGTGGTAGAGGACGACCGTGAGCTCAATCGCGCGGTCTGCTCGTTTTTAAATCAGAACGGCTATGAGGCCTACGGCTGCCTCGGTGCCAATGAGGCCTATGATGCGCTCTACGGCGGCAACGTCTTTGATATGATCATCTCGGATATCATGATGCCGGATGTGGACGGCTTTGAATTTGCCCGTACCATTCGGGAGATGGATAAGAATACCCCCATCCTGTTCATGACAGCGCGGGATGATTTTGCCGCCAAGCAGCGGGGCTTTCGAATGGGTATCGATGACTATATGGTCAAGCCTGTTGACCTGGAGGAACTGCTGCTCCGTACAGGGGCACTTCTCCGGCGAGCGGGAGTCGCCAACGCTCACAAGCTGGAAATCGGCTCTCTGGTGCTGGATGCAGACGAGCGTACCGCCACAGTAAACGGTGAGGATGTACCCTTGACTGTGCGGGAGTTCAATCTGCTCTACAAGCTGCTCAGTTATCCCAGGAAGGCATTTACCCGCAGCCAGCTCATGGACGAATTCTGGGATGGTGATACCGGCTCAGGCCTGCGCACCGTGGACGTGTATATGACCAAGCTGCGGCAGAAGTTTTTGGGCTGCGACGATTTTGAGATCGTAACTGTCCACGGTCTGGGCTATAAGGCGGTGATCAAATGATGGATGCCAGGCGGCAGAAGCGCCGTGCTTTCTGGCAGCTGTTCGGAATCTTTTTCCTGCTGATTGCCTTCGTACTCACCAGTTCCATGTTCCTTTTCATGAACTTTCTTGAGCGGGACACTGGCGTGAAGTTCACGTTGAACAACATACGGCTGGCCGCCATTGTGACCTTTGGCAACGTCTTCATGCTCAGTCTGTTTTGTACCCTCACAGATATCCTGCGCCGCAAGCATACTGTAGAGCGTCCCGTCAAACGCATCCTTGACGGAGCGGAACAGGTCATGAACGGCGACCTCACGGTGCAGATCGAGCATGTCAGGGGGGCTGAGACCGGCTTCAACGTCATCATCGACTACTTCAACCGCATGATCCGGGAACTCAAGGGGATCGAGACTCTGCGCACCGATTTCATTTCCAACGTATCCCATGAACTGAAAACGCCCCTGGCCGTCATCCAGAATTACAGCACGCTTCTGCAGCAGCCGGAGCTTTCGGAGGAGACTCGGCTGGACTACGCCCGCACAATAACCGGAGCCGCCCGACGTCTTACCGACCTCATTACCAACATCCTCAAGCTCAACAAGCTGGAAAATCAGCAGATCTACCCGGTAAAGGAAAGCTTTGATCTGGGCGAGCAGCTCTGCGAGTGCCTTCTGGGCTTTGAAGAGGCATGGGAAAAGAAGAATCTGGAGATCGAGACGGAGATCGAAGACAGTGTTTCCGTGGAAAGTGATCCGGAACTGTTGAATCTTGTGTGGAACAACCTCTTTTCCAACGCCATCAAATTCACCGAGCAAGGCGGCACCGTAGGGCTGAAGCTCCGCACAGACGGCGACCATGCCGTTGTTGAGATCTCTGATACTGGCTGCGGCATCAGCCCGGAAACCGCGGAGCACATTTTTGAGAAGTTCTATCAGGGCGATACCTCCCATGCCACTCAGGGCAACGGTCTTGGGCTTGCGCTGGCAAAGCGGGTCATGGACATTGTCGGCGGGGAGATCGATGTGAGAAGTGAAGTCGGCGTCGGGTCATGCTTTACGGTTCGACTGAAGAGAAGTACATGAAAACGCTCGAAAAGCTCCGAAAAAACGATCGGGTCTCCCTCTACATGGAAGACCCGATCTATCGCACGAAACTGAATCTGAATGCGGTAACGGCGCTGAACCTTCTCTATGCGGTTATCAAGCTGGTCTCCGGCGTCCATTACCGCTCGGACTGGCTTGCGGCTTTTGGCCTGTATTTTCTGGTGTTGACCGGGCTGCGCCTTTCCCTGGCAAGCTTTTTTCGCAGAAAACCGCTCGGCACGGATCTGATCGGTGAATATCGCCGGAGCAGACTGGTTGGAGTTCTGTTGCTGTTGATGGACCTCGTACTGGTCGTGATCATTGTGCGCATGATCGCGCACAACGAGTCCAATGAATACGCGGGCGTATTGATCTATGCCATGGCGGCCTATACTTTCTATGCCGTTATCTTTGCCGTGATTAACATACTTCGCGCCCGCGGCCATGAGAGTCCGGTTTGTTATGCTGTGAAGGCGGTGGATCTCACTGCGGCCATGGCAGCCATGCTCTCACTTACCGCGGCCCTGATCGCCCGCTTCGGAGAAAACGGCCCGTTTCGCAGGACAATGCTCGCAATCTGCGGCGCGGCGTTTCGCGGGATCATTCTTTGGATGTCCATGTCGCTGATCTGCAGATCGACAAAGCGGTTGCACGCTTTGGGAAAAATGAATCACTGGGGACTGTTTTCTCAACAGAAGAGCATTCTTCCTACAATGATCAGGACGCTCAGAACAAAAGAAACAAATAATTTCAAAAAGCATTGACACAGACTGTTTCAAGTGATATATTCTTATCGCAGAAACAGTCTGTTCTATTTTTTTGGGGGGGGGGAACGTATGCGAAGGAAAGACGAATCGAAGAAACCGATCATCGCAGATTTCATTAACGCATTTTTCTATGAACACGATAAAGTTCCCAGCGTTCGCGAGATCGTCGAGGGAACCGGGATTCCGCTTTCAACCGTTCATCGCTATCTTGTGGACATGCAGGAAAAAGGCGAGCTGACTTATAACGGATATCGTAGCGCGCGCACGAAAGAAATGAGCGAGGTCTCGCCGATTCATGGGATTGCTGTTTTGGGAACTGTTGCCTGCGGCCCCGGCCAGGAAGAAGAGCAGCGCTTCGTTGAGACGATCCGCATGCCTGAAACGCTGGTGGAAAAGGGAGATTACTTTGCTCTGATCGCAAAAGGCGAAAGCATGATCGGCGCGGGCATCTTCCCCGGAGATTATGTTTTTGTAAAGCGTCAGCAAACGGCCAACGAGGGCGATCTCGTGATCGCGCTTTTTGACGGAAAGAATAATCTGAAGGAGCTCGGCTTCGATCAGAAAAACAAAAAGTACATTCTGCATTCCTGCAATCCGGATACGAAAGCTTACCCGGATATCATCGTGGACGATTTGCAGATTCAGGGTGTCGTGAAAGGCTCGTATCATAAACATTGATTACGGAGGACACGAACAGAAATTGAAAAACGCCATCGCAGAAGATCGTCTTCGACTTCCTTCTTTCGATTGCCCCAATCCAAACTGCACGGCAAAGAACATCGCATTTGCGCCAAGCGCAGAAGCGAAAAACAAATCAGACCTGGTCCCAATTGAAACGCTGGAAGAAATCAATGATGCGGAATTCATCGTCAACTGTCCGAAGTGCAAACGGCAGTTTGCACTGATCCGGCACCAGAGTTATCCTGTCATTCCTCTGGAACTCATCCCTTATATCAGTTTTGTGACGACCTATTAATTGAATACCTTGGCATAGTGAGCCGTCCTCCCGTCGGTGAATACGGAAGCAAAGGGCAGGTATCAAGTCCAAAAAAGAAACCCGCAGCATGAACAGTTGCGCGTGATCTTTGGCTTGATGCCTGCCTTTGTTTTTTATGTTTTTTGCGTCGGCATGTTTTTCTTCGACAGCATTTTTCATCGGTATTCTGTTAGATTCGGAAGAAGAAACGTGAAAAAAGTGGCGCGGGGGAATCGGTTTCTTACTTAGAGCAAGTATCGACCCGTGGCCCAAAATTCGAGATAGCCGAATTTTTGCCGCGGTCAGAACTTGTTGGGGAGTGCCTTCCCCAAACCCAGCAGAACGAAAGAGACGATCATTTTTTCGCACAGGAGGTGCATCAAAAATGCGAGGACCGTACGATACGCCCAAGCGCAGTCATGTGATCAAGACGCGCTTGGACGATGACGAATACAAATTCTTTTTACGCAAGTGCCAGGTATACGGGATGAATCAATCGGAGATGATCCGCGCTTCTCTGGACAAGCTCGTCATCAATCCCGTGATCAAATTCTCGCCGGTGAACAAGGAGCTTTTATCAAAAGTCGATGAACTCATTACCGAGGGAAAACGCATCGGCAACAATCTCAATCAAATCGCCCGCGCGCTCAATTCGGATTCTTTTGATCCCGGTATCACAACAGAGATCCGCCGCGCACTTGGTGATCTGGCGGAATGGAAGTATACGATTTTGCAGGAGGTGGGAAGCGCCAAGCGCCATTGGCAACGATCAAACATTTGAGCTCGAAAAACTCGGACCTCGGGGCCGCCGAGCGTTACTTGATCTTTCAGCACGACGAGAGCAGCAACAAGCCGATCCTGGATGCTGACGGTCATCTCATTCCCCGAGAGGATTACCGCATCGATTCCGTTCTCTGCGGTGACGAAGATTTTGCCATTGCCTGCATGAAAACCAATCTTGCCTATAACAAAAACCTCTCCCGCGGCGATGTGAAGACCCATCACTACATCATCAGTTTTGATCCGAGGGATGCGGAAGAAAACGGACTGACGATGGATCGGGCACAGGAGCTTGGACTCGATTTTTGCAAAAAGCATTTCCCAGGCCATCAGGCTTTGGTCTGCACACACCCGGACGGTCACAACAAAAGCGGTAACATCCATGTGCACATTGTCATCAACAGTCTGCGCATTGAACGCGTTCCCATGATGCCGTACATGGACAAAGCCTGCGATACGCTTCCCGGCATGAAGCACCGCTGCACCGCAGCCGCGCTCCGCTACTTGCGTGCGGAAGTGATGGAGATGTGTCAGCGCGAGGGTCTGTATCAAATTGATCTGCTCAACGGCAGCAAGAACAGAATCACAGAACGCGAGT
Source organism: Oscillospiraceae bacterium (assembly GCA_902774015.1). Lineage (GTDB taxonomy): Bacteria > Bacillota > Clostridia > Oscillospirales > Oscillospiraceae > Limivicinus. The sequence continues at coordinate 28,224 of CACYHB010000024.1, read as the reverse complement.
ACTGGGCGCAGAAGCAGGGGCAGAAAAAGCTCGACGAAGAAAACGCCGAGCGGATCGCAAACGGTGAAGAGCCGAAGCAGACGAAGTTTGAAACGGACAAACAGATTCTGCGTCAGCAGATCCGAGCAGCGCTGAAGAAATCCAAAACGCTGGATGAGTTTTTCGATACGCTGTTGGAGGAGTACGGTGTTGCGGTAAAAGAGAGCCGCGGTCGATTCAGCTATCTGACGCCGGAACGCACAAAGCCGATCACGTCCCGCAAGCTGGGCGACGATTTTTCCAAAGAAGCGATCCTCGCCGTCATAGAACAAAATGCAGCGCGCATCCTTCCGTCTGTCAGTCAGAGGCCGGACACTTTTGTCACGCCCGCGGCAAAACCCGAGATCGAAAAGCTGATCGATCTGGAGGCGAAATGCGCCGAAGGAAAAGGCGCGGGTTACATCCATTGGGGCAAGACTTTCAATCTGAAAACCATGGCCAAGACGCTGATCTATCTGCAGGAAAACGGTCTGACCGATCTCGACGCGCTCGACACCGCACTCGCAGAGGCGCACGAAAAGGTCAAGACCAGCCGTGCCGATATAAAAGCGATTGAGCAAACCCTGAAAGAAAAGAAGGAACTACAGCGACAGATTTTGAATGCTCATGCCGGAAAGGATTTGCACGCGGAGTACCAGAAGCTGCCGAAGAAAAAGCAAGGAAAGTTTTACGAAGAAAACCGCCCGGCGCTCATGCTCTATGATGCGGCCATGCGTTATTTCAAAGAAAACGGGTTCAAAACCATTCCTACCGTCAAGCGAATCCAGGACGAAATTGAAGACCTGACTTCTGCCAAAAACGCTGGATACACCGAATACCGCGACAGCCAGAAACGCGAAAAGGAACTGCAGACCGTCAAGGCCAACATTGAAACAATACTTCGACAGCAGGAGCCGGAAATCGAGCAGGGGCGCAAAGCGCACGAACAGGAAATATAGCCCCGGCGTCACGCTTAAGGCATGAAGAAACGCAGCGATCATGCGATTTGCAGAGCGCGATTCTGACAGGGGAATGCGATTTGACCTGCACCCCGGTTATAAGGTTTTAGAGCGTGACAGGTTTCAATGTCAAATGGTTCGGAGTGGAAAAATAGAGCAACAAAAATCCAGCAATCATGTGGTTTTCAATGCGCTGTTTTGACAGGGTAATATGATTTCATCTTCACCCGTGATTTCGGTTTTCTATTATTCCACATTTGCTGGCTTGCCCCATCCCGGCTGTTAGCTTTTTGGGCATGAGAAACACAGGAATCATGCAGGTTTCAAAACGCGATTTTGACGAGAGAATACGATTTCACGTCTGCCCCCGATTTTGGGTTTCTAAGCGCTAACAGAAAACAAAAACAGTTCTGGACTAATGATGGTCCCATCAAGAAAAAAGGAGAGAACACATGGCAAAAAGAAAAAAGGAAGATCCATATGATCTGTGCACTTGCTATGAGCCGACTGAACCGACGCCCGAAGAATTCATCGATCCGGGTGATCGGGAGCCGACGCTTGCGGATACCGCGTTCTATTTAACGGATGAAAACGGCGTCGAGTACTATTGCTGCGGAAATACCAAAATCAAGATCACGGAGCATTTCGCAGAAGACGGGAAAAGCATGGGCGAGCTTCTGGAAGATCTCATCATCCGCGAAGCGAAGAAAAACGCCGAAGATTAACGCTTTAAATCGTAAAATACCACAATTGAATCTTCCCCACGCTTATAGTATAATTTCATCAGGAAGTATTGTAAGCGTGGGTTGTTTCACACGAAGGAGGCTTGCTATTTGAAGCAACCATACAATACCGCACTTTACATGAGACTCAGCCGTGATGACGAGAAATACGGCGACAGCGTTTCCATTGAAACGCAAAGAACGATCCTCCGACAGTTCGCAAGCGACAACAATCTCCATGTGGTCGATGAATACGTCGATGACGGATGGAGCGGAACCAATTTCGAGCGTCCTGACTTCAAACGCATGATGGACGATGTGGAGGCCGGGAAGATAAACTGCATTGTCACAAAAGACCTTTCCCGCTTTGGCCGTGAGCATGTGATGATGGATTATTATCTGGAATTCATGTTCCCGGAAAAGCACATCCGCTACATCGCCGTCACGGAGAACGAGGACACTGAAAAGGGCCTGAGCGATTTTGTTCCCTTCAAGAACCTGTTCAATGAGTGGTTTGCCAAGGATACCAGCCGCAAGGTCAAGGCAGCATTGAGAGCAAAGCACGCAGCCGGGGAACGAACGGCTACCTATGCTCCTCTCGGATACAAAAAGGACCCCGACGCGAAAAACAAGATCGTGATCGACGAGGAAACCCGTTGGGTTGTCGAGAAGATTTTTGATCTTGCTGCCCATGGCTGCGGCGCAGCCAAGATCGCCCGGGTGCTGTATGACGAAAAGGTTCCGACTCCCGCCTATTGGCACTTCATGCGTCAGGGGAAGTTTGATTATGTCTTTGCAGACGCCCCGGAGGACAAAGCATATTCCTGGTCTCTTGCGATCATCCGAGCAATTCTAAACGACGAGACCTACATTGGCAACACGATCCACCACAAGCAGTCGACCATATCCTATAAAAACAAGAAGGTCGTTCAGAATCCGAAGGAAGAATGGGTTCGAGTCGAGAACACGCACGAACCGATCATTTCCAAGGATGTGTTCAACCAGGTCCAGGAGCAGATTGCCACTAGACGAAGGATGCAGAAGGATGCGACGACACAAATCTTTGCCGGTCTGCTCAAATGTGCCGACTGTGGATGGTCGTTGACATTTGCCAGGAACGCTAACGCGAAGAATCCTTTCGGTTATTACGTCTGTGGAAGACACAGAGCGTATCGTTACAAGGGCGGAGAGTGTACCAGACACTATCTCCGGTACGATGTGCTTTACGCCTACGTTTTGGAGCGAATCCAGCATTGGGCGAAACGAGCCAAGAAGGACGAAAACAAACTTCTGGAGGATCTGCTCAAGTCCGGAGATCAGGAGCGCGCCGCTGCAGTCAAGAAGCAGACAGCCGAGCTGAAAAAGGCGGAAAAGCGCAAGGCTGAGTTGGACAATATGTTCGCCAAGATGTACGAGGATTGGGCTTCGGGCCGCATCACGGAAAGCAACTTCAACATGCTCTCTCAGAGATATCAGAAGGAGCAGGAAGAGCAGGAGCAGAAAATCCAGGACTGCAAAACGAAGCTGGCTGCAGGACAGCAGACGGTTGAGGACGCCCAGAAGTGGGTCGAGCTGATCAAGCAGATCGGTGTACCCAAGGAATTGACTGCGGAGCTGCTAAACACTTTGATCGAGAAGATCATTGTCCATGAAGCAACGGAAGACGACTTCGGCTTCCGGCAGCAGGAAATCGAAATCATCTTCCGTTTTGTTGGAAAGATCGATTGAAATGTAAAAAAGTATCCTTAACTAAAGAAAACGGGGGATGGGATTCCCCTCTTCACGTTCAATATCAGCCGATTTTATAACCGATTCAAGGTTTTAAAATGGGCCGTTTCCGTGTGTCGGCGCTTTGTCGACACACGGAAAGCTGCCATTTTCACGGCAGCTTCGCGTTGAGCTTTTTATAGATCCTCTCCACGAACCAGGGTTCGGTGGAGGCTTCGGCCGCGCCGTCCAGCGTAAACCAGCGCACGCCGCTGTTCTCCGCCTCGCAGACGTGCAGCGTGTCGTGCTCGTCCGCCTCCAGCAGGTAGGTCACGTTCAGGTGCAGGTGGCTCGGCACATAGACCCCGCGCTTCTCGTGCCCGTCTACGGTCAGGACTTCAAGAGAATAGATGTCCTCCGAAACGGGACGCACATGCTCCGCGCCCGTCTCCTCCCTCGCCTCCCGCAGAGCCACCCGCAGCAGGTCCTCGTCCCCGTCCGCGTGGCCGCCGGTCCAGGACCAGGAGTCATAGAGCCGGTGATAGACCATCAGCACCCGGTCGTGCGATGCGTTCACCACCCAGGCGGAGGCCGTCATGTGGGCCAGCAGGTTGGAGCGCAGAAAGGCGTCTCTGTTCCGCTCCAGAAAGTCCAGGATCACGGCCCTGTCCCGGGCCTCCTGCTCGTTCCAGGGCGCATAGCGTTCGATGTCTTCCCGAATGCTCATTTCGCCACCTCGTAGAGTTCCTCCCGCAGATGCAGGAAAGTGGGCAGCTGCCGCCGCACCCGGGCAATGCGGTCCAGATCCAGGTCGGCGTACAGGATCGTCTCCTCGTCGCCGCAGGAGGCCAGCACCTCTCCGAAGGGATCGACCGCCATGGAGTGGCCCCAGCTCTCGTAGGAAAAGCCCGCGTCCTTCGCGGCGGAGGCGCCCACCACAAAGAGCTCGTTGTCCACCGCCCGGGCGCGAAGGCTCAGCTCCCAGTGGGCGGGACCGGTCTTCTGATTGAACTGGGCGGGAAGGAAAATGATCTGCGCGCCCCGTCTGGCCATGGCGCGGAAGAGCTCGGGAAAGCGCAGGTCAAAGCAGATGGCCGCGCCCATCCTGCCCCATCGGGTCTCGAAAGTGGTGATCTCCTCTCCCGGGGCGAAGCTGTCCGACTCCATAAAGCGCATGCCGGGCAGATCCACGTCGAAGAGATGCACCTTCCGGTGCCGTGCGATCTGCCTGCCGGCCTCGTCGTAGACAAAGCAGGTGTTGTAGAGCCTTTCCCCCTCCCGCTCCGGCAGGGAGCCGCCCACCAGCAGGAGCCGGTTTTCCCGCGACCATTGGGAGAGGACGGCGCGCACCTCGTCCGCGTGCTCGGCGAAAGCGGGGAAGAAAGCCGCGTCGTAGGGGCAGCAGAACATCTCCGGCAGCACGGCGATCTCCGCGCCCTTTGCGGCGGCCTCGCGGAGCATCCGCTCCGCTTTTTGAAGCGTCTTCTCCAGCTCCCGCTCGGTCCGGAGCTGGATCATCGCGAGCTTTAGCGTGGTTGCCATGATCAGAGCGCCTCCAGATACGCTTCAATGTCAAAGTCCCGCGTTTTCTCGTCTTTTCTCAGGTAGAGCGGGTGGTGGGGGTGGCCCTTGCCGGAGCATTTGCCCGCGCAGAGCCAGTGCCCGCCGTAAGCCTGCCCGATGCGCACCATCTCCCGCACGCAGTCCGGAAGATAGTCCCGCTTTTCGATGATCGTCCCCCAGGCTGCCCAGAGGGCGGGGGAGACGCCGTTTTCCGCGATACGGGAGAGGATGTATGTGAAAGCCGCCATATTCTCCCGGTGCAGCCGCTCGTTTACCGTCCGGTCCATGTCGTCCGGGCGGGTGGCGCGCTGGGCATAGACGTTGAACATGATCCAGCTGTCAAAGCCGTTTCCCGCGGCAATGCGCGAGACGGACTTGAGCGTGTTGTCCAGATCGTCGGGCGCCGCCGTGGAGGGATTGATGCCGATGCAGATCAGAGGATCCTTCCCGCGCGTGCCCAGGATGTATCGGTATTCGGTGTAAAAATCGGGGACGTAAAGCCATTTTTCGGGGTCGTAGCCGCCGCTTCTGCCGGAGAGGGCCAAAGCCTCCTCAAAGCGCAGCAGTTCCACCGTCTGGCTTGCCCCGGATGGAATGTGCATCCGCGCACCTCCGTCTCCTCAAAATACAGAGCTTATTACCCCAGCAGCCACACCAGCAGCGGGATCGTCAGCAGGGAAAGGGCTGTGTTCTGCAGCGTGCCCTCGGCGGAAAAGACCGAGTCCCGCCCGTACTGGACGCTCAGCACGGTCACCAGCACCGCGCTGGGGCAGGCCGCGATGACGACCATGGTCATCAGCAGCTCCGGATCGCTCACGAAGAGGCGCAGCAGCGCCCAGGTCAACAGCGGGATCAGCAGCAGCCGCACGGCGGAGGCCAGATACAGCCGCCCGTTTTTGAAGGCGTCCAGCAGGCTTACCGAGCCGAGGGAGGCGCCGATCACCAGCATGCTCAGAGGCATCGTGGCGCCGGACATGGCGGAGATCAGGGAGCGGACCGCACCGGGGACCGGGATATGCAGCAGGAGGATCAGCAGGGAGACGAGCGTTGCGCACAGCGGCACGGAGAGAATGCTCTTCAGCCGCAGGCCGCCGCTCCGGTCGCTTTTCAAACGGTAGACGCCGTAGGTGTAGAGCAGGAGGTTAAAGGGCAGACAGCTGAGCGCCACATAGAAGGCGGCGGTGGCTCCGTAGAGGCTCTGCACGATGGGCAGCGCAACAAACATGTTGTTGCCCATGCTCATGAGAAGCTCGAAGACCGGCGTGCGCTCCGGCTCGCCCGGGGTGATGCGCGCGACGACCGCCGCCGCCACATAGCCGAGGATCTGCGTGATGAAGACGATCAGCATCAGCCATCCCAGCTCGCCCAGCCCCAGCTCCCTGTTCATCCCCAGGGCGGAGCCGATGATGGTGGCGCACATGAAGACGTCGATGGTCAGGCTGCTGACGGCGCGGGTGCTGTTCCGGTCCAGCACGCCCCTTTTCGCCAGGGCCCAGCCGATGACCATCAGCACCAGAAAGATCAGCATTTTTTCCAGTAAAACGGACATTTCTACCATAGATATCACCTGTTGTTATATATGCAGGATCAGCTTTGCGATATAAATATAGATGAGAAGGCTCACGGCGTCGGTCAGGGTGGAGATGAGGGGGTTTGCCATCACCGCGGGGTCGACGCCGAGCTTTTCGGCCAGAATGGGGAGCATGCTGCCCACCACCTTGGCAAACATCACGATGAAGAGGATCGAGAGGCTGACGGTGGCGGCGACGGCCACGGTGACCCCGTCGTTTCCGAGGAGCATCCCGTCGAGCAGCAGCATCTTCACGAAGTTCACGAGGCACAGCGTCAGGCCGCAGAGAAGAGCCACGCGCAGCTCCTTCCACACCACGCCCAGCGCGTCCTTCGGCTCCGTGTCGCCCAGGGACAGGGAGCGGATCACGGCGGTGGAGGCCTGGGCGCCGGAGTTGCCGCCGGTGCCCATCAGCATGGGGATAAAGGCCACCAGCGCCGCCTGTACGGCCAGCATGTCCTCAAAATGAGTCAGGATCACGCTGGTGAAAGTGGCGGAGATCATCAGAAACAGCAGCCAGGGCACCCGGTTTTTCCACATCTCGAGGATGCTGGTGCGGGAATAGGGCTTGTCGGAGGGCATCATACCGGCCATCTTTTCGATGTCCTCGGTGGTCTCCTGCTCCATGACGTCGATGATGTCATCGACGGTGACGATGCCGACCAGACGCCCTTCCTTGTCCACGACCGGGATGGCCAGCAGGTCGTAGTCGGAGATCTTCTCCGAGACGCTTTCCTGGTCCTCCGTGGTGGTGGCGAAGACCACGTTGCGGTCCATCAGCTCGCCCACCTCGGTGTCAGGGTCCGCCAGCAGCAGATCCTTCACCGTCACCACGCCCTCCAGCTTGCGGGCCGCGTCCGTGACGAAACAGACGTAAATGGTCTCTTTGTCCTCGCCGATGCGGCGGATACGGGCAAAGGACTCCTTTACGCTCATGTATTTTTTCAGATCCACAAATTCCGAGGTCATGATGCTGCCCGCGGAATTCTCGGGATAGTGGAGATACTGGTTGATAATGGCGCGGGTCTCCGGCGTGGCGGTGCGCATGACGCGTTTGACCACGTTGGCCGGCAGTTCCTCCATCATGTCCACCGCGTCGTCCACGTACATCTCTTCCACGATCCCGGTCAGCTCCGAGTCGGTGATGGAGTTGATGATGCGCTCCTGCTCCGGCGTTTCCAGATTGGAAAAGACCTCGGCCGCCTTCTCCTTGGAGAGCAGGCGAAAAACCATGGGCATGCGGTTGTCCTTGAGCTCGGAGAGGAATTCCGCCACGTCGAACTCGTTGAGATCCTCCATGCGCAGCTGGAGCTTTTTCATCTCGTGGCTCTCCAGCAGTTCGCTCAGCTCATCGCTCCGCTGCTCCTGCAGAGCGTCGTAATCCAGCTCCTGCACTTCCGGCTCCTGTCTCTCGTCCAAGCAAAGCGCCTCCTTCTCTCCGGGTGGTTCCGGGATAACTTCACTATTTTATCATGCGCGGCCGGCGAAAACAAGTGCCGGGACTCCCGGACGACGCTGAAAAAGATGCTTTTCAATTGCTCCATCCTGTGATAGAGTGTAGCTTGATCAAATGGAGAAGAGGTACGCGCATGAACAGCATCCTTGTCTGTCTCAACGCCATCGTCCCTGTGTTTTTCGTCATCGCGGTGGGCTATCTGTCCAAGCGCTTTGGCGTGATCCGGGAGAGCGAGGTCTCGCGCTTCAACGCTGTTGCCTTCCGCGTTTTCATGCTGGCGATGTGCTTTTATAACGTCTACAACTCCGACCTGTCCTCTGCGGTCCGGCCGCGGCTGATGCTCTTCGCGGTGATCGGCGTTGCGATCATGTACACCTGCAGCTGGCTCTACGCCCATTTCTTCGTCAGGGAACGGCGGAAAAAAGGCGTGACGATCCAGGGCCTCTACCGCACAAACTACCTGATCCTGGGCCTGCCCATCGCCTCTGGCCTTGCGGGCGGCGTGGATCTGGGCGCGGTGGCCGTGCTGGGCGCGATCGTGGTCCCCATGTTCAACGTCCTGGCCGTGATCACGCTGGAGGTCTACAACGGCGAAAAGCCGCAGATCGGAAAGCTCCTGAAGGACATTGCGAAAAACCCCCTCATTGTGGGCAGCCTCCTGGGCCTGCTGTTTCTGGTGCTGGACGTCCGCCTGCCGCAGATGCTGGAGATCGGCGTGCGCGATCTCTCCCGGATCGCAAGCCCCCTGATGCTCTTTCTGCTGGGCGCCTTTTTCCGCTTTGACGGCGTGAGCACCCATATCCGGGAGCTGACGGCCGTCTGCCTCGGCAGGCTCGTGATCTTTCCCGCCGTTGCGCTTACGGCCGCGCTGAAGCTGGGATTCACCGGCGTGGAATTCGTGGCGCTGCTGGCGCTCTTTGCTTCGCCCACGGCGGTGGCGTCCTTCACCATGGCCCAGCAGATGGGCGGCGACGCGGAGCTTGCGGGCAACATCGTCGTCATGACGAGTCTCCTCTGCTCCCTCAGCTTTTTCTGCTGGAGCCTGCTGTTCAAGACCCTCGGCGTTTTTTGAGCGGGGACACACAGCGCTGTAAAACCCGGGCAGTTCCGCAAAAAGCGGATCTGTCCGGGTTTTGCGTTGACGAGGTTTCGAAAATCCGTTATACTCAATATTATGAATGATAGGATGTTATCGCAGGGAAACGTAAGGAGGGATGATATGAAAGCGGTTTCTTTTCATGAAAACTGGACGGTAAAGCACCTGGGGGACGAGGGGCCGGGCATGCCCGTTCGCATCCCGGACGACGCCATGCTGCGCGAGAAGCGCAGCGGCGACGCGCTGGGCGGACTCAACGTGAGCTGGTTCGAGGGTGCGGATTATCTCTATGAAAAGCGCTTCACGGCAGACCCCGAAAAGCACAACGTGCTGGAGTTCGAGGGCGTCTACCGCAAGGCGGAGGTCTATGTCAACGGGGAGAAGCTCGCTTTCCGCCCCTACGGCTACACCAATTTCTATGTGGAGCTGGACGGACATCTGCGCGAGGGGGAGAATGAGCTGGCTGTCATCGCCCGCAACGCCGACCAGCCCAACTCCCGCTGGTACTCCGGCGCAGGGCTGTACCGCCCTGTGAAGCTCTGGAGCAGCGGAAAAAACCGGATCGCCATGAACGGCGTGAAGATCCGTACGCTGTCGGTAAATCCCGCCGAGATCGAGGTCAGGGTAAAGACCGAGGGCGAGGGGAGCGTCAGGATCCAGATCCTGGACGGGGAACGGGTGCTTGCCGCCGCCGACGGCCCCACGGCAAAGATCGTGCTGCCCGGCGCACAGCCCTGGAGTCCCGAGACGCCCAGGCTCTACACCTGCCGCGTCTCCTTTGCCGACGACGTGGCCGAGGAGAGCTTCGGCGTGAGGACGCTCAGCTGGGGCAAAAACGGCCTGTGCATCAACGGGGAGCGGGTGATCCTGCGCGGCGCCTGCGTGCACCACGACAACGGCTTTCTGGGCGCGGCCTGCGATCCGGATGCGCTGGAGCGCCGCATCCGCATCCTGCAGAGCAACGGCTATAACGCCCTGCGCTCGGCCCACAACCCCTGCTCCAAGACGGCGCTGGAGATCTGCGATCGGCTGGGCATGCTGGTGATGGACGAGTACATAGACCACTGGTATATCCACAAGACCATGTACGACTACGTGGAGTTCTTCAACGACTGGTGGCGGCAGGATCTGGCCGACATGGTGGACAAGGACTACAACCACCCCTGCGTGGTGCTCTACTCCACCGGCAACGAGGTGGCGGAGACCGCCCAGCCCAGGGGCATCGCCCTGACGCAGCAGATGACAGACCATCTGCACGCGCTGGATGACAGCCGCCCGGTCACCTGCGGCATCAACATCTTCTTCAACTTCCTCAACGCCATCGGCTTTGGCCAGTACTCCGATGAGAAGGCCGCCAAGGAGGCCGAGCGCAACGCCAAAGCCAAGGCGGAGGGCAAAAAAACGAAAGAGAGCGCCACCGGCTCCAAGTTCTTCAACGACCTGGCGGGCATCATGGGCGCGGACTTCATGAAGTTCGGCGCCGCCCTCCACGGCTCCGACGTGAAGACCCGCGACGCCTTCGCCGCCATGGACATCGCCGGCTATAACTACGGCGAGAAGCGCTACAAAAAAGACCTGAAAAACTACCCCGACCGCATCATCCTCGGCTCCGAGACCTTCTGCTCCGACGCCTACAAATTCTGGGAGCTGGCCAAAGTCAGCCCGCGCCTGATCGGCGACTTTGTCTGGTCCGGCATCGACTACCTGGGGGAGGTGGGCGTCGGCTCCTGGGAGTATCAGGATTACGCCCCGCGCTTTGACAACGGCCTGGGCTGGATCACCGCGGGCAGCGGCCGCATCGACCTGAGCGGCAAGCCTCTGGGCGAAGCCCTGTATACCAGGGTCGCCTTCGAGCTGGAACAGGGGCCTTTCCTCGCGGTGCGCCCTCCGTTCCATGAGGGGCGGCACAGCCCCTCGGCCTGGAAGATGACCAACGCGATGTCAAGCTGGTCCTGGCAGGGCGCGGAGGGCAGGACCGCCGTGGTGGAGGTCTATGCCCGGGCTGCCGAGGCGGAACTCTTTGTCAACGGCGTCTCCCGGGGGAAGAAGAGCTTCCGCGGGGACTGCCGCGTGATCTTCAGGGTCCCCTATGAGGCGGGGGAGATCACGGCGGTCTCCTATGATAAAAACGGCCGGGAGATCGGCCGCGACCGGCTGACGACGGCCGGCACGAAGACCGAGCTTCGCGCGGAGCCGGAGGAGAAGAGCGTCAGACCCGGGCATCTGGCCTTTGTCCGCCTGCGCTTCACCGATGAAAACGGCGTCACCCGGCCCACCGAGCGCGGCATGATCGAGCTTTCCGTGGAGGGCGGCACGCTGGAGGCCTGCGGCTCCGCCTGCCCCTTCTATGAGCACAGCTATCTGGAGAACCGGACGGACACCTATTACGGCGAGGCGCTGGCCATCGTCCGCGCGGGAGAGGCAGGTCAGCTGAAACTCAGCGCTTCCTGCGGCGATCTGCGCAGCGAGGCTCTTGTCACCGTTGCGGACTGAGCGGGACGGCCCGCTGCGTTCCAGACACACAGAAAAAGAAGCCGCCCGGCTCTTCGGAGCCGGGCGGCTGCGGTTTGCCTGTCAGCTGCCCGCGGTCAGAATATAATTCACGTAGGCCAGCGCCTCCGGAAGCCGGGGGCTGTTGGCGATCACGCCCAGGAAAACCTGATCCGACATGCCGGCCTCCTCAATCAGCGGCAGGGAGTCCAGCACCAGCGCGTTGTGTACGCTCTCGGTGACGACGCGGTGCTCCTGCGCCTCGTCCAGCTGCCATTCGATCGTGTTGTCCTCCAGGATCACGTCGTTTTCCGTGAGGCAGGGGAGCGCCCTCTGCCGCAGGGACGGCTCCTCCTCCTCCAGCAGCGCCGCCAGATCGCTCAGATAGCCCTGCTGTGAAAAGGCGTCATAGGCCTCCCGGTTCATCAGAACGACGTCCATCTTCTGCGCCTGAATGGCGCCCATCGTCTTCATACGGGAGGCGTAGGCGTATTCGTGGTTGATGATTTCCGCGTCGTCCGACAGATAGAGTTCGGGGTAGAGAAAGACCTCCCGGCGGGTGGGATCCTCGCCCGCGTCCCGCAGAAAGCCCAGCGTCAGCTCCTCCTGCAGATCTTCACCCGCGACCACGTTGGCAAAGGCCAGATACAGCACCGGCTGCTTCTGCGTGAGCGTCCGGTGCAGCGCCGAGCCGAGAATGAACAGAGCCGCGAGAGTGAGCAGGATGGGCCATTTGTAGTAGACCCAGATATGCTCCAGCTTCTTTTCGGGGCGCATCGCGCGAAAAGCCGCCTTTTGGGCGGCTTTTTCCTGCGGAGAGAGCTTCATGGCGCCGCTTCCTCCTCCCGATCCTCCGGAGTGCCGGAGACGGAAATCAGGATGCTGTTCAAAAGCCATGCGCTCACCAGCGCACAGAGCCCTTCGCCGAAGACGATCAGCGGCGTAAACCAGGCCACCACCACAAAGAACATGGCGAAATGGACCGCGAAGACGAGGATCGTGGCAAAGAGATAGTGGGTCCCGATGAGGAAGGCGTTTTTCAGCATGGCGGTATTGGTGTTGCTCACGCTCGCCAGCAGCGGGAACACGTAGAGCAGCACGATCACGTAGACGATCGCTACGGCGATGAGCACGGCCAGCACCAGTGTCCAGAGCACGCCGGCGGGGCCGAGGCTGCTCTGCCGCAGGTGGTAGACGATGTAGCCGTCCGCCCCGAGGAAGAGCCCGAGGCCCAGAAGGATCAGCCAGAGCACGGTGGCCTGCTTGAAATTTTCCTTGAAGGAGCGGAAAAACAGGGCGGCCACGTGGCTCTCCTCATCCCGCACCACCTTCAGGCAGGCATAGTACAGGGCCGTGGTGGAGGCGCCGATGGTAAAGATCGGGAGGGAGCAAAGAAACCAGAGCAGATTCAGATAGCAGGCGTAGCAGAGCTTCAGAAGGATCTGGCTGAACTTGCTCTCGTAGGAGAAGAATTTCATACCGTGTACCTTTCAGTCTAGTTTGGTGGAATCCCGGTAGATCAGTGCTGTCTCGGTATGGACGACCCGATAGTCCAGCGACGGCTCGCGAATCCGGTTGATGAGCAGCTGCAGGGCGGAGAAGGCCATGATCTGCGTATGGATGTGAACGGTGCTCAGGGGCGGGCGGCTGATCCGCGATTCGGCCGAGTCGTCGAAGCCGAGGATGCGCACGTCCTCCGGGACGCTCTTCCCGATGGAAAAGAGCGCCCGGATCACATCGCCCGCAACAAAGTCGTTGGCGCAGATGAACACGTCCGGCAGAGAACCCAGCCCGTCGAGCTTTTCGGCGATGACATCCGGGCTGTTGTACTGGATGCAGTCTCTCTCGTCCACCGGGGCTCCGGCCATGAGCATGGCGAAGCGGAAGGCGGCGTAGCGCTCGTAGAAGGACTGGCAGTGCTTGTAGTTGCCGATGAAGCCGATGCGCCGCTGGCCGGCGGCAAGCATGTCGTTCACAAAGCGCGTGATCTCCGTGGTATTATCCATATAGAGCTGATCCGCCGGCAGGGAAACGCCGTCGCTCTTGACAGGCCCGTCCACAAACAGAACGGGAATGCCCAGCTCGCAGACCATCTCGTCATACGCACGGTCAAACATCTCGATGCAGATGATCGCACTGACCCGTTCGCGGCTGAAGGTGAGCGGAAGCGAAAGCTCCCGGAGATTGCTTTCCGTGACGCGGTGGGTGTTCATGGTGTAACCGAGCTGAGAGATCTCCCGCTGGAATTTGTCCAGCATCGTAGAGGCAAAATGCGACTGCGTGAGGAACGAACAGGTCAGCAGGGCAATCTCGCCCACAAAGCCCGGCGCCTCCGGCAGCGCAGAAGGAGGGCGGAGGGCGAGGATTTTATAAGTGTTTACATAGGAAAACTGCTTGTAGCCCATCTCCACGGCTTTCTGCAGGATCTTCTCCCGCGTGGCGTCGGCGAGACCCTCGGAATTGTTGATGGCTTTGGATACGGTGTTGCGGGATATGCCCAGCGCGTCTGCGATGTCCTGTATCGTAACCTTCTTTTTCATAACCATTCTCCCCGCGTTTTTCTTATTTGCAATAGTACCATATGCCTCCTGAAGATGTCAAACAGGGACACGGACGCAAATGGTGCAAATGCCCAAAAAAGCCGCTGTGCAATTTGTAGAAATATTCGATTTTGTTTTAGCGCAAATCACCAAATGAACGGGCAATTGTTAAATTTCTGTTGACAGCAAAACGGGGCAATGCTAAGATTGTTGTGCAAAAATCCGCGCTCTCAGTGTGCAAATGCACAATTTCACAATGGCGAGCAAAGAGAAAAGGAGGAATTTCATGAGAAAGGCCTTGGCTACTGCTTCCGATCAGAAAGCCGGCGGAAGCAAGATGCACAACACGATGGTCTATCTCCGCCAGCACTGGCAGCTATATCTCATCTTCATGCTGCCTGCGTTCGCGCTGACGGTGATTTTCCGTTACATCCCCATGGGCGGTATTCTGATCGGCTTTATGGAGTACAACCCAATCCGCGGCATTCTCGGCAGCGAATGGGTTGGTTTCGCTCATTTCAAGCGTTTCCTCTCATCCCCGGACTTCATGCGTTATCTGATGAATACGCTGAAGCTGAGCGTTTTCGGCCTGCTGTGGGGCTTCCCGGCTCCTATCCTGCTGGCCTTCCTGCTCAACCGCATCCTCTCCAAGAGCATCAAGCAGAAGATCCAGCTGGTGCTGTACATGCCCAACTTCATCTCTGTCATCGTGCTTTGTGGTATCGTGCGCATCATGCTGGCCCCCACCGGCATGATCAACATGCTGCTCGGCACCAAGACGAACTTCATGACCATGCCCTCCGCGTTCCGCACCATTTACATCGCGTCGGGCATCTGGCAGGGCGCAGGCTGGGCCTCCATCATCTACACCGCAGCACTGTCCAATGCCAGCAAGGAACTGAAGGAAGCGGCTGTCATCGACGGCGCCAACATCATCCAGCAGATCAAGGCTGTGGAATGGCCCGCCATCAAGGACACCGTCCTCATCCAGTTCATCATGTCTGTCGGCAACATCATGTCCGTCGGTTTTGAAAAGGCCTACGCCCTGCAGACCGACCTGAACCTGAACGCCTCGGAAATCATCTCCACCTACGTGTACAAGAAAGGTCTTCTGGACGGCGACTACGGTTTCTCCACCGCTGTCGGCCTGTTCAACACCGTCATCAACGTCGTGCTGCTCATCTCCATGAACACCATCGTCAAGAAGATGAACGACGGCAAGGGCATTTAAGGGGGTGCGGAATATGCAGACCAAGAAAAAGAAGAAAAGCGAATTTGCCAAGCTCCCCGCCGGCGATAAGGTCCTGATGCTTATCTCCTACACCATCCTGGGCCTGTTCCTCGTCGCCATCATCCTGCCGGTGATCTACATTATCCTCGCTTCTTTTGTCGACCCGGTCACGCTGCAGAACAGCGGCCTGTCCTTCGACTTCAGCAAGTGGACGGCCACCGCTTATCAGCGCGTGCTGAGCAACTCGCAGATCTGGGTCGGCTTCAAAAACGCCCTGATTTACTCCATCCTCTTCACCATCATCTCCGTCGTGGTGACCCTGCTGGCGGCCTACCCCATGTCTCGCGCTGACTTCAAGGGCAAGGGCTTCTTCAACACCATCTTCGTCATCACCATGTTCTTCGGCGGCGGCCTGATCCCGACCTACCTGCTGATTGCAAACCTGGGCATGCTGGATACCATCTGGGCCCTCCTCATTCCTCCCGCCTTCAGCGTGTGGAACATGATCATCGCCCGCACTTACTACATGGGCATCCCCAGAGATCTGCAGGAGGCCGCGGAGATCGACGGCGCCACCGAAATGGTCTACTTCTTCAAGATCCTGCTGCCTGTCTGCACGCCCATTATCGCCACCATCTCCATGTGGCAGTTCGTCGGCATGTGGAACAGCTACTTCGATGCGATGATCTACCTGAACAGCGCCTCCAAGCAGCCCCTGCAGCTGGTCCTGCGCGCCATCCTGATTCAGAGCCAGCCCCAGCCCGGCATGGTGTCCGACATGCAGTCCACCGCCGCCCGCGCCCAGCTGGCTGAGCTTCTGAAGTACGCGACCATCATCATTTCCTCCCTGCCGCTGATGATCATGTACCCCTTCTTCCAGAAGTACTTTGACAACGGCATTATGGCCGGCGCCGTCAAAGGCTAAAGCTCCAGGAAAACTCCGCTCTGTTTGTTGCCAAAGGGCGCAAGCCCATAAAGCATAATAATGAAAAAGGAGAACACAAGATGAGCAAACTGCACAAATCCCTCGCTCTGGTCATGGCCCTGGTTATGACCGTGGCTCTGCTGGCCGGCTGCGGCGGCTCCTCCGGCCCCGCTGCCTCCACTGCTGCCGCTCCGGCGGAGGTGCCCGCTGAGGGCTACACCTTCCCTCTGGCCGAGAAGGCTGAGATCTCTGGCCTGACCAGATTCCCCGCCAACACCGAATCTGACCCCAACAACCGTACCATCTACAAGCGTCTTGAGGAGAAGACCAACGTCCACGTCAACTGGAAAGCCATTCAGAGCGACCAGTGGGGCGACAAGATCGCACTCGAGATGGCCAACATCAAGACCCTGCCCGAGTTCATTTCCCCTGCCGGTCTTGGCGATGCCGATCTTCTGAAGTATGCCAAGCAGGGCGTCATCATCCCGCTGGAAGACTACATCACTCCCGAACTGATGCCGAACCTGACCAAGGTCTTTGAGCAGGCTCCCGAGTACAAGGACATGTGCACCGACGAGAACGGCCACATCTGGACCCTGCCCTGGATCGAGCAGCTGGGCGTTGGCAAGACTGCCATCCAGACCATCGGCAACATGCCCTTCATCAACACCGCGTGGCTTGACTTCCTTGGCCTTGAGATGCCCAAGACCGTCGACGAGTTCGAGGCTGTTCTGCTTGCCTTCCGCGACAATGCCGACGCTCTGAAGGCGGAGTTCAAGATCGACGGCGACATCATCCCCCTGGCCTGCATTGTGAACGGCGGCAATGAGGACTGCCGTGTGCTCTGCAACGGCTTCGGCGAAGGCTACGGCGATCCCGACGACTGGCGCCACATCGTCATCACCGATGACAAGCAGGTCATCTGCGCTGCCACCACCGAGGGCTGGCGTGCCGGCGTGGAATGGCTCCACAAGCTCTACACCGAGAATCTGTTTGACCCCGATGCTTTCACTCAGGAATGGTCCACCTACGTTGCCAAGGGTAAGTCCGGCCGCTACGGCGTCTGCTTCAGCTGGGACGTCGCCAACATTGTCGGTCTGACCATGGCTGACATCCAGAACGGCACCGCCGGCTGGGCTCCGCTGCCCATGCTGAAGGCTGACACCGTGAACCTTACCCCCAACACCGGCTCCCTCACCTCCGGCTTTGACCGCGGCCGCGGCGCCGTTCTCACCGCCAACGCCAAGAACCCCGCCCTCATCTGCGCATGGCTCGACCAGATGTACGATCCCATCCAGTCTCCGCAGAACAACTGGGGCACCTACGGCGAAGATGACGGCTTCGATATCTTCGTGATGGGCACCAACGACAAGGGCGAGCCCATGCTCCAGCACGCCGACCTGGGCGACCACTCTCCCGTTGAGGTCCGTGAGGCCGAGATGGTCGATGGCCCTCTGGCTGTTCTCGACAGCTACTACGGCGTTTACGTCACCTGCCCGGACGATGCCAAGTATCGTCTCGACTGGATCAAGGACATCTACACCCCCGACATGCACACCAAGTATGTGTTCCCCAACGTGCTGATGTCCTCTGACGACACCAAGGAGATCTCCAACCTGCTCGCCGATATCGACAAGTGCATCGAGACCGCCCGTGCCAATGCGATCATGAACGGCTTCTCCGATGCCGACTGGACCCAGCTCCAGAACGATCTGCAGGCTTACAAGCTGGATCAGCTCCTGGCCATCTTCCAGAAGTACGTGGATGCCGCTTCTGACGTTTCTCTTATCGCAAAATAATCTGCAATCCCCCATTCGCGCCGCTTCGGCGGCGCGAATGGGCAGAGAGAAGGGCTCTCCCCGGAGAACCCTTCTCTCTGCCGAAAACAAACCGGCCCAATGAAATAGAAACAAGCCGCTTCCCGATCTGTGCGAGCGGCAGGAGGAACGTTCATGACCAGCAAAATGCTGCAGAGAGCCCGCGACTTTGAAAAGAAATATCTGAAATACACCGTCTCCGAGCAGCCGGCTTTCCACGTGACCGGCGGCATCGGCTGGATCAACGACCCCAACGGCTTCGCGCCTTACAAAGGGGAGTATCACCTGTTTTTCCAGTATTATCCTTACGACACCAAATGGGGTCCCATGCACTGGGGACACGTGAAAACCCGCGACTTTATCAAATGGGAGCGGCTGCCCGCCGCGCTCGCGCCCGACAGCGAGTATGACCGCGACGGCTGCTTCTCCGGGGGCGCCGTGGAAATGCCGGACGGTCGCCACCTGCTGATGTACACGGGCGTGCGCAACGTCCGTCTCCGCAACGGCAAGATCCAGGCCTTCCAGACCCAGTGCATCGCCATCGGCGACGGCGTGGATTATGAAAAGCACAGCCTCAACCCCGTGATCGACGCCAGGTTCCTGCCCGAGGGCGGCAGCACCGAGGATTTCCGCGATCCCAAGATCTGGCGCGAAGGCGACCTGTATTACGCCGCCATCGGCAACCGCTGCGCCGACGGCAGCGGCACCGTCCTGATCTTCCGCAGCCCGGACGCCGTCAACTGGGAGTATGTGAGCGTTCTGTCCGCCTGCCACAACCAGTACGGACGGATGTGGGAGTGCCCGGACCTGTTCCGGCTCGACGGCAAGGACGTGCTGCTGGTGAGCCCCCAGGAGATGGCCGCCATCGGACTGGAATTCCACCCCGGCAACGCCAATGTCTGCCTGATCGGTTCCATTGACCGCGAAAACTTCCATCTGCACCGCGATCGCGTGCAGGCCATCGATTTCGGGCTGGACTTCTATGCGCCGCAGACTCTCCTGACGAAGGATGGGCGCCGCGTGATGATCGCCTGGATGCAGAACTGGGAGACCTCCTCCTGTAAGCCGTCAGAGCTGCGCTTCATGGGCCAGATGACCCTGCCCAGAGAACTCAGCATCCGCGACGGCCGCCTCTACCAGAACCCCGTGCGGGAGCTGGAGAAGTACCGCGGTGTGAAGATCGACTACTACAACGTGCTCATCACGGGCGAGACCAGCCTGCGCGGCATCCGCGGCCGGAGCATGGATATGACGGTCACGGTGCGCCCCGGCAACGAGAGCAGCTCCTTCAAGTGGTTCCGCCTGTATCTGTGCAGGGATGGGGAGCATTTTACCGTGATCCGTTTCCGACCCGATATCAGCACCGTTAAGGTGGACCGGACCCACAGCGGCTTCCCCCACGACATCGTGAACATCCGCGAGTTCCCGGTGCATCTGCACAACGGGGAGCTCAAGCTGCGCGTCATTCTGGATCGGTACAGTCTGGAGCTTTTCATCAACGACGGCGAGTCCGCCGCGTCCTTCGTGCTGTATACGCCCGAGAACGCGGACGCCGTCAGCTTCTCCTCCGAGGGTGCCGTGCTGGTGGACGTGGAGAAATACGATCTGGAGATGAAATAAACCATGGCAAAGCATTTTGACGTGACTGCGCTCGGCGAGCTGCTGATCGACTTTACCGAGAACGGCCTGAGCGAGCAGGGCAATCCCCTTCTGGAATCCAACCCCGGCGGCGCCCCCTGTAACGTGCTGGCCATGCTGCAGAAGCTGGGCAAGCGCACCGCTTTCGTCGGCAAGGTGGGCAGGGACATGTTCGGCCGTCAGCTGCGCGAGGCCGCCGAAGGCGCCGGGATCTGCATGGACTATCTGCTGGAGGATCCCTATGTGCACACGACGCTGGCCTTCGTCAAGACCTTCCCGAACGGGGACCGGGACTTCTCCTTCTACCGGGAGCCCGGCGCGGACATGATGCTGCAGGCGAGCGAACTGCCCCAGGAACTGCTGAAGGACACGAAGATCTTCCATTTCGGTACGCTCTCCATGACGCACCCTGAGGTGCGCCTTGCCACCCGCAAGGCCGTGAATCTGGCGAAAAGCGCCGGCGCGCTCATTTCCTTCGATCCCAACCTCCGGCCGCCCCTGTGGCACAGCATGGAGGATGCAAAGGAGCAGATCGCCTGGGGCCTCAGCCGCTGCGATATTCTGAAGATCGCCGATAACGAGCTGGAGTTCATGACCGGCGAGAAGGACTTTGACCGCGGCGCGGCGGTCCTGAAAAAGGACTACCCCAACATCCGCGTGCTGAACGTGACCGCGGGGGCCGACGGCAGCTACAGCTTTTACGGCAGCAAAAGGGTCTTCGTCCCCTCCTTCCGCCTCGGCGGCACCATTGAGACCACCGGCGCCGGAGACACCTTCTGCGCCTGTGTTCTGAACTACGTGCTGGATCACGGCGTCGAAGGACTGAATGAAAAGAACCTCACCGAGATGCTGCGCTTTGCAAACGCGGCGGCCTACCTGGTGACCACCAGAAAGGGCGCCATCCGCTCCATGCCGGAGCGGGAGCAGGTCCAGGAGATCCTGGCCAATCACTGAGTAATTTCCACGGCCCCGGTCACTCCACAAACATGATCGGCAAGCTGTGAAAAAAAGGAGGAAAAGTTCAAGCCCCTGGCTCGGGCTGCGGCAGTGTGGAGACCTGTCGCAACGCGGTACGGCCCATCGCGGCTGACCGTGAGCATATTCGCGCGGAGGCGGAATATGCGGAGCCGGAAAACATGGCAGAAGTCAGACTGGTAAACATCAAGAAAGTGTACCCCTTTGTCAGCGGCGAGCAGAAGAAGTCCAAGAAGAAAAAGGCTGACGAACCCGAGAAGAAAAAGGTAAACCTCCAGATCACCGATGAAGGCGTCGTGGCTGTGCAGGCCTTCAACCTGGACATCAAGGACAAGGAATTCATCGTTCTGGTCGGCCCCTCCGGCTGCGGCAAATCCACCACCCTGCGCATGGTCGCGGGTCTCGAAGAGATCTCCGACGGCGAGCTGATCATCGACGGCAAGGTCATGAACGACGTGGCCCCCAAGGATCGTGACATCGCCATGGTTTTCCAGAACTACGCCCTTTACCCCCACATGACCGTGTATGACAACATGGCCTTCTCCCTGAAGCTTCGCAAGGAGCCGAAGGACGTCATCGACAAGAAGGTCCGTGAAGCGGCCGAGATCCTGGACATCACCCAGTACCTGGAGCGCAAGCCCAAGGCTCTGTCCGGCGGCCAGCGCCAGCGTGTCGCCATCGGCCGCGCCATCGTGCGTGACCCGAAGGTCATGCTGATGGACGAGCCTCTGTCCAACCTGGACGCCAAGCTCCGTAACGAGATGCGCGCTGACAACACCACCTTCATGTACGTCACCCATGACCAGACCGAGGCCATGACCCTGGGCGACCGCATCGTCATCATGAAGGACGGCTACATCCAGCAGATCGGCACTCCTCAGGACGTGTTCAATCACCCTGCGAACCTCTTCGTGGCCGGCTTTATCGGCATGCCCGTCATGAACTTCTTCGACGCCCAGCTCGTGCGCGACGGCAAGAAGTTCTTCGTGGAAGTCGGCGGCATCAAGGTCGAGCTCTCCGAGGACAAGGAAGAGCGCCTGCTGAAGAACGACGTGCAGTCTCAGGCCATTACCCTGGGCGTCCGTCCCGAGCACACCGACGTGGCTGACGAAGGCGTCAAGGCCACGGTCGAAGTGTCCGAAATGATGGGCTCCAGCGTGCACCTGCACCTGAATGCCGAGGGCAAGGACGTGATCGTCATTGTTCCCACCATCGACATGAAGGGTAACTTCAACATCGGCGACACCGTGCACTTCACCTTCGACGGCAAGGTGGCCCACGTCTTCTCCAAGGAGACCGACAAGAACCTGGAGTTCTGAGAACAGATTCCATTGCATCCAACGCGGCGGGTTTTTCCCGCCGCGTTTTCTCTTCCGGAAGGCCGGCAGGGAGGAGGAACTGCCGCGGCCGCCCTTGCAATCGGAGCGGCGATGTGCGATAATATAACAAGCTGAAGTCTGCATATACAACTATGAAACAGGAGAGATCAGAATGAGCGAAAACATCATCTATTGTTATTCCGGCTCCGGCCACTGTCTGAACATGGCCATGAGCATCGCCAAGGTCCTGGGCGATACCGACATCGTCATGATGCGCGCCTTTCCGGAGAAGACCGACGCCACCGAAGCCAGGCGCGTGGGCTTTGTTTTCCCCTGTTACGGCGGCGGTCTGCCCGGCGATGTGGAGAGCTACGTCAAGGCCATCAAGCTGGCCCCCAACGCATACACCTTCGCTGTGGAGCAGTACGCGGGCTACATCGGCTGCGGCCTGCATAAGATCGACGAGATCGTGGATCTGGATTATTGGGCTACCGTTTCCAACCACTCCACCTGCATCTGGCTCATGCCCCACACGCTGACGGTGCCGCCTACCAGCAAGAAAAATGCCCAGAAGCGCCTGGACCGCACGGCCGAGAAGGTCGGCGCCGCTGTGAAGGCCTTTGAGCGCAGCGCAAAGAAGCCGCCCAAAAACAGCCTCTTTGCCGCCGAGAGCGCGGGCTTTTCCAAAATGCACGCCGCGCGAAGCAAAAAGTTTGCCGCGAGCGACGCCTGCATCTCCTGCGGCACCTGCGTCAAGGTATGTCCCCGCAACAACATCCAGCTCCAGGGCGGAAAGCCTAGCTTCGGCCGCAACTGCATCGGCTGCCTGAGCTGCGTGCAGTTCTGCCCGAAGGCCGCCATCAACGTGGGCAGGATCACCGAGAAGCGTGAGCGCTTCCCGAATCCCAACGTAAAGGCTGCGGATCTGTCGAAAAAAATCATCCACATCGACTGAGGCCGTAGATCCAAAGAAAATGCGCCCCTGCCGTCTCGTACGGCAGGGGCGTGAGACTGTCAATAAACTACGCTGAAAGCACAACAAACAGAGCAGCGGGGGAGCTCGAGGGGGCAAGGCCCGCCTCGAGTACAATAACCCGCCGTCCGAAAAAGGCTGAAATATCAGGCTTTTTCGGGTAATCGCATTTTGATTCCCCGGTCAAAATGCGCGGCGGGAGAAGCGCAGTCAAAAAAGTCTGTCAGACTTTTTTGACAAGCTGGCGCCCCCGCCGTCTTGTACGGCAGGGGCGTTTTGCCTTTTGCCTGCAGGCGGCAGGCAAAAAAGTTGTACAAATAACCATGCGCTGTTCTGTTGAAAATGCCATAGAGCTGTGATATAATACCGGACAATGGTGCTGTTTTCCGGGGCACCGCTCAAAGCGGTGTCATTCGAGGGACATCGCCGATCCGGTGCGGGGACTGCGCATCGGGCTGAGAAAACGCCATTCCGCCGGGAGGAGGCGGAGGGCCGTTAGCGCCGGGACCGCAATGGTTGACGAGGCTGGCAGTGATCGAAAGATTCGGCGGATGCTGCCACGGCTCTGCGTGGGCCGAAAGGGAAAGAGAAAAAGCAGAATCAACACTGTAACAGAGGCTTTTCCGACACGTATGCAGTCCGACTTCGAATCTGGAGGCAGACGAAACAAATGTATACCATCAGCGATCTTTATGATCTCGACCATACGCTGGCAGCAGACTATCTGCGCGGCTTCACCTATCCCTGGGAGGCGCTGAAGGGCATCAAGGAGCTGATCCTGCGCCTCGGTCCCACGCTGGGGGAGGACTACGAGGAAGTCTCCGAGCACGTCTGGGTACACAAGACGGCGAAGGTCTTTCCCACGGCCTATCTGGGCGCGCCCTGCATCATCGGACCCGAGACAGAAGTGCGGCACTGCGCTTTTATCCGCGGCTCCGCCCTGGTCGGCGCCAACTGCGTGGTCGGCAACTCCGTGGAGCTGAAGAACGTGATCCTCTTTGACCATGTGCAGACGCCCCACTACAACTACGTGGGCGACTCTATCCTGGGCTACTACAGCCACATGGGCGCAGGCTCCATCACATCCAACGTCAAGAGCGACAAAAAGCTGGTCGTGGTGCACAACGGCACCGAGCAGATCGAGACCGGCATCAAGAAATTCGGCGCCATGCTGGGCGACTATGTGGAAGTGGGCTGCAACAGCGTCTGCAACCCCGGCACCGTCGTCGGGCGGCACAGCAACGTCTATCCCACCTCCTGCGTGCGCGGCGTGGTCCCCGAAAACTGCATCTACAAGAACAGCGGCGAGATCGTCGAAAAATTCTGACGGCTCGGCCTCCCCCGCATCGGGGAGCCGATACGAAACATATGCGATACTATCTTGAAAAGGAGAAATGTTACGATGCGTGTTGTGATTCAGGACAATTACGATAAAATGTGCAAATGGGCGGCAGACTACATTGCCGCGAAGATCAAGGCCCACAAGGAAGACCGGCCCTTCGTGCTCGGCCTCCCCACCGGCTCCAGCCCCATCGGCGTCTATAAGGAGCTGGTGCGCATGAACCGGGCGGGCGAGCTGAGCTTCGCCAACGTGGTCACCTTCAACATGGACGAGTACCTCGGCCTGCCCCACGAGCATGACCAGAGCTACTGGTATTTCATGCACGACAATCTTTTCGACCATCTGGTGGATATGAAGCCGGAGAACATCAACATCCTCAACGGCATGACCGACGATCCTGAGGGCGAGTGCGCCCGCTACGAGGAGAAGATCGCCTCCTACGGCGGCATCGACCTCTTCATGGGCGGCATCGGCGTGGACGGCCATCTGGCCTTCAACGAGCCCTTTACCTCTCTTTCGTCCCGCACCGGTGTGCGCGATCTGACCACCGATACCCGCATCGTGAACTCCCGTTTCTTCGGCAACGACCCCGAGAAGGTCCCCGCCCAGGCGCTGAGCGTGGGCATCGGCACCGTGACCGACTCCAAGGAGGTCCTGGTGCTCATCTCCGGCCACAACAAGGCCCGCGCCCTGGCCGCCACCGTGGAGGGCAACGTAAGCCACAAGTGGACCTGCTCCGCGCTGCAGATGCACAACGGCGCCATCATCGCCTGCGATGAGGCCGCCTGCGGCGAGCTGACCGTGGACACCTACAAGTACTTCCTCGACATCGAGCGGAAGGAGCGTCTGTAAGCATGGGCAAATACTTCGGGACCGACGGCTTCCGCGGCGAAGCGAACAAAAACCTCAGCTATGAGCACGCCATCAAGATCGGCCGTTTTCTGGGCTGGTACTACGGCGTCAATCAGGGCAAGAAAGCCAAGGTCGTCATCGGCAAGGACACCCGCCGCTCCTCCTACATGTTCGAGTACGCCCTGTGCACGGGCCTGATGGCCTCCGGCGCGGACGCGTATATCATGCACGTCACCACCACGCCCTCCGTGGCTTACATCACCCGCGTGGACGACTTTGACTGCGGCATCATGATCTCCGCCTCCCACAACCCCTACTACGACAACGGCATCAAGCTCTTGAACGGCAGCGGTGAGAAGATGGACGAGGAGACCATTCTGAAGGTCGAGGACTACATCGACGGCAAGCTGGAGATCCCCGTTGCCGAGCGGGAGGCCATCGGCAGAACGGTGGACTACGTCTCCGGCCGCAACCGCTACGTGGGTCACCTGATCTCCATGTCGAAGTACAGCTTCAAGGACGTGAAGGTGGGTCTGGACTGTGCAAACGGCGCCGCCTGGTCCATCGCCAAGGGCGTGTTCGACGCGCTGGGCGCCAAGACCTACGTCATCAACGCCGAGCCCGACGGCTACAACATCAACACCGACTGCGGCAGCACCCACATCGAGCATCTGCAGAAGTTCGTGGTGGACAACGGCCTGGACGTGGGCTTTGCCTACGACGGCGATGCCGACCGCTGCCTCTGTGTGGATGAAAAGGGCAACGTCGTCACCGGCGACCACGTGCTGTACATCTACGGCCTGTACATGAAGGAGCGGGGCAAGCTCCTCAACAACAAGGTCGTCACCACCGTCATGTCCAACTTCGGCCTGTACAAGGCGCTGGACAAGGTGGGGATCGAGTACGAGAAGACCAAGGTCGGCGACAAGTACGTGTACGAGAACATGGTGCAGACCGGCAACCGCCTCGGCGGCGAGCAGAGCGGCCACACCATCTTCCTCAAGTACGAGACCACCGGCGACGGCATCCTGACCTCCCTCAAGCTGATGGAAGTCATGCTGGCCAAGCGCAAGCCCATGAGCGAGCTGGCGGCCCCCGTGGTGTTCTATCCCCAGGTGCTCAAGAACGTGCGCGTCAAGTCCAAGCCCGAAGCGCAGAACGACCCCGACGTGCAGGCGGCCGTGCAGGCGGTTGCCGACGCGCTGGGCGACACAGGCCGCATCCTGGTGCGTGAGAGCGGCACGGAGCCGGTCATCCGCGTCATGGTGGAGGCCGAGAGCGACGAAACCTGTGAAAAGTACGTGGATCAGGTGATCGACGTGATCAAGGCCAAGGGCCATCTGGCTTAATCGCCGTATAGAACCAAGCATCCGCAGGCCGCCCGGAAGGGCGGCCTGCTCAGCTTGTCAAAAAAGTCTGACAGACTTTTTTGACTGCGCTTCTCCCGCCGCGCATTTTGACGGGGGATCAAAATGCGATTACCCGAAAAAGCCTGA
>CACYHB010000024.1:0-1528 GCA_902774015.1 Oscillospiraceae bacterium | reverse complement strand
CGGACGGCGGGTTATTGTACTCGAGGCGGGCCTTGCCCCCTCGAGCTCCCCCGCTGCTCTGTTTGTTGTGCTTTCAGCGTAGTTTTTTGACAGTCTCCGCAGGCCGCCCGGAAGGGCGGCCTGCTTTTGCGCAGCCATCGACAAAGCTGAAAAATTTCAAATTTATATCCCCCCGGGGGGCTTGCGGCGCTTCCGGACGGAGGCTATACTGGCATCAATCCAAGAAACAATCGAGGTGCTTGTTATGCATATGGCAGACGCACTGCTGGCCCCCGCCGTCGCCGCGACCATGTATGTGGCCTCCGGCACCGCCGCCGGCGTTTCCATTCACAAACTGAGAAAGGATGACGAAGCCCAGAAGCTTCCCACCATGGCGGTCACCGCCGCCCTGGTCTTCGCCGGCCAGATGATCAATTACACCATCCCCGGCACAGGCTCCTCCGGGCATATGTGCGGCGGCATGCTGCTCTCCGCGCTGCTGGGACCCCAGGCGGGCTTCCTGTCCATGATCGTGATCCTTGCGATCCAATGCCTCTTCTTTGCCGACGGCGGCCTGATGGCTCTGGGGGCTAACGTCTGGAACATGGCCTTTTACGGCTGTTTCGTCGGCTATTACCTGATCTGGCGGCCTATCATGCGCAGCCGCTGGTTCGGCGAAGGCAAGGCTGCCCAGCGCGGCCGCATCATCGCAGCCTCTGTCATCGGCTGCATCGTCACACTGCAGCTCGGCGCCTTCTCCGTCGTTCTGGAGACCAGCCTCTCCGGCATTACGGAGCTGCCCTTCGGAGCCTTTGTCGCGCTGATGCAGCCCATTCATCTGGCCATCGGCCTGGTGGAAGGCCTGATCACCTCGGCGGTGCTGCTCTTCGTGTATGAGTCCCGCCCCGAGCTTCTGCAGGAGCTGGAGCCGGCAGCAGGCGCGGACAACAAGCGCTCCCTGAAGGCTACGGTGGCGATCCTCGCGGCGGTGGCCCTGCTGGTGGGCGGCGGACTGAGTCTGCTGGCCAGCTCCAATCCGGACGGTCTGGAGTGGGCCCTTTTCGGCAACGCCGACGCGGGCTACAGTGAGAACATGGGCCTCGACGAGGAGAACTTCGGCGTCCAGAGCGCGGCGGCAGACAGCGCGGCCGGCATCCAGGAAAAGACTTCCTTCCTGCCGGACTACGCCTTCGCCGACAGCGACACGCCCGTGGGCACCACGGTGTCCGGTATCGTGGGCTCGGCCATGGTGGCGGGCGTCGCGGTGCTGATCTGCCTCGCCGGCGGCTTCTTCCGCAAACGCAGGCACAGCTGAACGATCTATCATTTATTTACTGAAGGGGCATCGGCCGATGCCCCTTTTTTCTGGCCCTTGCAAAGAAAACCGGCAGACTGTATAATCAATGTATACTATTATCTCCAACGTGTTCACAGAACTAAAGCTGCGTATTGCGCCCCCCATTCTTTCTTTTTGGTGCTTGCCCAAAAAGAAAGAACGCGCCGCGCCCGGTGGAAGAAAGAAAAAGGCGCTCGCAAGGACGCCGTGCTT
>CACYHB010000023.1 GCA_902774015.1 Oscillospiraceae bacterium | reverse complement strand
CTACTTCGTTGATAGGCCGGCGGTGTACGCACAGCAATGTGTTGAGCCAACCGGTACTAATAGCCCGAGGGCTTGACCTACAATATCTTATGCAGGTTATGTCCTTGCTTCTCTCTGTTCAGTTTTCAGGGTACAAAATCCCCTGGTTTCCGATTCAAAGCCCAGCGAAAGCGGGTTTGGATCGGAGAGGAAGAGGAAACGAGGGTCCACCTGTTCCCATTCCGAACACAGAAGTTAAGCTCACCAGTGCCGACGATACTTGCCTGGCGACGGGCCGGGAAAATAGGTCAATGCCAACACAGAGCCGCTCAATCGAGCGGCTCTGCTTTTTTATGTTTCGTTCCGGTGACGCAGGATTCCTTATTTATTTGGTTGACTAACTCCTGCCTGACAGGGTATAGTAAGCATAGATCCATCACAAAGGAGGTTTCTTTTATGGCAAACAAATACGTCGGCACGAAAACCGAAAAGAATCTGTGGGAGGCCTTCGCGGGCGAATCCCAGGCGAGGAATAAATACACCTATTTTGCCTCCGCTGCGAAGAAAGCGGGTTATGAGCAGATCGCGGAGATTTTTCTGAAGACCGCCGATAACGAAAAAGAGCACGCGAAGCTCTGGTTCAAGGAGCTGGGCGAACTGGGCAGCACCGAAGAGAACCTGCTGCACGCGGCCGAGGGCGAGAACTTCGAGTGGACGGACATGTACGAGCGCATGGCGAAAGAGGCCGAGGAAGAGGGCTTCCCTGAACTTGCGGCCAAGTTCCGCGGCGTGGGCGCCATCGAGAAGGCCCATGAGGAGCGCTACCGCAAGCTTCTGGAGAACGTGGAGACCAAGACCCAGTTCGAGAAGAGCGGCGTCGTTGTCTGGGAGTGCCGTAACTGCGGTCACCTGGTCGTCGGCACCAAGCCGCCTGAGGTCTGCCCTGTCTGCAATCATCCCCAGGCCTACTTCGAGGTCCGGAAAGAGAATTATTGATAAGCAGGGAAAAACCCCCGTCTCCGGACGGGGGTTTTTTCACGTCAGTAAGGCGAGAACGGCCCGCTGCATCAGGCTGGGCGGGTTGACGTAGCCCATGGCGCGGCCAGCCCCCGCGATGGCGGCGGTCAGCCTGTCCGCCGCCGGGAAGCGGCTGCCGACCGCGAGAAAGCCGATGCACTCGCCGGAGAGCGCCGGGCCGAAATCTCCGTTGAGAACACAGGCGTCCGTTGTAAGCGCCAGCGCAGCGGCCTCGGAGCCGGGCGTCACGCAGTCTGCCAGCAGACAGGCGCGGCCTTCGGCGACCCGAAGCGTCTCCGCGGCGCCATCCGGGACGGACGCGCCGGAGAGGACGAGGAGGCGGGTCCGATCCGTGAGGAGCTCCGTGACGGCAGCGCCGGCTGCGCGCACCGCGGGGAGAATGCCTTCGGCGGGCGGCGTCAGGAACAGGACCTCGTCACCCGGGTCGAGAAGGGCGCGGGCGAGGATGGAACGCCCCGCCTGCGCGCCGCAGGTGATATAGATCCCCTCGGGGGCGACGGGATAGCCTGCGTCCGAGAGCTTCTCGCTCAGCACGCTGCGGAGCGCAGGCAGACCGGGGGCAGGGGTATAGGCATGCAGGGCGGAATCCTGCGTCGCCAGCAGCGCCTCCAGGGCGGCGTCCAGACGGGCGCGGGAAAAGAGAGAAAGATCGATCATGGGCGGCTCCTTGTTGTTCTGATACTTCCCTATTATAGCCCCGAAAGAGCGGAATGACAAGATTGGAAAAAGGCGCGGGGGCCTTGCCCGGACGGAAAGAAACCGCATGCGGCGTCCGGTTTTTCCATTGACTTTGCGGAGGAGCTGTTATATGATTTATCATGTGACAGGAAAGCGCGGAGACGAAAAAGGGACGGTTTCATGAAGAGAGAGTTTTTTGTCAACGGCCGCACGGAGCTGGCCGGTAATCATACAGACCATCAGAACGGCAGGATCCTGGCAGGCGCCATCGACCTGGGGATCCGGGCCCGTGTGAGCGCAAACGACCGGAAGACGGTCAGTATCCGCTCTGACGGCCAGGGAGAGCTGGAGGTCAAACTGAATCAGCTGAGCGTCAGGACCCGGGAATTCGGCACGGCCCAGGCGCTGGTGCGCGGGATGCTGGCCGGATTTCAGGAACTTGGGCTCAAGATCGGCGGCTTTGACGCCACGGTCACCAGCACCCTCCCCAGCGGCGCGGGGCTGAGCTCTTCGGCCGCGTTTTCGGTACTCATCGGGCGCATCCTCAACGCGCTTTATAACGACGGGAAGATCGACCCCGTGGTCATCGCGCGGGTGGCGCAGCGGGCGGAGAACGAGTTTTTCGGCAAGCCCTGCGGGCTGATGAGCCAGCTTGTCTGCTCCCTGGGCAAGACGATCTATGTGGATTTCAAAACACGGGAGATCGAGACGGTGGAGGCCGACTTTGCCTCCATGGGCCTGACGCTCTGCCTGACCGAGACCGGCGGCAGCCACGCCGGACTGGATACCTCCTACGCCCGTATCCCGGCGGACATGGTCTATGTGGCGAATCTCTTCGACAAGGGCGTTCTGGGCGACGTGGACCCGGAAGAATTTCGCAGCAGGGGCTGGGACCCCGCCAACCGGCCGGTGCGCCGGGCCATGCATTTCTTTGACGAGAATGAGCGCGTGCCCAGGATGCGGGATGCCCTGAAGGCAGGGGACGGCGCGGCCTATATGAAGCTGATGAACGAGTCCGGCCGCTCCTCGGAGGAGCTGCTGAACAACATCGTCACCAGCGCCACCGGCGACACCAAGCTGGCCGAGGGCCTGGAGCTGAGCCGCAGGCTGCTGGAAGGCCGGGGCGCCTGGCGCGTGCATGGCGGCGGCTTTGCCGGCTGCGTGCAGGCGCTGATGCCCAGCGCGTATTATGCCCACTACAAGAGCGAGATGGAAAAGGTCTTTGGCGCGGGAAGCTGCCGGGAGATCCGCCTGGTGTAACGAGACGCCGTGCTGTCTCCGCAGAAGAAGCGGAAGGGCGAAAGAGGCCCGGGGGCTGTGAAAACACAGCCCCCGGGCCTCTTTTGCCGGCTGATGGCTCAGTTGACGCCGGGAACGTAAATGCGCTCCCAGTCGTAGAGGAGCATAAACTGCTCCAGCGTGATGTTGTTTTCCATAATATAGTGCGCAGCGTCCTCTCCCACGTAGCGGAAGTGGCAGGGGTTCATGCAGGCCGTGCCGTACCAGCTCTCCTGACCCTCGGGATAACGGAGGATGATGCCGTAGTCGGCGCAGTTTTCCAGCAGCCAGTCCCAGGCCTCGGTGCCGCGAAAGTCGATGCCCTCGCCGAAGTTGCCGCTGCCGCCGAGCCGCAGGTCGATGCAGAGCGCGGTCTGGTGATCGTTGCAGCCGGGAACGTAAGTGGTCGCGCCTGCGACCTCGGCGCCCTCGCTGTAAACCACCGGCTCATAGTAGTTCTCCAGAACCGTCCAGTAGTCGATGTAGCCGCGGAAGGCCGTAACGCCGTAGCCTGCTTCGTGCGCGGCGGCCACAAAGCTGTTGAAGGCCTCGGCGGCCACGGCATCCACCGTTACGCCCGCGCCGTAGCTGTGGTTCGGGCGCTGTTCGGTGATGCTGTTGTAGGAATTGGCCAGCTTGAACTGCTGCAGGCTCAGGTCGATCCCCTCCGGCGGTTCGGGCAGACCCCAGGCCGCGGCCCGCTCGGCCGGCGTCATGGCGGCCATGTCCCGCGCCTCCGGCTCATCGGGTGCCGCCTCCGCTGCGGAGCTCTCTTCCGGCGCCTCGTCTGCCTCCGGCAGAACCGCCGCGTCGTCTTCCGGAACGGGCTCTGCACTCGGCTCGGCGTCAGGCGTCGGCTCCGCCGTTTCGGCGGCCGGCGCGGGGGAGGCGGCGGGCTGCGGCGCGCAGGAGCTGACCGCCAGGATCAGGGCGAACACCGCGAACAGCAGCGCGATGATCAGTTGAAAAGCTCGTTTCATGCTATTTTACTCCACACCGTACAGCGCCAGAAACTCCTCCAGCACCAGGTGGTTTTCCATGATATAGGTTGCGGCCTCCACGCCCACGTAGCGGAAGTGCCAGCTCTCGTTCATCACGCCGGTGATGTCCTGCTTGCCGTCGGGGAAGCGGTGGATGAAGCCGTACTCCGCGCAGTGCTCCTGCAGCCAGTCGATGGTGGGACTGGCCACCTTGTCGTCGCGCTTGGTCGCGTAGTATTTATCCGTGATATCGCAGCAGAGGGCGAGCTGGTGCTCGCTGCAGCCGGCGGGCATCGTGACGTAGTAGCCGCCGATCTTGCCGTCGGAGATGCCGTTGTTGTCGCAGATGCGGCGGAAGTTGGCGGCCTGGTCGCTGTAGCTGCGGTAGCCCGAGGACAGATAGACCGGCAGCCCGGCCTCCCGGCAGCCGAGGGCGAAGTCCAGCAGGGCCTGGGCGATGCGGTAATCCACGGGGCAGCGGTTGGGGTTGTAGCTGGTCTGAATATCGTCGGCCTCGGCAGTCTGGTTGAGATAGCCGAGCTGCTCCGGCGCGTACTGGCCGATGGAGTGGTCGCCGTTGACCAGGGTGTACTCCCAGCTGGTCACGTCGATGTCGGGCGGGGCCGGCAGACCCAGCGCGGCGGCGCGGCCGGCGGGGGAATCCGGGTCCACGGTTGGCACCGGCGTGGGCTCTGGCGTCGCGGGGGCCTCCTGCGTCTCGGGCACGGCGGCAGGCTGCACCGCAGGAGCGGCAGACTCCGGGGCCGGCGCGGCCGCGATCGCCAGGGGCGCCTGTGCTGCGCGCTGCGCGTCCTCCAACTCAAAGCTGTAGGGCGTATAGGCGGCGCGAAAATAAGAATAGGCGCCGAAAACTGCCAGCACCAGCAGAGCCATCAGCAGCCGGACCACAAAATTACCTTTCATCTGCGTTCCTCCTTGTTGTGAACACGGGTATTCTACCATTTTGCCGCAGAGGGGTCAACATTATTTTGTTGCCCATGTGCCGGCGCGCTGATATAATAAGGGCATCAACAAGGAGAAAGCGGAAATGAAGAGAGAAGAAGGAAAAAGACAGCTCCTGCTGGCGCTCTGGTGCCTGCTGACCGCGGCGGTCATGATCGGCCTCTGCTCGCGCAGCTCGCCGATTTTCCCCATGAACGACTGGGACGACACCAACTGTTTTTTTACGGTGGGAAAGGCCATGTTCAACGGGCGGGTGACCTATCGGGACATCTATGAGCAGAAGGGCGTGCTGCTCTACTTCCTCTATGGCCTGGCCTGGCTGATCTCCCACCGTAGCTTTCTCGGCGGGTACGTGTTGGAGACGCTG
Source organism: Oscillospiraceae bacterium (assembly GCA_902774015.1). GTDB lineage: Bacteria > Bacillota > Clostridia > Oscillospirales > Oscillospiraceae > Limivicinus. The sequence goes on along the minus strand of CACYHB010000023.1, from coordinate 53,667 downwards.
TGCTTTGCCGCCTTTCTCCGCACCGCGGCGGAGACGGCGCGAAAGCTGGGAGTCCTGCGCGGCTTCTGCCTGCTGATTCCCTGCCTGGGAGCAGTGCTCTGCAGCAGCTATTCCTTTTTCCTGGGGGGCTGTGCAGAGGAGATCGCGCTGCCCTTTCTGTATCCTGCGCTCCACGTCTTTCTGACCACGGGCGAGGACCGGGGCTGGCTGCCGCGCCCGCAGCAGATCGTGCTGCTCGGCGCCATGGCGGGCTGTGTGCTTTGGATCAAGTATACGCTCCTGGGGCTGTACGTGGGCTACGTGCTCTTTATCGCGATCCTGCTGAGTGCGCGGCGGGACTTCGCGGCGCTGGGAAACGCGGCTGGCCTTTTCCTGCTGGGCGTTCTGCTGGCTACGCTGCCCTGGCTGCTCTATTTCGGAGCGAACGGCGCCGTCGGCGACTGGTTCGGGGTATATTTCTACGATAACATGAGCTGCTATTCGGGCGTCGACCCGGAGCTGGGGCTGCTTCGCTTCCTCCGGGACAGCATCGGCCACGCGATCCTCTGGAACGGCCGCACCAGCCTGCTGATCGCGCTGGGGGCGCTGGTCTTCCTGCTCGGCCGCCGGCCGTTGCCGGTCAAGGCGGGCCTGCTGCTCCTGTACCTGTGCGCAACGCTGCTGCCCTTTATCGGCGGCACCGCCTTTGACTATTACGGTTATGCCTACGCCGCCATGGCGGTGCCCGGGATCCTCGCGGTCTCGCGGCTCCTGGAGCGGGGGATCGAGGCCCTGTCCCGGCGCGCAGCGCTCCCGCGGATTGCGGCGCTTCTGCTCTGTCTGTGCCTTTTGGCCGGAGGCGGCGTCTTTGCCCGCCGGCACTCGGTCAACAGCTTTTTCAGCGCCTATCGGCCGGAGGACCTGTGGTTTTCCCGCTTCGCCGCCGATATCGCCGAGTCGGAGGACCAGAGCCTGCTCAGCTACGGCGCGCTGGACCACGGGCTTTACACGGTGACCGGATACGTTCCGCAGACGCGCTTCTTCTGCCATCTGAACCTGAACAAGCCGGAACTGGAAGAGGAGCAGGACCGCTATATTAGGGAACAGGAAACGGAATTCGTTCTCCTGGCAAAGGAGCTGAAGCCGCTGGTGCTGGAATACTATGAGGTCGTGGATTCCGCCGAGAGCTTTGACGAATTTGAAAGCTTTCCCATGAGCTATTATCTTCTGCGTCGGAAATAAGAAAGGAGCGAACAAATGAAACTTACCTGGTACGGGCATTCCTGCTTTCTGCTGGAGACGGCGGAGGGTTCCGCAGTCTTCGATCCCTATGCCCCCGGGAGCGTACCCGGCCTCAGCCTGCCGGAGATCACCGCGGATCTGGTGCTCTGCAGCCATGGGCACCGGGATCACGGCTATGCAGACGGCGTGAAGCCGAGCGGCAGACAGCCGGGCTTCCGCGTGACGGAGATCCCCTGCTTTCACGACGACCGGGGCGGCAGCCTGCGGGGGACCAATACGATCCGCGTTATCGAAGCGGAGGGGCTTCGCGTCGCCCATCTGGGCGACCTGGGCCACATGCTCGACGACAGGCAGCTGGCGGCGCTGGGAACGCCCGATCTGCTGCTGATCCCGGTGGGCGGACACTATACCATCGGAGCGGAGACGGCGGCGGAGCTGGCCAAAGCCGTCGGCGCGCGCATCACCGTGCCCATGCACTACCGGGGCGCGGGCTTCGGTTACGACGTGATCGGCCCGGTGGAGGACTTTGCCGGCCGGATGAACGCGGTCCGCTTTGCCGACACGAACGAGCTCGACCCTGCGGAGACCCCCTACGGCGTCACCGTCCTTCGCTGCCCGACGGCAGTGCTCTGACAAACCTGTATACGGATTATAAAAACAAGCCCACCGGTTTCCCGGCGGGCTTGCTTGTTGCTTTATCCTCTATCCGAGGGAAATGCGTGTCAGACGAGGCATCGGCCGCAGCACGGGCTTTGTGCCCCTGCAAGGACGATAACGAAGTATGACGCGGATTTACCCGGATAGATTACTCGTAGAGGGCCTTGAGCTTCATCAGATGCTCGTAGCGATCCTTGGCGTTGGCCTCGTTCGCGGCGAAGAGCCTCTCGGCGCGCTCCGGGAACTCGCGGGTCAGACGGCTGTAGCGGGCCTCGTTCATCAGGAACTCCTGGTAGCCGCCGGCGGGCGCCTTGCTGTCAAGGGTGAAGGGCTGAGCGGCGTCGGGGTTGAAGCGGAACAGGTTCCAGTAACCGCAGTCGACGGCCTTGTTCATTTCCTTCTGGCAGTTGCCCATGCCGCCCTTGATGCTGTGCATCTCGCAGGGAGCGTAAGCGATGATGAGGGAGGGACCCTTGTGGGCCTCGGCCTCGACGATGGCCTTGAGGGCCTTGGCCTTGTTGGCGCCCATGGCGACCTGCGCGACGTAGACGTAGCCGTAGGTCATGGCCATCTCGGCCAGGCTCTTGCTCTTGAGCTCCTTGCCGGCCGCGGCGAACTGCGCCACCTGACCGATGTTGGAAGCCTTGGAGGCCTGTCCGCCGGTGTTGGAGTACACCTCGGTGTTGAACACGAAGATGTTGACGTCTTCGCCGGAGGCGAGGACGTGGTCAACGCCGCCGTAGCCGATGTCGAAGGCCCAGCCGTCACCGCCGAAGATCCACATGGACTTCTTGTTCAGGTAATCCTTCTTGGCCAGGATCTCAGCGCCCAGTCTGCAGGCCTTGCAGGTGCAGACCTTGATGCCGGCGGCCTTGTCGGCCTCGGCAGCAGCCAGAGCCGCGGGCTGCGCGTCGCCGTAGATCTGCTTGCCCATGTCGGAGCCCAGGAAGGCGATGCAACTGTCGATGCCGGAGATGTCCTCCTCCAGTTCCTTGATCAGGGCCTTGGTGGGCGCCTGGTTCAGGTTGCCGTCGTCATAGGTGTCGAGCCAGGCCTGCGCGGCAGCCTTCAGCTCGGCGCAGCAGGAGGGAGCCTCCATCATCTCGATGACCTTGGCCTTCAGATCGTCGCGGATCTTCTTCTGGCCCAGGTACATGCCGAGACCGTGCTCCGCGTTGTCCTCAAAGAGGGAGTTGGCCCAGGCGGGACCCTTGCCTTCCTTGTTGACGGTGTAGGGAGAGGTGGCCGCGGGACCGCCCCAGATGGAGGAGCAGCCGGTGGCGTTGGAGATGAGCATGTGGTCGCCGAAGAGCTGGGTGACGATGCGGGCGTAGCTGGTCTCGGCGCAGCCGGCGCAGGAGCCGGAGAACTCCAGGTAGGGCTGAGCGAACTGGCTGAACTTCACATTGTCGCGCTTGAAGAGCTCGGGCTTGGCGGAAACCTTCTCGACCATGTAGTTGAAGACTTCCTGCTCCTGGAGCTGGCTCTCCATGGGAACCATCTCGATGGCGTGCACGCCGCATTCGCCGATGCAGACGCCGCAGCCCATGCAGTCCAGAGGAGACACGGCCATCGCGAACTTGTAGCCGTCCATGCCCTTGATGCCCTTGACGGCGGCCAGCTTGGTCTGCTCGGGAGCAGCGGCGGCCTCCTCGGCGGTCAGAACGAAGGGACGGATGGTGGCGTGCGGGCAGACGAAAGCACACTGGTTGCACTGGATGCACTTGTCGGCGTCCCACTTGGGAACGGAGACGGCGATGCCGCGCTTCTCATAGGCGGCGGCGCCCAGCTCGAAGGTGCCGTCGGCATGATCCACGAAGGCGGAGACGGGCAGGCTGTCGCCGTCCATCTTGTCCACGGGATCGAGGATGGTGGTGACCATCTTGACGGTCTTCTCGAGGCCGTGCTTGGGCTCGGCAGCCTTGTGATCCTCGGCGGTGGCCCAGGACTCGGGAACCTCGACCTTGACGTAGGCGGTGGCGCCGGCGTCGATGGCCTTGTAGTTCATGTCGACCACGTCCTGGCCCTTCTTCAGGTAGGAGTGGAGGGCGGCGTCCTTCATGTACTGGATGGCTTCCGCTTCGGGCATGACCTTGGCCAGGGAGAAGAAGGCGGACTGCAGGATGGTGTTGGTGCGCTTGCCCATGCCGATCTGCTTGGCAAGGTCGATGGCGTTGATCATGTAGAGCTGGATGTTGTTCTTGGCGATGTAGCGCTTGGAAGCGGCATCCAGGTGGTGCTCCAGCTCCTCAAAGCTCCACTGGCAGTTGACCAGGAAGACGCCGTTGGGCTTGACGTCGCGGACGATGGGGAAGCCCTTGGTGATGTAGGAGGGAACGTGGCAGGCGACGAAGTCGGCCTTGTTGATGTAGTACGGGCTCTTGATGGGCTTGTCGCCGAAGCGCAGATGGCTGATGGTCACGCCGCCGGTCTTCTTGGAGTCGTACTGGAAGTAGGCCTGCACGAACTTGTCGGTGTGGTCGCCGATGATCTTGATGGAGTTCTTGTTGGCGCCGACGGTGCCGTCGCCGCCCAGACCCCAGAACTTGCACTCGATGGTGCCTTCGGCGGCGGTGTTGGGGGCGTGCTCCTCGGGCAGGGAGAGGTTGGTCACGTCGTCCACGATGCCGAGGGTGAACATGCGCTTCATGTCTTCCTTCTTCAGCTCGTTGTATACGGCGAAGACGGAGGCGGGAGGCGTGTCCTTGGAACCGAGGCCGTAGCGGCCGCCGATGACCTTCACGTCGGTCTTGCCGGCGTTGGCCAGCGCGGTGACGACGTCCAGATACAGAGGCTCGCCCTGCGCGCCGGGCTCCTTGGTGCGGTCGAGGACGGCGATCTTCTTGGCGGTGGCGGGAATGGCGGCCAGGAGCTTGTCCGGGCAGAAGGGACGGTACAGGCGGACCTTGACAAGGCCGACCTTCTCGCCCTGGGCGGTCAGGTAGTCGATGACTTCCTCGGCCACGTCGCAGATGGAGCCCATCGCGATGATGACGCGGTCGGCGTCGGGAGCGCCATAGTAGTTGAAGAGCTGGTAGTCGGTGCCGAGCTTGGCGTTGACCTTGCCCATGTACTCCTCAACGATGGCGGGAACGGCGTCGTAGTACTTGTTGGAAGCCTCGCGGTTCTGGAAGAAAATGTCGCCATTTTCGTGAGAGCCGCGCATAACGGGATGCTCGGAATTCAGGGCGCGATCGCGGAAGGCCTGGACAGCGTCCATGTCGACCATCTCGGCCAGATCGTCGTAATCCCAGACCTGGATCTTCTGCAGCTCGTGGGAGGTGCGGAAGCCGTCGAAGAAGTTCAGGAAAGGAACGCGGCCCTTGATGGCGGCCAGGTGCGCCACGGGGGACAGGTCCATGACTTCCTGCACGTTGGACTCGGCCAGCATGGCAAAGCCGGTCTGACGACATGCCATCACGTCGCTGTGGTCACCGAAGATGTTCAGGGTGTGGCTCGCCAGGGTACGGGCGCTGACGTGGAACACACCGGGCAGCAGCTCGCCGGCGATCTTGTACATGTTGGGGATCATCAGCAGCAGGCCCTGGGAGGCGGTGTAGGTGGTGGTCAGAGCGCCGGCATTCAGAGAACCGTGCACAGCACCGGCGGCGCCGGACTCAGCCTGCATCTCCTGAACCTTGACGGTGGAGCCGAAGATATTCTTGCGGCCCTGCGCGGCCCACTGGTCAACATAGTCGGCCATGGGGCTGGACGGAGTGATGGGGTAGATTGCGGCGACTTCGGTAAACGCATAGGATACATGGGCGGCTGCGTTGTTGCCGTCCATCGTTTTGAAGTGTCTCATGATAGCTTCACTCTCCAAACTTTATAGATTGCCCGGACGGAGAGAGCCGAAAAACGCTCTCCGCACGGCGCGGTTGGACAGTTTAAGTTTATCATTTTTTCGTCAGAATGTAAACCTTCCGCCCGGAGTTTTTTTCAAAAAAAGCGTCGGATCGCACGGGCGCAGGTGAAGTTTTTCCCGGACGGGCCGGAGAGGCGAAAAATGCCTTGTACTTTTTTAATAAGTGGTATATAATCATAGAATCGGAATTGCGGCCATTTGACCGCGGCCGAAATGACCGGGAAAGGAGCGGTTCGTTTATGGTAAAAATCGTCAACGACATGGGCAGGATCCGGATCACGGGCGAGGTGTTCTCCAACCTGGCCGGCGACGCGGCGACCAGCTGCTTCGGCGTCAAGGGAATGGTCGGGCGCAGCCAGAGCAGCAGCCCGCTGCAGCTTCTGCGCAGAGAGAATATGTCCAAGGGCGTTGAAGTGCACTACAATGAGGACGGCAGCATCAGCCTGGAACTCCACATCGGCGTGGATCAGGGCGTGAACATCGCCGCGGTGTGCCGCAGCATCATGAAGGAAGTCGGCTACAAGCTGAACAAGGCCACCGGCGTGCCGGTGAAGGCTGTGGACGTTTACGTGGATTCGATCATCGGCTGACCATTCAGTTGCGAAACTTCGTTTCACAAATGACAAGTTTCACAAATGACAATATAATGGAGACACACACAACATGAGAGATTATATCGATGCCGCGGCCTTCAAAGAGATGATCCTCTGCGCGGACGCGGCGCTGCATGCCAATATCCAGGTCATCAACGACCTGAACGTATTCCCCGTGCCGGACGGCGACACCGGCACCAACATGGGCCTGACCATCAACAACGCCGCGGCGGAGCTTCGGAAAAGGAGCTTTGACAACGTGGCCGCCGCGTCCGACTGCGTGGCCGGCGCCATGCTGCGCGGCGCCCGGGGCAACTCCGGCGTCATCCTCTCCCTGCTGTTCCGGGGCATCGCCAAACGCCTCAAGGGCACCGAGACCGCCGGCGCCGAGGAGTTTGCCGGCGCCATGAACGACGGCGTGGAGGCCGCCTACAAGGCGGTGATGAAGCCCGCCGAGGGCACCATCCTCACCGTCTCCCGCCTGGCCTCCGCCGCGGCGGTCAAGGCCGCGAAAAACGGCAGCGACCTGGAGACCACCCTCTCCGAAGCCATCCGGGCCGGCGAAGAGGCGCTGGAGGACACCGTCAACCAGAACCCGGTGCTGAAAAAGGCCGGCGTGATCGACGCCGGCGGCAAGGGCTATATGGTGATCCTCTCGGCGATCCTCGCCTCCCTGCGCGGGGAGATCAGCTCCGGCAAGGCCGTCTCCGTCCGCGAGCTCAGGGAGGACTCCGTCTTTGTCGACGGAAAGGTGGACGTGCCGGAGATCAACATTTTCGACACCGTCTACGTGGTGCGCAAGAAGAGCCCCGACGTGGATCTGGAGCCGCTGCGCCGCTATCTGGGCAGCATCGGCGATTCCCTCGTCATCAGCGACGACGACGAGATCTTCAAGGTCCACGTGCATACCGACATCCCCGGCTCCGCCCTGAGCGAGAGCCAGAAATACGGCGCGCTGGACATCGCCAAGATCGAGAACATGCGCCTGCAGGCGCTGGACCAGCTGGCGGGCCAGAAGGCCAGCAGCACCGACGATCTGGAAGCCGTGGACCAGGAGCTGAGCGCCATGGAGTCCGGCTCCGCGCCAGCGGAAGAAGAGGACGAGGGCGTTGCCGAGCCGGAGAAGGAATTCGGCGCGGTGGCCGTCTGCGCGGGCAAGGGAATGGAGGAGCTGTTCCTGGAGCTGGGCGCCGACCGGGTCGTCACCGGCGGGCAGACCATGAACCCCTCCACCGACGATATCCTCAAGGCCGTCAACCGCACGCCGGCCTCCACGGTTTTCGTCTTCCCCAACAACAAAAACATCATCATGGCGGCCGAGCAGTGCGTCCCCCTGACGGAGAAGCACGTCATCGTCATGCCCACCAAGACCGTGCCCCAGGGCATCTCCGCCATGCTGAACTTCTCCCCCGACGAGAGCGAGGAGAGCCTGGTGGGCGCCATGGGCGAGGCCATCGGGAGCGTACATACCGCCATGGTCACCTATGCGGCCCGCGATTCCGACTTTGACGGGCACAAGATCCACGCGGGCGAGTATCTGGCCCTGCTGGACGGCGCGCTGATCGGCAGCTACGCCAGCACCCGGACCCTGTTCAAGGAGCTCAGCTGGGCCTTTGACGACTTCCATCCCGAGTTCATCACCGTCTACTACGGCGAGGACGTGGGCGAAGAGGAGGCCGAGGGCGCGGCGGAGACCATCCGCGGCAACTTCCCCGAGGCCGAGGTCAGCGTGGTGAACGGCGGCCAGCCGGTGTACTACTACATGATCTCCGTGGAATAAGACGTTTCGGATTCCGAAAGCGGGCCGCCCGAGGGCGGCCCGCTTCTTACGGAGAGATTCAACCTGAAGTTGAAAATTGGAGAAACTCAAGTTATTTACAGCGAACCGCGCGCGGCGTATCCTGTAGGCGAGCCGAAAGGAAAAGGGGGAAACTCAAATGGACAATCTGAAAATCGGCGCATATATCCAGTCGCGGCGCAAAGCCGCGGGCCTGACGCAGAAGGAGCTGGCCGAGCGGCTGCACGTCTCCTTTCAGGCGGTCTCCAAATGGGAAAACGGCGAGTGCCTGCCGGATACCGGCCTGCTGCTCGATCTCTGCGCCTGCCTGAACACCACGGCGGACCGGCTGCTCAACGGCGGCAGCGTCGTCATCCGCGGCAGACGCCTGCTTCCCGTGGAGGACGTGATCACGGGCTTCGCCCATCTGGAGGAGATCGGCCGCCTCTTCGGCGAGAGCTGCAGCTTCTTCACCGCCATGATCGAGGGCATCAACGAAAAGATGAACATGGACGTGCTGGCCTACCTGAAAAACCCGCAAACCCGGGACGTGCTCTATGCCGAGGTGCTGATCCAGGGCATCCTCATGGGGCGCAGCGTGGACATGGGCGAAGTCGAGGCGGCCTTCGTCAACCCGAAGATGGTCGAGACGGTGCGCAGCTATCTCGCCCGCACCGGCGAGGGGATAGAATAACAAAAGGAAATCTTCGTCCTTCGCCGTAGGGGCGCGTATCACGCGCCCGCCTTGTCCGCCCCCGTACTATGTCCGGCGGGTGGCTGATAGCCGCCTCTGCAAGCCGCTGGCCACTATCATCGCCGTATGCAAAAAAACACCGGAAAGCAAAGGCTTTCCGGTGTTTTTTGCGTCTCGGTCAGAGGGCGTTGACGGCCGCCTCGATCTTCTTGGCCACGTCCTCGGGGACGATCTTCTTGCTGACGACCAGGTCGAAGATCTCGCCGCAGGTCTTCTTGTTGAAGAGCTTGATGGGGTACTTGCCCAGATTGGGGGCGTTGTCCAGAATGATCTTTTTCACGGCGGGATTGTCAAAGGCTTCCTTAACGGTCAGGCTTCTGAAATTCATAAACATGCTCCTTTTTTGAAAGATTGTCCGGTTGGGCTGAGGATATTGTATCACAGCGCGTCCGCCGCGTCAATCTGCCGCAGTACGGCTTCGGCGCAGCGGATGCCGTCCACCGCGGCGGAGGAGATGCCGCCGGCGTAGCCCGCTCCCTCGCCGCAGGGATAGAGTCCGGCGACGGCGGAGGAGAGGTCCGGGCCGCGCAGGATGCGCACCGGGGAGGAGGAGCGGGTCTCCGGCGCGGTCAGCACCGCGTCGGGATCGTCGAATCCCCGGAGCTTTTTGCCCAGAGCGGGGATCGCCTGCTCCAGTACGCCCGTGATCCGCTCCGGCAGCACCTCGTGCAGGTCGCACCAGGTCACGCCGGGACGGTAGCTGGGCTGCACCGCGCCCGGGCCGCGGCTGGGCACATGGGCGAGAAAATCGCCCGCACGCTGGGCCGGGGCGCGGTAGTCTTCGCCGCCGAGGGCGAAAGCGCGCCGCTCGATCTCCCGCTGCCAGACCATGCCGGAGAGCACGCCCCCGCCGGGGAAGTCCTCCGGGTGCAGCGTGACCAGCAGGGCGGCGTTGGCGTTTTCCCCGTCGCGCTTCGAATAGCTCATCCCGTTCGTGCAGACGCCGCTCTCTTCCGAGGCCGCGGCGAAGACCTGCCCGCCGGGGCACATGCAGAAGGTATAGGCGCTCGTCCCGTCCGGCAGATGGACGTTCAGGGAGTAGTCCGCCGCGGGCAGGCTCCCGCGCGCACGCCCGTACTGGGCCAGATCCACGGCCGCCTGCCGGTGCTCGATGCGCACGCCCATGGAGAATGGCTTGGGCTCCATGGGAAGGCCCAGCCCGTGCAGCATTTCAAAGGTGTCCCGCGCCGAATGCCCGATGGCCAGGATCAGCGAGTCGCAGGGAAGGGTTTCCGCGCCGTTGATCTCCGCGCCGGTCAGGCGTCCGTCCTGGATCGTGAGCCCCGTGAGCTTTGCGCCGAAGCGCACCTCGCCCCCGAGGGAGACGATCTCCCGCCGCAGGTTCTGCACCACGTCCACCAGGATGTCGGTGCCGATGTGAGGCTTTGCGTCCCACTGCACGCTCTCGGGCGCGCCGTGGGCGGCGAACTGCTCCAGCACCCAGTGCAGGCGCGGATCGTGGGTGCCGGTGTTCAGCTTTCCGTCGGAGAAGGTACCGGCGCCGCCCTCGCCGAACTGGACGTTGTTTTCCGGATCCAGCCTTCCGCCGGCGCGGAAGGTCTCCACGGCCCTGAGCCGGGTCAGGGCATCCTGCCCTCGCTCCAGGACGATGGGCCTGGCCCCGGCGCGGGCCAGCACCAGCGCGGCAAACATGCCCGCCGGGCCGAAGCCCGCCACCACGGGGCGGCTTGCCGCCCGGACGCGGGGGATCTCATAGACGGGGGGCGAATACTCGCTCACGTCCTTATCCCGGACGCGCAGCCTGCCGCCGACCTCGCAGGCCACGGCGCAGACGTAGTGCAAATCGTCCTTTTTCCGTGCGTCCAGGGATTTTTTTACCAGGCGCCAGTTTTGAATGCGCTCCGGTGCGACCCGGAGCTTTTTCGCCGCGCGCAGAAGCAGCGCATCATGGCTTTCGTCCGCGCCGAGGCGCAGGTTGCGGATCAGAATCATTTGCCGAGCCTCCCTGCCAGCCTGCCGCTGGCCCATGCCCACTGGAGATTGTAGCCGCCGCAGTCGCCGTCCACGTCCAGCAGCTCCCCGCAGACGAAGAGCCCCGGCATAAACCAGCTCTCCAGGGTTTCGGGGTTGAAGCCCGCCGTGCGGATGCCGCCCGCCGTGACCTGGGCGTTGTCAAAGCCCTCGGTGCCTTTTACGGGCAGCGTAAAGGCCGTGCAGGCGCGCGCGGCCCGGCGCAGCTCCTTGTCCGTGAGGCTGCCGAGAGGGCGGCCTGCCTCGATGGCCGCGTATTTGACCAGCATCCGGCCCAGCCGGTTGTGGAGCATGCCGGTGAAGAGCTCGGAGGCCGGCTGATCCGGGAAAGTCTCCCGCCTGGCGCACAGCAGCGCAAAGGCGTCCGTCCCCGCGGGGAGGAATGAAATCTGCACGCGCAGATCCGCCCCGCCCGCCGCCGCGGCGCGGGACAGGTCAAAGGCCGCGGGGCCGGAGAGCCCCGTTTCGGTAAACTGCAGTTCGCCCCGGCTCTCGCCCAGGAGCGTCTCCTCCGCCAGCAGCTGCAGTGCGGCCTGGGCCCGCACGCCCTTGAGGGCGCGGGGATAGTCCGGCGCGGTCAGGATCTGGGTGAGGGAGGGGCGCAGGGCCGTGCGCTTGTGGCCCAGGGGCTTCAACAGCTCGTAGCCGTCGCTGACGCCGCCCAGCTTCGCCCCGGCGGCGCCGCCGCAGGCAACGATCAGCGCATCCGCCCGGAACTCCCCGCTGTCGGTGACGACGGTATAGCCCGCCCCGTTTTTCAGGATCTGCCGGGCGGGACAGGCGGTGCGCAGCTCCACGCCGGCCTTCTCCAGCGCGAAGCGCAGCACGTCCAGCACGGAGTTCGCGGAGTTGGAGAGGGGGTAGACCCGCCCGCCGTATTCCTCCACCGTCAGAAGGCCCAGGCCGTGGAAAAAGTCCAGCGTGTCCTGCGGCGTGAACTGCGCGAGGGCGTGTTCGGCAAAGGCGGCCTGCTCCCCATGGTAATTCTCGGGCGCGGCGCCGGTGTTTGTGAGATTGCAGCGCCCGTTGCCGGTGGCCAGCAGCTTGCGGCCGATGCGCTGCTGCCGCTCCAGCAGGAGCACGTGCTGCTGAGGGTTCTCCGCGGCGGTCAGCGCGGCCATGATGCCGGAGGCCCCGCCGCCGATGACGACGACTGTGTTCATCCTGTTCATCCTTTCGCCCCGCTGCCGGGGCGCTGTGCTGCCGTTCGATACGAACATGGCAGCATCATTATACCAACAGATCTTAATTCTGGCAACGGCGCGTTGACATGCTTCCCCCTTTTATTGTATAATAACCTGATTTTCTATGCGAATCAGGAGACAGCCCATGTCTTTTATCAAGAAATACAGATCCGTGATCGCCGTGTTTGTCCTGGCCGCCCTTCTGCTCTCCGGCTGCGGCGCGGCGGAGCTCTCCGCCGCCGAAGGAAGCGGACCGGAGGAAACGGCGGCGCCGGCCGCAGCGGAAGCGCCGGCCGCCCCGGCCACGCCGGAGCCTGCGCGCGCGAGCCTGCGCATCTCGGAGCTGATGGTGAAAAACCGCGCCTCCCTCCGGGACGGCGACGGCGATTTTTCCGACTGGATCGAAGTGGAGAACTACGGCGACGCCGAGGTGGCACTGGACGGCTTCCGCCTGAGCGAAAAGGAGGGCCGGCAGGGCCTTGCCCTCAGCGGCAGCCTTGCGCCCGGCGAATTCCGGCTCTTCTGGGCCTCCGGCAAGGACCGCCCGGAGGAAGGGCACGCGTCCTTCTCGCTCTCCGAGGGTGAGACGGTCCGGCTGATCGACCCCTATGACCGCACGCTCTCCTCCGCCCCCTGCCTGACGGGCACGGCCGATCTCACGGTGGCCCTCGGGGAGGACGGCGAATATGCCGAAAGTCTCCTGCCCACCCCCGGCTTTCCCAACACGAAGGACGGCTACGACGCCTGGCAGGAGACGCTCGAAACGCCGGACAGCCCGCTGCTCATCCAGGAGGTCTGCGTATACAACGTGGGCAATGCCGCCGCCTGGCGGCTCTTCGACAGCGACTGGGTGGAACTGAAAAACGTATCCGAGGGAGCGATCGAGCTCTCCGATTACTGCCTGAGCGACGACGGGGATAACTACGCCCTCTGGCGTTTTCCGCAAAAGCAGCTCATGCCGGGGGCAAGCTGTCTCGTGCGCTGCGACGATCTGAGCGCCCAGGCCTACAAGGGCGACCCCTGCACGGGCTTCTCGCTGGACGCCGGGAGCGATCAGCTCTATCTCTCCGACGAAAACGGCACGCTGCTGGACTGGGCGGCCCTGCGGGGCATCCCCTACGGCGGTACGATGGGCCGCGTGGAGGATGAGGCGGGCTGGTTCTATTTCGCGGCCCCCAGCCCCGCTGTGAACAATGCCAACGGCTACCGGCGGGTATCCGACCGGCCGACGGCCCTCACGCCGGACGGCGTGTACGACGGGGTGGACGAGGTCAGCGTGGAGCTGTCTGCCCCCGGGGCGATCTATTACACCCTGGGCGACGCCGTCCCCACCACGGACAGCGAGCGCTATGACGCGCCCTTTACCGTGGACAGGACCACGGTGGTGCGCGCCGTCGCCGTGGAGGAGGGCGCGCTGCCCAGCCGGCAGACCGCCTTTACCTATATTGTGAACGAAGGCCATTCTCTGCCGGTGCTGAGCCTGGTGGCGGACAACCGGCAGGAATTCGTGTGGATGTACTCCGGCGGCAACAAGCTCAAGGAGCTGCCGGCCACGCTCTCCCTCTATGAGGAGGACGGGAGCTTTTCCGTCCCCTGCGGCGTACGCATGCACGGGGAGACCAGCCTGACGCTGGAGAAAAAGAATATGAGCGTCCGCTTCCGCCCGGCCTACGGCAGCGGCGGGCGGCTCCGCTACGATATCTATGACGGCGGGGTGGACAGCTTCCGCAGTCTTGTGCTGCGGGCCGGCCAGGATTACTATGCCACGGTGGTCAAAAACGCCGCCTGCCAGAACCTGTGCCTGCAGGCCGGCAACCGGGCTGTCACCGGACGGAGCAAATTCTGCGTGCTCTATGTCAACGGCGAGTACCTGGGCATCTACAACCTGATGGAGAAGACCAACGAGCAGCTCTATGCGGACGCGATGGGCGTGAGCACGGAGAGCGTGGAGGTCATCGAATCCATGGCTCCGGACACCTCCAGCATCGCCCGGGACGTGTTCAGCTTCTGCAAGACCCACGATCTGTCTGTGCCGGAGAATTACGAGCACGTCCAGTCGCTGGTGGATATCGACAGCGTGATCGACTGGATCGCGCTGGAGGGCTACTGCGCCAATACGGATCTCACCTTCGGCAACGTCCGCTATGCCCGCTCCACCGAGGGCGACGGCAAATGGCGCCTGATGTTCTACGATCTGGACGCCACCTTCTGGGACCGGACCGTAGCCTATACCAACATGTTCGACGGGATGGCCCTCTATTCCCGCCAGGTCGGCGCGAGCCTCATCCGCCCCCTGCTGCAGAATCCGGATTTCCGGGACCGCATGCTGCGCCGCTTTGCGGAGCTTTTCGACACGGTGCTCTCGGGCGAGAACGTGATGGCGGAATTTGACCGGCTGGCCGCCCAGGTGGAGCCGGAGATCGAGCGGGATTACACCACCCACGGTCTGCAGAAGAGCAAGTGGGAGTTTGACCTGAGCTATCTCCATGAGAAATTTGTGGATGATTCCTGGAACCGGCACTGCGTCGACCAGATCTGCTACATGCTGCATCTGACGGACGAGGAGCGCGCAGAATATTTTGGAGAGTGACAATGGGAGAGACCAGGCTCAGCTTCAAGCGATACGAAAAAAAATATCTGCTCTCCGCGCAGCAGTACGCCCGGCTCTTCGAGCAGCTGCAGCCGTATATCGAGCCGGACGAGTTTTTTCAGAGCACCGTCTGCTCCCTCTACTACGACACGGAGGACTACCGTCTGATCCGACACTCGATCGACGCGCCGATCTACAAGGAGAAGCTGCGCCTGCGCAGCTACGGCGTGCCCGGGCCGGATGACACGGTATTCGTGGAGCTCAAGAAGAAATACAAAGGCATCGTCTACAAGCGGCGGGTCGCCGCCGGGGCGCAGCAGGCGGCCGCGTGGCTGGCAGGTGAGAGCGGCGCGCCCGAGGACGGGCAGATGCAGCGGGAGATCGACTGGTTCCTGCACGAGAACCGGCCGGAGCCCCGGGTCTTCATCGCCTGCGAGAGGACGGCCTGGCGCGCGAAGGAGCAGGCGGAGCTGCGCATCACCTTCGATGAAAACCTGCGCTGGCGCGGAACCGATCTGGATCTCTGCGCGGGCAGCGAAGGTGAGGCGCTGACCGCCCCGGGCCAGGTGCTCATGGAGATCAAGATCCCGGGGGCGGCGCCGCTGTGGCTGGCCCGCCTGCTCAGCGACGATGCGCTTTTCCCCACCGGCTTTTCCAAGTACGGCACGGCGTACAAAAACCACATTTTACAAGAACTGTTTGAGGTGACACAACATGCTTAACAGCATTATCGGCGGCGAAATGAGCGTCGTTTCCTTCCTGATCTGCATTTTTACGGCCATCGTCCTGGGCCTGCTGTCCTCCCTGGTCTTCGCGGGGAGGGATCGGCACACGGCAGCCTTCCGCCAGTCGGTGGCTCTGCTGCCGCCGGTGGTGGCGCTGGTCATCATGCTCGTCAACGGGAACATCGGCGCGGGCCTCGCCGTGGCGGGCACCTTCGCGCTGGTGCGCTTCCGCAGCGCGCCGGGCAGCGCCAAGGAGATCACGGCGCTGTTCTTCTCCGTGGCCATCGGCCTTGCCTGCGGCATGGGCTATGTGGGCTACGCGGCGCTGTTCTTCCTCGTGATGGCCGTCTACACGCTGGCCCTGAACCGCTCCCACTACGGGGAAGAGGCGGCCACCCGCCGGATGCTGAAGATCACCATTCCCGAGAACCTGGAATATGACGCGCTGTTCGACGATCTGTTCGAGGAGTATACCCGCAGCCATGAGCTGGTGAAGGTGCGCACGACGAATATGGGCACGCTTTTCGAGCTGTGCTACACGATCGACCTGAAGGATCTGAACAAGAGCAAGGAGTTTATCGACGCGATCCGCTGCCGCAACGGGAATCTGAACATCTCCTGCGGCCGCGACGAAGACAGGGAGCTGATGTGATGAGAAAACGTATTGGAATCGCACTGTGCCTGTGCCTGCTGCTGTGCGCCTGCGGGAAGCAGTCCCCCGGCGCCGCGCAGGAGAGCGGTCCCGCGCAGCCGAGCGGCAGCGAGGTGAAAATCGTCCTCAAGGGCGACGCCGCGGAGGTCCGCGGAGGCGGTGCGAAGGCGGAGGGCAGCACGGTCACGGTCGCCGCGGTGGGTGAATACCGCGTCTCCGGCACGCTGGATAACGGCCAGATCGTCGTGGACACGGGCGAGGACAAGGTCGACGTGACGCTCATTCTCGACGGGGCGCAGATCACCAATCTCTCCGGCCCGGCCATCTGGGTCAGACAGGCCAAAAACGTGCACGTGACCCTGGCCGCCGGCAGCGAGAACCTGCTGGTCTCCGGCACCGAGGCCGATCTCTCCGGCGTGGATGACACCCGCAGCGGCGCCGCCCTCTTCTCCGAGGACGATCTGATGCTGGAGGGCGAGGGCCGCCTCACGGTGCGCGGCTATCTGAACAACGGCATCACCTGCAAGGACGATCTCAAGATCAAGGGCGGACAGATCGACGTGCTGGCCGCCAACAACGGCGTCCGCGCCTCCGAATCCATCGAGGTGCGCGGCGGCGAGATTGCGGTGCGCGCCGGCAACGACGGACTCAAGACCAGCTCTGCCGACAAGGAAGGCAAGGGCTATATCGAGATCAGCGGCGGCCTCGTCTCCGTGAGCAGCGCCGGCGACGCCATCGACGCCGTCACCGAGCTGCGTGTGATCGGCGGCGAGATCCGGACCGAGACCCGGCAGGATCTGCTGGGCGAGAGCAGCCGCAAGGGCCTCAAGGCCGATCTGCTCATCGACATCTCCGGCGGCACCCTGAACGTCCGCGCGGATGAGGACGGGCTGCGCAGCGGCGGCGATCTTCGCATGAGCGGCGGCGAGGCCACGATCGTGGCTTCCACCGGTCTGCAGAGCGGCGTCGTCGGCAGCGGCGTGGGGGACATTCAGCTCTCCGGCGGCAGGCTTGTGATCTCCGCGGCCAAGCAGGCGCTGAAGGCTGAGGGCGGCATCTATGCCAACAACGAGCTGCTGGCGCTCTGCGGCTCCGACAAGCAGGCCCAGCCCCGGGAGGGCGGACAGGCCTGGCTGCTGGCGGCGGTGGACGGCAGCATGGGCGACGAGGTGCGCGTGGGCAGCGGGAGCGAGAGCTTCACCGCGCCCCAGAGCTTCCGGGTGCTGCTCTATTCCGCGGCCGAGCTGGAGCGGGGAGCGGGCTGCCCCGTGCAGATCGGCCAGCGCAGCTATACGCTGACTGCGCGCTGAAGTTCCCGTAAAAGCCTGCCCGCGAGGGCAGGGAGAAGAGAGAAAAACACTGGGGAGGAAACCGAAATGTCAAAGCAAAGCCGCAGATTTCTGTCGCTGCTCTTTATCGCCGCGCTTCTGCTGAGCCTGTCGCTGCCGGCCTGCGCGGAGGGTTTTGTCCGCGTGAGCGCGCCCATGACCGGGGACGAGGCGCCCATCGCGCTCTACGCCGCCCTGGCGATCATCAGCCTGGGCGCGGTGGCCGTGGGGGCCTGGCTGATCCTGCACAAGCAGAACCGGAAATGAATCAACAGCAAAGCGGGAGGAAGCCCTCCCGCTTTGCTGTTGATATGGGTTTATTCGCGCCTGCTTTCTCCGCTTGTCTCCGGAGCGCTCCCGGTGTATGATGAGAGGGGGACGCTTTTGCGTGTCCACCAGTCGTAGACGCGCAGGAAGGCCGCCGGGTCGAGACCGCTCTTTTCGTAGTCGAGCAGGAGCTTTGCGCAGGCGAGGCTGTCGCTGTCGGCCTTGTGGTGATCCAGCGTGATCCCGCGGTAACGGCAGAGCGTGTCCAGCTTGTGGTTCTGCAGCTCCGGGTAGCAGCGCCGGCCCATCTGCACGGTGCAGGCGTAGCGTAGATAGCGCGGCATTTCGATGCCGTAGGCGTCCAGGCAGCAGGCCAGCACCCGCAGGTCGAAGCTGGCGTTGTGGGCCACGAGTACGCCGCTTTCGAGCAGCGGGCCGATCTCCGGCCAGAGCTGCGCGAAATTCGGCGCATCGCGCACGGAATCCGCCGAAATGCCGGTGAGCCAGGTGTTGAAGGCGTCAAAGTGCACCTCCGGGTCGATGAGGGAGCCGAAGGCCGAGACCAGCTCGCCGTCCTCGATCACGGCGATGCCGATGGCACTCATGCGGTTGTTGGCGGCGTTGGGCGTTTCCACGTCAAAGGCGACATAGCGTTCCATTTTTACAATAACCTCATATTTGCTGTTCTTTCTGCCTGCTCGCATGTGTTTGGCAGCTCAATGCAAAACCCATTTCTTTCCCGTAGGGGAAAGAAACGGTTTTTGATGCCAAAGAAAGGCTGCAAGGGGAAGAATCCCCTTGACCCCTCGGCAAAACAGGCAAGCCGCTGCCCGCTACAGTCGCCCTAAATCACTGGCTGGTCATTACCCCGGCCTTCGTTATACAGCTCGGGCGTTTTTTCCCGCACGTTCGTTCGCCGGCTCGCCGGCCATATGACCAGGAAGCGGCGCGAGCGAAGCGAAGCCATGCGCGAACGGCGAGGCGCAGGAACGCATCGTCCCTGGAGGCGATCTTTTCTTTCTTACACCGGGCGCGGCGCGTTCTTTCTTTTCTCAAGAAGAAAAGAAAGAATGGGGGGCGCATTTCGCGGAAACAAATCGGCAAACATGCAGAAAGAAATTTTTATCATTTTACCACAGATAGAACCGGGGGACAAGAATGAACGAACAACTGAGCATGCTGGGCGGCGAAGAGAGTCAGCCTCTGCCCGCGCGGCTGCGGCCGCAGACCATCGATGAGATCGTGGGCCAGCGGCACCTGCTGGGGCCCGGAAAGGTGCTGCGCCGGATCATTGAGGCGGACATGGTCTCCTCCATGATCTTCTGGGGACCGCCGGGCGTGGGCAAGACCACGCTGGCAAACGTGATCGCGAACCAGACCCGCGCGAGCTTCATCAACTTCTCCGCCGTCACGAGCGGCATCAAGGAGATCCGCGCGGTCATGCAGCAGGCGGAGGACAACCGCCGCTTCGGGGAAAAGACCATCGTCTTTGTGGACGAGATCCACCGCTTCAACAAGGCGCAGCAGGACGCCTTCCTGCCCTTTGTGGAGAAGGGCAGCATCATCCTCATCGGCGCCACCACGGAAAACCCTTCCTTTGAGGTCAACGGGGCGCTTCTGAGCCGCTGCAAGGTCTTTGTACTCAAGGCGCTGACCGAAGAGGAGCTGACGGAGCTGCTGCGCCGGGCGCTCGCAAGCCCCAGAGGCTTCGGCGGCCAGCGGATCGAGCTGGAGGACGGGACGCTGGCGCTGATCGCCCGCTTTGCCAACGGCGACGCCCGCGCCGCTCTCTCCACGCTGGAGATGGCCGTGCTCAACGGGGAGCTGGAGGACGGCGTCACCACGGTCACCCGGGAGACCGTGGAGCAGTGCACCGCCCGAAAATCCCTGCTCTACGACAAAAACGGCGAGGAGCACTACAATCTGATCTCCGCGCTGCACAAATCCATGCGAAACTCCGACCCGGACGCGGCGGTCTACTGGCTGGCGCGGATGCTGGAGGCGGGAGAGGATCCGCTGTACGTGGCGCGCCGAGTGACCCGCTTTGCCGCGGAGGACGTGGGCCTTGCCGACCCCCGGGCGCTGGAGCTGGCTGTGGCGGCTTACCAGGCCTGCCATACCATCGGCATGCCCGAGTGCACGGTGCATCTGACGGAGGCGGTGGTCTATCTCTCCCTGGCCCCCAAGTCCAACGCCCTGTACGTGGCCTATGAGACGGCGAAGAAGGACGCGCTGCAGCAGCTGGCAGATCCCGTCCCGCTGCACATTCGAAACGGCGTGACCGCGCTGATGAAGGATCTGGGCTACGGCAAGGGCTATCAGTACGCCCACGACGCGGAGGATAAGCTCACGGACATGCGCTGCCTGCCGGACTCCCTGCTGGGGACGGAGTATTACCGCCCCACCGACCAGGGTCTGGAGACCCGCTTCCGGGACCGCCTGGAGCAGATCAAGGAATGGAAAAAGAAAGCCGGGTCCTGACCCGGCTTACGGAAAAAGGACGCCTTTGCTCTGTGCAAAGGCGTCCTTTTTCAATCAAAAGAGGCAAAATCCCTCAGCCGCCGATCTGGTTCATGTTCCGCGCCGCATGGCTGCGCTCGTAGTAGTTGAGCTGTCCGTGCCACTTGGGCTTGGAGAGGATGGCCTCGCGCATTTTTTCGCGCATGCCCTCCTCGCTGAGACCCTTGAGGGAAATCTCTTCCGAGGAGTGGAGGCAGGGCTTGAGCTTGCCGTCCGCCGTCAGGCGCAGGCGGTTGCACTCGGCGCAGAAGTGGGCGCTGACCGGGCTGATGAGCCCCACGCGGCCCTGCGCGCCGGGCAGGCGGTAGAGCCTTGCCACGCCGCCGTCCTGCTCCACGGGCCGGAGTTCGGGCAGACGCTCGGTGACCGCGGTGCAGGGGAGGAAAGCCTCGGGGCCGAAGTCCCCGCTGTCGTACATGGGCATCAGCTCGATAAAGCGCAGATCCACCGGCCAGCGGCGGGTGAGCTCCGCCAGGGCGGGGATCTCGTCGTCGTTGAAGCCGCCGATGAGCACGGCGTTGAGCTTGATCTTCTCAAAACCCGCCTCCAGCGCCGCCTCAATGCCGTCCAGGGCCTGCCGCAGCTCGCCCAGGCGGGTGATATGGCGGTATTTCCCGTCGTCCAGCGTGTCCAGGCTGATGTTCAGCCGCCGTACGCCGGCCTCCTTCAGCGGGGCCGCCAGCTTCGGCAGCAGGGTGCCGTTGGTGGTCAGGCAGACTTCCCGGATGCCCTCCGTGGCCGCCGCCTCGCGGCAGAGCTCCACGATGTTGGGCTTAACCAGCGGCTCGCCCCCGGTGATGCGCAGCTTGGTGACGCCGAGAGAGGCCGCCGCGCGGATCGCGGAAAGCATCTCCTCCTGGGTCAGCATGTCCTCATGCCGCTTTTTGCACACGCCGTCCTCCGGCATGCAGTAGCGGCAGCGCAGATTGCACAGCTCCGTCACGGAAAGGCGCAGATAGGTGATGCTGCGTCCGTAATTGTCTACCATCTCTTCGCCCCTCCTTCTGCGATAAGATTACAGGCCCTTGATGAGCGCCAGGTCGCCGTAGAGGATGGAGTCGTCGCCGAGCTCGGCGATCTTGATGTCCACGGTCGGACGGATGGCGGTCATGCAGTAGCGGTCCACTTCTTTGAGCACCTTTTCCAGAAACAGCTCGCCCACGGCCTCGATCACGCCGCCGCCGTAGATCACGAGATCCGGGGAGATGGTGTTGATCATATTGCCGGTGGCGATGGCCAGATAGTGGGCGGCGCGGTCCACGGCCTCCATGGCCACGGCGTCGCCGGCCTCCAGGGCCTTTTTCAGCTTCTTGGAGCGGAAGACCCCGTCCTGCACAGCCTCCGCCATCATGGTCTCGCGGCCGCGGGATACCTGCTGGCGGATATAGGCGCTCATGCCCTGCTTGCTGGAGAAAGCCTCCAGACAGCCGCGCTGGCCGCAGTTGCAGAGAGGCCCCTCGGGATCGAGGATCATGTGGCCGTATTCGGCGGCCTTGAACTGATTGCCGGTGAAGAGCGCGCCGTTGAGGATCAGACCGCCGCCCATGCCGGTGCCCACGAAGAAGCCCACCACGTTCTTGTAGCCTCTGGCCGCGCCGAACTTGTATTCACCCAGCACGCCGAGGTTCACGTCGTTGCCCACGTAAAAGGGAACGCCGAATTTCTTGCGCATGGCGCCGGCCAGATCGTAGTCCCGCCAGGGCAGATTGGGCGTGAAGAGCACCACGCCGCGGTCCTGGTCGATGACGCCGGGGGCGCAGGAGGCGATGGCGTTCAATTTGCTGCGGTCGATGCCGGACTCCCGGATCATCTCCTCGACCACGTCGATGATGACCTTCTCCACGTCGGCGGAGCCTTCGCCGCCGCTCTTGGAGCGCTTTTTCAGGCGAAAAATGATCTCGTCTCTCTCGTTGAAGATGGCGCCGAGCACCTTGGTGCCGCCCACGTCAAGACAAATGTTGTAGCTTTCGGGCATGGTGGAATTCTCCTTTCGTGAATCCAATATTGTCAGACATGATTGCTTGATGAAGAGTTACCACTTTGCGTATTCGTGAAAACCGGGCTGCGCGAAGCAAAACCCATTTCTTTCCCGTTGGGGAAAGAAACGGTTTTTGTATTCCGCCTTGCCGCAAAAGCCATTTGCGAGCCTGTTTCACGACGGCCCGCCAATGGCGCGGCTGCGGAAATTGCGTGCCGCCTGCATCTGCCACCGGCAGCGGCGGCCAGCAATTCCAAAGAAAGGCAACAAGGGGAAGAATCCCCTTGACCCCTCGGGAGCAATAGGGAAGTTGCTGTCTTCTTAGGTCGCCCTAAGACAGAAGCTGGTCATTACCCCGGCCTTCGTTGTGCAGCTCCTGCGTTTTCTCCCGCACGTTCGTCCGCTGGCTCGCTGGTTCACAATCCAGGTAGCGGCGCGAGCGAAGCGAAGCCATTCCGCGAACGGCGAAGCACAAGAAGCACGGCGTCCTTGCAAGCGTCTTTTTCTTTCTTACACCGGGCGCAGCGCGTTCTTTCTTTTTGGGCAAGTTCCAAAAAGAAAGAATGGGGGGCGCATTACGCAGCTTTTTCTTTGAGAATAGCTTGGAGGAAGCATCAGGAAATCACGCTGCGCAGCCAGGCGCGAAAGCCGCGGGGCTTCTCGGCCGGGGCGGGCGTCTCCGCCTTCTGCGGAACAGACACGGGCTGCGGCTCCGCCTCCGGCTCGGCGGCAGAGACCTTGCGGGCGCTGAAATAGCGGTAGAGCGCCTCCTGGGAGCTTGTGCCCTCGCCGCCCTCGTCGCGGACGTAGCTGCCGTCGGGGAGCATGCGGCGGGACTTCTCCCGGTCGTTTCTGAGGGCGTCCAGCACCCGGTTGAGCTGCTCGCGGGTGTCGGGTGTGACGGCCTCCATGAAAGCCTCCACGCGCCGCTCCAGATTGCGGTTGAGCATGTCGCCGGAGCCGATGAAGAGGCGCTGGTCCTCCCCCTCGCCGAAGCTGTAGATGCGGGAGTGCTCCAGCCAGCGGCCCACGACGCTGGAGACCGTGATGTTTTCGGTCATGCCGGGCACGCCGGGGCGCAGGGAGCAGATACCGCGGATAAAGAGCTCCACCTTAACGCCCGCCTGGGAGCATTCGATCAGCTTCTCCATCACTTCCACGTTGTTGAGGGCGTTTGCCTTGATGGCGACGCGGCCCTTCTCACCCCTGGCGATCTCCCGATCCAGCAGCTCCATGAGCCGCGGCTTGAAGCTCAGCGGCGCGATCCAGAGGCAGTGGGCCTCGGGCGGGATCTCTCCGTTTACCAGCGCGGCGAAGGCGGCCTCTGCGTCGAGACCGGCCTCCTCCCGGGCGGTGATGAGGGAGAGGTCGGTGTACTGCTCGCCTGTGACCTCGTTGTAGTTGCCGGTGCCCACCTGGGTGATGCGGCTCAGATTGCCGCCGTGCTGGCGGGTGATGACGCAGAGCTTGCTGTGTACCTTGTGCTCGGGCAGGCCGTAGATCACGCGGCAGCCCGCGTCCTCCAGCATTTCGGAATAGTCGATGTTGTTCTGCTCGTCAAAGCGGGCGCGCAGTTCCAGCAGGCAGAGCACGTCCTTGCCCTTGTCGGCGGCGTAGGCCAGCGCGGCGGCGATCTTGCTGCTGCCCGACATGCGGTAGAGCGTGATCTTGATGGAAAGGACCTCCGGATCGTCCGCCGCCTCGTAAATGAGATCCACGAAGGGCATCATGCTCTGGAAAGGGAAGCTCATGAGCAGATCGTGCTTCTCTATATAGGAGAAGTATTCGCCCTTTTTGAGCCCGATATCCCGGGCGGGCCGGCGCTCCTCATAGCGCAGGCCGGCGGGGCCGCCGATGCAGGAGCGGAAGGACAGGTCAAAGGGCACGTTCTGGGTGAAGACCCGGCTCTCCGGCACGCGCAGCTTTTTCAGAAGCAGCGCGCGGGCGGGGTCTGTGAGTTTCCCGTAGATCCGCACGCGCACGGGCATTTCCCGCTTGCGCTTGGTGAGCATGGTGGAGACCTTCTGCCGCAGATCGTCGTCCGCGTGATCCTGCACGTCCGAGAGGAACACGTCCGCGTTGCGGGTGACCTCCACGATGGCAGACTGCAGGACGTTCTCCTTCTTCAGCAGCAGCGGCAGAAAATGCCGCACCAGCGGGGCGGTCAGCACGATCTTCTGACAGCCGTCGATCTCGAAGCTCAGGTAGGCGGGCACCCGGTTGAGCGGCAGGATGCAAAGCTTCTGCTCCGTGCCGCGGCCCAGAAAGGCGATGATATAGGTCTCCCCGCTCCAGAGGAAGGGCAGAGCCTGGTTGATGTCGATGATCCGGGGATCCAGCAGATCGCGGATGTCGCCGAAGAGCTTTTTGCTCATCAGCTCGTCCACTTTGCTGATCTTCTTGAAGTCCAGCACGTCCGCGCCGTTTGCGCGCAGCTCCTCCCGGATGCTCTTCCAGATGCTCTCCATCAGGGCCTGCTGCTCCCGGGTGACGCGCAGCACCTCGGCGATCGTCGCCTCCGGCAGCATGCCGGAGAGCGGGTCGGCCTTGTCCGGCGTCAGAATGGCCCGGTGGGTCATGATGCCGATGCGCACCCGGTAGAATTCCGCGAGGTTCGACTGGTAGATCATCAGGAATTTGAGCCGCTCGAGCAGCGGCACCGCCGGATCGGCGGCCTCCTGCAGCACGCGCAGGTTGAAGGCGAGCCAGCTCAGCTCCCGGTTGACGAAGATGCTCTCCGGGGCGGCGAGGTCCTCGCCGCCCTCTTTTTTCTCTTTTTCTTTCTCTTTCGCTGCCATGCTTTTCCCTTTTCTGTTCAGAGACGGGCCGCGACGGCTCTCTCCAGCTCATCGACGACGATCTTCAGCGTCTTGATGCGGGCGAATTTCTTGTCGTTGGATTCAATGATGAACCAGGGGGCGTTCTCGGTGCTGGTCTTCTGCAGCATTTCGTCGATGGCCTCCTCGTACTGGGGCCATTTCTCCCGATTGCGCCAGTCCTCCTCGGTCAGCTTCCACTGCTTCTCAGGCGTGTTCTGGCGGTCGTTGAAGCGCGCGAGCTGGGTATCCTGGTCGATGTGGATCCAGAACTTGAGCACCACGGCGCCCCAGTCGGTGAGCTGGCGCTCGAACTCGTTGATCTCGTTGTAGGCGCGCTTCCAGTCGTCCTCCGAGCAGAAGCCCTCCAGCCGCTCCACCATCACGCGCCCGTACCAGGTGCGGTCGAAGATGCAGAAGTGGCCGGTGCGGGGGAGCCTGGTCCAGAAGCGCCAGAGGTACTGGCGGTGCAGCTCTTCCGGCGTGGGGGAGGCGATGGGCATCACGTCGAAGCCGCGGGGATCCAGCGGCTTCGCGATGCGGCGGATGTTGCCGCCCTTGCCGGCGGCGTCCCAGCCCTCGTAGCAGAGGATCACGGGGATCTTCTTGCGGTAGATCACGTTGTGCAGCTCGCCCAGCCGCTTCTGGAGCTTTTTGAGCAGCGCCCGGTATTCCTCGTCCGTCAGGGCGGGGGAGAGGTCCACCTCCGAGAGCTTCGGCATTTCGAGCAGGGGGAAGTCCTCCTCAAAGGGCTTGCCCACGGTGCGGCCGGATTCCAGCGCCGTATCCACCATGCCGTTCAAGAGCCGCAGCGCCTCCAGCGCGGCGGCGTTTTTCTTTTCGCCGTCCAGCACGTGCCAGGGAATGAGCTTGCCGGTCTTGTCCATAAAGCTCTCGTAGCTCTCCCGGAAGAGTTTATATTCGCTGTGCTGCCAGAGGTCCTCCCGGCTCACGCGCCACTCGGTCTCGTAATTCTCCCGGAAAGCGCGGATGCGCGCCTGCTGCTCCTCTCGGCTGATGTCCAGGAAGAGCTTGAGGATCAGATAGCCTCCGTCGTGCAGCTGCCGCTCGAACTCATTGACCGCGCGCACGCGTTTTTTGTACTCCTCTTTGGTGATCTCCCGGCGCATCAGCTTGCGCACGCAGTCCTCCATCCAGCCGGCGTCGTAGATCATGATCTTGCCGTTTTCCGGGATGGCTTTGGCGTAGGGATAGAGGAAGGGATAACGGGCTTCCGCCTCGGGCGTGACGATGGGGGTGACGACGTTATAGAAGCGGGGATCCAGCTCGCTGATGATCTCGGCGATGAGGCTGCCCTTCCCGGCGGTGGCCCAGCCCTCTACCAGCACGATGATGGGCAGGCCCTTGGCGCGGATCTCCTGCTGCTGCGCCATCAGCTTCTCCCGGAGAGCCTTCAGCTCCGCCCTGATCCGGGCTTTTTCTTCCTTCTTCATGGTTTTCAGTCCTTTCCTGTTGGTTTACTGATTGCGGAAGCATTCCGCGCCGAAGGAAAAGCCGAAAATGCTTCCAATATTAAATATTATTTTACGATAGGCTGCGCGTGAAGTCAACAAAAAGCGTGGAGGCTTCGCATGTTGCGGGCGCCGGGCGCATAGAGTGAGAAAAAAGCCTTGGGAGGGATGCTATGAGAACGCTGCGCGAGGGGAGCCGGGGCCCGGCGGTGCAGCTGCTGCAGCTGGCACTGAACCGGGCGGGGGCGGGCGATCTCGCTCTGGACGGGCGCTTCGGCCCGGCCACCCGGGCCGCGCTGACGGCCTTTCAGGAGGAGATGGGCCTGCGCCCCGACGGAGTGGCCGGGGCGCTGAGCCACCGGGCGCTCATGCCATGGTATACGGGATACCTGACGCACCGGGTGCAGCGGGGGGACAGCTTCTGGTCCGTCGCCCGGCGCTACGGAGCAAAGCCGGAGGCGGTGCTTGCGGCGAACCCTGCCCTGGCGCCGGATAGCCTCCCCCTGGGGGCGGAGCTCACGGTGCCGCTGCCTTTTTCCGTGGTTCCGACGCAGATCGACTGCTTTGCGGAGCTGGTGGGCTTCTGCGTGCAGGGGCTCGCGGCCCGCTATCCCGCGCTGCACAGCGGAAGCATCGGGCGCAGCGCGCTTGGCCGGCCGCTCCGAAGTCTTCGGATGGGCCGCGGCGCGAACCGGGTGCTCTACAACGCCGAGCACCACGCCAACGAATGGATCACGACGCCGGTGCTGCTGCGCTTTGCCGAGGAGCTGGGGCGCGCGGCGGCGGAGGGCGGCACGCTCCTGGGAACGCCCGCGGCGGAGATCCTGGACTACGCGGACATCGCGCTGATCCCGGCGGTCAACCCGGACGGGATGGACCTGGTGACGGGGGAACTGCGCGAAGGCCGCGCCTGGGAAGAGGCGCGGCGCATGGCGGAGCGCTATCCGCAGTTTTCGTTTCCCCGGGGCTGGAAGGCCAATCTCCGCGGGATCGATCTGAATCTGCAGTACCCCGCCCTGTGGGAGACGGCGCGGGAGAACAAGTTTGCCCTGGGGATCGTCTCCCCGGCCCCCGGAGATTATGTGGGGAGCGCGCCGCTGGAGGCGCCGGAGAGCCGGGCGCTGTACGACTATACCCGTGAGTTCGACCCGGCGCTGACCCTGTCGCTGCACACCCAGGGGGAGGTCATCTACTGGAAGTTTCTGGACCTGGAGGTGCCGGGCGCGGAGGAGATCGCCGCCCTTTTCTCCGACCTCTCGGGCTATGCCGCCGAGGAGACGCCCTATGCTTCGGGCTTCGCGGGCTATAAGGACTGGTATATCCGGCAGTACCGCCGCCCCGGCTTCACACTGGAGCTGGGGCGGGGCGTGAACCCGCTGCCGACCCGGGACTTCGAGGGGATCTACGAGCGGGTGCGCGGCATCCTCGTCCTCGGCGCGCTGGTGACCTGAGGCCGGAGAGAAACAGCTGCCGTTCTGAGCGCAGAGAAGAAGCGCAGAGCGAAAAAAAGGGCGCCCATTCTGCGGCGCCCTTTTTTCTATGGGTATTCAGTTCAGGAAATCCCGCAGCTTCTTGGAGCGGCTGGGATGGCGCAGCTTGCGCAGGGCCTTGGCCTCGATCTGACGGATGCGCTCGCGGGTGACGTTGAATTCCTTGCCCACTTCCTCCAGAGTGCGGGTGCGGCCGTCCACGATGCCGAAGCGCAGCTCCAGCACCTTCTTCTCGCGGGGAGCCAGGGTGTCCAGCACCTCCTCGAGCTGCTCGCGCAGCAGGGAGAAGGAAGCGGCCTCGGAGGGCTCGGAGGCGTCCTCGTCGGGAATGAAGTCTCCCAGATGGGAATCCTCCTCCTCGCCGATGGGGGTCTCCAGGGAGACGGGCTCCTGGGCGATCTTCAGAATATCGCGCACCTTGTCCACGGGCATGTCCATCTCGGAGGCGATCTCGGTCTTGTTGATGGTCTCGACCATGTGCACGGGGATGCGGATGGTGCGGGCCTGGTCGGCGATGGCGCGGGTGATGGCCTGGCGGATCCACCAGGTGGCGTAGGTGGAGAACTTGTAGCCCTTGGTATAGTCGAACTTCTCCACGGCCTTGATGAGGCCCAGGTTGCCCTCCTGGATCAGATCGAGAAACAGCATGCCGCGGCCCACGTAGCGCTTGGCGATGGAGACCACCAGACGGAGGTTCGCCTCGGTCATGCGGTGTTTGGCCTCCTCGTCCCCCTCGGACATGCGCACGGCCAGGGCGATCTCCTCCTCCGGCGTGAGCAGAGGCACTTTGCCGATCTCCTTGAGGTACATGCGCACCGGATCGTCGGTGGCAAAGGTGTCCATCAGCGCTTCGGTGTCGGTGATCTCCTCCTCGGGGACCTCCTCGATATCGGCCAGATCCTCCACCTCGGGCAGGATCTCGTCGATGGGGGGCAGGGCGTCCTCGCCGCCCACGTCGATGTCCACGCCGTTCTGCTCCAGCGTTTCGTAGAACTTGCTGACCGTGTCGCCGTCCAGATTCAGGTCCTCGATCACGGCCAGCTCCTTGGCGCTCAGGCGGCCGGCCTTTTTGCCCTTCTCCAGCAGCTCCTGCAGCGTCTCCTCCGGCGTCTTGCGGGGCTCCTCGGACTCCTTTTTCTTGGGCGCACTCTTGCGCTTGGGCTTGGGCAGCTCCAGCTCGGTCTGGGAGGAGATGTCCGAAGCGGAGGCCTCCTCCAGCAGCTTATCGGCCATGTTCTCCAGTTCTTCTTCGGTGAAGTTCAGTTCGTCGTTCATCTTTTTATCCCCTGTACCCTTTCGTTTCTTTCATTTTCTGCTGCAGGGCCAGCAGGTCGGTGTCCTGCCGCCGTGCGTCTTTGCGTTCCTGTATCTTTCTGATGTAATCCCGCAGGGCCAGATCGCCCCGGGAGAGGATCTCGGGCTTGTCGAGAATGCGCACCAGCAGGCTCATCTCCTCCTGGCTGAGCGCCGGGCCGAGCGCCGCGATGCTTACCGCGTCGCCCCGCTCCAGCCGCGTGCGCACTTCCCGGTAGATCCGCCCCAGCGCGGGGGCGCTGAAATCCTCCGCCGGGGGCAGCGCGGCGCTTTTAGCCAAGGCCGGGTCCATCACCAGCAGGCGGATCAGCCCCTCCTCCGCCGCTGCGGAGGCCGGATCGTCATAGCGAAGCTCCCGCTGCCCGGGCTGGATCAGCTTCTCCGGGCGGGTCTGCTCCCGCTCCACCAGCCGCTGCGCCGCGCGCAGCCGCCGCTTGCGCCGCCTGTCCACCTCCGCGATGACGGCGTTCTGGGCCACGCCCGCCATGTTGGCCACACGTATGGCGTAGACCTGCCGCTCCAGGGAGTTGGGGAGCTCCGAGACAAGATCGGTGGCCTCCTTGAGGAACGCCACTTTCTGCTCGTCCACCGTGAGATCGTATTGCTCCGTCACGCGCCGCAGACGGTAGTCCACCTGATTTTCCGAGGCGCTCAGGAGATTTCGGAAGGCGTCCGGCCCCTTGAGCTTGATGAACTCATCCGGGTCCTTGGCGCCGGAGAGGCGCAGCACCTTGACCTTCACATCCAGCTTTTCCAGAATGCCGATGGCCCGCTGGGCAGCCTTGATGCCCGCGCCGTCGTTGTCGTAGGCGATGATGACTTCATTGGTATACCGCGAGAGGAGGCGGGCCTGCTCCGGCGTCAGCGAGGTGCCGAGCGAGGCTACCGCCGAGTCGAATCCCGCCTGATGCAGGGATACCACGTCTATGTTTCCCTCGGAGAGGATAATATATCCGCTTTTTGATTTTTTTGCAAGATTCAGGGCGAATAAGTTCCGGCTTTTGTTGAAGACGAGGGTTTCGGGGCTGTTCATGTACTTGGGCTCCCCGTCGCCCAGGATGCGGCCGGAAAAGCCGATCACGTTGCCGCGCACGTCGATTACCGGGAACATGAGCCGGTTGCGGAAGGTGTCGTAAAAGCCGGAGGTCTTGCCCCGGCGGACAAGGCCCGCGTCGGCCATTTCAAAGTCGTTGTAGCCCTTGGCCTTCATGGCGCTGCGAAGACTGTCCCAGCTGTCCGGCGCAAAGCCGATGCCGAAGTTTTTCGCGGTGGCCACGCCGATCCGGCGCTTTGCCATGTAATCCCGCGCAGCCCCGCCCGCGGGGGTGGAGAGCTGCTCGTAGAAAAAGCGGGCCGCGTCCTTGTTCAGGGCCAGCATCCTGGCCCGCTTGCGGCTCTCGGCGTCGTTTTCCTGCTCGGGCATGGGCATCCCCGCCCGCCGGGCCAGAAACTCCACCGCCTCGGGGAAGGAGAGGTTCTCGATCTCCATGATGAAGTTGATGACGCCGCCGCCCTTGCCGCAGCCGAAGCAGTGGTAGATCTGCTTGTCCGGCGAGACGGAGAAGGAGGGGGTCTTTTCACTGTGGAAGGGGCAGAGACCGAACATGTTGCTGCCGCTCTTTTTGCCGAGCCGCACATAGCCGGACACCACGTCCACGATGTCGCTGCGTTCCACCAGCTCCGTTATGAACTTTTCGGGGAAGGCCATGTTCGATCACCTCTTTTCATCCGCGTCCCGCTGCCTGCGGGAGGCGGAAAGCAGCGTCATTGCGCCCCCCTGTCTTTCTTTTCGATGCGCCGAAAAGAAAGACAGCGCCGCGCCCGGTGGAAGAAAGAAAAGGGCGCCGGGCTGGTCACATATGGCAGCCTGCGGTCAAATGCAAATTCGCCGCCATCCTAAGATTGGCATGCCTCAGGTGTTTCAGTGTTCGCTGCCGCTATGCTGTGCAGCACGCAAGCTGTACTTCTCTCCCGCAGGCGGCTCTCCCCGGTGTTATCCCGGCGAGCCGCGGGAAAGGGCGGGGGAGCAATCCCGGTCATAAGTACTGTTTAGCGGCAGCGGTATGCGGGGCAGCCAGTCACGCGTACCTGCTTTAGCGGCGACCCCGGATTTGCCCTTGGACTCCCCATTTCTGCGAGGGGTCAAGGGGACACTTCCCCTTGTCGCCTTTCTTTGGAGTGTAAGAACCGTTTCTTTCCGCGAGAGGAAAGAAATGGTTCTTGATTTGCGCAAGCGGCTGTTTGTAAGCAAGCGAAAAATGGCGTTCAGCTACTTCACGCTCCAGGCAAACGGAATGAACAGCTCGCCGTATTTTTCCATGGCGTAGCCGTCGGTCATGCCGGAGATATAATCGCAGGCGGCGCGGCCGCGGCCGTCGCGCTCCACGATGGGCTGGAAATCCTCCGGGAGCTTCTCGGGGTGGGCGGCATAGTAGTCGTAAAGCCGGCCCAGAATACCCTCCACCTTGTTTTCCTCGCTCTTGGCGACGGGGTTGGTATAGACGTCGGAATACATGAAGCGGTGGAAAAAGTCGAAGGTCTCCTGCATCCTCGGGGACATTTTCAGCACGCCCTCCGTGCTGTTTTCCACCAGGTCCAGCATAAAGGCGTTGATGCGCTCGCTGTTGCGCGAGCCGCAGTTTTGCCGGATCTGCTCCGGCACCTGCTCTGACGTCAGGATCCCCGCGCGGATGGAGTCGTCCAGGTCGTGGTTGATGTAGGCGATCCGGTCACAGAGCCGGACCGTCGTGGCCTCCCGGCTGTCGTCCGGGGCGCCGTATGTATGGTTCAAAATGCCCATGCGCGTCTCATAGCAGAGATTCAGCCCGCGGCCGTCCCGTTCCAGAATGTCCACCACGCGCAGACTCTGCTCGTAGTGCTTGAAGCCGCCCTCGTAGATCTTGTTGAGAGCGCGTTCCCCGGCATGCCCGAAGGGCGTGTGCCCCAGATCGTGGCCCAGGGCGATGGCCTCGGCCAGATCCTCGTTCAGGCGCAGGGCCCGGGCCACGGTGCGCGAGAGACGCGTGACCTCCAGCGTGTGGGTCAGGCGGGTGCGGTAATGGTCGCCCTCGGGCTGCAGAAAGACCTGGGTCTTGTGCTTTAAGCGGCGAAAGGCCTTGGAGTGGGTGATGCGGTCGATGTCCCGCTGGAAGCAGGTGCGGATCACGCACTCCTCCTCCGGCTGCAGCCTGCCGCGGGTGTTCTCCGCCAGCACGCCGTAGGGGCCGATCATCAGATGCTCCAGCTGCTCCCGTTCCTCTCTCGGACTAGACATGGCCATTCCTCCCCCCATGAATCCGCAGGGCATTTTTTCGTGCAATCACTTTATACGACGCAAATTCTTATTTCCCTTTATTTTTTTGAAAGATTTTCAGAAAAAAAGAACTCCGAAGCGATTTGCTTCGGAGCGGAAGAAAAAGCGCGGCGGAAGATCGCCTTAGCGCTGCCGGGGAACGGCCCGGAAGCTTTTGCCGGTGACGACGGGGCTGACGCTGCCGCCGGAGACGTCGAAGATGCGCGCCGAGAAGGCTTCGGCCCTCTCCTCAGGGACCAGCGCCCGGATCGTGACGGCCGCGCCGTAGTCCATATCCGCCACCGCGCCGCCGAAGGCCTCCACCTCCTGTCTGAGCCGCTCGGCCGCGGCGTAAGAGCAGGGGATGTCCATGCCCGTCCAGGGCCGCACCACGGAGAGGCCCGCCGCGTCCAGCGCGTCCTTGGCGCTCCTGGTGTAGGCGCGAAAAAGCCCGCCCGCGCCAAGCAGCACGCCCCCGAAGTAGCGCGTGACCACGCACACCACGTTCGACACGCCCTCACGCCGCAGCACCTCCAGCATGGGGATGCCCGCGGTGCCCTGGGGCTCGCCGTCGTCGGAGTAGCGCTCCGGCCCGTC
Organism: Oscillospiraceae bacterium; assembly: GCA_902774015.1. Taxonomy (GTDB): domain Bacteria; phylum Bacillota; class Clostridia; order Oscillospirales; family Oscillospiraceae; genus Limivicinus. Next base: position 20,583 of record CACYHB010000023.1, on the reverse strand, counting down.
CTTGATGATGTAGCACCAGCAGTTGTGCCGGGCGTCGTAGTGCTCCTTCTTTACGGCGGCGACGAAGGCCCTGGCTTCCTCCTCGCTCTCGACCGGGCGGACGTGGCCCAGAAAGCGGGAGCGCTTTTCCACATATTCACTTTCGCCGGCCCCGGTGGGGACACAGTATTCGGTCATGGACTTACCTCCGGTGTTCAGCTTTTTGGCGCCGGGCGCTACTCCTCCCAGTCTTCCTTCGGTTCCGCATAGTCGGGGATGTAGGCCTTTACCCGCCCGAAGAGTTCCGGCTGCACCACGGCGTCCACCTCGATGCCGTCGTCCCGGTATTCGGTGTACTGCACCGAGGCCTCCCGGTTGAGCGTGTCCAGCAGGGCGCCCGCGCTGTAGGGAAGCAGCAGGTGCACGCGGCGCCGGCCCCGGTCCAGCATCTGCGAGAGCTTGCGCACCAGGGCCTCCGCCCCCTCGCCGCTCCTGGCGGAGATGCAGACCACGTCCTCCCCGTGGGGGAGGATGCCGAAATACCTGTCGCATTTGTTGTATACGCGCACTTGCGGCGTACTCTCGGCGCCCAGCTGGCGGATCAGGTCGTCCACCACGCGACTCTGCTCCTCCCACTCGGGGCTGGAGAGGTCGATCACGTGCAGCAGCACGTCCGCATAGCTCAGCTCCTCCAGCGTGGCCTTGAAGGCCTCGATCAGGTGGGTGGGGAGCTTTCGGATAAAGCCGACGGTGTCCGACAGGAGCACCTCGGTGCTCTCGTCGATCCGCAGACGGCGGGTGGTGGTGTCCAGCGTGTCGAACAGCCGGTCGTTGGCCGGAATGTCCGAGCCGGTGAGGCAGTTGAGGAGCGTGGACTTGCCTGCGTTGGTGTAGCCCACCAGAGCCACCACGGGCATGGCGTTTTTCTCCCGGCGGCGGCGCTGGGTGCCGCGCACCTTGCGCACGGCGGCCAACTCCTCCTCCAGCTTCTGGATCTTGCGGCGGATGTGCCGCCGGTCGGTCTCCAGCTGGGTTTCGCCGGGGCCGCGGGTGCCGATGGGGGAGGAGCCGCCGGACGCGGTCTGCCGCACCAGATGGGTCCACATGCCCGTGAGTCTGGGGAGCAGATATTTATACTGCGCCAGCTCCACCTGCAGCTGACCCTCGCGGGTGCGGGCCCGCTGGGCGAAAATGTCCAGGATCAGGCCGGAGCGGTCCAGCACCTTGACGCCCAGCTCCTCGCTCAGTACCCGCATCTGGGAGGGCGAGAGCTCGTTGTCAAAGACGGCCAGATCGCATTCGTTCGCCTCAATGAGCTCCTTCATCTCCCTCACCTTGCCGTCGCCGATAAAGCTGCGGGGCTCCGGCGCGGGACGGCTCTGGATCAGGGTACAGACGGCCTCGCCCCCGGCGGTTTCCACCAGGGCGGCCAGCTCCTCCATGGAGACCTCGGAGGAGCGCTCGTGTTCTTCCATACTGGCGGCGGCAAGCCCCGCCAGCACGGCGCGTTCTTTTTTGTTTTCCATACGAAAAATTCCTTACAGGCTCCCCTGCCAAGGGGAGCTGTCTCGCGGCAGCGAGACGGAGGGGTTTGTACGTCCTTTTGAGTGCTTACAGGCTCCCCTGCCAGGGGGAGCTGTCCCGCGGCAGCGGGACGGAGGGCTTTGTGCGTCCTTCCGGGTTCAGGGAAGCGTTTTGCAGACAGCCTCCCCGAGGGGGAGGCTGTCAGTGCTTTGCAGTCTGAAAAGGGTCCTACAGCGTCTTCCAGCTGTCCTCGGCCTGCCGGACCTCTGCGGCGGCGCGCTGCTGTTCGGCCAGACGCTGCCGGCGTCTCTGTTCGGCGAGCTTCCGCTCCCGCAGATGCTTGCGGCGCAGGCGGCGGTAGCGGGTCACCAGGACGATGTAAACCGCGGCCAGCAGCACGATGAGCACGATCAGGGTGATGACCCAGCCGTTGGAGAAGATCTGGCGCAGACGCAGGCGCATGAATTCGCCCCGGGCCAGCTCCACCCGGCCGCGGTTGACCAGACGCACGGTGCCGTAATCGTCGCCGTTGATGAGGATGCGGGCCTCGCCCAGGACCGTGCCGGCCTCCAGGGGGGCGGTCAGCTTATCCTCATAGACGGTGGTCTGCACCTCCATGTTCTCGGTGCTGAAATCGGCGGGGAGCAGCGCGGTCAGCGCCTGCTGGGGATAGAGCGTTACCTCGCCTCCGTCCTCGGCCAGCCGGATCTTCACCTGCTCCATGGGTTCCGAAACGCCCAGCAGCTCCCGATAGGAGAAGTTGTCGAACACCCAGTTGTAGAGGGTGATGGAGTCGGAGAAGTTGCGGAATTCCTCAATCCCGGCGTTGTAATACCCGTTGCAGCCCATCACGATCACCAGGGCGCGGACGCCGCCGCGCTGGGCGGTGGAGATGAGGCAGTAGCCGGCGGCGCGGGTGTAGCCGGTCTTGATGCCGGAGGCGCCCTCGTACAGATAGCTGCTGTACACGTTGTAGTCGGAATACTGGCTGATGAGAGCGTTGGAGTTGTGGATCACCTTGCCGTCGTTGACGTAGCGGGATTCGGGCTGATACTCGATGGTGTTGGCCATCTCCATGAACAGCGGGTGCTTCATGGCCTCCATGGTCATCAGGTAGAGGTCGTAGGCGGTGCTGTAGTGCCCCTCGGCGGGCAGGCCGTTGGTGTTGACGAAATGGGTGTTCACGCAGCCGAGCTGGGCGGCGCGCTGGTTCATCCGGTCCACAAATGCGCTGACGCTGCCGGAGAGGTAGCTGCCGATCACGTTGCAGGCCTCGTTGGCCGAGCCCACCATCGCGCAGTAGAGAAGCTCACGCAGGCTCAGCTGTACGCCGGGGACGATGCCCGCGGTGCTGCTGTCGTCGCCGAGACCCTCGCGGCAGTCGTTCTGGGCGGTGACCGTGTCGTTCAGGGACACGTCCCCCCGGTCCACGGCCTCCAGCGCCAGGAGCACGGTCATCACCTTGGTGAGACTCGCGGGGGCGCGCTGCTGCTCGGCGTTCATCGCGTAGAGGAAGCGGCCGGAATCCAGATCCGCCACCAGGGCGGCCTGTCCGTCCAGCGTCGGGGCGCCCAGAGCGGCGGCGGAGGGGGCGAAGAGCGTGCAGAACAGGGAAACGCAGAGAAGGAAGGAGAAAAGTCGGAATTTTTTCATTTTGCTCTCCCGGTTTTTCGCGGAATGTGATATAGTATAATCGTAAATGTACGTTGCGAACGTGGTAGAGTCTATTATACGGTTTGCAAAAAGGAATTGCAACTCAAATATGGAGAACGCCAATGAAAATCCTGGTTGTTGACGACGAGAAGCTGCTGGTAAAGGGAATAAAATTCAATCTGGAAAACGAGGGCTACAGTGTGGACGCGGCCTACAACGGGGAGGATGCGGTCACCATGGCCCGCGGCGGCAATTACGATCTCATCATCCTGGACCTGATGATGCCCGGCAAGGACGGGCTGCAGAGCGCCCAGGAGATCCGCGGCTTTTCCACCGTGCCCATCATCATGCTCACCGCCCGCAGCGAGCGCGCGGACCTGCTGATGGGATTCGAGTCCGGCGCGGACGACTATGTGACGAAGCCCTTCGACATCCTGGAGCTCAAGGCCCGGGTGCGGGCCCTGCTGCGCCGCTCTTCCATGACGGCCAGCGCCGTCAGCGGCAACGGGAGCGTTCTGCAGCGGGGGCACATCGCCGTGGACGAGGAGCGCCGCACCGCCTATCGGGCCGGGGAGGCCGTGGATCTGACCATGAAAGAGTTCGATCTGATCCTCTTCCTGATGAAAAACCCCGGCAAGGTCTACAGCCGCGAGGTGCTGCTGGATCTGGTCTGGGGCTATGAGTACCAGGGCGACACCCGCACCGTGGACGTGCACGTCCGCCGTCTCCGGGAAAAGCTGGAGCTGGACCCCGCCAATCCCCGCTATATCATCACCAAGTGGGGCGTGGGGTATTACTTCAACGAGAAGTGAGACAGAAGCATGCACAGCATACGATTTCGCTTTTTTTCCTTTCTCGCGGCGCTGCTGCTGATCCTCCTGCTGCTTTTGAACACCTACCCGCTCATCTCCTCCCGGGACGCCGTCTATGAGGAGAAGCGCAGCTCCATGGCTGCGGCCGCCTCCGTGGTGACCTCGTCGCTGTCCGGCCTGGATCACCTCACGCGCCAAAGCGTGGCCGAGGTGCTCGCTTTCCTGGACATCAGCGGCTACAGCCGCATCCTGGTGACCGACCGGGAGGGTACGGTGATCTATGACGACGGCGGACCCTCGGGCGGCACGGTCCAGATCGAGGACGTGCTCACCGCCCTGCGCGACAGCAAGACCATCTTTCGCTCCCGGCTGAGCGAGGCGGCCTTCTCCAGCAGCTACGCCGTGCCCATGAGCGCCCAGGGCGTCATCACCGGGGCGGTCTACCTCTGCGAGCATGACAGCGAGAGGGCCGAGATCATCTACGGCATCCAGAGCCGCATCCGCGTGCTGTCCGTCACCATCAGCCTCGCGGCGCTGCTGCTTTCCGGCAGCTTCGTGCTGGCCCTGATGCGCCGCCTCCAGGATCTGGTGCGCTCCATGCGCGTGGTCGCCGGCGGCGACTATGCCTACCGGCACCCCATCCGCGGGCAGGACGAGATCAGCGAGCTGGGGGAGGAATTCAACCTGCTCACCGAGCGCCTGGAGACCACCGAGAAGCAGCGCCGCCGTTTTGTCTCCGACGCGTCCCACGAGCTCAAGACCCCCCTGGCCTCCATCCGCCTGCTGTCGGACAGCATCGTGCAGAACGATATGGACAGCGAGACCGTGCGGGAATTTGCCGCGGACATAGGCCATGAGGCCCAGCGCCTGCAGCGCACCACCGAGGATCTGCTGGATCTGAGCCGCATGGACGACGGGATCGGCTTCGTGCCCGAGCCCTCGGACGTGAGCCAGGCCGCCCAGGACGCGCTGGTGCTGCTGCGCCCCCTGGCCCGCGAGCACAACGTTCGGCTCAGCGCCGCGCTGGACGACGGCTGCGTCGTCATGGGCAGCCCGGACGAGCTGTTCAAGATCATCTTCAACCTCACCGAGAACGCCATCAAATACAACGTCCCTAACGGGACGGTGGATCTTATCGTCCGCGGCACGCCGGAGGCGGTGGAGATCGAGGTGGCGGACACCGGCATCGGCATCCCCGAGGCCGACAGGCTCAACATTTTTGACCGCTTTTACCGGGTGGACAAGGCCCGCTCACGGGCCACCGGCGGCAACGGCCTCGGCCTGAGTATCGTACACGACGCGGTGCAGGCCCACGGCGGCAGCGTCGCGGTCGGGCAGAATAAACCGCAGGGATCGAAATTTATCGTAACGCTCCCGCGGGCGACAGAAGAGGAGACAGGCATATGAACAACATCGCAAGAATCCAGCAGAAGCTCGTCGAGAAAGATCTGGACGCGCTTCTGATCACCGACGAAAAGAACCAGCGCTACGCCGCGGGCTTCCCCATTACCGACGGCGCGGTGCTCGTCACCAGGGAGCGGGCCTATCTGATCACCGACTCCCGCTATATCGAGGCGGCCGAAAAGGCCGTGGACCCCTGCGTCACCGTGCAGCAGTTCGACGGGCAGCACCCGCTGATGGGGCGCATCGCCGCGGCGATGAAGGAGAACGAGGTCCGCCGTCTCGGCGGCGAGGAGCAGAAGCTCAGCTACGGCGCGTATCTGGCCTGTCAGAAGCGCCTGGGCTGTGAGCTGCTGCCCGCGCAGGAGATCCTCAGCACCCTTCGCGCCTCCAAGAGCGAGGAGGAGATCGCCTGCATGATCCGCGCCCAGCGCATCAGCGAGGCGGCCCTGGAGGAGACGCTGCAGATCATCCGCCCCGGCATGACCGAGAAGGAAGTGGCGGCGGAACTTGTCTACCGCATGCTGCGCCACGGCAGCGAGGGCAATGCCTTCGACCCCATCGTCGTCACCGGGAAAAACACTTCCCTGCCTCACGGCGTCCCGGGCGACTCGGTCATCCGCGAGGGGGATTTCGTGACCATGGACTTCGGCTCTCTCTCCGGCGGCTACTGCTCCGATATGACCCGCACCGTGGCAGTGGGCAGCGCCACCGAGGAGATGAAGAATATCTACGGCATCGTTCTCAAAGCGCAGCTGGCCGGCATCGCCGCCGCCCGCGCCGGGATCCCCGGCAAGGTGATCGACGGCGCGGCACGCAAGGTCATCGAGGATGCGGGCTACGGCCCCTATTTCGGCCACGGCTTCGGCCACAGCCTGGGTCTCGACATCCACGAGCCGCCCATGGCCGGCCCCCGGGGCGAGGCGCTCATGGCGGAAAACGATCTCTGCTCCGCCGAGCCCGGCATCTATCTGCCCGGAAAGTTCGGCGTGCGCATCGAGGACGTGATGATCCTGCGCGCCGACGGCGCCGAGGTCATCACCAAGGCCCCCAAGATGGAATTGATCATACTGTAAGAGCATAAAATGAGCCGGCGCACGCTGCGTTTCTCTTCCGGGAAAGCGCCGCGAGCGAAGCGAAGCCACGCGCGAACGGCGTGGCGCAAAAGGCACGGCGTCCCTGCGAGCGCTCTTTTCTTTCTTACACCGGGCGCGGCGCGTTCTTTCTTTTCTCAAGAAGAAAAGAAAGAACGGGGGGCGCGTAGAGCAGGTAAGTCCCTGCGAGTACACACAGAGACAACAAGGAGCTCGTCATGAAGACCAAGTACACCGTCAAGCTCAAGACCGTCGTGGAGGAGCACGGCCTGCGGCCGCTGCATCTTTCAAAAAACTACGAAAACGCGGTCGTCACCACGGCGGACGTGAACCGGCCCGCCATGCAGCTGACCGGCTTCTACAATTATTTTGACCCCAAGCGCATCCAGATCATCGGCCGGGTCGAGTCCACCTATTTGGACACCCTGAGCCGCCAGCAGCGTCTGGCCGCCTATGAGCGCTTCATGGCCTATGACATCTGCGCGCTGGTGATCTGCCACGGCGTCAAGCCCTCCCGGGAGTGCCTGGAGATGGCGGAAAAATACGACCGCTGCCTGTTTATCACCGATGAGGACACCTCGGAATTCCAGGCCAACGTCATCAGCTCCCTGCGCAACCACCTGGCCCCTCGCCTGACCACCCACGGCGTGCTGGTGGAGATCTACGGCGAGGGCGTGCTCCTCTGCGGCGACAGCGGCATCGGCAAGAGCGAGACCGCGCTGGAGCTCATCAAGCGCGGCCACCGTCTGGTGGCGGACGACGCGGTGGAGATCAAGCTCGTCAACCGCAACACCCTCGTCGGTACCGCTCCCTCCATCATCCGCTATTACATGGAGCTGCGCGGCATCGGCGTCATCAACGTCCGGCACATCTACGGCGTAGGCGCCGTGAAACCCGAGAGCGGGATCGACCTGGTGGTGCGCATGGAGCAGTGGGTCCAGGGCAAGGCCTACGACCGCCTGGGCCTCACCAGCGAGTATGAAGACATTCTGGGCGTCAAACTCCCGCTGGTGACCATCCCGGTGACCCCCGGACGAAACCTGGCGGTGATCCTGGAGCTGGCAGCCATGAACAACCGCCAGAAAAAGATGGGCTTCAACGCCGCCGAAATGCTGGCCTCCGAGCACGACATAGCCATCGACCAGGGGCTTTTCTGACGGGGTTCTTCATCCGCTTCCGCTCAGCAGCATTTCTGACCGGGCCTGCTCCCCGCCCTTTCCCGCGGCGCGCCGGGATAGCATCGGGGGAACCGCCTGAAGGATTAAGAGCACATTCATTGAAAAGGCACCGGTTTTTACTTTTTGGGAAGGAAAGCAATCAACATGGAAAATCTGGAAAAAGCCATTTCTGAGATCAAAAAGGCGCTCCCGGGCATGAAGCTGCTGGAAAACGAGCCGCTGTCCGCCCACAGCTCCTTCCGCATCGGCGGCCCGGCCCGCGCCATCGCGGTGCCCGCGGACGTGTCGAGCCTGTCGAAGATCTGCTGCATCCTCAAAGAGCACGAGCTGGCCCCCTTCATGCTGGGAAACGGCAGCAACATCCTCTTCCCGGACGAGGGGCTGGCGGAGCTCTTTATCGTCAGCACCGAAAAGCTGCAGAACCTGTTTCTCCTGCCGGACGGAGCCGTATATGCCGAGGCGGGCGTGTCCCTGGCGCGGCTGGCGGGCTTTGCCCAGCAGAACGGTTTGAAGGGTCTGGAGTTTGCCTCCGGCATCCCGGGCACCGTGGGCGGCGGCCTGCGTATGAACGCGGGCGCCTATGGGGGCGAGCTCAAGGACGTGGTGGAGAGCGTGGTCACCTACTATCTGCCCGAGCAGGCGCTGTATGAACTGACCAACGAGCAGTGCGATTTTGCCTACCGCAACAGCCGCTTCCAGCGGATCGGGGGCTTCGTGCTGGTGAGCGCCGTGTTCCGCCTGGAGCAGGGCGACGGGGAAGAGATCGCCGCGAAGATGCGCGAGCTCAACGAAAAGCGGCGGGAAAAGCAGCCGCTGGACCTGCCCTCGGCGGGCAGCGCCTTCAAGCGCCCCGAGGGGCATTACGCCGCCGCGCTCATCGACCAGTGCGGGCTCAAGGGCTTCCGTGTGGGCGGCGCGCAGGTGAGTGAAAAGCACGCGGGCTTTGTGGTCAACGTGGAAAACGCCACCTCCCACGACGTGTACGACCTGATGATCCAGGTGCGCAACACCGTGTATCAGAAGACGGGCGTCCCCATGGAGCCGGAGATCGTCATCCTTCCGCCGGACTACAAGCTGGAGGACCACGGCCCGGCCGTGCCGCGCCATCGCATCACCTTCAACGCCGCCGGTGCGGAAGAGAGCTGAGCCGTTTGCCTCCCCTGTGTAAGGGGAAGTGCCCCAGAGGGGCGGAGGGGTTGTTGACCGGGCCCCGATAGAATATGGACAGATGACCAACGCAACCCCTCAGTCGCTGACGCGGCAGCTCCCCTTGCACGTGGGAGCCAATAAGGAGTTATGATATGGAATTTCTCATCATCACCGGACTCTCCGGCGCGGGCAAGAGCCGCGCGGCGGACGTGCTGGAGGATCTGGAATACTACTGCGTGGACAACATGCCCGTCAAGCTCATCCCGCGCTTCGCCGAGCTCTGCATGGACACCGTGGGCCGCTACGAGAAGGTAGCCCTGGTGACCGACGTGCGCGAGCGTGAGAGCTTCGGGGAGCTGCTGACGACCATCGACGAGGTGAAGGCCATGGACTGCGACGTGCGCATCCTCTACATGGACGCGGACCCCCGTATCCTGGTGCGGCGCTACAAGGAGTCGCGCCGTCCCCACCCGCTGGCTGGCCCGGGCTACCCCATCGAAAAGGCCATTGCACGGGAGGAGGAGCTGCTCGCCCCGATCAAGGAGCGGGCCGACTTCGTGGTCAACAGCTCCAATCTGACCCTGGGCATGCTGCAGAACCGGCTCTACCAGCTTTTTGCCGGGGATGGGAAAAAGCGGGAGTTGGGCATCACGGTCATGTCCTTCGGCTTCAAGCACGGCATCCCCCTGGAGGCGGATCTCGTTTTTGACGCCCGCTTCCTGCCCAATCCCTACTACGTGGACGAGCTGCGGCCGCTCTGCGGCCTGGACCGGCCAGTGGCCGAGTTCGTCTTCTCCTACCAGCAGACCCGGACCTTCATGGAGAAGCTGCAGGAAATGATCGACTTCCTGCTGCCGCTCTACATCGAGGAGGGGAAGCTGGGCCTGACCATCGCCATCGGCTGCACCGGCGGACGCCACCGCAGCGTGGCCATCGCTGCCGCCCTCAACGATTATTTCTGCGCCAAAGGCCTGAGCTCGACGAATATCAATCGAGACGTGGACAAATAGCGGTCAGCCGTCAGTGAACAGACAGGGGAGCGTTATGTCTTTTTCCTCAGAAGCCAAGGCGGAGCTGTGCCAGCTCCGCCCCGACAAAAAAAGCGCCGCCGTGGCGGAATGCTACGGCGTGCTCTTATATTGCAGCAGCTTTTCCGCCCGGGAGGCGCGCATCATCACCGCGAGCGAGGACTTCGCCGCCCTGCTGCCGCGCCTGTTTCGCCGCGCCTTCGGTCTGGACTTCGATACGCTTCCGGAGAGCGGCAAGAGCGGCAAAAAGAGCTTTCTCATCACCGACCCCGGGAAGCTCTCCCGCATCTTTGACGCCTTCGGCGCGGACACGCGGGCCACGGTCACCCACCACGTCAATTTCGGCGTGCTGGAGGATGAGGGCTGCATGGAGGCCTTTGTCCGCGGCGCCTTCCTCGCGGGCGGCAGCGTGACCGACCCGGACAAGCGCTTTCATCTGGAGCTGGCCACCGCTCACCAGAGCGTGAGCCGGGAAATGTACACGGTGCTGCTGGACCTGGGCTTCTCGCCCAAGGAATCCAGACGACAGGGAAACGCCCTGCTGTATTTCAAGAAGGCCGACGGCATCGCGGACTTCTTCACCGCTATCGGCGCGCCCGTCACCGCCATGGGCGTCATGACGGCCAAGGTGGAGCGGGAGATGCGCAACACCGTCACCCGCCAGATCAACTGCGACTCTCACAACGCCGACAGGACCGTGGCCGCCGCCCAGGAGCAGATCGAGGCCATCCGGCGCTTTGCCCGGGAATACGGGCTGGACAGCCTGCCGGAACCGCTGCACGACACGGCGCTGCTGCGTATCACAAATCCCGAGGCGAGCCTGGCCGATCTGGCGAAGCTGTCTCTGCCGCCGGTGTCTAAGAGCTGCCTCAGCCACCGGCTCAGGAAGATCATGGAGCTGGCGGAAAAGGCGGAATAAAGCCGCCCCCCGGCAGGGGAGCCTGAAAAGAATCGGAGGATCGAAATGTCCTTTGTCCATTTACATGTCCATACCGAGTTCTCCCTTCTGGACGGGGCCTGCCGCATCGACGAGATCGCCGAGCGGGCCAGGGCCCTGGGCCAGACCGCGCTCGCCGTCACCGACCACGGCGTCATGTACGGCGCGGTGGCCTTCTACAAGGCCTGTAAGGCGGCGGGGATCAAGCCCATCATCGGCTGCGAGGTCTATGTGGCTCCGCGCAGCCGTTTTCAGAAGGACCACGGCATCGACAACAACTATTCCCACCTGATCCTCCTGTGCAAAAACGAGACGGGCTACCGGAACCTCTGCTTCCTGGTGTCTTCGGCCTTTACCGAGGGCTTTTACATCCGCCCGCGCATCGACTGGGAGCTGCTGCACCGGCACAGCGAGGGGCTTATCTGCCTCTCCGGCTGCCTCGCGGGCGAGATCCCGCAGGCCCTGATCCACAACGACTATGAGGCCGCGAAGACCAGGGCGCTGGACCTGCAGGCCCTCTTCGGCCCGGAGGACTTCTATCTGGAGATCCAGGACCACGGCATCCGGGAGGAGCGGGCCGCCGCCCAGGGGCTGATGCGGCTGTCCGGGGAGCTGGGCATCCCCCTGGCCGTCACCAACGACGCCCACTATACCGAGCAGAAGGACGCCTACTATCAGGACGTTCTCATGTGCATCCAGACGGGCAAGACCGTGGACGAGCCCAACCGCATGCGCTTTGAGACGCAGGAATTCTATCTCAAGGACGAGCAGCAGATGCGCGCCTTGTTCCCGGACTGCCCCGAGGCCGCCGACAACACCGCGAAGATCGCCGAGCGCTGTAATTTCGACTTTGAGTTCGGCCATTATCACCTGCCCCGCTTCCGGCTCCCGGAGGGGGAGGCGGACAGCTTCGCCTATCTGGAGAAGCTCTGCGAGAGGGGCTTTGCGGAGCGCTTTGCCGGGCGGCCGGAGGTCCACAAGCAGCTGGAATACGAGCTGAACATGATCCGGCAGATGGGCTTTGTGGACTACTTCCTCATCGTCTCGGACTTCATCGGCTACGCCAAGCGAAACGGCATTCCCGTCGGCCCCGGCCGCGGCAGCGCGGCGGGCAGCGTGGTGTCCTACTGCCTGCACATCACGGACGTGGACCCCATCAAATACTCCCTCTTCTTCGAGCGCTTTCTGAACCCCGAGCGCGTGAGCATGCCGGATATCGACGTAGACTTCTGCGTCAACCGGCGCGGCGAGGTCATTGAATACGTCAACCGCCTTTACGGCCGGGATCACGTGGCCCAGATCGTCACCTTCGGCACCATGGCCGCCCGCGGCGCCATCCGCGACGTGGGCAGGGCCCTGGGCGTGAGCTACGGCGAGTGCGACACGGTGGCAAAGCAGGTGCCCATGGCCCTGAACATGACCATCGAGGAGGCCCTGCGCCTCTCCAAGCCGCTCAAGGAGCTCTATGAGGGCGACGAAAAATTAAAACGCCTGATCGACGTGGCACGCGCGCTGGAGGGCATGCCGCGCCACGCCTCCACCCACGCCGCCGGCGTTGTCATCACGGAAAACCCGGTCTACACCTATGTGCCTCTGGCGAAGAACGACGAATCCGTGGTCTGCCAGTACCCCATGACCACGCTGGAGGAGCTGGGGCTTCTCAAGATGGACTTCCTTGGTCTGCGAAACCTGACGGTGCTGGAAGACGCGGCGAAGCTCGTGCGAAAAAGAGAGCCGGGCTTCCGGGTCGAGACGCTGCCCGAGGACGATCCGGAGACCTTCGCCATGCTGGCCGAGGGCAGGACCGAGGGCGTGTTCCAGCTGGAGAGCACAGGCATGACCGCCGTCTGCACCGGCATCAAGGCCAAGAGCATAGAGGACATCACGGCCATCATCGCGCTCTACCGCCCCGGCCCCATGGACTCCATCCCGAAATTCATCGAGTGGTCCCAGCACCCGGAGAAGATCCGCTACAAGCACGAGAGCCTGCGGCCCATTCTGGAGGTCACCTACGGCTGCATCGTCTACCAGGAGCAGGTCATTGAAATCTTTCGCTCTCTGGCGGGCTTTTCACTGGGGCAGGCGGACAACATCCGCCGCGCCATGTCCAAGAAGAAGCACAAGGTCATCGACGCCGAGCGCGTGGCCTTCGTGCACGGCGATCCTTCACGCGGCATCGACGGCGCCATGGCCCGCGGGATCCCGGAGGACACGGCCAACAGCATTTACGATGAGATCCTGGACTTTGCCAGCTACGCCTTCAATAAAGCGCACGCCGTAAGCTATGCCATCGTGGTCTACCGCACGGCTTACATGAAACGGCATTATCCGCAGGAATACATGGCTGCGCTGCTGACCTCCATTCTGGACAACTCCACCAAGGTCGCCGAGTACATCGCCGCGTGCAGGGAGATGGGAATCCGGCTCCTCCCGCCGGACGTGAACCTTTCGGACGCCAATTTCACCGTAGACGGCGAGAACCTGCGCTTCGGCCTGGTGGCCATCAAGGGCATCGGCTGGGGCGCCATCGAGGAGCTGGTGGCCGAGCGGGAGAGGGGCGGTAAATTCCAGAGCTTTGAGGATTTCTGCCGCCGCATGGCCGGCAAGGAACTCAACCGCCGCGCGGTGGAAAACCTCATCAAGGCCGGCGCTTTCGACTCCATGGGATACAAGCGCCGTGCGCTGATCTCCGTGGCCGGGCCGGTCATCGACAGCATCGCCCAGGAGAACCGGGACAACATCTCCGGCCAGCTGGATCTCTTCGGCGGCTTCGAAGAGGAGGCGAGTCCCGCCAGCATCCCCATCCCCGAGATGGAGGAGTATTCCAAACGGGAGCTCATGGCCATGGAGAAGGAGATCACCGGCCTCTACCTCACCGGCCACCCTATGGACGAGTACCGGGAGGCCGTGCGGAAGATCGGCGCGGTACCCATCGGCGCGATCATGAGCGATTTTGCCGCCGAGGACGGCCCCGGCCGCTTCCAGGACAACCAGATCGTCACCGTGGCGGGCAGCATCGAGTCCTTCCGCACCCGCACCACGAAGAACAACACTCTCATGTCCTATATCCAGCTTGAGGACGACACCGGCAGCATGGAGCTGATGGCCTTCCAGCGGGCGCTGGACAGCGGCGGCAGCTATATCCAGAATAACGCCGCCATCATCGCCCGCGGCCGCATCTCGGTGCGCGACGAGAAGGAACCCCAGCTCATGGTGGACAGCATCCGCCCCATCTCCGATCTCAATGCATTAGGTACGAAGGAACCGCCCCCGAAAGAGAAAAAGCTCTGGGTGAAGCTGCCCTCCCGCTATGACCCGGCCATGAAGCGTATCGAGCTGATCCTCACCATGTTCCCCGGCGACGGGCAAATGATCCTCTGGTGCGAGCGGGAGCAGAAGCGCATCGGCGCCCGGTGCCTGCTGCACGAGGGCTTGATCCTGGAGCTGGAGGAAATGCTGGGAAAAGAAAACGTGGTGCTGAAATAATACGATTGTTACCAGCCTGTTTTGCGAATACAAGCTGCGTAATGCGCCCCCCATTCTTTCTTTTTGGATCTTACCCAAAAAGAAAGAACGCGCCGCGGCGTCAGACGAAGTTCGTTGCGCTCCGCTTCCATGGTTTACGAAAGCGCCATGAAAGCTGCGCGTCCACTCCCTAGGACGAGCAGTGGAGTGAGCGAGCTTTTGAGCCTGCGAGAAAGCGAGACGATACGGAGCTTGCGAGGACGAGGGTCGCCGCCGTCCGAATGTTGGCATACGCGGTGCGCCCGGGTGTCCGCTGCCGCTATGGCGTACAGATCGCAGCGCTCAAAAACACGTCCCGGCGGCTCGACGCTCGGCAGTCACGCTTGCAGGGTCGGCGTCCCCGTCGACCCGAACTGAGTGCCTGGCGAGCCGCGGCTCAGAGCGGGCATCTTTCTTTGTCAGGAGTACCGGGGAGCGGCAGCGGTATGCGGAGCCACCAGCCACGCGTATCTGCTTTAGCGGCGACCTCGAATGCTCGCTTGTATTCCCCGCTTTTGCGAGGGGGCAAGGGGACACTTCCCCTTGTCGTCTTTCTTTGAAGGTCAGGAAACCTTTCTTTCCGCGAAAGGAAAGAAAAGTTTCCTGAAATACGCAGCTTGCCGCCTCTGGGCAGCCGGAGCAAAACCTATCACAAACACAAATCCCCCGCCGGTGCGCACCGGCGGGGGATTTGTGTTATTTCGTTGGATCAGTGCTTGCCCTTGTACATCGTGTGTTTCAGCTGCCGGGGGTCAAAGTCCAGCACGAAGGCGCAGAAAGGCGAGCCGTCATACTTCTCCAGCAGACGGAAGATGAGTACGGTGATCCCCCAGGCGATGAAGGCCGAAACCGTGCCGATCACGGCGGCGCAGAGCACGTCGGAGGGGTAGTGGGCCATCAGGTAATTGCGGGAGAAGGCCATCAGCAGCACCCAGAGCACCGTGGGCAGCAGCCATTTTTTCCCGCGGCTCAGGCAGAGAGACACCATGCCGGCGGCGGCCGCGGTCACGTGGCCGGAGGGGAAGGAGAAGCCGTCCTCCGCCGGAGAACCCACAAAGGTCCAGAACTCGCGGTAGAGGGCTTCCGCCTCAAAGGGCCGGGGCCTTGCGACAGCGTCCTTGAGAATGACGTTGGTGATCAGCGCGCCGCAGCAGACCGCGCCGAACATGCATACGCCCGCCCTGCGGGTCCGGGGAAAGAGCATCAGCACGACGGAGGCCAGGAAGAAGATCAGGCCCTTTTCGCCCAGCAGCGTTACGAGCTTGCACAGCGGCGTGAGCACGACGCCCAGGGATACGGCGAGGCGGTGCATCAGGCTCAGAAGAGCCAGATCATAGCCCGCGAAGAGCTGGTTGAGAGACAGCGCGGCAGCGGTCAGTTCCATGTTGAGATCCCCCTTTGTTCTTGCGGCGGAAAGCTCCGCCGAATGTGGTTCAGGACAGCAGGTCGCCGAAATATTCGCTCTTTTCGGAGGCGGTGGCGTTGAAGCAGGTGCAGAGCCTGTTGATGGTATAGCGGCACCAGTTCTTGTCCTGGATCCAGTTTCTCAGGCCGTCCACTTCGCTGTGCCAGCGCTCCATCGTCAGGTCCCAGCGCGCCCGGTCACGGGGCATTTCGGGTTCCAGAAGCGCCTCGTATTCGTCGATCAGCTCCAGGACGTGGTCGTTGGCCAGGACGGTTTTGCACAGCTCCGCATAACGGCTGAAGACCTTGTCGCGGAAGGTCTTGTTGGTCGAAATGTTCGCGTAGAGCTTCGGCATCTGGTTGCCGGAGTTGTTCTTGCCGTAGACGAGGGTCGTAAAGCTCGCCCAGTCGAAGTAGAAGGCCCAGTCCAGATCGTAATACACGAGCTGCCACTTGTAGCCGCTCTCCGGCGAGCGAAAGATGCGGAGGTTGCCCTGCGTATCGGTGTTGGCGCTGTAGCTCTCAAAGAGCAGCCAGTCCACGAGGCTGTCCATATCGAACAGATCCTCGACCTTCTGGTAATTCTCGGCCTCGTTCATATTGCGGTGAGCGGTGGAGTTGATGAGGTCCATCACGTCCGTCCCCAGAGCGAAGGGGGCGCGCAGATATTCCACCGTGTCCTTGTCCACACCGGCGTGGGAGGCGTAATACTGGCGGCTGATGTCCTCCTTGAGGCAGTAGATGCCCCAGTAGCGGCCGTTGAGATAGAGGACGCAGTACTTGCTCTCCTGGGTGTACAGGGAGTCGGACGCCTCCAGGCAGAGATCCTGGAAAAGCTCGTTTCTGAACTGAGAGAAGGTGTAGTCCTGCCCCGCACGGATGGAGAGGGAGCCGTATTCGGTGATGCCGTTGCCATAAATGTCGGCGTCCTTCAACAGCCCGCCGTAACGGCCCGTGAAATTCACACCCATGCTCTTTTTCGGAAGATCCCGGCTCGTCCAACCCTTGATGCACAGCTCACAGTCCTTGTTGAAAACCGTGTCGCCGGCTTCAAACAAGGTCAGGTTCGCGCCGATGAAGTGCTGCCGCCAACCGTTGTTGTAAACGGTCATCCAGCCGGACGGGTCGTCCGTCGTGAGGCTCAGCACCGGCAGCGTGTGGTTTTCGTTGACGATGAAGCTGAAGCTCGCGGGGCGGCTGGTGATGCAGCCCTCTTCCCGGCTGATCGCGCGCAGCACGGTGGTCTGACCGACCTCGATGGGTCCCGTGTAGAGCGGGGAGGAGAGCGTGGGGAGGCTGCCGTCCGTGGTGTAGTGGATCTCGCCTGCGCCGGAGAGCGCGACGGAGAGACCCCAACAGTCGTCATAGACGCCCTCGGCCGTGAGGCTCACCGGGCGCTCGCTGATGCGGCGGCAGCCGTTGACGTTGGGCCCGTTGGGCGTGGCCTCGGCAAAATAGAAGAAGCCGGGCTGACCGCTCATGCGGCCCATGCTGCCCTCGATGGGAATGTCATGCAGCGCGACGTAGTCGACCAGCTTCCCCTCGGGATCGAAGAGATAGAGCTGCTCGGAGGCTGCGTTCAGCGAGAAGCCGGTGTTGCGGGAGGAGGCCTCGCTCTCCTCGTCGCACTTGAGGAAGATCTCCTGTCCTGGGCTCAGCTCCTTCTCCGGGAAGCTCCAGCGCTGTGGCTCGGAGAACTTGTCCGTGAGCGTGTAGCCCGCCAGAGAGAGCGTCGCGTCCGTGTTGTTGCGCAGCGTGACATAGTCAAACATCTTGCCGCTTTCGATGGGCGTGGCCTCGTTGGAGACCATGACCTCGTCGATCAGAAGGGGGCTTGCGTCAAAGCGGGATGCGACGAAGAGTTCATAGCCCGCCGCCGTGTTGGGCAGGCCGGGCGTGGGCCAGGAGGACGCGACAAAGCCGTCTTCCGTGCGCACCATCGAGACGTCCGCCGTGTCGGAGGCGCAGAGCGCCTGATCCTGCACGTTCCCGGAGGGATCCAGCAGGTAGAGCGTCTCTCCGGCGGAGAGCGAGAGATCCGCCGAGGCGCCCAGCGGAATCAGCAGCAGGCTCCCCGCGGGCATGCTCACGGTGGAGAAGCTGCGGCGGCCGCCCAGCTCACGGTCGGACAGAGTCCAGTCGCTCAGGTCCACCGGCTCGGAGGAGATGTTCTGGATCTCCACCCAGTCGGGAAAGTCGCCGTCCACGAGGAGCGTGGCTCTGTTTTTTGACATGAGCTCGGATATGCGCAGCAGACCGCTGTAGTCCGGGCCGGGAGCGGCCTCGGGCGGCTGAGACTGCGCGGCGTCCTTCGCCGGACTGAAAATGGGCGCAAAAACCTCCGGCTGCGCGCTCTCGCCGTCCTGAACCGCCGGGGACGGACCCGCGGTCAGGAGAGCCTGGGGGGAGCAGCCGAAGAGCAGAAGCATGAGCGAGAACAGGCCCGCCATGATCGCTGTGATGATTTTCTGTGTACGTTTCATGGGTGTATTTTAGCACAGCCCTTTCCGCATTACAACCGAAATCGACAGTTTTTATGCCGCCGGACGGAAGGAATCAGTTGACTAAGGACACGAAAACCTGTAAAATATATCAATTGGAAGGATCAGACCCCGCCCGGTTCGGAGGAGAGCATGGCTTTTCGGATTCATGACGCCGCGAGGCTTTCGCATGCATATATCATAACGTCGGCCGATCCGGCGCTCAGCCGCAGCCGCGCGATGGAGATCGCCGCCGCGGCCGTCTGCCGCAGCCCGGGGGACGTGCCCTGCGGGCAGTGCCGCGCCTGCCGGAAAGCAGCCGCCGGCGTCCACCCGGACATCATCACCGTCCGCCGCCTGGAGGACAGCAAGGGCCGGCCCCGGCGGGAGATCGTGGTGGATCAGGTGCGCGAAATGGCGGCCGACGCCGTGGTCCTGCCGAACGAGAGCGAACGCAAGGTCTATCTGATCGAGGATGCCGACACGATGAACGCCTCCGCCCAGAATGCGGCGCTCAAGCTGCTGGAGGAGCCGCCCGCGGGGGTCATCTTCCTGCTGTGCGCAGGCAACGCCGGACTCCTGCTGCCCACGGTGCGCTCCCGCTGCGCGGAGATCGTCTGCAACGGCGAGGCCGCGCCTGCGGATGAAGAGAGCGCGAAGCTGGCCGAGAGCTTCGTAAAGACCGTCGCCCGGGGCGACGAGGCGGAGCTTCTGCGCTGGTGCGCGAAGAACGAGGGCCTGGACAGCCGCGCCGCCGCCGCTTTCGTGGACGAGGCCGCGGCTCTGACGGCGGAGATGCTCTGCCGCAGAAAGAGCGATCTGGGCATGCGCCCGGCTGCCGTCGCCCGGCTGCACGCGCTTGCGGAGCGCTGCGCCGCCATGCTGCGGGTGAACGTGGGCGTCAAGCATATTTTTGGCCTGTTGGCGGTGGATGCCGTCGACAGCAGCGGAAACGAGGAAACAAACATTGGTTGATGTAGTCAGTATCAAATTCAAAAACCGGGGCAAGAGCTATTTCTTCGCACCCAATAAGCTGCAGATCAAAACCGGCGACAAGGTGATCGTGGAGACCTCCAAGGGCCTGGAGATCGCCGAATGCGTCAACGGCAACCATCCGGTGGAGGACACGGCGGTCGTCCAGCCCCTTCGCCCGGTGGCCCGCATCGCCACGGCGGACGATCTGCGTGTGGCGGAGCTGAATAAAAAGCGGGAGAAGGAAGCCTTCGAGATCTGCCAGAAAAAGATCGCCGAGCATGGGCTCGAGATGAAGCTGGTGGACGTGGAGTGCAACTTTGAAGGGAACAAGACCATGTTCTTCTTCACGGCCGACGGCCGGGTGGACTTCCGCGAGCTGGTGAAGGACCTGGCCGGGATCTTCCGCAACCGCATCGAGCTGCGCCAGATCGGCGTGCGCGACGAGGCCAAGATGATCGGCGGCATCGGCATCTGCGGAAGGCCCTACTGCTGCCACCAGTTCCTGGAGGATTTCCAGCCGGTGTCCACCAAGATGGCGAAGGTACAGTCCCTGTCCCTGAACCCCACCAAGATCTCCGGCAGCTGCGGCCGCCTGATGTGCTGCCTGCGCTATGAGCAGGACGCCTATGAGGAGCTCATCAAGAAGGTCCCCAAGCAGGGCGCCTTCGTGGAGACCAAGGACGGCTACGGCACCGCCGTGTCCGTCAACCTCCTGCGCCAGACGGTGAAGGTCCGCCTGGACGACGACAAGGATGATTCCCTGCACCTCTACACCGCGAAGGAGCTCTGCGCGGTGCCCGGCGGCCGCCCCAAGGACGGGGAGGAGCCGCCCCACGTGCTGCACTATGTGCCGCCCGCGGAGGAGGAAGAGGAGGAGAAGGAGGACGAGTGGGCGATCCCCGTGCTGGTGGTGCCCGAGCCCTCCGTGCCCGCCCTCCAGGAAGAGGAAGGCGGAAAGAAGTCCGGCTCCCGGCGGCGCCGCCGGGGCAGCGGCAGAGGAAAGGAAAGCGCTGAAGCCGATAAGCCGGCGGCGCCTGCGGAGCAGAAGGCGCAGGACAAGCCCGCCGAGGCAAAGAAGAGTCGCCGCGGCGGCCGTCGGGAGAAAAAGCCCGCCGCCGAAAACGCCGCCGCTCCCAAGCAGCAGGAGAACAGGGAGAAAAAGCCGCAGAACGCCCAGAAGTCTGCCAAGGGCGGCGTCAAGCACGTGAAGGTGGAGCCCCGGCCGGCAGAGAGCGCCCCCAAGGCAGAGGCCGAGGCTAAGAGTGAGAATCACAAGCGCCGCCGCCGCTATCACAAGCCCCGGCCCAGGACCGGCGGCGAGAACAAGCAGTAAAAAAGAAGCGTGAAAAGCATTTGCTTTTCACGCTTCTGAGACTGTCAAAGAACTACGCTGAAAGCACAACAAACAGAGCAGCGGGGGAGCTCGAGGGGGCAAGGCCCGCCTCGAGTACAATAACCCGCCGTC
>CACYHB010000022.1 GCA_902774015.1 Oscillospiraceae bacterium | reverse complement strand
TGAAGCTGAAGGTCATCAACCTGAAGACCGACCCCCAGCTGATGGGCGCTCTGGGCGCTGCCGAGTACGCTCGCCAGAAGGGCCTGGCCAAGAAGTAAGGAATCCCGGCGGCCGCCTCCCCTGAAAGGGGAGGTGACGCGAAGCGTCGGAAGGGTTTGCAGCGTTGGGGCCACGCCCTCTTCCCTGCATTTCCCCTGACTGGCGCAACCCCTCAGTCAGCCCATGGCTGACAGCTCCCCTTGCACAGGGGAGCCTATAAGGAAAGGAGATTGAATTAATGGCTAAATTGGCAAAAGCTCTCCTGAAGCTTCTGAAGATCCTGGGGATCGTGGTCGCCGTGCTTTTCGTGGTGTACTTCTGGAACCTGGATCAGAAGGTGCTGGGCTGGGCTTACAAGCAGGTCAACGCCATGTTTGACCGCAAGAAGGTAGACCTGGTATTCTAACGTATGGAACTGTTCAATACCTTAATCCGCGATACCAAGGCGCTTTTGGAAAAGGGCAGCCCCAAAGTCTGGGATTACAATGAACGCGCCTGCTGGAACGACATCGGCTCGAGCGAGCTTGTACTCCAGAAGGACGCCGCCTTTGAGCTGGGCGCCTCCGGCCGGGGCTCGGCAAACTACGTGCTGTTCACCTCCTCCGAGGAGCTGGTGAACAGGGACCAGGTCCTGCTCTACGGCCCGGACCTGAAGGACATCAAGGGTGACTGCGATTTCGCCCGCATCGTGCTTCTGCGCGTAGGCGTCCTGGACGACGATGACGAGCAGGTTTACCGCATCCTCAAGGATATCGAGTTCGCCAAGTATCACGTCTATCCCGAGGGCTACATGGTGCGCATGTCCCCCGAAAGCTACCGGGAGCAGGTGCGCGTCAGCAAGAAGGCCATCAAGAAGGGCGCCGGTTTCCAGGGCATCGGCAACGGCTACATCAAGGCCTACAAAAAGGATCCCAACGTCCTCAACGCGACGGTGATTTTCGTCACCGCCCCGGGCTACGATTTCGCCGCCATGAAAGACACGGCCAAGAAGGCAAACGACATTACCAACACCCTGACACACATCCTCGAGGGTCTGCCCACCGACTGCTCGGTGTGCTCGCTCAAGGGCATCTGCGACGAGGTGGAGGGTATGAAGGAACTGCACTTCGGCGTGGGCGACAAGGGCGCCGAGAAGGGCCACGGCCACTGAGTCCAGATCAAGCACAAACCCGCAGGGTCATATGACCCTGCGGGTTTTCATATACTTTCTCCGGGGGTGAGCGTATGCCGCATGAGGAGACGCCGCAGGCGCCGGCGCGCTGGCACAGCCTGAACCTGGAAGGCCGGGAAAAACTCAGCATCACTGGCGTGGACGATGTTTCGGGCTTTGACGAGGGTCTGGTGGTCCTGCGCACCGGACAGGGCGAGCTGACGGTCCGGGGCAGAGAGCTGCACATCGAGCATATTGATCTGGACAGCGGGATGCTGGAGCTGCACGGGCATGTGCAGGAGCTGAGCTACGACGAGCCTGTCGAGGGGCGCGGCCTGTGGAGCCGGCTTTTTGGATGAGCGGAGCGCTGACGGGGGACAGGAGCGCTGCGGCCCTTCTGCCGGCGCTGCTGCTGGGGACGGCCATCGGGCTGCTGTATGATCTGCTGCGGCCGCTGCGCCGCCGGGCCGGCCGGGCGGCTCCGGTTTTTGACGCGCTTTTCACCCTGCTCTCCGGCCTCGGCGCTTTCTGCTATGCCATGGCGTCGGACAGCGGGCGCCTCGGAGTATGGGAGCTTGCGGCCATGCTGCTGGGCTTTCTGGCCTGGGAATACGTTTTGTGCCGTTTTAAGCAGCATTTCTCATGGTTTCTATGATAGAATCGTACAAAAAAACAGGTTTAAGAGCCGATTTTTCGTCAAAAAGAGACTTCCAAATTTTGATAAAATGATATATATTAAACAAGTCGGAGCGAAGCATGTCACACAGGGACCGGATCCTGCGCGCAGTGTTGATCGCGCTGCTGCTGTATTCAATAAGCTGTCTTGCCCGGGAGTACCGGCTGCTGGGCCGGACCAATGCGCTGGCGCAGGAGCTTGCAGCCAGACAGGAGACGCTGCTGGCACAAAAGCAGGAGCTGACGGAGCGCCTGGAACGCCCGCTGACGGATGCGGAGCTGCGCCGTCTTGCCTGGGAACGGCTGGGCATGGTGAGCCCGGGAGAAAAGGTATTCTATTTTACAGACAGAGAGGATACGGTATGGGACTGGAGATTGGAAGCGTTATGGAAGGACGGGTGACCGGCATTGCCAAGTTCGGCGCCTTTGTTGCCCTGCCCGGCGGAAAGAGCGGATTGGTGCATATCTCCGAGGTGGCCAACAGCTACGTCAGCGACGTGCACGAGCATGTGCAGGTCGGACAGACCGTCAAGGTGAGAGTGCTGAGCGTCAGCGACGACGGGAAGATCAACCTGTCCCTCAAACGCGCCCTGGAGGACGCCGAAGCGCCCCAGCCCCGTCCGGCGGCGCGCCGTCCGGAGCCTGTGCGCCCTGCGCCTGTGCCCCAGTATGCCGGCGCCGCTGTGCGGAGGGAGGCCGACGGCCCCAGCAGCAATCAGGATTTCGAGGATCGGCTGAAGAAATTTATGCAGGACTCCGACAGCCGGATCGCGGACAACCGCCTGTACGCCGACCACAGATCCCGCAACCGCAGAAGATAACAAGGTTTCTTACATACAAAGCGCGGCCCCGGAAATGCATTCCGGGGCCGCGAAGCATTATTGTACAGGCTCGTACTCGCAGCTGCTGACGAGCTTGCCGCCGGATCGGTACCTCAGATAGGACAGGTGGCCCGAATTGGTGATGACCACGAGATAATGGGCGCTGTCGTCCACCACGTTGGAGAAGCGGTCCGCGCCCTGGTCGGCGTAGAGGTCCACGCTGTATTCCCCGCTGGAATCGGTCAGCCGCAGGGTGGCCACGCCGTTCTGCAGCAGTACGCGGGAGCGGAAGGACATGCACGAGCCATCCCGCCCAAGGGTCAGAGGGATCACCGTGGAATCGCCCAGATAGAGGTTCCAGCTTGCACAGTAGGGCATATAGGTCTCCAGATCGTGCAGCCAGGCATCGCGGCTCTCAAAGTTCCCCTCGTAGCGGAGCAGCCATTCGTAGGCACCGTAGATATCGCCGTTTTCACAGAGTGTGAAGAACTCGTGGGTGTAGTCGGTGGCGTCGGCAATGGAAGAGAGCAGCGCGGCGCTGTCCCGGTAGTCCCCCAGCGTGCCGATGAGTGCGATCACCGCCTGATCCAGCGGGACCATACCGGCGGCCGGCGCATCCTCCAGCTGGAGATCCACCGGGTCCTGTCCGCAGCTGGCGAGCAGATCCGCCACGCTCTGGCTGCCGAGGGTGAGGGCGGTGTCCTTGCTCATGGAGAACAGGTTCATGTCGCCCGGCTCCATGCTCAGCTGGGCATAGACGCCGCGGATATTGTAGCGCTGGATAAAGGCGGTCAGCGCCTGGGCTTTCCGATAAGCCGGCTCCTTGGCTTCCTCTTCGGCGCCCAGCGCAAGATAGGCCTGCCGCGCCGCGCTCAGCTGCCCGGCTTCCAGCAGGGCGGCCGCCCGGTCATAGGAAGCCTGGACCAATGCCTTTCGCCCCGCTTCCAGCCCTTCGGCGCATTGCTGCGCGAGCTCTGCGCTGTTTCGATAGTCGCCCAGCGCTTCAAATTCCTTCTGGGCGGCCTCGTAGAGCAGGGTCGCGGCGGAATTGCTGTCGTCCAGATCGGCGCGGGTGTGCCCGGCCATCTGCAGGGCGGAGGGATCGTCCTGCTGGGCGCGGAGCATGAGTTCACTGGCATGCATGTAATCCAGACCGACGCCGGCCATCTCCTGGCTGTCACGGTACTCACCCAGAGAGGCGAAGGCCTCCCGGGCGGCGTCAAATTCGCCGACGCCGGCCAGCCACTGCGCACCCTCGTAAACGTTTTTCCGTTCCAGCTCCCGTGGTACGGCGGTCAGCAGTCCGAGAATCAGGATGAGGATCGGCAGCACGATGGCGGCGCCCAGCAGCAGCTTTTTCACAAGCGCCCGGTTTTCCCGCTTCGATTCCGCCAGCCGCAGAGGCTCCTTGCGCGCGCGGCTCTCGGATTCGTCCCGCAGCGCATCGGCGCTGACGTTTTCCAGCGCGCTGCGCACCCGATGGCAGCGGTGGCAGCTCGCTTCGCTCTCACGGTTCACAGCCTCGCAGGTGCAAAGCCACAGATCCTCCGTCGCCAGGAGGCTGCGTTTGCAGTCCCGCCCGTAGCGGATGCGGAACTGCTCGGCCAGCTCATTGTCGCCGTAGCTCTCCTCCAGACTGGGCTGGGCGGGCATGGGCGACAGGGCCCCGTCGTTCTGCCAGGCTTCGCCCTCGGCAAAGTCCACCCGCAGCACCCGCACACGGAAGGCGGCGGCTCCGTCCAGAGGTAGGGTGAGCAGCTCCTTGTCCCCGAAGCAGTCGTCGCGCGCTGCTTTCGTCAGATAACGGTGGGGCAGCTCCAGCCCCAGAGGGCGGCCGTCCTTGTCCAGAGGCTGGACAGCCACGGTGACCTTTCGGATTTCCGCTGCGCAGAGGCTCTGCAGCGTCAGCTGGCAGTACTGCAGGCTCCCGTCTCCCAGGAGCCGTCCGCTCAGGACGCGCAGGGGCGCGCCGGGGCGGTAAAGCGGCGCAGGCAGCGCATACAGCGTTTTCATGTTTTTCGGATTCGGCATAAGCACACACTTCCCGGAACGGATGTTATGTAACCCTACTATAGCACCGGTTTTTTCAAATTGCAACGCAAAATACGGCTTTTCCGGCGTGGGCGACAAGAAAAAAGGTTCCCCTTGAACCTTTCCCGCACAAGTGGTAAAATATTATAGTCGCGTCGGCGGCAATGAGAAAAGACAACAATCACGGAGGACGGCAGAATGATCGGAATCGGCAGCGATCACGGCGGTTTTGCGCTCAAACAGGCGATTATGAAGCATCTGGAGGCCCGCGGCCTGGAATACCGGGATTACGGCACCTACAGCGAGGCGAGCTGTGATTATCCGGACTACGGCAAAGCGGTGGCGCTGGCAGTGGCAGAGGGCAGCTGTGACAGGGGCATCCTCATCTGCGGCACCGGCATCGGCATCTCCATCACCGCCAACAAGGTCCCCGGCATCCGGGCGGCCCTCTGCGGGGACTGCTTTTCGGCCGAGGCCACCCGCCTGCACAACGATGCGAATATTCTGGCTCTCGGCGCACGGGTCGTGGGCGAGGGGCTGGCTCTGAAGATCGTGGACACGTTTCTGGACACGCCGTTTTCCAACGATGAGCGCCATATCCGGCGCATTCGGAAGATAGAGGGATAAAGCTTGGCAAAGAATCTGGAATTTTACAAGGGAAGCCGGAAAAAGCGCAATTATGCGATCGTTCCCTTTGTGACCGTGCTGGCGCTGCTGGTTCTGGCGGTGGTGCTGTTTTACACGGTGCAGAAGTACGCCCTGATCAGCAAGGACGGCGTCGAGGTGGTCCTGCCGGGCATGCAGCAGGATGATTCTGCCCGTATCGACAGCCTTGGCCATGAGGTCAAGGATTTCGAGACGGTGGAGACCGAGCTCGTGTTCGATCAGCCGGACTACTCCCATGTGGAGGCCACAGCCGGACGGAATGCCCGTCCCGTGCGCGCCATCTACATCGCGTCCGAGGATCTCAACTATGAAAACCTGATGGAGAAGGCCGGACGGCTGAATAACGGCAACGCCCTTCTGCTGGAAATGAAGCCGCGCAGCGGCGCGCTCAACTGGGCCTCCCAGTCCGAAGCTGCGCTGAGCTACGGGCTGTACTTTCAGTCCGCCGTGACGGAGAATATTGCCGCCTGGGTGACCGAACTCAAAAACATGGAGGAGAAGGACATCTGGATGGTGGCGCAGATCAGCTGTTGCGTGGATGGGATGCTGGCCTCCCGCGCGACGCATTTTGCGCTGCGTACGGACTACGGCGCAGACTATATCGACGAGACCGGCAACTGGATCGACCCCTACAATCCGGAGCTGCGGCGCTACATCGTGGAGCTCTGTGAAGAGCTGTATGCCATGGGCTTTGACGAGGTGGTGCTGGCGGACGTGATGCACCCCGTGCCGGAGACCAATAAAGGCCAGGCGCCGATGAAATTCATGTACTCCGCCGAAATGTCCACCACCCCCACGCCCATCAACGCCGTCTGCGGCTTTGCGCTGTATGTGGCCAATGAGCTGGCGGACCGGCCGGCCGGGAAGCTGCTGTCGATCTATGTCAACAGCGCCAAGTCCCTGGTGGGGCCGGACGAGGGCAACGGGCAGGATTCCGTCCTGTTTTTCAAGGCCTTCGACCGGGTCTACTACAACACGGACATGTATACCTTCACCTACAATATGCAGGACGTGGACTATGCGGGCAGCGTGAAAATCGGCACGGCCGCGGCGCGTTTCGTTCCGGTGGTCATCAACTATCTGCCCAAGCATGACTCCTGGATCTATATCGAAAATCTGCCTCCCGCCGCAGAGTGAGCGAAAGGGCAGAGACGGAACAAAAGCCGCCGCCTTTTCGTCGAAAAGGCGGCGGCTTTGCCGAATAGAGAAAAAAGCAAACATATTTACCAAGCGTACAAAGACTTCATGCAGCGGTTATCAAGACCCATTTCTCTTTCCTCTTGGGGAAAGAGAAACGGTTCTTGTACTCCAAAGAGAAAGGCCGCCTGTCAAAACGGGTACCATAAGGTCTGATCGCGGGTCGCCGCCGTCCGAATGTTGGCATGCCCGGTGCGCCCCGGTGTCCGCTGCCGCTGTACTTTACAGCACGAAAACTCCGAAAAGCACGTCCCGGCGGCTCGACAACGTAAAGTACACTTGTAGGGGCCGGCGTCCTCGACGGCCCGCAGCAATCCATCCGACGAGTCGCGGCTTGGGGGCGCATCACGCAACGTTGGCTCTGTGTACACGTTGGAGAGCAATGTTTACGATTACCCCCACAGGGCGGTGAGCATGGGGATGATCTGCTTCTTGCGGGACATGACGCCCGGCAGGAAGACCTGCTTGTCCTGCGGCTCCACGCCGAAGGCCTGGCGGATCGTATCGTCGCTGCCCACGTACAGGAGGTACGAACCTTCCTGCAGCACGTCGGTGATCATCAGGATCACCAGATCGTACTCCTTGGCCTTCTGCTCCTTCTTCATCACGGTGAGGAATTCGTCCCGCCGGTCCAGCAGATGCTCGGCGTCCGCGCTGGTGATCTGGCTCACCCCGATGTTCTGGCCGGAGATGTGGAACTGCTTGTAGTCGGTCTTGAACAGCTCCTCCGAGCTCTTGCCGTCGGAGGCGCCGGAGGAGAAGAGCTCCTTGCCCAGATCTTCCAGAGAGACGTGGGCGAAGCGCGCGAGACGCTCCGCCATGGCAATATCCCGCCGGGTGCAGGTGGGGGATTTGAACATAACGGTATCGGACAGAATCGCCCCGGCCATAAGCCCCGCGATCTTTGGGGGCGGGACCACGCCGTGTTCCTGATACATGGCGGTGATGATGGTGTTGGTGCTGCCCACCGGTTCGTTGCGGACCCGGATGGGCTGGCCGGTCTGGATGTCCGCCAGCCGGTGGTGGTCGATGATCTCCAGGATCTCCACCTGATCCAGCCCGGGAACGGACTGGGCGGCCTCGTTGTGGTCCACCAGCACGACCTGCTTGCGCCGGGGCTTGAGCAGATGGAAGCGGGAGATGGTGCCAACGACCTGGTCGTTCTCATCCAGGACCGGATAGCTGCGGTAGCGGCTCTTGAGCATGATGTCCGTGGCGTCGTCCAGATAGTCGCGCAGGTGGAACGCGATGATGTCGCTGCGCTTGCCGATGCGCTCCACCGGCAGCGCGTGGTATACGAGCCTGCAGGCCTGACGGGCGGAGAGCGGCGTGGAGATGATGACGGTCTTTTCGCTGCGCGCCCATTCCGGACGGACGTCCGCGCGGCAGAGGATCACGCAGTTGACGCCGGCGGCGATGGCCTGATCGACGATCTCTGGCTGGTCGCCGCAGATGAGGATGCTGTCCGGAGAGGTGAGGGCCTGGTCCTGGTAATGCAGCGGCAGGGCGATATACACCTCGCCCGATACGCTGTCCCGATCCAGCTTATACTCGTTGACCAGTGTGCCCTCCAGGACGCTCAGGATGTTGAAGACCGGTACGTCGTCCACGTGGTTTTCGTTGAGCGTGTGCATGTCAAAGGCGGCGATGTCGCCGGCGGAGAGCATGCCGAAAAGATGCCCGCTGTCATCCACGATGGGCACCACGTTGATCGAGCCGCTGCCCATGGTCAGCCAGGCCAGATGGATGGTGACAGAGCTGTTGAGCGCGGGCGTGGGATCGTATTCCACATCCGCGATCTGCGTACGCATGTTTTTGATCAGCGGGGGCGCTTCCACGCCGAAATGGTCCAGCAGGCGCTGGGTCTCGTCGTTGATGGCGCCGATGCGCACCGCCTTGTACTCTCTGTCGCCCAGCGCGTTGCGAAGCTGGGCGTAGGCCATGGAAGCTACGATGGAATCCGTGTCGGGATTGCGGTGACCGGTAACGTAAATATCGCTCATGGCGGCCTCCCTCTGCAAAAATATGGAATGATTAACATTATTATAATTTGTTTTCCCCTGCTTTGCAAGGCATCTGAAGGAAAAGCTTTCGGTGGAAAATAGAAGGAAACGAAACGGAGGGCGAAAGGTGAAGAGAATCTCCTGTATGCTGGCGCTGCTGCTCTGCGCCGCGCTCCTGTGCGGCTGTGCGGCCGCGCCGCTCAGCGGAAATCTGGCCAGTCTGCTGGGCGGGCACGATGAAGAGACCGACGAGATCCCGCATTTTGAGGACATGGTCTACGAGCGGCCCCAGGCCGCGCTCGACGATCTGGAGCGCAATCTGCACAGGCTGGAAAAGGCCTTTGAAAAGCACAGCGCCTTCCGCACTGTGACGCATATTCTGGACCTGTGCTATACGGACTACTATCATTTTGACACCATGTACTGCCTGGCGGAGATCCGCTCCTGCCAGGATATGACCGACCCCTTCTATGCGGAGGAGCTGACCTGGTGTACGGACGCCTATACCGATCTGCTGGAGCGGATGGAGGAGATCTATACCCTCTGTGCTGGATCTGAGCTGGCCCAGCGTCTGGAAAAGGAGTATTTCTGGGAGGGCTTCGCGGGCGAATATGCGGATGCGGAGCTGTCCACCTACAACGAAGAGACGCTGCGCCTGATGCACCGGGAGAGCGCGCTGCTTGCGGAGTACCGGGAGCTGGTGGCCGCGCCGGACGTCGTGCTGGAGAACGGGCGCGAGGTGGATCTCTACAGTTTCCTGACCGGAGCGGATGACGAGGAGTACGAAGAGGCGCTGATGGCCTACTACCGCCAGTACAACGACGAAATGAGCCGGATCTACATCGAACTGGTGAAAACGCGGGAAGATTTGGCGGACGCCCTGGGCTTTGACAGCTATGAAGACATGGCATACGCCTACAGCTTTGACAGAGATTACGGCCCGGAGGACGCGGAGCGCTATATCGAAGACATCCGGGAGTGGATCGTCCCGCTCTACCGGGAACTGGAAGACTACTGGGTGGACTACCCCTGGCTGGAGGAAGAGGAGCTCTGCTCTGCGCTTCGCCGTGCGGCCAGGGCCATGGGCGGCGATGTGTGGGATGCTTTCTCCTTCATGAGCCGCTATGACCTGTACGATGTGGGCCTCAGCGAAAACAAGTCGGCCAAATCCTTTCAGACCTATCTGAACGACTATGACGCGCCCTTTGTCTTCGTCAGCCCCAGCGGCGACGACTCGGACATTCTGAGCTTTGCCCATGAATTCGGACATTTCCTGGACGCCTATGTGAACTACAACGCATCCGAGAGCATCGACCTGGCCGAAGTATTTTCCCAGAGCATGGAATTTCTGACGCTGGAGTATCTGCAGGGGGCGCTGCCGGCGCAGCGGCTTGAAAACCTCCGCACGCTCAAGTGGATGGATACGCTGGACACCTATGTGCAGCAGGCGTCCTTCGCGGCCTTTGAGCAGGCGGTCTACGCCGCCGATCCGGAGGAACTCAGCGCGGACTTTCTGAACGAGCTGTCCCTGCAGGTGGCGATGGACTTCGGTTATTACGACGGCGTCAGCGAAGAGTACTATGCGCTGAGCTGGATCGACATCCTCCACTTCTTCGAGCAGCCCTTCTATGTCATCAGCTACCCCGTCTCCAACGATCTTGCCATGCAGATATGGGAGCTGGAGCGGCAGGAGCGGGGGGCGGGCCTGCGCACCTATCTGGCGGCGCTGCCCCGGGAAGAGGAAGGCATGATCGCCACGGCCGAAGCCGCCGGGCTGGAGAGTCCCTTCGCCCCCGGGCGCATCGCAAGAGTCGCGGCGGATCTGCGTGCAGCCCTGGACATGGAGGAGGCTGCGGCCGCCTGAGACCTTTCTGCAAAAAACCCCCGCCGGATCGGCGGGGGTTAATGCTGTTATTGTGCTGTTTTCGTTCAGCGGTCGAAGCTCAGCGTCTGCTGGGTCTTCAGGCCGGTGGCGGAGAAGGTGGCGGTGCCGCAGCCCAGCATCAGCGCGGCGCACAGGACGAAAGCGAGGGCAAGTTTCATCTTCTTCATGCGATCATTCCTTCCTTTTTTCATGGATTGTTGTTTCAGGCCTCAGCCTCTTAAGCATATTTTTACGCCGCCCCGCGGGAAAGCCAACGGAAGAAAAAACACACGGGAGAACCCCGTGTGTTTATAAAGCTTTTTGCAGGGACTTATTGCTTTTCGAACTTGTCGGCGCCGGCGCCGCAAAGCGGGCATTTATAGTCCTCCGGCAGCTCGTCGCCCTCGTAGACGTAGCCGCAGAGGGAGCAGACCCAGCGGGTGACCTCTGCCGGCTCCTTCTCGACGGCAGCGACGGGACCGGCCTGCAGGGAGGCGACCACGGCGTCCGCCATGGCGGCCAGATCCGCATAGTCGTCATCGTCCGGCGAGGAGAGGATCGTGACGATCTTGCCGGTGTAGGACACGCCCGGGAGCCTGTCCAGGATGCTCTGCATCTGCTTGCCGGCGGCCGGGGACCAGCTGCCGTTTTCCAGCAGGGAGAAGCTGCGGTTCTGCAGATTGTGGGCCTCCAGATCCAGCAGGAAGTTTTTCATCGGTGTGAACACGCCCATGTTGTAGGTGATGGAGGCCAGCACGATATGGCTGCAGCGGAAGGCCTCGGCGATCAGCTCGCTGACGTGGGTCTTGGACACGTCGTAAACCGACACGTTCTCAATGCCCTTCTGGGAGATCATGGCCGCCACGGCGTTGGCGGCGCTCTCCGTGCCGCCGTAGACGGAGCCGTAGACTACCAGAACGGCCTGTTCTTCCGGCGTGTAGCTGCTCCAGAGGTCGTATTTCTCCAGGATCCAGTTCAGATCCCGGCGCCAGACGGGGCCGTGGGTGGGGCAGAGCATCTGGATGGGGACGGTGGCCGCCTTTTGCAGCACGGCCTGCACCTGGGCGCCGTATTTGCCGACGATGTTGCAGTAGTAGCGCCGCGCGTCGGGCAGCCAGTCTTTCTCAAAGTCCACCTCGTCGGCGAAGAGATTGCCGTTGAGGGCGCCGAAGCTGCCGAAGGCGTCGGCGGAGAAGAGGATGCCGGTTTCGGAATCGAAGCTCATCATCACCTCGGGCCAGTGTACCATCGGCGCGTAGACGAAGGTGAGCGTGTGCCTGCCCAGCGAAAGCGTGTCGCCCTCTGCGGCGTAAATCACGCGGTCGGAGATATCGCAGTGGAAAAACTGGTTGAGGATCGTGGCCGCCAGCTCCGTGCAGACCACTTTGGCCCCGGGATAGCGCACCAGCACCTCGGAGATGGCGGAGCTGTGGTCCGGCTCCATGTGATCCACCACCAGGTAGTCCAGGTCTCTGCCGTCCAGCACGGCGGTCAGGTTCTCGAAGAACTGACCCGTCACCGAGCGGTCCACGGTGTCAATCAGCGCGGTCTTCTCGTCCAGGATCACGTATGCGTTGTAGGCCACGCCCCGGGGAATGGGGTATACGTTTTCAAACAGCTCGATGCGGCGGTCGCTGACGCCCACGTAGAAAATATCGTCCGTCACATTGCGGACGCTGCCCACGCCGGCGAATTTTGGCTTGCCCTCAAAGCGCGGAGCTTTCTCGCCCTCTTCGGCAAAAGCGGTCGTACCCAGCGCGCCCATCGCGGCGAGCCCCGCCGCCCCGGCGACGGCGGCTTTCAGAAAGTCTCTTCTCGGTATTTCCTTGCTCATCCTTTTGTCCTCCCATGTAAGATTTTCCCGAGTTGTCGATGCACGTCGACGTTCCTGTTTCCAGTATACCAAGCGCATTCTTTCAATGCAAGGAGAGAAATGGACTGGGGAAAGAAAAAGGAGGGACCTCCCGGCGGCTGACTCCGAAATACGAAATACACCCGCCCTCGCGGGCGGGGGCTCATAAGACAGTATTATAGAAAATGCTTGGCAGCTGTCTATCAGGAATAGAAAGACGGCCTACACCACTTAGGTGTAGGCCATCTTTCTAATATAGCGTTTTATAGATTTCAGACACTACATGCAATTTGCGTTCTTATTGTAGTAACTTCATTTAGTTCGTCTAAGAAAGAGTTTACTTTATCGCTGTCCTTAATCATAGTTTGAGAAAAAGCCTCTATCAGAGCTTTTCCATCAATCATCAAAAGCTTTCTAAACTCGATGAACCAGTCGTGACAGTCAAGCCCATCTAAGCAGCGATTTTGGGCAACAAAAAAAGGATTGCTATCTGTTAAAATAACAATCCTTTTCTGTCTAAGTCCGCGTAAAAGTACACTTTTCAAGCTAAGTACGCCTAAAAGTACACCAGCGTATTTTCTATAGTTTAATTACCGCGTTGATATCATCATCCTGTTCACCAATCTCCTGAAATCCCATGGAAAGATATAGCTTCCTTGCGACTTCGTTGTTTTTGTCATAGCAAAGCCAGCAGTAATCCGCTTTGCCGTGCGGGAATGTCTTAACAAACTCCAAGGCAAGCTTTACTGCTTTCTTCCCGTAACCTTTTCCTTGCTCTTCTTCATCTATCATCAATCGCCAAAGGAAATAATTCTTTTGGGATATTTCCGGCGCGTCAGGATCATTGCATACTTCGCCATAGTCATAAGCGATCATTAAGAATCCAACAGCTTTATCATCATCGAAAATTCCAAAAGGGTATACCGCGCCTTCGGTTTTGTTTCCCACATAGGCATGGACGAGACTCCATTCATTGCCTGCGATAAAGCTTTCCTGCTCTTTTTTTACAGTTAGTTCGATAACGTCCCATACATTATACTTGTTTAATTCTTCCAAATGTACCATTCGTCATTCCTCCCATCCGAAGCGTATAGAAATAATATATCATGCTCATCTCGTTAAAACAACAAAGAAACCTCCCTTGTCCTTTTGGCAGACAAAAGAGGTTTCTTTCATGGCGGAGGGTTAGGGATTTGAACCCTAGCACCGGAGTTACCGGCCTACGAGATTTCGAGTCACGCCTCTTCGACCACTTGAGTAACCCTCCGTGTACGCTGGCATTATACCCAATCCGCGGGGAAAAATCAAGAGCGGGATCATTTTTTGTTCATATATAATTTGCAATTAAATTTATATATAAATATTGACAAAGTTAGACGCGTGCGTTATACTGAGACCATAGAAAACAAGGGCTGTGCCGTGCATGCCGCACCGCCCGGGAAAAGAGGCTCTGCCATGAAAAAGACGCTGTACAGCCTGATGCTCAACGACGAGGTGGTCCGGGAAGTGGACGCGCTGGCCCACCGTATGGGCACCAACCGCTCCAACCTCATCAACCAGATCCTGGCCGAGTACGTGAACTATACCACCCCCGAGCGCCGCATCAACGATGTGCTCTCCGCCATCGAGCAGCTGATGAGCCCGTCGCGGGATCTGGTGCCTTTCTTTGCGCCAAACAGCTTCTCCATGTCGCTCAAAAGCTCGCTGGAGTACAAATACCGCCCCACGGTCAAGTACGAGGTGGAGCTGTACCGCGGCGGAGGAGAGGCCATCGGCGAGCTGAGCGTGGTCTTCCGGACCCAGTCGGCCGGGCTGATCGAGGCCATGACCGATTTCTTCCGGCTCTGGAAGCAGATCGAGGACGCGCACCTGCGCCCCCTGACCGGCGCCGACGTCGACTATGCCCTCTATGACGGCAAGTTCGTGCGCTCCATCGCCGTGCCCGACCACGACTGTACGAGCGAGGAACTGGCGCAGGCCCTGTCGGAGTACATCAAGCTCTTCGACAAGCTGCTGAAAAGCTATCTCAGCGGGCGTCTGGACGCCCATGAGGTGGAGGCAGCCTATTTCTCGCACATGCGAAACGCGAAGATCCACATCTGACAGATCCCGGCCTTCCGCCAACGGGGGAAGCATGCAGAAGAACATGTGCGTTATTCTGCAGCGTGTCGGCAGAGACGGCAAGCTGCGCATATCAAGAACCATTTCTTTCCTGTTCGCGGAAAGAAACGGTTCTTACACTCCAAAGAAAGGCGACCAGAGGAGGTCTCCTCTGGACTCCTCTCCCCGATTGGGGAGTCTAAGGGCAGATCCGGGGTCGCCGCTAAAGCAGGTACGCGAGGCTGTGTTCTCCGCATACCGCTGCCGCTCTCCGGTACTTCCGACGAAGAAAGCAGCCCGCTCCAGACCGCGGCTCGCCGAGAGTATCACTTCGGGCCGTCGAGGACGCCGGCACCTGCAAACCTGACTGGCAGGCGTCGAGCCGCCGGGGTGTGCTTATGAGCGCCCCGATCTGCACAGCATAGCGGCAGCGAACACCAGGGTGCACCGGGGATTCCAACATTCGGACGGCGGCGACCCACGCTCAGACCTTGTGTCGCCCACTCTGACAAGCGCCTTTTTCTTTCTTCCACCGGGCGCGGCGCATTCTTTCTTTTTGGGCAAGCTCCAAAAAGAAAGAATGGGGGGCGCAATTACGCAGAGAAATATCTGCTGTCATGCAGGAAAGAATATTATAAATCTTCCTTTTGGGAGGTGTTGTTATGAACGCCAGCAACTACACGCAGAAGAGCCTGGAGGCCGTGCAGACCGCACAGGCCATGGCTCAGGAAAACCGCAACAATTATATCGCGCCGGAGCATCTGCTCTACGCCCTCATCGACCAGGACGGCGGGCTGATCCCCTCTCTGCTCGGCAAGATGGGCGTGGACTGCAACGCGGTCCTCGCGGAACTGGACACCGCCATCTCGGCGCTCCCCAAGGTGGGTCAGAGCGGCGAGGTGTATCTCTCCTCCGAGGCGAGCCGCGTGCTCAACGCCGCCGAGAAGGCCGCCAAGTCCATGGGGGACGAATACACCTCCGTGGAGCACCTGATGATCGGCATTTTCGCCGTCGCGACCCCGGCCATCAAGCGTATCTTCGCCGACCACGGCATCACCAAGGCCGCCTTCACGACGGAACTGAGCAAGGTCAAGACCGCGCCCGTCACCGGCGACAACCCCGAGAGTACCTACGACGCCCTGGCAAAGTACGGCACGGATCTGGTCAAGCGCGCCCGGGAGAACGAGCTGGACCCGGTCATCGGGCGGGACAACGAGATCCGCAACGTGATCCGCATCCTCTCCCGCAAGACAAAGAACAACCCCGTCCTCATCGGCGAACCCGGCGTGGGCAAGACCGCCATCGCCGAGGGCCTGGCCCAGCGCATCGTGCGCGGGGACGTGCCGGAGGGACTCAAGGACAAGACCATCTTCTCCCTGGACATGGGCGCGCTGATCGCAGGCGCCAAATACCGGGGCGAGTTTGAGGAGCGGCTGAAGGCGGTGCTGGAGGAGATCCGCAAGTCCGAGGGCGGCATCATCCTCTTCATCGACGAGCTGCATACCATCGTCGGCGCGGGCAAAACCGAGGGCAGCATGGACGCGGGCAATCTCCTGAAGCCGATGCTGGCCCGGGGCGAGCTGCACTGCATCGGCGCAACCACACTGGACGAATACCGCAAGTACATCGAAAAGGACGCGGCGCTGGAGCGGCGTTTCCAGCCGGTGCTGGTAGACGAGCCCACCGTGGAGGACACCATTTCCATTCTGCGCGGCCTGAAGGAGCGCTACGAGGTCTACCACGGCGTGCGCATCCACGACAACGCGCTTGTGGCGGCGGCGACCCTCTCCCACCGCTACATCACCGACCGCTTCCTGCCTGACAAGGCCATCGACCTGGTGGACGAGGCCTGCGCCCTGATCCGCACGGAGATCGACTCCATGCCCGCGGAGCTGGACGATATCCGCCGCAAGATCATGCAGATGGAGATCGAGGAGATGGCCCTCAAGAAGGAAGAGGACCAGCTCAGTCAGGAGCGCCTGAGCAAGCTCCGGGAGGAGCTTGCCAATCTCAAGGATCAGTTCAACGCCATGAAGTCCCGCTGGGAAGCGGAGAAAAACAGCGTGGACGAGGTCAAGCGCCTCAAGTCCGAGATCGAGAAGATGCACGCGGATATCGAAAACGCCCAGCTCCGCTACGAGTACGAGACGGCGGCCCGCCTGCGCTATTCCGAGCTGCCCGCCCTGGAGCGGAAGCTGCAGGAGGCGGAGAAGCTCTCCGAGGACAGCCGGCAGAACTCCATGGTGCACGATACCGTCACCGAGGAGGAGATCTCCGGCATCGTTGCCAAGTGGACCGGCATCCCGGTCTCCCGGCTCATGGAGGGGGAGCGGGAGAAGATCCTGCATCTGGACGAGCAGCTTCATAAGCGCGTCGTCGGCCAGGACGAGGCCGTGCAGAAGGTGACGGAGGCCATCCTCCGCTCCCGCGCCGGCATCGCGGATCCCAACCGGCCCATCGGCTCCTTCCTCTTCCTCGGCCCCACGGGCGTGGGCAAGACGGAGCTGGCCAAGAGCCTGGCCGAGAGCCTCTTTGACGACGAGCACAACATCGTGCGCATCGACATGACCGAGTATATGGAGAAGTTCTCCGTCTCCCGTCTCATCGGCGCGCCTCCGGGATACGTGGGCTACGACGAGGGCGGCCAGCTCACCGAGGCCGTGCGCCGCAAGCCCTACAGCGTGGTGCTCTTTGATGAGATCGAGAAGGCTCACCCCGACGTGTTCAACATCCTGCTGCAGATCCTGGACGACGGCCGCATCACCGACTCCCAGGGCCGCACCGTGGACTTCAAGAATACCATCATCATCCTCACCTCCAACCTGGGCAGCCAGTATCTGCTGGACGGCATCCAGCCCGACGGCAGCATCTCCGGGGAAGCGCAGGAGCTGGTCATGCGCGATCTCAAGCGCAGCTTCCGGCCGGAATTTCTGAACCGTCTGGATGAGACCATCCTCTTCAAGCCGCTGACGAAGGAGAATCTCACCGGCATCATCGACATCATGGTGGAGTCGCTGCGCCGGCGTCTCGGCGAGCGCAGCCTGAAGCTGGTCATCACCGACGAGGCCAAGGCGCTCATCATCGAGCGGGGCTACGATCCGCTCTACGGCGCGCGCCCGCTGCGCCGCTATCTGCAGAGCAGTGTGGAGACCCTCCTGGCCCGCACCATCCTGCGGGGCGACCTCGCCGCCGGCAGCACCCTCACCGTGGACGTGCGGGACGGCGAGCTGATCTGCCGCTGAGCGAAGAAGCGGAAAAATGGAAAAGCCCGGACGGAAAAGGCGGAGGCGCATAAGAAAGTCTTGAAACAAAAGCTGATTTTGGCATCTGCCTGACACGATGGGCAGACAAAAACGGATTGCTGTATGGATTACAGCAGTCCGTTTTTTTGACTGTTCTTCACTTGATCATGCTGACGAGCCGCAGAAAACCCATACTGTCAATATGTAAAAAAATTATATCATTAGTATTGGAAATGTCTTCACCTCCCGTATCTGCCGACGTATAATATACGCAGATCATGATGATTCCGGAGGTCACGGGAATGAAACTGACGCTTGCAGAGAATATCCGCGCATTTCGGAGAGAACGGCGATTGACTCAGGAGCAGTTTGCTGAAGCCATGGGTGTAACCGTCGGCTCGGTATACAAATGGGAAACGGGTCAAACAACACCTGAACTCAGCATGCTTGTTGAGATCGCAGACTTTTTTGACGTCTCAATGGATGTTCTTCTGGGCTACCGAGTGAAGGACAATCGTATTGCCGCCATTGAAGAGAGAATACGTGAATACTGCCGGGTCAGGGATCCCGAGGCACTGGTCGAAGCGGAAAAGGCGCTCAAAAAGTTTCCGAACTCCTTTGAAGTTGTCCATGCCTGCGCTCAGGTATTTGCTTTCTTTGGCGTCGGCAGCAAAAACCACGCTGAAACCAGAAGAGCCCTGGAATTATATGAGCAGGCAAAGCTTCTGATTTCGCAGAATCATGATCCGAAGATCGGCGAGCAGACGATCAGCGGTGAAATGGCCAGTGTCTGGATGCTTCTTGGCGAAGGAGAAAGATGCATTGAGCTGTTGAAGAAGAACAATGCGGGAGGCGTATACAGCGATATGATCGGCACGGTGCTGGCGCTGAATCTGAAAAAGCACGAAGAAGCGGAGCCGTTTCTCGCCGAAGCTTTGCTGCTCAACACATTCGGCCTCGTGGATTCCGTTATTGGATATGCGCTGGTTTTATCTTCCCGCAGGGAATACGCAGACGCGAAGCGAATGCTGTCCGGACTGATCGCGTATCTGGAGTCCTTCAAGGAGGGAGAAAAAGCAGATTTTGCCGATAAGATCATGGCAAGCTTGTATACCGTGATGGCCTATATCCATACACTGGAAGGACAATCGGAAGAAGCGGCAAGGTTTCTGCGCGCTGTCCTTGCAGCCGTCCGGAAGTTCGACGCAAGGCCGGATTATGGGATCCGGACGCTTCGCTATCCCGTGCACCGTACGGACGTCATTCTTAATGATGCTCTGGGTGCGACGGCGGCAGACAGCATCGAGACGATCCTGGACCTGCTGGGGAATCAGGAGCTGTCAAGGAGCTGGAAGGAGCTGACCAATAATGAACGATGAAAAGAAAGCAATCAACGTCTTTGCGAACAGAAACTACCGCTTGGTCTTCTTCGGAGCTCTTGTCTCGGAACTGGGCGCGCTTCTGTACAGCTTTGCCGTTGGCTTTTATATTCTGGAGATCAGCGGAAACAACGCCTTTCTGCAGGGCTTATATCTTGCCCTTTGCGGCGTTGCGCTGCTGCTTTTCACACCTGTCGGCGGCGTCCTCGGGGACCGTTTCAATAAGGCAAAGATCATGTATGTCTGTGATTACATCAAGGGTGGGATGATCATTCTGGCCACAGTGCTTATGATGATCCTGCCATCGTCAGAAGCGCATATCGTGATCCTGTTCATCCTCGGCATCCTGGGCAATATGGTCAGCGGCATCTTTAATCCCGCCGCCGGAGCGATGCTGCCGAATATCGTAGAGCCGCAGCAATTGCAGCAGGCGAACGCGTATTTTTCGGTCAAGAGCTCCATGGAGTCGATCCTGGGTGTTGTACTGGCCGGCGTTCTGTATGCGGTGCTGCCTATAAATGTACTTTTCCTGGCGGTAGGCGCATGCTTTACAGCCTCCGGAATCTCGGAAATGCTGATCCGCTATGATCACACGCCTTCTGCGGAACCGATGACGCTGGGCCTCGCGGTTTCAGACATGAAAGATGGCATACTGTATCTGAAAGGCCAGAAAGCCATCATGGCCGTCATCGGCGCAGCGCTGTTCATCAACTTCTTCTTCACGCCTGTGACCGGGAATTTCATTCCATATTTCATCAAGACGGATCTGGCGTCTGCCCCGGCTTATCTGTTCGACAGCGTTCTGAAACCGGAACTGTGGTCATCGGTTTTCAGCGTATGTGTAGGAGCCAGCTCCCTGATCGGAGCCGTGATGATGAGCGCCGGAGATCAGGAGGAACAATGCGGGCTGAAGGTCGCCAAAAGGCTGTGCGTTTTTTCGGGCGTGATGATCGCCCTGGCGGTCGGATACTGGCGGCTGGTGGCATCAGGCGTCTCTTTGAACGCCTTTTTGCTGGTGTTCGGTGCAGGATGCCTCGCAATTGGTTTCTTGCTTTCCTTAATCAACATTCCTCTCAACACTACCCTCCAGCGCAGGGTGGAAAAAAACAAGCTCAGCAAGATAGGCAGCATCATAAGCATAGGTTCACAGGGAATGATCCCGATCGCGTCCGTATTGGCGGGGGCGGCGCTTCAGGCTTTCGGCAGTACCGTGCTTCTTGTCATCTGCGCTGCAGGATTCTCGATCACAGCGGTCCTGCTTTTGACAAACAGGCACGTCAAATCATTGTAAGGAAAAAAACTGAATCTTCGGAAGCGTGAAAACGCGCAGCTCGCACCTGCGCGAGCATCAGGGTCTGGGATTATCCCAATAAGCCGGAGATGGCAAAAGCGGCGCCGATCCGGATCGGGACACAGCTTGCCAAGTACGAAAGCCTGGCAAAACAGGACGCTGACGGCTTAAACCGTCAACCGCTTTCGGACGCATTGACCGTTCAAAAGCGCATGGTATTTGTGCCGGTCCGTTGAATGAACTGATGGAACAGAAATGGCATGATCCCAAGATCATGCCATTTCCTGAAAACTGTAATACTGTCTTATGAGCGGGCCGCTAAACCGTCCGGGCTGTTGTGTACGTATCAGCTCTCCGGGAGCGCCGGCATGGTGACATTCACCTTGTCAAAGCGGGAGAGATCGGTGATGCTGTGGATCCCGTCCACCGTCAGGCCGACGGCGGCGCCCAGCAGTTCACTCTGGCCGATCGCGCCGGCGATGAGCTCGTTCAGCGCCGCGCCGAGGGCCTGCGTGAGATCCAGCTCCACACGGGAGATCATGCTGCTGTCTTTCTGCAGCGCCAGCTTCACCGGCACGTCACCCACCAGCGGGATCAGCAGTTCATTCACCTGGATGGCAGGATCTTCTCCCAGCTTTTCGGTCAGGCCGCTCGAAAGCAGAAGTTCCTGCACCACGTCCGCGGGGATCACGCCCTCGTAGCTGAGGCCGTCGAGCGCCTCGCCGTCGTCACCGCTGAGCGTGACGGGGCCGGTTTCGTGAAAATAGCTTGCAAGTCCCAGAGCCAGCTTGAGGATATCGGTGGGAGAGAGCGCGGTCTCGGTCCCCACGGCGCCTTCTTCCGGCTCTATGGTTTGCCTGGTCCAGAATTCGCCGTTATCCCAGGAGCTGTATACGCTGAGCACGTCGCCCTCTTTCATGGTGTAGAGGAGCACGTGCTGGTCGATATCCAGCAGCTCCAGCTCCAGATCCAGCGCGTTCAGCGCCGGATCCTTCTGATGGTCGCCCGCGGCGCGGACAGTGAGCGTCAGCGGCGTCTCCTGGTTGAGCAGCGTCAGCGTCACGTCGGCAGTGATGGTGGTGTCGGTATGGAGGCTTTCAAGCCTTGCCGTCTTCTGAACGCCCGTGACCACCCGGGGCGTGAAGCCGCTGCAGCCGGTCAGCGCGATCACGAGGATCAGCGACATCGTGAGGCACAGTGCCTTTTTCCAGAATTTCATATTGTTTCCCCCTTGCGATAAGGATCGTATCTGTCAGCTTACACCCATTGATACGCCATCCTTATGACGATGGCCGGGAGGAAAATGTTTTTTAAGAATTCTTAAGAACCGTCGGGAGGGAGGCCGTCTCAAAGCTCGATCCGGCACTGACGGCCGGTGGCCGCGTCCACGTAGACGGTCACGGCGTTCCCCTCCGCGTCCTGGCAGAAGAAAGCGTAGCAGGCCAGATCCTGCTGCCCGGCGCTTTTGCAGATGAGCTTTTTCGCCTCCTGCACCGTGAGGCCTGCCGGCAGAGCCAGGGCTGCGGTCTCCTGGTCCACGTCCCAGGAGACCGCGGCGTCCCCGGGGCTGTACTTTTCGGCGTTGAAGCTGTAGATCGAGCCGTCGTCCAGAGCGACGGAGAGCGTCACGGCGTTGTCCGGGCAATCGGCCCCGTCCTGCGTGCGGCAGAAGCGCAGAGAGAGGATCGTCCCGCTGTTTTCCTCGGAGGACAGG
Source organism: Oscillospiraceae bacterium (assembly GCA_902774015.1). GTDB lineage: Bacteria > Bacillota > Clostridia > Oscillospirales > Oscillospiraceae > Limivicinus. Next base: position 11,853 of record CACYHB010000022.1, on the reverse strand, counting down.
ACCAGGCCCTCATAGCCGTGTTTCCGCAGAAACCGCTCCGCGATCTCCCGGGCCTCCGCCGCGGAATAGCTGGCCTCGCCCGCCAGACGGGACTGGGCCATGCTCTCCACACCGCAGCGGCTGACGCAGAGGAACAGATCCTCAAACCGGTAGCAGCGGCGGCCCTCCGTCCCCTCGTAGCGGTACAGAAGCGTCAGCGCCTCAGGCTCGGTGTCGGCATAGTCCGCCGCCTCCTTCAGCATCTCCTCCTCGGTGAGATAGCCGGCCCTGCGCTCCTCCTCGCAGCCGTAGCGACCGTCATAGCGAAACTTCTCCATCGGCGCGAGGCCCGCCTGGTAGTCCAGGAGCCGCGCCGAGAGCGGGGCGGCGGTCTCCTCGGCCACGTTCTGCAGCCGCATCTCACGGCTGTCCAGACGCACGTCGCCCGCGTTCACGTCGCCCTGCAGTTCCCGGAGGCTCCCGGCAAAATCCGCCGCGGCGGCGGACAGCGTTTTCAGATGCGCCACGTCCTCCTCCCCAAAGCCTTCGACGGCCGCCCGGGGGCAGAGGGAGATGGCGTAATCCCCGGCCACGTTCAGAAAGGCGGCCAGCTGCTCCAGCTCCTGGGTAGCAAAGGGCAGGGCCAGCATGGCGCCCTCGGCGGCGCTGGCCTCGGCATAGGCCTCGCCGCAGATGCGCGCGCACATGCCGCCGTCCGTCGCGTAGACGCTCTTGCCCAGGGCGGCCGAGAGCGCGTCCACGGCCCGCACGGTCTCCTCAAAGGCCCGGGCGGAGATCTGCGCCTCGTCGCCCCTGTGAAAGCGCAGCCCCGCGTTCTGGGCGGCAGCCCATCCGGAGAGCGCCGTCACCGCGGAGAGCGCATAGGCCGCCAGCAGGATCTTTGTCTTTTTCTTCAAAGCAAAACACCTCTTTTGGGATAGTGTCTCCCAAAAGAGGTGTTTTCGCTTTTCCTTATTATGCCAGCTTTTCCACTGCGACGCGCAGACGGCGCAGGGTCTCGCTGCGTCCCAGGATGCGGCAGATCTCCACCGCGCCGCCGGGCGTGACGGTCTTGCCGGCCGCGGCGATGCGCACGGGCCACATGACCTTGGCGTTCTTCGCGCCCATCTCCTCGGCCAGCTTCACCATGGCATTGAGGATGCTCTCATCGTCCCAGACTTCCAGCGCCTCGAACGCGGGCAGCACCTTCCGAAGCACTTCGAGGGAGGAGGCCTCGTCAGACTTGGATTTCTTGTGGACAAAGAGCTCGGTGCCGTATTCCGGCAGCGCGTCGAAGAAGTCCAGCTTTTCGGGGATGTCCGTGAGGACTTCGGTGCGCTGCTGCAGCAGGGCGGCGATGGCGCCGGCGTCCAGGGCGGGGTTCTTCACCGCCTGACGGATGTAGGGCTCTGCGACCTTCGCAAAAGCCTCCGGGCTCATGGCGCGGATGTACTCGCTGTTGAAGTGGCGCAGCTTTTCAATGTCGAAGATAGCGGGGGACTTGGAGATGCCGCTCATCTCAAACACGTCCTTCAGCTCGTCCAGGGAGAAGATCTCCTGCTCGCCGCGGGGACTCCAGCCCAGCAGAGCCACGTAGTTGAGAACGGCCTCGGTCAGATAGCCCTGGGCGATCAGATCCTCGTAAGAGGGATCTCCGTGGCGCTTGGACATCTTGTTGTGCTGATCGCGCATCACGGGGGAGCAGTGCACGTAGGCCGGCACGTCCCAGCCGAAGCCCTGATAGAGCAGATTGTACTTGGGCGCGCTGGAAAGATATTCGCTGCCGCGCACCACGTGGGTGATGCCCATCATATGGTCGTCCACCACGTTCGCAAAGTTGTAGGTGGGCAGCCCGTCCCGCTTCATGAGCACCTGGTCGTCCAGGGTGCCGTTCTCCACGGTGATGTCGCCGAAGATCTCGTCGTGGAAGGTGGTGGTCCCTTCGTGGGGGATGCGCTGGCGGATCACGAAAGGCTCGCCGTTCGCGGCGCGGCGCTCGGCCTCCTCGCGGGAGAGGCTGCGGCAGGGATCGTCGCCCCGGTCAAACTCGCCGCTGTCCTCCTCGCTCTCGCTCTTCTCGCAGAAGCAGCGGTAGGCGTGGCCGCGTTCGATGAGCAGCTCGGCGTACCTGCCGTAGAAGGGCCGCCGCTCGGTCTGCACGTAGGGAGCCACGGGGCCGCCCACGTCCGGACCCTCGTCGTGATCGAGCCCGCACTCGGCCAGGGTCTTGTAGATCACGTCCACCGCGCCTTCGACCAGGCGGCCCTGATCGGTGTCCTCGATGCGCAGGATGAAGGTGCCGTTTGCGTGGCGGGCGATCAGCCACGTATAGAGCGCCGTGCGCAGGTTGCCGACGTGCATATATCCGGTGGGGGAGGGGGCAAAGCGCGTGCGCACCTTCCCCTTGGGGATGCGCGCTTCCATCTCCTCAAACCATGTCATGTCCATATGATTATACTCTCCTCTCATTTTCCCAATCGCTCCGCAGCAGGCCGGTAAACGCGATATCGAGATATTCTCCGCCGCTGCATTTGAAATAGTCCCGCTTTGTGCCCTCGTACCGAAACCCGCATTTTTGGGCGACGCGGCCGGAACCCGGGTTTTTAACGGCGTGGGAAATCTCCAGCCTGTGGAAGCCGACCTCGCCGAAGAGAAAGTCCCGCACGGCGGAGACCGCCTCGGTCATCAGTCCGCGGTTCCAGAAATCGTATCCCATGCAGTAGCCCAGCTCCGCAGACTCGCTCTGTTCGCTGTGCCGCACGACGCTGATATTGCCGATGAGCTTTCCCTCGTGCTCCATTGCCCAGTTGTAACAGGCGGGCTCGGCGTAGCGGGCGCACCAGCCCTCCAGAAGCTCCCGGGTCGTCTCCGGCGAGGCGTGCGGCGCCCAGGTCAGAAAGCGGGTGACGCGGGCGTCATGCGCCCAGGCGTCGAACATCGCCTGTGCGTCAGCCTGCGTAAACCTGCGCAGCGTAAGGCGCGGTGTATGCAGTTCAACGGTGCCTCTGTGCCTGAGCATCGGATCCGCCTCCGTCCAGATTGACTGCTGTTTATCTTATTTTACATTTTCCCTGTTGTCAAGATGCATTTCTTTTGCTAAAATACTATTTTGCTACAAAGAAACAGAAACTGCCGCAAAGACAAACGCGCAGCGTTTTATTATCACCTGTTCACAGAGACGACGCTGCGTGATGCGCCCCCCATTCTTTCTTTTCTTCTTGAGAAAAGAAAGAACGCGCCGCGCCCGGTGTAAGAAAGAAAAGAGCGCTTGCCAGAATGGGCAACACAAGGTTTGATCGAACGTCGCCGCCGTCCTAATGTTGGCATGCCCGGTACCCCCCCGGTGTCCGCTGCCGCTATGGAGTACAAATCGCGGCGCTCAAAAGCACCGCACGGCGGCTCGACTCTTGGCAGTCATGCTTGTAGGGGTCGGCGTCCTCGACGGCCCGAAATGCTCCGCCCGACGAGCCGCGGCCTGGAGCGGGCCACTTTCTGCGCCAGAAGCACCGGGGAGCGGCAGCGGTATGCGGAACCACCAGCCACGCGTACCTGCTTTAGCGGCGACCACGTTTTTTCCCTTAGACTCCCCAATTCTGCGAGGGGTCAAGGGGAATCTTCCCCTTGTTGCCTTTCTTTGGCATCAAAAACCGTTTCTTTCCCCAATGGGAAAGAAATGGGTTTTGCTCTACGCAGCTTGCCTCTTATGACCAGGCGAGAAGAAAAGAATTTCTTATACGAGGTGTGTTTATGGATACGACGACTCCCGCGAAAAAGGTAATGCTCTCCGGCATCAAGCCCACCGGCGATCTGACGCTGGGCTCCTATCTGGGCGCCATCAAGAACTGGAGCGAACGCGCCGAGCAGTTTGACTGCTACTATTTTATGGCGGACCTGCATGCGCTCACCACACGCAACAACCCCGCCGACCTGCGCCGCCGCACCCTGGAGCAGCTGGCCCAGTACGTGGCCTGCGGCCTGGACCCGCAGAAAAACACGCTCTTTATTCAGTCCCACGTCCCCGCCCACGCGGAGCTGGGCTGGATCCTCAACTGCTACACCATGTTCGGTGAGCTGAGCCGCATGACCCAGTTCAAGGACAAGAGCGCCAAGAACGCCGACAACATCAACGGCGGCCTCTTTACCTATCCCTCCCTCATGGCGGCCGACATCCTGCTCTACCAGCCGGACTTCGTCCCCGTCGGCGACGATCAGAAGCAGCACGTGGAGCTGACGCGCGACGTGGCACAGCGCTTCAACAATCTCTACGGCGAGACCTTCAAGGTCCCTGAGCCCTATATCCCCAAGGTGGGCGCCCGCGTAATGGATCTGCTGGACCCGCGCAGCAAAATGTCCAAGTCTGACGAGATCGGCAACGGCCGCGTCTGCCTGATGGACAAGCCCGAGGACATCGCCCGCAAGTTCAAGCGCGCCGTCACCGACTCCGACACGGAGCGCTGCGTGCGCTACGATCCGGAGAACAAGCCGGGCGTGGCGAACCTGATGAGCATTTACGCCGCCGTCACCGGCAAGAGCTTCGACGAGATCGAGCGGGAGTTCGACGGCAAGGGCTACGGCGTCTTCAAGCCCGCCGTGGGCGAGGCCGTGATCGAGACCCTGCGGCCCATCCGCGAGGAGGCGCAGAAGATCATGAAGGACAAGGCTTATCTGGACAGCCTCTGCAAGGACGGCGCGGAGCGAGCCTCGTATATCGCCAACAGGACGCTGCGCAAAGTCTATAAAAAGGTGGGCCTGGTCGCCCGCTGATTCGGGAGTAACTGAGAATGTTTCCAAATCTGGCTCTCTGGGAACGGCTGCTGCTGGCGGCGGCCGTGGCCTTTGCCATCTCCAATATGACCACTCCGCCCGTCAAGCGCTTTGCGGAAGGCATCGGCGCCATGGACGTGCCGAAGGACGAACGCCGGGTGCACAATCACCCGATCCCCCGCATGGGCGGGCTTGCGATCTTCCTGGGCTTCGTGCTGTCCCTGCTGCTGTTTGTGGACATGTCCACCCAGGTCATGGGCCTTCTGCTGGGCACCGTGATCATCGCGGTCATGGGCGCGCTGGACGATATCGTCAACCTCAACGCCTGGATCAAGCTGGGCGGACAGCTGCTGGCCGCCGGCGTGGCGGTCCGCTGCGGGATCGTGGTGGACGCCATCTCCAATTTTACCCCTGCCGGGGGCACAACCGTGCTGGGCTCTGCCTGGGTGACCATTCCGGTGACTGTGTTCTGGATCGTGGCCTGCACCAACGCCGTGAACCTGATCGACGGGCTGGACGGGCTGGCGGTGGGCGTGTCCACCATCAGCAGCCTGACCATGCTGGTGGTCTCCCTCTACGTGGCGGATCCCTCCGTCTCTCTGATCCTCGCGGCGCTGACCGGCGCCTGCCTGGGCTTCATGCCCTACAATCTGAATCCCGCCAAGATCTTCATGGGCGACGTGGGCAGCCAGATGCTGGGCTTCGTGCTCTCCACGGCCTCCATCATCGGTCTGTTCAAGTTCCATGCCATTATCAGCTTTCTGGTGCCGCTGCTGGCGCTGGCCGTCCCTCTGGCGGACACGATCTTCGCCTTTTTCCGGCGCATCCTGCACGGGCAGAGCCCCTTTCACGCCGACCGCGGCCATTTCCATCACCGGCTTCTGGCCCTGGGCATGAGCCAGAAGCAGGCTGTGGCCGTGCTCTACGGCGTTTCCGCGGTGCTTGGCCTGATCGCCGTGCTGATGACCGGGCAAAGTGTGGCGCTGCGGATCGGCTGCATCGTGGCGGCCTTCCTGATTTCCATTACGGTGTGGCTGGTGGTGCTGCGTTCGCTGCCCCGCCATCCCCACGACAACGAGGAAAGGAAACAAGGGGATGCGTAAGCGCGTCCCCTTGTTTCCTTCGACAGCTCTACAGAAGAAATATCGCGCCCATCATGATGAGAAGCTCTTTGTCGCCGCTTTCCCGGTAGAGCAGATACAGGATCAGCAGCAGGAGCAGATCCTCCGTCTCAAGTCCGTCCCGTGCGCCGGGGAGAAAGCGCCCCAGCAGCGCCGTCAGCCCTCCGGGGCGGGGCGCGGGCGGCCGGGGAGGCGGCGGGAAAACGGGCATGTTCGGCTGCGGCGGCTCCTCGACCCATTCGATCTGGCCGCTGTTGCCATGATAGCGCTTATACATCGTGCCCGTCTCCCTCGGCCATGGCGAGCTCCGCGAGCTTTGCCATCCGCGCGATTTTCACGGCCCGGTCGATCTTCGCGCGCCGTTTTTCCGACAGCCACGGCTTCATGGCCTCCAGCAGCGTCTGCGCCCTGTCGTCGCCGCTGTTCATCACGGACCGTACCAGGGAGGCAAGCCCGCCCGCCGGCGGCTCTTCCGGGTCCGGCGCGTCCCCGTCTGCGCCGCCCATGAGCGACCTGGCCAGATCGGCGATCCGGCTCATCTGCGCCGGGTCGCCCAATATGCTGTTCAACTGCTGCTCCCAGTCGCTCACGGCGCGGTCCCTCCTCTTCTCAGCCCTTCATCAGCCTCTGCAGCTCACGGGCAAGACGCTGCCCTTCTCCGGTGGCGAGGACGCCGCCCAGCAGTTTTTTGATCGCTTCCCTGTCGCCGCTCTCCGCCGCCCGGCGGACGGCCTGCGCGTCCAGCATGCCGCCCAGCGCCTGCGCGTCCTTCGAATCGGCCAGCTTTTTGAACGCCTCGCCTTTTCCGCCGCGCTGCAGCTCTTTTCCAAGCGCTTCCCAATCCCGCATCCGTTTTCCCCTCCGTTTCCGCTGCAATGAGCATCAGGTGAACGCTTCAAAAAAGCACTCGCCGTCCGATGATCATTATCGTCCCATCTTATGCGCCTGCGGGCGAAAAAGATACCCGATCAAGGAGATTTTCCATGAAAGCAGCTGTTTTTTCCGATACCCACGGCAATACTGCCCTGATGGCGGAGGCGATCCGCCGTACGCGGCCCGACTGCCTGATCCATCTGGGCGACTATGAGCGCGATACCGCGATCCTCCGCCGCGAGTTCCCGGAAATTCCGCTGTACCACGTCTGCGGCAACTGTGATTTTGCCGCCATGGCGCCGCTGCGCGACGTGGTACAGCTTGGCCCGGTGAAGGCCTTTATCACCCACGGGCACATGTATAACGTCAGCTATTCGACGGACTCGCTGGTCTATGCCGCCCAGGAGGCCGGCGCGCAGATCGCCATGTACGGCCACACCCATGAGCCGGACTACAGGGAATGCGGCGGCGTACAGGTGCTGAACCCCGGTACCGCCGGGAAGGGCCGGAAGCTGACCTGGGCTCTGGTGACGGTGTTTGACAACGGCGGCATTATCTGCGAGATCCGGGATCTGTAAAATGAAAAAGCCCACTGCCGGTTTCCCGACAGTGGGCGACGCGCCTTATGAAAGGGTTATTCGGGGACGATACCGGAGTGCTTCCGGATGGCTTCAAAAGACTCCTGGCTCAGATCGTGCTCGATCTTACAGGCATCCTCCCGGGCAGTTTCGGGCTTTACCCCCAGATTGATAAGCAGCTGGGTCAGCAGTTTGTGTCGTTCATACATGCTGGCAGCGATGGCCATTCCCTTGTCTGTCAAGGTGATGAGCCCGTCATGCTCCATGGTGATATAACCGTTTTCCCGCAGCCGCTTGGTGGCGTAGCTGACGCTGGGCTTGGTCACGCCGAGCTGCTCGGCAATATCGATGGAACGGATATAACCGTGCTTCTCTTTCATCATCAGCATGGCTTCCAGGTAGTCTTCAGACGCTTTCTGGATCTTCATATGGCATCACCTACCGTTTCTCATGGTGTGTACAGTTTACCAGTTAACTGGGAAAAAAGCAAGTATAGGACAGATAATTACAGCGAGAGACAAAAAACGGCAACAAAACCGCCCAGGAGGTGTTCACGCCCGAACCGGTCCATGGACATGCGGCAGTCCTCCAGCCCGTCGGCCACGTTGAAAAAGCGGAAATCTCCCTCCGGCCGGCGCATATAACTGATGAAGTGGGGCTCGCGTCCTTCCCAGTACCGGAAGATCCCGGCGCTGCTCTCCGCGGCGGCGGCCAGGGCCGCTTCCCGCCCCTGGATCTCCCGGCAGGAGGGCAGATACTTTCGCAGGTAGAGGCGCATGGCGCGCATGGAGCTGGGCCCGGGCATGTTCACCCGATGCAGGCGTTCCAGCTCCCCGCAGACTTCGGAGAGCTCGGCCTCCTGCCCCGCAGCTTTGCGCAGATTGCACAGCGCGATGGGGCCGCAGCCGTTCCAGGACACGGGCATGGTCCGGTAGCGCAGGGCCGAAAAACAGTCCTGATCAATGATATAGCCGTCCGCGGAATAACCCGCGGCCATGGGCTTTTCTTCCATCCCCCCGTCGCCTCCCGAACGAAAACCTGACCAGCCCATTATAGCAGTTTTTTCGTTTTTTACAAGTCGGGCCGCCTTGACAGGCGCTCGGGCGAATGAGTATAGTATTTATCAAGGATGCGGAAAGCATGACGGCGCTCTGCCGGCTCCGCAGGAAAGCGAGAATCATTCATGGATCGGAACAAGAAAATCGTACGTACCAGCCTGATCGGCATCGGGGCCAATCTGGTGCTGGTAATCTTCAAAATGATCGTGGGCCTCGCGGCCAATTCCATCGCCGTGATCCTGGACGCGGTCAACAACCTGAGCGACGCGCTCTCCTCGCTCATCACCATCGTGGGGACCCGGCTCGCCGGGCGCAAGCCCGACAAGAAGCATCCCTTCGGCCACGGCCGCATCGAATATCTGACGGGGATGGTGATCGCCGTTCTGGTGCTCTTTGCCGGCCTGAGCTCCCTCAAGGAGTCGGTGGAGAAGATCCTTCGCCCCGAGGCCGCAAGCTACACCTTCGTGTCCCTGGCTGTTATTGCCGCCGCAGTGGCGGTGAAGCTGCTGATGGGGCGCTATGTGAAGAAGGTGGGCGAGGAACTCAATTCCCAGGCGCTGGTCGCCTCCGGGTCCGACGCCTCCTTTGACGCGATCCTCTCGACCGCCACGCTGCTGGCCGCGGTGGTCAGCATGGTCTGTGGCCTGAGCCTGGAGGGCTGGCTCGGCGCGGTGATCTCCGTGTTCATCATCAAGGCCGGCGTGGAAATGCTTCTGGAGGCTCTCAGCAGCATCACCGGCGAGCGGCCGGACAGCGACCTGAGCGAGAAGCTGCGCCACGCCGTGTGCGAGTATGAGGGCGTGCACGGAGCCTATGACCTGGTGATGCACAATTACGGCCCCACCAACATCATCGCCTCCATCCACATTGAGGTGGACGACGAGATGACCGCGCGGGACATCCACCGCCTGACCCGGCAGATCTCCTCGGACATTTACCAGAAATTCGGTATCATCCTGACCGTGGGCATCTACGCCTCCGGCAACGGCAGCGACGACAGCGCCGTCATGCGCGCCCAGCTCACGAAGCTCCTTGCGGATTATCCCGAAGTGCTGCAGATGCACGGCTTCTTTGTGGACGAGGAGAGAAAGCACGTGATGTTCGATCTGATCTTCGATTTCTCCGCCGACGGCAAGGCGATCTGCAGCGATCTGCACGACAAGCTCGCGGCGCTCTGGCCCGGCTATCAGATCGACGTGGTGCTGGATACGGACTTCAGCGACTAAGCTTAATTCGTCAGTTCCCTTGGGGAACTGACGAATTAGGGGCACTCATGCTTATCGCACACGGCACACGCGGGGCGTGCCGTGTTTGGTCGGCATGAGACCTCGCACAGCTCGGCCCAGAGTGTTTTCATCAGGGCAAAGCCCCGCTGAAAACGGATTGCAGTTTGTTTTTCGCCTTGCGAGGCGAAAAATCAGAGGGGAAAGCCCCCTCTGAACACCCCATACAGAATAGCTTGTATCTTTACGAAAAACAGGCAGATAAAGAGTTGAACACCATGTACAAACCACTTGCGGATGAGATCCGCCCCACGACGCTGGAGGATGTGGTGGGCCAGCGGCATATCCTCGGCGAAAACGGCATGCTGCGCCGGATCGTGGAGAGCGGGCAGATCCCCAACATGATCTTCTACGGCCCCTCCGGCACGGGCAAGACGACCGTGGCCCGCATCATCGCCGAGCGCACCAATCGCAGTCTGCGCAAGCTGAACGCCACCACCGCGGGCATTGCGGACGTCAAGCGCATCATCGACGAGCTGGACACATTTCTCACGCCGGGCGGCGTGCTGCTGTATCTGGACGAGATCCAGTACTTCAACAAAAAGCAGCAGCAGTCCCTGCTGGAGTTTATTGAGGACGGGCGCATCACGCTCATCGCCTCCACCACCGAAAACCCCTATTTCTACGTATTCAACGCGATCCTCAGCCGGTCCACGGTCTTTGAGTTCAAGCCCGTCACGCCCGCCGACGCGGAGCGCGCGGTGCGGCGCGCGGTGAAGATCCTCAACGCGAGACGCGAAACGCCGCTGCGCCCGGCCGAGGGCGTCACGGCCCGGATCGCCTCCGGCTGCGGCGGGGACGTGCGCAAGGCCATCAACGCGGTGGAGCTGCTTTTCTCTGCCGCCCGGGACCGGAACAGCATCTCCCTGGAGGACGCCGAGGCCATCTCCCAGCGCAGCGCCATGCGCTACGATCGGGAGGGGGACGACCACTACGACATCCTTTCGGGCCTGATGAAGTCCCTGCGCGGCTCGGACCCCGACGCGGCGCTGCACTATCTGGCGCGGCTTCTGGAGGCCGGGGACCTGATCGGCGCCTGCCGGCGGCTCCTCTGCTCCGCCAGCGAGGACGTGGGCCTCGCCTGGCCTCAGGCGGTGCCCATCGTGAAATCCTGCGTGGACTCGGCGCTGCAGCTGGGCCTCCCGGAGGCGCAGCTTCCGCTGGCCGAGGCCGCCGTGCTGCTGGCCACGGCCCCCAAGTCCAACAGCAGCGCCGCGGCCATCGGAAAGGCCTGGGGCGACGTGAAGGCCGGGAAGACCGGCGGCGTCCCGCGCGAGCTGCAGAACGCCCACGCCGACGGCACGGGCTTTGAGCGGGAGCAGGGCTACAAATACCCCCACGACTACCCCGGCCACTGGGTCCGGCAGCAGAACCTGCCCGACGAGCTGCGGGGCGTGAAGTACTACGAATACGGCGACAACAAGACGGAGCAGGCGGCGAAGAGTTATTGGGAAAGGATCAAGGGACAGGCCTGAAACAACCTTCCCACAACCCCTCCGGCTTCGCTTTGCTCTGCCACCTCCCCTTACACAGGGGAGGCAACAAGGAAGTGATTGAATGGACATTCAGATCGGCGACATTCTGACCATGAAAAAGGCCCACCCCTGCGGGAGCAGGGAATGGGCGGTGCTGCGCGTGGGCGCGGATTTCCGGCTGCGCTGCCTGGGCTGCGGCCGCGAGGTCATGGGTGCGCGCTCCAAATTTGAAAAGAACGTCAAACAGGTCCGGCGGGAGGGCGAATGAACGTCTGTTATATGCTCCGCTGCGCCGACGGCAGCCTTTACACCGGCTGGACCAACGACCTGGAAAAGCGCCTGCGGGCGCACAGCGCGGGCCGCGGCGGCAAATACACCCGCAGCCGTCTTCCCGTGACGCTGGTATACGTGGAGGAATGCGCGACCCGGCAGGAGGCCATGAGCCGGGAGTGGCACGTCAAGCGTCTGCCCAAGCCGGAGAAAGAGGAACTCGCGGCGCGGGGAGGACAGAAAAAAGAGGGCTGAAGCTCCTGCGGAGCGTCAGCCCTCTTCAGCTTGTCAAAAAAGTCTGACAGACTATTTTGACTGCGCTTCTCCCGCCGCGCATTTTGACGGGGGATCAAAATGCGATTACCCGAAAAAGCCTGATATTTCAGTCTTTTTCGGACGGCGGGTTATTGTACTCGAGGCGGGCCTTGCCCCCTCGAGCTCCCCCGCTGCTC
>CACYHB010000021.1 GCA_902774015.1 Oscillospiraceae bacterium | reverse complement strand
CCCGCCGTCCGAAAAAGGCTGAAATATCAGGCTTTTTCGGGTAATCGCATTTTGATTCCCCCGTCAAAATGCGCGGCGGGAGAAGCGCAGTCAAAAAAGCCTGTCAGACTTTTTTGACAAGCTGAACGGGGAAGCAGCGGAAGCTGCTTCCCCGTCGAGACTGTAAAATACTTCGCTGAAAGCACAACAAACAGAGCAGCGGGGGAGCTCGAGGGGGCAAGGCCCGCCTCGAGTGCAATAACCCGCCGTCCGAAAAAGGCTGAAATATCAGGCTTTTTCAGGTAATCGCATTTTGATTCCCCCGTCAAAATGCGCGGCGGGAGAAGCGCAGTCAAAAAAGTCTGTCAGACTTTTTTGACAAGCTGAACGGGGAAGCAGCGGAAGCTGCTTCCCCGTCGACGTCTTGTTTTTGCGTTTGCCGATCAGGCCGCGGGCTTGAAGGTCACGGAGATCGTGATATCGAAGTCCGGCATGGTGAAGCTGTTGTTCGTCACGACCACGATGTCCGTGCCGCCGGTCTTGGTGACGGAAATGGCGTTGAGTACGTAGCCCTTGTCGGGGATCGGGTAGATGGTGACGACCTGGCCCTTGTTGGCGGTGTTCACCGTCTGTCCGTTGACCTGCATCAGATAGGTGCCGTTGGAGCTCGTGTGCATGCTGTAGGCGCCGCCGCCCGCAGCACCGCCGCCGCTGCCGGAGCCGGCGGGAGGACCGCCCGCAATGGTGCCGGGCTTGGGCAGGACCAGGACCTTGCCGGCCGGGATCTGCGCGTAGTTGCGGATGTTATTGTATTTGGTGATCCACTCGTAGTTCTTGTAGAAGTCGATGCCCAGGTCCTTGCACACCTTGGCGACCGTGTCGCCGGACTTCATGGTATAGGTGATGGTCTCCGAAGTGGGCGTGGGCGTTGTGCCGGGGGTACCGGGCGTGACGGGCGTTACCGGGGCGCCGGGGGTCCCGCTGGCAACCAGGACGGGAAGATAGATCGTCTCGCCGACCTTGATGCTGGCAAGATTGTCCCTGCTGTTTACGGCCTTGATCATTTTCTCATTCTTGCCGTAATCCATTCCGTTGGCCTTGCACAGGCCGACGACGGTATCCCCGCTGACGACCTTATGGGCCAGCACCTTGTAGTAGCTGCCGGCGGCGGGCGCGGACTTGCTGGGCAGAAGCAGGACCTGACCGACCTTCAGTTTGGTGTAGCTGGTGATGTTGTTGAGCTTGGAAATGGTATCGGAGTTCTGCTGGAAGCTGATGCCGTAGCCGTTGCAGACACTGTAGACCGTCTCGCCGGACTTCATGGTGTGCTGGATCAGGTAATAGCCCACGGGATCACCGGAGCCGGGCACAGCCGTGGGTACGGGGCTCGTTCCCGGCACGGGCGTGGGGGCCGTACTGGGCGTGGGCGAGGGCAGAACAGGATAGGTGCCGGGCGCGGGCAGCGTCAGCACCATGCCCACGGGCAGGGTGGAATAGTTTTTGATTTTATTGGTCGTAGTGATCCAATTATAGTTTTTTGCAAAGTCGATGCCCAGCGTCTGGCAGACCTTTGCCACGGTATCGCCCTGCTTGAGGGTGTATGTAATGGTCTGGTTGTCTGCCCAGGCCGTCGTCGACAGCAGGTTGCCGCCGAGTGACATAACGAGCAGCAGGCTCAGCAGAACAGAAATCACACGTTTTTTCATGAATGTTCCTCCCAAGGACCATCTCTGGCCCAATTCATCCCTATGAAGCGGAAAGGCATACAGCTTTCGACACTTCCAGCATTGTAGCCTAATTATAAAATGTCGGTTACCATAATGCAAGAGGTAATTTCAAAAAACATCAAAAAATCAGAGCTGTTTCGCCCTGCGCAGGCTCAATGACGGCGCTGGAGATGGATTCAGGCTGCAGCAGGAGCGCCGCTTCTCTGTCCTGCAGACGCACGACGACGGGTGCGGGGCGATCTTCTCTGTTGAGAAGCACCAGCGCGAGGCTGCCGTCCGGCCGCATCCATGCCGTCATCTCCACGCTCTCGTCAAAGCGGCTGGCTCCGATGCGTTCGGAGCCCGGCGTGAGGGTGCGGGAGAAATGCTCCATGTACTGCTGCAGCAGTTGGGGACGAAGCCGCTTTTCCTTCGTGTCGTAAAGGAAAGGCGCCAGGCAGTAGTTGCCCACGTAATTGGGGCCGCCCAGCTCATCCAGCAGCAGGTTCCAGTCCCCGAAGAAGCTGATGCCGTGATTCAGATCTCCGATCATCTCGTGGGCAAAGCTGAGCGCCGCGCCGAAGGTATCGGAGGGGTCGAACTTGGAAAACTCGATGCAGCTCTCGGACAGGACCAGCTTTTTCCCGGGAAATCTCTCCCGGCACAGGTCCAGCGCCTCAAAGTGGTCGCCGCTGTACCAGTGAAAGGCGGCGCCGGCGATCATTTCATCGGTCTCCGCATCGATGATGTCCCGCATCCACTCGTAAACCCGCTCTTTGTTGTGGTCCCAGAGATAGATCTCCAGCCCGGTGAGGCCGCGGCGTTTGAGGGCGGGCCACAGGAAGTCCCGCAGGAAGGTTTTCTCCTCCTGGGCGGTATACACGCAGGAATCCCAGGTCTGCACGGCTTTGGGCTCGTTCTGGAGGCTCAGCGCCTTCACCAGAAAACCCCGCCGAATGAACTCCTCCATATAGCGGCAGAGGTACTCCGCATATTCCGCGCGGCATTCCGGAAGCAGGCTGCCGCCGCCATGCCGTTTCCCGGAGTTTTTCATGTGCCGGGGCGGCGACCAGGGAGCCAGCATCAGCGGAAGGCGCCGTCCGGCAGCCCTCTCGGCATCGCGCAGCATGGGCAGGATCCGCTCTTCCACCCGGGAAAAGTCCAGTTCCCCGCTCTCTGTCCAGGCTTCGTATTGATCGGTGGAGAAATCGCAGCTGTCGATGGGTACGCGCAGCATCTGATAGTTCATCCGCCCGGGAGAAAAATAAGCCTCCATCAGGCTCTGCTTCTGCCGCTCGTCCATCTGGGCGTAAACGAAAGCCGCCGCGTCCGTGACCGCGCCGCCAAAGCCCTCCAGGCGCTGATAGCGGATCTCCGGATACAGGTTCAGCACCCGGTTTTCCGTCTCTCCGGGGACAAACAGCACGGTCTGCTCGAACTGCTCGTTCCAGCGCCCGGCCCCGAATGTGGTGTGCAGCTTCAGTTTCATGGCAGTCTCCTTATCGATCCTGTTTTTGCCATTGTACTCTGTTTTTCTTCTCCGCGCAAGGGAAGCTGCTGAATTCGTCCCGCTCTTTCTTCTTCGCGTTTTCAGGCAAAGCGGCTCACCGCTTCCCTATTCTTTCGGTTTTCGCATGGAATATTTATTGACTGTTAATGTCACATTCTTTATAATGAACAAGAAAGCTATACGTTTCAATATAGCGTAATCAGTTGAAATATGAAAGGGGTTAAGACATCCGTATGAAAAATGCACTGCAAAAGTTTCTTGCGCTGCTGCTATGCACGGTGATGTGTCTCTCTCTGTTCCCGGCAACGGCTTTCGCCGATGCCGACATACATGAGGAGCCGCTCTCCGTCGAAGAGCCCGCCGCGGAAGAACCGCTGTCCGAAACGGCGGAAGAGCCTTCGGAGACCGATCTTCCCATGGTTCCGGAGAGCGCAGAGGTCTCCGATCCTGCAGAGATCCCGGAGGAGAATCCTTCCGAGGATGTCGTAGAAGAGATTTCCGAAACGCCGGAGGATCCGGCAGACTCCGTGATGCCGGAAGAAGCTGAAGATGCAGAGGCAGATTCCTCTGAAGCAGTCCCGCAGGAGCCCGCCTCTGAGGAAGAGGTTTTCGAGGCCTACGTGGAATCCGAAGAACGCATTGCGACAGTCGAAAGAGCCAATGCCGTTCTTGCCTCCGCCACCAGATTTGACACGAAGATCGCTGCGTTGAGAAACAAGTTTCCCGCTGGATCTTACTGGAATCACTATGTATCTGCCTATGAAGAGAACGCGGACTATCTGATCAGCCAATGGAAGAACGGCGACTGGGGCTCTGCAGAAAGATTTCAGGACAATGTCACCTGGAACGGATGTGCCACCCATAACGCCACCGCCTCCGTTGGCATGTATGACTGCAATGTTTTTGATGGCGGCGTGCAGTGCTACGGCTTTGCTTCCAAAGTATTCTACGATGTTTTCGGTGAGCGCCAGTCTTCGCTGTCTGCACGCTACGATACGGCCAATATCAGTGTGGGCGACTATATCCGTATCGACGACGATTCCCACTCTGCTTTCGTCATCGCACGAAACGGCAACACGCTGACCCTGGTGGAGGGCAATGTCGGCGGCACCTGTATGATCCGCTGGGACTGGCAGATCGACATCAGCCGCGTCACCTTCTTCAAGCACGCCAATAACTGGGCCTCCCTGTTTGAGCCCGAATACGAGGACGGCTATCTCATCGTCTCCGGTCAGCTGGATGGCTCCGGCGATGAGTGGAACCTGATTCGCGCAACTTTCGACGTATATATAAACGGGCAGAAGGTCAAGGACAATGTGGATTACTTTGAGACGATATACACCGGCGGCACCTCTTATGAGATCAAGGATATCCGCCCCCTTGCAGGTTATTCCTATGACGGCATCATCTCAGGCGCGAGATCCGGCGTTGTCAACGGCACCACAAAAGTGCGTCTCAAATTCCATACGATCCCGACCGATTATACTCTGGCCGACGCCGATAGTGTGAACTATTACAACGGCAACAATTACTACTTTTTCTCCACGCCTGTGACCTGGTACGACGCAAAGGCCATCTCCGAATCTCTCGGTGGGCACCTTGTTACGATCAGTGATGCCGAGGAAGAGGCTTTTGTGAATGGCTGTGCCGGCGGTAACTGGGTTTGGCTCGGCATGTCGGATGCAGCTTCCGAGGGCAACTGGCAACTGGTGACCGGTGAAGCCGCCACCTATTTTAACTGGGCCAGCGGTCAGCCCGACAACAACGTCGGTCCCGAGAAAGACAGTGAGAACTATGCTCATATCTGGAACGAGGGCAAATGGAACGATAATGCTGGTTTTGCTCTGATACCTTTCATCTGTGAGAAACCCGCTGCGATCTATACAGTGTCTTACAATGCCAACGGCGGAACCGGCGCTCCCGCCGCCCAGCACAAGAGCGAAGGTATCTCTCTGGTGCTCTCCGGCACGGTACCCACCCGTCCCTGCCACAGTTTCGTCGGCTGGGCAACCAGCGCCTCCGCCACGGCCGCTGTCTATCAGCCCGGCGATCTGTATACCGCAGATGCCAACCGGACGCTATATGCAGTCTGGGTCGAGGGCACCCTGAGCGACTGGAGCACAGAAAGGCCGAGCGGCGTAGATGAAAGCCTGATTGAGACCAAGACGCAGTATCGCTATTCTGACAAGGAGACCACCACGAGCACCAGCAGCACGCTCAACGGCTGGACGCGTGAGAGCAGTTCCACTTCCTGGAGCGACTGGAGTGCGTGGAGCGGATGGTCGACCGATTCTGCGACCGCAAGCGACTCCCGTCAGGTCGAGACCTGCACCGGCTATGGCTGGTACTGTTACGTCTGCGGCAACTGCGGCGCGCACTCGCCTTACTTCAACACGAACTGCCACAACTGCGGGGCATGGATCCCGGAGGACTTCCGCTGCATCTTCGACCCGGTCAGCTGGGACGGAGCTGCCAGCTGGGGCGGCGGCAAATACTACAAGACTATCGGCGGCGAGACCTGGTTCAAGTGGGACGACGGCGGCACCAGAACGCTTTATCGCACCCGCACGAGAACGCAGATCACGACCTATACTTTCTATCGCTGGACCGAATGGTCTGACTGGAGCGATACCATCTATACCGCCAGCAGCACCCGCAACGTCGAGACGAGGACCCTGTACCGCTGCAGCAGCGGCGGTGATATCCACAGCTGGGATGAGGGTGTTGTAAGCACCCCCGCAAGCTGCACGGAGCCCGGCTCCAAGCTCTGCACCTGCACCAAATGCGGAAAAACGCATGAATTTGAGATCCCCGCCCTCGGACACGACTGGGGCGAGTGGATCGTGACGACGGCTCCCACGCTGGACGAAGACGGTGAGGAAACGCGCACTTGCAGCCGCTGCGGTGAAGAAGAGACCCGCGTCGTCGAGGCGGACGTTGTGACCATCACCCTGGATGCAAACGGCGGCACTGTCAGCGAGAGCAGCATCCGCGGGATCCGAGGCAGCTCCGTTGCACTTCCTGACGCTGAACGCAGCGGCTTCCTCTTCCTCGGCTGGGCCGAATCTGTTTCCGCGCATTCCGGCGTCATCGGCAGCTTTACGCCGACCGAGTCCGTCAAGCTGTACGCGATCTGGGGTGAGATTCCCACTCCCGTGATCACCACCCAGCCCAAATCCGTAAGAGCGGCGGCCGGAACCAGAGCGACCTTCACCGTCGCTGCGACCGGCGAGAACCTGACTTACCAGTGGCAGTACCGCAAGACGGAGGACAGCGCGTGGATCAATTCCAAGGGCACGAACTATGACAAAGCGACCTTCACGCCCAGCGTCTCCGCCAGCATGAACGGCTACGAGTACCGCTGCGCGGTGTCCAACTCTACCGGCACCACATACTCTGACGGCGCTTTTCTGATCGTTACCGCTTCTGTTCCGAAAATCACCACGCACCCCACTGCGACAAGCGCGGCAGTCGGGACCAGGGCCACCTTCAGCGTCGTCGCCTCCGGTGAGAACCTGACTTACCAGTGGCAGTACCGCAAGACCGCCTCCAGCGGCTGGGTCGACTCCAAGGGTACCAACTATGACAAGGCCACCTTCACACCCAGCGTCTCCGCCGGTATGAACGGCTACGAGTATCGCTGCGCGGTGTCCAACACCGCCGGCACCGCCTACTCCAACGGTGCGAAGCTGACGGTCGCTTCTTCCTCCACTCCCGTGATCACCACGCACCCCACTGCGACTAGCGCGGCGGTCGGGACCAGGGCCACCTTCAGCGTCGTCGCCTCCGGTGAGAACCTGACTTACCAGTGGCAGTACCG
This sequence comes from Oscillospiraceae bacterium, assembly GCA_902774015.1. Taxonomy (GTDB): domain Bacteria; phylum Bacillota; class Clostridia; order Oscillospirales; family Oscillospiraceae; genus Limivicinus. The sequence continues at coordinate 29,848 of CACYHB010000021.1, read as the reverse complement.
CAAGACCGCCTCCAGCGGCTGGGTCGATTCCAAGGGTACCAACTACAGCAAGGCGACCTTTACGCCCAGCGTCTCCGCCAGCATGAACGGCTACGAGTACCGCTGCGCGGTGTCCAACACCGCCGGCACCGTCTACTCGAACGGTGCGAAGCTGACGGTTACTTCCGCGGAAACACTGCCGGTAATCACGAGCCAGCCGAAGCCTACCAGCGCAGTCGCAGGCGGAAAGGCGATCTTTGTGATCGAAGCCAGCGGTGAAAACCTGGTGTATCAGTGGCAGTATCGCAAGCCCGGAACGACTGCCTGGGTCGATTCCCACGGCGTCAACTATAACAAAGCGACTTTCACGCCGGTTACTTCCAAGGGAATGAACGGCTACGAGTACCGCTGTGTCGTTTCCAACAGCGCTGGCCCGGTTGAGTCCGAGGCTGCCCTGCTTTCGGTCTACTGAGATTCGAAAACAGAATCCGCATAAACGCCGGCAGGGCCGGGAGACATTTCGTCTCCCGGCCCTGTTTTTTCCCTCTCAGAATCCGCGGAATCTCACCCGAACTCCGCGCAAGGGGACGGATTCTCTGTTGCAAAAGGCGCTGTGTTTCTGCTACAATATAAGGCGAAAAAACAGATTGCGCGGGTGATTGTGATGAAAACCGTCTTTGATCCTCTGGCGCAGCGCTATCCCTCCCAGCGTTTTCCGCTCTACGCACGCGGCGGGATGGTCAACTGCTCCAGTCCCCAGGCCGCCGCAGCCGGGCTGGAAGCCCTGCGGCTGGGCGGCAACGCCATGGACGCCGCCGTCGCCGCCGCGGCCTGCCTCACGGTGACGGAGCCCACCGCCAACGGCCTCGGCTCGGACGCTTTTGCGCTGGTATGGTGTGAGAAGGAGCAGCGCCTCTTCGGTCTCAACGCAAGCGGCCCCGCGCCCATGCTGGCAGACGCCCGGCGGGTGCTGGATGAGGGGCGGGACGCAGAGGGCAGGATGCCGACACACGGCTGGACGCCGGTGACGGTCCCCGGCGCGGTGGGCGCCTGGTGCGCGCTGAACGAGCGCTTCGGCCGCCGCAGTCTGGCGGAAGATCTCTCCCCTGCCGTCCGCTACGCGCGGGAGGGCTATCCCTGCGCGCCGAACCTGGCGCGTATGTGGCAGCTTTCGCTGGACAGCTACCGTGAAAACCAGAGCGATCCCTGCTTTGACGCCTGGTTTGATACCTTCGCGCCGAGCGGTCTGGCACCGGAAGCGGGCGATCTGATCGTTCTGCCGCATCACGCCGACACGCTGGAGGAGATCGGGCAGACGAAGGGCGAGAGCTTTTACCGGGGCGCGCTGGCTCTGTGCATCGATGCGGAGAGCAGGAAATACGGCGGTTTCCTTCGCTATGAGGATCTGGCCGCCTACCGCCCCCTCTGGGTCGAGCCGATCCGCGTCAATTACCGGGGCTATGAGGTCTGTGAGATCCCGCCCAACGGGCAGGGCATCGTGGCCCTGATGGCGCTGAACGTTCTGAAGGAATTTGCGTTTGCTTCCCGGGAGGATCCCCTCACCGCCCACCGGCAGATCGAGGCGATCAAAATCGCCTTCGCCGACGCACTGCGCCACGTCACCGACCCCGCGGCGATGCAGCTCGACTATCACGAGCTGATCCGGCCGGAGTACGGGGCTATGCGCGCCGCAGAGATCGGAGAGCGTGCCAAGATCCGCACCGCCGCCGTGCCGCCGAAAAGCGGGACGGTCTATCTCTGCTGCGCGGACGGCGAGGGAAACATGGTCTCCTATATCCAGTCCAACTACATGGGCTTCGGCTCCGGGATCGTGGTCGCCGGCACCGGCATCGCACTGCAGAACCGCGGCGCTGATTTCTCGCTGAACCCGGCGGACGCAAACGTCCTCCGCCCGGGCAAGCGCAGCTATCACACGATCATTCCCGGCTTTCTGATGAAAGACGGGCTGCCGGTGGGTCCCTTCGGCGTGATGGGCGGCTACATGCAGCCCCAGGGCCACGTTCAGGTGGTCATGAACCACGTGGATTTCCACATGGATCCGCAGCAGGCGCTGGACGCGCCGCGCTGGCAGTGGATGCGGGACGGCCGGGTCACTGTGGAAAGCCGCTTTGATCCGAACCTTGCCCGCGCGCTGGAGCGCCGGGGCCATGCGGTCTCCATGGATCTGGACACCCCCTCCTTCGGCCGGGGGCAGATGATCATCCGGCTTCCCAACGGTGTGCTGGCGGGCGGGACCGAATCCCGCACCGACAGCAACATCGCGCTCTTCTGAGTTTCCGCTTTGCTTATTCTGTCCCGCAGCTGCGGGGCTTTGGAGGTGTTCCTCTTGCCTGTTTTTGAACAACTGGCGCCCTTTCGGGATCTGATCCTCACTACAATTCTCTATGCCCTGGCCTTCTGGCTGCTGGGCAGGAAGCTGAAGTGGGACCGGCTCTGGCAGGTGCTGATTCCCGGCTTCGGCTACTATAAGCTGGGCAAATCGCTGGATATGGAGCGTGAGGGCCTGTTCTGCTTCCTGATGGACGCGGTCACCACGCTGCTTTCCCTGATACCCGACTCGCTGCTCGGTGAACGGGCCGGTCTGGCGGTCAACCTGATGATCCTGCTGCTGTATGTGCTGCTGGTGGTCTACCGCATCCGTCTGATGCTGCGGCTGCTGAACCATTTCCGGATGAAGCGTGTCTGGGTCCTCCTTGGCCTCGTCTCGCCCTGCATCCTGATGACGATCATCGCCCTTGTTCCGCGCTTTCAGCCCGGAGACCCCGACGAGATGCTCGAGGAGTGGAAAGCCGGCACCGCGCCTGCGGAGATCGCCGGCGGAAGCGGAGCCTTTCACCTCACGGACTCCGGCCTGAGCGTCGATCTTCGGGAGCGCTCGGTAAAGGACCTGTCCAAGAAGCGCTACCTGCTCAAGGACATTCAGCTGAACATCCCCAACGGCTCCATGGTGCTGCTGCTGGGCGGCTCCGGCGCCGGCAAGACCACCTTCCTCAACGCCGTCATCGGCTATGAAAAGGCCGACGCCACCATTCTGCTGAACGGCTCGGACATATACAAGGATTACGGGCGCATGAAATACCGCATCGGCTTTGTGCCCCAGCAGAATCTGATCCGCGCCTGCGACACGGTGCGCCGCACCGTGGGCGATGCGGCGCTGATGCGCATCCCCGTAACTGTTTCCGGTGAGGAACGGCACAAGAAGCTCAACGAGGTCCTGGATCTGCTGGGTCTGACCGCCGGGTGCCACGGTCTTGTGGGGAAAAAATCCGGCGGCCAGCTCCGCCGCATCTCCATCGCCATGGAGCTGGTGTCCGATCCGGAGCTTTTCGTGCTGGATGAGCCGGACTCCGGGCTGGACGGCGTGATCGCCCGGGAGCTCTTTACCGAGCTGCGCGCCATTGCGGACACCGGAAAGATCGTCATCGTCATCACCCACACGCCGGACCGCGTCATCGATCTCTTTGACAAGGTCATCGTCCTGGCGCGTGACTCCGGCCGCTGCGGCCGTCTCGGCTTCTACGGCTCGCCGGAGGAGGCAAGGGCTTTCTTCGGCAAAGACAGCATGGAGGGCGTCGTCCAGAGCGTCAACAGCAAGGACGCCGGCGGTGAAGGTCTGGCTGACCAATACATTGCCCGCTATCTTGAGCGCATGGCCGACGGAAAGGAGGCTGCGGTACTGTGAACAGGAACGAAAAGCATCGCGGCAGGTTGGCGCAGACCGGGATCTATCTCGGCAAGTTTCTGCGTATGTTCGTTTATCAGAACGACTGGAAGGTGCTTCCCATGTGTGCCGTCATCGCAGGCGCCGTCATCTTTGTCGTCGGGAACAGCCTTTTTGTCACCCAGGAGGGCACGCTGATGGGCGCCTTCGCGCTGGTCTGCGTGTGCCTCTGGAACGGGTTTTTCAATTCCATTCAGGTGGTCTGCCGGGAGCGGAACATCGTCAAGCGCGAGCACAGGGCAGGCCTGCACATGTCCTCCTATATCGCGGCGCAGGTGATCTATCAGTGTCTCCTCTGCCTTGCGCAGACCGCCATCGTGCTGGGCGTGTGCATTGCGGCCAAGGTGAAGCTCCCCGCTCAGGGGATCATCACCCCCTGGGGCATCGTGGATCTGGGCATCACCTTCTTTCTCGTCACCTTCGGTTCCGACATGATGGCCCTGGCTGTCTCCTGTCTCATGAAGACCACCACCGCCGCCATGACCGTGATGCCTTTCATGCTGATGTTTCAGCTTCTGCTCTCGGGCGGCTTCTTCCAGCTGTCCGGCTTTGCCGCCAAGCTCCGGGTGCTGTCCGTCTCCTTCTGGGGTCTTAACGCCGTCGGCGCCGTCGGCCGCTACAACGAGCAGGGTATGGTGACTCTCTGGAATACGGTCTTCAAATTCAAGGACATCGAAGTGATGGGCTACAAGCCCCTGCTGGAAATCATTAAGGAAGTGGAAAATCAGGGTATGGTCAACGATTTTCTGCTCTGGTCCGGCAGTTATAACCAGAATGCGCTCTTTGCCATTTCCCCGGAAAACGTACTTCGCTGCTGGCAGGCTATCCTGCTGATCTCCCTGGTCTCCATCGTGTTTGCGGTCATCGCGCTGGAGTTCATCGACCGCGACCGCCGCTGAACGGCACAGCCAATATACGCAAAACAGCTCCTGCCCTGGGCAGGAGCTGTTTTGTATTTCGCACAGAGAGTCAATCCCGGAAGAAGCGCAGGATCCGTTCCTTGTAATCCGGCGCCGTGTCGAAGGCCGCGTGGCCGTAGCCGATGTACATATAGAGCCTGAAATTCGGGTGGAGATCCAGCTTTTCCGCAATCTCCATGGTGGCGTCCGAGTCCAGCACCGCATCCTCAAAGACGCCGATGGCCAGCACCGGACATTGGATGCGGTCCAGCTCCTCCGTCACGGAGAAGCCCTGCATGGCGCGGGCCAGTATGATGAAGCGGGCAAGCTCCGCATCCGTCACGCTCTCCCCTGCCGTCTGCAGCAAGGAGCGGAACTGCTCGAACACGGCGGGCGGATAGATTTCCCTGCCGAAGTCCAGATATAGGCCGACCCTGTCCTTTTCCTCCGCCATGCGGATCCAGTGTTCTATCACGGAATACTGCTCCGCCGAAATGTGCGGAGAAGTGGAGCCCAGCACCAGCTTATGCACCAGCTCCGGGTACTCGATGGCGATGACCTGGGCGATCATGCCTCCCTGGGAGGCGCCGAAGAGGTACACGTCATGCATGCCCAGGGCCTTCATGGCCTCTGCCGTGTCGCGGCCCATGCCGCGCACCGTGTAGTCCTCCGGCAGCTCTTCCCGCCGATCAAAGAGATAGATCGTAAACTCCTCCGTCAGGACAGCGTAGCTTTCGGCCACAGAGTCGGCGGCGCCCATGACGCTCTGCACGCTGAGGCCCGGGAGGATCACAAGGGTCTTTTCGCCGGTTCCGAAGCGGAAAAAGCGCATCTCAAAGTCTTTGGTTCTGACGGTTTCAATTGGAATACTCATGGTTTCCCTCCCTCATCGTTTCAGGCTGCCGACGGACACCGGAAAATCGAACAGGGTCTCCGGGTAGGGCTCGTCAAGCAGTGTAAAATGCCACCATTCACAGTCGTTGGGGGTAAAGCCGCCTCTCAGCATGGCCTTCTGAAGCAGCATACGGTTGGCGTACTGTTCGTCGCCGATCTCCCGGCAGTCCGGGTGTGAGGCCTCGCCGAAGAGGTCAAAGGGACTGCCCATGTCCACTTCCCTGCCGGTCTTCATATCCAGCAGTGTCAGGTCCACGGTGCTGCCCCGGCTGTGGCTGGAGCGGCTGGCGATATAGCCCCTGGCAAAGAGTTGCTGTTTCTCGAGCGTCGGATAAAAGAAGGGCTTCATGCGCAGGTCCAGGTCATCAATGCCCCAGAGCACGAAATGCCGTACCGCCCGGGCCGGCCGGTAGGCGTCGAAGACCTTGAGCCGGTAGCCCTGTACGTTGAGCTCGGCGCTCACCTCTTTGAGCGCGCGGGCCGCCTCGATCGTCAGCAGCGCCACAGGCTCCTCATAGCCGTCGATCCGGTCGCCGATAAAATTGTAGGTGGAATGATAGCGGATCTCCTGGATGATCCCCGGGACGTAGTCTGCCAGCACCACGAAACCCGAGGCGTCCATTGCGTCAACTGCCAGATGCCTCACGCTTGATCCTCCTTTTCGCCTCTCCCATCAGATGCAGCTCTGCCCTGAGGCGAGGGTATTGTTTCTCTTCAGTCCGTGATGACGATGCTCTCGATCACCGGCTGCGCCTCGGCGGGGATACTGCCGTTATTGTCCACGGGCTTTGCGTCTTTTGCGATCTGCTCGGCGATCTCCATGCCCTCCGTCACACGGCCGAAAGCGGCATAGGCGCCGTCCAGAAAGGTCGCGTCCGCGACAGTGATGAAGAACTGGGAGCTGGCGCTGTCATAATCCTGCGCTCTGGCCATGGAGATCACGCCTTTTTCATGGCTGATGGGATTGTTCACGCCGTTCTCGCGGAACTCACCCCTGACGGTCTCGCCCGAGCCGCCTCTGCCGTTGCCCAGCGGGTCTCCGCCCTGGATCATGAAGCCGTCCATGATGCGGTGGAAGGTGAGGCCGTCATAGAAACCGGATTCGGCCAGCTTCACAAAATTGGCAACGGTGAGAGGTGCGCTGCCCTCGTCCAGTTCCAGCTTGATGGTGCCGTAATCTTTGACTGTGATCTCCGCATGGCGGACGGTCTGAAAGCTCTCGATCGGCGCTGCAGCCTGCGTTTCGGCGCTTTTTGCCGCGGCGCCGCAGGCGCAGAGGCACAGGCACAGAAGAAGCGAGGACAGAATGCCAAGTCTCATTTTCATTGCGTTATTCTCCTTCTTTCATGGCTCCGCGGCCTCAGCCCGGGCGGCGGCCATTGGGTCCGGTCTGGCGGGGAAGCTCCAGGATGCCCGCGATCTGCATCGCAGCGAGCTGCTCCCCGTGCCGGTACAGCTCGACAGTGGGTTCGATCTCATAGCAGTAATTGCCCAGGATCTCCACCGCATAGCCCTCCCGCTGCCGGCAGAGGGCGGCTGCGGCGTTATAGACCGCCTGGCCCCAGCGCTGGTGGTAGTCGGAGGTGACGATGGTCATGCTGTGGACGCCGTTTTCCTGCATGATGCGCAGGGAATTGACAGCGTTTTCCTGGGTGGTCATGGCGCGCTCGTCAATGAAGATGCGGGCGGGTTCAATACCGCAGACTTCTGTCAGGTAGGCCTTCATCAGCCCCGCCTCGGTGTTGCCCCGGGGATTGTTTTCCCCTGTCGCCCCGCCGGAGCAGACGAGGATCGTCCGGGGGAAGGTGCGCGCCACAGCCGCGGCGGCCTCGCAGCGGCCTTTGAGCTCCGGCTGCATCTCACCGTCCCGCAGTTCGTAGCCCAGCACCACGATGGCGTGGCCGGGGCTGTCCGGGATGCCCGTTCCGAGCAGTTCCTCCGCCCGCTCCTCGCCGTGGTGCACAAACAGGCGGTAGTCCGGGTCCAGCCAGACCCGGCGCCAGTGGGCGGCGATGTTCTCCGCCAGCGCATAATCCCATTCGTTCACCGCACGGATCGCCGCGAGATCCGCCTCGATCTCCCGCTGGCCGACAGCCTCCGGCGTCTGGTGTGCGGCCACCAGGTCGTTCAGCAGCTTTGAGAAGTTGGCGTTGTTATCGGCGCTGACGCCCTGCTGCGGCGCGGACGGCCGATCGGCCCAAACCAGCGCCAGGAGGAGCAGCAGTGCAAGCGCGCAGAGGCTCAAAAGGAGGATTTTTCTGTTTTTCATATTCCAACCTCCTCTCAAGGTTTTTCAAGAAAGGCCCTCACGCGCGGCAGCGCCGCGATGGCGCAGCGCCGACCGATCTGATAGACCCGCTCCAGCTCCTCCGGGTCATGCTCGGTCCGCCGGATGCCGAGGCTCTCGGGCGGGCGCAGCACCAGGATCTCCCCGCGGCGCTCCTTTGCCGCAATTTCCTCCATCTGCCGATTGTACACCTCATGCCGTCTGGCCATGGCCTCCACCATGCGCGGGGTCGCGTGCATGACGGCGCGCACCAGGGGCATGGCGGAGGACGGCTTCTTGCGATAGCTCTCGGGCTGGGTCAGGACGTAAACATTTCTGTCGTAGCCCTCCTCTTCCATGATCCGATAGGGCACCGGGTCGACGATTCCGCCGTCCAGAAGGCGATGCCCGTCCGCCTCCACGATCCGGGACACCAGCGGCATGGAGGCCGAGGCGCGCATCCAGAGCATGTCGCGCTCGCCGCCGTCGCTGCAGCGGTGGTAGAGGATCTCCCCGCTGTCCACGTCGGCCGCGCCTACGAAAAAGGCCATGGGGTTTGCCGAGAAAGCCGCGCGGTCAAAGGGATCCAGCACGTCGGGCAATAGCCGGTAGCAGAAATCCGCGCCGTAGAGGTCTCCCGTGCATATCAGGGAGCGCAGACTGCAGTAACGGGGATCGCGGCTGTAACGCTTGTTGTAGCGCAGCGCCCTGCCGATCTGTCCGGACTTGAAGTTGCAGCCGAAGCAAGCGCCCGCAGAAATGCCCGCGGCGCCGTCAAAACAGATCTTCTGCTCCAAAAAGACGTCGATCACACCGCAGGTGAACATGCCGCGCATGGCGCCGCCTTCCATGATGAGCCCTGTTTTCATCCCTGATCACCAAAATGCTCGCGCGCGTTGAAGACGCTGCGGATCACCTCATAGTTTCCGAAAACCGTCAGCTTGTCGCCCTCCTGAAAAACCGTGTCCGCCGTGGGAGCCTGGGGCTTCTCCCCCGGCCGTTCGATCAGCATGACCAGGATACCCGTCCCCGCGCGCAGGCCGGTCTGGGCCAGGGTCTGACCCCGGTACTGCTCCGGGATGTGCTTGAGCGTGATCTGAGCAATGGTCTCGGTGCCGAGATAATCCAGCAGCAGCACGGTATTGAAGCGTTCCCCGTCCGCGAAGAAACGGTCCACCATGCGCTGCAGCAGCCCGTCTCCCCAGGCGCGCACCCGCGGCACGCGCATGAAAACGAAGATGATGGCGACGGCGCCCATGGGGATCAGGACGCCCAGATAGAGATGCTCCACCTGGCTGATCTTGAGGGAAAGGAAGACGTTGATAAAAGCCGATACGATGGTGATGTTGAAGACGTAGCCGAAGAGCATCGTGACCCTGGCAAGGCGCCGCCGGCGGCGGTTGGAGAGGATCATCTCGCTCTCCTTGGTGGTGAAGCCGCAGCCCGTGAGCAGAGAGATCACCTGAAAGCGCGCCCGCTCGTCGGGCAGGCCGGTGAAGCGGAAGAGCACGGTGAAGAATTCGGTGATCACCCAGTAGATCAGGATGATCAGGGAGAACAGCGACAGCGCCATGTACAGATTCACGGACAGTCCCTCTCTTTTCTCCCGCAGCGCTGCCGCAGGAATGATTTTTCATGAACAGCGGGGTCGGCCTGCAGTGCGGGAAAACCCGCTCTTTTTCTTCGCCCTCAGCCCGGCAGTTCCCGGAAAGCCCCGGGCAGGCACCGGATCAGATCGGAAGGCGCAAGGCAGTACTCTCCCGTCTCCTCCGCCGCCAGATCTCCGGCGCGGCCGTGAAGCCAGACCGCGCAGCGCGCGGCGAACCAGGGCTCGAAGCCCTGGGCCAGCAGCGCGCAGAGGATCCCGCACAGCACGTCGCCCGAGCCGCCCTTGGCCATGGCCGGGCCGCCTGTGGGGTTGACGCAGGCTTCTCCTTCACGGCAGATCAGCGTTCCGTGCCCCTTGAGGATCAGGATGGCGCCGCCGTGCTCCCGGACGAAGCGCAGTGCGGCGTTGAGCCGCCCTTCCTCCGGCCGACCGCCCAGACGCCGGAATTCCCCCTCGTGGGGCGTGAGGATCAGAGGGGCGCGGCAGAGGGAGAGCAGTTCCGGCTCCCGGGCGCAGAGGTTCAGGGCGTCCGCGTCCAGCACCAGGGGGCATGCGCTCTCCCGCAGCACCGCTTCCAGCACGGCTCTCGCTCCTGTCCCTGTGCCGAGGCCGGGGCCGACGGCGCAGGCCTGTACGTTTTTGAGCGTACGCAGGATCTGTGAAACGGCGTTTTCGGCGATCCCGCCCTCCGGCGCCGCGCACAGCGGCGTCACCACCGCGCCGTCGCAGCGGGAAGCGGCGATCGAATAGATGCTCTCCGGCACCATCAGGTGCGTGAGACCCGCGCCGCTGCGCTCACAGGCGTTGGCAGCCAGCGCCGGTGCGCCGGCATAGCCCGCGGACCCTGCGATCAGCAGAGCGCGCCCATAGCTGTATTTATGGCTCTGCGCCTTCCGCCGGGGGAGCGGAAAGTCCGCCGCCGACGATTCCCGGAGATGAAAGCCGATGTCCGAGGGCATTGCCGCATCGCAGTATCGTTCGGCATAGTCCGCAGGACTCAGCTCTTTTCTGTTGTTTTCCGTTATCGTATGCATCGTTTTGTTCCGGCAGTTCAAAGCTCGCTGTGCGAAAAGCACTGGATCTCCTGCCGCAGCAGGTGAAACACTCTGGCGATCAGATAGCCGTCCGCGACGGCATGGTTCAGCCGCACGGTCACCGGCATCATCCATCTGCCGTTTTCCTCCCGATACCTGCCCCAATTGACGATCGGCGCAAAGTGCAGGTAGCCGTCCGGAAGCTCGATATGCAGGGAGTCATAGGAGAGCCAGGAGATGTAGGAGGCGTCAAACCAGTTGGGGTGATTCGCGGCATCCAGGTCGTATTCCCGCGTCTTTTTGGCCCGCTCCAGATCCCGCAGCGCGTTGTCGTAGAAGCGCCGGTAGTCCGGGCAGTACTCCGTATAGACGGGCGTGCAGGTCTCCGTGTCCTCGTGAAACACGTACTGCGTCGGATGGATCACGTCGTAGCAGATGAGTTCCTCCGTCTGCCAGAGATAGCCCATCCGGTAATCCTCCCGCGAGTTGAGCACTTTGGAGAGGATGTAGAGAAAGTTGAGATAAAATTTCGTTCCGCTCTCCCGGGAGCGCTCCACCAGCTCCGTCACGTCGACCCGGGCCGTCATGGAGCAGGAGCAGCGGCAGTCTTCCGAAAAGTGGCGGAACACGCCTTTGCGATAGTAGCTCTCCTTGTCGATGACCTTGTAGTTTTTCATGCTTCTCCGTTCCTTCTGTTCAGTTCCCGCTCGATCCTGTTGAGCGTGTCGAAAAAGCGCTCCGTGGCTACAGCGGGGCCGAAGAGCAGAAGTCCGAACACATTCCAGTCAAACATATGCCGGAAGGAGGTGAGCTTTCCTCCGATCCCCAGCTCGACAGCCTTTCCCCGCAGCTCCTCCGCGATCCGTGCCATCCAGACCAGCGTATAGATAAAAAGCGTCGGGATCCCCAGCAGATAAGCCACATAATAGCGCTGGGTCCTTCTGCCCAGGATCCGGTCCAGCTCATCCTGCAGGCCTCTCTGCATGTAGACAAGGAAGAAGAGCCCCGCCGTGAAAAAATCGATCAGGCCCAGCAAAAAACCCGGTCTGTGGGTGTGTTGAAATCTCATCCGTTTCTCCGCGCATCCGCCATACTGTTCATCCGCCGCAGATGCCTGCGGGCATGACTGCGGTCGGCAGCAGGCAAAGACTGCTTTTCATTTATTTCTTGAAAAATGACACTTCAGGCGCCGAGGGCCGCGTTTACTTTCTGGCCGCGACGATCGGCTGATAAAAGTCCGTCTGCTCCGGGAACAGCCACTCCGTCTCCCGGCAGCCTGCGGCAAGCAGCAGCCGGCTCAGCTCCTCGCGGCGGGTCGCCCTGTATTCACAGCTGAACTTGCCGATACCGAGCGTCCCTTCGTCGTCGATGATATACTGGGTCAGCCGGTAGTTTTCCCCTTTCCAATCCCAGGTTTGAAAAGAGACTCTCTGCCCGTCGGCCGTCTTGTGGATGTAGGGCGGCGAATACGGCGGCCTGCTCTCCAGCAGGCTGTCATAGTCCCGGATACTGGCCACGAAGAGGCCGCCCGAACGCAGCTGCCCCACGATGCTCCGAACCGCTTTTTCCAGCGCCTCGCCCGTGAGCATATGGGGCAGGGCATTATCCATGTTGATGACGATGTCAAAGGATTCCATGAAGGTCTCCGAAAGGGCGCAGAAATCCGCGTGCGCAAGCCGCAGCTCGACGCCGTTCTCAGCCGCGCGTCCTGCCGCCTCGGCAAGTTCCGCATCGCTGATGTCCGAGCCTGTCACCCGGTAGCCCAGCCGCGCCAGTCCAATCGCCTGGGTGCCGATGCCGCAGGCGCAGTCCAGCACACGGGAAGCGCGGTCAAAGCCGCGTTCACTGAAGATTTTGTCCAGGATCTCAGCCTGCTCCCGTGTCGAGGCCTGCCAGTCAAAAAACAGCTTGTCGTACTGGCTGGCCATATTGTCATAGAAAGTCTGCGTGATGTTCAACGCCCAGGCCCCCTCTGCCTCGGATTCCCCGCGGCTGCCGCGCTCCCCGTCTCTGCCGAAAGAATTGTAAAAAGTATACCCCAAAACGACCCCGGCGTAAAGAGCAATCTCCCTGATTTTGCCTCAGCAGGGGCCTCCGGCTGTGCCGGCGGCCCCTGCTTGTTCCGTGTGTTGAGCATAAAAGCTCATCTGTTTTCTTCCAGCCAGAGCGTGATCGTCACATCGCCCTGTCCCAAAAGCGCCGTCATGTCATCGGCGCTCCGGTCGGTGATGCGGCCCAGGCGGGTGTAGGCCCAGGCGTTGGAGCCGTAGAACAGCACGATCTGATTGCCGGCGTACAGAACGATGTCGCCGGATTCCGTTGCGGTCTGCACATCGCTGCGCGGCAGACTCCGTCCGATGGAGCCGACCTGCTCAAAGCCGCCGTACATGGACAGCGAGATCGTCAGCGCCTCGTCCCGGCAGAGCTCTTCAAGCGCCTCCACGGACGCGTTGGCTTCCCAATCCACCGCCACAGCGGTTTCTCCGATCATCAGTCGAAGCATGCTCGTTTCCTCCTCCTTCTCGGCTTCTTCGGGATCCGTTTGCACCGGCGCAGACGTTTCTGCTGCTGCCGGCGCAGACGCGGCTTCGCTGTCCCGTGCAGGCTCCGCGCCGCAGGCGCAGAGCGTAAGCAGCAGGAAAAGCCCTGTCAGAAACGCCGCCGCTGTCCGGCCGCTGCCTCTTCTCTTTTTCATCGGACGTCCCTGCCGAGCGCGAAGGCCTCCTGCAGCTTTTCCGGATGCTTCCGACCCTCTCCCGCTTCCGTCACGCCGCCCAGGAAAACGGTTCCGGCAAGCCTTGCCCGCTCAAAGCATTCGATCCAGCCCTCCACACCGCTGACGGCGCGCTCGGGAACGCAGCACTCGTCCTCGGCCGCAGAAGTCATCAGATACACGTCGGTAAAGGCGTAGTCGCTGGGAAAGAGCGGGTTGAGCCGGTCCAGCAGGGTCTTGAGCTGGCCGGACATCTCGTAGTAATAGATGGGCGTGGCAAAAACCAGCACGTCGGCCGTCAGCGCTTTCCGGCAAATCTCGTCCGCATCATCGCGAATCACGCAGCGCTGCTTCTCCTGGCAGACAAAGCAGCCGCGGCAGAAATTCACGGTCTTTCCCCGCAGGGAGACGAATTCCACCTCATGGCCCGCCTCCCGCGCGCCGTCGGCGAAGGCCAGGGCCAGCGCCTCGGAATTGCTGTTTTTGCGCGGGCTTGCGGAAACGATCAAAATCTTTTTGCTCATGTCGGCACTCCTTTTATTTCAGATACTCTGTAAAGAAGCTCTCCAGCCTGTCAAAGGGGATGGCGTTTTTGCCGCCGCCGTCGTACAGGTCCGTATGGGTCGCGCCGGGAACGATCAGCAGCTCTTTGTTGTCGGCATACTTGCTGCCGCGCACCATATCGGCATAGGCGTCCCGCCCGAAATAGCAGGAGTGGGCCGCGTCCCCGTGCATCACCAGCACCGCGCTGCGGATCTCACTCGAGTACCGCAGGATGGGCTGGTTGAGAAAGCTCTCGCAGCCGATCACATTCCAGCCGCCGTTGGAGTTGAGGGAGCGGGGGTGATAGCCGCGCGGCGTCTTATAGTAATCATAATAGTCCTTGACAAAGAAGGGCGCGTCTTCCGGCAGAGGATCCGCCACGCCGCCTCCCAGCTTGTATTCGCCGGCTTTCAGATCGGCCAGCCGCTGTGCGCACATGGCAGAACGCTTGGCATAGCGCGCTTCTTCGCTGTCCTCGGCGTCAAAATAGCCCTTCGCATTCACGCGGGTCATGTCGTACATGGTGGAGGCCACGGTGGCCCTGATCCGGGTGTCCAGCGCCGCGGTATTCAGCGCCATGCCGCCCCAGCCGCAGATGCCGATGATGCCGATGCGCCCGGCGTCGACCCGCTCGTGCAGCGAGAGGAAATCCACCGCCGCCATGAAGTCCTCGGTATTGATGTCCGGAGAGGCCATATAGCGGGGAAAACCGCCGCTCTCGCCGGTGAAGGAGGGGTCAAAGGCCAGGGTCAGGAAGCCGCGCTCGGCCATGGTCTGGGCATACAGGCCGGAGCACTGCTCCTTCACCGCCCCGAAGGGGCCGCAGACCGCGATGGCCGGGAGCTTGCCCTCCGCCGCCTTCGGCACGTACAGATCCGCCGCCAGCGTGACGCCGTATCGGTTCACAAAGCTCACTTTCGTGCTTTCCACCTTATCGCTTTTGGGAAAGGTCTTGTCCCATTCCCGGGTCATGTTCAGTGCTTCCTTCCGGATCATGTTCAGTACCGTCCTTTCAACTTTTCGCGGAGAGTTCTTTTTTCGTCTGCCGGATCAGATAATCCATGCAGTCCACACGCTTCTGGCTCTCATGCAGCTGCTCCATAAGATCGCAGCGGCAGAGGCGCAGGTGCAGGAGCAGCGCTTCCGTTTGCCCAGACGACAGGAGCCTTCCGGCCTTCTCAATGGCTCCCTGCCCGCAGCCGGCAGCCGAGAGCGTGAGCGTCAGCTCTTCCATCTGTTCATCCATAGGCCGTCCGCTCCTTTTCTTTCTGTATCTCTATTTTACATTCTTGCGTTTCTCTGCGCAAATGGTTATAATGAATATCATGATATTCGATTTTGGAATGTCTTAACAAAGAAGAAAAGAGGGATCGAACTGTGGAGATACGCACGCTGCGATACTTTCTCGCCGTCGCGCGGGAAGAGAATATGACGCGGGCCGCCGAGCAGCTCCACGTCACACAGCCTACGCTGTCCAAAGCGCTGCGGGCGCTGGAGGAGGAGCTGGGCAAGAAGCTCTTTATCCGTCACAGCTTCAGCATCGCCCTGACGGAGGAGGGGGTCCTTCTCCGGGATCGGGCGGAGGATCTGATCACGATGGCGGACAAGATCGAGAAGGAATTCCTTTCCCTGGACGACATCACCGGCGGCGAGCTGTATTTCGGTCTGGCGGAATCCTTCCAGATCCGGCATCTGGCGAGAGAGCTCCGGGTCCTGAAAGAGCAGTACCCCGGTCTGCGCTACCACATCACCAGCGGCGACACCGAGCAGGTGACGGAGAAGCTGGACAAGGGCCTGCTGGACTTTGCCGTCATCTGCGATGCGCCGAATGAGAAAAAATACGAATCCCTGGTCTTTCCCGAGGGCGACACCTGGGGTCTCATCTTCCCGGCCGACGCGCCGCTGGCGCAGAAGGACGCGGTTGCGGTCGAGGACCTGGCTGGCCTTCCCTTGTTCACCTCCGGCCAGGGCTGGGAGGGAGATATTCGGGAGTGGGCCGGGGAGCGCTTTTCAGAGCTGCATCTGGAGGGGTCTTTCCGGCTGGCTTACAACGCCTCCATGTTCGTGCGCGAAGGTCTCGGCTATCAGTTGAGCTTCCGGCATCTGGTGGACGTGTCGGCTGAGAGCGGACTGTGTTTCCGGCCCCTCTCACCGAAGCTGGAGACGAAGCTCTATCTGATCTGGAACCGCTATCAGACCTTTACCCCCATCGCGGAGCGCTTTCTGAAGCAGGTCCGGCGGGACTTCATCGGGGGATAAGATTCTGCACGGTGAAAAAGCAGGTGTGACAGGGTTATCACTCTGTCACACCTGCTTTTTGCGCAGTATCCCCGAACTTTACTTCTCAAAAATCACGCCGCCTGCCTGCGTCGGATGATCCATATAGACGATGTTTTCCGCGCCGCTCCGATAGCGCAGGATCTTCCAGACGATCAAAATATCGCCCGCCGCGGCGTCCGCCATGATGATTCCCATCAGCAGCACGGAAAAGGACCCCGTCAGGATCCCCGCGAGCATCGGCAGGATACCCAGAACGATCAGCGGCATCAGCGCGCCGAAGACGTACTGCCCCTTGCTCAGCGGAACGCAGCAGGTGCAGTAGGGCGTCAAATACTGCTTCATGAAGCCGAACTCGATGTCTTTCCAGTGGTGCTCCGCGAAAATCGCCCAGCTGAGACCGTGGATCAGCTCATGGACGACGATCAGCGCGAACAGGGCGACGGTGAAGAGGATCATCCCCAGCCCGCCGGAAAAGCCTCTCATCTCCCGGTTTTTCAGCAGGAACAGACCGATCCCCCCAAGCAGCAGCGGGATCAGCAGCACCACTGCAAAGACGTTGGCTTTCACGATGCTGACTGTCAGCTCCACCCGCCGGAAGCCCTGTCCGACCATGGATCCGGACAGCGCTTCGAAGGCCTGAAGGCGCCGCTCCTCCGCCGGGGAAAGGGTTCTGCTTTTTTCCGCCTCATCCTGATTGCCCCGCACCTTCTTATTCTTCTCTCTCATCATTTTCTTCTCCGTTTTTCTTTCCTTCCGGCGGCTGCCGGCCACAGAACCCCGCTCCTGTCGGAACACAGCTCAGAACAGATCCAGTGAGCTGTCCAGATAAATCTCTTCCCGCACCCTGAGCTGGTATTCCGGCTTCGTCATATAGTACAGCAGAAATTCCAGGATCATGGCGCTGCCAAGGCTCCGCCCTTCGATTTTGAAGTGGGAAAAGCCCTTTGGCAAATATACTTTCCGGATGTCCTCGATCCCGATGAAGGCGGGGTTTCGCATCGCGTCGGAAAAGCGGTAGCCCCTGTGGGCTTCCGGGGAGGCGCAGACCTGCTCCCCGCAGGCCTCTCCCAGGTTCCTGCGGCTGACGGTTTCATAGCAGCGCTTCCGGTCGGGGCAGGCGAACCAGCAGCACTCGTTGCACAGGAACTCCAGCTTTCTCTTCTGCTGCACCGGCAGAGCGTCGAGCCGGTCAAAGGCCTTGTTCAGCCGGAAATCCGGCACCACGAAGCGGAATTCCTCCCGCCCCAGCTCCGCTTCAAGCTGTGAAAACGCCGTCAGCACCTTGGTGGTGGAGGACACGAAATAGAAGCCCGGCCAGCGCTCCCGGAGATAGGCCAGCAGCAGATCCGACGAGAGAATCACGCCGTTTTGCACGCCTCCGCTCTTTTCAAACAGCGCGCAGAGGGCGTTGCACTTTTTATCCGAAAGATGCTCCTCCCGGAGGAGCGAGTTGCTGAGCGTAAGGCGGGCGGAGATCCCGTACTCCCGCATCAGCGCCGCAGCCTCCTCCGGTCTGTCCTCCCCGAAGCCTGCGCGTCCGCCGTCCCAGAGGCATCCCGCCGGCGCGCCGTATACGGAGCCGATCTCGCAAAAGTCGTAGAAGTATTCCCTGTGTTCCCGATACAGCGGCAGGAACAGCCGGTATAGCTCCAGGAATTCGAACAGTCCCGGCAGGTGGAAATATGCCTTCATTCCTCGTCGTCTTTTTCTTCGCTTTCGGTTTTCCGGTTCTGCCCCAGCGCCAGGCCGAGGGACATCCCCACGCACAGGCCAATCGGCAGCCACAGTCCGATGTCGTGCGTCGCGCTACCGACGGCTGCCCCGACGGCGAGGCCGAGGCACATCCCGAGCGCCATGGCGGAGCCGCCGCTTTTGCTATCGTCTTTCTTCTCGTTCTTCATTTTCTCGTCTCACGATCTCCTGTCATCGTTCGCACTGTGAAGCTGCTGTCCGGTCACACAGCCAGCCAGCCCCGCCAACCTCGGACGGAATAATAGGAATCCGCCCCGTTGTGGAAGGTGAACACTCTGCCGTAGCGGCGCTCGCAGAAAAGCGCCCCGCCCTTCTGCCGGATCTCCGCCGGCGCCGCGATCCAGCTGGAGGTCTTCAGGTCGAACTCCCCCAGCGTCTGCAGCCGGTAATAGAGCGCCTCCGTCATCAGCGCGACGCCCATCTCCTGCGCCTGTCGGACGGCGCTTCCGGCGGGCGGGTTCTTTGCCCGCTTTGCAAGGGCCTCCTCGTCATAGCACAGGCTTCTGCGTCCGGCGGGACTTTCTTTGGCGCAGTCACAGAAGACGAGCCTGTCGCTACCCGGCAGGAACCCGATGGTATCCGGCTCCCCTCCGCTCTCCTCCATGCGCTCCAGAGCCGCCAGGGCCTCCGGATTTCCCAGCAGGCGGCTCTCCACCGGTTCCCAGCTGAGCTCCTGGTGGCGCTGCATGTTCTCCATAAATCTGCTTTTCAGAACGGCAAGCATGTTACCCTCTCCCTTTCTTTTGTTTCGCGTCTCTCCCATAGCGCCGGAGGACGACGTTCTCTGCCGGATCGTCTCAGTGAGAGGCGGAAGAAGAGGACGCCGTACTGCTCACGATGATCATCATGAGGATCATCGTGAGGATCGCAAGCTCGACAGACGCGGTCAGCATCGCCGAAGCGCCGAGGCTGTCTTCCCCGGAGAGAGAGGCCTGCACCATCTGAACGGCAAACATTCTGCGGCAGTCTCTCCCGACACCGAGAAGTCCGTGGAAGGGCTTGTGTTGTTTCAGGAAGTCGTCCGCCTCGCAAATCTGACCGACGAGTGTGTCTGTGGGAAGGCCGGAATCGGCAAGGATCCCAAGGATGGCAAGCCTGCTCCCCCTGCCGAGTGAGCGCCCCGCCGCTTTCAGACCGTCTGCCAGCGCGCAGAGCTTTTCACACTTGTCCTCTGCCCGCCCGCTGCGAATGGCAAGGATATGGCTGAGCATCTGCCTCGTGTCTTTTTCCGCTTTCAACCGATCTCCGAGAATCGCATAGATCTCCTCCGCTTCCGCACAGACGGAGGAGGCGTCTCTCCCCGATACTGCCATCAGGGCCGCAAAGGGCAGATCGTTTTCGGAGGTCAGCCACGGGTGCGCGTCCTTCATTCCTTTGTAGATCTGCTTCGTTTTCTCCGCCAGGGCTTCGGAGCCGCCCTGCTCTGCCAGGATCATGGCGGCGAGAACGGTCTGCTCACCGCTGAAGAAGCTCTTGATCCGCTGATACGCTTCCTCCACGCTCTCAAAATAACGCTCGGGGTCAGGGGCAAGCGCCATCTTGCAGCGCACGAGGAGTTCGTCCGAACCGCGGAAATTGGAGAACAGACCCGCCTTGCTTTTCAGGAGCTTTTTGCACTCCCGCACTCTGTCCATATCCGGCTCTTTGCCTGCCGCAAGATAGATTCCGGCGCAGGCCAGAAGCATTTCCGTAAACTCCAGCTTGTTGCCTTCTCCCAGCGTACGATAGTTTTCCACCAGCCTCAGGCATTTGCTTTCCAGCTGTCGATCCATTCCTTTCTTCCTGTCCTTTCTCTCAATGGTTCCTTTTGTTCTCATGCGCCCGGAGACGCTGATCTGCGTATTTCAGGAAACTTTTCTTTCCTTTCGCGGAAAGAAAGGTTTTGTCGACCGCCTTGCCGCAAATGCCCCTCCCGGGTCTGTATCGCGACGGCCCGGCAACGGCGGGAGCGAAGCACGGCGTCCTTCTTCTCTTTCTTATACCGCCTTGCTGCGCACAATCTGACGGACGGCCCCGGCATATTGTTCCGCGTGATTCAGCGAAAACTCCCCGTGCCGGAGTCCGGGCATGCGGTGCAGACGGCAGGCCGGGCGCGCCCTGCAGATCGCATCCGCGGAGCGCAGGATCTCGCCGGTCTCCTTTTCCCCGATATAAACGTGGACCTGGGCAGACGTGTCGCAGAAAGCGTCTTTCAATGCATAGGACGTGTTCGCTTTCATGAAGGCGATCATGTCCTGCTTTTTGATTTGGCAGGTATCCCGGTAATACTCCTCAAACAGCGTCTGTTTGATGTGCAGAGACTGAAACTGCATTCTGGCAAAGCTTCTGTTTTGAATGAGTCCGTAGCTTGCGCCGAAGGTCGGGGCGATCAGGGCGTTTGTCAGTCTGGACGGGATCACCGCGGCACTCTCGACCAGAGCATGGGAACAGATATCTCTGCGCTGAGAGAGCATCTCCAGCAAGATCTGCCCGCCGAGGGAAAGACCTCCGATCAGCAGAGCAGAGCCGCCCAGCTGCCCGTCGATAAAACGGATGATCTCTGCCGCGTTCTCTTCGATGCTCGTAAAGGGCCGGTCGCTTCCCGCATGTCCGTCCAGGATCGGGAGAAGCACACGGTATTCTCCCTGCAGCAGTTCCGCCGCCTCCCGATGGTTCCACCAGGAGAGTCCGCCGCCGTGCAGCAGCAGGATCGTGTCTTTCCGACCCGCACCGTATTGACGAAATTGCAAAGCTTCCTCACCTCCGCAGCTCAGCTGCTTTCACAGCTTCCCGATCCGTTTTGCCTCAGTCCGTACAAGTCTTCCGGCGATCCGGAAAGCAGGCGGTAGCCGCCGCGATCCTGTGCTCAGGTTTCCCGGGGCGTTCCCTCGCGTTTCACAGTGTACCACAGCGCCCCGGGCCGGAGCAAGTCCGAAGCGCTGGTCTCTTGAAAGCGGCTGCGCTTACTGATAGCTTTTCATCTGGTCTATGATCAGCTTTCCAACCGTATCGGCAAAACACGAAAAGTCGCGTATCCTCACGAAATCCTGCCCGTACACCATTTTTGCAGAAGGCAGATTTTCGTCCTCACCGGTGAAAATGCAGATGACAGAGATTTCGTCTGCCCGCAGACGTCTGACCTCATGCGCCGTGTCAGCGAGCGCACGCATCGCGTCATAGGGCACGCCGATATCCCGCTCGTCTTTCCGGATTTTGGCCGCCGCATCCAGCGGCTTGACATCTGAAAGAACGATCAGCATCTTGTGCTCATACGGAGCCTGCTTCATCAGATTTCCCGCAGCGCGGATGGCAAGGCCGTCCCGGCTGCAGCCCTCGGCATAGTAATCGAAGATGCTGCCGTTATCGCTGGATGCGGAATAGTCGTTGAACAGGCGCAGGATGGTAAAGCCGCTCATGGAACAGAAGCTCATCACCCTGCATGGGACGTGACAGCGCGACAGCGCCTCCGCGATGATATAAGCCTGTGAGGAAATCTTCGCCGTCCGGTTGACCTGGGAATGGGAGGCGTCCAGCAGGATATCCACGCTCATGTCACCGGCGTTTTCGTTCTCAATGCGTTTGAATACTTTTTCGTCGCCCAGTCTGTCTGCCCTCCAGGCAAGCGCCGGGTCCAGCGCGCCGGAGTTGGCTTTTCTCTCTGCCGGCTGCATGTGCAGCAGGACCGAATTCATGATGCCGGTGCTGAGCTTTGCGATCAGCAGCCGGTTTTGGAGCAGGTTCTTCCGGTAATAGGCGCGGTTGCCCGCGATCACTTCCTCCTGGCGCTTTCGCTGGTGCATCTCAAAGGTGCTGTAGATCCCGCGGAGTTCGCCGATCTCGCCGGCGGTATAGAACAGATGCGTAAATTTATGGTTCCCGCTGCACAGCTGCTTTTCCAGCTGCATGACCCGTTCCGGCGGATAGATCGACTTGCCGAACTTGGTCTCCAGAAACGCCCGCAGCTCCGATTCGGTCTGTTTCGATCCGAGCGTGTATCCTCCGCTGTAGCCGGGGATATCTCCGTGATAAAGCCCCTGCTCGTGCCGGATGATCGGCCCTCTCTGCAGAAAACTGTCTACCGACATCCTTCTGAGGCGGGGCAGACGATACCCCAGTCGGATCTTCCCGTCTCCGTACAGCCCGTATCGCTCATAGAAGAACTGTCTGGCGGCGTCTACGATTTCCTCCGTCGTCATGCTGTCTTCCAGCTTCAATTCTGTCTCCGGCGGTTCGGGACGCATGGCTTCCAGGATCGGGCGGACGCCGAGCTCCCTCCGAAACAGGACAGGCTCCAGCGCATTCCAGAAGACGGTCTCGTACAGTGCGGCGTCTTTGTATTTGTCCAGCATGGCAAAGAGCGCTTCCAGCTTTTCATACTCGCAGTGGCGTCTGGCGGAACCGAAGATGATATTCCAGTAGAGATCCACGCTGCCGTTTCGGTCGTAGGCCTTGAAATCCGGCGTAAAAGAGTAGTCCTTGGCACAGTTCCATATAATGTTGTCGGCGCGCCTCTTCTGAAGCTCTGTAATGTTCTGATCCATAGCGGTATTAGGGCCGGAAGAGCTCTTCCTTCCTGAGCTTGCCGTCGATGCGGACGGAGACGATGTCCTCTACCAGTGTTCTTTCAAATTCATCGAAGCTCTTGTTGATGATCGCGACGGATAAAGCGTCGTGCATGGTCAGGCCGTTTTCCACGAGCTTGACTGCCGCAAGCAGGCCGCGCAGATCCAGCGCCTTTGTGGAGATCTCGGAGCTTTCGCACTTTCTGCGGATCTCCTCAAAAAGAGCGGTCAGCTGCGCGGCGTATTCCTGCCTGAGCGTCGGGTACTGCTGCAAAAGCAGCTTCTCCAGATTCTCTCCGGAGATCAGGGGCATGTTGATCACCATAAAGCGCGAGGCGAGCGCCTCGTTGAGTTCGCGCGTGCCCGCGTATCCGTAATTCATGGTGGCGATGAAGCGGGTCGAAGGAGCAAGCCGGATCCTGCTGTAGCCGGGGACGTCGATAATCCTGCGATAGTCGAGCGTGGCATGGAGGACGGCGAGGGATTCGTTTTTTGCCATGTTGATCTCATCCAGAACGCCGAAGCCCCCGGCCTCGGCGCAGGCGCAGATGGGTCCCTTTCGGAACGAGACTTCGCCGCTGCGGAAGGTGTCCGTGCCGATCAGGCTTGAGGCATCGGTGTTCAGATAAAAGGAGATGTCCCATTCCGGCCTGGCGAAAACGGCGGAGAGGTTTTCCGCCAGCACATTTTTTCCGGTCGCTTTGGGTCCGACGAGAAGAATGTTTTCACCGGACAGGATGGCCGTGATCGCAAGCGTCCAGATCTCCTTCCCGTAGTATTTGAACCTGGGCGAAGGGATTCGGATCCTGTCGCTCTCGGCGGCGGGATATTCCCTGCGGTATTGCTCGATGCCTGCGATCAAAGCCCCATCCAAGCCTTCCTGTCTCAAAAAGTCGAGCATATCTGTCACTCCTCACAGTGGTTTGTTTTTTCTTTATCAGTTTAATGGGAAGAAGTGCATTTGTCAATCGAGAGATGGCAAAACCCGCCGCCGGAAGATGCGGAGCGTACCGGTCAAAACGGGAGCAGAGGCAGATCCGTTTTCAGCGCTCCGTTTTGCCCCGATCCCACATCCTGCAGGCTCTGCGGATTCTTCCCTGATGCTCATCGAAATGAACAAATGGCCAAACAGCCAAGCTGTTTGGCTGCGCGGCAAAGCCGCGCGGCGAAAAGCTTTCTGGCTTTTCGCCATCCTATAGTCATGATAAGAACAATGACTTTACAGCGGGGCGTTTCCCATATATACTGACAACAGTTCCGGCGATCTTGTCAATCGCGCAGATTCGTAAAAATCCTTGACGCAGTATACTGCTGTTTCCATTGGGTGTGATCGGGATGAAACAAACATGCAAATGGGCGACGCTTCTTTTGTGCATAGGCATGCTCTTCTTTACGGCCTGCGGGGCACGGCAGGCGCCCGTGCCGGAACGATCCAACATCGAGTACATCTTTGTCCACGGTCTCTCCGGCTGGGGCAGCTATGACAGGACCTATAAGCGGATGCCTTACTGGGGGATGCTCGGCGGAGACCTGATGGAGTATCTGCGCGCTCAGGGCTTTTCCTGCTATGCCGCCTCCGTTTCTCCGGAGGGCAGCGCCTGGGACCGGGCCTGCGAGCTCTATGCCCAGCTCAACGGAACGGTGACGGATTACGGCAAGGCCCACAGCGAGCGCTGTGGCCACGACCGCTTCGGCCCGGACTTCAGCGGGCGGCCGTTGATCCCCGACTGGGAAGAGGGGAAGAAGCTGGCGCTTCTCGGGCACTCCTTCGGTGGGGCGACGATCCGGCTGTTTTCCGAAATTCTCGCGAGCGGAGATGAAGCGGAGCGGGCGGCCACCGCGCCGGACGAACTCTCCCCTTTTTTCCTCGGCGGGCAGGGAGAGCGCCTGCACACCCTCGTCACGCTGGCGGCTCCCACCAACGGCACCACTGCCTACGATCTGTATCAGGACGAGAGCTTTGATGTGCGTTCCGTAAAGATCTCCCGCTGGGATGATTTCTGGGGCGATTTCTTCAGCAATCGCAGGCAGGCGGAAAAGGACGGCAGATCCGAGGAGGACTATGCCGCCTTTGACATGCACATCGACAACGCCCTGGCCATGAACGCGCGGATCCGCACACTGCCGCAGGTCTATTACTTTGCCGTGCCCTGCTGCGCGACCGAGCCTGCGGAGGGCGGGCAGCGTCCGGTCCGCTCCGCCATGGAGCCCATGTTTCGCCGCAGTTCCGCCCGGATGGGCGCCTATACCGGCGTGACCGGGGGCGGCTTTGTGATCGGCGAGAGCTGGCAGGAGAACGACGGTCTGGTCAACACAGTCTCGGCCATGGCGCCCATCGGCGCGCCGAGCGCGGTCTTTGACCCGGATACGGTCAAGCCGGGCACCTGGCAGATCATGCCGACCTATTCCGGCGATCACATGTCCCTTCAGGGCGGGATGATGAAGAGAAACGATATCCGGCCGTTCTATCGGGAACTGCTGGAGCTGATCGATCAACTGCCGGGCAGCTGAAAACACCAAGACAAGGAGGAAAACACATGTCCGTCACAGCAGAAGAAAGAAAAGTCCTGCTCAGATCCCAGCAGGGGGAGCTGGACGCCGTCAAAATGTATAACGCTCTGGCAAAGGTCGTAAAGGATCCCAAGGATGCGGAGACTTTCCGTCAGCTCGCCGCGGAGGAGGGGCGTCATGCCGCCGTCTTCAAGGCGCTGACCAACGAGGTGTTGAGGCCGAAAAACACCAAGGCCGTCGTGATCCCGCTCCTCTACCGGGTCATCGGAAAGAAGAAGCTGTATCCGATCATCGCCAGGGGGGAATACGACGCGGTGAAGAAATACGAATCGGTGGCCGCGCGTTTCCCGGAGGCGGAAAGTGTCAGGAACGACGAGCAGCGGCACGGAGATACGGTGCTGGGGCTGCTTTGACGACAATCCCCATGCAAAACGAAAAGAAAGAAGGAACAAGCATGCTGCTCCAGGATCCCGTTCTGATTGGAAAACTCCGGGTCGAAAACCGCCTCGTCATGCCTCCCATGCAGACGAACAAAACGGAGCGCGGCCATGTCACAGAGGAGCTGGTGCAGTATTACCGGGACCGCGCCGTCCTCAGCCGCCCCGGGATCATCATCACGGAACACAGCTGCATCACGGAGAGCGGCCGCGCCGCCGAGGGCCAGCTCTCCCTTGCGTCGGACGAACGGATCGAAGAGCATCGTCGGCTCACCGACGCCATCCGCGAGGGCGGCAGCAAAGTCTTTGTTCAGCTCAACCACGCCGGCAGCAACGGGATCGGCGAGGCGGTCTCCGCCAGCGCGGTGAGCATCCCCGTGAAGAAGCTGACGAAACGCCCGCGCGCGCTCACGGCGGAGGAGATCCGGGAAATCGAGGTGCAATTCGCCGCGGCGGCTCTCCGGGCGGTCAGGGCCGGATATGACGGAGTGGAACTCCACTGCGCGCACGGCTATCTGCTCAACCAGTTCTACTCGCCGATGACCAACAAGCGCACGGACGAGTACGGTGGGAGCCTGGAAAACCGGCTGCGCGTCACTCTGGAGACCGTGGCGCTCGTGCGGCAGGCGATCGGCGGCGAGATCCCCATCGCCGTACGCCTGGGCGGCGCGGACTATCTGCCCGGCGGCTCCAAGGAGGAGGATGCGCGTGATGCCGGAAAGCTCCTGGAGGCGGTGGGTGTAGATCTGCTGGATCTCTCCGGCGGCATGTGCTTCTTCATGCGGCCCGGCCATTTGGAAGCAGGCTACTTCTCTTCCATGTCTGAGAAGGTCAAAGCCTCCGTCTCCGTCCCCGTCCTTCTCACGGGCGGCGTGCATAAGATCGCCGACGCGGAAGCGCTGCTCCAAAACGGAAAAGCCGATCTCATCGGCGTAGGCCGCGCCCTGCTGAAGGACGCCGCCTGGGCCTCGGAGGCCTTCGGCAGATAACAAAGGAAAAGGCTGACGGCCGGTCGAATCAGCGACCGGCCGTCAGTTTTTTTGACATGGGCTTTGTCTCAAAGGAACAGCTCGTCGATGGAATAAAGGGCGGCCTTCCCCGCCATGAAGATCTTGCTTCCCTCCCGGCGGCAGTAGAGCGTGCCGCCGCGTTTGGAAGCCTGGCAGGCCACCAGATCGTTTTTTCCAAGCAGATCCGCCCAGTAAGGGATGATGTGGCAGTGGCCGGAGCCGCAGACCGGGTCCTCCGCCACGGAGAGTTTCGGCGCGAAGCTGCGGGAGACGCAGTCCTCGTACTGCCCCCGGGCGGTGACGTGTACCAGCAGGCCGTCGATCTGTTTGATCTTCTCCAGGTCGGGATTCAATTCTCTGACCGTCCGCTCGTCGTCCAGCACGCACAGCAGATCGCGGGCGATGTAAGCATCTTTTACGGAAGCGCCCAGCGCATCCTCCATGGCGGCGGTCACGTCCACCTTCTTCAGCTCGTAGGCGGGAAACTCCATCTCATACAGCTCATCCTTGCGTGTGACGCTCAGATCCCCGCTCAGGGTGGTAAACACGACCTTCTGCGCTTCCTTCTCATAGTAATTGAGCAGCACGAAAGCCGTGGCCAGGGTGGCGTGACCGCAGAGGTCGATCTCGCCGCCCGGCGTGAACCAGCGCAGATGCCACTTCTCCCCTTCCCTGACGGTAAACGCGGTCTCGGAGAAGTTGTTCTCCCGCGTGATGTTCATCATCAGCTCTTCCGAAAGCCATTCGTCCAGCACGCAGACCGCGGCCTGATTGCCGTGGAACACCCGGTCGGTAAACGCGTCGACAACGTACTGTTTTATGATTTCTTTCTCCCCTTATACTCTCTTTCCGCGGAAGGAGCCTATCCTTCCCCGTTCCGGATTTCTTTTGCCGCCCTCAAAGCAGCCCGGAATAAGGGCCGCAGCGTCCCGTGCGGCCGTCTACAGCTCCTTCGGTCTGTTTTCCTCACCCCAGACGCAAAGCTGATCCAGGACCCGCACGAGCGAGTGACCGCGTTCCGTCAGGCTGTATTCGACCTTCGGCGGGATCTCCGGGTACATCTCCCGGTGGATCAGCCCGTCGCGCTCCAGTTCTTTCAGCGTCTGACTCAGCGTCTTGTCCGCCGCGCTTCCCACATAACGGCGCATCTCATTGAAGCGCACCGACCGGCTCGTACTCCATCAGACAGTACAGCACGATGGGCTTGTATTTCCCGGCGATCAGCGACAGCGTATAGCTGTAGCCGGTATCGCAGAAATTGGCCTCGGCGATTTTTCGTTCTTTCATATACTTACCTCAAAGTAAGTACCTAACAAATTTGTCAGTACTTGTTAAAACTTCGCCGTTATGATACCATGTGCTGCGTGAGAAGTCAATTTTATCATACCTGTTATCATAGGAGGAACATCTCTCATGTCCAAGAAGATCCTTGTTCTTACCGGAAGCGCCCGGAAAGGCGGCAACAGCAACCGGATGGCTCAGGCCTTCGCCGAGGCCGCGGCGGCAAAGGGAAATGAAGTGAAGGTCATTGACACCGCGAAGCTGAAGCTGAATTTCTGTCATGCCTGCCAGACCTGCTACAAGACCGGGAAGCCGTGTTCCTTTGACGATGATTTCAATACCATCGCCGACGATATCCTCGCTGCGGACGCGCTCGTGTTCTCCTGTCCGGTTTACTGGTATTCCGTTCCGTCGCAGCTCAAGGCTGTGATCGATAAGATGTTCAGTTTCGTGATCGGCGGCAAGGAGGATCAGTTCTTCGGCAAAGAGTGCGCGCTGATCTGCTGCTGCGAGGAAGAGGATCCCGCCATTCTCGACGGCGTCCGTATTCCCTTTGAGCGCACCGCCGCTCTGAACAAGTGGACGGTCGCGGGCGAAGTCCTTGTCCCCGGTGTGTTCTCCGTCGGCGATATCGACAAGACCGACGGGATCGCGCAGGCCGCCGCGCTGGCGGACAGATTCTGAGGCAGTTATCCCCCGGCACGGCGAACGATTCGCCGCGTCGGGGGATCTTCGTTCTATCTGGCGTTTTAGAACTGAACCAGCTCTTTGCCCATCTGACGGGCTTTTTCCAGATCCAGCGGGAACTGCTTTTCGTGATGGGCTTTCTTGTGTTCGGCGTTGAAGCTCGCCATGCCTCGCTATACCCGGAAAGCGTCCCGGTGTCCGGACGCCCAGCGGCAGTTTTACGGATGATAGAATAGCAAAAGCGCCGGGACACCCCGGCGCTTTTCCTGTTATTGCAAAGATGCGGAAACGATCCCGACAAGGGAGGGTCGATCCGCCTGCTTCTTTTTCAGCGACTTTCCGTAAATCGTTCTTCCCATCAAGAACACGCAAAACCCAAAAACCGAGGACAGCGCCATGACCGCATATCCTGTTCTGGTTATTTTGCCATCTTCCGTTCGCAGATCGTTGTTTTGCCCAAAGAATTTGATCACAAGTCAGCCTCCAAAACCTGTTTTGTTTCAGCCCGTATCTCAACCCCGCAGGACGTGCCTGATCACGGCCAACAGGAGCAGGTGTCCGGGATAAAAGGCGTAAAACAGCCATTTCAGCCCCTTCCCCTTCTACCCGTTATACAGGGCAAGGAGGATAAAACTGAAGCCTGTCGCGACATAGTAGCCCACCGTCCTCGTGAGTGCCAGAAAAGCCACGCCCACCCCGCTCCGAAGCAGCGGATGCTTCTGCCGCAGCGCGTAAAACAGAAACACGGCGACGACCGCGAAGACGGTATAATCCGCACGCAGCAGCAGCGCCAGGGCGGCGAAGCCTGCGACGGCGAGCACGCCCAGGACGGTTTTGACGACGGGTATCCGCTCTCCTTCCGGGCCGTTCCCGCCCCGGATCCGGTCAAACAGCATCAGCGCCAGGCCGGCCAGGAAAAAGGTCAGCATGATGTTCTGGTGTCCCAGCCCGAGCCTGCCGTCGAAAGCCAGATCAAAGGGGATCTCGCTGATCAGCGCGAAAAGGCCGAGGCGGCCAAGGTATTTCTTTTTGTCCCTCGTATGCGCAAAGCCCTCCGCGATGAAAAAGGAAAAGATGGGCATGGCGAGCCTGCCGATCATCCTGGGCCAAATGACGCCGGGGAAAAACATGTCGCCCACATGATCAAAGACCATGCTGATCATGGCGATGCTTTTCAGTGTGGTCCCGTCCAGTATCTGAACTTTTTTCACGCCGTTCATCTGCGCCGCCCCCGCAAGAAGCACAATTTATTTGATTTTACCACAGCTCCCGCTCTTTCGGAAGTCTGATCCCGAAAAAAAGCACAGAACCGGGATCGTCCATCCGTTTCTGTGCTTTCCTTCTGTTATAGGCTTTCGGGTTTTCGCTTTTGCGGGTCACCGGGCTGATGGCCCAGACCGTCCGCTTGCCTGCGTCCAGCTCCCGCTTTTTCTTTTTCGAGAGCTTTTCATACGGGATAAACTTCTCCATTGTGAGTCCCTCCTTCGGTCGTATGATCGAGGATACTATAGTCGGTCGAGGGCAGTCTTGTCAAGGCCGCGGATTACGCGGCCAAGTTTGAAAACCTCGCAATAACCAGCACCGCACCGGTCTGTCGGTTATCACGAGGTTATTGCTTGTCTTTCGGAAACAGAATAACGAGCAGGAACGGCCGTGAATGCCGTCTTTTA
>CACYHB010000020.1 GCA_902774015.1 Oscillospiraceae bacterium | reverse complement strand
CGCCGCGATGGCGCTCTGCTCGGAATTGATCTTGCTCTTGATGGTGGTGTCGGCTACCATCTTGCCGTTCTCGTCCAGAATGACCGCCTTGGTGTAGGTGGATCCAACGTCACATCCGCCAAAATATTTCATAGTGGGATTCTCTCCTTAAATTATTTAATATAATCTGCCGCGAAGCGGCAACCTTTTTGAATCCCAAACCGAAGTCGAAGGAACTGGCTTCGGTTTGGAGAGGAAGAAGGAGCCGGTCGGATATGGAGCTTTCGGGAGCGCTTACGGTAACTCCCGGAAGCGGAATGGCGCCGGCTTCTTCTGACGTTACATGCAGACTTCGTCCTCGAACTCGACCAGGGACGGATCGACAGGCTCGGCGTGCTTGACGGTGCGCATGTACTCGTTGACCTTGTCGCGCATGGTGCGGCGGGAAACGGTACGCGGATCCATCAGATCGTGCTCGACCCAGATCAGGTCGTAGCCGCGCTGACGGCCCTGCTCGTCCAGCAGACCCTGAACGGTGGCCATGTTCTTGCAGGCCACGTTCTGGTACATGATGACCAGCGGTGCGTTCCAGGCCTCGACCTGGCGCCAGCACTCGTCGACCACGTTCTGGTAACCGCCGTTGGTGTGACGGCGCATGACCATACGCTCGTACAGACGGGCCAGATCGCGCAGCGCCTCTTCCTTGTCCTCGGTCTCCAGATGCTTGGTGAAGTTCAGGGACTCCATCTCGACCAGGATATCGATGCCCCAGCAGTTGGCCAGCCAGTTGGAGAAGTTGGCGTAGTAGTGGGCCGGGCAGGACCAAACGATGCCGCGGTATTTCATCTTGCGCTCGGGCCAGGCGGTCTCGCCGTTCTCATAGGCCTTGAGCAGCATCTTGTTGACCTTCTGCATGGAGGGCAGGACGCGCGGGTCGATGCCGCCGTCCATCTCGTAGTTCCACTTGCGGAACAGCTCGTAGCTGGGTCCGATGAACTGCGGGCGGGCGGATTTGTTGATCTCCCACTTCTGCAGCTCCAGATCGGTCTCCTGGTTGAAGCGCTTCATCGCGGTGAAGTAGGCGTCCCAGCTCCACTTGGCGCCGGTGGCGTCCTCGATGGCCTTGATGCAGGCCTTGATGTCCTCGGCGGCCATCTGCACGGTGTTCTCGTCGTCCAGGTAGCGGACGGGGAAGCAGAGATGGAACACGGGGATGTTCGGGAAGCGGCGGGCAAAATAGGAGGAAGCCATGGTGGAGCCGTCGCAGGGCATGGAGGAGGAGATGAACAGGGAGCCCATATCGGGCAGCGCGTTGATGACCAGAGCGCCGCACTCGGAGGAAGGCACCGGGCAGGTGTCGGAGGGCAGACCGTAGCTCTCAACGGCGTCGATGTAGGGGATGCAGACCAGCTGGTCGATCTCGGAAACCAGGAACATGGGCAGCAGCTGGTGCGGGATGGCAAGCAGATCGGGGAAGCCCGCGGCGATCTGACCCATGGTCATCTCGTCGAAGGTGAAGAGCATCTTGTTGAGCTCGGTGCTGTTGCCGTTCTTGCGGTCGGCCTTGGAGAGGAAGACCAGGTTCTCGGCCACGTAACGGAAGATCTGATAGGTGACCTCATGGCTCATGCGCAGGTTGGAGCCGCGCAGACCCATGATGTTCTTGTCCATGAAGCCGTGGCAGCAGAAATAGGAAATCATCCAGCGATACCACAGCGCGCTGTTCATGGCGGGGATCAGATCCTTGGAGAAGGTCATCAGGAGCATGCCCCACATGCGGGCCCACTCCCAGAAGTCATAGGCGGTGTCCTTGACGCCGCGCCACTCACGGCGCACCGTGGCCATGGCGCCCTTGCGGTAGAGACGGCCCAGGCTGCGCTCGCCGTTGACGACGCGGTCCCACTTCTCGGCGCTGTCGAGGGCCATGAAGTCCTTGTACTCGCCCTTGATGCGCTCGCCGTCGGCCTTCAGGGTGCTGACGACGCTCTTGCCGAATTCCGCCCAGTCGGTCTCCTTCAGCATCTCGCCGAAGATGCCGACGACTTCCATCAGGTTTTCACCCTGCTTTTTCCAGTTGATGTCGTCTTTTGCTTTCCAGAATTTAGGATTTGGGTACTGAACTTTGGCCATTATGCTTTACCCCCCTCTTTATGAATGCGCTTGATCTCCAGGGACTCCACAAAGGCCTGCACACGGGTGCGCAGCTGGCCGGAGTTGCCGTTGTTGTACAGACGGTCAATGGAGAGGACGGGCCAGCCGTATTCATCGTGCATGATGTGGCTGACCAGGGCGCGCTCAAAGCCCCAGTAGTCGCAGTATTTCATCTGCTCGTAGATGATGCCCTCGGCGTTGAACTCCTTGGCCAGGCGGTCGGCCGTCTCACGGCGCTGCAGCACCTTCTCGTCGGAGATGTAGCGGGCGCACTCGGAGACCTCCATGTAGTGCCGGCAGATCTGGCGCAGTGCGGGCTCGTCGTCCTTGAGTTCGATGACTTCGCGGCCGGGCGTGGAGCCGAAGCAGTAGCGGTCGGACACGACCAGGGCGCCCACGTCCTCGATGAGCTTGGTCAGGTTGGGATCGTCGATCTCGGAGCCGACGATGGCCACTCTCGCGCGGAAGGCGGGCTTGACGTCGGGCTCGCGGGTCTTGAGCTCTTCCAGCGTCTCCTGCAGGTAGGGCAGGATCAGCTTCGTGGGACACACATAGCTCACCAGGTTCAGAACATGGAACTCATAGCCGGTGATGACAGGGTTTTCGGCCTTGCGCATTTCGCGGATCTCGGTGATGACTCTGCACATCTCGTTGTGCTCGGCCACGGCCTTGCGGATGGCCTCGTCGGAGATGTCGGTGCCGAAGGTTTCGTGCAGGCGGTTGAGCACGTGGGCCTGCATCTGTTTGACATAGCCGTCCACCGTGTAGTCGGTGATCTTGAAGGGCATGTCGCAGTGGGTGACGAAGAAGTTGGGCTTGGTGTTGACGTTCAGGATCTCAAAGTGCTCCATGGAGCGGTTCATCATCGAGCATGCGTCCACACCGATCAGCGCGTCCAGATACTGGTATCCGCCCTCGATGGCGCGCTCCAGAAGAGCGCGGGCGAACTCGCAGGTGTAGTTGGACATGTAGTAGGTGGCGATGTCGATGGAGCCGGTGTTGGGGGCGCGGAGCCTGGTCGAGAAGCAGTTGTCGACGTTGAGCAGGACTTCGGGGATGTGGAAACAGGTATAGCCGAGACATACGCCGCCGTCGGCCTTCGCCTTTTCCACCAGCTCATTGTCAGCATTCTCAAGCAGACTCTCAAAGTAGATCAGATGCTTAAGATCTTTCAAATGTTACACCTCTTTTTCACAGAATGTCTATTTTCCGGAGTGCTTCCTCCACTCCCTTGAGCATAACGGAATCCGCAGGCAGCTCCATGACGCTCTTGCCGCGAATGTCGTTGGCGGCAAAGGTGTTGTCTGCGGGGATGGCCGTGAGCACCTCCACCGGGCATTCCATCAGCGGAACAAGCTCGGGATTGGTGACACGGTTGATGACGGCGCCGATCCGATCGTAGGAGATCAGCTCGTCCGCCACGCCCTTGATGGTGGTGATGACCTGTACGCCTTTCTTGCTCTGGTCGGTGATCAGCAGCAGGTGGCTGACCTTTTCCATCACGCGGCGCTGGATCTGTTCGATGCCGGCTTCGCCGTCGATCACGACGTAGTCGAAGCTGTTGGCGAGGATACCGATGACTTCCTTGAGATAAGAGTTGACCTTGCAGTAGCAGCCGGAGCTCTCCGGCCGTCCGATCGCCAGAAAGGCGAAGCCCGGCATCTCCACCAGCGCGTCAAAAATGCGGAAGCGCGCCTCGCTGAGAAGCTCAAGAGCCTCCCTGGTTTCCCCGTTTTCCACGCTGTCCACGATGCTCATGCGAATATCGTCCAGCGTCAGCTTCACGTCCACGCCAAGAGCAACAGAAAGCCCCACGGCAGGGTCGGCGTCGATCGCGAGGATCTTCTTGTCGGGGTATTTCTCCACAAGCGTGCGCACGATGCACGCGCAGATCGAGGTTTTTCCCACGCCGCCTTTGCCCGCCACGGTGATGATCTTGGCTTTATTATCCATTTACGTCCCCCCAATTCCTGTAAAATGGCGCAATAATGCCATCATGTAATATCGTTGTCATTTTAACACAGGGCCTGTAAATATGCAAGATAAACACCATAAAAATGTACATTCTCGCCTTTTTGGTGCAAAATGACAAAAAGAACCGGACTGGCCTTCCCTCGATGTTTAGACACGTCCGCTGCATGCGTAAAAAATCTGCGCGTCTGACGACGCGCAGCGCTCTGTGTATCCAATCTTTTACTTCAAAAGTGCCCGAAGCGACGCAGTCTGTTCCTCCGTCAGCCCGTACGCGGCAAGATAGGCCTCCGCCAGCTTCACCGGATCCGGGAGGCATCTGGTGGAATCCAGTGTGCTGATATGATATTGCTCGCAGCTGAACGCAGCCTCGTAAACACGGCCGCAGGTTTTCCCGCATTTGACAAATCCCGCTTCCCGAATGGCGCCCTTCTTCAGCATACTGTTGAGCAGGATGTGAACCGAGCTGTCCATCCAGGTTTTGTCGACGGACAGGTTCAGGATCTCTCCCCGGGAGAGGGCGCGGTTTTCTCTCCAGAGAACATCCATGATCTCAATTTCGTTTTTCGTCAGATACATGCGGCGACCCCTTTCTCAAACCCAAGGAGCGGTGACCCAGGCAAATGGTCCTTCTTTCCATTTTGGCATATTTTAACACACTACAGTGTGATTGACAATATGGCAATTGTAACCAAAATTTGCCAGTTTATTCCGTTTTTATGACCACAATTCCCGCTTAAAAGGGGTGACGGGCTTGATTTTTACGGGATAGCTGATATAATGCTTATGTTACTATTTCCAGAAAGGGATGCGCTTATGCAGATCACCAAAGAGACCACCATGGGTCAGATGCTCGAATACGATATGGGTATCGCCTATGTCCTGATGCAGTGCGGCATGCATTGTGTCGGCTGTCCCTCCTCCATCGGCGAGAGCCTGGAAGAGGCCTGCATCGTTCACGGTCTCGACGCTGACGCCGTCATGGCTCAGATCGAGGAATACCTGGCCAGCCGCCCCGCGGAGGCATAAGGGAAACGGGAAAAGGGATTGCCGCGCCAGCATCCGGGCTGGGGCGGCAATCCCTTTCTCATGCAGATCACCGGAAGGAGCGACGCATGAAACTGCTGTACGCCGAGGATGAGCCGGCCATGTCCGAGGCCGTCACCGACATCCTCACATATCACAACTACAGCGTGGACGCCGTTGACAACGGGCAGGACGCGCTGGATTACGCCAGGAACGAGCAGTATGACGGCATCATTCTGGACGTCATGATGCCCCGGCTCAGCGGCTTTGAGGTGCTGCGTCGTCTGCGGCAGGAAGGAAACACCACGCCCGTGCTGCTGCTGACGGCCCGGGCTGAGGTGGAGGACCGCATCGAAGGCCTGGATCTCGGCGCGGACGACTATCTGCCCAAGCCCTTCGCCATGGGCGAGCTTCTGGCGCGGGTGCGGGCCATGCTGCGGCGCCGGGAGGATTTCACGCCCAACATCCTGCAGGTTGGCGACCTGGCGCTCAACCAGCAGAGCGCGGAGCTGCGCTGCGGAGAGAAGAGCGTCGTCCTGCCCCGGCTGGAATACCGCCTGCTGGAGCTTCTGATGCTCAATCGCGGGATCTGCCTCTCCACCGAAGACATTCTGGTGAAGGTCTGGGGCTATGAGACCGAGAGCGACATCGGCGTGGTGTGGGTCTATATTTCCTATCTGCGCAAGCGCCTCGCGTCGCTTGGCTCCACTGTGGAGATCCGGGCGCGGCGCGGTGTGGGCTATCTGCTGAGCGAGGGGGAAACGACATGATCCGGACCCTGCAGAAAAAATTCACCGTGACAGCCATGATCGCCGTCACCGTGCTGCTGGCCGTTTTGCTGGGCGTCATCAATACCGTAAACGCCGTTGCCCAGACCGCGGAGAGCGAGCGCCTGCTTCAATCGCTGGCCATGCAGGAGGGCTTCGGCCCGGCCCCGATGGCGGACGATCCGCCGGAGGGCCGCCGCGGCTTCTGGCAGGAACCCATGTCTGAGGACCGGCGCATGGCCGCCCTGTTTTTCGTCGTCCGCTTTGACGCGGAGGAGGCGCTCAAAAGCGTCGATCTGCGGCATATCGCCTCCGTGGACGAGGAGGCGGCGGAAGCGCTGGCCCGACAGGCGCTGGCGGAGGGCAGAGGCTTTGGCCGGCTCGACAGCTACCGCTATCAGATCGTGGAGCCGGCGCCGGATCATAAGACGGTGATCTTTCTGGACGTGAGCCTGCAGCGGCACAATGTGCTGCGGGTAGCGGCCCTCTCGGCTCTGGCCGGGACAGTCGCCTGGTGCGCCATGCTGGCCTTGGTCATGGCCCTCTCCCGGCGGGCGATCCGCCCCATTGCCGAGAACATGGAGCGGCAGCGCCGCTTCGTCACCGATGCGGGACACGAGCTCAAGACGCCGCTTGCCATCATCCGGGCCAATCTGGACGCCATGGAGCTTACGGGCGGAGAAAATAAATACAGCCGCAACATCCGCAGCCAGACGCTGCGGCTGAGCGATCTGATGCAGAATCTGCTGACCCTGGCCCGCATCGACGAGAACAGCGTACCCATGGACCTGAGCGACGTGGACCTTTCACGGCTCGCCGCCGAGGAACTGGAGATGTTCCGTGAGCCGGCGGAGCTGAAAAAACTCGTTCTCAGCGCGGAAATCGCCCCCGACGTCGGCATCCGGGCCAACAGAGGGCAGATCGCTCAGCTTCTCTCCACCCTGCTGGACAACGCAGTCAAATACAGTCCCGAGGGCGGCCGGATCCGGCTCTGTCTCCGAAACGGGGACAAGGCGGAGCTGACGCTCGCCAACACGGTGGAGGCGCCGGTGGACACTACGCGCATTTTCGACCGATTCTATCGCTCCGATGCCGCCCGCAGCCAAAAGAGCGGCGGCTTCGGCATCGGTCTCGCCGCCGCGGCGGCCATCGTGCGCCTGCACAAGGGCAGTATCCGCGCCGACATGGAAGGAGAGAGCACTCTCGTGTTCACCGTCCGGCTGTGAGGACGCGTTCCGAAAGCAGCCCGGCACAGGTCGGATCAGATATGCAAACGGGATCCCCCGATCGGGGGATCCCGTTTGCTTTTTTCACTTGATGACCTGTTCGGCCAGAACGGAGGACTCCACCGCTTCCACCAGCGGCGCTTCCGCATAGGCGGAGGGCTCCGGCGGCGGCAGGGTCTGCATATAGGCATGCATGGCCTCGGCCACACGCTTGCCGTTGGCAACGGCCTCCACCACGGTGCTGGCTCCGTGGGCGGCGTCTCCCGCGGCAAAAACGCCGGGGCGGGAGGTGCGGCCGTCCTCATCGGCGATGAGCAGGCCGGTGGACTTGGTTTGAATGTCCCTGGTGCTGTTCATGATGCTGCTGCCCAGCTCCTGGCTGACGGCGACGATGACGCCGGTGCAGGGATAGCGCTTCTCCGAACCGGGGATCGTGTGCAGCCTGCCCTCTTCGTCATATTCGCTGTCCGCGAACACCACGCAGTCCTCGAGGATCTCCACGGGCGTCTTCATCATCTCGAAGTTCACGCCCTCGAGTCTGGCATAGCTGGACTCGTACTGGCTGGCGGCGATCTTGTCGCGGCGGTTGAACACCGTCACGTAGTGCGCGCCGTTGCGGATGGCGGTGCGGGCGCAGTCCATGGCGGAGTTGCCGGAGCCGATGACGATGACCCGCTCACCCAGGCGGAACGCCCCGGGCGCAGCCAGATAGTTGATGGCAAAGGCCACGTGGCCCAGGCTCTCGCCCTTGATGTGCAGGGAGCGGGGCTTCCACAGGCCCGCGCCCACGAACACGCTCTGATAGCCGTCGCGGAACATGTCGTCAATGGTGATGGCGCCGCCGACGGTGGTGTTGGGGCGGAACTGAATGCCCTTGAGTTCCAGATGCCGGTAGGCAAAATCGTCCAGCACGGCGTCGGGAAGACGGAAATCGGGGATGCCGTAGCGCATGACGCCGCCGATCTTGTCCTTGCTGTCGAAGATCGTGACGCCGTAGCCGTAGCGCGCCAGGATCACCGCGATGGTGAGGCCGGCGGGACCCGCGCCCACGATGGCGACCTTGCGTCCGTTGCCGGGCGCCGGGCCTTTGACCATCTGGTTGGCATAGGTGGTGGAGATGTAGTTTTCGATGACCGAAAAATGCACCGGCACGTCCTTGATGCCGCGGATGCAGTGTCCCTCGCACTGCTTCTCGTGGTTGCAGACCAGCGAGCAGACCGTGGTGAGGGGGTTGTTCTCAAAAAGCATCCAGCCCGCCTCGTTCAGTTTCCCATCTTTCAGGAGACGGATGACTTCCGGGATATTGGTATGGATCGGGCAGCCCTCGCGGCAGCGGGGCTTCTTGCAGCCGAGACAGCGGTTGGCCTCCTCCATCACATGCAGTGCCATGTCTTGTCCTCCCAGTACTCAAATAGGCTCCCCTGTGCAAGGGGAGCTGTCACGAAGTGACTGAAGGGTTGTCCCTGCGATTTGCACAACCCCTCCGACTTCGCTCCGCTCAGCCGCCTCCCCTTACACAGGGGAGGCAGGCGATCGCTAACAATTAAAGAGTGACGCCGTCCTTGAAGATCGCGATCTCCCTGGCGCCGTGCCGTTCGGCCTTGGTCTTTTCGCCGGAGGCCACGCGCAGCACGTAGTCCAGCAGCCGGTCGCCCGCGTCGTCCAGGCTCTCGCCCTCGGCGACGGAGCCGGCGTTGAAGTCGATCCAGTTGCCCTTTTTGTTGTAGAGCGCGGAGTTGGTGG
This sequence comes from Oscillospiraceae bacterium, assembly GCA_902774015.1. Classification (GTDB taxonomy): domain Bacteria; phylum Bacillota; class Clostridia; order Oscillospirales; family Oscillospiraceae; genus Limivicinus. Next base: position 62,092 of record CACYHB010000020.1, on the reverse strand, counting down.
AGATCTTCACCGTGGGAGCCGGGGCGCCGAAGGGCGTGCCGCGCCCGGTGGTGAAGAGGATCATATGCGCGCCCGCGGCGGTCAGGTCGGTGGCGGAGACCAGGTCGTTGCCGGGGCCGGAGAGCAGGTTGAGGCCCTTCTTCGTGACGGGCTCGGCATACTCCAGCACGTCCACGATCTGGGCGCTGCCGCCCTTCTGCACACAGCCGCAGCTCTTGTCCTCCAGGGTGGTGATGCCGCCGGCCTTGTTGCCGGGGCTGGGGTTTTCGTAGACCACCTGGCCGTGGGAGACGAAGTAATCCTTAAAGCGCTCCACCATGCGTACGGCCTTTTGGAACACCTCCTCGTCCCGGCAGCGGGAGAAGAGGATGCTTTCCGCGCCGAACATCTCGGGCACCTCGGTGAGCACCGTGGAGCCGCCAAGCGCCACCAGCCGGTCGGAGAAGCGGCCGACGGCGGGGTTCGCGGTGATGCCGGAGAGTCCGTCGGAGCCGCCGCACTTCATGCCGACTACAAGCTCCGAGGCCGGGATGTCCTCGCGCTGGAATTGAGAGGCGTACGCGGCCAGCTCCTGCAGGAGCCTGGCGCCCTCGGCCAGCTCGTCCTCAAACTGCTGGCATACCAGGAACTTCACGCGTCTGTCGTCCCACGTGCCGAGCTCCGCCTTGAACTGCTCCTGGGTCAGGTTTTCGCAGCCCAGGGAGAGCACCAGCACGCCGCCCGCGTTGGGGTGGCGCACCAGCGCGGCCAGCAGCTTGCGGGTCTGCGCGTGATCGTCGCCCATCTGGCTGCAGCCGTAGGGGTGAGCAAAGGTATAGAGCCCGTCGATGCTGCCGGTGACCAGGTGCTGATTCTCCCGCACCAGGGCGGCGGCGATGCTGTTGACGCAGCCCACGGTGGGCACGATCCACAGCTCGTTTCTCACGGCGGCCCGGCCGTCCTCGCGCCGGTAGCCCCGGAAGCTCCGGGGCGCCATCTCGGGCAGCGGATAGGTCCTGTGGCAGTATTCGTAGCTTGCCGTCTCCGAGAGGCCGGTGCGCACGTTGTGCACGTGCACCCAGGCCCCCGCCGGGATCTCCGCTTTGGCGACGCCGATGGGGTTGCCGTACTTGACGACGCTCTCCCCCTCTGCGATCGCACGCAGCGCGATCTTGTGGCCCCGTGCCACGTTCTCGGCGGCGGTGATGCTGAGTCCGTCGACGAACAGGCTCTCGCCCGCGGCGATGTCGCTCAGGGCGACCGCCACGTTGTCGGCGGGATGGATGCGAATGAGCTTCATTCCGCGCACTCCTTCATGGCTTCATACATGCCGACCTCGTCGATGCGGCTGAGCGCGGCGGCGACGGCGGCCTCCAGTCCCTCGATGCCCGCCAGCGCGCCGTCCCAGAGGCGCTCGTCGTTCACGACGGCTTTGGCCAGAGCGGCGCTGTCGTCGTCCTTGTGGGCGGCAAAGAAGTCCAGCACCCAGGGGTCGTCGCGCACGGGATAGCTCTCGCCGCTGCGCTCGCCCTTGTGATAGAAGGCGATAAAGGCGGCGAGGGAGAAGGTGAGGCGCTTGGGCAGTCTGCCCTGCCGCTTGACAAACTCGGTCAGGCTGGGCATGACGCGGGCTTTCCACTTGGAGGCGGAGTTGAGCGCGATGTCCAGCAGCTGGTGGTCGATATAGGGGTTATCGAAGCGGTCGATGACGGAGGCGGCGAAGCCCTCCACCTCGTCGCGCGGCAGATCCAGCGTGGGGATGATCTCCTCGAACATGGTCTTTTCCAGATAGCTGCGGATGGCGGCGTCCTGCATGCAGTCGCGTACGATGTTCTTGCCCGCGAGGTAGGCGCCCAGCACCATGGAGGTGTGCGCGCCGTTGAGGATGCGGACCTTGCGCTGCTTGTAGGGCGTCACGTCGTCCACGACCTGGATGGGGAGACCGGCCTTTTCAAAGGGGAACTCCTCCTTGATCCACTGGGGTCCCTCAATGACCCAGGCGGCAAAAACCTCGCCGGTGTCGATGAGCTGATCCTCATAGCCGAACTTCTCCCAGAGCGCGGGGGCCTCGCCCTTGGCGCCGCCGGTGACGATGCGGTCCACCAGCGTGGAGCAGAACACGTTCTCCTTCTCGAGCCAGGCGGCGAAGTCGTCCTCCAGGCCCCAGAGCTTCACGTACTCCTGCACGCAGCGGTGCAGCTCCTGACCGTTGTGGTCAATGAGCTCGCAGGAGAGGATGATGATGCCCTTATAGCCCAGCTTCCAGCGCTCATGCAGGAAAAGGGTGAGCTTGGCGGGGAAGGCGGAGGGCGGCGTATCCTCCGCCTTGCAGGCGGGGTCGAAGGCAATGCCGGCCTCGGTGGTGTTGGAGATCACGAAGCGCAGCTCCGGATTGCGGGCGCAGTCCAGGAGCTTTGCCCAGTCGCGCTTGGGGTCCAGGCAGCGGGAGGCCGCGGAGATGACGCGGGTGTGCTCCACAGGCTCGCCGTTTTCCCGGCCGCGCAGGATCAGGGTATAGAGCCCGTCCTGCTCGCCGAAGCGGTCGGCCGCCTCGGGATGGCCGCCGCGGGGCTGAACCAGCACGACCTTGGCGTTGAAGCCGGCCTTCTCGTTCATCTCGTCGATGAAGTGGTCGGCAAAGGCGCGCAGGAAGTTGCCCTCGCCGAACTGCACGATCTTCTCGGGGGCGTCCTTCAGCAGATACCCGGTATAGCCCTGCTTTTCCAGGGTCTCAAAGCTTAATCTGTCCATGATGATTCCCTCTTTTCAGAGATTAAAATATCTTTCGGCGTTCTTGTAGCTCACACCCTCGACGATGCGCCGGAGCGCGGCGTCGGCGTTGGGGTATTCGCCGTTTTCCACCCAGTTGCCCACCAGGTTGCAGAAGATGCGGCGGAAGTAGTCGTGCCGCGCATAGCTCAGGAAGGAGCGGGAGTCGGTCAGCATGCCGACGAAGTTGCCGAGCAGGCCGAGGTTTGCCAGGGACTTCATCTGCGCCTCCATGCCGGATTTGGTGTCGTTGAACCACCAGGCGGAGCCGTGCTGGATCTTGCCGGGCACCTCGTCGGACTGGAAGCAGCCGATCAGCGTGCCGAGCTGCTCATTGTCGGCGGGATTGAGGGAGTATAGGATGGTCTTGGGGCACTCGCCGGTCTCGTCCAGCGCGGCCAGGAACGCCGCGATGTCGCCGCCGCAGGTGTTCTGGGCGATCATGTCAAAGCCGGTGTCGGGTCCGAGACGACGGTTCATGCGGGTGTTCACGCCGCGCAGGCAGGAGTAGTGCAGCTGCATGGCGATGCCGAGGCGGTGGTAGGCGCGGCCCAGGCACAGCAGGATCGCGGTCTGATACTTCTCCGCGTCCTCCACGCTCAGGCATTCGCCGGCCATGGCGCGCGCGTAGATCGCGTTGACCTCCTCATCGGAGGCGGGACGGAAGGGGATGTAGTCCAGGCCGTGGTCGCTGGCGCGGCAGCCCATCGCGGCGAAGAACTCCAGGCGCTCGATCAGCGCGGCCTTGACGGCGTCGGCGCTCTCCAGCTTCTCCTTGCCCACGCTCGCGGCGAGCTTGCCGATATAGTCGGCAAAGCCGGGCTTGGAGACGTTGATGGCCTTGTCGGGCCGGAAGGAGGGGCAGACTTTGACCGTGATGGTGGGATCCTCGGCGATCTTCTTGTGCCACTCCAGAGAGTCGATGGGATCGTCGGTGGTGCCGACCATGGCGACGTTGGCCTTGGCGATGATGCCGCGCACGGTCAGGCCGGGGTCGTTCTGCAGCTTGTCATTGCAGAAATCCCAGGCTTCCTTCGCCGTCTCCGGGGTCAGGGGCTTGGTAAAGCCGAAAAACTGCCGCAGCTCCAGGTTGCACCAGTGGTACATGGGGTTGCCGATGGCCATCTGCAGCGCCTCGACGAACTTGAGATAGCGCTCGTAAGCTGGCCGGTCGCCGGTGATGTAGTCCTCGGGGACGCCGTTGGAGCGCATGACGCGCCACTTGTAGTGGTCGCCGAAATAGCTGCCGTCGGGGTTCTTGCCGCCCAGCCATACCTCGGTCAGGTTGTTGAAGCGGCGGTTTTCATAGATCTCCCGGGGAGAGATGTGGCAGTGGTAGTCCACCAGGGGCATATGCTCCGCGAAGTCGTGGAACAGATGCTTTGCCGTCCCGGTCTCCAGCAGGAAATCCTTATCCATAAAATCTCTCATAAGTCTTCTCAGCGCCTTTCTGTTTTTAACGCTTAATATCGTAGTTCATGTTCATCAGCTGGCGGATGCTTTCGGCGTCGTCGGTGATGTTGCCGTCGCCGCGGATGGTATGCTTGATGGCGGAGCTGGCCACGGCGAAATTGATCATGTCCATGGGCTTGTAGCCCTTCATCATCGCGTAAATGAGGCCGCTGGCGAAAGCGTCGCCGCCGCCCACACGGTCCAGGATGTTGAAGGTGAAGAGCCGGCTTTCAAAGGTGTGGTTCTGGTACCACATGAAGGCCATAAGGCTGTTTTCGCTGCCGGTATGGGCAAAGCGGACGTGCCGGGCCATGCATCTGATGTTGGGATAGCGCTCGGCAAAAGCCTGGAACACCTCGTCCTGCTGCTCATAGCTGGGCTGCATGGGCACGCCGTCCTTCCAGTCGCCCTTGGCGTGGTCGTTTTCATCCCGCCAGAGGTGGTAGGGCTCGATGCCCAGCAGCACGTCCACATAGGGCAGGCACTGGGTGCAGAAATCACGCGCTTCGTCCCAGGTCCACAGGAGGCTGCGGAAATTGCCGTCGAAACTCACGGTCAGGCCCTTTTCCTTGGCCTTTTTCATGCACGCGAGAATGAAGTCGGCGCAGCTCGGAGAGAGGGCCGGGGTGATGCCGCTCAGGTGCAGCCAGTCGAAGTCGGAAAGCAGCCAGTCCAGATCCACCTTGCTGAAGTCGTATTCCGTGATGGCGCTGTGCCTGCGGTCGTAGGTGACCTTGCTGGGGCGGATGCCGTAGCCGGTCTCCAGATAGTAGGTGCCGAGGCGGTGGGTGGGCGTCTCCTCCGGGGTGGAGAGGATCACGGGCGTGCAGTGCACGTCGTTGGAGCGCAGCATGCGCACCGCGCTCTTGCCCAGGGAGTTATTCGGCACGACGGTGAAGAAGGTGCTGTCGATGCCAAGGTTTGCCAGCGCCAGCGCCACGTTTGCATCGCTGCCGCCGTAGCTGGCCTCGAAGCTGGTGGCCACGCGGATCTTCTCATAGTTCGGCGGAGTCAGGCGCAGCATGATCTCGCCAAAGGTGATGAAGCGGGGCGAGCTGCCGCCGCGCATCAGAGGATTGGCGTGCTCTATATCAGCGTTTGACCCGTGCGCCGGCGCCGCCCATGATCGCCTCGACCTCGTTCTTGGAGGCCATGGAGGTGTCGCCCGGGGTGGTCATGGCGAGAGCGCCGTGGGCCGCGCCGTAGTTGACGGCCTGCAGGGCGTCGCCCGTTGTCATCAGGCCGTAGACCAGACCGGAGGCGAAGGAATCGCCGCCGCCGACGCGGTCCATGATCTCCAGGCCGTTGTATTCCTTGGACTGGTAGATCTCGCCGTCGGCCCAGCAGATGGCCTTCCAGTCGTTGACGGTGGCGGTCTTCACGGTGCGCAGCGTGGTGGCGACGACCTTGAAGTTGGGGTAGGTCTCGGCGGCCTTGCCGATCATCTTCTTGTAGCCCTCGATGTTCAGCTCCTTGAGATTGGCGTCGTTGCCCTCGATCTCAAAGCCCAGGCAGGCGGTGAAGTCCTCTTCGTTGCCGATCATCACGTCCACGTACTTCGCGACCTCGCGGTTGACCTCGCGGGCCTTCTCCAGGCCGCCGATGGCGCTCCACATGGAGGGGCGGTAGTTCAGGTCGTAGGACACCAGGGTGCCGTACTTCTTTGCGGCCTTGCAGGCGGCGATGACGGTCTCGCAGCTCTGCTCGGAGAGGGCCGCGTAGATGCCGCCGGTGTGCAGCCAGCGCACGCCCAGCTCGCCGAAGATATAGTCAAAGTCAAAGTCCTCGGGGCGGGCCTGGGAGATGGCGGTGTTGGCGCGGTCGGAGCAGCCAACGGCGCCGCGGATGCCGAAGCCGCGTTCGGTGAAGTTGATGCCGTTGCGGCAGATGCGGCCGATGCCGTCGGTCTTCTTCCAGAAAATGAGATCGGTGCTGACGCCGCCCTGCTCGATGAAGTCCTTCATCAGCTTGCCGACTTCGTTGTCGGCGAAGGCGGTGATGACGGCGGTGTTCATGCCGAAGCACTTGTGCAGGCCGCGGATGACGTTATACTCGCCGCCGCCCTCCCAGGCGCGGAAGGAACGGGCGGTGCGGATGCGGCCCTCGCCGGGATCCAGGCGGAGCATGACCTCGCCCAGGCTCACGGCGTCAAACCTGCATTCTTCTCTCGGACGTAATTTCAGTTCCATAACAGCATTTCTCCTTTATGCAAATATCTTCAGATTGTCGCAGACAGCTTCTGTTTCTGCCCCGGAGGGAATTCAATCGTTTTTAAGGTAGCTTTGCTTCCTTAAAAACACCCTGAACCGAGCTCTGCGAGGTCTCGCGCCGACCAAGCGCGGCGTATCACGTGCCGCCGCGCGCGATAAGCGCGAGAAACTCCTGGAAAGCGAAACCCTTGTTTCGCTTTCCAGGAAGCCGTCAGGCTCTGGCTTCTTCCACGATCTCGCGGGACTTTTTGCACTGCTCCGTGATCTCGTCCCACTTGTTGTTGTCGATCAGATCCGCCGTGACCATGTAGCTGCCGCCGCAGGCCGCGATCACCGGGTTGGAGATGTAGTCCTTCAGGTTTTTGAGGGAGATGCCGCCGGTGGGCATGACCTTGAACATGGGGAAGGGGGCGGAAAGGGCCTTGATTTTGGCCAGGCCGCCGGACTGCTCGGCCGGGAAGAACTTGATGAGCTCCAGACCGAACTTGAGGGCCTGATGGTACTCGGAGGCGGTGGTGCAGCCGGGGAAGACGGGGATGCCCTTCTCCTGGGCGTAGGCCACGATCTCGGGATCGAAGCCCGGGGACACGATAAAGTCGCCGCCGACGGCAATGACCGCGTCAATCTGGGCGGTGTTGGTGACGGTGCCGGCGCCCACGATCATGTCGGGGCAGGCTTCCTTCATGAGCTTGATCGCCTTGTCGGCGCCCGCCGCGCGGAAGGTGACCTCCGCCACGGGCACGCCGCCCGCGCACAGGGCCTTGGCCAGACCGACGGCGTCGCGCTCGGGGTGGTTGAGCTTGATGACCGGCACTACGCCGATCTTGGAAATGGCAGTGTTCATTGCGTTCATGGGAAACTCCTCCTTAAGGTGTAAATTGAAATTGACGGTTAAGCCAGCGTGTACAGAGATCGAACCAAGGCGCGCAGTCGGGATACAGGGTCTCCACCTCCTGATTGAAATCGTGGACGGGAGGGATCCGTTCGGGTTGATTTTGTTAATGATTATCAACGTTAAGAAGGCCTGTTTTATCCTCCTCAACCGTTTGAATGTACGTTTGTTATATGGACAATACGGAGAACTTTTGCTAATATTATACTTGAAAGGAAGTGGTCTCGCATGAATCAGATCATCTATGCGGGCAAGCAAGTGCTGACCTATTCGGTCTCCCTCCACGCGCACAGCAGCTGGGAGCTGATCTACTGCACCGGCGGCAGCGGGCAGCTGCATTTTGACAGCCTCAGCCTGAGCTATCGGGAGGGCGATCTGGTCATCATTCCGCCGCTCTTTTTTCACCGAAACGAGAGCGACGCGGGCTTTACCAACATCCACCTGAACTATTTGGAGCCGCAGCTGAACTTCAAGGTGCCCACCGTCATCCGCGAGGACGGCAACCGCTTTCTGCTGGATGCCTTCAAGGCCGCCTTCTATGTCTTCAGTGTCGATCCCGGGAAGCAGAGCATCCTGCTCGCCTCTTACGCGAACCTGATCATCAATCTGATCCAGGCCAACCTGGAAGCGCCGGCCTACAGTGCCGTCGTGGAGGAGATCGAGAACTGCATCATCCGCAACTACCCGGACGAGAGCTTCGAGCTGGGCCGCTACCTGCATTCTCTGCCCTTCAACTACGACTATCTGCGCAAACTCTTCAAGCAGGAGACGGGGATCACGCCCCACCAGCTTCTCAGCGACATCCGGCTGCAGGCGGCGGCCGAGCAGCTCGGCTTTGCCGACGCCCGGGGAGCCAGCATCTCCGAGATTGCCCATCTCTGCGGGTTTCGGGAGCCGCTGTACTTTTCCCGCATGTTCAAGAAAAAGTACGGTGTCTCCCCCAGCCAGTACCAGAGTCTGCAGCAGGAGGAAAAGCCGCTGTCCGATGGGGAGAGCCTGAAGATCCGGCAATGATCAGCCCTCCAGGCGATTGGTCTCCGTGCAGCAGAGCAGGAAGGGCACAATGCTTTCGCGGGCAATTTCTTACCCGGCACGCCGAGTCTGCGCCCTATGATTCTCTTGTCATGATTCTAACAAATCTTCCCCCGGAAAAACATATCCATTTAGGAGGACTTCCATGGACATAACGGATTCGCTTTTTCCTGCGGATTCACAAATAATCATCGTATGTTATAAGGAAATACAGTAAAACTCACTCCACTGAAGTGGGAAAACTCCCCCATGAGAGATTATACCGCGAGGCCCGGAGCCGTCCTGCGGCCCGGTGATAATCCCCCTCCCCCGCTCATATAGATGGAGCAGGAATTGCGCGGCGCGGGCCGCGCACGGGGAGTGTTGTGAGTGCGAAACGATATCGAGGGGCGGGCCGTGGCACTGGCCGAGTACATCATCGAAAACCGCTGCACCGTCCGCGCGGCGAGTGCGCGCTTCGGCGTCAGCAAGTCCACCGTACACAAGGATCTGACCGAGCGCCTGCCGCCGCTGCGTCCGGCGCTCTACCGCCGCGTGCGGGCGCTGCTGGATCTCAACAAGGCCGAACGCCACATCCGGGGCGGCCTCGCCACCCGGCGCAAATACAAGGGGGAGTGACAGTACCTTTTGCTCCGCACAAACAGAAAAGCTCCCAGGGTCTATTCCCTGAGAGCCTTTCAGCGTGTCGACTTTCACGCTGAAGCGGCCGATTTTATAGCCTTGAATCGGTTATAAAATCGGCTGAGATTGTACGTGAAGGGGGACTCCCCGTCCCCCTTCACAATCCCCCTTACAAGTCCAGGTCGGGCTAAACCGGGTTCGTCTACAGTCTGAAAAGCTCTCAGGGTTTATTCCCTGAGAGCTTTTTTGTTCAGGATCGCGTCGATCACGCGGTGGAGCGGCTTATACAGCGCCAGCGTGAGGACGAAGTTGGAGACGCAGTGGGTCAGGTCATAGGGGATGCCCGCCACCCACATGGCAAAGAACATCTCCCAGCCGCCGTTGATGGCGAAATACTCCAGATACATGAGCGGCCCGAACACCAGGCCGAAAACGCCGGCCGTCACCGCCCAGATCAGGGCGGAGTCGTTTTTCCGCAGCAGCATCGCCGCGATCACCAGCACGTCCCATACATAGAGGTATCCGAACCACCAGATCGAAAAGCCGAACACCAGTCCCTCCAGCAGCACGTAGACGTACACCGCATAGAGGGCCTTCCATCCGAAGAACACCACCGTCAGTATGATGAGCACGGAATTGAGGTTGACGTTCGGGATGCCCGCCAGGGCCACCTTCGTGCCGAAGATCAGCGCCGCCATCAGGGCGAGCACGCAGATCTCCCTCGCCGTGAGCTCAGGCCGCGGGCGTGTAGGTGAATTCATAGTGGTCGCCGTCGGCGATCATGGTGTCGTCCACGCCGGTCGTCAGCCACTCGCCGTCCTTGGTGATGGCCCAGTAGGCGCCGTCCGCGTCATAGTCGGCGGTCTCGCCGTCCACGACCTTGACGTAGAGGCCGTACTCGCTCTCGTCCCCGGCGATCAGTTCCTGCTCCTCGCATGCGGTGCGCAAGTTTTCGGCGCCGGTATTGATGGCGAAGTCCTTGCTGCTCTCGTCCTTGTGGACCACGGTGACCACGATGTTCTTGTCACCGAGCTGGGCCTGTGGCCTGTTGGCGTTGTAGATCAGCAGCGCGCCGACTACCAGCACGATCAGCAGGCACACGGCAATCACAATGTTTCTTGTTTTTTTGGACATGAAAATGCTCTCCTTTCTTTTTCGGCCCGAGGGCCATCGGAAATTGTACAAAGAAAAAGAGAGGAGGGCAGGCTTGCGCCCTGCCCGCTGCACTTTGACCGGGTTCCGCGGTTCTCTGTACAACACAGCAGCGATTCGATACTGTCCGGGCAGGTTTTCTGACTTCGGGCGCGGCGCTGACGACGCCCCGCCGCTTCACAGTGACGGCCTCGCGAGGGATTTTCACCCTGATTCCCCTGTTGACTGCCGCAGAGGGCAGATCCCGGTCCGATTGCGGCGCTTTCGCCGCAAGGCGGATTATATCACGCCCCGTAAGGCTGTGCAAGAGGCGCAGAGACAGAAAGCAGCCGCAATTGCGGCTGCTTTTCTGCCAGAACAAATTGTAAGCTTCCGGGCTCAGCCCTTTCCGCCCTCGCCCTCGCCCTCGCCCGCGCCGGACTCACCGGAGGAGTCTGCGGGGGGATCCGACGGAGGATCGGCCGGAGGATCGGCGGGAGGATCCGAGGGCGTATCGCCGGAGCTGCCGCCCGGCGTATCGGCAGGGCTGTCGGATGCGCTGCCGTCCGGCGTTTCCGTTTGTGTGCCGTCAGGTGTGGCCGCGGGCGTCGCGGCCGGAGGATCGGTGGGGGCCGCCGTCGGCGCGGGCGTCGCTGCCGCCGCGGGCCGATACGCGGGCGCCGGTGTGCCGCCCACCTGGATCAGCGCGCCGTCGGAGGCCTTCAGACCGCCATCCGCATCTGCGAAGAGGCAGACGGCATACCAGCCGTTGAGCTCGATGGGGATGTTATAGAGCTCCAGCTTGAAAGTGGCGCCGCCGGCAACACGGAGGCCGGGGAACTCAGTGCCCAGCTCCTGTGCGTTCCAGAGCACCTCCCGCGTGTAGTCCGGGGAGACAAAACGCCACTCGTAGGAGACGATCCCGTCGGCTCTCGCGGTAAACAGCGTGCTGTCCCCCGGGCGGACGACTTCTCCGCCGGGGTGCTTTGTGATGTTGATGATCGTTGAGGTGTTGATCTTGATGAAGCGGGCGGGGTCCGGCGTCTCCTCCGGGGCAGTCTCTCCGCCGGCTTCCGGCTGGGCGGGCTGTGTGGTCGGGGCAGGCGCTGCCTCCGCCGCCGGGCTCGGCGTCGTCACCGGCGCGGGTGCGACCGTCACCAGGGTGGGCGCTTCCGTCTCCTGCGCCGCTTCGGTCGGCGCCGCCGTGATCAGCCAGACTGTCGGGACCGGCGTGGGCTCCGTCGTCTCCTGCCGCCTGAGGCCGCATGCGCTGATGCACAGAAGCAGGGCGCACACGAACACGCTAAGCTGTACGAATCTGATTTTTTTCATTGCTGCCTCCTGTGAAGCTGTCGTTCCATCGGCCCTCGGGACGCGCCGTCCGGAGCGGCCGGGCCAGTCCCTCTATCCGCACGGCGGAAAGAGGTTAACCATAATCCGTTTCTACAATAGCAAAATCTTTCGATTTTTTCAACTGATTCTTGTCTTATCTCGCGGTTTTGTCTGTTTTTTTGGCGGCGTTCCTCCCCTCCCACGCCGCTGCGCCGTCCCTGCCGCGCGGCGCGGAGCGGAAAAACGGCGCCGTCTGCAGAAGCAGACGATATCAGGCTTTTTCGGGTAATCGCATTTTGATCCCCCGTCAAAATGCGCGGCGGGAGAAGCGCAGTCAAAAAAGTCTGTCAGACTTTTTTGACAAGCTTCGGCGCCGTCTGCAGAAGCAGACGGCGCCGAAGCTGTGATTGCGTATGCCGGGATCAGGCCCTGGCGGGGGTCTTCACGAAGGAAGCCGCCAGAAGCAGCAGCCAGGAAACGACGCCTGCGATGGCGAAGTAGGCCCAGACTGCCACGTCAGACCACTGACGCAGGCCGCTGATGAGGTAGCCCAGGGCTTCGACCTCAACGATGAGGCTGTAGCCCACGGCGCCCAGTACCAGGACGGCGGCGGCAGAGAGCAGGTAGGGGTGCCAGGCCTGGCTGCCCAGCTTGCCGTAGGTGGCAAGATAGGCCACGCCGGCGACGACGGCGATCGCGTTCATGGCGATCACGTAGCTCATGGTCTGGCCGGACTTGAGGTAGAGCAGCAGCGCGACGATCGCGGCGGCCGTACCGAGAACGGCAAGAGTAAAGGAAACTGTTTTCTTCACGTTGATCACCCCTTCTTGGATTTTTTCTTCGAGTCCGCAATGTCGAGGACCACGAAGCCGCAGGCCAGAACACCGGTCACGACCTCAGCGGCGATGATGGCCTTCTGCCACCAGGTCAGCACGTAATTGACCCTGGTGTTCTCGGTGACGCCGTTCATGGCGTTGGAGCGGGCGATGGAGTACAGGTAGGACTTCATGGCCAGCTGCATCTGCTGCTGGAAGGCGGTGTCCTTGAGGATCTTGGCCTTGCTGGCGTCCATGGAGCCGAACTTGCCGGAGGCGGTGGTGGTGTTGGTGGTCAGCATGCCGGAGGTGCCGGCGGTAATGCTGTCAAGCCAGCTCATGTAGTTGGGGGCGGCGGCCATATCGGTGACGATCCAGCCCTTGTAGCCCCACTCGTTGCGGACGATCTGCTGAAGCAGCCCCTTGTGGGCGCTGACGTACACGGCGCCGGCGCGGTTGTAGGCGGTCATAACGCCCATGGCGGCGTTGGAGGACAGGGGGCCCTCAAAGCCGCGCAGTTCGTTCTCGCGGGCGGCCTGCTCGGTCATGAAAGTGGAGGCGCCGGAGCGGTTGGTCTCCTGGTTGTTGAAGGCCAGGTGCTTGGGCTCGGTCATGAGGCCCTTCTCGGTGCCGCCGAGGCAGAACGCGGTGGCCATCAGGTTCGTGACCATGGGATCCTCGGAGTAGTACTCATGGTTGCGGGCGCAGTAGGGGACGCGGTGCAGGTTCACGCCGGGGGCCAGGGTGCCGGGGATGTTGGCCCAGAGGCTCTCCTCGCCGTACATTCTGCCCTCGCGGCGGACCAGCTCCTGGTTGAAGGAGGCGCCGACGACGGGCTCGGTCGGGAAGACGTTCATGGTGTAGCCGGCGCACTCGTCGTTCTCGGAGACGAAGGTGGCTTCCTTGGCGTTGCCGCCGACCCACTTGATGTAGTATGCGGCGACCTGGTCATTGGCAAAGCCCGTGGGGCCGTCCTGAATGCCGTGCGGCTGTACGCCGACGGAGTCGATCTTATTGATGCCGTTGCCGGCGTTTTCGATGTAGTTGATGGCCTCGTCCAGGCTGACCTGCTCGACCAGCTGCTGCCACAGAGGATCGTCGTAATCCACGACGCCCACGTAGCGGCCGGCCTCGTCGGTCTCGATGAAGTTCACGAGGGACAGACCGCTGTCAACGCCCCACTGCAGGCCGTCGCCGTTTTCGGTGAGGGCGTTGCGGGTGTTGGACAGGTCGATGCGCATCTCGGCGGTGGGCTCGATCTCAGTGACGGGGGTCCAGCCCTTGGACCAGTCGGAACGCGTAAAGTACTCGACGGTGCCGGGGATGATCTTGTTGATGTCCATATCCTGCAGAGCGTTCTGCACGTTCTCGGAATAGGTCTCGATGTCGCGGCTGCCGACAGTGACGGATTTGGCGCGGGCGGCGTCAAAGCTCTCGCCCTCGTTGATGACGGCCAGGCTCTCCGCGTCGGCGCCCTTGGCGGACAGGATGTTGTTGATGGCCTCGTGGGCGCCGTTGCCGATGGCGAAGTAGTAGTCGCCGGCATCCAGGACCCAGGCGCCTTCGGTGCCGTCGGCCTTGACGGCGGTCTCGTCATAGCTCGCGGCGTAGCGGGCGTCAAAGTTCACGGTCACGGTCTCGGAAGCGCCGGGCTCCAGGACCTGAGTCTTGCCGAAGCCGATGAGCTGCAGGGCGGCTTTCTCCAGGCCGCCTGCGGTGTAGGGAGCCTGCACGTAGAGCTCGACCACGTCCTTGCCGGCAACGTCACCGGTGTTGGTGACCTTCACAACGGCCTTGCTCTCGCCGCCGATGTTGAAGTCCACGCTCTCAAGCTCCTGCTCAAAGGTAGTGTAGGACAGGCCGTAGCCGAAGGGATAGGAAACCTCGGCGGCGTAGTTCCAGCTGCCGGAGAGGGAGCCGGCGGCGTCGTCAGCCTTGCCCTGGCCGAGGACGGCGTCCTCGTAACGGGTCTCGTAGTACTTGTAGCCCTGGTAGATGCCCTCGGACTCCACCAGATAGGCGTCGCCGCAGTCATCGTAGGAGATGCTGCTGTCGTTGTAGGAGTTCTTGGTGTAGAGGTAAACGCCGAAGTTCACCATGGCGGGGGAAGAGACGGAGCTGACGGCGTAGGTGTCGGTCAGCTTGCCGGAGGGAGTCACGTCGCCGGCCAGCACGTCGGCGATGCCGAGGCAGCCGTTCACGCCGGGATCGCCGATCCAGAGGACGGCGTCCACGTCGGCATCCTGCTTGAGTTCTTCGATCTCCATGGCGCTGGAGCTGTTGATGAGGACGATGACCTTGCTGCTGTGCTCCTTGGCGAGCGCGATCATGTCGCGCTCGTTCCGGGACAGGCCCAGAGGACGGTCAAAGCTGTCGGTATCGACGGCGGAGACCATGTCGGGATGGTAGTCCGCAGCCTCGGAACTGTCGCGGGTGATGAGAACGAGGGCGGCCGTCCCGTCCGCGCTGGCAAGAAGCTCGTCGGAGTAAACGGAGGCGGGAGCCTCACCCACGTTGTAGGTGGAGAAGTTCTCGTTCATCGTGGTGAACACCGGGGTCAGGATGTGACCCGGGATCGGCATGCCGAAGAACAGGGCCACCATACGGTAGGGGTCCATGGAAGGATCCGCGTACAGCTTGACGAAGTCCTGGTTCACGGTGAAGCCGCGGGCAGGCAGCGCCTCCTTCAGGCCGTACATGGGCTGGCCGGCGTCCCAGTTGACGAAGGCCGTGGAGCCCATCATGCCGCCCAGAATGGGGTTATCTGTGTGCATACCCCAGAGGGTGACGCTTTCGCTTCCCTTGTTCAGGGGAAGCGCGCCGTTGTTCTTCAGCAGGACGACGCCCTCGGAGGCGACTTCCGCGCCGAACTCGGTCTGCGCTGCGACCATGTCCTTCAGGGACGCATAGTCGGAAGCGAAATAGGTGCCGGTGTCGTTGTCGTCGGTATCCTCGACGACGATTTCATAGTTGCTGGTGCCGAGCATGCTGTTGACTTTGTTTGCCCAGCTGTTGGTGGTGGCCTGCGCGGCAAAGGAGAACATCATCAGAGATGCCATGATCGTCGCGAGACCACGCCATAAACCCTTTTTAGCCATGTTTACCCTCCTCTGTAGAATGTATCAGGAATTTTGCAGGGTTTTCTGCCGCAATTTTAGCAGTATTCACCAAGGAAAAAAGCCGAAGCGCGCGAACGGCCGTTTTTCTCACGCGAACGGTCAAATCTTCGGCTTGGGATATTCTTTTTTCCCAAACTGTGTTATACTCGTCTTATCCGGGATTCATTCCTTCAAATACCGGGGGATTTTGATTATGATACGGCTTGCCATCGTGGATGACGATGCGGAAGATCTCAAACTCCTGCAAGGCTATATTGCTCGCTTTTTTGAAAACCGCGGCGAAGAATACCGTCTGTTCACCTTCTCTGACGGGGAGGATCTGCTCTTCCGCTACGACGGCACGTTTGACCTGATCTTTCTCGATGTGGAGATGCGCTGGTCCAACGGCATCGACGTGGCCCGCAGCATCCGGCGGCGGGACGGAGACACGACGCTCCTCTTCGTCTCCCGCATCGCCCAGTACGCCGTGGAGGGCTATTCGGTGGAAGCCATGGACTATCTCCTCAAGCCGGTGGAATACGCGGTGCTGGAGAAGAAGCTGCAGAAAGCCCTCAACCACGTCGCCTCCCGCCGATCCTGCCGCGTCCGGATCTGCGCGGACGGGGACTATCGCTGGCTGAACACCGACAGCATCCGCTACGTGGAGGTCTACGGGCACTCGCTGATCTATCACACCACAGAAGGGGATTTCCGCGCCTCCGGAGCCATCGCCGCCGTGGCGGAGGAGCTGGCGCCCTATCATTTTCTCCAGTGCGCCCGCTTTTCTCTGGTCAACCTGAAATATGTGACGGGGATCGACAGCTCGATGATCTATATCGGAGCAGACGCGATCCCCCTCAGCCGCCGGCGCCGCAAAGAGCTTGTGAACGCCTTGCTGCTGTATAACGGAGGGCAGGTATGAGCGCCTTTCTGACTGTCATTTCCCGCTGCGCCCCGGCCTTTGCCATGCTGTTTGCGGTGCTGAGCGTGAATCTGCTCCCGCTCCGGAGGGACAGGGCATGGCTGCGGCTTGGCTGCTCGGGGCTGGGCCTTCTGCTGCTGATCCTGACGGTCCTGCTCATCCCCGAGAGCGGACCGGGCGCCCTGTCCGGCAGGGCGCTCTACTACTACGCCGTCTATCTGGGCATCGGGCTGTCCCTGGTCGTCTGCTGCGAGGGGAGTATCTACGAGGCCGCCTACGTGACGGCCATCGGTCAGCTCTGGCAGCACTTGCTCTATTCCCTGTCCTCCATTGTTTTCACTCTGCTGGAGATGGCCGGCCATCCCGTAAACCACAGCGCCCCCGCCGTCACCTTCGCTGTTTTTTTCATCTATTTCATCGCCTATCTGACCATGCGCCTGGTGCTGGGCAGGATCTTTCACAACCTGATCTCCCTGCAGGGCTATACCTCGATCCTGCTGGCGGGCCTGCTGCTGCCCATCCCGCTGACGGTGATGAACCTGCTGATCACCTCCCTGCCGCAGGAGCCGCAGAACCTTCTGTATTTTCGCATCTATTCCGTCCTGATCGTCTTTGCCGCCTACTTTATGCTCATCAGCGTACAGCATAACAAGGTCGCCCGACTGGAGATCGAGAGAATCCGGCAGAGCAATCTGCTGCAGAAGGAGCGCTATGAGCTGCAGAAGGAACTCATAGACCGGGTGAATGTCCGGGCGCACGATCTGAAAAAGCAGCTGAGCCGTATGGAGGCCGGCGCCCTGTATGACCGCAGCGCCATGGAGGAGATCCGCCGCGAGCTGAGTGAATACGAGCAGTACGTAAACTCCGGCAACGGAACGCTGGACGTGATCCTAACGGACGCCGCCGTACGCTGCCGTGAAGCCGGGATCCGCTTCTCCTGCCTGGTGGACGGCCGAGAGCTGGCCTTTCTCGACACCATCGACCTCTACGCCATCTTCGGAAACCTGCTGGATAACGCCATCACGGCCGCCGCGGCTGTCCGCGATCCGGAAAACCGCATCCTCTCGCTGAAGATGAACCCCGTGGGGCAGCTTTTATACTTCCATATGTTCAACACCTATGAAAACGACCTGCGCTTCCAGGGTGAGTTTCCGAAAACCACCAAGAGCGACGCGGAAAACCACGGTTTCGGCATGAAGAGCGTGAGCCTGTCGCTGAAAAAATACGGCGGAGAAATGCTGATCTCCGCCGAAAACCGGGTCTTCAACGTGAATTTCATGCTGAAAAAGCCTTGAAATCTTTCGATTTCAAGGCTTTTTCGTATTCGGAGATCCCTCTCGCGCACAGGCGCTCTCAGCCCTCCTGCCCGTCCAGGCAGGAGCGGAGGAAATCGTCCACCGCCGCCGCATATTCCCGCGGATGCTCCACGACGGCCGTGGTATGGGCCGCGTCCGGGAAAACCACCATCCGCTTCTCCGTGCGGCAGGCGGCGTACAGCGCCCGCCCCATTTCCGGCGGCACCAGGGGATCCCGTCCTCCGTGGGTAAAGAGGATGGGCTTTTCCGCCCGCTTCACCGCCTCCAGGGGGGCGGCTTTTTTCATGTCTATGCCGTGGAAGAGCCGCAGCCAGAGGTTCGCGCTCTCCAGCACCGCGCGCCGGAACGGAAAGCGCAGCGCGTGCAGGCTCTCTTCAAAATAGCTGGTGTAGGAGGAGTCGGCGATGATGCCCTTCACCTGGGGCGGAAGTGCCATCCCGCTCATCATCAGCACCGTCGCCGCGCCCATGGACTCGCCGTGCAGAAGGATCCGGATATCCTCGCCGAACGTGCGCAGCAGAAAGCCAAGCCACTCCATGTTGTCTTCGGCCTCATGCTGGCCGAAGCTGATGTGGCTGCCCTCGCTCCTTCCCTGGGCCCGATGGTCCACCAGGAAGAAATTATAGTCGTGCCCCTCCCACATGGGCAGCACGCCGCCGAACTCCATCGCCCCGTCCGGCGAGCGGTAGCCGTGGCTGAAGAACACGAAGACCCGGGAGGGGCGCTTCGCCCGGATCAGATAGCCGTGGAGCCGCAGGCCCTCCCGATTCCGGATCTCATACTCCTCCGAGATCCGCTCCGGGACAGCCCGCCGCAGTTCCCTGATCTTCCGCGAAAGCGCGCTGTCCGCCTCTCCCTGGCCCAGGAGCCGGTCCGGATCCCCGTGCCGGTTCGAGCCGACGTAGGCGATGGCCGCCCCGGCGGCTATCCAGAGCGCCGCCGGTACCGCGAGCGCGGTGACGATCCCTCTCATTTTCCGATCCTCCCTGTGATATTACAGCATGGAGCAGTCCAGGAACGTATGCTGCATGACGTCCCGGGTCAGCGTCGAATCCATAACGGCCGTTCTGGCCAGGACCATCTTCCCCGCGGGGACGGAGTGGGTCAGCCAGACGCTTCCGCCGATGACGCAGTCATTGCCGATCTGCGTCTCGCCGCCCAGGATCGTGGCGCCCGAATAGATGACCACCCGGTCCCCGATGTCCGGGTGCCGCTTGATCCCCTTGACCAGGCTGCCGTCCTCGCCGACCCGGAAGCTCTTGGCCCCCAGGGTCACGTGCTGGTAGAGCTTGACGCCGCGGCCGATGGTCGTTGTCTCGCCGATCACGACGCCGGTGCCGTGGTCGATAAAGAAGGAATCGCCGATGGCCGCGCCGGGGTGAATGTCGATCCCGGTCAGGCGGTGGGCATACTCCGTCATCATCCGGGGCAGCAGCGGCACGCCCTGCGCATAGAGTACGTGGGCCAGGCGGTAGGTGCTGATGGCCGTATAGGCCGGGTAGCAGAGGATGACCTCGTCGACGCTTTTGGCGGCGGGGTCCCCCTGATAAGCCGCCAGCAGATCGCTCTCCAGCTGCCGCCGTACCTCCGGCAGGCTCTCCAGCAGGGCGGGGATCAGGTCCTCCGCCCGCGGCGCGCCGGGGATGCGCGCCAGCATGGCCTCCAGCAGCTCCGCCGCCTCCTCCAGCCCCTCCTCCCGGGACACGGGCAGAGGGGCGAAGCGGGGAAACAGCACGTCGATCATCCCGTCGGTAAAGCGTTCCGCCTGCCGGCGCAGGCCCCGGTAATCGGGGGCGGGCGTGTCGCCCGCGGCCTCCCGATCTTCCAGCGCGCGGGCGGCGGCACGAACAAGCTCCAGGATCGTCTTTTCCATATCAGTCGGCAAAGAGTGCGGTGGACAGATAGCGGTCCCCGGTGTCCGGCAGCAGCGCGACGATGGTCTTGCCCTTGTTCTCCGGCCGTTTCGCAAGCTCGATCGCTGCCCAGAGGGCGGCGCCGGAGGAGATGCCGACCAGCACGCCCTCGCTCCGGCCGAGCCTCCTTCCGGCGGCGAATGCGTCCTCGTTCTCCACGGCGATGATCTCATCGTACACGGCGGTATTCAGCACCGCGGGCACAAAGCCCGCGCCGATGCCCTGGATCTTGTGGGCGCCGGCGGTCCCTCTGGAGAGGACCGGCGAACCCGCGGGTTCCACCGCGACGACCTTTACGGCGGGATTCTGCGCTTTCAGGTATTCGCCCACGCCGGTGATCGTGCCGCCCGTGCCGACGCCCGCCACGAAAACGTCCACTTCGCCGTCGGTGTCGGCCCAGATCTCCGGGCCGGTGGCCGCGCGGTGGACGGCGGGATTCGCAGGGTTGACAAACTGGCCGGGGATGAAGGAGTGGGGGATCTCGCCCGCCAGCTCCTCGGCCTTGGCGATGGCGCCCTTCATGCCCTTGGCTCCCTCGGTGAGCACCAACTCGGCGCCGTAGGCCTTCATCAGCTGGCGCCGCTCCAGGCTCATGGTCTCGGGCATGACGATGATGATCCGGTAGCCGCGGGCGGCGGCCACGGAGGCAAGCCCGATGCCGGTGTTGCCGGAGGTGGGTTCGATGATCACGGAGTCCGGCTGCAGCAGTCCTTTTTCCTCCGCGTCGTCGATCATGGCTTTGGCGACACGGTCCTTCACGGAACCGGCGGGGTTCAGATATTCGAGCTTTACGAGGAGCCTGGCCTGCAGGCCCTCTTCCTTTTCCAGATGCGTCAGCTCCAGCAGCGGGGTCTTCCCGATGAGCTGGTCCGCGGATGTGTAGATATGAGACATTTTTCGTTCCTCCTGACAGATTTCATAGCAGTTTAATAAGGTACGCTGTTCTGTCGGCAGCGACATCGCCCGCCCGGAGCAAACATGGCAGAGGCCTCCTTGTTTTCAGGATTCTGTACGTGAAAAAACAAAAGCCGGGGAGCCCATCGGACTCCCCGGCAGCGAAAACCACGTCACGGGAGAACACAAATGGGTACAACAAATCGTATGCGCATCTCACAGCGCACGTCACAACACTTCATGCAGTTACAAAGCGTCTGAGCCATTTGTCGTGTCTCCCTGCTTAATTCCTACTGTCTGACTATGTTATACCGCAGATACGGCCCCCTGTCAAGAGCCAGGCTGCGTGTTTTACGAAAGTTCAGGCGATCCTCGCCGGCCGCAGACCGCCCCCCGGCGGTATTCCCGCTCATTTCCTGCGGCATGATTCGCAGTATAAGAATGGGGTTTTCAATCTGATATGTAGGGGCGATTCACGAATCGCCCGCTCTGCGATATCAGCAGGACTACGGCGGATAAGTATATCAGGCTGTTGGAGGGATAAAAACGGCAGGGAGTGTATGGTTCCCTGCTGTATGATTTCAATCATCTGTGTTCGTTGTAAGATTATTGATTTTACGAACTTTGCGATAAATCGTTTCACCCTCTGATAATATAAAAATATTAGAGTTAGGGTGCTTACTTACAAATGACTGAAATTCGGTGGATTTATAAAACGCTTCAAGTGCTTCGTTCTCGTCCGTTGCTTTGATTTTGAATGTAGCAGAGTGATACACGGTATCGGTTGCCAGATAAAGCATCGCTTCATTACGATTATTTAAGTCATCAAGAAATGAAGCGTAAATTGTATATTCTCTGGTATCCATCTATTTTCTCCTGTTTATATGCCACTCTATTGTCTTCAATAGTTTTTATTTCAAACCACAGATATCCTCTATTCCAAAATAAGACAAAACTGAGTGTCGTTTCTCACAGTATTCGCCGAGAGTAATCCTTCCATTGCGATAATCCAAATCAAGACCTTTTAATATTGTTGCAACCTTACACGCAGATGAAATGTCGCCTTTTCCAAACTGTTTCCCTGACATAAAGCGATTAACGATTATTTTTCTTTGCTCGTCTGATACTCCATTTATTCCAAGGAAGATGCCATTTATTATATCGTGGTCATACCGCCCCCACGAAACAGCATAACAAATAATACAAAAGGCAATCGGCCCAATAATTGAAACAGCAGTATTAACATTATAAGAACTAAGCAATGCGAAAAGAATGATAGCAACAAGCGGGATAGCCATCGCTGATAGGCTGTGCTTTTGCGATGCCTGTGTAGCGCCTGGAAAATGTTTATACTCCGTATAAGTATAACGAACTCGTATTGCCAAAATATACTGCCTCCATTCATCAATTCATTTAGTGACATTTTATCACATACATTTTATCAAAACAATCTCTTTTCCTTATGAAGATGAAATAATGATGGAGAGACGCTTAAAGTCTCTCCATCATTTTCATAGATGTTAAAAGATGTTCGATAGATGTTCCGAGATGTTCAAAGATGTGCGAGGACGCCTGTTTTCTTTGCCGTATTTATGCTATGATATAAAAAACGGGCGATTCGTGAATCGCCCCTACGAAGGATTGGAGGTATGTGCCGTGGACCTGCCCAAACGAAAACAGATCCGCCTGCCGGATTTTGATTATTCGTCTCCCGGCGCCTATTTCGTCACGATCTGCACCCGGGACAGGCGCTGCATCCTCTCGGATATCGCTGTAGGGGCGCTTCACGAAGCGCCCGCTGCCTCGGTATGCCTTACAGAGATCGGCCGGGTTGTTGATGAGGTCATTTCATCTCTTCCGGCGCGGTATTCAAATCTGGCGGTAGATCATACCGTGATCATGCCGAACCATATTCATTTGCTCCTGCGAATCAAGGCCGGGCGGGCGCTTCGTGAAGCGCCCCTACGGGAAGGAGAAACACGCTCGCTTCTGTCCAAAGCGCTTGGTTATCTGAAAATGAACAGCAGCAGGCGGATTCATGAGAAGCACCCGGGAATGGAGGTCTTCCAGCGCGGGTATTACGAGCACGTGATCCGCGGAGAAAAGGACTATCTGGAAATCTGGGAATACATCGATACGAATCCCGCAAAATGGGCGGAAGACCGGTACTTCGTGCCGTAAAGCGGAAAGACTGGGCAGATTCGGCTGCATTTTTTCTTCCCTTCCGTGAGACGGGAAGAAAA
The DNA here is from genome assembly GCA_902774015.1 of Oscillospiraceae bacterium. GTDB lineage: Bacteria > Bacillota > Clostridia > Oscillospirales > Oscillospiraceae > Limivicinus. The sequence continues at coordinate 39,473 of CACYHB010000020.1, read as the reverse complement.
AATCAATGTGTTCGCCAGTGTTTGCACTGGCTCACGCAGGCCCCACCGGGGCCTGCGGACATGATTCGAATCTGCCGGCAGCATAAGAAAAGCACCGCAGGCCCTACGGGCTTGCGGTGCTTTTCTGGAGCTGCTGGGCAGATTCGAACTGCCGACCTCATCCTTACCAAGGATGCGCTCTACCTACTGAGCTACAGCAGCAAATTGTATGCCCCTTGAAACAAGGGGCATACCTGGCGACCACGAAGGGACTTGAACCCTCGACCTCCGGCGTGACAGGCCGGCGTTCTAACCGACTGAACTACGTGGCCATCCATCAGCTTTGTAAGAATACCAGACAATCAGCGGTTTGTCAACACCTTTTTTCAAAAAGAGGCGGGTGAAAAAACGGCGGCGTCCTTCTGCGGGAAACGAAGAATCTCTGTCCGAATGCGGCGGATGGCTGCAGGGGCAGAGATCCTTCGTTCCTTTGTTCCTCAGAAGGGCAAAGCGGGAAGCAAAAACGCTTTGCTGCCTTTCAGACGTTTTCCCGGCCGCTTTTTCCCAGCAGGAGGCCGGCCATGAGCAGCAGCGGCAGGCCGCCCACAATGCCGATCGGCGCGGGGCCGATCGTCGTATGGCCGATATAGGCGGGGTTCAGCACAAGGACGCCGACGCCGGAGACGGCGTTGAACGCGCCGTGGGCCAGGGCAGGGATCCAGATGCAGTCCGTTTTCTCATACAGATAGTCGATGATCGTGCCGAGAGCAATGCAGATCACGCAGAACAGCAGCGGCCCCAGCACCGGCGCGCCCCAGTAGGACGTGCCGTAATTGTAGCCCGCGAGAATGATGACCGGCCAGTGCCACACGCCCCAGATCGCGCCGCCCAGCAGCCGCCCTTTTGCCGTGCCGAAGCGTTCCTTGAGCCTGGGGTAGAGGAAGCCGCGCCAGCCCACCTCCTCGCCGAGGGCGGCGAAGGTGTTGATGAGCGGGGCGTAGGTCAGGGCCTGGGCGAGTTCGATGAGCAGCAGGGTCTTGAGCGTGAGTCCCTGAGCCTCCATCTGCCGCAGGCCCTCCTCGCCGAGCTGTGACGCGAGAAAGCCGAAGCTCAGATCCAGCGCCCTGGGAAAGAGCAGATAGTAGAGCGCGGCGCCCAGCGCCGCCAGCACGGCGAAGCCGAACCAGGCGGCGAGGACCCACGTCCCCTTGCCGCGCAGCTTCAGCCCCCAGCCCACGTCCCGGGGCGCTTTCGCCAGCAGCACGGCGGCGAAGGGCGCATACATGGACACGAGCAGCGCGAGCTGGAAATAGTGGGTCTGTCCGTTCCAGGCGAAGCCGATGGCGGCCGCCTGCAGCATCCAGGCCAGCAGAAAGGCCCAGAGCAGATAGGCGGAAAGCTGTTTGTCGTTTTCGTTCATACAGAGCCTCCTTTGCTCGATGGCGGAAGCGGACTTCCGGCGGGGTCAAATGCGGGCGCTTCGTGAAGCGCCCCTACGGGCAGGGTGCGGGACAGCGGGCGGCAGGTTGCCGCCCCTGCGGCCGCGTCTCCCGTCTCCTCAAAACTCATGACTCAAACTATTTTCTTACGGAGGCGATGATCAGATGCAGCAGCGGGGCGAACATCCCCGCCATGGTCAGCGGCAGGAACCAGGGACCCAGATCCCGGCCCAGCACGGAGCAGAGGATCAGCCAGTCAAACATCAGGACGGTGACGAGCTTCATCACCGCGATCATATCCGCCGCCGCGGCGAGGGTGCGGGGATTGCGCTTCGGGACGTTCCAGGCGTCGGGGGGAAGGAAGGCGACCGCGCTCAAAACGCCGAAGAGCATCCAGGCGAGGAAAATGAGCATCACCAGCGTGCTCTTGTGGCCGTAGCCGTCGGCCGCGCCGGACGGGCCGAAATGGGTGGGGATCTTCTCCGGAAGGGAGCCGTATCGTATGACGGTAAAGACCGTCACGCCCAGCAGAGAGAAGCCGGAAAGTCCCGTCAGGATATGGTGCCGGAGCTTTGGACGCATGGCCTTCCCTCCCCGTCATTCGCTGCCGAGCAGGAGGCTCGGCGCGACAAAGGAGAGAAGCATCGTACCGAAGAACACCGGCAGCAGCCACGCGCCCAGCGGGCGGCAGAGGGCGCTGTTTACGCTCAGATACGCGAACAGGAACGCGATCTCCGTGCTGAGCAGATCGAGGCTCAGCCAGTTGGCCCCGATGGTCTTCCCGCCGATGCGCAGGCTGTTCACGCGCACGAAGCCGCCGTTTTTCTTCCAAAGCGCGGGAAAGCGGGCGATCGCGGCGGTCATCGCAAACATGGCCCAGCCGGTGGCGAGCATGCCCCACAGGGTACCCTTGCCGCTGTAGTCCTCAGGCTGCCCCGCGCCGTCGTAGTGCGTGGGCACCTCCGCCGGAATGCTGTCCCAGCGCAGCGCCACGAAGAGCGCTGCGCCGAGCAGGGCCAGAATGCCGAGGATCAGCAGGACAAGACGCACGATTCGTTTGGTCATAGTACCGCCTCCTCACTCGATATCCAGCTCGATGGGCTTGTCGATCTCCTCGCCCACGTATTTTCCGTTTTTCTTCCGCTGCTTGACGCACTCGGTGAGCAGGTACTCGATCTGCCCGTTGAGAGAGCGGAAATCGTCCTCCGCCCAGCGGGCCAGCGCGTCATAGAGCTTGGGGGACAGGCGCAGCGGCACCTGTTTCTTCGCATTGTCGGCCATGGGGCATCAATACAGGCTGCCGGAGTTGACTACCGGCTGCGCGTCGCGGTTGCCGCAGAGGACCACCAGCAGGTTCGAGACCATGGCGGCCTTGCGCTCCTCGTCCAGCTCCACGGTGTGGTTCTCGCTGAGGCGCTCCAGCGCCATCTCCACCATGCCGACGGCGCCGTCCACGATCATCTTGCGCGCGTCGATGATGGCGGACGCCTGCTGACGCTGCAGCATGACCGCCGCGATCTCGGGGGCGTAGGCCAGGTAGGTGATGCGGGCCTCGATGATCTCGATGCCGGCTTCCTCCACCTTCTGCTGGATCTCGTCCCGGATGCGCTGGGCCACCAGCTCGCTGGAGCCGCGCAGGCTGCCCTCGTCGGCCACGCCGTCGCCGGTGGTGTCCACGCCGGGGGCCACGTCATAGGGGTAGATGCGCACGATGTTGCGCACCGCACTGTCGCACTGGAGGGAGAGGTACTCCTTGTAGTTGTCCACGTTGAAGACGGCCTTGGCCGTGTCGGTGACCTTCCAGATGACCGCGATGCCGATCTCCACGGGGTTGCCAAGGCAGTCGTTGATCTTCTGGCGGGAGTTGGAGAGGGTCATGGCCTTGAGGGAGATCTTCTTGCTGGTCATCTCGCCGGAGGCAGCCGCGGCAGCGTCCGCATTCTTGCCGAGAGCGACGCTCAGAAGCGCGTTGTTCGCGCCGGCATCCACGTCGCCGGACTGGTTGAGCTTGGTGCGGGCGGCGGGGTTTACGGCCACGCAGAAGGGGTTGACGAAGTAGAAGCCGTCCTCCTTCAGCGTGCCGATGTACTTGCCGAAGAGCGTGAGCACCAGCGCCTCCTGAGGCTTGAGGACCTTCAGACCGCAGAAGGGAACCCAGCCGGCGCTCATCCACAGGATGCCCAGGATCATCAGGGGCAGAAAGCCCATGCGTCCGGCGTCCATTTTCACCGCGGCAAAGATGACCAGCCCGACGGAGGCCAGATACAGCAGGGTAAACAGCAGCAGCATGGACATGCCGTTCTTTTTATTGTTCAATACTTTCTCTTTCATGGAAAGCACCTCCTTTTGATATCAAAATGATATCACAGTAATTTTTTCTTGTCAAGTGCCTTTTTTCTTTTTTCGTACGCAAGAGGGTAAATCTGAAAAATTCATAAGAAGTGCCGGCCGGGTCTGGACATTTTTCGACATTTATTGTATACTGTTTGTAACTATTTGAAACCGCTTGCCGTGCGGAAGTCGTTTCCCGTGCGTGCAGATGATAGAAGGAGGCTTTTTTGAATGAAAGGCAAAATCACAGCCGTGCTGTTTATCCTGGTATTTCTGCTGGTCGTGGCGGTGGTGTTCACCTTCCTGACCGGCCTTGACCGCCGCCGCGAGGCGGAGGCCAATCAGCCCGTCAGCACCGACGTGCTGGTGACCGAGAACACGCCCGCGCCCACCCCCGAGGTGCTGACGCCCTCCACCTCCGTGCCCTTTGAGGCGCCTGCCCAGAGCACCGTGGTCACGCCCGCGCCTGCCGCGCCCGCTGTGGAGAGCACGCCCGAGGCGGCGGTGATCGAGACGCCCGTGCCCGTGGAGATCCCGGCGGAGGTTTCCGGCAACGCCCCCGACATGGGCGCGCTGCTGGGCAGCGGCAGCTTCTCCTCCAACACCGGGGCGGCCATCAACATCCGCGCCGACTGGGAGGCCCGCGTCTCCGGCGCAAACGAGATCAGCGTGCGCGTTTCCGTCATCCTCAACTCCTACAGCATCTACGTGAACGGCCTGCCCGGCTCGGTGAACATCGGCCTGAACGGCCAGTACGTGTCGCTGGATTCCCCCGCCATCAGCTATGACAGCAACACCGCCCTGCTGACGACGGAGCTTGCGTCCCAATCCTTCACCGTCCAGCTTCCCCAGGGCAGTTCCCGCGATCTGGATCTGCAGGCCGAATGGCACTGGGGCGGCACTTACGGCGGCGTGGATATCCCCGTCATTGAGTGCGGCGGCAGCTTTACCGTCACCCGCTGAATCCCTATGGACGGATTGAGCTATGAGATCCTGCAGAACTGGCAGGTCCGCAAAACCCGGGCGCAGAAAAGCGCCTTTATCGAAATGATGCAGCGCCGCCTTCCCGGCCTTCGGGTCGAGGAGGGCGGTTTCCCGCGCTGCCGAAATCTTGTGCTGGGCGATGCGGAGGCGGCGAAGGTCGTCTTTACCGCCCACTACGACACCTGCGCGCGCCTTCCCTTCCCGAACTTCGTCACGCCGAAGAATCTGCTGCTCTATCTGGCCTACAGCGTTCTGATCTCGCTGCCCTTCCTGGCGCTGATGTTTGCCCTGACGGCGCTGCTGGCCCCCAGGCTGGGGGTGGCTGGGGCTTTTCTCGGCCTGCTGTTCGGGCTGGGAGCAATGGTCTATGTGTTCCTGCTCGGCCCGGCAAATCCGCACACCGTGAACGACAACACCTCCGGCGTGCTGACCCTGGTGGAGGCCATCGGCCGCATGAGCGAAGAGGAGCGCGCTCAATGCGCTTTCGTGTTTTTCGACCACGAAGAGAGCGGACTGCTGGGTTCCGGCTGGTTTGCATCCAGGCACAGGAAGGCCATGAAGGATAAGCTGCTGGTGAACTTCGACTGCGTCTCGGACGGGGACGATTTTCTCTTTGTCTCCTCCCGTAAGGCGCGCAGGCGCTATGACGCCGCGCTGCGCGGGGCGTTTTCGGCGGCAGAGGGGAAAACGCTGCATTTTGAGAGCACGCTCACGGCCTTTTACCCCTCCGATCAGGCAAATTTCCCGGTGGGCGTGGGCGTCTCGGCCATGCGGAAAAAGCCCCTGGCGGGGCTCTATATGAGCCGCATCCACACGGCGAAGGACACCGTGCTGCAGGAGGAGAATCTCGCCTATTTCGCCGAGGGAGCAAAGAAGCTCGTCTCGCTCCTGTAATTCCATAGAGAGCCAAAACGGACTGCCGCGCCGGTGATATCGTTCACCGGCGCGGCAGTCCTGTTTTTCATATTGAGGATCCATACTTACTCCACCGCAAGCACGGTAAGCGTCTCGCCCTCCACGCGGAATTTTACGTTCTTCCCCGCGAAGCTGAGCCCGTAGACGCGCGCGGGGTCGTCCTGGTAGCGGGGGCGGGGATCGTTTGCCAGCACGCCGCGCAGCGCCTCGCGCTTTTCCTCCGGGACGGCCTCCTCCGTGCCGGGAAGAAAGATGACGCGGAGGGTCCTGCCGGAGTCGGGGGCAAAGCCGGAGAGCGCCTCCGGCCTGGAGTCTGCATAGGGGAGATAGGGCTTGATGTCGAAGATGGGCGTGCCGTCCAGCAGGTCCGCCCCGCCGACGACGAGGATCGGCCCCAGCTTTTCGTCCCGCTCCACACGCAGCAGCCGGACGCAGCTCAGGCCCAGGGAGTTGGGCCGGAAGGGGGAGCGGGTGGCGAAAACGCCCATCCGCTCGTTGCCGCCCAGCCGGGGCGGGCGCACCGTGGGCGAATACTCCGTGCGCAGGGCCCGGGAAAACTGCCAGATCAGCCAGAGATGGGAGAAGCCCTCGATGCCCCGCAGGGCGTCGGGGTTCCGATATTCCGGCGTAAAGACGATGCGGCTCTCCAGCGCCTCCACGATCCCCGCCTGCCGTGGCACGCCGAACTTGTCCGGCAGGTCCCCGCGCAGATGGGCGATGGGGCGAATCGGGTATTCCTCCGTCACAGCAGATCCTCCACCAGGCGCAGCGCCTGAAGCGATACAAAGTTTGTCAGCATATGGAAAGCAAGGCTGCCCCAGATGCTGTCGCAGTACTCGTAGCAGCGGCAGAGCAGCCAGGCCGCCGGAACGTACTGCAGCAGGTACAGCCAGCTCATGGGGTCGGAGAGGGCGTAGCCCCAGATGTGATAGACCCCGAAGAGCAGGATGCAGACCACATACGCGAGCACGCGGCTTTTCCGGCGGATGGTCCCGAAGACGCCGGCGCGGAAGAGCATCTCCTCCACGAAGGGCGCGAGAAAAATGGCGATGGCGTTCATGGCGCCGTAGTCCTGCCCCACCATGTCCATGACGGCGGCGTTGTTGGGGTTGTCCACCGCATCGACGAAGAGGCCGAGCAGGCCGGAGGCGGCCAGGTTCATCAGCAGCATGGTGCCGTAGCAGCCCAGCACCTGGAAGAAGACCCGGCCCGGCTGCTCGCAGAGCACGTCAAAATCCCGGCGCAGGAAGCGAAAGCCCACGATCAGCAGATAAACCGCGCCGATCACATAGGTCAGGAGGTTGATCTGCACGTCGTCCGTAATATGAAAGACCTTGAAGAGCAGCCAAGGCATACCGACCACGTGGACCGGCAGCCACAGCAGCACCAGCAGGGCCGCAAGCGGACTCAGGCCGCTGTGAAAATCGGGTGCTTCGCGCAGTCTCATCAGGCCCTCGCTTTCCGCTGCAGCTCAAAGAGCAGATTCATGCCCTCGATGGGCGTGAGCGTGTTCAGGTCGATCTCCAGCAGCGCGCGGCGCACCTCGTCGGCGCCGATGTCGGCAAAGCTGATCTGATCGTCCCCGGCCTCCGGCAGAGGAGCGGCGAGGCCGTCCGCCTCCAGCTCCTTCAGGTACTCCTTGGCCTTGCGGATCACCGAGTCGGGCAGGCCCGCGAGCTTCGCCACCTCGATGCCGTAGCTGTCGTCGGCCGCGCCGCGCACGATCTTGCGCAGGAAGACCAGGGTGCCGCCCTGCTTTTTGGCGGTGATATTGTAGTTGCGGACGCCGGAAATCTCCCCCTCCAGGGCGGAAAGCTCGTGGTAGTGGGTGGCGAACATGGTCTTGGCGCCCAGCTTCCGCTTGTCGGCGCAGTATTCCAGCACCGCCCGGGCGATGGCCATGCCGTCGAAGGTGGAGGTGCCGCGGCCGATCTCATCCAGGATCAGCAGGGAGGCGGCCGTGGCGTGCTTGAGGATCTCCGCCATCTCATTCATCTCCACCATGAAGGTGGACTGGCCGGCGGCCAGATCGTCGGATGCGCCGATGCGGGTGAAGACCCGGTCGACGACGCCGACGGTGGCGCTGCGGGCCGGGACGAAGGAGCCCATCTGGGCCATCAGGGCGATCAGCGCCGTCTGGCGCATATAGGTGGATTTGCCGGCCATGTTGGGTCCGGTCACGATGGCGACGCGGTCGTCCGTATCATTCAAATAGGTGTCGTTCGGGACGAAGAGCACGTCCTTGAGCGTCTGCTCCACCACCGGGTGGCGCCCTTCGAGGATGTGCAGCTCGCGGGAGGCGTCCACCTCCGGGCAGGTGTAGTTGTTGCGCACGGCCACCTCGGCCAGGGAGCAGAGGACGTCCAGCCGCGCGACGGCGTCGGAACTCGCCTGGACGCGGGCGACCTTTCCGGCCACGCTGTCCCGCAGTTCGCAGAAATACTGGTATTCCAGATCGTTGATCCGGTCCCGGGCGGTCAGGAGCGTATTCTCCAGTTCCTTGAGCTCCTGGGTGAAGTAGCGCTCGTTGGACACCAGAGTCTGCTTGCGGATATAGTCCTCCGGGACGTTTTCCAGGCCCGCCGAGCGCGGTACGTCGATATAGTAGCCGAAGACCTTGTTGTAGCCCACCTTGAGCTTTTTGATGCCGGTGCGCTCCCGCTCCCGGGCCTCCAGCTCCGTGACCATCTGGGCGCCGTTGTCGCGCACGTTGCGCAGCCTGTCCACCTCTTCGGAATAGCCCTCGCGCAGGATCCCGCCCTCACGCACGGAGAAGGGCGGCTCGTCGCATACGGCGCGGTCGATCTCCGCGCGCATATCCTCCAGCGCGTCGAGGCCGCAGATGTCCCGCAGCTCGGCGCAGGTGAAGCCCGCCGTCAGCTCCTTCAGCCGCGGCAGCACCGCCGCGCAGTTGGAGAGCGTGCGCAGATCCCGGCCGCCGGCGGTGCCGTAGACGCAGCGGCCCACCAGGCGCTGCATGTCGCTGATCTCCCTGAGCGCCAGCATCAGCTCGCCGCGGGCCACATGGTTTTTCGCCAGCTCCCCCACCGCCGCGAGGCGGCGCTTGATCGCCACCACGCTCAGCAGCGGCCGCTCCACCCAGGAGCGGAGCAGACGCCCGCCCATGGGGGTTTTGGTCTTGTCCAGCACCCAGAGCAGGGAGCCGCGCTTTTCCCCGCTGCGCAGGGTCTCGGTCAGCTCCAGGGAGCGCCGGGTCGTCCAGTCCAGCTCCATGTAGCGCCCGCCGTAGAACACGTCCATGCTGCGGATGTGGCTCAGGTCGAATTTCTGGGTCTCCTGGATGTAGGCGAGCAGCGCCCCCGCGGCGCATACGGCCTCGGGCGCGTCGCCCAGGCCGCTCCGGTCGATGTCCGCATAGCCGAAGCGCTCGCAGACGCGGGCGGCGGCGGGCATGTACTCGAACATCTCGCCGCCGAACTCCAGCATGGCGCCGAGCTTCTGCTTCAGGAAGGTCGGGATCTGCTCCTCCTCCAGGGCGGCGGCGGAGAGCACCGCCTCCCGCGGGGAAAAGCGCGCCAGCTCGTTGAGGATATGGGACACCGGGTCGGCATCGTAGGCCGCCGCGCAGAACTCGCCCGTGGAGATATCGCAGAAGGCGGCGCCGCCCCGGCCGTTTGCCAGGTGAACGGCGCAGATGTAGTTGCTGCGCCCCTCCTCCAGCATGGAACTCTCGGTGACGGTGCCGGGGGTGATGATGCGGATGACTTCCCGGGACACCAGCCCCTTGGCCAGGGCCGGATCCTCGGTCTGCTCGCAGATGGCGACCTTGTAGCCCTTGGCGATGAGCCGGGCGATATAGGCCTCCGCGCTGTGGTAGGGGATGCCGCACATGGGCGTGCGGGCCTCCGGGTCTTCCACGTTCCGGTCGCGGGTGGTCAGCGCCAGATCCAGCTCCCGGGCGGCGAGCTTGGCGTCCTCGTCGAACATCTCATAGAAATCGCCCAGGCGGAAGAAGAGCAGACAGTCCTGATGCTGCTGCTTGATCTCCAGATATTGCCGCTTCATGGGCGTCAGTTCAGCCATATTTTTTCTCCGTTCTGAAAACTGAATCCTATTCTATCGTTCCGTACAGCGCCCAGGTGTTGCTGGACGTGATCTTTACGTTCACAAACTGCCCGATCAGCGCGGGGTCCGCCTTCAGATGCACCAGGCGCCCGCCGTTTGTGCGGCTGGAGAGATTGTACTCCTCCCGGCCGGTCTCCCCGTCGACGAGCACGCGCAGGGTCTTTCCCTCATACTCCCTGTGCTTTTCGCCGGAGATGCGGTTTGCAAGTTCGGTGAGCGCGTCGAAATGTTTCTGTTTGTCCGCGCGGGTGTAGGGATCTGGCATGGAGGCCGCCGGCGTGCCGACGCGCCTGGAGTAGATGAAGGTGAACATGGCGTCAAAGCGCACTTCCTCCACCAGGGAGAGCGTATCGGCAAACTCCTCGTCCGTCTCGCCGGGGAAGCCCACGATGATGTCCGTGGTCAGCACCAGGTCGGGCATGTACTGCCGTGCCAGAGCGACCTGGCGGAGATATTTCTCCCGGTCGTAGCTGCGGTTCATGGCCTTCAGGATGCGGTCGCTGCCCGCCTGGACCGGCAGGTGGAGCTGATGGGCGCATTTTTCGCAGGCCGCCATGGTTTGGAACAGCTTCTCGGTGGCGTCCTTGGGGTGGCTCGTCATGAAGCGGATGAGGAAGTCGCCGGGAATGTCGTTGACCATGCGGATGAGATCGGCAAAATCCACCCCGCAGTCCAGGTCCTTCCCGTAGGAGTTCACGTTCTGGCCCAGGAGGGTAATCTCCTTATAGCCGGCGGCCACCAGCTCCCGCGCCTCCCGCAGCACGTCCTCCGGCCGGCGGGAACGCTCCCGCCCGCGCACGTAGGGCACCACGCAGTAGGTGCAGAAGTTGTTGCAGCCGTACATGACGGAGAGCCAGGCCTTCACGCTGCCGTCCCGCTTCCGGGGGATGCCCTCGGCCACAGAGCCGGGATCCTTTTCGGCGGCAAAGACGCGCCTGCCGCTCTTCATCACCCGCTCCAGCAGCTCCGGGAAGCGCCAGAGCTCATGGGGTCCGAACACCAGATCCACCACGGGATAGCTCATTTTGATCTTCTGCGCCATATGCTCCTGCTGCACCATGCAGCCGCAGACAGCGACGATCTGGCCGGGGCGGGCCTTTTTGGAGTGGTTGAGCGCACCCACGTTTCCCAGCACCCGCATCTCCGCGTGCTCGCGCACGGCGCAGGTGTTGACGACGATCACGTCCGCCTGGAATTCGTCCTGCGTAAAGCCGTAGCCCATCTCCGCGAGGTAGCCGCGGATCTTCTCGCTGTCGGCCTCGTTCTGCTGACAGCCGTAGGTGTCCACCATGGCCAGAGGCCGCCGCCCGTCGGCCGTGACGCGGTCGAAGATGCGCCGGCAGATCTCCTCCTGCTCCCGGATCTTCCCGGGCGCGATCTCTTTTCTTTCGTAAGGCATAGAAACAATCCTTTATGGCAGTTTGAGTATTCATATGATTTTAACACAAAGGGTATGGAAGTTTCAATAAAAATCATTTATAATCAGTCTGCTGTGCATCCCCTGTGAAAGGGATGCCGATAAGGGTTGGTGATATGATGCCAGTCATTAACATACTCTCTCCCCACGTGGCGGATCTGATCGCCGCCGGTGAAGTGGTGGAGCGCCCGGCCTCCGTCATCAAGGAGCTGATGGAGAACGCCTTTGACGCCGGGGCAAAGAACGTGACCGTGGAGATCCGCGGCGGCGGCGCGCCCTACATCCGCGTCACCGACGACGGCTGCGGCATGGCCCCGGAGGACGCGGGCGTGGCCTTCCTGCGCCACGCCACCTCGAAGCTGCATGACGAGCACGGGCTGGAGGCCATCGGCACCATGGGCTTTCGCGGTGAGGCCCTGGCCGCCATCTCCGCCGTGAGCCATATCGAGCTGCGCACCCGCCTCAGGGGCAGCGGGAGCGGCACGCTGGTGACGCTCTCCGCCGGGGACATTCAGGACATGTCGCCCGTGGGATGCCCGGAGGGGACCACCATGATCGTGCGGGACCTGTTTTACAACACCCCGGCCCGCCTGAAATTTCTGAAGTCCGACCGGGCGGAGGCGGGCGCCTGCGTACAGGCGGCGCTGCGCTGCGCCCTCGGCCGGCCCGAGATCTCCGTGCGCATGCTGCGTGACGGGAAGGAGGAATTCTTCTCCCCCGGCGACGGGCGGGAGGACTCCTGCGTCTATACCCTGCTGGGCCGGGAGCTGGCCTCCTCCCTGCTGCGCTGCGTCAGCGAGGACGAGGGGCTCAAGGTCACGGGCTTCGTGTCCTCCCCCTCTGCGGGCCGCGGCAACCGCGCCGCACAGTATTTCTTCTGCAACGGGCGCGCTATCCGCTCCCAGCTTCTGCAGGCGGCGGTGGAGCAGGCCTATAAGAACACGCTGCTCACGGGGCGCTTCCCCGCCTGCGTGCTGTATCTGGACTTAAGCTGCGCCAGCGTGGACGTGAACGTGCATCCGGCCAAGGTGGAGGTCAAGTTCAGCAGCGAAAAAAAGGTCTTTGACCTGGTGTATAACGCCGTCCGGCTCTCGCTGGAGAGCGAGAACCGCAGCGCCGCGGTGGAGCTCTCCCCCTCCACCCGGAAGGCCGTGGAGCCGAAGGCGGACTTCTACCGCAGCATGAGCGCGGAGAGCTTCCGCAGCAACGGCTACGCGGTGGAAAAAAGCCGCCCGGCCGTACCCGCCGCGTCTGTCCCGCGGCCGCAGACGGCGCCCGCCGGGGATCGGCGGCCCAGCTTTTCCGCCGCCTTCGCCTCCCTGCACGCCTCCGCGCCGGCCGAGCAGACCCGGCTGGATCTGACTCCGCCCCAGCGCATCGAGAAATTCGACGAAAAAGTTCCGGTTTCGACGGATAAAGCCGGGGAGTCTGTGGGAAAACCTGTTCAAAATGTGGAAAAACCGGCTCTCCCGGCCTATAAGATCCTGGGGGAGGCCATGAAGACCTATATCCTGGTCGAAACAGGCGAGGAGCTGCTGCTCATCGACAAGCACGCCGCCCACGAGCGCATGAATTTCGACCGGCTCCGCGCCATGGACCGGGAGATCATGTCCCAGAGTCTTCTGACCCCTGTTCCGCTGAAGCTCTCGCCCGAGGACGCCGAGCTTCTGGAGCGCAGCGGCGAGCTGCTGGGAGAGCTTGGCTTTGAGATCGAGCCTTTCGGCGACGACGCCTATGTGATCCGCGCCGTTCCGGCGGACATCCTCTGCGCCGACGCCCTGCCCGCCGTGGAGGAGATCCTGGAAAAGCTGCGCCGGGGCAAAGCCCCCGACCGGCAGAGCGCCCGGGACGAGATCCTGCATACCGTGGCCTGCAAGGCCGCCATCAAGGCCGGCTGGGACACCTCGGACGCCGAGCGGGAGCGCATCGTGCGCGAGGTGCTCTCCGGGCGCGTCAAGTACTGCCCCCACGGCCGCCCGGTCTCCGCGATCCTGTCGCGGAAGGATCTGGACAAGATGTTCAAGCGGATCGTGTGACAGTATTATTCGTGCTCACAAATAGAAACCTGCGTGATGCGCCCCCCGTTCTTTCTTTTCTTCCTGAGAAAAGAAAGAACGCGCCGCGCTTCGTATACGGCTGTTCAAAAGCAGGAAGCTGTGTATAACAAAACCCATTTCTTTCCGTGTGGAAAGAAACGGTTCTTGAATTGAGCAGCTTCTTGCCTGCGAACAGGCGAACAAAGCTTACCTTCCCGAACAACGGGAAAAGGGAATCCTATGAAACCTGAAATCGTCGTTGTCTGCGGGCCGACGGCCACAGGCAAGACCCGGCTCGGCATCGAGCTGGCAAAACGCGTAAACGGCGAGATCGTCTCCGCCGACTCCATGCAGATCTACCGCCGCATGGACATCGGCACCGCCAAGGCCACTTCCGCGGAGCGCGCCGCCGTGCCCCACCATATGATCGACGTGGCAGAACCCTCGGAGGACTACTCCGTTTCCCGCTACGTGCGGGAGGCGGGCGAAATCTGCGACCGGCTGCTCCGGGAGGGAAAGACGCCAATCCTGGTCGGCGGCACCGGGCTTTATATCGACTCCCTGCTCTCCGGGCGCGATTTCGCCGAGCGTGACACGGGCGACGAGGGCCTGCGCACGGCGCTGAACGCCGAGTATGACGCGCGCGGCGGCGAGGAGATGCTGGAGGCGCTGCGCGCCTTCGATCCGGAGCGGGCGGCAAAGCTCCACCCGGCGGACAGGCGCCGCATCATCCGCGCCATCGAGATCTACCGGCTGACCGGCAGGACCATCAGTGCCCACGACGCCGACACCCGCGCCCGCCCGCCCCGCTACCGCGCCTTCACTGTCGCGCTGAACTATCGGGACCGGGCAGAACTCTACGCGCGCATCGACAAACGCGTGGACGGCATGATCGCCGAGGGGCTGTATGCCGAGGTGCAGGGACTCCTGGGCGAGGGGCTGCCCGCCGACTGTACGGCCATGCAGGCCATCGGCTACAAGGAGGCCGTGCTGGCTCTGCGGGGGGAGATCAGCCGCGAGGAGGCGGCGGAACTCATCAAAAGGAACAGCCGCCGCTATGCCAAGCGGCAGCTCACCTGGTTCGGGCGAAACGAGGCCGCCCACTGGATCTGCTGGGATCGCCCGCCCGATTTCGACCGGGCGCCGGACGAGATCCTGCAGCGGCTTTCGACAGAATAATCCCTCTGCTCCGCGCTATCATGGTGGTACCGCCACAGGCGGAAACTATCAGATAGAAGGAGCATGCAAAGATGCAAAAACAACTCAACCTCCAGGACGCTTTTCTCAATCAGGCCCGCCGCGAGCGGCTGAACGTCACCATGTTTCTGATGAACGGCTTTCAGCTGCACGGCACCGTCAAGGGCTTTGACGGCTTCACCGTCGTGCTGGATTCCGAAGGCAGGCAGCAGCTCATCTACAAGCACGCCATCTCCACCATCGTGCCGCCCCGACCCCTCAGCCTTGAATCGGTCGATACATAAGGGGCGGGACAGCCGCTTCCTGCTCGCCGCAGCCGTCCTGCTGTTTCTGGGCGTCTGCGGCTATCTGGGCGTTTTTCTCTTCGGAGCTCTCTCCGCCCTGGCGGAGTCGCCCCCTCCTGTCCCGGCGGAGTCGCCGGCGGCGCTGCGGGGCGTCGCGCTGCGCCGTGAGCGCGTCATCGAACCGATCCCCGGCGCGGAGGACGGGAAGCGGCTCACCGGCCGCGGCATCTACTTTGCCGCCTGCGACGGCTACGAGGCGCTCACGCCCACGCCGCCGGACGCGCTGACGGCGGAGACGCTCACGGCGCTCCTCCGCGCGTCTCCCGGCGAGATCGGCGAGGCGCGGCTCGTGGAGGAGAACGCCTGGTATTATGCCGCCCTCCTCCCCTCTGGAGAAGCGCCTGCGCCGGGTCCCTGCCGGCTGCGCTTTTCGGGCTTCGGGGAGAGCGTCCCCGCCCGGCTGCTGGAAGTCCGGGAGGAAAAGGGAGAGGCCCTGCTGCTCTTCCGGCTGCTGCAGGGCGGACCTTATCTGAATCTTCGCTTCATTGAAGCTGAAATAGAAAGAGGCTGAAATCATGAGCATTGCCGAAAACGTGGCGCGTGTACGGGAGGCCATGGCGCGCGCCGCCATCGCCGCCGGGCGCGAGCCAGGAGAGATCCTGCTGGCGGCCGCCACCAAGATGAACGACGCCGGGCGCGTGCGCGAGGCCATCGCCGCCGGGGTTGACATCTGCGGAGAGAACCGGGTGCAGGAGATGCTGGAGAAGCAGGCGCAGGGCGCCTACGAGGGGGCGCCGCTGCACTTCATCGGCCACCTGCAGAAAAACAAGGTCCGGCAGGTGGTGGGGCTGGTCTCTCTGATCCACGGCGCGGACAGCCTTCCCCTGCTGGAGGCCGTTTCCCGCGAGGCGCAGAAGCGCGGGATCGTGCAGGACGTGCTGCTGGAGGTGAACATCGGCCGGGAGAGCTCCAAATCCGGCTTTGCGCCGGAGTCGGTCGGCGACGCGCTGGAGGCCGCCTCCGCTTTGGAGGGGATTTTCGTGCGCGGGCTGATGGCAATTCCTCCCATCTGCTCCGTCCCCGCCGGGAATCGACCTTTTTTTCTCGCCATGAAGCAGCTTTTT
Source organism: Oscillospiraceae bacterium (assembly GCA_902774015.1). GTDB lineage: Bacteria > Bacillota > Clostridia > Oscillospirales > Oscillospiraceae > Limivicinus. The sequence continues at coordinate 23,681 of CACYHB010000020.1, read as the reverse complement.
GTTGACAATGGCAGAAAAAAATACGATAATGTATCTATGGATTTTTTGTCTATGGGCATGTCCGGCGATTTTACAGAGGCCATTGCCTGCGGAGCCAACCTGGTCCGCGTGGGTACGGCGATCTTCGGACCCCGCAATTACAATCCGTAAAGAAGCATTTCCGGAGGCAATACCATGGGTTTCATGGATGAACTGCGTAAGCTCACCCAACCGTATGACGACGAGGATGATTTTTTTGAAGGCGCCGAGACCAATCTGAGGCCCCAGGTCCAGCCCAGCGCCGCACAGATACAGTTTGAAAGCGCTTTCGGCGAGGAGACCGGCGCGAAGCCCGAGCCGGAACCCGCCCCGAAGGAGGCGGCCGCCCCCAAGCCGGCCTCCGCTCCGACCGGCGGCCTTTTCGGCGGCTTCGGCTTCAAGAAGGGCGCCAAGGCCAAGCGGGAGCGCCTGGTTGAATTCGGCGGCAGCGAGCAGCAGGTGATCCTCTTCAATCCCAAGACCTTTGACGAGGCCGGGGAGCTGGTGAGCCACCTGAACCAGGGCCGCTCCGTCGTGATGACGCTGGAAGGCGTCCCCACGGACAACGCCCGCCGTCTGCTGGACTTCCTGTCCGGCATCACCTTTGCGCTGGGCGGGCGCATCACCCCCATTTCCGCGAAGACGTACTTCGTGACGCCCCAGAACGTGGACGTGCTGGGGTCCCAGGCTGAGCAGGCGGAGAGCGCCGGCCAGTACCTGTAATTTCGATACAGAGAAAACTTTGAAAGGTGGATATTGATATGATTACCGCTCAGGACATCCGCGAAAAAACTTTTGAGAAGTCCCGCCTCAGTGGCTACGATATGGCTTCTGTGGACGATTTTCTGGAGGATCTGGCCAATGAGATCACGGCCGCCCAGAAAGAGAACTCCGTCCTCAAGAGCAAGATGAAGGTCCTCGTCGACAAGATCGAGGAGTACCGCGCCGGCGAGGAGACCCTCTCCTCCGCCATCCTCTCCGCCCAGAAGCTGGCCGTGCAGATCGAGCAGGACGCCCGCAAGCGCGCCGAGGCCATGATCGCTGACGCCGAGGCCAAGGTCGCGGCCCGCGTCGGCTCCATTGAGGAGGAGACCCGCATGTACGAGCGCCGCCTGGAGGAGGCCAAGCTCGCCACCGCCAAGTATTTCGAGGACGTTCGCGCTCTGTGCGAGGCCCAGGTCGGCAAGCTGGATGAGATCAGCCAGGACTACATTCCCCAGCCGGAGGCTGACGAGGCCGCCGGCGAAGCGGACGTGGACGACGCCATACGCAGCATTGAAGATTCCGCTTCCAAGGTCCAGCCCGAGATGAACTTCTCCATTGATCTGGGCCCCGCAGAAGAGTCCGCGCCCGATTTCAGCCTTGAGAGCACTCAGCCTTTCACGGTCTGAGCCTCCGCAATCTGCATCATACGGGGCGGGCGCCGAAAGGCGCGTGCCCCGCTTTCCTTTCAATCGTAAATCATTGATTTACAATTGATATTATTGCTTTCCTGCAGTCACTCTTCCGTTTTTCGATTCTATATACAGGAGATACGCTTATGTCTAAGGATTTCAACGCCACTCTGAATCTGCCGAAAACCGACTTTCCCATGCGCGCCGGCCTCCCCAAGCGGGAGCCCGATATGCTCCGGCACTGGGAAGAGCTGGATATTTACAACGAGCATCTGAAAAAGAGCGAGGGTCTGCCTCTTTTCAACCTCCATGACGGCCCTCCCTTCTCCAACGGCGACATCCACATGGGTCACGCCCTGAACAAGTCCATCAAGGACTTCATCAACCGCAGCTACATGATGCGCGGCTACCACGTGCCCTACATCCCCGGCTGGGACAACCACGGCATGCCCATCGAGTCCGCCATCATCAAGGAGCAGAAGCTCAACCACAAGGCCATGAGCGTGGCGGATTTCCGCTCCGCCTGCGAGGCCTACGCCAACAAATACATTGACCGGCAGCGCGAGGGCTTCAAGCGTCTGGGCGTCATCGGGGACTGGGAGCATCCCTACACCACGATGAACAAGGGCTTCGAGTCCGATGAGGTGCGCATCTTCGGCAAGATGTATCAGAACGGGCACATCTACAAGGGCCTCAAGCCCGTCTACTGGTGCGCCCATGACGAGACCGCCCTGGCCGAGGCGGAGATCGAGTACCAGGACGACCCGGTCACCACGGTCTACGTCAAGTTCCCCCTCCATGACGACAAGGGCAGACTGAGCCATCTGGACAAGTCGAAGCTCTTCTTCCTGATCTGGACCACCACCATCTGGACCCTGCCCGGCAACCTGGGCATCACCCTCTCCCCGGGCGACAGCTACGCCATCGTCAAGGTCCCGAACGGCGAGATGTACGTCATCGCCGAGGCGCTGGTGGAGAAGGTCATGGCCGCGGGCGGCGTCAGCGCGTATGAGATCGTGGAGACCCACGAGGGCGCCTTCTTCGAGTACATGCTGGCGGACCACCCCTTCCTTCCCAAGACCAGCCTGCTGATGCTGGCCGACTACGTCACCATGGATTCCGGTACCGGCTGCGTGCACACCGCCCCCGGCTTCGGTGCCGACGACTACGTCACCTGCATGCGCTACGGCACCGACATGGTCGTCCCTGTGGACGATCAGGGCCGCCACACCGAGTACGCCGGCAAGTACGCCGGGCTCGGCACGGAGGAATCCAACCCCGTCATCCTCGCCGACATGAAGGAGAGCGGCGTGCTCTTCGCCAGCGAGAACATCATGCACAGCTATCCCCACTGCTGGCGCTGCAAGAAGCCCATCATCTTCCGCGCAACGCCCCAGTGGTTCTGCTCGGTGGACTCCTTCAAGGAGGAGGCCATCCAGGCCTGTGAAAACGTGCGCTGGCTGCCCGCCTGGGGCAAGGAGCGCATGGGCGCCATGATCCGCGAGCGCGCCGACTGGTGCATCTCCCGTCAGCGCCGCTGGGGTCTGCCCATCCCCGTGTTCTACTGCGAGGACTGCGGCAAGCCCGTCTGCACCGAGGAGAGCGTCGAGGCCGTGGCCTCCCTCTTCGAGAAGGAAGGCAGCAACGCATGGTTTGACCGTACGGCGGCCGAGATCCTGCCCGAGGGCTTTGTCTGTCCCCACTGCGGCGGCAAGCGCTTCACCCAGGAGACCGACACGCTGGACGGCTGGTTTGACTCCGGCTCCACGCACTACGCCGCCATGAAGCGGGATCAGGGCTTCTGGCCCTCCTCCATGTACATGGAGGGCGGCGACCAGTACCGCGGCTGGTTCCAGTCCTCTCTGCTGGTGGCCGTCGGCGCGCTGGGACAGGGCGCTCCCTACAAAGAGTGCCTGACCCACGGCTGGACCGTGGATGGCGAGGGCAAGGCCATGCACAAGTCCCTGGGCAACGGCGTGGACCCCGCCGATATCATCAAGGAGTTCGGCGCCGATATGATCCGCCTCTGGGCCGGCTCCGCCGACTACCACGTGGACGTGCGCTGCTCGAAGGAGATCTTCAAGCAGCTGAGCCAGAACTATCTCAAGTTCCGCAACACCGCCCGCTACTGCCTCGGCAACCTGGACGGCTTTGACGCCGACGATCTGGTGGCCCCCGAGGATATGCAGGAGCTGGACCGCTGGGCGATCACCAAGCTCAACGAGCTGATCGAAAAGGTCGAGGCGGCCTATAAGGATTACGAGTTCCACGTGATCTCCCACGCCATCAACGATTTCTGCGTGGTGGAGCTGTCGAGCTTTTATCTGGACATCATCAAGGACCGCCTGTACTGCGAGGAGCGCAACGGCATCCTGCGCCGCAGCGCCCAGACCGCGCTGTACCTGATCCTGGATTCCCTGACCAGGATGTTCGCGCCGATCCTGGCCTTCACCTGCGACGAGATCTGGCTCGCCATGCCTCACCGCGCGGAAGACGACGCGCGCAACGTGGTGCTCAACCAGATGAACAAGCCCTTCGCGGACTACGCGCTGGACGCGGAGACCATGGCCCGCTGGGATCAGCTGATCGCTCTGCGCAACGACGTCAACGGCGTCATCGAGACCGCCCGCGCCGCCAAGCGCATCGGCAAGCCGCTGGAAGCCTCCGTCACCCTCTGCAGCGCCGATGAGAAGCTGCGCGCCGAGGCGGAAAAGTTCTCCGACATGGATCTGGCCGAGCTCTTCATTGTCTCCGAATGCCTGATCGCCCCGGACAAGGGCGAGGGCGAGAGCGCCGCCGCCGGCGAGAGCGCCGCGCTGCCCGGGCTCGGCATCTCCGTCGTCGAGGCGCCCGGCGTCAAGTGCCCCCGCTGCTGGAAGCACTCCACCGCCGCCGATCCCGAGACGGATCTTTGCCCGCGCTGCGCATCCGTGGTTGCAAAACTCGGAAACATCGGTTAAAATAGTCTTTAGCCTTTAGCGCCTTAAGCACAGGAGAATGTTTGGCCCTGCGGAGGCAGGGCGGATAGGAGAAAGATATGCTGTACGCAATCGTTGCCGTGCTGGTCATCATCGCCGACCAGTGGGTCAAGTTCTGGGTTCAGAACTCCATCCCCATGGAGTCTGTGGGCGAGCCCTTTATTCCCGGTATCCTCAGCCTTGTGAATCTTCACAATGACGGCGCCGCTTTCAGTTTTCTGAGCGGCAGCGGAGCCCGGATCCCCTTCATCATTCTGACCGGCGTGTTCGTGCTGGCCGTCATCATCGCGCTGGCCACGAATTTCATCTCCGGCCGTCTGGCCCGCTGGAGCATCGTGCTGGTCGCCGCGGGCGGTCTGTCCAACTGCATCGACCGGGTGATCTACGGCTACGTACAGGATATGTTCAAGACCGAGTTCATCAATTTCCCGGTCTTCAACGTGGCGGATATTTTCATCACCGTATTCTGTCTGATCTTCGTACTGGCGATCCTGTTTGAACGGGAGCGGGACGAGGACGATTACGACGATCTCTACGACGAGGACGACGAGGACGATCTGCCCCGCCGGCCCACCGCGAAGGAGAGACGCGCCGCCCGCGTCGCCGCCAAGGCTGAGGCCGCCGAGGCCAAGGCCAGCAAAAAGGCCCGCCGCGACCGCGAGGACGACGAATACGAGGCCTACAAGGCCGAGCGCGCCGCCCGTCAGCGCCAGCAGGCGCAGGCGGAGAGCCGTGCCCGCGCCGCGGCCCAGGAGCCTCAGGCCGCCCCCGCGCGCCAGGCCGCTCCCGCCGCCCGTACTGCCGAGGCCGATCCCTTCGCCGAGTGGGAGCGCGCCAACGCCCGCGTCTCCACCCAGCAGAGCACGGCCCGCAGCGCTGCGCAGCGTCCGGCTGCTGCTCCCGCCCAGCGTCAGGCTGCCGCCCCTGCGGCACGTCCGGCTGCGGCTCCCGCCCAGCGCCCCGCCGCTCCCGCGCCCAAGCCGGCTCCCAAGGCTGCGCCCGCGCCCGCCCCGAAGGCCTCCTCTTCCAACGAGGAGTTCTCCCTCGAGGACATTCTGGCGGAGTTCAAGTAAAAACAGATGGACGAGAGGGTATTTGTCCTCACCGTCACAGCAGAGGAGAGCGGCGATCGGATCGACGCTCTCCTTGCGCGTCGTATGGAGGATCTGAGCCGCAGCGCCGCCCAGCGGCTGCTGGAGGAGGGGCGCGTGCGCCTCGGCGGCGCGGCGGCGAAGAAGAACGCCAAGTGCGCCCCCGGGGACGTGATCTCCGTTCTGCTGCCGGAGGCGGAGGAGGTCCCCCTGATCGCGCAGGACATTCCGCTGGACGTGGCGTATGAGGACGGGGACGTGATCGTGGTGAACAAGCCCCGGGGCCTGGTGGTGCACCCCGCGCCCGGCCACCCGGACGGGACGCTGGTCAACGCCCTGCTCTGGCACTGCGGAGACAGTCTCTCCGGCATCGGCGGGGAAAAGCGCCCCGGCATCGTCCACCGCATCGACAAGGACACCTCGGGCCTGCTGATCGTCGCCAAGAACGATTTCGCCCATCAGGCGCTCTCCGCCCAGCTCAGCGACAGGAGCCTCTCCCGGGTCTATGAGGCTGTTGCCCGCGGCGGCTTCCGGGAGGACGCCGGCACCGTGGACCGGCCCATCGGCCGCCATCCTACGGACCGCAAGCGCATGGCGGTGACGGAGAAGAACAGCCGCCCCGCCGTGACCCATTGGGAGGTTCTCACCCGCTATGCGGGCTACACCCACATCCGCTGCATCCTCGAAACCGGGCGCACCCATCAGATCCGCGTCCACATGGCCAGCATCGGCCACCCCCTGTTGGGGGACTATACTTACGGCGCGCCATCGCCCGAGAAGGGGCTGGAGGGCCAGTGCCTCCACGCAAGGCGCCTCAAATTCATTCACCCCCGCACGGGCGAGCATGTGGAGCTGGAGAGCCCTCTGCCGGAGTATTTCACGGAGCTGCTCTCACGGCTCGGGCCGCCGATCTGAGTCGAGAGAACGAAAACGCTTCCCTATCCGGGAAGCGTTTTCTGTTTCTCTTCCATTCCGGCCGGGATTGTGATAGACTGATCAGGCTATGAAAAATGAGACATCGCACAATTCCATCTTCGACTTTTCGCTGCTGCCGGCGGTGATCGCGCTGGCCTGGCCCACCATGCTCGAGCAGCTGATGCAGACCGCCGTGCAGTATATCGACACGGCCATGGTCGGCTCCCTGGGCACAGCGGCCACGGCCGCCGTGGGCAGCACCGTCACGGTCAACTGGCTCATCGGCAGCACCGTCTCCGCCTTCGGTGTGGGCTTTCTCGGCTACATCTCCCAGGCCATCGGAGCAGGGGAGGCCGAACGCGCCCGCCGGGCGGCGGCCCAGTCGGTGCTGATGGTGCTGGCGGCCGGCCTGCTCTTTACCGGGCTGACTCTCGGCCTGAGCGGGAAAGTGCCCGTGTGGATGCAGGTGGCGCCCTCGCTGCAGGATCTGGCCTCACGCTACTTTTTCATCCTGTATACGCCCATGCTGGCCCGGGCGGCCAGCATCATCTTCGGCACCGTGCTGCGTGCCGCGGGCGATACGAAAACACCCATGCGCGTGGGCATCGGGGTCAACCTCCTGAACGTGATGCTGAATTTCCTGCTGATCTACGAGCCGCGCACACTCACCGTTTTCGGCCGGAGTCTGCGTGTCTGGGGCGCGGGACTCGGCGTCGTGGGCGCCGCGGCGGCCAGCGCCGCCTCTTTCGTCTTCGGCGGGCTCGCCATCACGCTGGCCCTTTTCCGCCATCCCCGCGTCTCGCCCCAGGGTCTTTCCCTGCGGCCGGACCGGCGGGTGCTGCTGCCCTGCCTGCGCGTGGCCTTCCCCAACATGCTCCAGCGTTTCGGCACTTCCCTGGGCTACGTGGCCTTCGCCGCCATGATCAACGCGCTCGGCGAGACGGCCACCGCCGCTCACACCATCGCCAACACCGTGGAGTCGGCCTTCTATATCCCGGGCTACGGGATGCAGACGGCGGCGGCCACCCTCACCGGCAACGCCGTAGGCGCAGGGGACAGGCAGCGGGTGGGCGATCAGGCGAGGCTCATCTTCCTGTGTGAAGTGACGCTGATGCTGCTGTCGGGGTCCGTGCTTTTCTGCTTCGCCCCCGCCATGGTCGGGCTTTTCAGCCGTGACGCGGCGGTGATCCTGCTGGGGAGCACCGTGCTGCGCATGGTGGCCTGCTCCGAGCCCTTCTACGGCGTGTCCATCGTCATTGAGGGCATGCTGCAGGGCGTGGGCAAAACCTCAGTCCCTTTCGTGTTCAACATCATCGGCATGTGGGGCGTGCGCATCGTGGGCACCTTCGTGTGCACCCGGCTTCTGGGGATGGGACTGGTCTCCGCCTGGGGCTGCATGATCGGGCACAACCTGCTGCTCTTCGTCCTTTTTGTGTGCTACTTCCGAAGCGGGCGCTGGAATCCGCTGCGGAAATGAAAAACGAAAAAGATCACGGCCGTGACGATCGTCACGGCCGTGGTTTATTGTATGCTTTTTCTCGACCGCTCAGAGGCGGTTAGCTGTGACATTCAGGAAACCTTTCTTTCCTTTCGCGGAAAGAAAGGTTTCCTGGCCTATAAAGAAAGGCGACAAGGGGAGGTTTCCCTTTGATCCCTCGCAGAAAGGGGGCGTCCAAGGGCAGATCCAGGGTCGCCGCTATAGCAGATACGCGTGGCTGTTTGCTCCGCATGCCGCTGCCGCTCCCCGGTGCTCCTGACGAAGAAATGTGCACGCTCCAAGCCGCGGCTCGCCGGGCAGGCGGTTCGGGGCGTCAGGAATGCCCCCTGCAAGCATGACTGCCGATCGGCGAGCCGCCGGAACGTGCTTTTGAGCGCTGTGATCTGTACGCCATAGCGGCAGCGAACACCCGGGCGCACCGGGCATACCAACATTCGGACGGCGGGTCCTTCGGGCATGACCGGATGTTTTGCTTTGAGGAAGGAAGAAGGAGGGAACATAGCGCAGTTTTCGTCATGCCTGACGGAAACGGAGCGATGTGAGCTTCTTCTGACGCTCGGGCGCGGCGCGTTCTTTCTTTTTGGGCAAGCTCCAAAAAGAAAGAATGGGGGGCGCATTGTGCAAGTATCATACTGTAAGCAAGCGGAGATCCATGCATTGTTTTTACCCCAGCGCTTCGCGGACAAAGGCTTCGACCTGGCTGAGTCTCGCCTCGGTATAGAGCCCGTCGCCCGCGTGCATCATGCCGTGCACCAGCTCCACGCGCACGCTCTCCGCGCCGCAGACGGCCGCAAGCGCCTCCTCCATCTGCAAGGACTGGTGATAGGGAACGCTCAGATCCGCATCCCCGTGGACGATGAGGCTCTTCAGGCCGGGATTTGCGCCGAGGGAAGCCTGATAAGGAACCGACAGGGCGTTGACGTCCTCTTCCGTCCAATCGGCACGTGCCTTATGGGCCCAGAACTCCTCACAGGAGCCGAAGCCCTGCAGGGTCTCGCTGTCGGCCCAGAAGTTGGCCATCCTGCGAACCCAGGCGGGGATGCCCTCCTGCCGGAACTGCTCCTCGCTGGTGGAGAAATCCACGATGCCGTAGTAGTCCACCAGGGCCTTCACCGGGACGGCCTGCCCGGTCACGGCAGTCATGCAGGCCAGATAGCCGCCGGCGGACTCGCCCCAGACCGCGCACTGAGAGGCGTCATAGCCGTATTCCTCCGCATGCTCGGAGAGAAACCGGATCGCGTCGCGCACGTCCTCCACCGCAGCGGGCCAGGGAGCCTCCTGGGCCAGACGGTAGTTGATGCTGGCGCAGGCAAAGCCGTGATCCCGGAAATAGCGGTAGAAGAGCTGCGCCTGGCGGGACTGGGAATCGTTGGAGATGAAGCCGCCGCCGTGGATCATCACGAAGAGGGGCGGGTTCTCCACTCCGTCGGGAACGTAGAGATCCAGATACTGACTCTCCGATTCGCCGTAAGGCGTGCGCTCATAGCTGGCGCCGCCCGCCCACGTGCCGCTTTCGTCCAGCGTGACTTTCTCGGGGAACCAGTTGTTCCACAGGACCCAGGCCAGGTGGTGATTCAGCCCCACGACAAGGGCCAGCACCAGCAGGATCGACAGAAAAATCTTCCATCCCTTTTTCATGCTCTCGCTCCTTTATTCTCTGCAGAGAAGCTCCGCGGAGGCGGTCCGCTCTCCGTCGGTGACGGTGACGCGCAGAACGCCGGCCTCGCCGGCCTGCACCACGGTCTGCGCCTCGCCGAAGTAGCTGGACACCTCCGGCTGGGCGTAGTTTCCTTCAAAATAGACGCTAGCGTTGGCCGTACCCATGACCGTGCCGTTTTCGGCCTCCACGCGGATGCGGTGCCGCTGCAGCGGCTTGACCTCACCGTTTTTGTCGGTATAGCGCATGCGGAAATAGACCATCTCCCCCGGCCGGCAGCTCTCGCTCTCCGGCTCCAGGCGCAGCTCCGTCTCCGGCCCCGCGGAGCGCAGGCTGTCGCGCCCGATCTCCCGGCCGCCCAGATCGTAGGAGACGGCCGTCAATTCGCCCGGCTCATAAGCCGTGCGGAAAACGGCGCGGGCCTTTCTGGGCTTCTTCTTGCCGACGGAGCGGCCGTTGACAAAAAGCTCCACGGACGCGGCACGGGCAAAGACCTCCACGAGGGCGCTCCTGCCCTCGAAGCCTTCCCAGCTCCAGCTGCGCTGGGCGCGGCTCATGGTCCAGTCGGTCATGTTCAGCTTTTTTGCCTGGTTCACAGGGAAGACGGCCAGCTTCGGCCCCTTTTCCAGCTCAAAGCAGATGCGGGTGTAGTCCGCCTCGGGAGTGAGCTTGCCGGTCACGTCTACGCGCCCGGGGCCGCCGCGGATGCAGTCGAAGACCCGGTCCGTCTTGTATTCGTCGAATTCGGGGCCGTTGTCCCCTGCGCCGCATTCGCCGATATAGTCCCAGGCGATCCACACGAAGTCGCCCACCACCTGAGGCGTGTCTTTCGCGATCTCCCAGAAATCATAGGCGTCGCCGATCAGGGTCTCGGAACCCAGGATCAGCCTGTTTGGGTACTTCTTCGCGTCGCGGCGGTAGCGCCAGTTGCCGTAGTTATAGCCCGCGATGTCCATGGCGGCGAAGGCGTCCCGGGTCTTCCAGTCGCAGGGCGGGAGCGTGGCGCCGAGCTTCATAAAGTCGCAGCCCACGGCGGCGGCCAGCAGATTGTAAAACTCGGAGCCCACGGCCTTCTTTTTCGGCTTCTTGGCCGAAGCGTTCTCGGCGGCCTTTTTGGCGGCCTCCGCCTGCTGTTTGGCCTTCTCGTCGCTGTAGACGCCGAAGCCCGCGGAGGAGAGAAAGTTGAAGAAGATGTTGATGCCGCAGGTGACCGGACGCGTCTCGTCCAGCGCGTGGAGGTATTCGGTGTAGCTCTTCTGCAGAGCGACGCCCTTCTCCTGGGCGGTCTCGGCCACTTCGTTGCCGGTGGAGTACATGATGACGCAGGGGTGGTTGTAGTCCTTGTCCACCATGTCCTTCAGATCCTGCTTCCACCAGTCGGTGACGTAAGTCGCGTAGTCGTACTGGGTCTTGTGCATGTACCAGCAGTCCACGTACTCGTCCATCATCAGCATGCCCAGCCTGTCGCAGGCCTCCAGCTGGTACTTGGAGCAGGGGTTGTGGGCCGAGCGGACGGCGTTGTAACCCGCCTTCTGCAGGATTCGGATGCGCCGCTCCTCCACTTCCGGATAGCTGGCTGCGCCAAGCAGGCCGTTGTCGTGGTGGATGCAGGCGCCGCGGATCACGACGCGCTCGCCGTTGAGCGCCACGCCCTTCTCCGGCGTCCAGCTCAGGGTGCGGATGCCGAAGGTCTCCTCGCACACGTCGCCGGCAAAGGTCACCCGGCAGGTGTAGAGCTTCGGGTTTTCCGGGCGCCACAGCTCCGCCTCGGGGAGCCTGAGGATGAACGGGCTCGCGCCCTCCACCTTTGCCAGGCACTTTTCCCCGTCCAGGATCTCCACCGCCGCGTCGCCGGAGACGGAGGTCTCCACCCGGACGCGGATCTTCGCCGGGCGGATCTCCAGCGTGTCGATCTTTACGGAATTCATCAGAATATGCTTTTCCCCACAGGCATAGAGCCATACCGGGCGGAAGATGCCCGTGCCGGAGTACCAGCGGGAGTTGGGCTGGTCGGCGTTGCGGGCGATAACACGGATCTCGTTCTCCCCTTCCTTGAGGAAGGGCTTCAGCTCCACATAGAAATTGGTGTAGCCGTAGGGGCGGAAAGCGGCCTTCTTCCCGTTGAGCCAGACCTCGGCATGGCGGTAGACGCTCTCGAATTCCAGAATCAGACGATGTGCCTGCTCCTGCTCCGGCGTGAGGGTGAAGCGCTTCACATACTCGTAGTCATTGGCCTCGAACCAGCCGATGTTGCCCTCGCCCAGGCTCCCCTCGATGCGCGCCTCGGTGCGCATCGCGTCATGGGGAAGCGTGACCGGCACCGCTTCCGCGCCGGGCTTCAGCGCGCGGCAGGTCCAGCCCCGGTTGAAATCGAACTTTTTCATCCTTCCTCCTTGTTTTCCCGAATAAACCGAACGGAGAACCGCGCCGGGATGGGGCAAGTTCTCCGATACATTATAAAATAATTTTATCCAAGGGAAAAAGCATTGTCAAGTGTTCAGCAGCACGAGGGCCAGCAGGATCAGCGCCAGCCCGGCCGTCTGCCGGCGGCTTATCCGCTCATGAAACAGCAGGGCGCTGAAGAGCATGACCAGCAGGATCGTCCCTGTGCTCGCCACCGGAAAGACCACCAGCGCGGGCATCCGCTCCAGCGCCATCAGCAGGAGCAGGGAGGAGAAATAGTTTGGCAGGCCCACCAGGACACCGGCCGCAAGTTCCGCGGGCAGCAGCTTCAGCCCGGTCTTCCGGTACTCCCGCAGGGCAAGCACGGCGGACAGCAGCCCCGCCGTCAGAAACAGCCAGAAGAAATAGAGCGTTCCCTCGCCTTTTCCGCCCAGCTGCTCGAAGACCTTGGACATGGCGTCGCCCCCGCCGCCGGTGAGCAGCACCAGCACAAGCAGCAGAAAGGAGGCCTTCCCCTCGCGGCCCTCGGAGCCGCCGTTTATGAGCAGCAGCGCGGCGAACACCAGCAGAAGTCCCAGCAGCTGCAGGCCGCCCGGGCGCTCACCGAAGCAGAGGATGCTGACGCCCAGGGTCACCACGAGCCCGAGCTTGCCAAAGGCCGCGGTCAGCGCCGCGCCGTTGAGGCGGATGCTGGACTGCATGCTGACGAGCCCGGCCACAAAGAAGACGCCGCCCGCCACGCCGCAGAGCAGGGTGGTCAGATGCCCGTGAACGATCAGCGCGCGGTCAGGCATCATCAGCAGTCCGACCAGGACGCAGGTGATATAATTTCCCAAAATGATGCCGTAGCGGTTGCCCCGCTGGGCCCGAAAGGCCTTCAGGACCAACGACATGGCGGCGCTGCCCAGCATGGCGAGGAAGAGAAAGAGCATAGTGGATTGCCTCCGATACAAACTGTGCCCTATCTTAGCACATTCCGCCGAAAAAGAAAAGGAAGCGGCTGTGATCCCAGAAAAAAGTTGACAGCAGCGGGGCGCTCCGTTTAATATTAATATATCAGAAGAACACAGGAGAGAGAATGCCCATGAACGAGAGCAGCTATACCGGCCGGTCCTGGCGCGGCCGCGCCGCGCAGGGCGGCAACGCCCGGGAGACCGCCTACCAGATCCTGCGCGACGGGATCATCCATCTGCGCTTCAAGCCCGGCGAGGCCCTGAGCGACAAGCAGCTCGCCGAGGAGCTGAGCATGAGCCGCACCCCCGTGCGGGAGGCGCTGATCCTTCTGGCCTCGGCCAACATGGTGGTGCTGCGCCCCCAGGTGGGCACCTTTGTGGCGCCCATCGACGTGCAGCGCATGGAGATGGAGCAGTTTGCCCGCTGTGCCGTGGAGAAGGAGATCCTGCGTCTCTGCTGCGAAAGGCCGGATGCGGACCTGGCCTGGCGCTATGAGGAGAACCTGCGCGGCTTTTCCCACTACGCCGCCATGAAGACCCCCGATCTGCGCAGGCTCCTGGAGCTGGACAACGCGTTCCACCGCATCGCCTTTACCGCCGTCGGGCGCGAAGCCGACTATTTCCATATGATGGAGGGACTGCAGCACGTGGAGCGCATGCGCGTACTCTCCAATCTGGGCATGGCCCAGGACGAGACCTACGCGGACCACTGCGCCGTCAGCCGCGCCGTCCTCGCACGGGATACCGCCGCTGCGCTCGGGCATCTGGAGGTCCATCTGAATCGCTATCGGGACAATCTTCGCCTGCTGGAGGAGAAGTTTCCGGCGTATTTCTCCCTGGGCTGATGCGCCGTTTTCCGTCTTTTCACCACAATGCACAAAGAAAGGCCCTCAATTCTGTACAGAATTGAGGGATTGCTTTTTTCTAACTAATATATTAGAATGTTAGTAGAGCAAACAAGCGCCTTTCCGCATTTTTGATTCATCACAAAACAGTATGGAGGCAGAAGCATGGCAATGCAAATGGGTTTTCGCTGGTACGGCGAAGGAAACGACAAGATCTCTCTCGGCGACATTCGGCAGATCCCCGGTGTGAGCACCATCGTCTGGGCCCTGCATGACAAGATGCCCGGTGAAGTCTGGCAGCCGGAGGAAATCAAAAAGGTCGTGGATCAGATCACCGCGGCGGGCTTCAACGCCGACGTGGTGGAGTCTGTGAACGTCCACGACGATATCAAGATCGGTCTCCCCTCCCGCGACGCGTATATTGACAATTACATCCAGACCATCCGCAACCTCAAGCCCTTCGGCGTGAAGGTGATCTGCTACAACTTCATGCCCATTTTCGACTGGACCCGTTCCGACCTGTTCCACCCGGTGGGCGACGGCTCCACCGCTCTCTTTTATCAGAAGGACATGATCCAGGACGACCCCAAGGAGATGGCCGACTACGTCATGGGCTTCACCGAGAAGTATCACATGACCTTCCCCGGCTGGGAGCCCGAGCGCATGGCGAAGCTGGACGAGCTGTTTGAGGCTTACAAGGACGTGACCAAAGAGAAGCTCTGGGAGAATTTCAAGTACTTCCTGGAGCGGCTCATGCCCGTCTGCCATGAGTGCGACATCAAGATGGCCGTGCACATGGACGATCCCCCCTGGGATATCTTCGGCCTGCCTCGCCTGCTCGTTGACGAGGAGAGCATCGACCGCTTCCTCAAAATGGTGGACGATCCCTACAACTGCCTGACGCTCTGCTCCGGTTCCCTGAACGCCAATCCCGCCAACGACGTGGCCGCCATCGTCCGCAGGCACTGCGACCGCATCGCTTTCGCCCACATCCGCAACGTCAAGCACTTTGAAAACGGCGACTTTTCCGAGGCCAGTCACCGCGACTGCGACGGCGACACCGGCATCCTGGATATTCTGCGCGCCTATCACGACTGCGGCTACGAGGGCTATATCCGCCCCGACCACGGCCGTCACCTCTGGGACGAGAAGCCGGGCAGCGTGCGCCCCGGATACGGTCTGTACGACCGCGCTCTCGGCATCATGTACATGCTGGGCGCCTGGGACCTGATGGATAAGGAATAATCGACTGCGAAGCTGTGGAGGAATGGATATGTTTCTGAATAACGAGTCTCTCAACAACCAGGGTTTCTGGGAAGAGCGCGGCTACCGCCTGCCCGCCTACGACCGGGCCGCCATGATCGAAAAGACCGTCGCCAACCCCGTCTGGCTGCATTTCGGCGCGGGCAACATCTTCAAGGCCTTTCAGGCCGACGCCTGCCAGCGGCTGCTGGACGCGGGCCTCTGTGAGACCGGCATCATCGCCGCCGAGCGCCGCGAGAAGAAGCCGGAAGTCAACGACAATCTCACCGTCAAGGTCACGCTGAAGGCCGACGGCGGCGTGGAGAAGGCCGTGGTCGGCTCCATCGCCGAGAAGGTCTATCTCTACGGGAACGAAGCGCGTCTGCAGGAGATCTTCGAGAGTCCCAGCCTGCAGATGGTGTCCTTCACCATCACTGAGAAGGGCTACGCCCTGCGTGACGCCAAGGGCGAACTCCTGCCCGACGTCGCCGCCGATCTCGCCGGCACGCCCGACACCGCAAAGAGCTACATGGGCAAGCTCACCGCCCTGCTCTGCGCCCGCTACAAAAAGAACAAAGCCCCTCTCGCCATGGTCAGCATGGACAACTGCTCCCACAACGGCGACAAGCTCAAGGCCGCCATCACCGCCTTTGCCGAGGCCTGGGGCGGCGAGGGCTTCAACGCCTGGCTCAAGGAGGCCGTCTCCTTCCCCTGGTCTATGATCGACAAGATCACCCCGGGACCCGACGCCTCCGTCTCCGCCATGCTGGCACAGGACGGGCTGGAGGCCGGCACGCCCTTCGTCAACGCCGAGGAGAGCGAGTATCTGGTCATCGAGGACGATTTCCCCAACGGCCGTCCCTGCCTGGAGAAGGCCGGCATTTACTTCACCGCCCGCGAGACCGTGGACAAGGTGGAGCGCATGAAGGTCTGCACCTGCCTCAACCCCCTGCACACCGCGCTGGCCGTTTTCGGCTGCCTGCTGGGCTATGAGCACATCTGGCAGGAGATGCAGGACGAGGACCTGAGAAAGCTGGTGGAGCGGATCGGCTACCGGGAGGGTCTTCCCGTGGTCACCGACCCCGGCATCATCAAGCCCCAGGACTTCATCGACACCGTGGTAAAGGTCCGCATCCCCAACCCCTTCCTGCCCGACACGCCTCAGCGCATCGCCACCGACACCTCCCAGAAGCTGCCCATTCGCTTCGGCGAAACCATCAAGGCTTATCTGGCCTCCGATACGCTGGACGTGCAGGATCTCAAGCTGATCCCGCTGGTACACGCGGGCTGGCTGCGCTATCTGATGGCCGTGGACGACAAGGGCGAGGCCTTTGAGCCGTCTCCCGACCCGCTGCTGAGTGCGGCGCAGGCCTACGTCGCCGACGTGAAGCTGGGCGAGAAGCCCGACTGCTCCGGGCTCGAGGATCTGCTGCGCAACAAGACCGTCTTCGGCGTCGACCTGGCGGAGGCCGGCCTGGCCGATAAGGTCTGCGCCTACTTTACCGAGCTGACCGCCGGCCCCGGCGCCGTGCGCGCCACGCTTCACAAGTACGTGAACGCATAAAAGATCGCAGCAAAAAAGGATCCTGTCAAAAGACAGGATCCTTTTTTGCTTTCATATCGTCAGCGGTAGGCCAGCACCGTCAGGGCGGCGTACACGGCCGCCAGCAGGGCCAGCACCAGTCCCTGCTTGAGGCGGTGCTCCGTGAGCAGGCCCACGAATTCCCGCACGGCGGCGTTGGGCCAGAAATACCACTTCGTCGGCGCGCCCATGCCCACCGCGCGAAGCTTGACCCGCCGCGCCTTGAGGCCGGAGCGGAACACGTGGTAATTGGTGGTGAAAAAGGCCGCCTTCCCTCCGGGCCGGACCGCGTCGATCTTCTCCTTGGAAAAGCGCATGTTCTCCGACGTATCGGTGGACTTGTCCTCCACCAGGATGCGGCTCTCCGCGACACCCTGACTCAGCAGATAGTCCCGCATGGAGGCGGCCTCCGACTGCACTTCGTCCGGGCCCTGTCCGCCGGAGACCACGAACATGGCCTGCCTGCCGGTCCGCTCCGTCTGCTCCCGGTCAAAGGCCAGGGCCAGATCCAGCCGCCCTTTCAGAAGCGGAGTGGGCGTGCCGTCCTTCTTCAGCCCGCAGCCCAGTACGATCAGAAAGTCCTTGTCCTTCTCCGGTACATAGCGCGCCGCCAGCAGATCCGCCGTGATCGCTCCGACGATCATGCACTCAAAGTACAGATAAAAGGCCGCCATCAGGTTCACCGTCAGATTCCTTGCCAGCACCGCCCGCTCGGAAAAGGCGCTGTAAACGTCCAGCGCCGCGATCAGCAGCTCCCCGAGGATCAGCGCCAGAGCCAGAAGGATGCCCAGGACGTTTACAAAACGCCGCCCCTCGTGCCGGATCAGCGCCAGGTTCGACACAAAAAGCGCCAGCGAAAACAGCACGAGGAAAGGCGAGGTCAGGAACATGTAGTTTTTGGCCGAGTTGAGCAGCGTAAAGAGCATCTGCAGCGTCCGGTACTCAGCCGGATAGAGAAATCCCTGTATCGCCGCGTACACATGGGTGAGGAAAAGGAAGAGCGCAAAAAGGGCGAAGCCCGCGTACAGAATGGTGTTGTAGGAATAGAGATTGTACTGGATCTGCTTGCGGAAGGCGTCGGCCAGCAGGAAAACCGCCGCGCCGAAATAGAGGGCCAGGACGGTGTTCCCCCAGGCCAGCAGCTTCACGCCCCCGCTCAGGGCGAGCGTAGCCAGCGCCAGAACAGCGCAGGCGCTCAGCACGGCCAGGCTGTAGATTTTCGGTTTTTTATCTCGTGTATCCAGTTTCATGCTTTCCCCTGACTTTTTTCGCCGGGTCCTCTCACCGAGGACCCGGCGTTTTTTGTTCTCTTCGATCAGGCCTCCGGTCCGCGGTACTCCAGACACAGCATGGTCAGATCGTCAAAGGGCGAGGCAGAACCCACGAAGGCGTCCACCGCGCCCTGCACCTGCTCCAGGATCTCCTGGGGGCTGCGCTCCGCCGCGGCGTTCAGCGCCTCCAGCGTTCGATCCAGGCCGAACATCTCCTGGTGCTCGTCGGTGGCCTCGGGCACGCCGTCGGTGTAGACGAAGAGCCTGGCGCCGGGCTGCAGCTGCAGCTCGTACTCGGTATACTTCACGCCCTCCATGCCTCCGACCACAAAGCCGTGTTGATCCTTCACCACCTCGAAGGCGCCGGCCGGCTGCCGGAGAATGGGGTATTCATGCCCGGCGTTGACCGCGGTCATGCGCCCGGTCTGGAGATCGAGCACGCCGAACCAGACGGTGACGAACATCTCCTCGGGGTTGTTGGCGCAGATCTGCCCGTTGAGTTTTTCCAGCGCAGCCTTGGGACCGAGCCCGGCCATGGCGTGGTTTTTCAAGATCGCCTTGGTGATGGCCATAAACAGAGCGCCGGGGATGCCCTTGCCGGACACGTCCGCCATCACGATCCCCAGATGCTTCTCGTCTACGAGGAAGAAATCGTAGAAATCACCGCCGACCTCCTTGGCCGGGAGCATACTGGCGTAGACGTCAAAGTCCGTCCGTTCGGGGAAAGCCGGGAACTTGCCCGGGACCATGGCCGACTGGATCCGGCGGGCCAGGTTGAGTTCGGTATGGATGCGCTCCCTGTCGGCGACGGCCTGCGTCAGGTTCTCCTCATACTCGGAGAGATCCCGCTCCATGTCCGCCATCACCAGGCTCAGGTTTTCGATCTCATCGCCGGTACGGATGTTGAGCATGGAGAAGTGGTCCGTGACCTTGACGCCGTTTTTCTTGTCCTGCACGTAGAGCTGCGCGGTCTCGGCAATGTCGTTGATGGGCTCCACCAGGGTTTTGCGCATGCGCCGTGTCATCAGAAAGCCCACGCAGTTCACCGCGATCAGCATCGCAAGGATATACTGGAGCAGAAAAGCCCGCATGCCGTAGGCCACCTCCGCCATGGTGATGTCCGCCAGCACGAAAGCCACGATCTCACCCCGTTCGTTCTGGATCGGGACGCCCGCCGTGCAGATCCAGCCGTATTTCCGGGTAAACCCAACGTCTACCAGTCTCTCGTCCGCATCCCATTTCTGGTCAAGGAAACGTTCGCTTTCTGAAGCCGCGACCTCCTCCCATTGACCGGGTGCGAACATGGTCTGCGGGTTTTCATCCGGATCGACGACGTATACCAGGCGGGAGGGGTCCCGGGTGTACATGGCCAGGTATATATCGCTCATTTCGCTGGCATTGCGGAAATCGGCGAGGATGCTCCGGGCCGTAAGATAATCCGGGTCCTCCTGCAGGGCGTTGAATCGGGCGCAGTAGTCGCCGGAATCCACCGCGCCGCGCTCTTCCTCGCTCATACCGTTGTAGACGTCCATGACGAACTCCGCCAGACGGTCCACCTGCGCGACGCGCTGCAGCACTGAGGCCGCGGCCCGGGACTGGAGGAAGGCAGCGGAAGTGTCCCGCTCAATCAGCGCGCCGGTATAGAGGCCCAGGCCGATCGCCAGGGCGACCAGGCCCAGGATCACCGATCCCATCAGGGTGGAGCGAAACACCCGCGCGGACAGCGAATAGTGCCTCCGCTCGAGGGTCGACATCTCTCTTATGGTTTTTTCCGGCATGGTTTATCCTGCCCTTCTGTCAGATTCGGGCGACCCGACGCCCGCGGTCTCAGTGCCCGAGCTTATTCTCGATGCGCTGGCCGATCTCCGGGCCGATCGACTGCCCGATCTGGAGGAGCCTTTTGAAAAGCTCGCTGTTGTTCTCGTCGCGGCCCGCCAGTCCCAGCAGGAAGCGCAGGCCGACGCTGGCTTTCTCCAGATTGATCGCGCCGCCCGCGATCTGGTCCAGCTTCTCATCCTCCAGCGCGACAAGGCCCTTGCCGTTGAGAATGCGGTTTTCCTCCTCGTTGAGTTCAACGCCCATGTCCACCAGCAGCTCGGTCAGCTCGCTCACGCTGCCGGCGTTGAGGATGCTCTCGGCGTTGTCCATCAGGATATTGGTCCAGTCGTTCATTTCAGTTCCTCCAGTACGTATTGATAAGATCCGCCCTCAGCCGTGCGGAGGACGCGATAGCGCTTGCCGTCGATGCTGATCTCCCGCTGCAGCGGACTCAACTCGTTGGCCTTCTCCGGCCGTGCTGCGTCCTGCGCCATCAGCATGGACAGGATCGACACGAACCAGGAATTGCGGTTCACCCCGTTCTGGTTGAAGAGGATACGGCCTCCGGCTACGTTCTCCAGCTCGTCATCCGCGAGGACCGTCTTCCCGGCAGGCTTTTTCTCCCCGCTCTCCGGGCGGACGCCGGCCTCTTCCATGGCGCGGAGCATCAGCTCCTCGTCGATCTGTGTGCCGGGCGCCGCTGCGAGACGCGCCAGAGAGCTCTCCAGCTTCTCCCGCAGGGCGCTGTCCTGCGCAAGCTGCAGCTCCAGTTTTTCGGCGTCGATGCTCTTCTTCATGTTCACACTCCTGTCCGCCCGCTCGGGCCATGCTTTAACGATATATTAAATCCCCATGCGCACCGCGGCGCATGAATGCCTCATGCGCACGGGGATTTTTTCGCATGCCATCCGGTTGCCCCTTCAGTGGCGGGAATGGCGCGTTTTACTCAATTGTATACTGTGGAAGCGCCGGCTTTCATAGTAAATATACTATAGAAGCCTCTGCAAAAGCAAGCCTTATCCCGAGGATATGTCCTTCTTCCGTTATTTGATACGACAGCGGAAACGCGCGGGCCGGAAAGCACCGCGCAAAAGCTTTTTCTTCCGTTTTTCCGCGGCGGGGCTGGCGAATCCCGAAAGCTGTGCTATAATTGTCTTGATCTTTGTATGGAGCGATCGCGTATCGACCGGAAGCATAGAAGCAGAGACGAAGGAGGACGTCACATGAAAATCACTAAGAAAAACGGAAACATCACGCTCTTTGACGACGAGAAGATCGTCGCGAGCATCCTGCGCGCCAACGCGGAGACGGCGGAGACGCTGATGGACAGGAAACTGGCCTCCGCCATCGCCGACCAGGTGTTTCTGCGCCTGACCGTGAGCAGTGAGATCATCACCACCGGCGACGTGCGCCGCTGCGTGGATGCGCTCCTGCGCGAGAAGGGTTTTGCAGAGACCGCACGGCACTACATGGAATACAGCAAGTGAGCGCTGTGTCTCCGATTCAAAAAAGGACCGCGCGCGGAAGGAGCATATGCAGATGAACGAAAAGAAAAAGTCCTCTACGCTCCGTTTCTGGGTCCTGGTCTGGGGACTCGGAATCATCGGGCAGCTCTGCTGGAACGTGGAGAATCAGTGGTTCAACACCTTTGTTTACGCCAAAATCGCAAAGGATCCCACCATCATCTCCTGGATGGTGGCGATCTCCGCCATCGCCACAACCGTTTCCACCTTTGTTTTCGGTACGCTCTCGGATCGCCGGGGCCGCCGGAAGCCCTTCGTCGCCCTGGGCTATATCCTCTGGGGCATTTTCACGATCCTGTTCGGCGCCACTGAGTTTATCGCCCCCGGCAGAGGCGGCGATTCCGCCCGGCTGCTGGTCCTGGCCGCCACGGCGGTGATCCTGGCCGACGCGCTCATGTCCTTCTTCGGTTCCATGGGCAACGACGCCGGCTTCAACGCCTGGCTCAACGACAGGATGACCGACGACAACCGCGGCCACATCGGCGCGGCTCTGGCCACACAGCC
Organism: Oscillospiraceae bacterium; assembly: GCA_902774015.1. GTDB lineage: Bacteria > Bacillota > Clostridia > Oscillospirales > Oscillospiraceae > Limivicinus. Next base: position 1,989 of record CACYHB010000020.1, on the reverse strand, counting down.
CATCATCGGCACCATCATCGGCACCGTGGTGGGCGGCCTTCTGATCGGAAAGGCCGACAACTACATGCGCCTGTTTCTGGTAATGGGCGGCCTTGTCATCGTCTTCGGACTGCTGGCCATGCTCTTTATGAAGGACGCGCCGGCGCTTGCGCCGAACCGGCGCGGCAGCTTCTCCCGGCAGCTCTTCTCCGCCTTTGATTTTCGCGCGCTGCTGCGGCATCGGGAGCTTTGCTGGGTGTTTCTGGTGCTCTGCGCCTATTTCATCGCCTTCAACGTCTACTACCCCCACGTGGGCAACTACATGATCTATTATCTGGGCTTCTCTCCGGACAGCATCGGCATTCTGCAGGGCATCGCGCTGATCCTGGGCATGCTCTCGGTGATCCCGGCCTCGCGCCTGCTGCGCAAAAACCGCTTTGCCCTCGCCGCGGCGATCTCCATCGTGCTGAGCGTGATCGGCGTCGGCATCCTGGGCCTGTTCGGGCGGCCCGAAAACGTGGATCCGGGCACGATCCTCAACTGGCCGCTGCTGATCGGGCTGTTTCTCTTCGGCTGCGGCTATATCATGTTCATGCAGGTGATCTCCGTCTGGATGAAGGAGCTGTTCCCCCAGGATGCCAAGGGTCAGTTTGAGGGCTTCCGCATCATTTTCTTCGTGCTGATCCCCTGGATCGTCTCGCCCTTTATCGCAAATCCCATCATCAAGAACAACGGCCGCATTCTGGACGCCAACGGCTTTGAGGCCTTCCTGCCGACCCACGTCCTGTTTCTGATCTCCACGCTGCTGATCCTCGTGAGCTTTATCCCGCTCGTCTTCGCCGCACGCCAGCGCGGAAAGCGCGAGGCGGCGGAAGCGGCGCGCAGATAAAGCCCGGACCGTCGTCCGCCCGTCGGCTCACTTCGCCGCCTCCAGAGCCAGCAGAAAGCGCTTTCTCTCGACGCCGCCGGCATAGCCGGTCAGGCTTCCGTCCGCGCCGATGACGCGGTGGCAGGGGATGATCAGCGAAATGGGATTGCGCCCCACCGCGCCGCCCACCGCCCGCGCCGAACTGCCGAGGCGGGCGGCCAGGCTCCCATAGCTTTCGGTCCGGCCGTAGGGAATGTCCCGCAGCGCCTGCCAGACCGAAAGCTGGAAGGCCGTTCCCCGTGGAGACAGGACAAGCGCGGCGGCATCCGGCCGTTCCCCGGCAAAATAGGCGTCCAGCCAGCGCCGGGCCGCCCGGAGGACCGGCGTTTCCCGTTCCCGTCCCTCGCCCCGCAGATGGTGCCCGGCATATTTCTGTCCCTCGATCACGAGGGCGGTCAGCGCCCCGTCCTCGGCGGCGAACGTCAGCATTCCCAGCGGGGATTCATAACGGAAATACTCGTACATGCTTTGCCTCCCTGTGTATGATCCCGGAGTCCGGGTCCGTATGTTCAAATGATAGCACAAAAGCGTTCTTTCTTCCACCGGAAATGAGCAGCGGCGGGGAGCCGTCCCCGCCGCTGCTTTTCGTCCTCTTTGCGCCTCTGCTCGTCCTCTCTGTGTCTTTCGAGCGCTTACAGCGCCAGCATCCACTCGTAGCCGCAGGCCTTGCAGCGATACGTCGGCAGCGTTCCGATGTCCACAGGCCCGACCAGCACAAGGTCCTTGCTCCGGCACTTGGGGCAGTGGGGCTCGTCGGCGTTCAGACCGCCGGCTGCTTTCTGCAGTTCTTTCTGGTTCAGTTCATCCATGCTGTTTTCCTCCCGTTCGTTTGATCCGGCATGCCGCCCCGCCCCTCCGGGCGGGGATCGGTTTATATAAAATATAATACCGGAATCCTTCCTCTTTTTCAAGGGCTGCGCCGCAAATGGAGCGGCCCGAAAAGCCTTGATGTATCGGCTTTTCGGGCTGTCATAGCTGCTAGATTATTCCCACTCGCAAAATGAAACTTAATTCTAAACGCTTTTGTTTGGGGGATTTGATACCATTTGATTTTTCCTGATACCTATTATCCTTATCCTATG
>CACYHB010000019.1 GCA_902774015.1 Oscillospiraceae bacterium | reverse complement strand
TGTTCTCACGGTACCGGTGACAGACGGGCTCGTCATCAGCAAATACGGCCACTTTGACGAGCCGATCGGGTCTTTGCGCTGCTTTGAGGCGGGGCATCCCGTCCCGGATGAAAACAGCGTCCTCGCCGGAGAGGCGGCGCTGAAGCTGACGGAGGATCTGCGGAAGGACGACACGGTATTGTTTCTCCTTTCCGGCGGAGGCAGCGCTCTCTTTGAAAAGCCGCTGATCCCGCTTGCGGAGTTGCAGGATATCACGAACCAGCTTCTGGCCTGCGGGGCGGACATTGTGGAGATCAACACCATCCGCAAGCGGCTCTCGGCGGTCAAGGGCGGGAAGTTCGCGGCCCACTGTTCCCCTGCAAGGGTGGAGGCCGTCGTCCTCTCGGACATCCTGGGCGATCCGCTGGACAGCATCGCCTCCGGCCCGGTGAGCCCTGACACGGCGACCTGCGCCGACGCCCTGGCCATCGCGAGAAAATATGCGCTGCGCCTGAGCGACGCGGCGAGAGCCTGTCTGCTCGAAGAGACGCCGAAGGCACTCGACAATGTGAACGCCCAGGTGGTGGGCAGCGTGCGGGAGCTCTGCCGTGCGGCGGGCGAGGCCTGCGAGCGTCTGGGCTACGAGACCCTGTTCCTCACCGATCAGCTCGACTGCGAAGCCCGGGAGGCGGGACGCTTTCTCAGCGCCGTGCTTCGCTCCCATGCCAAAGCGGGAAAGAAGCTGGCCTTCCTGGCCGGCGGAGAGACCGTTGTCCACCTGACCGGCCACGGCCTCGGCGGGCGCAATCAGGAGCTGGCACTGGCCGCCGCGGAGGGCCTGCGGGGCATGAAAAACGCCTGCGTGCTCAGCGTGGGCTCCGACGGGACGGACGGCCCCACTGACGCGGCAGGCGGCTATGTGGACGGCGATACCTTTGACGAACTCAAAGGAAAAGGGATCTCTCTGCACGAGACACTTCGGAACAACGACGCTAATCACGCGCTCCGGGCGGTGGACGGCCTGATCGTAACTGGCCCCACGGGCACCAACGTCAACGATCTGTACCTCGGCCTGATCGACGCGGAACAGGAGGAAAGAACATGGCGCTGCATGTGATGGAGGAGGCCAACCGCTGCCTGGGTTGCAAGAAGCCGCGCTGCCGGGAGGGCTGCCCGATCCACACCAACATCCCGGAGGTCATCCGTCTGCTGAAAGACGGCAGGCTCAATGAAGCTGGCTGGATGCTTTTTGAGAACAATCCGCTGACCACGGTCTGCAGCATCGTCTGCGACCACGAGCACCAGTGCGAAGGCCACTGTATCCAGGGCATCAAGGGCATGCCGGTGCATTTCTCCGTCATAGAGAATTACATATCGACCACGTATGCTCACCAGATGGTCAAGGGCCCCGCGCCCTCCAACGGACGCAGGGTGGCCATCATCGGGGCCGGGCCTTCGGGGCTCACCATCGCGGTGATCCTGGCCCGCTACGGCTATCAGATCACGATTTTTGACAGCAAGGACAAGATCGGCGGCGTCATGCGCTACGGCATTCCGGACTTTCGGCTGCCCGACGCGGTGCTGGACGATTTTGCCTACCGTCATCTGGAGCTCAAGGGGATCCGATTCCGCCCCAACACCACCATCGGCGGCGCGATCAATCTGGACGATTTGTTCCGCGACGGTTATCAGAGCATCTTTGTCGGCGCCGGACTCTGGCGGCCGAAGACGCTGCACATCAAGGGCGAGACTCTCGGCCATGTGGCCTTTGCCATCAATTATCTTGCCTCTCCCTCGGCCTTCCGCCTGGGGGAACAGGTGATCGTGATCGGCTCGGGCAACTCCGCCATGGACTGCGCCCGCACGGCGATCCGCCAGGGTGCGCGCAACGTCACCGTATTCAATCGCCGTGACAAAATCGCGGCCAGCCAATATGAATCCAGCTATGCCAGGCTCGAGGGCGTGGAGTTTGTGATGATGAAGAGCCCCGTTGAGATCCGCGACGACGGCGTTGTTTTCGCAGACAATGAATTGGATGAGGAAGGAAAGCTCCGAGCTGTCCCCGGCTCGGAAAAGCTCTACCCCTGCACCGGCGTGATCGTGGCGGTGAGCCAGGAATTGGGAAGCAACATCATCAACACCGCCAAAGGCCTTGAACGGGGCCGCAGCGGCATCATCGCCGTGGATGAGGACGGTCATACCTCCCGCCCGGGCGTCTTCGCTGCAGGCGATATTGCCCACGGCGCCCGCACCGTCGTGCACGCGGTAGCCGCCGGCAAGCGCGTGGCGGAGAGCATGCACGCCTATATGCAGTCTCTGCCCGCGCAGGAGAGCTCCGCCTATGCGGAAGTCCCGGTAGCCGAAGCGATCAGCGCCTCCGCCCAGGCGGAGCAGCTGCTGTGAGCTACTTGTAGTTTCCCTTCCGGTACTCCTGCGGGAGCTGGCCGGTGACTTCCCGGAACGTCCGGGCAAAATGACTGGGCGCGCAGAAGCGCAGATGTTCCGCGATCTCTTTGATGCTCAGATCCGAGGTGGCGAGCAGAAGCTTGGCCCGTTCCACCCTGGCATACTTGATGTAGTCCCGGATGTGATCGCCCGTTTCCTCCTTGAATTTGCGGGACAGATGGTACTCTGAGTAGCCCACCTCGCGCGCCAGCTTTTCCAGGGTCAGCTCCTCGTCCAGATGGGCCTCGATATAGGCTGCGCAGCTCTGGATCTGTTGGGAATACCTCGGGTTAAAGCGCTGCCGGTGCACACGCTGGATGAAGTCCTCATACATGGCGTGGTTGACGGTGCGCACGTCCGCAATGGTCTTGCACTCGGTCAGGCTTTGAATATAGCTGTCGCCCACCGTATAGGCGGTATCCGGAGTCAAGCCCCCTTCGATAGCAGCCCTCGTGCAAAGCGCGGTAAAGTTGCTGGAGGTGAGAATCGCGCGTTTCACCGGGTCGTTGGTGGAGATCCCAACGCCACTGGACAGCTGCCCGGCCTTTTCCATGGCGCTGCGATAGTTCATATCGCCGTCCCGGATCAGCTGCAGCAGCGCCTGCTCGGCCTGATAGGTGCGGTGGCGGTTGCGGCGCGGCGCACGCGTTTTTCCCTTAGCCTGCTCTTCGTGGTGCTGGAAGCGCAGGTCGCTGCGGCTGAGCTTCTCCCCTGTGACGATACAGTGCAGCATGACGGCATACTGGAAAAACAGGATGGAAGAGACGGCGGGGATGCCCTGCATGGCCCGGGTGAACATCGGCCGCCAGGCGGGGTCGATGTGATAGCGCCGGATCGCGTCGCTCAGCAGCTCGTTGCTGACCTCGTTGTGAAAGACCGGGCCGATCACATAGCACCAGCGCAGCTCGTCCGCCTCCCACTCGTACACGACGGCCCAGAGGATGCCCAGCGCCGCGCCGAGGATCAGCGGCGTGCGTTCGGCGGCGCCGTCGTGGATCATATAGGAGAGGCAGCCTGTGTGCTCAAAGATCCGGTGATAGACGTGCTCCGGACAATTGGTCCCCGTGAGCGCGCCGTCTGAAGAATAGCGCCAGGTGTACACAGCGGGGCTGCACAGCAGCGCATCTGCGAAAGGATCCGTTATTCCAAAGCGAAAAGGCACTTCCTCCATGATCGTCACCCCTTTCTTGAGGCCTATTATAACGCAATTGTTTTGCGGTTCAAGACATAAAATTGCTCTGTTTTGAAGTTTGACAATAATGTTGTTCGTTCCGCAATAATATTGCTTTACGGGAATGTATCTGCTTCGATATAGTGTGTACAGCAGCGAGAAGCATGCTGCACTACTGAAGGAGGCAATGCTATGAGCACAGCGGTAAAAACAAAACGCGGCCTGCTTGGCAATGCGTTTCGGAGCGACAGATGGAACTCCCGCATTACCACGGCCAATGTGACACCCAAGGAAATGTGGCTGGGCTATGTGATCGGCCCCTACGGGATGCTGGTCGTACAGTCCATCGTCAACAGCTATTACAACCAGTACATGACGGACGTGCTCGGCTTCACGGCGGAGCGGGCGATGTGGATGGCCAGCTTCATGGTCCTCTTCCCGCTGCTCTCGAAGCTCTTCGACGCGGTGACCAACATCGTCATGTCCAAGATCATCGATTCCACGGTCTGCCGGCAGGGCAAGGTCCGTCCCTGGCTGATCATGTCCATTCCGCTGGTGGTGCTCAGCGTGGTGCTGCTGTTCTGGATGCCCTTCTCCGGCCCCAGAGCCCAGGCCGCGTGGGTCTGCTTCTCCTATGTGCTGTACTACTGCGTGTCCTTCACCATGTGGAACATGTCCAAGGAGCTGACGCCTGCCCTTTCCACCCGCAATGTCCAGCAGCGCAAGAACCTGGCCACTGCCGCCGAGATCACCCGCAATGTGGGCACCGGCATCGTCTCCATCCTCTTCCCGATGATCCTCTCCGCCGTCTGCGCCGCCATGAACGGCAACGACGCCCAGGGCTATCTGCTCACCATGAGCCTGATGAGCTGCATCGCGATCCCCCTGACCTTCATCCAGTACTTCTTCACCCGTGAGCGCGTCACCGAGGAGCGCCGCGGCGAAGTCGGTCTCACCGACGCAGCAGCCCGTATTGAAGCGGAGCACAGGCTTGTCAAGCCCGAGGCCACGCTGCGCGAGCAGCTCGCCGTCTGCATCAAAGATAAATACTGGATCATTTTCGTCGCGACGGTGTTCTGCTTCAATATCCTCAGCAATATGCGCAATATCTCCCTGATTTACTACTGCGGCTGGGTGGTACGCGGCAATCAGTACGGCGCCCGCGCCGCCATCCAGGCCACCTTCCAGATGATCGCCCTGTCCCCGATGGGACCCGGCATCCTGCTGGTTCTGCCCATGGTCAAGAAGCTCGGTCGAACCAAGACCATCTGGATGGGCTCCATCCTGACCATTGTCGGCTCCGTGTTTGCCTATGCCATGGCAGGCAACCGTATGTACATCATGATCGGCACCGCCTTGGCCGCCATCGGCAACATTGCTTTTTCCTACCTCGTCATGTCCTATATGGGCGACGTGATCGATCATGTGGAGTGGAAGACCGGCACCCGCTGCGACGGACTCACCGGCGGCTTTGTTTCCGCCGCGATGATGTTCGCCGTGGGCATCGCGCAGGGTCTGTTCAACCTGGGTCTGATGATCTCCAAGTATGCTCAGCCCGCTGAGATCGGCCTTTCCGCCGAAGGCGTCAAGCTCTATGCGGATCAGCCCGCGGCCGCGACCGGGTGGATCAATTTCTCCTACCAGGGCACCTACATCGTGATGGGCATCATGATCTTTGTCATCTTCAAGTTCCTGTTCGATCTGGAGAAGAAGATGCCCCAGGTTTCTACCGAGCTGCAGGATCGCCGCGTGGCCGAGTATGCCGCGCAGGGTCTGGAGTACCTCCCGCCCGCCGAGCTGGAGCGCCGCGAGATCGAAGCGCAGAAGGCCGAAGTTGAGGCCAACCGCGTAGCCGATCTGAAGGCCAAATGCGAAAAACAGGGACTGGACTTCGAGGCCGAAAACAAGAAGTATCTTGATAAGCTGGCTGCCAAGCAGGCCAAGGCGGAAGCCAAAGCCGCACGGAAAGCCGCAAAAGCAAAGAAATAAGCGATAACCGGTAACCTGCCAATAGGGCAGCGGCGCGCTGCCGCTGCCCTCTGTGGCCGTCAAAGGAGCGACACAATGAGAACTACTATCAGCTTTACCGACAACTGGATGTTCAACAAGCCCGGCGAGGCGCCGGAATCCGTTACTCTGCCCCATACCTGGAACGCTATCGACGGGCAGGATGGCGGCAACGACTACTGGCGCGGCACGGCCACATATTCCAAGCCCTTTGCCAAACCGGAACTGAAAGACGGCGAACGCTGCTTTGTCGAGTTTCAAGGCGTCGCCATGACGGCGGATGTGATCCTGAACGGCAAACACCTCATCCATCACGAGGGCGGCTATTCCACCTTTCGGGCCGATCTCACCGAAGCGCTGGAGGAGGATAATCTTCTGGTCGTTTCCGTGGACAACAGCGCCAATGACCGGGTCTATCCTCAGATGGCGGACTTCACCTTCTACGGCGGCGTCTACCGGGACGTGAAGCTGATCATGGTTTCCGCAGAGCACTTCGAGCTTGTCAAAGACGGCACCCCCGGCATCAAGGTCACGCCGGATGTGCGCCTCAGGGAGCGGGAAGCCCATGTCGCCGTGGAGACCTGGCCGATCGGCGGCAGTGAGGTATGGCTGGAAATCCAGACAGAGCATGGCAAGGAATTTCGCAAGGTCGAGATCGGAAACGGACACACCTACACCAACATCATCCTGAAAAATGTCCACCTCTGGGACGGACTGGACGACCCTTATCTTTATACCGTTACGGCAAAGCTTCTCAAAAACGGTGAAGTTGTTGACGAGATCAGCACCCGCTTCGGCTGCAGAGAATTCCATATCGACCCCGATAAGGGCTTCTTTCTCAACGGACGCAGCTACCCGCTCCGCGGCGTGAGCCGCCACCAGGATCTCAAGGGCAAGGGCAACGTCCTCACTTATGAAGATCACAAGGCCGATATGGCCGTCATCCGGGAGCTGGGCGCCAACACGCTGCGCCTGGCCCACTATCAGCACGCGCAGGAATTCTACGATCTCTGCGACGAAAACGGCATCATCGTCTGGGCGGAGATCCCTTATATCTCCAAGCACATGTCGAACGGCAAGGCCAATGCCTTGAGCCAGATGAAAGAGCTCATCACCCAGTGCTATAACCACCCCTCCGTTGTCTGCTGGGGCCTCTCCAACGAGATCACAGCCAGCGGCGCGGTGACGGAGGAGCTGCTGCAAGACCACCGGGAGCTGAACGAGCTCTGCCACGAGCTGGACAGCACCCGCCCCACGGTCATGGCGCACGCCTTTATGCTGGAAAAGGACAGTCCGCTGATCCCGATCGCGGACGTCGCCAGCTACAACCTCTACTTCGGCTGGTACTTAGGCGAGCTTACACAGAACGAACAGTTTTTCGACGAGTATCACGCCATGTATCCGGACCGGGTCATTGGTTTTTCTGAGTACGGCGCGGACGCCAACACCGCTTTCCATTCCTCTCAGCCTGAAAAGGGAGATTACACCGAGGAATATCAGTGTGTGTACCACGAGCATATTCTGAAGCTCATTGAGGAGCGCCCCTGGCTCTGGGCCACGCACGTGTGGAACCTCTTCGACTTCGCGGCCGACGGGCGCGACGAAGGCGGCAAGAAGGGCGAAAACCAGAAAGGTCTGGTGGAGTTCGACCACAAGACCAAAAAGGACGCCTTCTATCTCTACAAAGCCGCCTGGAGCAAGGAGCCTTTTGTCCATATCACGGGCAAACGCTATGTAGACCGGGCGGAGGAAAGGACCGAGATCAAGGTCTATTCCAACTGTGAATACGTAACGCTGCTGGTGGACGGCAGAGAACTGGAAACCAAGTCCGGCAAGACCGTCTTCACCTTTACCGTTCCCCTTGTCGGGGAACACATCATAGAGGCCGTCTGCGGCAAATGCAGGGACGAAACCGTCTTCCGCAAGGTCGCTGAACCGAATCTGGCCTACCTCTTCCGCAAGCAGGCGGTGATCAACTGGTTCGACACCGCGGACTATGACCCGGGCTGCTATTCCATCAAGGACACCATGGGCGCCCTCTCCCGGAATCCGCGGACGGCTGCGATCCTGGGGCGCATGATGGAGCGCATGACGGCCAAGCGCGGCGATGTGGCCAAAGCCGCCAACGACAATGCCAATCTGCAGAAGATGATGGCCGGGCTCAGTCTGGAGAGCCTCATCAAGCAGGCGGGTGACAGCGTGCCTGCAGAGATGATCCGCAGCCTGAACGCCGCCCTGCAGCAGATCAAAAAGGAGAGCTGAACCTTGATCTATAACGTCAGCATGAAGATCGCCCACCTGCTGGAAAACGAGCAGGCCGTTCAAGTATTCGACCGCTTTCTGCCCGGGATGCGGAAGATGGCGGAGGGAAATCCCCAGGCCGCATCACTCTCGGTGGAGCAGCTGGTGCGCTACACCCGCAACCCCAGGGCGAACGAAGTGATCGCCGCGCTGGACGAAGCGCTGAACGCGCTGAACACCCCGGAAAACGCCGTCAGCCCCAGTGAGCGGAAGCTGATCGAGCAGTTCAAAACGATCGACGCCGAAGATAAAGCGAAAGAGCAAAAGCCCGCCGACCACCGGCAGGACGCGATCTGCCCCGGTCGGCCCTGGCTGGATACCAAAGGCGAGCGCATCCAGGCCCACGGCGGCGCGGTGTATTACGAAGACGGCCTGTACTACTGGTACGGCGAGAACAAAGAACACACCGACGGCCAAAACGGCATCTGGACCTGGGGTCTCAAGGTCTACGCCTCCGCCGATCTGATGAACTGGGAGGACCGGGGCTTCCTGATCCCGCCGGAGCTGGACGATCCCAACTCCGCCCTGTTTCCCACCAAGCGTGTGGACAGGCCCCATATCCTCAAGTGCGAAAAGACCGGGAAATATGTCTGCTGGATTAAGCTCTCCGGCCCGGAGGCCGCCTTTACCATCTGGCAGGCGGACAGGCTGCTCGGCCCTTACGAGATGGTGGAAAACCTCTACAATCCCGGCGGGCACAAGGCGGGCGACTTTGACCTGATTGCCGATCCCGCTACCGGGAAGGGCTATCTCTATTTCGACGCCGACCACGCCTCCATGCTCTGCATGGAGCTGAGCGAGGACTATCTCCGTGCGGAAAAGGAAGTTGCCAAGAGCTATGCGAATCTAACACCGCCCTTCACCCGGGAGGCCCCGGCTCTGTTTGAAAAGGACGGGAAGAAATACATGCTCACCAGCGGCATGACCGGCTATGTGCCAAACAAGAGCGACAGCGCCGTGTGCGATACCTGGGACGGCGTGTTCGAGCGACTGGGCGACCCGCATGTGGACGACGCCTCCCGCGCCTCCTTCAACAGCCAGATCTCCAAGATCTTCCACGTGGAGGGCACGGACCGCTTCATCGCCATGGCCGACCGCTGGCTGCCGGGAAAGCCGGTGGACGCGCGTCTGGCCGACGTCTTCACCCGCGTGATCGCCGGGACCTACGATCCCGCGCACTATCAGGCCACCGACGCCGAGCGCCGGGAGATGTACGCCGCCAACAAGCTGGAGACCGCCGATACCTCCATCGCCGACTACGTCTGGCTCCCCATCGAGTGGGAAGACGGCAGACCCGTCCTGCGCTGGCGGGACGCCTGGAAACCCGGAAAGGAGTACAAGGAATGAAAATCATCAAGGCGCCTACCACGAAAGAAGCCTCCGCACTGGAACTGAAAAACCGCGCGCTTGCCCGCAAGGCCGCCGCGGAGGGCTTTGTTCTTCTCGAAAATGACGGCACCCTGCCCTTGAAAGAAAAGCGGATCGCGCTCTACGGCGCGGGCGCGCGCATGACTGTCAAGGGCGGCACCGGCTCCGGTGCGGTGCGGGAACGCTATAGCGTGACCATCGAGCAGGGGCTGATAAACGCCGGCTACGAGATTGCCAACACGCCCTGGCTGGATCGCTTTGATCGCTTTTATGCCGACACCTACGAGACCTACCGGCAGGAGCAGGAGGATCGGGTCAAGGGCATGCAGAACTTCTATCAGATCCTCGGTACCGTGCGGCCCTTCCAGCATCCAACTGGGATCCCCATTACGGAGGAGGACGTGGAGGCTTCCGGCTGCGACACGGCGCTGTACGTGCTGGCCCGTCAGGCCGGCGAGGGCAACGACCGCGTGGATGAGCAAGGCGACTACCGCCTGGACGATGTGGAGTGGGAGAACCTGGAGTTCGTGTCGGCACACTATAAAAACCTTGTCGTCATCGTCAACTGCGGCGGTGTGATCGACCTGAGCTTTCTGGATAAGCTGCATGTCTCGGCCCTCGTCTACTTCGTGCAGGGCGGCGAGGAGGGTGGCAACGCCCTGGCCGACGTGCTCTCCGGCAAAAAGAACTTCTCCGGCAGGCTTGCCACCAGCTGGGCCTATCGGTTTGAGGATATTCCCTCCAATACCACTTATTCCTACCTGGGCGGGGACAAGTACAACCAGAAATACAACGAGGGCATCTATGTAGGTTATCGCTTCTTTGACAGCTTCGGCGTCAAGCCCCGCTACCGCTTCGGCTACGGTCTGAGCTATACGAGCTTTGCGGCGAGCTTGATCGGGATCGTCCCGGAAAACGGGGAGATATCCGTCAAGGCGGCGGTCAAAAACGCCGGCGAGCGTGCCGGACGGGAGGCCATGTTGCTCTATGCCTCCGTGCCCTTTGGCGAGACCGGGGCCGAGGCAAAGCGTCTGGTCGCCTTCGCCAAGACAAAGGAGCTGCAGCCCGGCGAGGAGGAGACGGTCGCTTTATCGATAGCGCTGCGTGAGCTGAGTTGTTATGACGAGACGCAGGCCGCCTGGGTGCTGCGCGCCGGGGACTATCCGCTCTTCCTGGGAGACGTTCCCTGCGCCGTGCTGACGCTGGCTCGGGAACATGTCCTGGAGCAGTGCGTGAACGTCTGCCCGCCCCAGCATGAGATCACGGAGATCACGCCGCCCGCGCGCCCTGTCTTCTGCGCCGACGGAGTGCCCCGGCTGGCCCTGGACACGATCGTACCCGAAACGCTGGTACACCGCTATGAGACGCCGGAAGCGAGCGATCCAGTGACAGACGGCATGAGCGCCGAGCAGCTGATCCGTCTCACCGTGGGCGGCGGTACCTCCAACAAGAATCTGCAGGTGGAGGCCATGGGCGCTTCCGGCACCACGACGCCGGATCTGTATGAGACCCTCGGCATCCCCAATGTGATCCTCTCCGACGGTCCTGCGGGACTGAACCTGACCAGCCAGGTGGTGGAGCTGCCGGACGGCAGCACCAAGGCCGCCCGTGTGCCGGAAAATCTGGAGGCCTACAAGCGCTATTTCTTTGGCTTCGCGGGCATGGCGCTGAAAAGCCAAATGGCCGACCCGAAGGACGGCGTCGTGCGTTATCAGTACGCCACCGCCTGGCCCTGCAGCCAACTGCTGGCGCAGAGCTTCGACCAGTCTCTGTTGGAGGAAGTCGGCGACGCGGTCGGCGCGGAAATGGAGGCCTTCGGCGTGACAGTCTGGCTCGCCCCCGGCATGAACATCCACCGCAACCCTCTCTGCGGGCGTACCTTTGAGTACTATTCCGAAGACCCGCTGGTCTCCGGGAAGCTTGCGGCCGCCATTGTGCGCGGCGTACAGAAGCACCCCGGCAAGGGGATGAGCGTCAAGCACTTCGCGGCCAACAACTGCGAGCTGGAGCGCAACATGTCCTCCTCCAATCTGACGGAGCGCACGCTGCGCCAGCTGTATCTGCGCGGCTTTGAGATCGCCGTGAAGGAATCCGCTCCCATGACGGTCATGGCGGCCTACAACAAGGTCAACGGTGTTTATTGCACGAACAACTACGATCTGCTGGTCAAGGTGCTGCGCAACGAGTGGGGCTTTGAGGGGCTGGTCATGTCCGACTGGGATTCCATGAAGGCTTCCAGGGAGGATTGTACCGTTCCTGCCAGCGGTGACGTGCAGAAAGCCGCAGCCGCCCAGTGTGATCTGGTGATGCCCGGCCGTCCGGATCAGCTTGACGCTCTGCAAAAGGGCTTGGAAGGCGGAACCGTCCGGTTGGATGACCTTCGCCGCAGTGCGGCGCGGGTACTGTGGATGGTACGGCAGAACAGCATTTTGGCGTGCAGGGATCTCTGATCCGGCACGCTGATATGAAATGGCCCAGGGGCACGGATATCGGCGTCCCTGGGCTGTCTTTGTTCTTGTCAGATTTCCTTCATTGTTCCATCCATCAGCACGTCGATTATGATCTTTGCTGACAAACGAAAAGCGTAGATAAACGTCTCACAATCCGTGAGCACATTGACTTCCCTCTGGGCGGTAATGTAGTCCTCAAACATTTCTTTCTGCTTTTCGGTGAGAGTATCAGTCAGAGCATCCCCAGCTTTTACGAGGTCATCCAGAGCTTTCGCATACTGGCTGTTGCGCTTGAAGCTGCGCTCGCTTGGGCGAATATCGCCGAGGTAAAGGTCTTCCAGAATCAGCACCTCGGCACCTCCATCAGCAGTAGACGAGCTCGCTCAGCACGACCTCTTCTGCCCGGTTGCGGATGCTGTTCATGTGACGAACCCACTCCATTTGATCGGCCGCCTTGAGCGCCTCGGTCACGCCTTCCTGTTTCGCCATCTGACGGGTAAGAAGCTCCATTCGTCCTTCACAGGCTTCTTCGATCTCCTGAAGGTGCGAATACAGTTTTCCGGACAGCAAGAGTTCCGAATAGAGTACAGGATGCCGATCTTTCAGATAGCGTTTCCGCATCCGGCCATATTTGCCGACAGACCGCTTCTCATCTTCCCCAAAGGTAAGGTTAGGAATGAGCACATCGCCAACCTGTGTATAGGTGCCGCCGCTCTGCTCATAAAAGGATTTCTGCGTTTTCATGGGATATACCTCCAAAATAATATTTGGAAGTATTGTAAGCGTGAGTTTCGGTTATTTGTATCCTTAACTAAATGAATCCCCTCTTCACAATCACCCCATGCATATCCGACTTGGTTATATAGAGTTTGTCTTCAGTATAAAAGCTGCCATGAAAATGGCAGCTTCTCTGTTGTGCGCATAGACTGGCACGAGGGTTTTCCCTCACGGAGGAGAAGCATGGATCATTTTTTCGTTTCTTCCGGTCCGGAGGACGCAGACGACCCGGACCGGTCTGGCCACCCCCGCCGCGGCGCTGCCGCAGGCACGGACACGGCCGCCCCCACAGCCGGCCCGGACCGCCTCCGCCGCCCCCGCCGCCCGGATGGGGACCGCCGCCCCCGCCCGACGGAGGGCGCCCCCGGTGAGCGCGGCATCGCCAGCGCCATGCGCTATCGCCAGGAACGTCAGTCTGTCCCCTGCGGCGAAGCGCTGCGGCTGGAGGTGAGCGAAAGCGAGGGAGAGGGGCTCTCCGCCTCGGGAGACGGAGCCCTGCTGCTGGAAAAGGGCCGCTACCTTCTCTCCTTTGCCGCAGACGCGGATGGCGTGGGAGAGCTTGGCGCCGTTTTTGTGCTCAACGGCATCCCCCTGCCCTACACCTCCACGCTGCTGCCACGGGAGGAAGGGGCGCGCCGCCGCATCGCACTGACAGCGGTTCTGCATCTGTCCGCCGCGGCTGTTTTGAGTGTGGAAAACAACTGCGGCGGCGAGGTGGCGTATGCAAACGCCGTCCTCACCGCCGTTCGTCTCTCCTGAAAAGGAGCTTTGGATACAAAAGAGGAAACAGCCCCCAAACGGGGGCTGTTTCCTCTTTTATATGTCACACGATCCTGCGGGCCTCGTAGCCGCGGGTGAAGTAGTAGCCGTTGAGCTCCGAGATGATCACGCCCGTGGTGGACGTGGAGGCGTGGACAAACTTGTTGTTGCCGATGTAGATGCCGGTGTGGCCGATGTAATTGGCGCTGGAGTAGAAGCAGAGCACGTCGCCCGGCTGGATATTGGCCGCATCCACATGCACACCGTTGAGCGCCTGATCGCAGGCCACGCGGTTGAGCTGGTAGCCGAACTGCTTGTACACGTACTGCACAAAGCCGGAACAGTCAAACCCGGTCTCGGGAGAGGCGCCGCCCCAGACGTAGCGGTAACCCACAAACTTCAGGGCGTAATCCACGATCTGCTGCCCGGTGGCGCTGCCCGCGGCCGCAGGCGCCGGGGCCGTACTGCCGGCGCCGGTTCCGGAGGAGGAGCCTGAGGCGCCGCCCGCCGAAAAGCTGCCGGACTTGACGTACTGGCTGTACACGTAGCCGGACTTGCCGTTGTATTTCACGGCAGTCCAGTCGCCGGAGGTGCCGGTGACCGTCACGCTGTTGCCGTAGAAGAACTCGCCGATGATGCCGGCGTTCATGGAGGGGCCGGAGCGGAAGCGTACGTTGTTGCCGGTGATGTAGGCGTTTCCGGTCTGTGCGGCGCTGCTCTGAGGCGCAGCCGCGGCGCCGGATGCGCTTCCGGCGGAGCTCTGGGCGGAACCGGTCCCTGCGCTGTTCTGGCCGGAGATGGCCGCCAGGTACTGCTCGCTGAGCGTGATGTAGCGGGTATTCACGTAGCCGTTCTGGTTGTCGATCCGGCAGGGGGTCCAGTCGCCGGAGGGCGCGCCCGTGATCACCAGCTCCTTGCCCTTGTTGTAGCTGCTGATGATGCCGGCACCGGCAGAGGGACTGCTGCGGAAACTGACAAAGTCCCCGTTGATGTAGCCGGACTTGCCCACGTTGCTCGTGTCGG
This sequence comes from Oscillospiraceae bacterium, assembly GCA_902774015.1. Taxonomy (GTDB): domain Bacteria; phylum Bacillota; class Clostridia; order Oscillospirales; family Oscillospiraceae; genus Limivicinus. Next base: position 56,098 of record CACYHB010000019.1, on the reverse strand, counting down.
GCCGGGCGCTTTCCGTGCTCTGCGCAGGCACAGAGGCAGGCAGAACAATGGTATTGTCGCCCAGGATGATTACAGCGGTGCCTTCCTCTGGCGTATAATCGTTGACCGGGGACTGCGCCGGTACGACCGCCGCGGCGGAAGCCGCAGGGGCCGCGGGTGCAGGCGTGGCGGCAGGGGCCGCAGTCTGGCGGACCGCCGGAGCGGAGCTTTCGATCACGACGGAAGCCGTGCCGCCGCTCTGCGCCGTCGGTGAAACACCGTCCATAATGATGACGGCTTCCCCTTCTCCCGCGGAGGCTGAAACGGCCGGCTCACTGTAGATCACGGTCGCCTGCTCGGCGGCGCCGAGCATCTGCAGATAGCCGGAGGACATATAACCTCTCTGGCCGCCGTAGCTGACCGCGTACCAGGCGGCGTTGGAGCGGTCTGTCACCTCAACGACCGTACCGGCGGGCAGCGTGTCCAGGATCCGGTAGCCCGTGCCCGGGCCCTCCCGGAGGTTGACCGCCGTCCCGGTGACCGAAGCGCTCTCCGCATAGGCCGTCGTACCCATGACCGAGAAGATCAGAAGCATGGCGACCAGAGTCCTTATCAGGTTTTTGCGCATGAAACAGATCCTTCTTTCTTAGCCGGTGCGCCGCATAACGGAGACGCCGCACACAGACCCGCCGAAGAGAAGAAACCCCGTCGACAGATCCCGGTGTTATCTGGAGGACAGTGCGCGCTCAAGCCACACCGCGGCAACATCCATCGCGGCATAAAGGCTTTCTTTCTCGCTCTTTTTCACGATGCGGTCCCGGGTCTTGATCGAGGGGTCCGTCATCTGGAGCTGGACGGAGACCTTGGTGGCCACGTCCAGGTCGCCCTGCTTCTTGCTGTCGAGCACCTGCATCATAATGATGTATTTGTCCGCGAAGCTGCCGTAATAAATGATGTTGTCTTTCCTCTGGAGCGGATGACCCTTATACTCCAATACCTTTCCCAAAAGGAACACCTCCAGTTTTGTAATCAAAATGTAACACAATGAATTCTTTTTGTCAACAGGTAAATGCTGGCAAAACGGGGTTTCGGTGGGGAAAAGGCGCCGCTTTTCCCCACTTTTTTTGCTTTTCAGGGAGTGAAAGCCACTGTTTCGGGCGAAGAGGCCCGCAGATCAGCCGAACACGATGGCCGCATTGCCGTCTCCGCTGTCACCGCCGATGTTGATGTCGCCGCCGCCGTAGTTGGGCGCATCGGGGATCGTGATGTCGGTGCCGCCGGTTCCGCCGTCCTCAATGGTGATGCCGCCTCCGCCGGGATTGCCGTTGTCGATGGTGATGCCGTCGCCGCTGAAGCCCGCGCCGTTGTCGACGGTATAGCTGTTGCCGTCCTGGTCGATGATGACGCTGGTGCTGTTGTCCGGCAGATCGGTGTAATACTCGTTTTCGTTGCCGTTGAAGATCCCGGTGTCGGGAGCCAGATAGGGATAGGTGAAGTCCTTCCACTCCAGACCCTCGTGCACGGGCGCCATGACCTTGCGCCAGAGCTGCGCGGCGGGGTTGCCGCCCAGGTTGATGCGCTCGGGCGTATCGAAGCCGGTCCAGACCACGGCCACGTAGTAGGGCGTGCAGCCGGCGAACCAGCGGTCCTTGTAATCGCCGGAGGTGCCGGTTTTGCCGGCGACGGGCATGCTGTAGAGCCTGGCCTCCTGGCCGGTGCCCTCTTCCACGCCCTTCTTCATCATCCAGGTCATGCAGTAGGCCGTGTTGGGCGTGAAGGCCGTGATGGTCTTTGGCTCGTTATTGAGCACCACGTTGCCCTTGGAGTCCGTCACCATGGAATAGCTGCGGCTGTAAGTGAAGACGCCGTCGTTGACAAAAGAGCAGTAGGCGGCGGCCATCTCCCGCACGGAAACGCCGTTGGTGAGCTGGCCCAGCGCCATCGGAGAATAGGAAGCGTCGTCCGGCACCAGGCTCGTAAAGCCCAGGCGCTCGGTCAGATAATTGTATGCCGTCTGCGGCGTCAGCTTGTCGATGATCTGGGCGGCCACGGTATTGAGCGACCACTTGAGGGCCGTATAGATCGTGACCAGGCCGTAGTTTTCGTAGCTGTCGTTGTGGGGGTACCAGTCGGTGCCGCTCAGATGCAGGTTGGGTGAATCGTTTACGGTGGTGTCCGGCGTGATGAGCCCCTCGTTGATCGCCGGGGCGTAGGAGGCCAGCGGCTTGATGGAGGAGCCGGGCGAACGGGTGGCGCCGCCGTAATCAAAGCCGTCCACCGAGACGGGGACCGCGCGGTTGAGCTCAAAGCTGCGGGTCTTCTCCCCGACGCCGCCCTCCAGCGCCAGGATGCGCCCGTCGTAGGGGTTCATGATCACGATGGCGCTCTGAAGCTGCTGGGAGCTGCCGGTGCGGGGGAGGTTGGCAGTGTCCTGATAGATGGAATCGGCGATGGCCTGGATGTTGGCGTCCTGGCAGCAGTAGATCTGGTAGCCGCCATTGAAGAGCAGGGTGCGCGCCGCCCGCTGGCTGATGCCCTTGGCCTCCATGAGATCCCGCATCACGTCGTAGATGACGACCTCTTCATAATAGGAATACACCTGGTTGCTGTTCTGGGTGCCCGGGGTGTAGGTGAACACCAGCTCCTCGGCCACGGCGTTCTGCCAGGTCTGGTAGTCGATATAGCCCTGTTCGTACATCTCGCGCAGGATGATCTCCTGCCGCTGCTTGTTGTTGTCCTCATTGTAGAAGGGATCGCAATAGGTGGGCTTGTTGGTGATGCCGACGATGGCGGCGGCCTCGGCCAGCGTAAGCTCCGATACGTCCTTCCCGAAATAGGTGTGGGCCGCGGCCTGCACGCCGTAGCAGCCCTCGCCGAAGTACACCGCGTTGAGATACCACTCCATGATCTCCTGCTTGTTGTACTTCTTCTCCAGCTCCAGTGCGCCGAAGATCTCGGTCAGCTTGCGCTGGATGGTGACCTCGTCCTTGCCGGTCAGGTTTTTGATGAGCTGCTGGGTGATGGTGGAGCCGCCGGAGCCGGTCTCCATGCGGGCGAACATCTCCACAAAGGCGCCGGAGGTGCGGTACCAGTCCACGCCCTTGTGCTCATAAAAGCGCTTGTCCTCAATGGCGACCAGCGCCTGCTGCATATATTCCGGGATCTCCTCGATATCCGCCCAGATGCGCTTGTAGGTGCCCGCGAGCGTCTTGAGCTGCTGCCATTCCCCGGCGGAGTTCTGGTACCAGATGGTGCTGGATTCGGAGAGCTGGTAGTCCTCCAGAGAAAGATCCATATTGGGCGTCAGAAAGTTTTTGATATAGTAGGCGAAGATGCAGGTAAACAGCAGCCCCGCAGTCACAAGGATCAGCAGGACGGAGCCGAAGACCTTGAAAACCGAGCTGACGACGGACGAGGTAACGTCCACAGTCACGCCGGCAGCCTTGAGCGCCATGCGCAGGCCCCGCGGCCGGCGGCTGCCCGATTCCTTCTTTTCCATGGAGCGCACCTCCTTTTCCATGTTTTTCAAAGATAAAGCAGAAACAGTATACCACACAATGTCAACAAGGGGAGGGGGATTTGGGAAAATTTAAGATTGTTTAATATTTCTCCATTCCTCTCTCCAGAGAATATTTTCCCAAAAAGCAGGGAAAATATCACAGAAAACAAAAAGGAGGGACTTCCCATGGGAATGAGACTGCGTCTTGCGCTGCTCATGGTCCTCGCGGCAGCGGCCGCCTTCACGGGGGCCGAGGCCTGGCGGGGCCTCCGTCCGCCGGAAAACCGGAATCTGCCCCGCGAGATTTATGAGAGCTATGCCGCCCGGGCCGACGGCGCCGTCTGCTATCTGCGGCCCAGCGACGGCCGCGTGGCAGTTTTCAGCTCGCGGAGGGGAAAAGAACCGCTGCGGGTGACGAACATTGAGCTCAAATGCCTGCGGGCGTCCGACCGCGCCATGGTGGAGGCAGGGATCCCGGTGCTCTCCCGTCAGGAGCTGCTGTGTCTGCTGGAGGATCTGGGTTCCTGATCGCTGAAACGGGCGTTTTTGCCCGATTCCTTCAGAAATTGAAAGCGCTCCGCCCATAGTTTGATATTGATTTCTGGCCGTTAATAAGGTAAAATGAAATCAGACCACCAAGGAGGGAACGAGCAATGAGCGAGGAATTCGGCAGCGACTTCATCACCATCGTGGACGACGACGGTCAGGAGTTTGAGCTTGAGGTGCTGGACACCATGGATTATAACGGGGAGACCTATCTGGCCTTCCTGCCCGCCAATATGGATGAAAACGACCCCGATTACGGCATCATCATCCTGCGCTCCGTTCTGGACGAGAACGGGGACGAGCTCTTTGAATCCATCGACGATGAGGCGCAGCTCCAGGACGTGTACGAGCACTTTATGGTGCTGCTCTTCGACGACGAGGACGAAGAGTAATCTTTGCCGCCGGCGCGGCATATACTGAAAACGGAAACAAAGTTCTGCGGTGTGCGTGTTTGCCCTTTGCGGCAGGACGGCCCATTAAACCCACATCTCTCATAAGGGATGCCGATTTGAATCTGCGGATTGCAGGCCTCCCGACTCCCTGTCGGACGTTGGAAGCAGCGAAACAGAACTTAGGCGACCCACCTGCCCATTCGTGCAGGTTATAATTGGGCCGGCACGGCATGCGCGGACTGCTCCCCCGGGGAAACCCGGGGGAGTTTTTTGTGTTATCTTAGCGTTTTTTCTCTGTGTGTTTGTTAAGTTCATGCTGTATAGATCAAGAACCGTTTCTTTCCTGTTAGCGGAAAGAAACGGTTCTTGATTTGTACGGTTTACTTTCGCTTCCGGCTGACCGTGTCGGCCAGGGCGAGGATATCCTCCCGGGTCATGGGCTTTTCCTGTTCCTCTTCTTCCTCTTCCGGCTCCGCGGGTTCTTCCTCCGGCGGCGCCTCCGCATCCCGGCGGCGCTTTTCCCGCAGGACAAAGCTGCCGGTCGCGGTGCCGACGACGCCGAAGACGCCCACGGCGCGCAGCAGCGCCTCCACGCGGGTGTAGTCCGCCCAGAAGAAGGGCAGGATCAGGTCCAGCGCCGCGAGAGCCGCGCCGCCCAGCAGCACGCCCGTCAGGCTGCGTTTGTTGAGGATCTTTTTGAGCGGAAGATCCGGGAAGACGGACTTGACCGCCGCCGCAAAGCCCAGCACCAGCGCGGCAAGCAGCAGCACCCAGCCCAGCGCCTTGGCGGCGATCGCCCCCAGCACCGTGCCGAAGAGCGCGGTGCTGCCGCTGAAAAGCAGCAGGCAGAGCGCGGCGCACAGCGGGATCGCCAGCAGCCGCATCGCCACGGGCAGCCGCTGCCACTTGCGGCGGTGATCGTCCCAGACCTCGGGCGGCGCTTCGGTCTCCTCGACGGTCTGTGCGATCTCGGCACTCTTTTCGCCGCTGCCGCTGTCGCCGTCGTCGCCGCTGCCGTCCAGATCGTCGTCATCGTTCTCGGTCCAGGCGACCTGGGGCGCCAGCTCCTGATCGTCCGGCAGCAGGGCGGGCGAATGAAAGATCCCGCCCACGAGGACGCTGGCCGAGGTCACGAGGGCCACGGCCCCGGCGGTCACCCGGCGTTTCAGATCGCCGACGGGACCGCTGTCCGGTTTTTCCCCCGCAGCGGGGTTCCCGGTCTCTTCGCCGGAGATTTCCCGTTCTTCCGTGCTCATTTTGCCCTCTTATTTCTCCACGCCCGTGACGGTGACGCCGCGCAGCAGCGTCAGAGCCGGGATGCGCATGTTGTCGTACTGAACGCTCTCGCGGCTCATGAACAGGTTCCCCACGAAGTCGTTCATGGAGCCGGAGAGGGAGCCGCCGGACACGGGGACCGTCTTCTCGCCGTCATGCCAATAAGCCAGGCGGATCTCGCCGAAAATGTCGCCGGTCATGGCGTCCACCTGGAAATCGGAGAACTCCACCGCCTCCAGATACTGCCCCTGCCGCAGCTCCTCCTCGCTGTGCGTGCCGCCGGAGACAGAGTAGTTTGAAGGAATGAAGGCGTCCTCCAGGCCGAGATAGCTGGCAAACATCCGGCCGCCCAGATAGTGCCGGGCAACCCCGTCCTCGATCATCACGGTATCGCGGATCCGGGCGCCCTCGGCGTCAAAGCTGTGGTTTGCGGAGGAATTGTCCAGCGTCCGCAGCGCCTCGAGCGTCACGCGGTCACCGTTTACCGTCTCGCAGACGGGCTTGCCGATCTCCCAGTCGCTCATCTTGCGGTATACCATCTGGGCGTCCATCCGCGCGGCAAAAAAGCTGTAGATCTCGCAGGCGTCCGGCCCGGAAAACAGCACGTCGTACTTCCCGCTGACGGGCGTGGGCACAGCGGCGAGCCGGTCCCGTCCGTAGCGCATGGCCTTCTCCAGATCCCGCTTCAGGCCCGCGGCGTCGCAGCTGCCGCTCCGATAGTTGCGGTAAAGCTCGATCTCATGGCCGTCGCGGCGTGCGTTGACCACCACCTCGATCATGCTGGAGGGATAGCGCTCGGTCTCATCCACGCCGGCGGAGGTGATGAGCCGGCGCGTCACGTCGGAGACGAAGATCTCATAGCTGTTCACGTCTTCGCTCTCCGTCTCCGGAAGCTCTCTCATGCTCCGGATAAAGTCGCCGGAGATGGCATTGAGGTCCGCCGCGCTCCCCGGCGCTTCCGCATCGCCCTCCGGGCTGCGGAGCGTATAGGGGCGGTTCTTCACCAGGGTGGCCCGGTAGCTCAGATCCCGCACCAGCGCCTCCGCCTCCGCTTCCGCGGCGGTGGGAGCGATCTCTGCGGAGGCAAAGCCCATGGCCTCGCCGCCGTCGATGAGCTGATAGACCTTGACGGTGATATGCTCCACATTCTTGGCCCGGTGCTGGTCCAGCGCATGGCGGATGAAATAGAACTCCCAGCCCTGCTTCTTCACATCGCTGACTTCCCAGGCGTACACGCCGGAAGCCCTCAGGATCCTGACGATCGTATCCAGCATCATCCAAGCCTCGCTTTCGTTTTCAGATAGGGGCCGCCGTCGGCCACCTTGACCCATTCCTTATAGCCCTTGCCGCAGCCTCCGGCGCCGAAAACCTCCCGGTGGGGGGAGACCATGGAGATGCCGCCCAGAAGGTCTGGCACGTAGCCGGTCATGATGATGGGTGCCACCACCTTGCCGGTGAGCTTGCCGTCCACGATCTCCCGTCCCATCTTGATGATGCACTGGATGCCCCAGTGCTTGGGATCCTCCATGCCGCTCTCCATGCCCTCCAGCAGATAGCCCTTCTGAACGGAGGCGATCATGTCCTCCAGAGAATCGCTGCCGGAGTCGAACATGGTGTTGGTCATGCGGGTGTAGACCTTGTGCTCAAAGTTCTCGCGCTTGCCGTTGCCGGTGGGCGCAACGCCCAGCCGCAGGGCGCTGAGGGCGTCGCAGATGCCGGTTTTCAGGATGCCGCGGTCGATCTCGGTCACGTCCCCGGCCAGCGTCCCCTCGTCGTCAAAGGCATAGGAAGTCACGTTCTCGGCACAGAGGGCGCCCTCGTGCATGGAACAGAGCTCGCTGCCTACGCGCTTATCGATATACTGCGCGCCGAGAGCGCGATTTTTCACGAACATGTCCATCTCCACGCCGTGGCCGAAGGCCTCATGGGCGATCAGGCCCGTGACCTCGGGGGAGGTGATGATCTCGTATTCGCCCGGCTCGATGCGCCCGGCGTCCAGCAGCTCCGCGCCCACGGACACGACCTTCGGGAGCTTGTCCTTCAGCGTGTCGAAGAGCTCCAGGCCGCAGAGGCCGGAGACGCTTTCAAAGGACACCTGGGTGTTCCCTTCCCGGCTCAGGATCAGGGCGAGGCCGCCCTCGCTGTACACGTAGCTCTGGCACAGATCCCGCTTCTCCGTCAGAAACATCTTGCACACGTGGGTGGACTGTGCGGAAACCATGCAGTCCAGCGCATTTTCATGCAGACCCACGCCCTCGTCGGAGATGGCGCCGAGCTTTTCCACCAGGGCCTTCACATCGGCATCCTCCGGCAGCTGCTCCGCTTCCTTCTCCACGAAGAGCTTCTGCTCCTCATCGGGCAGGATCGGGGTATCGTAGCCTTTCACGCCGCTGGCTCTCAGCAGCGCAAGCTGAGCGTCCAGCGCCGCGCGCAGCTCCTCCGCCTTGGCGGCGGGATCCGCAGGGTCAAAGTCGTTAAAGGCGTACTCGGCGTACTGTCCGTCCCGGTACACGCGCACGACGACGCCCCGCTCGGTGGTCATGGTCTGGCTGGAGACGCTCCTGGAACGCTGGGAAATGCGCACGGCCAGTCCTTTCGAGTCGCTGGCCAGCACGCTCACATAGGCGTAGTCCCGGCGCAGCAGCGCAATGAGCGTCTGCAGCCCGGGCTTTATGCCCGTCAGATAATCGGAAAATACTGCTTTCATGGGATCTCCTTCTCTTGTGTGGATATGGATGGCTGTATTTTACCACGTTTCCTTCGCCTTCACAACTCCCATTCTCCGGAATGGGACTTTCTCTCTGGCAGTTTTCTACAGCAAATCGCTGAAGAGGAAGCCGCTTTTTATCAATTTGGATAAAAATACGCCGGATGTTTTGGAAAGCGTTGACAAATCACGGCCGTCGGATATAATGTGACATAACCGAATAGCGCATGATAGAGGCGCGGTTATCATCAGTAGCTCCGTTCAGCCGCCGGGAAGCGGGGGAGCGAAAGGGATCGCCGCCGAAGGGTATCCGCATCCCGTGCGGATATGCCTGGGCCGTCGGAGAAGATCCGCCGGACTGTCGCAAGGGCTTTTGCCCGCGCGGAGAGCTGTCTGACTTGAAGTGATCTTACGAGTTGTGAACAGTATCTGCGCTGTTCACAACTTTTTTCTTTTGGAGGAAACAACAATGTACGGTACTTTCTGGGCTCTCGTTCCCCCGCTGCTCGCAATCGTTCTGGCGCTGATCACCAAGGAGACCTACACCTCACTGTTCGTCGGCATCCTGGTGGGTTCCCTCTTTGTGGCGGGCTTCCAGCCCGTCGCCGCGCTGGACACCATGATCAACGACGGCTTCATCGGCGCCATCGCCGACGGCTGGAACGCCGGCATCTTCATGTTCCTGGTGCTGCTCGGCATCATGGTGGCGCTCATCAACAGCGCCGGCGGCTCCGCCGCTTTCGGCCGCTGGGCGGCCTCCCATGTGCGCAGCCGCGTGGGCGCGCTGCTGGCCACCTTCCTGCTGGGCGTGCTGATCTTCATCGACGACTACTTCAACTGCCTGACCGTGGGCTCCGTGATGCGCCCCGTCACCGACAGCCAGAAGATCTCCCGGGCTAAGCTGGCCTTCATCATCGACGCCACCGCCGCCCCGATCTGCATGATCGCTCCGGTCTCCTCCTGGGCGGCCGCGGTCTCCGCCACGGCGCAGGATCTGAACACCGGCATCTCCGGCATCCAGCTTTTCATCCGCGCCATCCCCTACAACTTCTACTCCCTGCTGACCATCGTGTTCGTCATCGCGATCTCCGTCCTGGGCTTTGACTACGGCCCGATGGCCGCCGCAGAACTGCGCGCCCGCCAGGGCGAGCTGGGCGCCCTGAGCGCGGAGGACGACGAGAACAATCCCCGCGCTTCCGTGTGGGATATGCTCTTCCCCGTGCTCGTGCTGATCGTGTTCTGCATCATCGGCATGATGTACGTGGGCGGCTTCTGGAGCGGCTCCAGCCTGATCGACTCCTTCGCCGACACCGACGCCTCCGTCGGCCTGCCCTGGGGCTGCATCGTGGCGCTGCCGATCACCTACATTTATCTGCTCTGCCGCCGGGTCATCACCTTCAAGGAAGCCTCCGCCTGCATCACCAAGGGCTTTGTGGCCATGGTCCCCTCCATGCTGATCCTGACCTTCGCCCTGACGCTCAAGAACATGACCGGCGCGCTGGGCGCGGCCGACTACGTGGCCGGCCTGGTCGAGGGCGCGGCCGCCGGCCTCTTCGCCCTGCTGCCCGCGGTCATCTTCCTGGTGGCGCTGGGTCTGGCCTTTGCCAGCGGCACCTCCTGGGGCACCTTCGGCATTCTGATCCCCATCGTGCTTCCCGTGTTCGCCAACAATCCCGAGCTGCTGATGATCGGCATTTCCGCCTGTCTTGCCGGCGCCGTCTGCGGCGACCATATCTCCCCCATCTCCGACACCACGATCATGGCCTCCGCCGGTGCGAACGTGGATCATGTGGAGCACGTGTCCACCCAGCTGCCCTACGCGCTGACCGTGGCGGGCGTGAGCTTCGTGTGCTACCTGATCGCGGGCTTCGTACAGAACTGGGTGCTCTGCCTCGCCGTCGGCGCGGTGCTGACGGTCGGCGTGCTGCTGATCCTCCGCGCGCGCAGCCCGAAGGAGGCTTCCGAAGCCTGAGTTTCCCTGTAACTATTCACAAAAACTTGTGGAACTTTCTGTGAAAGTTCCACAAGTTTTTTCTTGCTTTTTCGAAGGCCGAGGCTTACAATAGGGCGGCTGAAAAAGAGGTGTTTTTTTCGTTATGACTGAACTGTTGTCTCTTTCCGTCGCCATGTTTGCCGGCCTCCTGGTGACCCGGCCGCTGAGCCGCTTCCACCTGCCGGACGTGACGGCTTATCTGATCGCGGGCGTGCTGATCGGGCCCTGCTGCCTGGGTCTGCTGCAGATCCCCGGCCTGGGCTTCGGCAGCTTTGAGGAGCTGGAAGGGCTCAAGCTCATTTCCAACGTGGCTCTGGGCTTCATCGCCTTCTCCATCGGCAACGAGTTTCGCCTCTCCCAGCTGCGGGAGACCGGCAGGCAGGCGCTGGTGATCGGTATTCTGCAGGCCGTGGCGGCCACATTGCTGGTGGACGCGGCGCTGCTCCTGTTCCATCTGATCCGGCCCGACGTGCTCTCCGTCCCCGCCGCCATCACCCTCGGCGCCATCGCCGCGGCCACGGCCCCGGCCGCCACACTGATGGTGGTGCGCCAGTACAAGGCCAAGGGCAAGCTGACCGATCTGCTGCTGCCCATCGTCGCTCTGGACGACGCGGTGGGTCTGATCCTCTTCGCCGTCTCCTTCGGCATCGCGGAGGCCATCAGCAGCGGCAGCGTCGACGTGGTGGGCATCATAGTCAACCCCCTGCTGGAGATCCTCGGGTCTCTGGTCATGGGCGCTGTGGCAGGATGGCTGCTCACACAGCTGGAGCGGCTGTTCCACTCCAACACCAACCGCCTTGCCATGACCATCGGCTTCGTTTTCGTGACGGTGGCCCTGAGCATGCTGGAGATCCCGGCAGGCAGCGCGAAGCTGGGCTTCTCCTCCCTGCTGGTATGCATGATGCTGGGCAGCGTCTTCTGCAACCTCTGCCCCCTGTCCGAGGAGATCATGAAAAACGCGGACCGCTGGACCGCGCCGCTGCTGGTGCTGTTCTTCGTGCTCTCCGGCGCCGAGCTGGAGCTGGGCGTGTTTGCCAGGGGCAGCTCCGTGCTGGTGGGCGTGATCTACATCGTCTCCCGCTCTCTGGGCAAGTACTTCGGCGCGAGGGAATCGGCCAAGCTGGTGAAATGCGACAAGAACGTGGTGGAGTACCTGGGCATCACGCTGCTCCCCCAGGCCGGCGTGGCCCTGGGCATGTGCGTGACCGCCTCCACGCTCCCCGGCGACGGCAAGATGATCCGCAACATCGTCCTTTTCGCGGTGCTGATCTACGAGCTTGTCGGCCCGTTGGCGACCAAGTGGGCGCTGACCAGGGCCGGAGACATCCAGCCCAAGAGCGAAGAGGTCCTCCGCCGGCGCGAGCGCAAGCTGGCCGCCGTCAGAGCGGGAAAGTAACACCGGGGCTGTCCTGTTCATAAGGATTTGGTTTTGAACCGAAAACGGCGAAGCAAAAGCTTCGCCGTTTTTGCGCAAAAAAGCGGCGGGCTGCAGAGGCAGCCCGCCAAAAGGGTTGTGGGATAAAGATATGAGCCGGTCCTCCGCTGCGGAGGACCCATTGGATAAGCTGTGACTGTATGATAGTATAGTTTTGCGTTTTTGTAAAGAGCGAAGAAACACTGCTTTTGTCGAAGACCAAAAAATGTATAATCGCGGCGGCGGCGGGCAAACTATGCCTGAAACCATCCGGCGGCGCGGCGCGCTGCCCGAAAGAGAGGAGTTTGTCTATGATCATGGATCGCATCGCGCTGGTTCTCGCTATCATCGGCGGTCTGAACTGGGGAAGCATCGGTCTGTTCCGCTTCGATCTGGTCGCCTGGCTTTTCGGCGGTCAGACCGCCACCGTCAGCCGCGTGGTCTACACGCTGGTGGGCCTCGCAGCCATCTGGTGCATCTCGCTGCTCTTCCGCAGCGACGAACTCGCAGACGACGGAATTTGAACATGAAATGGGAAAGGGGGCGCGGACGCGTCCCCCTTTCTTATACTATTCTTCCATAGAACGATTCAATATCGTTCTATTAAACATTGGAATTATTTGAATTTGAGCTTCGGCTTGTAGAACTCGAAGATCACGCCGTCGCGGCCCTTTTCATTGCGCGGTTCATGCGAGGTCCAGCCGAAGCGCATCGCGCCCAGCATCTCCGTCAGGCGCACGGCCGGCGGCCGATACCCGATCTTATAGGCGATGAACTGGGGCCGGGCCAGGGGGTTAAAGAGATTGTGGCTCAGCGCAAAGGCCATGAGGGGCTTCATGCCGTCCCTGCGGTAGTCCTTCATGGGGGCGGCCAGCTGCCCGCGGATCAGATCCCGCGCGTGGAAGCGGAACCAGGCCACGATGAACGGGTTGAAGCTTTCGATGCACACCTCGCCCCGGTACTGCTCCAGGATGGCGTAGGTTTTTTCGCACAGCTCCCGGTTGTGCTTTCCGTCTTTCAGTTCCACGATCAGAGGTCCCGCGCCGTGCAGCGCCTTGAGCGCCTCGGTGAGAAGAGGGATCCGCTGCTCCGTGCCGCAGAGGCGAAGCTCGCGCAGCTCCGCGAGCGTCAGCTCATCCACCCGCTTTTCCACGCCGCAGATCCGCTTGAGCGTACTGTCGTGGAAGACGACCACCTGTCCGTCCTTCGTCAGGCGCACGTCCAGCTCCGCGCCGTAGCCCGCGCGCGCGGCCAGCGTGAATGCGGCCAGGGAGTTTTCCGGCACCGATTTATCCCGGCTGTGCAGGCCCCGGTGGGCGTAGTTCACGCCCAGGAAGGGCGCGCGCTGCCGGGGCGTGGCCGTGCCGGGCGCGAAGAAGCAAAGGGGCGCCGCCACCGCGGCCCCGAGGCCGATCAGCAGTTTTCCGATTTTCTTGTTCATAGCTGTTCCTCACTAACAGGGACTCATCTCATGGAGCGCCGGCACGGGCTTTGCCGAGCGCAGATTTTGAGAAAAACTGTGTCCCAAGGCAGACATTTTTTCGCAGGAATACTTTGTGTATTTCAAGAAAAAATGGCAAACTTGGGCTGCAGTTTTTCCAGAAGATGCCGAAGGTGAAGCCTGTGACGGTGCTCCCAAATTCAGTCGTCCGCGCCGAGAGCCTCCAGGCCCTTGACGTTGGCCACCTTGCCGGCCTTGATGTTCTTGACCAGGGAGGTGAAGACCGCGAAGCTCAAACAGGTCAGGATCGCAGCGTAGACGGGCAGGGCGCGCCAGGCCTTGGTGCCGTTGAGCACGAGGCCCAGCAGCACGGGCGTGACGGTCTGGGCCGACATGCTGGCCGCATAGTAGTAACCGGTGAACTTGCCGATCTTCCTGGAGGAGCAGAGCTCCACCACCATGGGGAAGGAGCAGTTGTGCACCAGGGCCATGCCGAAGCCCTTGAGCACCCAGACGGCGTAAAGCAGCGTGGGGAAGGCAAATTCGCCCCGCTCGCCGACCGCCCGGCCGGTGGGCGCCACAAAACACATGACGATGAGGCCCGCGAAGGTGATGGCAAGGCCGGTGGAAATGGTCCACTTTCGGCCGATCTTGTCCGCGATGCCGCCGGCGATGGCGAAGCCGACCACCGAGGCCAGGCCGCCCAGGATCGTGAGGATCATGGTGGCGCTGGAGACGGACTGCAGGTGGTAGATGACATAGTTGCCGATGTAGGTGCCCAGGGCGTTGTCGGACATGAACCACAGAAATTCCGCGCCCAGGATCGCCAGCAGCATGGTTTTGTTTGCCCTGGACATGGGCTTGTCGTCGTCAATGGGGGTCTCCACCGCGGCCAGCGATTCGCCCAGCGCCATCTCGTCCTTGAGTTCCTCGGCGAGCTTATTCTCCTTGATCGTGGCGAAGAGCACCATCGCGGAGATCACCATCAGCACGGAGGCGATGATGAAGGGCAGCTCGATGGTCCAGATGTTGCGCTCGGCCATGGGGGCGTTGATATATTTGGACAGCACCAGGAAGAGCCCCAGCACCGTGGCGAAGGCGCCGCCGAAATAGCCCATGATATTGATGATGCCGTTGGCCTTGGCCCGCAGGGGCTTGGGCGTGATGTCCGGCATGAGGGCGACGGCCGGGTTGCGGTACATCATCATGAACATCAGCACGATGGCCATGGCGATCACCATGCCGACGATATTATTATAGTGGAAAAACAGCGGAATAAACGGGAAAGCCACCGCCGAGACAAAAGTTCCCGTCAGGATATAGGGCATGCGCTTGCCGATGGGGGTCTTCGTCTTGTCGGAGAGGTTGCCGAAAATGGGCAGCAGGATCAGGGCGGCCAGATTGTCGCAGGCCATGATGATGCCGACGATCCACTGCACGTTCAGGATCTTGTCCGGGTCGCTGGCCTTCAGCTCCGCCGAGGTCAGACCGTAGATGTTGCGGGCAAAAATATCCGTCAGGAAGGTGGGGCACCAGGAGTCGTACACCTGCCACAGAAGCAGGATGCCGAAAAAGGCAAAACCGATGAGCGCGGTGCGCTTGTAGTTGAGGCGAAGGGCGACGGGGGCGTTTTTTTCTTTCACGGGGATCATCCTCTCTCAGTCTCAAAAATAGGAGTAAAAACGGGACCCCCCCGCAGGCGGGTCCGTTTCAGGGACTTTATTCAGTCGCACTCGGGCATCAGCTCGTTGGAAATGATCGAGAGCAGCTCGACAAACTTTTCAATGTCCTCCTCGGTGAAGCGCTCCTTCATTCTCTTCACGACTGTCAGCTCATAGTCGGTCATCAACGCGGCATAGGAATAATACTTTTCCGACAGCACCAGATGGTACTCACGCCGGTCCGTCGTGGAATTCTGGCGCACCAGATAGCCTTTCTTGATCAGATTGTTCACTTTGTACGTGGCATTGGATTGAGAAATATTCAAAAAGTCCGCAAACTGCCCGACCGTGGGTTCATCCAGCGCGCGGATGATCTCCAGCGAGAAGCCCTCCATGGCCGACAGAGAGCCGTCCCGTTCTTTGACTTTTTCAAAAATCTTGCGGTAAAACTGCAGCTTGAATTTGTCGTATACTTCAACAAAATTTTTCTCCAGCATCGCGCACACGCCTCCTCTGACGAATACAGTTTACTCTCAAATTACCCGTTTGTAAATGGCAATCCGCCGTGCATCCCCTCCAAAATCTTCGTGTCCAAACTGTGAATTTTCACAAGGGACTCCGCGGAAACTATTGACAAGCGGCAGACCCGGTGGTATATTAGCACTCGGAAGTTGAGAGTGCCAACAGTCGGAAGTCGAGAGTGCTAACAATGGCCTTAAGTGAGAGAAAAAAGAAGATCCTGGCCGCGGTGGTCGATGAGTACATCCGCACCGCCGAGCCGGTCGGCAGCAAGGCGATCGCCCAGAGCGGCGCGCTGCACTGCTCTTCCGCCACGATCCGCAACGAGCTTGCGGAGCTCGTTGCCATGGGTTATCTGGAGCAGCCGCATACCTCGGCCGGCCGCGTGCCGACACCGTCGGGCTACCGGATGTACGTCAACGAGCTCATGGAGAAGCAGAAGCTCTCCCTCGAGGAGACGGAGGACATGAACCGCCGCCTGGAGGCCAAGCTCCGGGAGCTGGACGCCACCATCTCCGACGTGAGCAAGCTGGCCTCCCAGATGACCGATTATCCGGCCCTGGCGCTGACCAGCAGGGCGGCGGCCACCGTCAAGCGCTTCGACCTCATTTACGTGGACGCCAACACCTTCATCATCGTCCTGATGCTTTCGGGCAATACGGTCAAGAGCAAACTGGTGCGGCTTCCCGTCTCGGTGGATCAGAAGCTGATGCAGCGGCTCTCGAGCCTTTTCAACGCCAGCTTTACGAACATCACCGAGGAGCAGGTCACGCCGCTTCTCATCAGCAGCACCGAGCGCGCTGCGGACGATACCATGGGCATCACCTCCGTCATCGCCGCCTTTGTGATCGAGACGCTCTCGGAGGCCGATACGCCCACCGCTTTTGTCTCCGGCGAAAACCGGCTGCTGAGCCAGCCGGAATTCCGCGACCCGGACAAAGCCCACAAGCTGATGAGTTATCTTTCCGGCGGCGGCTACATCCTCCCCCCCGGGGACGGGATCGCGGATTCCAGCGAGGTCCGCGTGCTGATCGGCCCGGAGAACGTGGCCGAGGAGCTGAAGGATTCCAGCGTCATCATCGCCAGCTACGACGCCGGCGACAACACCCGCGGTCTGATCGGCGTGATCGGGCCGACCCGCATGGACTATTCCGCCGTGGCCGCCAAGCTCCAGTTCCTGGCGGCGGGGCTTTCCCGCAGGCTGGGCAGCGGCGAAGCGCCGCCGGAGGGCATGCACAACAAGTTGATTATAAAGGGAGACGACCCCAATGAACGAAGATAAGAAGCAGGACACGCCGGTCCGGGAGACCGAGGAAACCAAGGAAGAGAATCCGGAAGTCAAAGAAGAAACACCCGCTCCTTCCGAAGAGAAAAAGGACGCAAAGAAAGAGAAAAAGCCCGGCAGGAAGAAGGAAGATGAGCGCGTCGCCGCGCTGGAGAGCGAAAAAGCCGCCCTCAACGACAAATTCCTCCGCCTTGCCGCCGAATATGAGAACTTCCGCCGCCGCAGCCAGAAGGAGAAGGACGCCCTGTACGGCGATATCAAGGCCGATACCGTGGTGAAATTTCTGCCGGTGTACGACAATCTGGAGCGCGCGCTGAAGCAGGGCACCGAGGACGAGGCTTACCGCAAGGGCGTGGAGATGATCATGAATCAGTTCTGTTCCACGCTGGAAAAGCTGGGCGTCACGCCGATCGAGTGTCTGGGCGAGAAGTTCGACCCGGAAATGCACAACGCGGTCATGCATGTGGACGACGGGGAGAAGGGCGAGAACGAGATCGTCGAAGTGTTTCAGAAGGGCTTCAAGCTGGGCGATAAGGTGATCCGCTTCGCCATGGTCAAAGTGGCCAACTGAGTTGTTTCGCTGCAAAAACGGCTCCGCCGTCTTAACCCCTCAGGCGCTGCGCGCCAGCTCCCCTTGCCAGGGGAGCCTAAGATGAAGCAAAACGGCTCCGCCGTCCTAACCCCTCAGGCGCTGCGCGCCAGCTCCCCTTGGCAGGGGAGCCTAAGATGAAGCAAAACGGCTCCGCCGTTTTGAATATAAATCAAGTATACAATTATCTTTTCATACAGGAGGAAATTATCATGGGTAAGATTATCGGTATTGATCTGGGTACCACCAACAGCTGCGTCGCCGTTCTGGAGGGCGGCGAACCCGTTGTCATCACCAACGCCGAGGGCGCGCGCACCACGCCTTCCGTCGTTGCCTTCGCCAAGACCGGCGAGCGTATGGTCGGCCAGGTGGCAAAGCGTCAGGCCGTCACCAACCCCGACCGCACCATCTCTTCCATCAAGCGTGAGATGGGTTCCAATTACAAAGTCACCATCGACAACAAGGCCTACACGCCGCAGGAGATCTCCGCCATGGTGCTGCAGAAGCTGAAGGCCGACGCCGAGGCCTATCTGGGCCAGACCGTCACCGAGGCTGTCATCACCGTCCCCGCCTACTTCACCGACGCGCAGCGTCAGGCCACCAAGGATGCCGGCAAGATCGCGGGTCTTGAGGTCAAGCGCATCATCAACGAGCCGACCGCAGCCGCTCTGGCCTACGGCATCGACAAGGAAAACGATCAGAAGATCATGGTCTACGATCTGGGCGGCGGCACCTTTGACGTGTCCGTGCTGGAGATCGGCGACGGCGTCATCGAAGTGCTGGCCACCGCGGGCAACAACCGTCTGGGCGGCGACGACTTTGACGCCTGCATCACCCGCTATCTGGTAGACGAGTTCAAGAAGGCCGAGGGCATCGACCTGAGCGCCGACAAGGTCGCCATGCAGCGTCTGCGCGAGGCCGCCGAGAAGGCCAAGATCGAGCTGTCCGGCGTGACCACCTCCAACATCAACCTGCCCTATATCACCGCCGACGCCACCGGCCCCAAGCACCTGGACGTGACGCTCACCCGCGCCAAGTTCAACGAGCTGACCCACCACCTGGTGGAGGCCACCATGGGTCCCGTGAAGCAGGCTCTCTCCGACTCCGGCCTCAAGCCCGCCGATATCAGCAAGGTCCTGCTGGTGGGCGGCTCCAGCCGTATCCCCGCCGTGCAGGAGATGGTCAAGTCCCTCACCGGCAAGGACGGCTTCAAGGGCATCAACCCCGACGAGTGCGTGGCCATCGGCGCTGCCATCCAGGGCGGCGTGCTGAACAAGGACGTGGACGGCATCGTCCTGCTGGACGTGGCGCCTCTGTCCCTGGGCATCGAGACCCTGGGCGGCGTGTGCACCCGCCTCATCGAGCGCAACACCACCATCCCCACCCGCAAGAGCCAGGTCTTCTCCACCGCCGCCGACAACCAGACCTCCGTTGAGGTCAACGTCCTGCAGGGCGAGCGCGAGATGGCCGCATACAACAAGAGCCTGGGCCGCTTCCATCTGGACGGCATCGCCCCGGCCCGCCGCGGCGTGCCTCAGATCGAGGTCACCTTCGACATCGACGCCAACGGCATCGTGAACGTCTCCGCCAAGGACCTGGGTACCGGCAAGGAGCAGCACATCACCATCACCGCTTCCTCCAACATGTCCAAGGAGGACATCGACAAGGCAGTCAAGGAGGCCGAGATGTACGCCGCCGAGGACGCCAAGCGCAAGGAAGAGGTCGACACCCGCAACCAGGGCGATCAGATGGTCTACCAGACCGAGAAGACCCTGCAGGAGCTGGGCGACAAGCTGGACGCCGCCGAGAAGAGCGAAGTTGAGGCAAAGCTCAACGCCCTCAAGCAGGCCCTCACCGGCACCGACACCCAGGCCATCAAGTCCGCCACCGAAGAGCTGACCCAGGCCTTCTACAAGCTCAGCGAGAAGCTCTACCAGCAGGCCAATCCCCAGGGCGCCCAGGGCTTTGATCCCAGCCAGTACCAGCAGGGCGCGCAGGGCGGCCAGCCCGGCGGCCAGGACTACTACGACGCCGACTACACCGTCGTGGACGACGACAAGAAGTAAGATTCTTCTCTTATCCTCTCTTTCACAAATAACCCTGCCATTGCGCTGAGGAACCCCCTCAGCGCATTGGCGCGCAGGAGTAAAATATGGCAGAAAAACGCGATTACTACGAGGTGCTCGGCGTAGAGAAGGGCGCCACGCAGGACGAGATCAAAAAAGCCTTCCGCAAGATCACCAAAGCCAACCACCCGGATCTGCATCCGGGCGACAAGGCGTGCGAGGAGCGCTTCAAGGAGGCAAACGAAGCCTACGAGGTGCTCTCCGACGAGGAGAAGCGGAAGAAATATGACCAGTTCGGCCACGCGGCCTTTGACCCCAGCGCCGGCTACGGCGCGGGCGGCTTCGGCGGTTTTGACGGCTTCGGCGACCTGGGCGACATTTTCGGGGACATCTTCGGCGGTTTCGGCGGCTTCGGCGGCCAGACCCGCAACCCCAACGCGCCCCGCCGGGGCGACAATGTGCGCGTGAGCGTGAACATCTCCTTTGAGGAGGCCGCCTTCGGCTGTGAAAAGGAGATCACCGCGCCCCGCGTCGAGCAGTGCCCCGACTGCAAGGGTACCGGCTGCGCCCCCGGCACCACGCCGGAGGTCTGCCCCGACTGTAAGGGTACCGGCACCGTGCGCACCACCCAGCGCACACCCTTCGGCGCCATGCAGTCCACCGGCCCCTGCTCCAAGTGCCGCGGCACCGGCAAAATCATCCATCAGCCCTGCAAGACCTGCCGGGGCATGGGCAGCATCCGCCGCCAGCACAAGATGACGGTGAAGATCCCCGCCGGCATCGACGACGGGCAGTCCATCTCCCGCCAGGGTTACGGCAACGCCGGCTTAAACGGCGGCCCCGCGGGCGATCTGCTCATCAACGTGATCGTGCGGCCCCATCCCATTTTTGAGCGTGACGGCAACTCCGTCATCATGGAGCAGGAGATCAGCTACGCGACCGCCACGCTCGGCGCAGAGATCGAGGTCCCCACGCTCGACGGGAAGGTCAAGCTCAACATACCCGAAGGGACTCAGCCCGGCTCGGTCTTCCGGCTGCGCGGCAAGGGTATTCCCTTCCTGCGCGGCGGCGGCCGGGGCGACCAGTTCGTATCCGTCAAGGTAGGTATCCCCAAGGGGCTGACAAGCTCCCAGAAGGAGCTGCTGAGGCAGTTCGCGGCCTCCATGGGCGAGTTCGACGGCGCCGGCGCCAAATCCGGCATCTTCGGAAAGAAAAAGAAATAAACGGAAGCATCCCCGGCGACAGCAGTCGCCGGGGATGCTTTTTCTTCGGAAGCCGCCCCTTCGGGCGGCATCGTTGCACAATCGCTGAGCCCGGCGCAGCGGGTCTGCGATCAAAAGGAAGAATGATACAGACGATCAAGAGGGTCACCCATACGGGTGGCCCTCTGACCTTGCTGTATCATTCTGACGTCAGCAGAGCTGCGCGCCGGCGGGGACGGAGTCGTCGAGGATCATCAGGTGCAGCTGCTCCTTGCCGTCGACCTCTTTGACGGCGGACAGCAGCATGCCGTTGGAGTCCTGCCCCATCATCTTGCGCGGCGGCAGGTTCAGGATCGCGACCACGGTCTTGCCGACGAGCTGCTCCGGCTCGTAGAACTTGTGGATGCCGGAGAGGATCTGGCGCGGGGTGCCGGAGCCGTCGTCAAGCTGGAACTTGAGGAGCTTTTCGCTCTTCTTCACAGCCTCGCAGGAGAGCACCTTGCACACGCGCATGTCGCATTTGGCAAACTCGTCGATCGTCACGTCCGGCAGGACGGGCTTGGCAGCCGGGGCCTTCGAGCGGCGGGAGATCTCCTCCAGCTCGGCCAGGGTCTTGTCCAGATCAAGGCGCGGGAAGAGCGTCTCTCCCTTGCGCACCGTGAACTCGCCCTTGAGCGCGCCGTAGAAGGCGTCATCCCAGGAGCGGCATTCCTGCGCGCCGATCTGCGCGAAGGCCTTGTCGCAGCTTTCGGGCATAAAGGGCGTCAGGCAGATGAGGCTGACGCGCAGAGCCTCGAGCAGGTTGTACATGACCTCGGCCAGACGGGGCTTGTTGGCCTCGTCCTTCGCCAGCTTCCAGGGCGCGGTCTCGTCGATGTACTTGTTGGCGCGCTGGATGCAGCGGAAGACCTCCTCGAGGGCGAGGTGGGGCTGGTAGATGTCCATCTGCGCGGCGTAGCGCTCCGGCAGAGCGGCGATCATGGCCTTGAGCTCGTCGTCCATCGGATCGGACACGCGCTCAGCGGGCAGATGGCCGCCGAAGTACTTCTCGATCATCGCCGTCGTGCGGGAGACGAGGTTGCCGAGGTCGTTGGCCAGGTCGGTGTTGATCGTGGAGATCAACAGCTCGTTGGAGAAGTTGCCGTCGGAACCGAAGGGGAAGGTGCGCAGAAGGAAGAAGCGCAGCGCGTCGACGCCGAATTTCTCGGAGAGGATGTAGGGGTCGATGACGTTGGCGGAGTTGTTGGCCTTGGACTTGGAGACCTTGCCGCCGTCGATGATCAGCCAGCCGTGGCCGTAGACCTTCTTCGGCAGGGGCAGGCCGGCGCTCATGAGCATGGCGGGCCAGATGATCGAGTGGAAGCGCACGATCTCCTTGCCGACGACGTGCACGTCCGCCGGCCAGTACTTCTCAAAATCGTGATAGCGGTCGTTGTACAGGCCCAGCGCCGTGCAGTAGTTGTACAGCGCGTCGACCCAGACGTAGACGACGTGGCCCGGATCGAAGTCCACGGGCACGCCCCAGGTGAAGCTGGTGCGGGAGACGCAGAGATCCTCGAGGCCCGGCTTGATGAAGTTGTTGATCATCTCGTTGACGCGGGAGGCGGGCTCAAGGAAGGTGCCGGTCTCGGCGCGGCCGCAGTCGGGGCACTTGCCGTCGACGAGCTGGGTCTCGGTCCAGAAGCTCTCGCAGTCCTTGCAGTACTTGCCGCTGTACTTGCCCTTGTAGATATCCCCGTTGTCGTACATCTTGCGGAACACCCGCTGGATGGACTGCACGTGATAGTCGTCGGTGGTGCGAATGAAGCGGTCGTTGGAGATGTTCATCAGTCTCCACAGATCCTTGATGCCCTTCTCGCCCTCGACGATGCGGTCGACGAACTCCTTCGGCGTGACGCCGGCAGCCTTCGCCTTGGCCTCGATCTTCTGGCCGTGCTCGTCGGTGCCTGTCAGGAACATCACGTCATAGCCGCGCAGGCGCTTGTAGCGGGCGATCGCGTCGGTGGCGACGGTGCAGTAGGCATGCCCGATGTGCAGCTTGTCCGACGGATAGTAGATCGGGGTGGTAATGTAGAAGGTTTTCTTTTCCATGCTCTCTTCTCTCCTGTATCTCAAAAATGTTTCTGCGGTCTCAGCCGAAGACGACGGTCGCGTCGCCGGTCCCGGCGCTCTCCTGGGCGGCGTAGTATTCGGGCGGCCACTCAATGTCCTCCGGGTGCTTGTTGTAGCTGCCGTAAGGCTCCTTGATCGTGGCGATCTCGTTGCCGTCGGCATCGTAGACGTGCCGGGTCGCCTGGGCGCCCCAGCCGGTCTGCACGCTGGTATAGGTCGGGTCAAAAACGGCGTACATGGTGTTGGTGAGCTCTACGTAGCTGCCGTCCACGTCCGTGCCGTGGATCTCCACGGTGAGTTCCTTCTCTTCCGAGGTGTAGGCCACGATCTTGACGGGGTACTCCCGGTTGTTGCGGAACTTGAAGTCCGGGCTGGGCCAGCTCACCGTCGCGTCGTAGGCGATGGGAAGATAGTCCACGCGGAACATGTGGCTGGTGCGGGACACGGTCTCCAGGTTTGCAAACATCGCGGCGCAGTAGAGCGTGGAGGATACCTGGCAGATACCGCCGCCCACCTCCTGCACCCTCTCGCCGTTGGCGTAGGCGCCGGCCTCCAGGAAACCGGCCTCCCGGGTCCGCTGGCCCACGGTCTCGTTATAGGAGAAGGTCTCCCCCGGCATGAGGATCACGCCGTTGATGCGGGAGGCGGCCAGCTCGATGTTGTTGCAGCGGTTTTCGCCGCTGGAGGCGTAGACCGTGGTCTGATAGCCCAGCACGTCCCGGTAGAGCATGCCGCGCAGGCTCTCGCCCGTGACGGCGGGTTCGGTAATGATCAGCGGCGTCACGATCTCTTCCATCAGCTCCGCCTGCTCCCAGGCGGCTCTGGCGGCGGATGCGTCAAAGCTGCAGCCCACGATCTCGTCCACGACCTCGAAGCTGCCGTCGTCCTTGAAATAAGCGTCTTTCGGCTCCGCCTTCAGCTCCAGATAGAGCTTGTCGTAATCCGGCATGCTGGGCGTCCCGTCGATCTGCCCGTATTCAAAGCTGCGCTCACCGTTCATCAGCGCCTGGCAGACGCCGCTGACGATGGCTTCGCTGTCCACGGAGAGTTCCCCCGCTCCCTTCACGGTGCGGATCTCCGCCTTCTCCAGATCGACCCGGGCCTCGCTGCTGCCGGCAACCTTCTCGTTGAAGCGCTCCACGGCCTTGCCGGTCTCCTCGCGGACGTAGGCCTCGTCCAGCAGGGGGAAAGACAGTGCCACGTCGGTCCGGTCCGTCAGCCCGTCCAGGAAGCACAGGAGGTTATCGAAGGCGTCCTGGGTGTGGCCGTATCGGTAGGCGGCCTCCGCGGCCACGTCCGCGGTCAGGGCCACGCCCGCCGTGCGCCGGTCCAGCGTGAAGCCCACGCCCATGGGAAGCGTCACCACCATGGGATCGGCGGCGTCCTCATCCCAACCGGCGGCGTTGAGCTTTTCCAGCGTCTCCTGCCGGGTCAGGCGGCTCACGTCGATCCCGTTGAGGTAGACGTTGGGCAGGTTCACGTCGCTCTCGCTGATGCGGATGGCCAGATACGTCAGCCCGCCCGCCGCCAGAACCAGCAGAATCAGCAGAACGATCAGGGTGACTTTTATCCGTCTCCAGAGTTTCTTTCTCTTTTTGCGGGCCATGCGGGCCTTCCTCTGCCGGACCGCCTCTCTCGCTTCCTGCTCCTGGGCCCGGACAGCTTCTGTCCGCCGCTTTTCGGCGGCGAGCCGCACGCGCTTTTCTTCTCTTGCGCGCTCGGCGTCCCGATTCACATGGGCGCCGCTTCTCTCGTTTCTGTTCGCCACGTTATCTCCTCAGGCTTTCCGATCCCGTCACGCCTCGTGGGCCCCGGTCTTCTCCTCATACATCTCGGCGAAGAGCTCGTCCTCGCCCTTGGGAAGGCTGATCTTTTTTTCGGCCTCCTCCGCCCTGTCCACCCAGGGGGTGTACTCGGCCCGGCCGTTGGCCTGGGCCTCCAGCAGGATGCCGATCAGGGTGTTGGAGATCAGGAAGCCCGGCACGGTGAAGTGCCAGCGGCCGTCGGTCTCCTCGGCCCAGCCCTTCTCCGCGAAGGCGCGCAGCACCCGGATGATGGGCTGCCAGTCGCACTGGCAGCGGCTGACGTAGTCCTCCCGGGAGATGCCGCGGCTGGTGCGCATGGCGAGCATGATATACTCCACCGCCCGCTCCAGGGGGTCTACCTTCTCGTATTCGTCCACGATGCTGACCTTGCGGGTCACGCGGGAAATATACTGCTTGAGATCCTTGACGAAGCTGTAGCGCAGGCTCCCCACGCAGGAGTGGGCGCCGGGGCCGAAGCCCATATAGTCGTCCAGGTTCCAGTATTTCAGATTGTGCCGCGACTCGAAGCCCGGCGCGCTGAAATTGGAGATCTCGTACTGCCGGTAGCCGTAGCGCTCCAGCATCTCGGCGGCGTAGGAATACATGTCCGCCTGCTCGTCGTCATCCGGGAGGATGGGCGAGCCGTAGTAGTCCTCGTACATCTTTGTGCCCGGCTCCAGCTTGAGGCCGTAGCAGCTGATGTGCTCGGGGTGCAGCTCCACGATCCGGGAGAGGGTCTCGGCCCAGTCGCTCTTGGTCTGGCTGGGAAGGCCGTAGATCAGGTCCAGGCTGATGTTGTCAAAGCCGGCCTTCCGGGCGTCGGAAAAGGCCTTCACCGCCTGCTGGAAATTGTGCCGCCGCCCGATGAGCTTGAGCAGGTCGTTGTTCGTGGCCTGCACGCCGACGGACAGGCGGTTCACGCCCTCCTGCCGAAGCGCCTTGAGCATCTCGGGGTTCATGCTGTCGGGATTGCACTCCACCGTGACCTCCGCGTCCAGGCGAACGTTGCCGTTGCGCTTCAGGAGGTCGAAGACCTCCCCGATGCGCTCGGCCCCGTAGTAGCTGGGCGTGCCGCCGCCGAAGTAAATGCTGTCCACCTCGTAGTTCTTGATCCCCGGGGCGGACTCGGCGATATGGGCCAGCAGCGCCTTCTGGTACTCCGGCATCATGTTGTCGCATCCGGCCAGGGAATAGAAGTCGCAGTAGCTGCACTTGCCGGCGCAGAAGGGGATGTGGATGTAGATTCCGAGTCTTGGTTTCATAAAAACTCCTGAAAGAGTAAATAGTCAATCGCTGCGGCGCCGCTATGCGACTTTATCATTCCGTTTTTGACGGGGCTTTGCCTCATCAAAAACGCCCTGAGCCGAGCACTGCGAGGCCTTGCGCCGACCAAACGGGGCGCGTCCCCCGTGCGCCTCGTGCGATAAGCGCAAGCTTTCCCCGTAACGGTTCAGTTCTGAACCGTTACGACTTTAAAACATCTCCGCCACGTCCGCGGCGAAGGCGACGGGATCCTCCACGTTCACGCCGGCGCTCAGCTCGGCCAGCGCGTAGAGCACGCGGGAGAGGCGGGCGGCCTTGTCTTTATCGTTCTCGAAGGCCTCCTTGAGGACCCGGAAGCTGCGGTGTTCGGCGTTGAGCTCCAGCACGCGGGTGGCGCGCAGCTTGCGCAGCTCCTCGCTGGGGCCGTGGCGGAAGTAGCGCTCCATCTCCAGCGTGAGGGCGCCCTCGGTGGTCAGGCAGCAGGGCTGGGTCGTGAGCTTGCGGCTCAGGCGGACCTTGTTCACGTCCTCGCCGACGGACTCCTTCACGAAGTCCAGCAGCTCCTTGTTCTCGATGTCCCGCTCCTCGGCGGCCTTCTTCTCCTCCTCGGTCTCAAAGCCGAGATCGTCGGTGACCACGTTGCAGAAGCTCTTGCCGTCCTGCTCCCGCAGGGCCTCCAGCACCATCTCGTCCAGAGGGCTGGTCAGGTAAATGAGCTCATAGCCCCGGTCCCGGACCTCCTGGCACTGGGGCAGGTTCATGGCCTGCTTCACCGTGGCGGAGGTGGCGTAATAGATGGATTTCTGGCTCTCGGGCATGTTCTCCACATACTCCTTGAGCGTCACCATGTGGTCCTCGGAGGTGTAGAAGAGCAGCAGGTCGCGCAGGAAGTCCTTGTAGCGGCCGTACTCGTCGCACACGCCCACCTTCAGGTCGTTGCCGAAGTTGCGGAAGAACTCCTCGTACTTGGGCCGGTCGTCCCGCATGAGCTTTTCCAGCTCCCCTTTGATGCGCTTCTCGAGGTTCTGGCCGATGATGCGCAGCTGCCGGTCGTGCTGGAGGATCTCGCGGGAGATGTTCAGGGACAAGTCGGGAGAATCCACCACGCCCTTGACGAAATCGAAGTAGTCGTGCAGCAGCTTGTCGCACTTCTCCATGATCATGACGCCGTTGGAGTAGAGCGTGACGCCGCCCTTATTGTCGCCGGAAAAGACGTTTTCATTCTGCTCGCCGGGGACGAAGAGCATGGCCTTGTAGCTCACCTGGCCCTCGGCGTTCACGCGCACCAGCGCGCAGGGGTCCTTGCGGTCCCGGTTCTTCTCCTTGTACCAGGCGATGCAGTCATCGTCGGTCACTTCGCTCTTGGAGCGCTGCCAGATGGGGATCATGGAGTTGAGCGTCTCGTTCTCGGTGACCATGCGGTAGTCGTACTTGGGGCTGCCGTCGTCGTTCTTCTCGCCGGTCTCAAAGCGCTCCTGGTGCTCCACGTCCATCCTGATGGGCCAGCGCACGTAGTCGGAATACTTCTTCACAAGGGCCTTGATCTTCCAGACCTCCAGGTAGGAGCCGTAGATCTCCTCGTCGCTGTCGGCCTTCAGGTGCATGATGACGTCGGTGCCCACGGTATCCTTCTCAACGGGGGTCACGGTGTAGCCGTCGGCGCCCTTGCTCTGCCACTTGACGCCCTGCTCCTCGCCGTACTTGCGGGTCAGGACGGTGACCTCGTCGGCCACCATGAAGGCGGAATAGAAGCCCACGCCGAACTGGCCGATGATGGAGATGTCCTCGGCCTTTTCGCTGTCCATCTCGTCCTTGAACTTGAAGGAGCCGGACTTGGCGATGACGCCCAGGTTGTTCTCCGCCTCCTCCAGATTCATGCCGATGCCGTTGTCGCGCACGGTGATGGTGCGGGCCTCTTTGTCCACCAGGATCTCGATCTTGAAGTCGTCCCGGTTCAGGCCAACCTGATCGTCGGTCAGGCTCAGATAGCAGAGCTTGTCGATGGCGTCGGACGCGTTGGAGAGGATCTCACGCAGGAAGATCTCCTTGTTGGTGTAAATGGAATTGATCATCAGGTCGAGCAGACGCTTCGACTCGGCCTTGAACTGCTTTTTGCCCATGGTTTGTTTGAATGCCTCCATTACATTTGGGGCCGGCGGCAAATGCCGCCACTCGCCCTATTTTTCATAATGAATTATTATAGCACATTTGCAAAGAATTTCAACACAGGCAGGCAGACTTATGGATTTTTAATTTCTTTGAGCGCGTTGACTTGCGCCGGCGGTACTGGTAAAATTATCCTATAGGCGAATGCCGACGGAAGCCCGCATGGGCAGATCAAACAAGGAAAGGAAGTGGTTTCCCATGATTCTCACGCCCGAACAACAGGCGCTGCTGGACGGCAGGGAAGGCGAGATCATGGCCAAGATCGTCAAGACCCTGGTCATGTACGGCGACGCCTTCGGCGCCGAGCGCATGGTGCCTGTCACAAGCAAATACGGCCACACGGTGATCTCCTTCGGACTGGAGGTCCTGAAACCGGTCTACGATCTCTATGACAAGCTGATCGAGGCCGGGCTCCCCGAGGGCCAGAAGTTCACCGCCGACCCCAAGCCCCTGGATCCGAAGGTCCCCTCTTCCCTGCTGGACGATCTGGTGTTCAAAAAGATCATGTACACCCAGCAGGAGCGCTATGAGGCGCAGATGCGCAGGCTCGGCATCACCAGCGACGACGACTACACCTGCGCCTGCTATCTGGACCAGGTCGGCAACGTCCCGAAGAGGGGCGACGTGCTCTCCTGGGCGGAGAGTTCCGCCGTCGTCTACGCAAACTCCGTCCTCGGCGCGCGCTGCAACCGCAACTCCGGCATGATCGAGCTGATGGGCTCCATCGCGGGCTTCGTCCCCGAGTTCGGCCTGCTGACCGACGAGGGCCGCAAGGCAAGCTGGGTGGTCGAGGTCAAATGCGAGCACCGGCCGGAGGCCCAGCTTCTCGGCTCCGCCATCGGCATGAAGGTCATGGAGGAGGTGCCCTACGTCAAGGGGCTGGACAAGTGGCTCGGCACGGAGCTGAACGACGAGGCCAGGACCTATCTCAAGGATTTCGGCGCGGCCACCGCTTCCAACGGCGCGGTTGGCCTCTACCACATCGAGCATCTGACGCCCGAGGCTGCGGAGCTGGGCGAGAGCCTGATCCGGGAGGACGCGCAGCTCTATGTGATCGACGATCGGGAGCTGCAGCGCGTAAAGGACAGCTACCCCGTCATCTGGAAGAATCCGGAGGCCAAGCCACAGCTCTGCTTTGTGGGCTGCCCGCACATGACGCTCCGTCAGCTGCAGGACTGGACCGAGGCGCTCGGCGATGGACTGCGGAAGCATGGGCGCAGCAAGGTGGCGGTGCCCACGGTGTTCACGGCGCCGGTGCCCGTGATCCGGGAGTTCGAGCGCACAATGGACGCCTATCGGCTCAAAAAGTACGGCGTGGTGCTCAGCTATATCTGCCCGCTGATGTACATGAACAACCCTCTCTGCAAATCCAAGGCGGTCATCACCAGCTCCAACAAGCTCCGGACCTATACCAGCGCCAGATACCACACCGAGGCGGAGATCCTGGAGATCCTTACGGGAGGTGAGGCATGATGCGTGAATTCAAAGGCCGCGTGATCGTCCCGGGCGAGTGCTCGGCGGAGGCCCTGGTGAGCCGCGGCGGCTTCAACACCCTGGCCAGCTATCAGATGGCCATGATGTTCGGCGACCTCAAGGCGCTCGGCCACGACACCGAGGTCAAGTGCGGCGATCAGAACAATCCCGACCTGTACGGACTGCCCATGATGGGCAAGGCC
Source organism: Oscillospiraceae bacterium (assembly GCA_902774015.1). Taxonomy (GTDB): domain Bacteria; phylum Bacillota; class Clostridia; order Oscillospirales; family Oscillospiraceae; genus Limivicinus. The sequence continues at coordinate 26,508 of CACYHB010000019.1, read as the reverse complement.
CTGTGCCTCCCCCAGACCATCGGCTCCACCACCGGCGGCATGGTGCTCTACGCCGTGGCCGCGGCGGGCAAGCAGCCCGCGTGCATGCTCTTCTCCAAGCCCATCGACTCCCTCGCCGCCTCCGGCGCGATCCTGGCGGACGTCTGGACCGAGGCGAAGATGCCCGTGGTGGACATGCTGGGCGACGAATTCCTGGATGCCGTCAAAACCGGCGACACCGTCACCGTCAAACCTGACGGCATGGTCGTCATCGAATAAGCGCTGCGGTAAAACGGGGAGGTCTCCGCCTCCCCGTTTTTCTTGACACGCTTTCCCCCAAGTGATAAAGTAGTCCCGCACGCCGGTGTGGTGGAATGGTAGACACCAGGGACTTAAAATCCCTTGGCCGCAAGGCCGTACCGGTTCGAGTCCGGTCACCGGCACCAAACCAACAAAATCCGAACCAGATCTTCCCTATGGGAGACGGGTTTGGATTTTGTGTTTTCTACAGAAATCAGTATTTCTCCAATGGTGCTCTTCGCCGTCCTGAATCCAAGCCGAGAGGGCCGAGAAAGAAGAAATCAAAATGATTTGGAGGTATTGGGGATGAAAAAGCTGTTTCCTGTGAGTTCAATATGGATACGGCCTGTGTGGAGCTTCGGTACACCGATGGAATGATAATATCAATCGACTGTACTGAGGTCGAATATGAAGTGGCGCATACAGTCAAGCAAAGGTCTGCGTTGGATTATTTGATCTATAATGCTCCATTGGAGTATGGAACAGCTTTCCGGAAAATCTGTTCCCTGTGTCAAGTCCATGCAGACGTGCCCAAAGGAGCGCCCTTTCACAGGGCGCTCCTTTGGGCGTCGGCGCTCCCGATCTCCGAAGGGCGGCGCCTGTGCTTGCGCTCTGCCTACTGGATTTCGCGCGGGGGACTATGCTATAATACGATTGATATCAGCCGGCGAGAAGGAGGTGGGCGCAGATGTCGGAGAAAAGCTATATTGCCATCGACCTGAAGAGCTTTTATGCCTCCGTGGAGTGCCGGGAGCTGGGAAAGGACCCGCTGAGCACAAATCTTGTCGTGGCGGACAAGAGCCGTACGGAAAAGACGATCTGCCTCGCGGTCTCCCCTTCGCTGAAAGCATACGGAATTCCGGGCCGGGCGCGGCTGTTCGAGGTCGTGCAGCAGGTGAAGCTGGTCAATGCCCGCCGCCGCGCGAAGGCGCCGGGCCGGACCTTCACCGGAAAATCCTCCGACGCCGCGGCGCTGGCAGCCGATCCCTCGCTGGAGCTGGACTACATCGTGGCCACGCCCCGCATGTCCTACTACATGGAATACAGCACCAGGATCTACAACATCTACCTGAAATATGCCGCTCCCGAGGATATCCACGTGTATTCCATCGACGAGGTGTTCATCGACGCCACCGAGTACCTGAAAACCCGCGGCATGAGCGCCCGCGATTTCGCCATGCTGATGATCCGGGACGTCCTCGAAAGCACGGGGATCACCGCCACGGCGGGCATCGGCCCCAATCTGTATCTCTGCAAGGTCGCAATGGACATCTGGGCCAAGCACATCCCCGCGGACGCGGACGGCGTCCGGATCGCCGAGCTGGACGAGAGCACGTACCGGCGCTATCTCTGGGCGCACAAGCCGATCACGGATTTCTGGCGGGTCGGCAGGGGCTATGCGAAAAAGCTCGCCGACAACGGCATGTTCACCATGGGCGACGTGGCCCGCTGCTCGCTGGGCGGCCCCAACGACGTGAAAAACGAAGCGCTTCTGTACCGGCTCTTCGGCGTAAACGCGGAGCTTCTGATCGACCACGCCTGGGGCTGGGAGCCCTGCGAGATCAAACACATCAAGGCCTTCAGGCCCGAGAGCAGCAGCCTCAGCGTGGGGCAGGTCCTGCAGGAGCCCTACAGCTTTGAGAAGGCGCGGATCATCGTCCGGGAGATGACCGACGGGCTGGTGATGGATCTGGTGGAAAAGCGGCTCGTGACCGACCAGATCGTACTCACGGTGGGATACGACACGGAGAACCTGGGCCCCGGGTTCGAGGGGGAGACCGAAATCGACCGCTACGGCCGCAAGGCGCCGAAGATGGCGCACGGTTCCGAAAACGTCGGGAAACTGACCTCCTCCGCCAGGCTGATCATGGAGGCGGCCCTGCGGCTGTACGACCGGATCGTGGACCGAAAGCTGCTGGTCCGGCGGATGTTCGTGGTCGCCAATCACGTCGCTGACGCTGCGGCGGCGAAGACGGAGCCGGAATATGAGCAGCTGGACCTGTTCAGCGATCCGGAAAGTGAAAAGGAGAGCCGGCAGCGGGAGGAGGCCGCCCGGGCCAAGGAGGAGCGGCTGCAGCAGGCCATGCTCTCCATCAAAAAGCGCTACGGCAAAAATGCCATCCTCCACGGCACAAGCTTCCAGGAGGGAGCCACCGGCAGAGACCGGAACAGGCAGATCGGAGGGCACAAGGCATAATGGAACGCAGCCACGAATACGACGACATCATCGATCTCCCCCACCACGTGTCCGCCGAGCGGCCGCAGATGCCCATGCTCGACCGGGCGGCCCAGTTTTCGCCCTTCGCCGCGCTCACCGGCTATGACGCGGCCATTGAGGAGACCGCCCGCCTCACCGACGCAAAACGGGAGCTGAGCGAGGGGCAGAAGGACGCCATCGGCCTTCAGCTTGCGGCGCTGGGAGCAAGGCTGAAAAGCGATCCCGGCGTCACCGTCACCTACTTTGAGTCTGACAGCCGGAAAGCTGGCGGCGCCTACCGTACCGTGACGGGAGACGTGAAAAAGGTCGACGCGTACCTGTGCCGGCTGGAGATGCGCAGCGGGCTCACGATCCCCTTCGACGATATCATCAGTCTGGCGTGATCCCTGCGTCAGCCACAGAGATATAGAAAAAGCAAGAGGCAAATTCGCGTTTTCTCGCGAATTTGCCTCTTGCGGCATGACGGATCGCTCAGCCCTTGACGGCGCCGGCAATAAAGCTCTCCTGGATCTTCTTGGAGAGAAAGATATAGACGAACAGCGTCGGGAAGGTAGCGAGCACCAGCGCAGCGCCGATGGGGCCCCAGTCGGTGGTGTACTGGCCGGAGAGGGCCTGCACGCCCACAGGCAGCGTCTTCAGGGCGGTCTTGCTGATGAAGATATTGGCGAACATCAGCTCGTTCCAGCACTGCAGGAAGGTATAGATGCCCACGGTCGCGACGGCGGGCTTCATCAGCGGGACGATGATCTTGAAGAAGATGCCCCAGACGCCACAGCCGTCGATGCAGGCCGACTCGTCCAGCTCCCGCGGGATCTCGTTCATAAAGCCCGTGCACACAAGGATCGCCATGGACAGGGAGAAGGCCGAGTACGGGATAATCAGCGCCCAGTAGGTGTTGAGCATGTGCAGGCGCGAGAGCGTCACGTACACCGGGACGATGGAAGCGTGGATAGGGATCGTAAGGCCCAGCATGAAGAATTTGTTGAGTGTTTTGCGCTGCTTCCAGATCAGCCGGGTCAGCGCGAAGGTAGCCATCAGCGCCACCGCCAGCGTGATGAGGATCGTAGCGGTGGCCACGATCACGCTGTTGACGAAGTACACGCCCATCTTGCCGGTGTTCAGGGCGCTGCTGTAGTTGGACCAGAGCCAGTGCTGCGGCAGGCCCACGACGTTGGCGCCGAAGATCTCCTCGTTGTTCTTCAGCGAGAAGGTGAACATCCAGTAAACCGGGAAGAGGTTGATGAGCATCCAGAAGATCAGGCCGACATAGGTGAGGACCTGTCTGGTTTTGCTGGTGTTTCTCATGGTATCAGTCCTCCTCCTTGAAGATCGCGCTGATCAGCAGGGCAAAGCCGAAGCAGAGCAGGATCAGCATGACGGCGATGGCGCTGCCCATGCCGTAGCGGTTGCGCTGGAAGAGCATATTGATCATCAGCGTGCTGGGCACCTCGGTCGTGTGCAGGGGGCCGCCGTTGGTGAGGACGTAGATCAGGTCGAAGGACTTGAGCGAGCCCGTGACGGCGAAGATCACACTGATGCGAATGATCGGTTTGATGTAGGGGAGGACGATGTAGCGGTTGACCTGCCCGTCGGTCGCGCCGTCGAGCATGGCCGCCTCCCGCAGTTCGGTGGGCACGCTCTTCACGCCGGCGTATAGCAGCAGCATATGATAGCCCACGTATTGCCATAGCGTCGGTACAAAGACCGCACCGAGCGCGGTTTTCTTGTCGCCGAGCCAGATCTGGGCCCATTTCTCCAGCCCGATGCTGCGCAGGAAAACGTTCAGGATGCCATAATCCGGGTTATAGATCTTCAGCCAGAGCTGACCGATGACGACCGTGGAGATCAGCACCGGCATGAAATAGACCGAAAGGAAGGTGCGCTCGCCTTTGATCCTCTTGCCCAGCGTCAGCGCGAGGCCCAGGGCCAGCGGCAGCTGGAGGAAGACGGAGAGCGCGGCGAGCAGCAGCGAGTTGCGCAGCGCCCGCATGAAGCCGATGGGCTTGCTGGTGAAGAGCTCCTTGTAGTTCTGGAACCAGATGAATATCTTGTCCGCGCCGATACCCTTCCAGTTGAAAAGGCTGTAGTAGAAAGAGGCCCCGATCGGCGCGATCAGAACGCCGAAAAAGAGGATCAGCGCAGGCAGCAGGAAGATCAGGATATAGAGCTTGTTGCTGTATTCTTTTTTCATTGTCCGCTTCCTTCTCTCTGAAAAGTACGGCTTTCCCGGATTCCTGGACAGTCCGGGAAAGCCGCATGGTTCAACTTAAGTCAGGGGAAGTGTCGCAGGAGATCAGCCGAGGTCGCCGGTCAGGCCCTCGACGAACGCAGCGCCGTCGAGCTCGCAGCCGTAGACCATGGAGACGTAGTCGAGGTAGGTGTAGGCCGGATCGGCGCTCATGGCGGTGTCGCCGAAGAGCACCATGCCGTCGGAGTTGGCGACGATGTCGGCCACGGCGGCGACCAGAGGCTTGACCTCGCTGGTGTCATAGTCGGGCGTCCAAGCGGGCAGACCGGAACCGGTCAGGTAACCGTAGTGGCAGATTTCCTTGCCCAGCTCAAACGCGGCCTGCGCGGCCAGCTCGGCATTCTTGGAGGTGGCGGAGACAGCCAGGGAGTCGGACGGGCCGCCGATGACCTGGCCATAGGTGGCGCGGTCGGCATTCATGACGGGGAAGAGCGCGACCTGGGCGTTCTCGACACCGTCGTTGATCTCACCGCAGTTCCAGGAGCCGTTCTGGTAGAAGGCGTACTGGCCGGCGATGAAGTTGGCCTTGACCTGGTCGTTGCCGATGGCCATGCCGTTGGGATCGAAGTAACCCTTCTTGATCATATCCTGGAAGTTGTCAACGGCGGTGGCAATGTCGGGATCGTTCCAGGTGGCCTTGCCGGCGAAGATCTCGTTCATGGCCTCAAAGCCGATGGTCTTCTCAATGATGGGCTCAAGGTACTCGGTGACACACCAGGTGTCGGAGCTGCCGGCAGCGCAGCCGAAGGGGATGATGTCCTTGGCGAGCAGCGCGTCGCAGCAGGCGCACAGATCCTCATAGGTCTCGGGAACGTGATCCCAGCCGGCCTCGGCCAGCAGATCCATGTTGGCAAAGAGGGTGACGATGTTGTAGGTCAGAGGGATGGCGTAGTGGTGGCCATCGTAGGTGGAGTTCTGCAGCATCACCTCAGGCAGAGCGTCGGCGAAGGGCTTGTAGGCTTCATCGACGCAGTAGACCGTGCCGGCGTCAACGAAGTCGCCCAGGAAAGCGCCGGACCAGGTGAAGAAGATATCGGGCAGGGTGTCGGGATCGCTCATGGCAGCCTTGATCTTGGTCTTGTAGGAATTGTTCTCAAAGGCTTCCCACTCGATCTTGATGTCGGGGTGCGCCTCCTCAAAGGCAGCGATGGCGGCCTCATAGGCGGGGCGGTTGGCGTCGCTCTCGGTGGCGATGCACCACATGGTCAGAACGGTCTGATCATCGGCGTAGGCCTTGGCGGGAGCGAAGGTGAAAAGGGCAACGATCATGCAGAGTGCAAGGGCGATGGAAAGAATCTTTTTCATGGTGCTCCTCCTTCAGTTTTTGTTTTCGTTTTCTGGTATCAAGATCTGGGCTCCCGCATCCCCGCTCTCGGTCCAGGGGGAGTGAAAACGCGGTGCGCCAAATTCTTACGGTGTTATCCCGGGCTTCCCCGGGAGCTCAGCGGACGGCGATCTTGATCGCCTTTTTCCCTGTCAGCGCCTCCGTGCGTCCGTCCGGGCCGCCGAAGCCCGCATAGAGCTTCCAGCTGCCGCTGCCGGGAACACGCTCGCCCGCGTCGGTGACGACGGTGAAGGCGTCCGGGTTCGGAACCAGCGTGAAGTCCGCTTCCTCGCCGGCGGCAAGACGGATCCGCCGGAATGCGCAGAGGATCGGATTGGGCGGCGCGTCGGGGGATCTCTCATCGTGGAGATAGAGCTGCAGGACTTCGTCGGTATCAAAGCGTCCCTCATTCTTCACCCGCAGCTCGACGCACTCTCTGGAGGCGCAGCATTCCGTGATCACGCAGTCTCCGTAGCTCAGGCCGTAGCCGAAGGGATAGAGCGGCTCGCCGCGGTAATAGCGGTAAGTGCGGCCGTCCATGCTGTAATCGGTAAACGCGGGCAGCTCCGCCAGCGACGCGTTGCGGTAGAAGGTCAGCGGCAGCTTGCCGGAAGGGGATTCCCTGCCAAAGAGCAGTTCAGCCACCGCCCTGCCTCCGCAGGCGCCGGGATACCAGGACAGCAGGATCGCGTCCGCCTGTTCCTGCGCTTTCCCGGGGTCGATGGCGCTGCCGGCCATCAGCACCAGGACGGTCGGCTTTCCGACCGCAAGCACCCGCTCCATCAAAATGCGCTGGGATTCCGGCAGAAGCAGATCTTCCTTGTCGCCGGAGGTATAGCTGTTGCCGGTGTCTCCCTCTTCCCCCTCCAGCGTCTCGTCAAGCCCCAGGACGAGGATGACGGTGTCGCTGTTTTTCGCAACGGCAAGGGCCTCTGCGATCCGGTCGCCCGCCAGAGCCAGCGGCTCCACGCGGTCACGGCAGAGGTCGCAGCCCTGGGAGTAGAGCACCCGCTCCGTCCCGCCGAGCAGGTCCTGGATCCCCTCCAGAACGGTGATATAGCGGGAAGCCGTGCCGTGGTAGTTGCCGATCAGCGCGCTGCGGCTGTCGGCATTGGGACCGATGACGCCGACCGTCCCGCATTTGGCGGGGTCGAGCGGCAGGAGTCCGTTGTTTTTCAGCAGCACGCAGGATTCCAGAGCCGCTCTGAGGTTCAGCTCCCGGTGTTCTGCGCAGTCCACAGCGCTGTAGGGGATCGTATCGTATTCGCTGCCGGCGCCCAGCTGGCCCAGGAGAAAGCGGGTGGTAAACAGGCGGACCGCGCAGCGGGTGATGTCCTCTTCGCTGATCATGCCCTGCCCGTAGGCGTTCATGATATGCTGATAGGTGCAGCCGCAGTTCAGGTCGCAGCCTGCCTTCAGCGCCTTGGTCACCGATTCCGTCGGCTGCGAGGTGACCTTATGGCTCTCGTGGAAGTCCCGGATAGCCCAGCAGTCGGACACGAAGTGGCCTTCAAAGCCCCATTCGCCGCGCAGCTTCTCCATCAGGAACGGGTTTGCGCAGCAGGGCTCGCCGTTGGTGCGGTTGTAAGCCCCCATGACGGCCTCCACGCCGGCCTCCTGCACCAGGGCGCGGAAGGCGGGCAGATAGGTCTCTTCCAGGTCTTTCCCGGAGGCGACGGCGTTGAAGCTGTGCCGCAGGGCCTCCGGCCCGCTGTGAACCGCGAAGTGCTTGGCACAGGCGGCGACCTTCAGCGTCTCCCCACGGCCCTGCAGCCCGCGCACAAAGGCCGTGCCCAGCCGGGCCGTCAGGTAGGGGTCCTCCCCGTAGGTTTCATGGCCGCGGCCCCATCGGGGGTCACGGAAAATATTGATGTTGGGCGACCACATGGTCAGTCCGTGGTAGATGTCCCGGTCCCCTTCCGCGGAGAGCGCATTGTATTTGGCTCTTGCCTCCGTGGAGATCGCGTCGGCGATCTGCTCCAGCAGCGCTTCGTCGAACGTGGCCGCCATGCCGATCGCCTGCGGGAAAACGGTCGCCGTGCCGCCCCGGGCCACGCCGTGCAGCGCTTCGTTCCACCAGTTGTAAGCCGGGATCCCGAGCCGTTCGATGGGCGGCGCGTCAAAGCGGAGCTGACTTGCCCGCTCCTCCACGCTCATCCGGCCGACCAGCTCTTCCGCCAGTTTTTTTGCCTGTTCACGCGTCATGCACAATTCCTCAAACGCTGCCCGCCGCTCTTCTCAATTGAGCTGCCTGACGGTCTCTCCCTCCAGCAGGCGGCCCTCCACCACGATATGCTCCGGCAGGGCGGTACGGGGATGTTCGATCCTCTCGATGAGCTTGTCGGCGGCGATCCGCCCAAGCGCTTCCGTATTCTGCTCCCAGGTGGTGAGCCGGGGGCTGATCACCTTGGCCAGGTGGATGCCGTCGTACCCGACGACGGAAATATCCTCCGGCACCCGCAGCCCCGCTTCCGCGATGGCCGTAGCGCCGCCGATATAAGAATAGTCGTCGGAAAAAAAGATGCAGGTGGGTCTTTCCTTCAGCGCCAGAATGGCTTTTGTCGCCTCATGGCAGCTTCTCGGCTCATGGTATTCACAGGCCGCGATAAACTCGTCCGGCACGTTGAGACCCATCTTTTCACAGGCCCTGTAGAAGCCGGTCAGGCGGTTCTCCGTCACGGCCGTGTCGTTGCCGTGAATGTAGGCGATGCGGCGATGCCCTTTCTCATAGACGTGGCGGACCAGGCTCATCATGCCCGCGGAGTTGTCGGACAGTACCGCCGTCCTGTTGTGGAACGCATGGTCCAGCGTGACGAGCGGCAGGTTCGACTGTGCAAGCTCCTGCACCAGAGGATCCTGGAAATCTGCGCAGATGATGGCCACGCCGTCCACCCCGCGATAGAGCGCGTGCTGCAGATAGCTCCTGTCCTGCAGGCCCACGTTGCTGTTGATAAAGCAGAGATCGTAGCCCCGGCGCTCCGACTCGATCCGGAAGTAGTTGAGCATGGAGGCGAAATACTCATGCATGAAGCCGCTGTTCTGCAGATCCACAAACAGGATGCCGAGATTGTAGGTCCTGTTCGTCTTCAGTGCACGTGCGGCGGAGTTGGCCGTATAGCCCAGCTCCTTTGCGGCAGCCAGGATCTGCTGCCGGGTCGTCTCCCCGATCCCGTTCTGGCCGTTGAGGGCCTTGCTCACCGTAGCCACGGAAACATTGCATCTGTTTGCAATATCTTTCATGGATACCACAGCGCCCGCCCCCATTGGTTAATCGTTTTCGTATCTTCAAAATAGCGCATTTTTTCAAGTTCTGCAAGAGTTTATCCCGTAAAAATACCGATCCGGCGCATTTTTGTTAGAAGCGCACAGTTTTCTCACGTGAAAATTGTGCTGTTTGCATAGGCGGCTGTTTTGTCGGCCCGGAACCGGGCGTCAGGATCGAAAATTACTATTATTCCGGAGAAACAGGCGAAAAACTACGGAAAATCACGCATTCTCAGACGGCTCTGCGCATTACGATCCGACGCGAAAACGATTACCCGAAAAAAGCGGCAGGACGGCGATTCGCCCGGATGCAGAGCTTTCCGGACAAAAGGGAGAGAGGCAAACCCGCGCATTGCGCTGCGGATTTGCCTCTCTTTCCTTCCGGTATCCGAGCCGTATGCCGTACACCGGCGCGGCCCCTTGTTTATTCCTCCGGGGCGGCGTCGCCGCAGAGGACGGTCATCTCATTGTCGCCCACACTGGCCACGCCTTCGCTGATGCGCACGCGGACGTCGCTCCCGTCCTCCAGCGTGCAGTGCAGCACGCCCTTGCTTACGGCGCAGAGCATGGGAGCGTGGTGCGCCAGGACGCCCAGGGAGCCGAAGCCCGTGGGGAGCCTGACAGAGCGCACCCGGGCATCCAGCACGGTTGCCTCGCTTGTCACAACAGACAGATGAAACAGATCTCCCATGGCTTGCCCTCAGTATTGGCCGCGCTTGGCGATCACTTCGTCGATGCTGCCGCACATCAGGAAGGCCTGCTCCGGCAGATCATCCACATCGCCGCCCAGGATGGCCTGGAAGCCCTTGATGGTGTCGGCCAGGCGGACATACTTGCCCTCCATGCCGGTAAAAGCCTCGGCCACGTGGAAGGGCTGCGACAGGAAGCGCTGGATGCGGCGGGCCCGGTTGACCGTGGCGCGGTCTTCGGCGCCCAGCTCGTCCATGCCCAGCACGGCGATGATGTCCTGCAGCTGGCGGTATTTCTCCAGCACCTGCTGGACCGCACGGGCGGTCTCATAGTGCTCCCTGCCCAGGACCACCGGGTCCAGGATACGGGAGCTCGATTCCAGCGGATCTACCGCCGGGTAGATGCCCAGCTCCGCAATGGAGCGGGCCAGCACGGTGGTGGCGTCCAGATGGGCGAAGGTCGTAGCGGGAGCAGGGTCCGTCAGGTCGTCCGCAGGCACATAGATCGCCTGCACGGAAGTGACGGAGCCGTTTTTGGTGGAGGTGATGCGCTCCTGCAGATCGCCCATCTCCGTGGCCAGCGTCGGCTGGTAGCCCACGGCGGAGGGCATGCGCCCCAGCAGGGCGGAGACCTCGGAGCCGGCCTGGGTGAAGCGGAAAATGTTGTCGATGAAGAGCAGCACGTCCTGTCCGCTCTCGTCGCGGAAGTTCTCGGCAATGGTCAGGCCCGAGAGCGGCACGCGCAGTCGGGCGCCGGGCGGCTCGTTCATCTGGCCGAAGACCAGGGCGGTCTTGTTGATGACGCCTGACTCGGTCATTTCGTTCCAGAGATCGTTGCCCTCTCGGCTGCGCTCGCCTACACCGGCAAACACGGAGTAGCCGCCGTGTTCGTAGGCCACGTTGCGGATCAGCTCCTGGATCAGGACCGTCTTGCCCACGCCCGCGCCGCCGAAAAGGCCAATCTTGCCGCCGCGGGCGTAGGGCGCCAGCAGGTCGATGACCTTGATGCCGGTCTCCAGCAGCTCGGTGGCCGGCAGGATCTCGGTAAAGACCGGAGGCTTGCGGTGGATGGGAAGCCGCTTCTGAGCGTTCACGGGGCCTTTGCCGTCGATGGGCTCGCCCACCACGTTGAACATGCGGCCCAGCGTCGCCTCGCCTACGGGCATGGTGATGGAGCTGCCGGTATTGAAGGCCTCGCAGCCGCGGGAGATCCCGTCGGTGGAGGAGAGCGCGATGCACCTCACGTCACCGCCGCCGATCTGCTGCACGACCTCCATCACGACCTTGCGCCCGGGCAGGCGCACTTCTACGGCGTGGTACAGCTCCGGCAGCTCGCCCTCGGGGAAATGCACGTCCACCACCGGGCCGATCACACGTTTTACGATTGCTTTTTCCATATAAAGCCTCCTTGTTGGCTCCCCTGTACAAGGGAAGCTGTCAGCGAAGCTGACAGAGGGGTTGTTTGCGTCAACAGGCCACGCTCCGGGGCAGCTTGTCCGCCAAGCCCTCCGCCCCAGTCTGCAAACCGGGGCGCCTCCCCTTGCACGGGGGAGGCAAGAGCAGGGTTACTTGTTCTTCAAAGCTTCCGCGCCGCCGGCGATCTCGGAGATCTCCGTGGTGATCGCCGCCTGCCGCGCGTGGTTGAGCTGCAGCGTGAGCTCGCCGATCAGCTCCTCGGTGTTGTCCGCCGCGGCGGTCATGGCCGTCATGCGGGCGGAGTGCTCGCCGGTACGGGCCTCCAGGAGCGCCGTGTGTACGGCGTTCTGAAAGGCCATTTCCACAAGGGTGCCGATCAGGGTCTCCCTGTCCGGCTCATAGATGAGCTTCCGTTCCGGCTTCTCATCCGCAGACCCGACGGCCATGGGCAGCAGGGTCCGGCTTTCAGGCAGCTGCTGGAGGACCGAGCGGAAATGCTGGAACACCAGCACGATCTCGTCGGCCTCGCCGGAGGTGTAGAGTTCCCGGAGGTACGCGCAGACGCCAGCGGCCTCCTTCGCCTCCGGCGCGTCGCTGATCTCGAAGCTCTTTCGGATGGGGATATTGGCGGCGGGGATCATGTCTCTCCCCCAGCGGCCGCAGACCACCAGGAACTTCTCCCGCGCATCCTGCGCCGCCAGATCCTCCAGAAAGCGCAGCAGGGCGGAGTTGTAGGTCCCGCAGAGACCGCGGTTGCCCACGATCAGCACATAGCAGACGCGCGCGTTTTCCTCATGGCGGCGCAGAAGCGGATGCTCGGGCGCCTGCACGCCGCACAGCGCCTCCAGCAGCATCTCGCCGCTGCGTTCGGCATACTCCCTCAGGGACGCAAAGGCGCTCTGGGTACGCCGGAGCTTGGCCGCCGCGACCATTTTCATGGATTTTGTGATCTGCTGGGTGTTCTCCACACTCTTGATGCGGGTGCGGATGGCGCGCAGATTCGCCATACGATCACTTCCTTGCAGGCTCCCCTGTGCAAGGGGAGCTCCCGCGAAGCGGGTGAGGGGTTGCCTTGTTTGTCTGAGCCGTTGTTTCGGGGCGCCGTGTGATGCGGTACAAACCCTCCGCCCCATACGCAGGGGAGGCAGCTCAATTCTTACTCAAAACTCTCCGCGTACTCCTCAACGACGCGGCGCAGCGCCTTGAGCTGGCCCTCGTCCAGCTTTTTGCCGGTGTGGATGATGTCGTCCAGCCGGGGGAGCCGCTCGTGCACAAAGCTGAGCAGGCCCTTTTCGAAGCGGGCGACGTCCTTGAGCTCCACCCTGTCGGCGTAGCCCTCGTTGACCGCCCAGATGGAGACCACCTGATCGGCGGCGGCCATGGGGCTGTACTGGGGCTGCTTCAAAAGCTCGGTCATCCGGTCTCCCCGGTGAAGGGTCGCGCGGGTGGTCTTGTCCAGGTCGGAGCCGAATTGGGCGAAAGCCGCCAGCTCCCGATACTGCGCCAGATCCATGCGGAGCCGCCCGGCCACCTGCTTCATGGCGCCGAGCTGGGCGGAGCCGCCCACACGGCTGACGGAGAGGCCCACGTTGACCGCCGGACGCACGCCCGCGTTGAACAGATCCGTCTCCAGGAAGATCTGGCCGTCGGTGATGGAGATGACGTTGGTGGGGATATAGGCCGAAATGTCGCCGGCCTGGGTCTCGATGATGGGCAGCGCGGTCATGCTGCCGCCGCCGGCCTCCGGCGACAGCCGCGCCGCACGCTCCAGAAGCCGGGAGTGCAGATAGAACACGTCGCCGGGATAGGCCTCGCGTCCGGGCGGGCGATGCAGCAGCAGGGAGATCTCACGGTAGGCCACGGCCTGCTTTGAGAGATCGTCGTATACGATCAGCACGTCCCTGCCCTGATACATGAAGTATTCGCCCATGGCGGCGCCCGCGTAGGGCGCGATATACAGCATGGGCGCGGACTCCGAGGCGCTGGCGCAGACCACGATGGTGTAGTCCATCGCGCCGTGCTCGCGCAGCTTTTCCACCACGCCTGCCACCGTGGACTCCTTCTGTCCGATGGCGACGTAGATGCAGATCATGTCCTTGCCCTTCTGGTTGATGATGGTATCCAGGGCGATGGCGGTTTTGCCGGTCTGGCGGTCGCCGATGATGAGCTCACGCTGGCCGCGGCCGATGGGCACCAGGGCGTCGATGGCCTTGATGCCGGTCTGCATGGGTACAGACACGCTCTTGCGGTCGATGACGCCGGGCGCCGGGGACTCGATGGGCCGGGTGTGGTGGGTGTTCAGTTCACCCGCGCCGTCCAGAGGATTGCCCAGCGCGTCGACTACCCGGCCGATCAGCGCGGAGCCCACGGGCACCTCGGTGATGCGCCCGGTGCGGCGGACCCAGTGGCCCTCCTGCAGGCTGTCATAGTTGCCCAGCAGCACTACGCCCACGTTGTCCTGCTCCAGGTCCATGACCATGCCGCGCAGGCCGCCCTTCATCTCCAGAAGCTCGCCCGCCATGGCGTCGGAAACGCCGGAGACGCGGCAGATGCCGTCGGACACGCTGATCACGGTGCCGATCTGATAGACCTCCGGGTCCTGATTCTGTCGCTTGAGCTGCTCACGCAGCGCGCCGATCAGTTCCTCGTCGGTGCTGTCAAAGGAGGCAAGCTGCTTTCTGGTGCGCTCCAGCAGGCCGGCGGCGCTGCCGTCATACACGGTGTCGCCGATCTGCAGGCGCATCCCGCCGATCAGCTCCGGTTTTTTCTCGCTCTCCAGCAGGATCTCCGGCTCCTCGCCGGCGGCACCGAGCAGGGCGTCCACCGCGGCGCGGATCCGCCCCAGATCCTCCTCGGCCAGATCCTCGCTGCTGCTGATACGGACTTTAAGCGCTCCGCGGCTGCGGATGGCGCTCAGATCGCCCGCCGTGAGCTGCAGGCGCTCGGGCAGACGCGCGATAAAAGTCTCGGTCATGCGGGCGCGCCCCGCAGCATTCTCCGGCCGCGCGATCAATTCGGCGGCGGCGGCGGTGATCTCCTCCCCCGCCTGCCGGTTCCTCTCGATGCGCTGATGATGGACGAGCCTGCGCAGCTCCTTATGGGCGTCCTGCGAGATCTGCCCGGCCGCCATCCGATCCTGTTCGGCGGCGGCGCGCCCGATCTCTTCGGCGTTCTGCCGCGCCTGGCGCAGGATCTCCTCCCGCTCGGCGGCGCCGCGGGCCTTCTCGCTCTCCAGGCCGTCCAGCAGTTCTTTTGCCTGTACACGGGATGCGGCAGCCTGCTCCAGATCCCCGCTCACCTTGTCGCGGTGCGCGCGGATGGCGTTGGCCACCAGCTTGCGGCCGATGAAATAGAGGCCGGCTGCCAGGATCACAAAGTTGATGATCCCGTAAAACAGGTTCCAGCCGCTCATGTCCGCTCATCCCTCCTTTCCTTTTTCAATTGCGAAACAGCGTTTCCCCATCGAGGGCCTGCTTTTATCGTACGCGGCGTCTGTGACGCGCCGCGTTTGGTCGAAGCGAGGCCTCGCAAAGCTCGGCTCCTTGTGTTTTTGTCAGGGGTAAGCCCTGCAAAAACGCCAGAACCTCCCAACGGAGGGATGCCGAAGCTGTGAAACGCCATGGCAAACGTTTCTTTGTGCTTTACCGGTCAGTCATTCTTCTGTCTGTCCCAGGATGCGCCCGGAGAGGAGGGCGGAGAGCTCGCCGCTGCGCTCACGCAGCAGCGCCTCCTCCTGCCTGTCCTGTTCTTTCAGCTGCGCCGCGGCTGCGCGCAGATCGTCGGCAGCCTGCGCACGGGCGGCCTTCAGCGTCTCGCTATGGCGCTTCTCGCCCTCGCTCTCGGCGGCGGCGACGATGCGGCCGGCCTCCAGGCGGCTCTCCGCCTTTTCCTCGGCAAGCCTGTCGCGCAGGGCCTGCGCAGTCTCCTGCGCCTTTTTGGCCTCGCTCCGACCGGCGTCGATCTTTGCCTGGCGCTCGTCCAGGAGCTTGCCCACCGGGTCAAACAGGAGACGCCTGAGCACAAAATACAGCAGGAAGAAATTGATGATCGTCCATATGAGCTCGGATATGTTGATGCTTAACATGGACAGTCTCCTTCCGATTCGTTATTCTCAGATCTTGCCCACCAGCATGAAGGCGACCAGCATGCCGTAGATGGTCAGAGCCTCCATCAGAGCCAGAGAAAGGATCAGGGAGCCGCGGATGTCGCCGGCGGCCTCGGGCTGACGGGCGATGGCGTCCATCGCGTGGGAAGCGGTCTTGCCCTGGGCCAGGGCGGTAAAGGAAGCGGTGACGCACAGAACGAGTGCGGCGGCGAGTGCAATGATTCCGGATGCCATAAAATAGTCCTCCTAATAATGAAATGTTGAATGAACCTTGTTTACTCTTCGGATTCCAGCGCCTCGGAAATGTAGATGGACAGCAGCATGGTAAAGA
The DNA here is from genome assembly GCA_902774015.1 of Oscillospiraceae bacterium. Lineage (GTDB taxonomy): Bacteria > Bacillota > Clostridia > Oscillospirales > Oscillospiraceae > Limivicinus. The sequence goes on along the minus strand of CACYHB010000019.1, from coordinate 10,634 downwards.
CGATGGCCTGCAGCAGGCAGAAGATCAGGCTCAGCACCTGCATGATGAGCGGGGCGCCGATGGGAAAGATCTCGTAGAGCTGCTCGGTAACGGTCTCCTCGCCGTACATGTTGCCGTAGAGACGCAGCGCCAGGGACATGGGGCGGATGAACTGCTCGATCAGGTTCAGAGGCAGCATCAGCACCACCAGGATCAGGGGCTTGGCAAAGCTGGCCAGATAGTGCCCCAGGCCGCGCTCCCGAATGCCGATGACGTGGGTGGTGAAGAAGGCGATGACGCCCAGGCCCGCCGTCACCGACAGGCAGGCAGTCGGCACCGCGAAGCCTTTGAGATGTCCCGCGCCGGGCAGGAGCCCGGAGTAGTTGCAAACGATGATGAAGACGAAGAATGTGCCCAGGATCGGAAAATACTTGCGCGTGTGCTCCTTGCCCAGCGTCCCCTCAAAGAAATTCCGCAGCGCGCCGACCGCCATTTCCGCGCCGGTCTGCAGCGGTCCGGGGATCTCCTTCAGATTGCGCGTGGCAAGCCAGCTCACCAGCGCCAGCACCGCAATGATCGCCCACATGGTGGTGACCGTGCTCGTCACCTCCAGCGGCCCGATGCGAAACAGCACATTGGCGGCTTCTTCCAAATGTATCACCTCGGTTCGTTTCAAATACTTTTTCAGTATACCGCATTTCCTCCGCAAAGTGAAGTCTTCTTTTTTACAGGAAGGTAAAATAAGCGTATTTCTCTCCCCTTCCCCGCCTTGCAAATAACGGCTCGGGATGGTATGCTTTTCAAAAAAGGGAGTGTTGTCCATGGATGATTTTCGCCCCGGCCGCTACCGGCACTTCAAGGGGAAGGAATACGAGCTGCTCTGCACCGCGCGGCACTCCGAGACGGAGGAACTGATGGTAGTCTACCGCGCGCTGTACGGCGAGGGCGGCGTCTGGGTGCGCCCCGCATCCATGTGGAGCGAGGAGATCGAGCGGGACGGCAGACGCGTGCGCCGCTTTACCTATATCGGAGACGGGGAATGAGACTGAATCTGAATCAGAGCGCCTTTGCGGAGCTGGACGTGCACGCCATGACGAGGGTGCAGGCCATCGCCGCGCTGGACGCGGCGCTGCGCCGGGCCGGGGCGGGCGTGTATCGCCTGCGCGTGATCCACGGCTATCACGGGGGCACGGTGCTGCGGGACGCGGTACGCGCCCACGCGGCCAGGCACCCGAAGGTGCTGCGCGTGGAGCTGGGGCTGAACCCCGGCGAGACGGATCTGATCCTGCGGGAGCTGTGAAGATGGAAGATCTGGAAATCCTGCGCGCCGCCGCGGCGCGCCTTGTCGAATGGTACGGCGCGAGCCGCCGGGTCCTGCCCTGGCGTCAATCGCCCACGCCCTACCACGTCTGGATCTCGGAGATCATGCTGCAGCAGACCCGCATCGAGGCCGTGATCCCCTACTACGCCCGCTTTCTTGCGGAACTGCCGGACGTGCAGCATCTCGCGGAGGCAGACGAGGACCGGCTGATGAAGCTCTGGGAGGGCCTGGGCTACTACAGCCGCGCCCGCAATCTGCAGAAGGCGGCAAAGCGGCTGACCGCGGAATACGGCGGGGAGCTGCCCCGCCGGGCGGAGGAGCTGAAAAAGCTCCCCGGCATCGGGGACTACACCGCCGGAGCCATTGCCTCCATCGCCTACGGAGAGCCGGAGCCCGCAGTGGACGGGAACGTGCTGCGGGTGCTGTCGCGCCTGCTGGCCTTTGACGACGACGTCATGGAGCAGAAGACCCGCCGCCGCGTCAGCGAAGCCCTCCGGGAAGTCTATCCGCGCGGCAAAGAAGCCGGACTGCTCACCGAGGGGCTCATGGAGCTGGGCGAGACCCTCTGCATCCCCAGCGGCCAGGCCAAATGCGAGCTCTGCCCGCTCAGAAAGCTCTGCCGCGCCCACCTGGCGGGCACGGTCGAGCGCTATCCCGTGAAAGCGCCGCCCAGGGCCCGCCGCGCAGAGGAGCGCACGGTCCTGCTGCTGCGCTGCGGAGATCGCTGGGCCATCCGCCGCCGCCCGGGGAAGGGACTGCTGGCAGGGCTCTGGGAATTCCCGAACGAAAGCGGTTCTCTCAGCGGCGAGGAGGCCATGGCCCTGGTGCCCGGCGCGCTGGGATGCGTCCCCTGCGGGGAGGCTCTGCACGTATTTACCCATGTGGAGTGGCATATGCGCGGCTATGTGGTCGACTGTGCGCGTCAGCTTCCGGATTATCTCTGGGTGTCCGCGCAGGAGATCCGGGAGCAATACTCCGTACCCACGGCACTGCGGTATTATCAGAAAGTGACGGAAACGGAAGAAAGGATGTCTGCCCTGTGAAAAAAGAATCCCCCTCCATGGACCTCTGGCTGCGGGAGGCCAAAGCCTCCCCCGAGGCTGCAAACTGCGGCATGTTCCTCCTCCACAACGGCGTGGTGCGCAGAACAGCGAAGGCGGAGGTGCGCTTCGGCGCGCAGGACGCCGCCCCGGTGCGCGGCATGCGCTTCGGCTATGACGGAGAAAAGGCCGCGGCCGCCGTCGAAGAGGCCCGGGCCATGGAAGGCATCTATTATGTCCGCGTCTGGCTCAACGAGGGCGAGCTCACGCTGGGGGACGACATCATGTACGTGCTCATCGGCGGCGACATCCGCCCCCATGTGGTGGACGCGCTGCAGACGCTGGTGGGAAAGCTCAAAAACGAGTGCGTCACCGAGGAGGAGATCCCGGAGCGCTGAGGGACGGAAAGGCTGTTGGTCTGTGACATTTGTCACAGACCAACAGCCAGAAACTGCAGACAAACCCCGCTCCTGTCATCCTGAGCGCAGCGAAGCGGAGTCGAAGGATCTCAAATAGTTCGTTATCTGAGCAGAAAAAGAGATTCTTCGTCACTTCGACGAGGTAAGGAACGTCACACGCTTCCCGCGCGTCAGCATGTTCCTCAGAATGACAGTTCTGTTTTAGCTTGTGCAGACTTTGTCGACACACTGAGGCGCCTGCCAAACGGCAGGCGCCTTGTTTTGTTATAAGCACTATGTTTTACTCAAAGACCACCACGGCGGTCTGCTGGTATTCCTCGGGGACAGGTTTCTCCTCCGGGGCAAAAAAGACGCAGCCGGTCATGAGCAGAAGCGCCGCCAGGATCCCGGCAAGAACGGTCGTTTTGATTCGATTCACGGCTATGCTTCCTTTCTTATTCGGTCTCCGGCGGCGCCGCCGTCCTCAGGCTACGTTGTTCATACCGTCGCGCAGCGCCGTGCCGTTCCAGCTCACAAGATCGCAGTGATTGAGAAAAATGCCGTCATACTTGCAGTCGTGGATATAACAGCCGGTGAAGCTCACGCCGGTGCAGCTTCCAAACTGCGCCCCCATGTTGGAGCACTCGTAGATCTCCGTGTCCTCCACGGTAAGGCCCTCACAATTATTGGCCATGATGCCGTTGACGCCGCAGCCGAAGAGCCCGCAGTCCTTCACTGTGATCTCCCCGCAGTTCGTGAACTCCAGCACGTCGCCCGCACAGGAGCCGGGAGCTTCCTTCAGATGGCCGGCTGTCAGCTTCTCCACGGAGACATTCGAGCAGGAATCGAAGTTCAGCACCTCGGCGTAGCGCGGCACCGCCTGCAGCGTCGTCACATCCTTGCCCTGGCCGATGACGTGGAAATTCTCCACGCCGGTGATGACCAGATTGGGGCCGTCAAATTCATTGCGCCAGTAGTAATTGTTCCCGCCGTAGCCGCCGTAGCTGGAGGCGGTGGAGAGATCCAGCAGCTCGCAGTCCACGTAGACGGTGGTGTCGCTGCCGATGGCGGCCAGGAAATCGTCCGCGTTGTCCACGTGGAAGACCTTCTCGCCGAGTTCGTTTGTCTCTCCCCCGGTCGGGATGACCTCAGGCTGATGCGGGCCGTAGTAGGGCTCCGTATAAGGCTTTTGCTCCATTGTGTAGAGGTCGGAGAGCGCAAGCTCCTCGCCCTCAGCGCTTACCACGGTCCCGGCGTTCTCACCGTCGTAGTTGAAGTACATGCCCTTGCCCTGCACGTCGTTTTTGGTAAAGCAGCAGTCGGCGATCACAGGGCTGTCGCCGCAGATGTGGAAGAGGCCGCCGCTTGCCCAGAGGAAGCGGCTTCCGTCTTCGCGGGTATGCTCTTCGGCGGGAGTGGAGAAGCTGTTGTCGTGCACATTGCAGCCGCGCATCTGCACCTCCAGGGAGTTTTCGCTGTGCAGCAGGCTTTGCGCCCTGTTGTCGTAAATGTCGACATTGAAAACGGCAAAGCCCGTTGTGGCCCTGGCCCTGAAGAGATCGAAGGCTATGGGATCGCCCTTCTGGCCGCAGTGGTATACCGCGCCGCTGTTCATCCGCACGTCCCAGCAGCCGTCCGCCTCAATCGCGCCGACGCTGCAGTCGTAAACGTCCGTGAGGGAAACCGATACGCCGCGGCAGTTTTTGGCCTGCACGCCCAGGATGCCGCAGCCGTAAAGTCCGCAGCCCACCACGTTCATACCGTCGCAGGAGTCAAAGCGGAGGACGCCGCCGGTGCAGTAGCCGGGCGCCGCGGTGTGTCCCGCCGTGAGAGACAGCAGATTGACGTTCGCGCTGTTTTCAAAGCTCAGGACGTTGGCGTAGCGCGGCTCGGTGACGATGCTGGTGAGCGCCCGGTCGCGCCCGACGATGTAGAGATTCTGAACCTGTGAGATGACGAGCTGTTTGCCGTCGCCGATGTCCTCCCAGCGGACGTTCACATTGCCGGTGTCCACACCGTAGCTCCTGGCCCCGGCAAGATTGTATTCACCGCCCGCCAGTTGGATCACACGGTCGCTGCCGATGGCGGCGATGAATTCATCCACCGTGCGCACGATGATGTGCTCTTCGGGGATGTTGTCGCCGTAGAGCTCGGTGACCTCGCCGCCGTCGGCGGTGTCGGGCATCGGCGTGGGCGGAACCTCATTTCCCGGATCGGCCAGGAAGGGGGTGACGACCACATCCGGCATGGGAGCCGAGGCGGCCTCCGGCTCAGCCGCCGTCCGGGCAGCGCCGGTGAGATTGGGGCCAAGGGCCGCGCCGCAGCCGGACAGCAGCAGGATCGCGGCCAGCGCCAGGGCAAGACCTGCCCGGCCTCTGTTTTTGTATTTCATGATCTGCAGTAACCTTTCTTTCAGGTTCCGCTTCTCGGTGGCAAAGCTCATGGCGACCACGCTTCCGGGAAGCGGACGGTCGGCGGCGAGCGTTAAGAGCAGCTCGCCGTAATGTTGTTTCTCGTCCCGGTCCATGCGCCGCAGCAGCCGCTCGTCGCAGCTTAATTCGCAGGCCCGGTCGATCTCCCGGCGAAAGATCGCCAGGAAGGGATTGAACCAGTGCAGGCAGCTCACCAGCACCGCGAACCACTTGTAGGCAAGGTCCCCGCGGCGATAGTGGGTCAGCTCATGGCGCAGGATACCGCGCAGCATGCCCTCGTCATAGCCCCGGTCGGGCAGGACGATCACCGGGCGCAGGAGCCCGAAGAGCATGGGCGTGCGTACGGCGCGGCTGCGCACAAGGGCGGGCCAGGGGGTGGGATTCAATGCCTCCAGCACCAGCCGGTCGCTCTCCCGGGCGGGCTGGAAGGTGCTGCCCAGGGCGCGGCGGAAGCGGACGTAGCCCACACCGTAGCGCAGCAGGCTCAGCCCGGCGCCGGCAAGATACAGCCAGCCCCAGAAGCTCCAGCTCGTGAGCACGGGACGCGCCGCCTCCCAGAGCGCCGCCGGGTCAAAGGCGTCTTTTTCTTCCGTCACGACGGCTGCGGTCCCGGGCAGCAGCTCCTCCGTTCCGAACGTGTAACCGGAGGCGTTATGATCGCTGTAGCTGCGAGGCGCAAAGCCGTCGGCGCCCGGCGTCACGGGATAGGCCGTGACCACGGGCAGCGGCTCGGCCGGTCTCGGCGCGGCCGTCTCCGCCGCGGGCAGAAGCCCCGGCAGGGGAAGCACGAAGCGCAGCAGCACCAGCAGCCAGGCGTAGTAGGCAAAGCCCGCGGGCAGGCGCATTTTCATCACCCGCTGCAGCAGCATCAGCACGGCGGCCAGCGCCGTGCCGCCCAAGGACAGGGAAAGAATCATGCAAAGCATCTCTTTCACGGCTCAGTCCTCCACCTTGAACATCCGGCGCAGCTCGTCGATGTCCGCGGCGCTCAGACCCTCGGACTTGACCAGCGTGGCCACCAGATTGCGGGCGCTGCCCTTGAAAAGCCGGTCCACCAGATCCTGGGCGGCCCAGTCGCTGTATTCCTCGCGGCCGATCAGAGGGCGGTAATAAAACACATTGCGTTTCTCCTGTGCCAGCGCCTCCTTGCCCACCAGGCGGCTCACCAGCGTTTTGACCGTGGTGGCCTCCCATCCGCGGCGCGCGTGCAGCACAGTGCGGATCTCCGTGATGGGCAGGGCGTCCCCCGCCTCCCACAGGACCTTCATGACTTCCAGCTCGGAGTCGGATATTTTCTCGGCAAGATTTGACATGGTCGGTGTTCTCCTTTCGTAAACGGTGATCGGGCGTTTACGGCAGACTACATATGTAACCTGATGCCACGATAGCACAAGAGACTACAGTTGTCAACCCATCTTGTGGAATCTTAAGAATTATCTGTTAATCCCGGGATTTCCCGGCAAAGCCTGCGTAATGCGTCCGCCGCGGTATCTTTTCACTCTTTTTCACTTATTTTCACGCCGTTTTCAGCTCTTTGGTCTCATAATAAGTAAAAAACATCCTGCCGGTCGGCAGGATGTTTTTCAGAAAACCGCATAATAGATCGCGCCGACGGTCTGGCCGAACTGGGCGACGCTCGCGTCCGGCCGCTCCGCAAGCTGCCGCATAAGCGGGGTGTTGGCCAGCTCCTCATCCGCGGCCTTCAACCGGACCCCGGTTTCGGCGCCGTCGAAGCCCTCGCACAGCAGGGCAAAGCAGCGCCGGGACTTGACAAAGCGGCCGAAAAGGAAGCGGGCGGGCGGCGTGGCGCCGAAGATCCAGTCCATCTCCCGCACGACCGCGGCCAGGTTCCGACCGATCTGCCGGAAGATCTCCTCCGCCTCCGGCTTCCCCTCTTCAGCCAGCGCCATCAGGTGTGCCAGCGCCGGTTTGCGCAGGTCCTCCGGCGCGGTGGGGATCGTCAGCAGGCCGTTTTCCTCCTGGACAAAGCCCGTCAGCATGCCGGGATCCAGCGACCAGGCCAGACGATAGGCTGCGGCCTGGCCCAGAGCGCGGCGCAGGCCGGGCATGCCGGAGTTTTCGTTGCGGCTGCTGCGCAGATCCTCCGGCGGGAATGCGGCGGCGCTCCGGCTCCCCAGATCCAGCAGCAGGTCATACATTTCCAGCGGGATGGGCGGGATGCTGCCGTCCGGCAGGAGCCAGCCCGTGCCCAGATCGGTACCCAGAGAGTGGGCGATCACGCCGCCGGCGATCGCCGCGTCTTCTCCGCCCGCGGCCAGCTCCGCGGCGGCGGTGAAGGCGGCCATGGAGCCGTCGTTGCAGATACGGCAGCGGCCGCCGGGCGCGCAGAGGGCGAGGATGGCCTCCTTCAGATCCCCCAGCTTTTTGAACTCCCTCTCATAGTCCAGCGCCGTGTTGTCCCGCATCCCCCTGGTCTTGGGCGTCTCCCCGCCCACGATCCGGTCGCGGATCACCACGTCGGGGAAGCTCAGGCCCACGCCGTTCAGCTCGCCGCCCGCGGCGCGCAGCCGTTCGCGGGCTTTCAGCAGCAGCGCGAGCATCGGGTCGAGGATGCCCTCCGCCGTGGGGCTGGCCGCCGGGTTCCAGTCGTACTCCTCCGTATAGAGGAGCGTTCCGTCCAGCGCGGCAGCCAGTTTGATGTCGCTTCCGCCCACGTCCAGGCCCACCAGGCCGCCCCGTCCGGCTTCCGCGCAGGCGCGGCGGAGGGCGGCGCCCAGAGCTGTCTCCGGCGTCTTCGCCGGGGCGTCGCCGCAGGGCTCCCAGGGCGCGAAGCGGAAGTGGAAGCTCCCGCTGATCCGCCGTGCGATGTTCATGACCTTGCGAAGACCCCCGCCTTCAAAGCGTGCGGGGATTTCCCGGCAGAGCGCCGAGAGCGGTTCCCCGCAGCAGAAGCAGATCACCCGCCCGCTGAAGGCGGAGAGCAGATTGTACACGTGCGCGCAGAGAAAGCGCAGCAGAAGCTCCTTCTCCGCCTCCGTCTCCCAGTGGGGGATCATGAGCGCGTACGCGCGCCCTTCGCCGTCCGGGCACAGAAGGCGCAGCGTCAGCGGCAGGCCGTCGGGCTCGGAGGCAAAGAGGCCGCGCAGATCGCACAGCCAGAGGGGCGCGTCGGCCCGTTCGTCAGATAACAGGGCAGAGAGCATGGGGCATCCTCCCGATGTTTGGTTTTTCTCATGGTATCACGATCGCCCCGGCAGCACAAGCGCCGGACGAAAAACATTGCTTCCCCGCGGGGCATCTGCTATAATCAAAATATGAACGATTCCATACAGAATGCGGGTGAGAGACATGGCGCTGGACAAAGCATATTTTGACGCGATCGAGATCGAAGTGGTCAAGAAAAAATACTATAACGCCAAAAAGGTGGAGGCGGTTTTCGCCGACATCCGGCGGCAGGCCGAGGCGCTGACGGCGGAAAACGAGCGGATGCGCGCGGCGATTTCCGCCCTGGCCGACCGGCGTGTGGAGCTGGGCGATGCGATGCTCTCCGCCCAGGGGGTCTACCGGGGCGCCGTGGAAAAGGCCAACGCCCGCGCCGCCGAGATCGTGGCGGAGGCCGAAAAGCAGGCCGCCGAGATCCTGCGTGAGGCGCGCCGGCAGCAGGAGGACGGCGTACAGCGGACAGAGCGGCTTTTCAACACCATGAAGCGGCAGCATCAGGAGGCCATCGAGGCGCTCAACTCCGAGTGGCAGGCTTATCTCTGCGGGCTCTATTCTCCGGAGAGCGAGGCGCCGACCGCCGCGGAGTCCGAGGTGCCGGAGGATCTGGAGGACAAGGTGGACGCCATCGCCCGCCAGCTCTTTGCGATCAACACGGAAGAATGAGCCGGGAATAACGGTTCGCGGCCGGGAGGGAACTCCCGGCCGCTTTTTCGTTTCTTTATTCGCTCTCATGGGCGAGGGCGCCCGCGTCCTCAAAGACCCGGCGGATCCGCCCGGCGTAAAGCCGCACCTCGGTCGGCGCGTCGTTGAGCGGCATGCGCAGGACAAAACGCGTCCCCCGGTGGGGCAGCCCCGTCAGCACGTCGTACAACGCGTCCAGGTTCTCGCCGTACCAGGGCTCCCACTGCAGCTTCTCCCGCAGCTCCTGGTACATCTCGCCGATCTCGGCGCAGGCGGTGAAATCCACGAACACCGTCCCCGTCAGCGCCGTGAGCATGGCCTCGCAGCCCTCCAGCACGTCGATCCAGGTCTGCTCAAAATCCCGGGTATACCAGGGATCGGCCACGGCCTCGCCGCGGCGGCCGGCATAGTCCAGCAGATTGCGCAGCTTGCCCTCCGGATCGCCGTGAAATTTACGGCGCATGTTCCACATGTTCTCCTCATCCATGCCGACCAGCAGATCGTAGGCCTCATAATCCGTGCGCCGGATCTGCCGGGCCGTTTTGCCCGTGCAGTCGATCCCGTGCTCGGCCAGGACACGCCGCATGGGCGGGTAGACGGGGTTTCCGATCTCCTCGGTGCTTGTGGCGGCGGAGGCGATTTCAAAATCCTCCCGGAGCCCCGCGCGGCATACAAGCTCCTTCATCACGAACTCCGCGGCCGGGCTGCGGCAGATATTGCCGTGGCACACAAAAAGTATCTTCGTCAAATGCGATCAGCCTCCTGAAAAGCCGTATTCTGCCCCGCTTTGCCGCGATTTACCGGGCAGAAAAAGTTGTTAAGTATCTGTGATTTAAGTCACGGAAAAAGCATAATACGGCAAAATGCGGCAAGTCAATGCCGTCAATGGTAGTCAAATGGTAGTAAAAATCGGGGTGGCTTACTACCGTCGAAAGCAGGAGCACAAGGTGACGAGTCAAAAATTAAGTAGTTTATTATACACCATCACTACGGATTTTTCCACTATAAAAAAACGGCACTCTGCTGCGGCAGAGTGCCTTGCGGGTTTTGCCGCAGGACATCTGTCCCAGGCTCAGTTATGCCTTGCAATTCTTATAACATCAGATTTTCAGATGATTTCAAGAACCAAGGCGACAGGCCGCGAATACCGGCAAGAAACGGCTTAGATGGGAAAAGGCGGTATCGGAATTGATTACCCCGGTACCGCCGATTACTTTCTTGCATTTTACGGGAACAGGAGAGTTACTTTGAAAAGATCTCCGTCAATTGCAAGGTTCAGCTTGATATTCTGTAGTTTACACATGCTTGATGCAATTGCCAATCCTAGTCCACCGCCTTCAGTACTGCGAGAGGAGTCACCACGTACAAATCGTTCGGTCAATTCCTCTGGACGAACATTCAGCGATTCAGCCGATATGTTGCGGAGATAGAGCACTGGCCGATTGTTTTCACATTCCAGATTGAGATAAACACGTGTTCCAGGCATGGCATATTTCAGAACATTTTCAATCTTTTCATTGCTCTGCCTGCCTTTCTGCCAAATATTCCTCCAAGCACAGCCCTTTTTCATACATCTCTGTGGCGGCCTCAACGCCAACAT
>CACYHB010000018.1 GCA_902774015.1 Oscillospiraceae bacterium | reverse complement strand
GCGGAAAGAGAAACGGTTCTTGTACTCCAAAGAGAAAGGCCGCTTGTCAGAGCGGACGACACATGGTCTAATCACGGGTCGCCGCTAAAGCAGATATGCGTAGCAGCTTGCCCCGCATAACGCTGCCGCTCAGTGGTACTTATGACCGGGATTATATCCCGCACGTCCCCGCGGCTCGCTGTTTGAAAAATGGAGGGCCGTCGGAACGCCGGCCCCTACAGGCAAGATTTCCCTGCATCGAGCCGCCTATCGGGGAGACGCACAAAGCAGGATCTGCACACCATAGCGGCAGCGGACACCGAAGCGTAGCTTGCATGCCAGCAACAGGCCGGCGGCGACCTGCGATGAGACCTTATGGTGCCCCGCTCTGCCAAGCGCCTTTTTCTTTCTTACACCGGGCGCGGCGCGTTCTTTCTTTTTGGGCATGTTCCAAAAAGAAAGAATGGGGGGCGCAATACGCAGGCGAACGCCTGGAAACACGCCGGAAAATAATGTATAGGTTATTCCCAGCCTGTCTCTTCCCCCATAACCCACAAATAAACCGCCTTCGGCCATGAAAAAACCGCCGCCCGGAGGGCGGCGGCTGCGTATGGCTGAGAGGAGCTTACTGGATGCCGACGATGCCGGCGCCGGTCTGCTCGTTGTAGGCGTCCACGGCGCCCGCCTGCAGGGCGGCCACCAGAGCCTGGATCTCGGGACGGGTCTCGTCGCCGCGGCGGACGGCGATGATGTTGGCGTAGGTCTGGGCGGCGTTGCCGGAGGCGTCCTCAATGGCCAGGGCATCGGTGGTCTTGAAACCTGCGCCCAGCGCGTAGTTGTAGTTGATGACGGCCACGGTACCCGCGTCGGAGTTTGCCAGCAGGGAGGGAACGGCGTCAGCCTGCACGGCCTGCACGTTGTAGCCCTTGTTGTCCACGATGTCGAGCAGGGTCACGCCGTTATCCACGGAAGCGCCGTCGGGCAGCTCCACGAGGCCCTCCTGCTGCAGCAGGAGCAGGGCGCGGGTCTGATTGGAATCGTCGTCGGGGACGATGATGGTGGCGCCGTCGGCCAGCTCCTTCAGGTCGGTGACGGTCTGGCTGTAGATGCCGAAGGGCTCATAGTGGATGAGGCCGGCGGAGACCAGATCGGTGCCGTTGGAGGCGTTGAAGCTGTTGAGGTAGGGGGTGTGCTGGAAGTAGTTTGCGTCCAGAGTGCCGTCCTGCAGGGCGGTGTTGGGCAGCACGTAGTCGTCATAGATCACGACGTCGAGCTCGATGCCCTGCTCGGCGAGCGCGGGCTTGACGATCTCCAGCAGCTCCGCGTGCGGGGTGGAGCTTGCGCCGACGGTGAGTTTGACGGTCTCGGGAGCGGCGGCCTCTTCGGCGGGAGCGGCCTGATCGGCAGCGGGGGCGGCCTCGGTGGCGGCGGGCGCAGGGGCGGTGTTTCCGCAGGCTGCGAAGGTGAGAAGGACCAGTGCTGCGGTGAGAATGAGTGCCAGTGTCTTTTTCATTTTGTTTTCCTCCTGATATTGTGCTTATTGTTTTGCTCTTTTATCGGTGCGGTGCGCGATGGCGGTACCGACCTCCTGAATGATCTGAACGATCAAAACAGTCAGAAAAACGCAGATCCAGGTGATGTCCGGGTTGAAGCGCTGGTGGCCGTAGCTGATGGCGATCTGGCCGAGGCCGGTGCCGCCGATGGTGGCGGCCATGGCCGAGTAGCCCAGGATGGTGACCATGGAGATCACGGCCCCCAGGATCAGGGAGGGCTTGGCCTCCGGCAGCAGCACCTTCCGGACGATCTGGAAATTGGTGGCGCCCATGGCCTGGGCGGCCTCAATGACGCCGGCGTCCACCTCCTTGACGGAGGATTCCACCATGCGGGCGATGTAGGGCGCGGCGGCGATGACCAGCATGACGATCATGGCCTTGTTGCCCAGGGAGGTGCCGACCACGAACTTGGCCACCGGCAGCATGGCCACCATCAGGATGATGAAGGGGATGCTGCGGAAGAAGTTGACGATCACGCCCAGCACCCGGTTGAGCCAGGGGATGGGGTGGATGCCGCCCTTGTCGGTGACCGTGAGGATCACGCCCAGGGGAAGGCCGATCACATAAGAGACGGCGGTGGAGAGAAGGGTCATATAGATGGTCTCCCAAATGCCCTTCTGGATGAGACCCGCGCTCCAGAGCTTGTAGAACATATCAGACAGCATATCTCAGACCTCCTCCCGCCATTCCACCGGGCTGTTTTTCAGCCAGACCAGGATCTTGTCCGCCTGCTTGGGGTCGGCCGGCAGCTCAACGATCATGTGGCCGTAGATGACGCCCTCAAATTCCTTGGTATCGGCAAAGAGGATGTTGACCGGCGCCTGACACTCCAGCACCATGTTGGAGATCACCGGCTCCTGGGAGTAGCTGCCGTTGAAGGTGATGCGGATATGCCGCCCGCCCTTGGTGTCCAGGGCCGCCCGGTCGCGGGGGATGATCAGATCTCTTGCGATCTGGGACTGGGGGGAGGTGAAGACCTCGCTCACTTTTCCCTCCTCGGCGATGCGGCTGTGGTCGATGACGGCCACCCGGTCGCAGATCTGGTCGATGACCTTCATCTCGTGGGTGATGACGATGATGGTAACGCCCAGGTCCCGGTTGATCTGCCGCAGCAGATCCAGGATCGAGCGGGTGGTGTTGGGGTCCAGGGCGGAGGTGGCCTCGTCGCAGAGGATGTACTTGGGGTCCGTGGCCAGGGCGCGGGCAATGGCCACGCGCTGCTTCTGACCGCCGGAGAGCTGGGAGGGGTAGGAGTCCGCCCGGTCGGCAAGACCCACGATGCCCAGCAGTTCCCGCGCCTTTTTCTCCGCCGTCTTCCGGTCCACGCCGGCGATCTCCAGCGGGAAGCACACGTTTTTCAAAACGTTGCGCTGCTCCAGCAGATTGAAGCTCTGGAAGATCATGCCGATGGAGCGGCGCAGGAGCAGCAGTTCCTTCCGGGGAAGCTTCGTGAGATCCTTCCCGTCCACCAGCACCTGGCCGGAGGTGGGCACCTCCAGGAGATTGATGCAGCGCACCAGGGTGCTCTTGCCCGCGCCGGAGAGGCCGATGATCCCGAAGATCTCACCGTCGCGGATGCTGAGGTTGATGTCCTCCAGGGCGTGGATCTCCTTGTCCGGCGCCGAGTAGGTTTTGCAAAGTTGTTTCAGTTCGATCATGGCTGACGTCTGTCTTTCAATACAATATAATTTCCTCTTTGGCTCCCCTGTGTAAGGGGAGCTGTCGCAAAGCGACCGAGGGGTTGCGCCGGTTCTGTCTCCCCCGCCCGGAGGAAGCGCACAAAAAAGCCGGGAAGCGAGCCCGCTCGCTTCCCGGCCGGATGATTTGTCAGATCATTCAGGTGGCTGTGAAATCGGGCGAACCGCTTTTTTGCGCGCACATCATCATGCGCATGCCGCACATGCGCATCCCAGCCATCATCTTGCTGCCGATGTTAGCCATAGACGGTTCGCTCCTTTCAAAGGATGGGCATACTATAGCCTTTTTGCCCTGCTTTGTCAATTGAAGCGGAGGAAAATCAGACAGATAAATGAATACGCTCCCTCATGGGAGCGTATTCTTGTGCATTTTGCTTTTCTTCGTTAGAGCGTTACTGCAGCTTCTCCAGGTACTCGACGATGCGGCCGACGGTATAGAGCTGGGCGGCGTCTTCATCGGAAATGGCGATGCCGAACTCATCCTCCAGGGACATGATGAGCTCCACCACGTCCAGGGAATCGGCGCCCAGATCGTCGATCAGATTGGTGTCGAGGGTGATGGTCTCGGGATCCAGCTCAAACTGCTTGGCGAGCGCGTTTCTGACTTGATCAAAAATCATTGTGTTACCTCCGATGTGCTGTGCACATAGTGTAAATGTTTTTTGGGATCAGGCCCACTCGCGGCTCTGCGGCTTGCTGCCGGCAGGCGTCTCGGGCTTGACGTAGGAGACTACGACGCGGCGGTTGGGTTCCACGCCGGTGGAGCTGGTGGTGACGCCCTCGTAGTTCTGCAGAGCGGTGTGGATCACGTGACGCTCGTAGGAATTCATGGGCTCCAGCGCCATGCTGCGCTTGTACTTGATGGCCTTCTCGGCCATTTTTTCGGCCAGGCGTGCCAGAGACTCTTCCCGCTTGCTGCGGTAGTTCTCGGCGTCCACGCTGATGTGCAGGTGCTTGTCACTGCCGCGGTTGACGGCGTAGTTGGTCAGGTGCTGAATGGCGTCCAGCGTCTCGCCGCGGCGGCCGATGATGGCGCCCATGCCGCTGCCGGAGAGGTTGACGTTGATGCCCCCGTTTTCACGCTCGCTGATGTCGATGTCGGCCTTGATGCCCATACGCTCCAGAAGCCCCGTCAGGAAGCTGCGGATGGCGGCATAGTCGGCGTTCTCATCGACGACAGGAGCGGGTGCAGGGGCGGGTGCAGGGGCTGCGGCCTTCGGCGCTTTGGGCGTTTTGGGCGCAGGGGCGGGCGCAGGAGCGGGAGCCTCGACAACGGGTTCGTCCTCCGCCTCGTAGCTGACACGCACGACGGCGGGAGAGGCGCCGATGCCCAGGAAGCCGGTCTTCCCGAATTCCAGGATCTGCACGGACACGTCGTCCCGACTCATGCCCAACTCGGCCAGCGCGGCGGCGATGGCATCGTCCGGCGTTTTGCCGGTCTTTTCCAGATATTTAAGCATGCTGATTACTCCTTCTTTTCCTCGACGGCGTCGTTGACGGCGGTATCGACCGGCATTTCCTCAGGTTCCTCCATGCTGTAGTCGATGGCGTCGGCGCCCTCGGAGGCCTCGGCGGCAGCGAGAGTTGCGGCCTCGGCATTCTCGGGATTGGTGAAACGATCGGGAACGTAAGCCCGGCCGCGGGCATAGCGGCGGTTGCCCACCTGGGAGGCGGGCTTCTCCGTCTCGGCGATGCCCAGACGCTCGCGGCGCGCGGCGCGGTCGGCCCGGTCAAGGGCGGCCTTGCGCTCGGCGGCCTTCTGCTTTTCGCCGGCCTGCAGCTTCTTCTTGCTGGTGTTGGCGTTGACTTCGGTCTTGCCCTCGGCCTTCAGGCGCTCGGTCTCGGCGCGCTTCTCCTCCAGCTCCTTTTCGCGGGCGCTGCGCAGGGCGGCGCGCTCGGCCTCCTCCACAGCCAGCTGCTTCATGAAGACCTTCGTGAGGATGTAGTCGCGGGCCATGCCGAAGACGCTGTTGGCGATCCAGTAGATGCCCATGGCGGCGGGCATGACGAAGCAGATCCAGATGGACATGAGCGGCATCATCAGGTTCATGCTGTTCATGGTGGCCTTGGCCTGGGCGTCCTGGCCGGCGGTGGGATTGATCTTGGTGCTCAGCTTCATGCTGGCCCAGGAGAGGGCGGCGGAGATGAAGGGGATCAGGAACAGACCGAGAGCCGGCCCCCACACGGAAGCGTCGCTCCAGTCGGTGTTCATGAAGAAGTTCCATCTGGGCTGGTCGCCCAGGTTGAGCCCCAGGAAGCCGAAGTCGATGTTGATGAGGTTGGGATCCAGCTTGTCCGCAAGCCCGGCGGTGACGGCGTCCCAGTTGGCGTGGGTCAGCTTGGTCAGCTCGATCTCATAGTAGGCGCTGGCGCGGCCGGTGGCCACGGTGTAAAGGCCCTTCTCAACGAAGAAGTCCTGCAGCACGGTCACGAAGTCCTTGGCCACGAACATCATGCGGGTCAGGGGCTGGCGGACGACGCTGTACAGGGCGATCAGGATGGGGAAGGGGATGAGGGACCAGAGGCAGCCGGACATGGGGTTGACGCCCTCCTCGCGGTAGAGCTTCTGCATCTCGGCGTTGAGCTTCTGGGGGTTGCCCTCATGGCGTTTCTGCAGCTCCTGGATCCGGGGCTGCAGGCGGGTTTGGCGCATCATGCTCTTCTTGCTCTTGGCCATGAACGGGGTCATGATCAGGTTTACGGCCAGGGCAAAGAAGATCAGCGCGATGCCGTAGTTGTGGCTCAGGTTATAAAACCAGACCATCAGCTTGGCAAAAGGCCAGGTAATGATTTCCCCGAAAGACATAGTGTACTCCTCTAAAAAAATATGGGGGTGATCCTGTGCTCAGGGCACGGGATCATAGACGCCGCGCTTCCCGTGATAGAAGGGATGGCAGCAGCAGATGCGGCGCAGAGCCATCCAGCCGCCCTTCAGGGCGCCGTATTTTTCGATGGCCTGGATCGCATAGCGGGAGCAGGTGGGCATAAAGCGGCAGCAGGGCTGCCGGGAGGGGGAAATGTGCCGCTGGTAAAAGCGGATGGCGGCGATCATGAGCTTTTTCATGACTCAGCCTCCTGCAAAAGACCCAGCTTGCCGCAGGCGCGGAGAAAGGCCTTCTCCAGCTCGCGGTACTCCGCCTCGACACAGCGCGAGCGGGCGACCACCACAATGTCCCAGCCGCTTTTCAGCTTCGGGGAATTGAGACGGACGATCTCCCGCAGACGGCGGCGCACCCGGTTCCGGACGACGGCGTGCCCCAGCTTGACGGACACGGTGTAGCCCAGACGGTTGACGCCTTCCCGGTTGCGGCGGCAGTAGACCACCAGATAAGGGTTGACCGCGCTTTTGCCTTTGGCGTAGAGGCGGCGGAAGTCACTGTTCTTTTTTAGCGTATAGCGGACTTTCACCGGTTTACCCTCGACACAATCTTTTGACAAAACACCTTAAGGCCGGATCGCTCCGGCCTGAGTTTCAGTATTACGCTTTCCTGCTCACGGGGTGCCCGGGGATCAGTAGCTGAGCTTGGCTCTGCCCTTGGCTCTGCGGCGGGCGAGGACCTTGCGGCCGTTGGCGGTCTTCATTCTCTTGCGGAAGCCGTGCTCTTTCTTGCGCTGGAGCTTCTTGGGCTGGTAGGTACGAAGCATTTCGTGCACTCCTTTCAAACTGTAATACTCAACATCGTCCCGCCGGAGCAGGGCGAAGTAGTTGACGGAAAAAACCACTCGGCACTTGGGGTGCCGAGTGGTCATTATAGCGTATGGCATGCACCTTTGTCAACAAAAAGTTACTTTTCTCAGGCGCTCCGGAGATCCTCGCCGCGCAGATACCTGCCCATGGGCTTCCACAGCAGGGCGCCGATCACCAGGCAGAGGAGCATGTCGATGAGCATGAAGCTGCCGTTATACAGGAGAGAGTAAAACCAGGGGGTGGTCATGGTCATGCCGAAAAAGCTCTCGGGCATATATTCGCCCCAGACCCAGACGCCTACCAGATAGTGGACAAGGAAGCGGGCCAGAGAACCGACCACGGTACCGATGAAGAAGCCGTTTTTCCGCCTGAAGAACAGCCCGGCCAGACCGAGAACGGTGAAGGCCACGATGTAGTCGCCCAGCATGGACTGCCAGCCCCAGGCGTAGGCGCCGTCCAGGAACAGCTTCAGCAGGGAATAGACAAAGCTGGCCAGCATGCCGGGCCCGAAGCCCCAGCGGGCGCAGTAGATGAAGATGGGCAGCATGGCCAGGTTCACGGAGCCGCCCTGCGGCAGCTCAAAGAGCTTGAGATAGCCGATCAGCCAGGCCAGGGCCACAAAGATGGCGCCCTCGGTCAGCGCGCGGACGGTGAGATTCTTTTTCATGTTTGTACCTCCCAAAAAAAATAATAGTGGGAAGCAGCGGCGCAAAAGCCGCAGGCTCGATCGCGAACCTGCGGCAAACTGCGTACTCTGTTTCCTACGCCGGCATTACCCGGATCAGGTTCCTGGGTTTAGAGGCTCGCTTACCCCTTCTCAGCCGGGATCACCCAGCTCCCCATATTTACTTGACGCGGCTATTGTAGTCCTCCCGCGGGGAAATGTCAAGTCACGGCGGTGTTCAACAGGCAGCGGCCGGCGGGGATCACTTCTCCCGCAGCAGCTCCGCTTTGTCGAGGATGAACCGGCGCAGCCAGGGGCCGGCCTCCTCGTTCTGCAGGGCAAAGTCGATGATGGACTCCAGGTAACCCTTGAGGTTGCCGGTGTCATAACGGCGTCCTTCAAAGTCCACGCCCACCATGCGCTCGTGCCGTACCAGCTCCTTCATGCCGTCGGTGAGCTGGATCTCGTTGTTGCGGCCGGGGGCGGTGTGCTCCAGAATGTCGAAAATGGCGGGGGTCAGCACGTAGCGGCCCAGGATCGCGTAGTCCGAGAGCTTTTCCTCCAGCGTGGGCTTCTCGTTCATGTCGCTGATGCGGTAGACCCGGTCGCCCCGCTGCTCTTCCAGCCGTACGGAGGAATACTTGACGATCAGCTCGTCCGGTACCCTGTGGATGGCCACGGCGCTGCATTCGTTGGCCTCGGCGGCCTCCACCAGCTGCTTGAGCACCGGCTTCTGTCCCAGCATGATGTCGTCGCCCAGGAGGACGCCGAAGGGCTCGTTGCCCACGAAGCTCTTGGCGCGCCATACGGCGTGGCCCAGACCCTTGGTCTCCTTCTGGCGCAGGAAGAAGACGTCGGCCATGTCGGCCACCCGGCGGATGGTCTCGGCCTCCTTGATCTTCCCGTCCTCGCGCATGCGGGCTTCGAGATCCGGCGCATAGTCGAAATAGTCCTCAATGGGGTTCTTGCCGCGGTTGGTGATGATCAGGATCTGCTCCACACCGGCGGAGACGGCCTCCTCCACGATGTACTGGATGACAGGCTTGTCCACCAGGGGCAGCATCTCCTTGGGGATGCTCTTGGTGTTGGGCAGCAGCCGGCTGCCGAGGCCCGCGGCGGGGATAATGGCTTTGCGGACTTTCATGATAACACTCCTTTTATATTTCCGGTCAGTTGATCTTTTCCATCATGCGGCGGAAAAACTTTTTTCCCGGGAGCCAGCGCATCAGCGGGAAGCCCAGGGCGTACAGCACCAGCGCCTCGCCCAGGCCGACCCAGAGCATGTTGGCCGCGAACACGTCCCAGTGCGCAAAGAGGCTCAGGCCCTCATAGCCCCTGGTGATCACGGCGCCGATGATGACGGCGTTGAAGATCACCGGCTGAAAGCAGGCCAGAAGCTCCGTGCCGATAGTACGCCGTTTTTTGCCGAGCCGCGCTGTGATGAGAGCCGCGAAAAGCGTGGCCAGCGAGCCGAAGACGATGTCGAACACGTTGCCTGTGATCAGGTTTGCCAGGATGCATCCGGCAAAGAGGCCCCAGACCGTGCAGGGGAGGAAAAAGGGGAGAATGCACAGCGCCTCCGAGATGCGGCACTGTACGGCGCCGTAGCTGATGGGGGCGAGGAGAATGGTCAGCACCGCGTAGGCGGCGCCCACAACGGCGGCCAGAGCGATGCGATGGGTCGAAGCGGTCTTTTTCATGATCGGGAACCTCCATTTTTTTAGCTGGGTGTGGAAACCAGCGGTTCGGCTATTCTGCGGCGTCCTCCTGCCCGTGGGTCTCGCGCCTGTGCAGGGAGTATTCGCAGCCGCAGTAGAGCTGCCGGTAGAGACCGTACTGCTCGGCAAGCTCCGTCGAGCGCATTTCCCGCCCCTGCTTTTTGAAATCCGAGGGCAGCCACCGCACCCCGGCGGCGCGGCCGAGCTCCTCGCCCAGGGCGTTGATGCGCTGGGCGTCCTTGTGCCGGGAGAGGGTCAAGGTAGTGCAGAAATAGTCGAAGCCGTAGTGCTTTGCGAGCCTGGCACACTCCAGAAGCCGCAGACGGAAGCATTCGGTGCAGCGACGACCGCCCTCCGGCTCGTCCTCCAATCCCTTGACGCGCCGGTCGTAGTCCTCGTGCTTCCAGGGCTCGGCGAGAATGCTCACCTGTTCGGTCAGCCCCATTTTCTCAACGAGCTCCACCTGCGTCCGGAAACGGCGCTCAAACTCCGCCTGGGGATAGAGGTTCGGGTTATACCAGAGGAGGGTCACGTCAAAATATTGGGTCAGGTATTCCAGCACGGCGCTGGAACAGGGGCCGCAGCAGCTGTGCAGCAGCACGCGGGGCTTTTTGCTCCCCTGTTTCTGGATGATCCGGTCCAGTTCTCTTTGATAATTTCGTTGATTCATATGCTTCCTGCCGGGAATCCGTGAAACTTCACCAGATTATTATTTGTATTATATCATATGCCGCATAAAAAAGCTACAGATTTTGGAAGGATGATGCGGGAAGCTTCGGCTTGCGCTTGACGGAGCGGGAAAGCTGAGATAAGATATAGAAAACCGAGAGAGAAGAGGGATCCTGCCATGGACAGCCGAACCAGCAAACAGAACTATTATCTGGACATTGCCAACTCCGTTCTGGAGCGTTCCACCTGCCTGCGCCGCAAGTACGGCGCCATCATCGTGCGCAACGATGAGATCATCTCCACCGGCTACAACGGCGCGCCCCGCGGCCGCCGCAACTGCACGGACCTGGGCTTCTGCAACCGGGAAAACCTGCACATCCCCTCCGGCGAGCGCTACGAGCTCTGCCGCAGCGTCCACGCCGAGGCCAACGCCATCATCTCCGCCCCCCGGCGGGACATGATCGGCGCCACCATCTATCTGGTGGGCCGGGACGCCAAGACCAACGCCCTCCTGCCCGACGCCATGAGCTGCTCCATGTGCAAGCGGCAGATCATCAACGCCGGCATTGAGAAGATCGTCATCCGCGTGGACGAGCGCAACTACCGCACCATCCCGGTCAGCGACTGGATCGAAAACGACGACAGCATCATCTGGATCGGGGAGAAGTGAACAGGAAACGAAAAACCACTCTCCGAAGAGAGTGGTTTTCGTTTCGCTTGCACTCGAATTACTTGAGCTCGACGGTGGCGCCGACAGCTTCGAGCTGGGCCTTGAGGGCCTCGGCGTCTTCCTTGGAGACAGCTTCCTTGATCTTGGCGGGGATGCCTTCGACCAGAGCCTTGGCGTCGGCCAGGCCCAGACCGGTGATACCGCGGACTTCCTTGATGACCTTGATCTTCTCAGCGCCGAAGCTGGTCATGACAACGTCAAACTCGGTCTTCTCTTCGACGGGAGCGGCAGCGGCACCAGCGGCGGGGCCGGCGGCGACGGCGGCGGCGGAGACACCGAAGGTGTCCTCCAGGGCGTGAACGAGCTCAGCCAGCTCGAGAACGGACAGACCCTTGATCTCTTCGATCATGGCAGTGATTTTCTCAGACATGATAAATTCCTCCATTAAAAATTTGTGAGTGCCGGATTATTCGGCAGCTTCTGCCTCAGCGGACTCCAGAGAGCCGCCCTTCTGCTCGAGGATCTGACCCAGGCAGACGGCCAGACCGGTGATGGGAGCGATCATGGTACCCAGAACCTTGGCGTACAGAGCGTCCTTGCCGGGCAGCTCTGCCATCTCCGCGATCTCAGACTCGCTCAGGACCTTGCCCTCCATGAAGGCAGCCTTGATGTTGAAGCGGTCGCCCAGCTTCTTGCTGTAGTCGTTGATGATGCGGAAAGGAGCAATGGGATCATTCTCGGCGGTAGCCAGAGAGGTGGTGCCGTTGAGGACGTGATCGAGATCACTCATCCCCAGCTTGTCCAGGGCCTTTCTGGTCAGGGTGTTCTTGACGACGGTGTATTCCACTCCGTCCTTGCGCAGCTCGGTACGCAGCGCGGTATCCTCGGCCACGGTGATACCCTTGTAGTCGACGAGGACGCCGGAACCCGCGTTCTTGATGCGCTCGGCGAGGGCTTCGACGATCGCCTGCTTTTCGCTAAGAACCTTTGCGTTCGGCATGTGTGTTTTTCACCTCCACACGATATCAGTCGCGCCCAAAAAGAAAACCTCTGCATCCGAAAAGACGCAAAGGCACAAAAACAATCAAAGCTTGTTGATGTCCTCGGCAGGATTTACGGGCAGAACCCACCTGCTGTCTTCGGAGCGCTCAAATAATATATACCAGGCCGTGGCCCTTGTCAACACTTTTTTGCGAGTTTTTTCGGGGCGCAGACGGATTTTTCGTTACACTCCCGCAGCGGAAAAGAATCTGTCGGAAAAAGCGATCCCGGGACAGAGGTGCCGGCGGGGCCGGGACGGGGCCTCCTGCGTTCTGGATGAACGCATGGATCCCTGCGCCGGACGTCTCCGCCGTATCCGGACCGGCCGAAGAGATCTCAGCTTTCCAAAACCGGGAATCCGGCTTATACTCTTTTACAGGAAACCTCATCTCACGGGTATTGGTAGGAAACGACTTTTAGTCCCGATCCGGACAATTGACAGACGGCAGCGTACAGAGCGGAGATACGGACGGCGATCACGGCCGAATGCGGAGAGTTGGCCTCAGGCATAGTAAAACCAACGTGTGAAAGGATCAGGAGGAAGCGCCTATGGCAGAATATAACAAATTGACGCCTGAAACAGCGGAGCAGCTGCGCGCGGTCGTGGGTGCGCGGCGTTTCTCCGCGGGCGAAAACGTCAAAGAAGAATACTCCCACGACGAAATGCCCATCTACGGGAAAGCGCTTCCCGATGCGGTGTGTCTCGTCGAGACCACGGAGGAAGTATCGGAGATCATGAAGATCTGCTCTGCCAACAAGATTCCCGTCACCGTGCGCGGTGCGGGAACGGGGCTTGTGGGCGGCTGCGTCCCCGTGAACGGCGGCATCGTGATTTCCACAGAAAGAATGAACAGGATCCTCTCTTACGACATGAGCAACCTCGTCGTTCACACCCAGCCTGGGGTGCTGCTGAGCGATCTTGCGGCGGATGCTCTGGCCCACGGGCTCATGTACCCGCCGGATCCCGGCGAGAAGACCGCTACCGTGGGCGGCAACGTCAGCACCAACGCCGGCGGCATGAGGGCTGTCAAGTACGGCGTTACCCGCGACTACGTTCTCGCCATGACCGTCGTCCTCCCCAGCGGTGAGATCCTGAAGCTGGGCAAGACCGTGTGCAAGACCAGCTCCGGCTATTCGCTTCTGCATCTGATGGTCGGCTCCGAGGGCACCCTCGGCATCATCACCGAGCTGACGCTGAAGCTCATTCCCAGGCCCATCATGGACGTTTCCCTCATTCTGCCCTTCAGCGACATTGCCTCTGCCATCGCGTCTGTGCCTTCGATCAAGCTTGCCAACCTCGACCCCCAGTCCATCGAGTTCATGGAGCGCGACATCGTGGATTCTTCCGCGGCTTTCACCGGCAACGCAGTCTTCCCAACTGCGGTAGGCGGCAAGGAGGCGGGCGCATACATACTCGTCACCCTGGTGGGCAGCAGCGAGGCCGAGCTGATCGGCAAGATGGATCGTCTGGGCGAGGTCGCGGAGAGGACCGGCGCGTACGATGTTCTGGTCGTATGGACAGATAACCTCAAGAAGGACGTCTGGGCGGCAAGGAGCGCATTTCTCACCGTCATTGAGGCGGAAACCAGGCTTCTTGACGAGATGGACGTTGTGGTCCCCGTTGACAAGATCGCCGAATTCCTCGTCTACACCCACGATGAGGCGGCGCGTCAGGGCGTGTATGTCCGCTCCTTCGGCCACGCGGGCGACGGGAACCTGCACATCTACTGCTGCTCAAACGACCTTGAAGAGGATGAATTCAAGCGCCGCGTCAAGGCCCTCATGGACAGGTGCTATGCCAAATGCACCGAATTCGGCGGGCAGGTCTCCGGTGAGCACTCCATCGGTCACGCCAAGAAGGAATATCTGCGCGAGTCCGTGGGCGATACCGCATATGGCCTTATGGGCGCGATCAAGAAGGTGTTTGACCCCGACGGGATCCTCAATCCCGGCAAGGTCTGCCACAGTGTGTAAGGAGGTGGGGGAGATGCTGAATATCTTAGTCTGCGTCAAACAGGTTCCCGACGTGAACCTCGTGAAGATCGATCCCGCCACCGGAAGCCTTATCCGTGCGGGCGTTCCCTCCATTCTGAATCCTCTGGACGCCTTCGCGCTGGAAGCCGCTGTCCGCACCAGGGAGCAGTACGGCGGCTCCGTCACCTGCATCACGATGGGCCCCGACATGGCTATGGAGGCGCTCCGCGAATGCCTTGCCTCCGGAGCCGACAGGGCTGTTCTCCTGTCCGACCGCGCCTTTGCCAATGCTGACACACTGGCAACCAGCTATGTGATCTTCTCCGCCGCAAAGCTTTTGGGCGAGTTCGACCTGATCTTCTGCGGCAAGGAGTCGCTTGACGGCGCTACCGGGCAGATGGGCGCTCAGCTTGCCGAGCGCTTCGGCGCGAGTCTGGTCAGCTCCATGTCCCTCATCAAATCCATCGATCCTGAGAAGAGGACCGTGATTGCCGAACGTGAGCTGGAAAAGGGCGTCGAGACCTGCGAGGCAAAATTCCCCTGCCTGTTTACCGTGGAAAAGACCAACTACCGGCCCCGCATTCCAAACCTCAGGAGCTGGCGGGCCTCCCGCTTTGCGGAGATCAGCAAGTTCACTTCCGCCGCGATTCCCGGCCTGGACCCCGCGCAGATCGGCGACCCCGGCTCTCCCACCAAGGTCCCCCGCACCTATCCGCCGGTGACCGGCGAGCCCGGCATGATGATAGAGGAGGGCAGCACAGACAGGAACGTGGAGAAGCTCCTCTGTCTTCTCGGCGACCTGCTTTAAGGAGGTGCCGCAATGAACAAGAACGAATACAGGGAGATGTGGGTATTTATCGAGCACGACGGCAAGACCGTTCATCCCGTATCTCTTGAGCTGTGCTGCGAGATCCGCAAAATATGCGACGCTTCCCGTGAGCCTTTGACCGCGGTCATCGTGGGGGAACTTCCCGAGGGGGAGAAGGACAAGGTGCGGGAGTGCGGCGTGGACAAGATCATCCATGTCAGCGGCACCGGCTGCGATACCTTCAGTACCGACGCATACACCGGGCTCTTTACCGAGCTTTGCCGGAAGTACAAGCCAAGCGCCGTTTTCGTGGGCGGTACCATTTTCGGACGTGACTTTGCGCCCCGCTTTGCCTGCCGCCTGCCGACAGGCTGTACTTCCGATGCCACACAGCTTAATTGGAATCCGGAGACTGGCGACATCGAGTTCGTGGAGCCTGCCGTGGGCGGTAAGATGATGGCTGTCATCACCGTACCGGACATGCGCCCTCAGGTGGGCACGATCCGTCCCGGAACGTTTAAGTACGCTCCCGCCGGCAGGCGTGAGTGCATCACCACGGAAGAGGTCTTCGACGTTCCCGTTGAAGAGATACGCACGAAGAGACTGGACTTCAGGGCCGACGAAGCCGACGAGAGTCTGAACATCGCGGACGCGGATGTGATCGTTTGCGTGGGCAACGGCATGAAGGGAGCCGACCGACTTCCCAGGTACCGGGAACTGGCGGAGCTTCTCGGCGGCAAGATCGGCTGCACCAGACCCGTTTTCGACCGCGGCCTTCTGCCCTTCAAACTGGTCATAGGCCAGTCCGGCGCGGTGGTCAAGCCAAAGCTCTACATTGCCTTCGGCGTTTCCGGCGCTGTCAACCACGTTACCGGCATTACCGACTCCGACCGGATCGTGGCAGTCAACAAAGATCCCGATGCCGCCATTTTTCGGTACTGCGACTACGGGATCGTGGGCGACATGGACGAGGTTTGCGAGAGGATGATTGAAAAACTGAAGCAAATGAAGAAGCGCGCTTGAATGGCTGAATCCTGAAAACACAGCGGATGTCCCAATAGCAGGACCTTGTTTGAATACGGCTCCGCCGCTCGGCGCCGCGGTATCATTTCCCGCGGCGCGGGAAATACTAACACCACTCTTTGAAAAGGAGAGTGGTGTTTTTGATGCAGGGAAAGGTCGAGATCTGCGGGGTGAATACCGCAGAGCTGCCGGTGCTGAAAGGGGCAGAGACCCGAATCCTTCTGGAGAAATCCCATGCCGGGGACAAGGATGCCCGGGAGAAGCTGATTTCCGGCAACCTGCGGCTGGTGCTTTCGGTCGTGCAGCGTTTTTCGGGCCGGGGTGAGAGCATGGACGACCTCTTTCAGGTCGGTGTGATCGGCCTTATCAAAGCCGTCGATTGCTTCGACCTGAACCAGAACGTCCAGTTTTCCACCTACGGCGTTCCCATGATCGCCGGGGAGCTGAGGCGTTTCCTGCGGGACCGGAGCGCCGTGCGGGTTTCCCGCTCCATGCGGGACACGGCCTATAAGGTGCTGCAGGTCAAGGAAAAGCTCCTGGCGGAGACCGGCCGGGAGCCGGAGCTGGAGACCATCGCCGGGGCGCTCGGCATCCCGCGGAAGGAGGTGGGCTTCGCGCTGGAAGCCATCTGTGACCCGGTGAGCCTGTATGACCCGGTCTACAGCGAGGCCGGGGAGAGCGTGACGGTGATGGATCAGATCGGGGATACCCGCAATACCGACGAACACTGGCTGGAGCAGATCGCTCTGGAGGATGCGCTGCGCCGGCTGAGCGAGAGGGAACGGCGGATCCTGGCTCTGCGCTTTTACGAGGGTCGTACCCAGACCGAGGTGGCACAGGAGGTGGGGATCTCCCAGGCGCAGGTCTCCCGACTGGAGAAAAACGCCATTCGGCTGATCAAAAAGAACATGACGGCGTAAAATCGGATGCAGGCGCAAACACGCCGGGACTCAGCCCCAGAACAGGCGGCAAAGCCAGGCGGAGGACAGAAAACACATCAGATCGGCAAACAAGGCCGCGGGGATCGCCCAGCGGCTGTTTTTTATGCCCGCCGCAGAAAAATAGACCGCCGCCACATAGAGCGTGGTCTCGCTGGAGCCGAGCATCACCGCCGCCGTTCTCCCCACAAGCGAGTCCGGCCCGAAGCGGGAGATCAGCTCGGCCGCAGCCGCCATGGCACCGCCGCCGGAGAGAGGCCGCAGCAGCAGGAGCAGGCCGGTCTCCGGCGGGATGCCCAGCACGGCGAAGAGAGGCCGCAGAAGCGCCTCCAGCCGTTCCGGCAGGGGTGAGGCGCGAAAGAGCGCCAGCGCCGGAAAGAGCGCCAGCAGCGGCGGCAGCAGATCCAGACAGACAAAAAGCCCTTTCCTTGCGCCATCACGCAGCGCAGCGTATACATCCACGCCGCGCAGAAGCCCCGTCAGCAGCAGCGCGCCGACCAGCAGCGCGGGGAACATAGTGAGAAGCGCCCTCACCGCCAGATCCGCCGCAGAAATGTCGCCGCCAGCAGCCCGGCCGATACCGAGCAGAGAGAGCTGAGGAGCACGGCGGGGAGAACGTCGAAAGGAGCGGCGGCCCCTGCCGCCGCCCGGACGGAAGCGATGGTCGTGGGGAGAAGCTGGATGGAGGCGGTATTGAGCACCACAAAGAGAGAAAGCTCGTCCCGGCTCTCCGGCCCCAGCGCGTTCATGCGCTGAACGGCGCGGATCCCTGCGGGCGTGGCGGCATTTCCAAGCCCCAGCAGATTTGCGCAGACGTTTTCGCTCAGCGCGTCAAAGGCATCCCGGTCGGCGGAGGCGCGGGGAAAGAGCCTCCCCAGGACCGGCTTCATCGCAGCGCTGAGCTTCTCCGTGCCGCCGCAGCGCTCCAGCAGCTCCAGCACACCGCTCCAGAGACACAGGGGGCCGGCCGCGGAGAGGCAGAATCTCACGGCTTCGGCGGAACCCTCCATGAGCGCGTTTCCGGCTTCCGGCCGGCCTTCGGCAGCACAGGCGAGGACGCTCCCCAGAACCATGACGGTAAGAATGAATGAAAACACGATCGAATCCTCTTGAAAAATTTTGTTAAATTTATAGTTGCAGACTTTGTCGAATATGGTATAATAATTAACATCACACGAGAAGTGAGATTTTGTATGGTTTAGGAGGAAGAGATGAAATCTACGGGTATCGTCCGCAAGGTGGATGAGTTGGGCCGAATCGTTTTACCGATTGAAATGCGCCGCACCCTGGATATTGCGGAAAAAGACGCACTGGAAATATATGTAGAGGGAGACGGCATTATTCTGCGCAAGTATCAGGCTGCCTGCGTTTTCTGCGACAGCACCAAAAATATCGTGAGCTTCCGGGGACGCAGCGTATGCGCTGACTGCATCGCCAAGCTCTGCGAAAAGAAATAAGCGGCGGACGACGCCGGAAACCGGATCAAAAGACCAAAACGGCATGACGGAAAGTCATGCCGTTTCCTTCGTTCAGGGGTTTGCGGGCCTGTTCAAAGCCGCCGGAATGTGCTATACTCGGTTTACCTTATACCGAAAACGGGGCGATGGCGGCAAGCAGACCGCAGGCCGACAGAATCGCCCTCCTGGAGTGTGCCATGAAGCTTATCCTGGGACCGCAGGGCTGGAAGGGCTTCCTGCTGGATCTTGTCTATTCCGTGCTCGGCAGCGCGCTGGTCGCCCTGGCCATTGCCGTGTTCACCGTTCCGAACGACATCGCCCCCGGCGGCGTTTCGGGTCTTGCGACGGCGCTCGCCTATATCACGCCGATCTCGGTGGGCGTCTGGGCGCTGATGCTCAACGTGCCGCTGATGCTTGCGGCCTGGCGGCTGTTGGGGCCGCGGCCCCTTACCCTGACGCTGCTCGCGACGGTGCTGCTGTCCTTCTTCATTGATCTCTTCACCTATTTCCTGCCGGGCTATTCCAACAACGAGCTGCTGGCGGCCGTTGCCGGCGGCGTTCTGTCCGGCCTGGGCGTCGGGATCCTGTTTCTCCGGGGCATCAGCACCGGCGGCACGGATCTGGCGGCCCTGCTGCTGAAAAAGCCCTTTCCCAACGTCCCGAACGGCATCATGCTCCTGCTCATCGACGCCTCTGTTGTGGTGATCGCGGTGCTTGTTTTCCGGGATATCGAGGTGGCGCTCTATTCTGCCATCGCCATCTATCTCTCCTCCAAGGTCATTGATGCGCTGGCCCAGGGCGTGG
Organism: Oscillospiraceae bacterium; assembly: GCA_902774015.1. GTDB lineage: Bacteria > Bacillota > Clostridia > Oscillospirales > Oscillospiraceae > Limivicinus. The sequence continues at coordinate 18,875 of CACYHB010000018.1, read as the reverse complement.
ATTATGCCAAGGTCATCTATATCATCACCGAGCATGGCGACGAGATCTCCCGGGTGCTCAATGAGCGGACCGACCGGGGCACCACGCTGGTCTCGGCCCGCGGCGGCTATACGGGCGGGGACAAGCACATGGTCATCACGGTCACCCGCCGCAATGTGCTGGCGCAGACCCTGCGCCTGATCCGCCAGACCGATCCGAAGGCCTTCACATTCGTCACCGACTCCACGGAGGTCCACGGCGAGGGCTTCAAGATCGACGACTGACCGAATGCTCCGCACGCAGGTAACAGAAACGGGAATCCCCGGCAGCGCTTTGCGCCGCCGGGGATTCCCCTGCGTTTTCTTTATTTTTTGTGGAACAGCTTCTTGGCCTGATATTTGGGCTCGAAAGAGAGGTTTACGCCGATCTTCTTGAACAGCTCCTCATCCACATGGGAGAGGATCACGCTGGAGTGAGCCTCGCAGCCCCGCAGCTTGTCCAGCTGGTCGATGGCGTAAGCGGCCATGGGGTTGGTGACCGCGCAGATGGACAGGGCGATCAGCAGCTCGTCGGTGTGCAGGCGGGGATTGTGGTTGCCCAGGTGTTCCACCTTCAGATGCTGGATCGGCTGGATGACGCCCGGCGCGATCAGCAGCAGTTTCTTGTCGATGCCGGCCAGCTTCTTCAGGGCGTTCAGGAGGCAGGCCGAGGCGGCGCCCAGGAGGGAACTGGTTTTGCCGGTGACGATGCTCCCGTCCGGCAGCTCGATGGCCATGGCGGGACCGCCGGTCTCCTCGGCCCTCGCCAGCGCGGCGGCGACCACGGGGCGATCCTGCGGCCCGGTGCCGAGAGAGTTCATGATAAGCTCGATCTTGCGCACCTCGTTCTGGCTGCTCAGACCCTGGCGGGCGGAGACGGCGGCGGCGTACCAGCGCCGGATGATCTCCTGACGGCTGGCCTCGCGGCAGGCCTCATCGTCCACGATGCAGTAGCCGGCCATGTTGACGCCCATATCCGTGGGACTCTTATAGGGCGTTTCCCCGTAGATCTGACGGAACATGGCCGCCAGCACGGGATAGATCTCCACGTCCCTGTTGTAGTTGACGGTGGTGACGCCGTAGGCCTCCAGATGGAAGGGGTCGATCATGTTCACGTCGTCCAGGTCCGCGGTAGCGGCCTCGTAGGCCAGATTCACCGGGTGCTTGAGGGGCAGGTTCCAGATCGGGAAGGTCTCGAACTTGGCGTAGCCGGCGGCTACGCCCCGCTTGTGCTCGTGATAGAGCTGGCTGAGACAGGTGGCCATTTTGCCGCTGCCCGGCCCGGGGGCGGTGACCACGATCAGGCTGCGCTCGGTCTCGATGTACTCGTTGCGGCCGAAGCCCTCGTCCGAGACGATCAGCGGGATGTTGGCGGGATAGTCGGGGATGATGTAGTGCCTGTAGGTCTTGACCCCCAGCGCGCCGAGACGGGCCATGAACTTGTCGGCGATGGCCTGCCCGCGGTAGTGGGTGATGACCACGCTGCCCACATAGAGGCCGATGCCGCGGAAAGCGTCGATCAGGCGGAGCGTATCCTCGTCGTAAGTGATGCCCAGGTCGCCGCGGCGCTTGCTGCGCTCGATGTCGTCGGCCGAGATGGCGATCACGATCTCCGCCTCGTCCTTCATCTCCAGCAGCATCTTCACCTTGCTGTCCGGCGCGAAGCCCGGCAGCACACGGGAGGCGTGGTAGTCGTCAAACAGCTTGCCGCCGAATTCCAGATACAGCTTGCCGCCGAACTTGGCGATGCGGTCACGGATGTTCTGAGACTGGAGCTTCACGTATTTTTCGTTGTCAAATCCCATTCTGTTCATTTGTTCATCCTCATGTCTCTGTTTCCGGTTCTTTTCTACACAGCAAAGTATTTTAGCACAGAACCCGGAGCAGGACAAGAAACAAAGCGGAGACAAAAATGCGGACAACGGGGGAGCGCATTTTTTGCCCGGAACAGACTTTTTTTATTCATATTCTTATGATATACTCTATCCTGTATCATTCCGTGCGTTTCGCCCCTGACGGCGCGGACGCCGACAGCAGAGGAGTAAGCTATGGGATTTTTGACCAGGCTCTTCGGCAGCTATTCTGACCGGGAACTGAAACGGATCTATCCGATCGCAGATAAAATCGAGAAGCTGGAGCCCGCGATGCAGGCGCTGACGGACAGCGAGCTGCGGGACAAGACGGAGGAGTTCAAGGACCGTCTGCAAAACGGCGAAACCCTGGACGAGCTTCTTCCCGAGGCCTACGCCGCCGTGCGGGAAGCCAGCTGGCGCGTGTTGGGGCTCAAGCCCTTCCGCGTGCAGCTCATCGGCGGCATCGTGCTGCACCAGGGCCGTATCGCCGAAATGAAAACCGGCGAGGGCAAGACTCTGGTGGCCGTGCTGCCCGCCTACTTGAACGCCCTGACCGGCGAGGGCGTGCACATCGTCACCGTCAACGACTATCTGGCCCGCCGCGACAGCGAGTGGATGGGCAAGGTGCACCGCTTCATGGGCCTCTCCGTGGGCCTGATCGTCCACGGGCTCGACAACGACGAGCGCCGCGCCGCCTACAACTGCGACATTACCTACGGAACCAACAACGAGATGGGCTTTGACTACCTGCGGGACAACATGGCCCTCTATAAAGAACAGATGGTCCAGCGGGGTCACGCCTTCGCCATCGTGGACGAGGTGGACTCCATCCTTATCGACGAGGCCAGGACCCCGCTCATCATCTCCGGCCAGGGCGACGAAAGCACCGACCTCTACCGCCAGGCGGACGACTTTGTCTGCCGCCTCAAGAAGATCGTCTACGCCTCCGTGGACGAGAAGGAGGAGGAGAGCGAGGATCTGGACGCCGACTACGTGGTGGACGAGAAGGCGCGCAGCGCCACCCTCACCGCCCGCGGCATCGCCAAGGCCGAGAAAGCCTTCGGCCTGGAAAATCTGGCCGACATGGAAAACGCCACCCTGTCCCACCACATCAACCAGGCCCTGAAGGCCCACGGCATCATGAAGCGGGACATCGACTACATCGTCAAGGACGGCGAGATCATCATCGTCGATGAGTTCACCGGCCGCCTGATGCTGGGCCGCCGCTATTCCGAGGGCCTGCACCAGGCCATTGAGGCCAAGGAACACGTGGACGTTCAGAAGGAGAACAAGACCCTCGCCACCATCACCTTCCAGAACTATTTCCGCCTCTACGGCAAACTCTCCGGCATGACCGGCACCGCCGCCACCGAGGCGGAGGAGTTCGGCGCCATCTACCAGCTGGACATCATCGAGATCCCCACCAACAAGCCCGTCATCCGCATCGACAACCCGGACGTGGTCTACAAAAACGAGGTGGGCAAGAACCGCGCCATCATCGAGCAGATCGTACAGTGCCACGAGAAGGGGCAGCCCGTGCTGGTGGGCACCGTCAGCATTGAGAAGAGCGAATATCTCTCGAAGCTCCTCCGTGCCCGCGGCATCCCGCACACGGTCCTGAACGCCAAGTACCACGAGAAGGAAGCCGAGATCGTGGCCCAGGCCGGCAAGCTCGGCGCCGTCACCATCGCCACCAACATGGCCGGCCGCGGAACCGACATCATGCTGGGCGGCAACGCCGAGTATCTGGCCCGCGAGGATCTGCGCAGGGCGGGCTATGACGACGCCGTCATCGTCGAGGCCACCGGCTATGCCGAGACTGAAAACGAGGACATCCTCTCCGCCAGGAAGCTCTTTGCCGAGCGCATGGCGGAGCATAAAAAGGTCACATCCGCAGAGGCCGAGAAGGTCCGCGCCGCGGGCGGCCTCTTTATCCTGGGCACCGAACGGCATGAGAGCCGACGGATCGACAACCAGCTGCGCGGCCGCGCCGGCCGCCAGGGCGACCCGGGCGAGAGCCGCTTCTATCTCGCCATGACCGACGACATCATGCGCCTCTTCGGCTCCGAGCGGGTCATGGGCATGATGGAGACGCTCAAGATGGAGGAGGACATGCCGCTGGACGCAAAGCTGCTCTCCGGCGCCATCGAGCAGGCCCAGAAGACCGTCGAGAGCCGCAACTTCCAGACCCGAAAGAGCGTGCTGGAGTTCGACGACGTGATGAACCAGCAGCGCAACATCATCTACGGCGAGCGCCGCAAGGTGCTGGACGGCGAGAATCTGCGTCCCCAGATCATGGGCATGCTCTCGGAGTTCGTGCAAAGCACCGTCACGGACGGCCTGGGCGGCACGCCCGCCGAGAACCAGGCCCAGCTGGACGCCGCACTTGCCCCCTTTGAGAAACTGTTCCTGCGCCGCGGCGCGGTGAGAATGGAGGACTTCAAGGGCCGGGCGGACGCTGAGAAAGTCAGCGCCGCCGTTACCGCCGAGGCGGAAAAGCTCTACGCCGAGCGGGAGACCGCTTTCGGCATGGGACCCAACGACACCCCGCTGATGCGGGAGCTGGAGCGGGTCATCATGCTGCGCGTGGTGGACGAGTACTGGATGGACCACATCGACGCCATGACCGAACTCAAGCGGGGCATCGGGCTGCGGGGCTACGGCAACGTCAAGCCCATCGACGCTTACAAGCAGGAAGGCTTTGACATGTTCGAGGCCATGGTCCACGGCATCCGTGAGGAGACCGTGCGCCGCCTGTTCACCGTGCAGATCCGCCGGGAGGCGCCCATCGAGCGCAAGGCTGTGGCGAAAAACGCGGCGGCCAACGTGGGCGGCGAGCCGGTCAAGAAAAAGCCGGTCAAAAAGCTGCCCAAGCCCGGCCGCAACGACCCCTGCCCATGCGGCAAGATGAAGGCCGACGGCAGCCGCCGCCTCAAATACAAAGAGTGCTGCGGAAGAAATGAATAGCGGCTTTGCGCTGCCGGGGGCAGAAGAAGCAAAGACGCTATTACCGCAGCCGCGCCGTTGGCGGTCCGAGGCGAACAAGCCCGGACCGGGAACGGCAAAAGCGGCAAGGCGCCGAAAGCGGCTTTGCGCTGCCGGGGGCAGAAGAAGCAAAGACGCAGCAATGCGGTCTTTTGCAATACAGTAAGGAAAAGAATCTATGTTCATTGAAAAACACCAGGACGAGCTGATCTATATGACCTCCACGCTCATTCCGCTGCGCCACGCCTTTACGACGAGGTACGGCGGCGTGAGCGAGGATCATCTGGCGACGCTCAACCTTTTGAGCGACAAGGGCGACGAGCCGGAGCGGGTGCGCGAAAACTTCCGCCGGGTCGCCGCGCTCTTCGGCGTGGGGGAGGACGACTGCGCCGTCACAAAACAGGTGCACGGCAATACGGTGCGCATCGTCACGGAGGCGGACAGGCACAGGTGCCTCACGCCGGTCCCCTATGAGGCGGACGGTATCGTGACGGCCACAAGGGGTCTGCCCATCTTCTGCTTCACGGCGGACTGCGTGCCGGTGCTTCTCTGCGACGAGAGACACGGCGTGATCGGCGCGATCCACTGCGGCTGGCGCAGCTCGGTGGGGGATATTCTGCATAACGCGCTGACCCGGATGGAGAGCCTCGGCGCGAAGCCGGAGACGGTCTGCGCCGCCATCGGCCCCGCCATCGGAAAGTGCTGCTTCGAGACCGACGACGACGTGCCCGAGGCTGTGACGGCCTGGCTCGGCGGCGACACGGAGGGCTTTTTTACCCGCCGCGCCGACGGCAAGACCCTGGTGGACCTGCGCGCGGCCAACAAGCGCAGGCTCGTGCAGCTCGGCGTCCCCGCCGGACAGATCGACGTCTCCGAAGAGTGCACCTTCTGCAGCCATGAGAAATACTGGTCCCATCGCTATACCAAGGGAAAACGGGGCGGCCAGGCGGCGGTCATCTGTCTTAACTGCCAAGCCCCTTGAGGGGGCCTGGCAGTCAGAGGACACTCGCGCTCATCGCAGCAGGCCTGAAGCCTGCTTTGGTCGGCGCGAGGCCTCGCAAAGCTCGGCGTAGCGTGTTTCTGGCGAGGCACAGCCCCGCCGGAAACGGATTTCAATTTTGTTTTTCGCCTTTCGGGGCGAAAAAACAGAGGGGAGCGCCCCTCTGAACACCCCCATGTTTACCGTGCAATCTGTTGATTATTACTCCTATGCGAGGAAAAACCTATGAGCAAAAAGACAAAGAAATTCCTGGCCCTGCTGCTGGCCCTGGCGGCGCTGCTGAGCCTTTCCGCCTGCGGCAGGCAGGAGAGCGATCCCAACGAGATCCCGGACTCCACCGGCGGCACCGAGATCGTCAAGGGCTCGGCGGCGGACGAAAAGTTCACCATGAACGTGAACATCAAATACAGCCGCAATCCGCTGGTGGCCACCAACCACTCCAATCAGCTCATCTGCGATCTGGTCTATGAGAACATGATCGAGCTGGACGACAATTGCGAGGTCATTGAGGGCGCGGGCGTCATCAGCGAGTGGGAATGCTCGGAGGACGGGAAGAACTGGACGCTGACCGTGGGCGAGGGCCACTATTTCCACGACGGCAGCGAGGTCTCGCCCCGGGACATCAGCTATTCCCTGGGCCTTGCCGTGAATGCGGACCGCTTTGCCGGACGCTTTTCCAGCTTTCAGGGCGCATCCCCCGGCGAGGGCGTGGTGTTTGTGACCCTGGGCATCGGCGACGCGGCCTTTATCCGCCTGCTGAATATCCCCATCATCAAATCCGGCACCTACGGCGAGAAGCGGGATTACGGCAACACGCCCATCGGCAGCGGCCCCTATACGTACAACGAGGACGGCACCAAGCTCCTGGCCGCCGAGACCTGGCCCGGCTATGAGGAGCTGCCGGTCAAGGAGATCTACCTCAAGGAATACAAGACCGCCGACGAGATCATCTCCGCCTTTGAAAGCGGTCTGATCGACGTGGTCACCAACGATCCCTCCAGCTATACGAACCTGGGCTATGCCAGCACCAACGAGATCCACACCTTCAACACCACCAACATGCACTATGTCATGTTCAACGAGGAGAGCATGCTGGGCCGCTACAGCTACTTCCGCCTGGCCATGCAGCACGCCTTCGACCGGGAGTACCTGGTGGAGCTGCTGCACGGAAACGGCGTGGCCACGCCCATCCCCATGCTCCCCGGCTGCCGGGATTATCCCGCGGGCCTTGTGAGCGGGCTGGAGTACAACCTGGAGAGCTGCCGCAGGATCCTGGAGGTGGCGGGCGTGCGCGACTATGACGAGGACGGCATGCTGGAGTTCATGAACGGCTCCCCCCAGGAGATCGACCTGAACATAGCCGTCTGCGCCGACAGCAGCGCCAAGGCAGGCGTGGTGCGCAAATTCCAGGAGGACATGGCAAGCCTGGGTTTGAAGGTCACGGTCCATGAGATGACCTGGGACGCGTACATGAAAGCTCTGGAGGAGGGCGAGATCGCCGTCAGCAACACCGGCGAGCAGACGGTTCCGCTGGATATGTACTACGGCGAGGTGAAGCTGCGGGCCAACTTCGACCTGACGGAGCTGCTGCAGCCCCGCAAGGAGGAAAACGAGCGCACCAACATCAATTACAGCCGATCCTCCGACGCCACCGTCGTCAATCAGATCGAGAATTACCTGGCGGCGAGCAATGCTTCCCGGCCCGGCGCCTACTACCAGTTCGCCCAGTATCTGACCGGCCAGACCAGCTCGCTCATCACCATCGGCTTTGAAAAGCAGCAGATCATCACCCGCCGCGGCGTCTGCAAGGGTGTGGAACCCAACGCGGGCAATCCGCTCTACAACTTTGAAAATTGGGTCATCGACCTGAAAAACGACTGAACCCTGTCCTGTGACGGAACCGGATTTGGAAGAGGAGAAAAACATGACCGACAGACAACTGATGTCCCTGGCCAGGGAGGCCTCGCTCAACGCCTACGTGCCCTATTCCCATTTCCCGGTGGGCGCGGCCATCGAATGCGACGACGGCACGGTCTACACCGGCTGCAACGTGGAGAACGCCGCCCTCGGCAGCACCATCTGCGCCGAACGCACCGCCTGCTGCAAGGCCGTCAGCGAAGGGCGGCGCAGCTTCCGCCGCATCGCCATCTACGCCGACAGCGAGAACTGGTGCACGCCCTGCGGCGCCTGCCGTCAGTTTCTGGCGGAGTTTTCGCCGGAGATGGAGGTGCTCTGCGCCAAGGCCGGCAACCGCTACGTGAGCTACAAGCTCTCGGAGCTGCTGCCCCACACCTTCAACTTCTGATGGAACTGGAACAGCTTCGGATCTTTCTCGCCGTGGCGGAGGAACGCAGCTTCACCCGCGGGGCGAAAAAGCTCTACATCAGCCACTCCACCACCAGCCGGGCGATCACCGCCCTGGAGGAGGAGCTGGGAGCCCGGCTGCTGGAGCGCGGCAACCGCGTCCTCGGCCTGACGCCGGCGGGAGAGACCCTGCGCCGGGAGGCAGAGGAGATCTTGCGGCGCGTGGAGGAGCTGCGCGAAATCATAGCGATCAGCGGTCGGTGATCAGCAGCCCGTGGATAGGAAAAAATAACAGGATAGCCGCGCCGGCGTATATGCCGGCGCGGCTATCCTTATCTTTGCTGGCACTGTCCGTTTTTCACTCCGGATAATAGCCAATGACCTTCTCAAACCCGTAGTAGTCGGCCACGCTGTAGTTCGGCCACTCCTCCGGCGAGGGGTCGAGGGTGAAGGCTACGCTGCAGCCGGAGCGGGGCACGTAGCTCTCCAGTGTGATCTCCTCCGCGCCCTGCGCGAGCGCTTCCCGGATCAGCGCTTCGCGCTCCAGGGATTTTTTATAGACCACCGCGATGTCCAGCATGCCAAAGGCAAAGCGCAGGAGGAACAGAGCCGCCAGCGCCGCGCAGACGGTGCGGCGAAGGACCTTGCCCGAGGCGGGCAGCGCCTGCTCCAGCAGGAGCATGACGGACAGGGAGGTGAAGAAGACCGTAGTGCAGAAATGCCGCTTTGCAAAGTACAGAGCGAAGGAATAGGCCGCGAGCGCACCGAGACCCGAGAGCAGCAGGATGACCGCAAGGGTGATGCGCTTTTTGTCGCCCCCGGCCCTGAGTGCCAGAACAAAGCACAGCAGCCAGAGCAGATACAGAAGCCCCAGCCTCCGCAGCGTCTCAGCTGCGATCAGCAGGAAGTTTGACAGCGCCGCCGAGAGATCGGTGCTGCCCGCGCGTCCGCCGGTGGCCGGCGCGGTCATCAGAAAGACGAAGCCTGCCGCGCCGAGAAGGATGCCCGCAAGGGCCGTCCCATCCAGCCTGCGCTCTCTGCATGCGGTCAGCACCGCAAGACACAGCGCGGCGAAAAGCGCGGCGAGCGAGCCGCTCTCCGACCAGGACCCGGCCACAAAGCTCAGACACAGAAACAGCAGCGTCCTCCACCAGCTTTTTCTGCGGGCAATGCCGAGAAAATCCGCCGTGTAGGGCCGGAGAAAGAGCAGAAACAGGCTGACGCCCCAGCTGTAATTGACAGCGCCCGTGAGCCAGAGGGAGACCTCGCCGAAAGCGGGCTGGAAGGTCCACAGCAGGGAGGCGGCAGCGATCAGCGCCGGCAGGTGTCCTTTGTCCTCCAGACAGCGGGCGAAAAGACTCAGAATCAGCACGGCGTTGAGAGCGTTGAGGAGGTTGAAGAGCGCTTTCGGGCGGATCAGCAGCAGCTGAACAAGACCGTGGGTGAAGACCCGGCCGTTGGTGAGCTCCCGGTGGATCGCCATGGAGCGGGGGATCTGCGCAAGGCTGACCACGCGCGCGTTGTCCCCCCAGGCAAAACAGTAAGAGTAATCGTCCGCCACCATGGGGGACAGGCAGGTGATCGCCAGCATCCAGCAGAACACCAGCGCCAGGAATGCGATATAGGTTTTTCGCGCATACAGTCGATTCATGGCGGCGCCTCAATCGTTGACGTATTCGGTGACCTGAAAGCTGTCCAGCCCGTAATACATGGCGATGTCAAAGCTGAAGTAGCTCTCGTCCCCGGGCCATGTGGCGGGATACTTGCTGCGGGCGATCACAGGCTCCGCGACCACCTGGGCGTGGGGCGTCTGCGCGGCCTCCAGCAGCATGGAGACACGCGCTTCGCTCTGCCGGTGGACGGAGACCAGGTCTCCGGCCGCCATGGGAAGAAGCAGCAGCGTCAGCGCGCAGGCGGCAAGGGCGCCGCCCAGGAGCGGCTTGCGGCTGCCCCGGTCCCAGAGCGCTCCCAGCAGCAGCGCATCCGCAAGCGCGGTATAACAGATAAAGGGACAGGCGGAGCGGGCGGGGAAGTAGAGCGCCACCAGGAAAATGAGCACGGAGGCAAGCCCCGCCAGAGCGAAGATCAGCGCACTGAGCATCGTGCGCCGGTCCAGCCCCTTTTCCAGCCCCAGCAGCATCAGATAGGCCCAGAGGCAGAGAGAGGCAAAGAGCAGCATGACCGTGTCGGAAACAAAAGCTGCAGCCGCGCCGTCCCGCCGCCAGAACAGAATCAGCCCCGCCAGAAAGGCAAGCGCCAGCGCTCCGCGGCAGAGCCGGCAGCCGAGCTTCCTTTTCCGGATCAGCAGCCATACGGCGGCCGCTGCCGCCAGCAGCGCCGCAAGACCCAGCAGCAGAAGCACAGTGGGAGAGAACTGCCCGGAGAGGCGGGAGAGGGCCTTCGTCAGCGTGCTCTCGGACACTTCGCCCCTCCGTCCGCTCCACTCGGAAGGGGCGCTCATCAGAAAGAGGAAGCCCCCGCAGGCGACCAGAAAGCGCAGCGCGAGCGTGCGGGGCAGCTTCTTTTCCCGCAGCCGGCACAGCCCCAGAAAGGCAAAGGCGGCGCACAGGACCGCGAGCGATCCGTTCTCCGACCAGGCGCCGGCTGCGAAAGCCAAAGGCAGATGCAGGACGCGCAGGAGAAGCGGCGCTTCTCCTGCCGGCCCCATATATTCGGCAAAGAAAGGATAGAGAAAGGCGAAGGTCAAGACCGCGGTCCAGGCGTAGTTGCAGGCGCCGGTGAGCCAGAGGAAGACCTGCCCGAAGGCGGGGAGCAGAATGAAAAGAAGAGAGAACAAGAGCAGAAACAGGAGCAGATCCCGCGCCCGCTCCCCGCGGCGTATATACCTATATAATATATAAAAGAGCAGGGTGCCCATGACGGCGTTGAGGATATTGAACACTGGCCGGGGCCAGAGCAGGAAGAGCTGCACGAAGAAGTGGGCCAGCACACGGCCGTTGGTGTTCTGCCGCAGGGCGGCCATGGAGGGGATGATCTCGTCCACGCCGGTGAGACGGCTCCAGTGGGCATGGCTGAAGGAGAACAGAAAATCGTCCGCCGTCATCGGCGTGAGGAAGTTTGCGGCGAGCAGGAGCAAGAAGATGAGAGCAAGGCCGGCGATCACGCCGGGATTGCTTTTCCGCTGCATCATACGCAAGCCTCCAGTCTTATCTATAATATAGTAAAATTTATCTTAGCATAAACAAGAGGGAAAAGCAATCGGCAGCGGGGGCGGATGAGGAGAAGGGAAAACATCTTTCCCGCCTGTTCGCAGGGCCAAAACCGCATAAAGCGCCCCCCTGTCTTTCTTTTCGGTACTTGCCCGAAAAGAAAGACAGCGCCGCGCCCGGTGTAAGAAAGAAAAGGGCGCTTGTCAGAGTGGGCAACACAAGGTCTGATCGTAGGTCGCCGCCGTCCGAATCTTGGACAGCCCTGTGCGCCCGGGTGTTTGCTGCCGCTATGTTTTACAGCACGAAAGCTCCGAAAAGCACGTTCCGGCGGCTTGGTCGAATCCGAAACCCGCGAGCCGCGGTGGGGAGCGGGCGGCAATCTGCGTCAGGAGTACCGGGGAGCGGCAGCGGTATGCGGGGTAAGCCTCCACGCGTATCTGCTTTAGCGGCGACCCCGGTTCTGCCCTTAGATTCCCCATTTCTGCGAGGGGTCAAGGGGACACCTCCCCTTGTCGCCTTTCTTTGGAGTGTAAAAACCGTTTCTTTCCGCGAACAGGAAAGAAACGGTTCTTAAAAAACGCAGCAAATGTTATCAGAACACAGAGGATGATAATATAGTGTATAATTGTGCTTCCGCCCATGAAGAACCACAAGATCGTGGGACACGGGAGGAGCGGGAAAAGGCCCTTCAACAATTTGTAAAAGTCTCACAAACTTTTCAAAAAACTTCTGCGAAAATCACAAAAATTCTCTTGACATCCTGTTACCGGTCTGTTATATTATTCAAGCGCGTGTGCGAGAGCACGGGCGTATTATGCGAGGAAGCGGGAGATTGCTCGTGAAAGCGAGGTAACTTCCGTGGAGTATGTCCGGTGTCGACCCGGTGTCGGCACGCAATCGGGCGGCTGAAACCTATCCGGTACACGCGTATATCGCGCGCCCGGAGCGAAGCCGGCCAGGATTGGCCGGTTTGTTTTTCGGACGCGGCCTGATACGCACGGTTGTGTGTACAGGAAATGCGAGGTTTCATCCGTACGCATAAGGGCGGGACCCAATGCCGCCGAAAGAAAACGTACGAAAAAGGAGAAAACCCAAATGGCAAGCACCAACAAGAACATGATCCGCATCCGTCTCAAGGCCTACGACCACCAGCTCATCGACAAGGCCGCCGAAACCATCGTCGAGGCTGCCAAGCGCACCGACGCCAAGGTCTCCGGACCCATCCCCCTGCCCACCAAGACCGAGATCGTCACCATCCTGCGCGCCGTCCACAAGTACAAGGACAGCCGTGAGCAGTTCGAGCGCCGCACCCATAAGCGCCTGATCGACATCGTCTCTCCCACCCAGAAGACCGTCGAGGCTCTGATGAACCTCGAAGTTCCCGCCGGCGTCGAGATCGAGATCAAGCTCTAAAGGGAACCCCGGGCTGACCCAACAGCCCAAGCAGCACACCATTGTAAATGACCCATAGTTCACAGCTTGCGTATGTGAACGGGTTAAGTTGCCAGCCTCTGGACGGGATGACCCCCGGGCCAAGCGAGGCAACCAATAACCGTTAGGAGGAAATAACATGAAGAAAGCCATCATTGGCAAGAAGGTCGGCATGACGCAGATCTTCGACGAGGCCGGAAAGGTCATTCCGGTCACTGTCATTGAAGCCGGCCCCTGCGTGGTCGTGCAGAAGATGACCAAGGAAAAGGAAGGCTATGAAGCCGTCCAGTTCGGCTACGAAGAAGTAGGCGAAAAGAAGCTGTCCAAGCCTGAGCAGGGCCACCTGAAGAAGGCCGGCGTGGGCATGGTCAAGCACCTCAAGGAGTTCCGTCTCGAGGACAGCAGCAAGCTGGAAGTTGGCGACGTGGTCAAGGCCGATCTCTTCACCGAGGGTGAGAAGGTCGACGTGACCGGCACCAGCAAGGGCAAGGGCTACGCCGGCGTCATCAAGCGCTTCGGCCAGGGCCGCACCCCCACCAGCCACGGCGGCGGTCCCGTTCACCGTCACGCCGGTTCCATGGGTTCCAGCACCGATCCTTCCCGCATTTTCCCGGGCAAGAAGCAGGCTGGCCACATGGGCGTGGATCAGGTCACCGTCCAGAATCTGGACATCGTCAAGGTTGATTCCGAGCTCAACATGATCGCCATCCGCGGCGCCGTCCCCGGCCCCAAGGGCAGCATCGTGTACATCAAGAGCACTGCCAAGACCCAGCCCGTCAAGAAGGGCGAAGGCGCCGGCATCAGCGTCAACCCGCAGAAGGCTTCCGCCCGTGTCAACCCGCAGAAGGCTTCCGCCCGTACCAAGTAAAGAAAGGAGAGCAGCATAAATGCCTAAAGCGAATGTTTTCAATATGGCAGGCGAGAAGATCGGCGAGATCGAGCTCTCCGAGGCCATTTTCGGCATCGAGCCGAACAAGAGCGTTCTGCATGATTCCGTCAAGAATCACCTGGCCAACTGCCGTCAGGGTACCCAGAGCGCGCTCACCAAGGGTGAGGTTTCCTACACCACCAAGAAGCCCTGGCGCCAGAAGGGCACCGGCCGCGCCCGCGCCGGCTATGCCGGCTCCCCCGTGTGGTATCACGGCGGCGTTGCGTTCGCTCCCAAGCCCCGGGACTACAGCTACACCCTCAATAAGAAGGTCAAGAGACTGGCTCTCAAGTCCGCGCTCTCCGCCAAGGCTGCCGAGAACGAAATCATCGTCGTTGACGGCCTGAAGATGGACGAGATCAAGACCAAGGCTTTCGCCGAGTTCCTCGGCAAGGTCGGCGTTGAGAACAAGGCTCTGGTCGTCACCGAGAATGTGGACGAGAAGGTCATCAAGTCCGCCCGCAATATCGCCGGCGTCTCCACCACCATCGCCACCATCCTCAGCCCGTATATGATTCTCACCAACGGCAAGCTGGTCGTCGACAAGGCTGCCCTTGCCAAGATCGAGGAGGTGTTCGCCTGATGAAGACCGCATACGACGTTATCATTCGCCCCATCATCACCGAGCAGTCCATGGAAGACCTGGACATCAAGAAGTACGCGTTTGAAGTTGCCAAGGACGCCAACAAGATCGAGATCAAGAAGGCGATCGAGGAGATCTTCGGCGTGACCGTCATCAAGGTCACCACGCTGCACGTGCGCAGCAAGGCCAAGCGTCAGGGCGCCTACCCCATGGGCAAGACTGCCTCCTGGAAAAAGGCCGTCGTGAAGCTCAGTGCCGACTCCAAGAACATTGAGCTCTTTGAAGGCATGGTTTAAGGGAGGAAGAAAGAATGGCTATCAAAACTTACAGACCTACTACCCCTTCCCGGCGTCACATGACCGTCTCCGGCTTTGACGGTGTTGACAAGCACGCCCAGCCTGAGAAGTCCCTCGTCGAGGTCCTCAAGAAGCACTCCGGCCGCAACAGCTACGGCCGCATCACCGTCCGCCACCAGGGCGGCGGCAACCGCCAGAAGTACCGTGTCATCGACTTCAAGCGCAACAAGCTGGACGTCGAGGGCAAGGTCCTCCGCCTGGAGTACGACCCCAACCGCAGCGCGTTCATCGCTCTCGTTGAGTACGCTGACGGCGAGCGCCGCTACATCCTGGCTCCTGTCGGCCTGAGCATCGGCGACACTGTGCTCGCCTCCGCCTCCGCCGACATCAAGCCCGGCAACGCTCTGCCCATGCAGAACATCCCCGTCGGCACCGTGATCCACAACATCGAGCTCTACCCCGGCAAGGGCGCCCAGCTCGTCCGCAGCGCCGGCGTCGCCGCCCAGCTGATGGCCAAGGAAAACGGCATGGCCACCGTCCGCCTCCCCTCCGGTGAGATGCGCAAGGTCCGCCTCGACTGCTATGCCACCATCGGCCAGGTCGGCAACATCGACCACGCCAACGTCCACATCGGCAAGGCCGGCCGCAAACGCCACATGGGCATCCGTCCCACCGTGCGCGGCTCCGTCATGAACCCCGTTGACCACCCCCACGGCGGCGGCGAGGGCAAGTCCCCTGTCGGCCGTCCCGGCCCTGTCACTCCTTGGGGCAAGCCCGCGCTTGGTTACAAGACCCGCAAGACGAAGAACGCCACCGATAAGTTCATCGTCAAGCGCCGCAACGCTAAGTAAGGAGGGAATCGTAAATGAGCAGAAGCATTAAGAAGGGCCCCTTCGCCGCTCCCGAGCTGCTGAAGAGAGTCGATGAGATGAACAAGAGCGGCAGCAAGCAGGTCGTCAAGACCTGGAGCCGTTCCTCCACGATCTTCCCGTCCTTCGTCGGACACACCATCGCCGTTCACGACGGCCGCCGTCACGTTCCCGTGTATGTCACCGAGGATATGGTCGGTCACAAGCTGGGCGAGTTCGCCCCGACCCGTACCTTCCGCGGCCATGCCGGCAGCAAGACCGGCAAGTAAGGAGGAGAGAAAATGGACGAGAAGAAAATTGCCCGTGCGGAGCACAAATACGCCCGTATTTCTCCCCGCAAGGTTGAGATCATCTGCAACATGATCCGCGGCAAGGACGCCAAGGTCGCCATGGCTCTCATGGAGAACACCCCCAAGGCCGGCTGCGAGCTGATGATCAAGGTGCTCAAGAGCGCCATGGCCAATGCCGAGAACAACTTCGAAATGGATCCTGAGAAGCTCTACGTCTGCGAGACCTTCGCCGGCGCCGGCCCCATCCTCAAGCGGGGCATGCCCAGAGCTCAGGGCCGTATGTACCGTATCAACAAGCGCACCAGCCACATCATGATCGCTGTGGCTGAGAGAGACTAAGGGAAGGAGGCAGAATAGAATGGGACAGAAAGTTAATCCCCACGGCCTGCGCGTTGGCGTTATCAAGGATTGGGATTCCCGCTGGTATGCGCGCGAGGACAAAGTCGGCGATCTGATCGTCGAGGATCACAAGATCCGTGAGTTCCTGAAGAAGACCCTGAATTCCGCCGGAGTTCCCACCATCGAGATCGAGCGCGATTCCGCCAAGGTCCGCATTTATATCCACTGCGCCCGTCCCGGCGTCGTCATCGGCAAGGGCGGCGAGCAGATCGAGAAGCTGCGCCTCGAGGTCGAGAAGCTCATCGGCAAGCCCGTGGCTCTCTCCATCGTCGAAGTCCGCACTCCCGATACGAACGCACAGCTGGTGGCCGAGAACATCGCCCAGCAGCTGGAGAAGCGCATCGGCTTCCGCCGCGCCATGAAGAACGCCATGGGCCGCGCCATGAGAATGGGCGCCCGCGGCATCAAGGTCAAGTGCGGCGGCCGTCTGGGCGGTGCTGAGATTGCCCGCTCCGAGTGCTACCACGAGGGCACCATCCCCCTGCAGACCATCCGCGCCGACATCGACTACGGCTTTGCCGAGGCGAACACCACCTACGGCCGCATCGGCGTCAAGGTTTGGATCTACAAAGGCGAGGTCCTCTCCCAGACCCTGCGCACCACCCCGCGCACGATGGATCTCTCCAAGCCCGCCGGCGAGCGCCGTCGCAGAGACGACCGCCGCGGCGGCGACCGCCGTCAGGGCGGCTACAACCGCGACAATCGCCAGGGCGGCTACAATCGCGACAATCGCGACGGCAACCGTCAGGGCGGCTATGGCAGCAGACCCCAGGGTCAGGGCGGCTACAACCGCGGACCCCGTCCCGCCGCTCCCGCTAAGGAAGGAGGCAACAACTGATGTTAATGCCTAAAAGAGTCAAATACCGCAGAGTTCAGCGCGGCCGCATGAAGGGCAAAGCCACCCGCGGCAACGTCGTCTCCTACGGTGAGTTCGGCCTTGCGGCGCAGGAGCCCGGCTGGATCACTTCCAACCAGATCGAGGCCGCCCGTATCGCCATGACCCGCTACACCAAGCGCGGCGGTCAGGTGTGGATCAAGATCTTCCCCGACAAGCCCGTTACCGCCAAGCCCGCCGAGACCCGTATGGGTTCCGGTAAAGGCTCCCCCGAGTACTGGGTCGCAGTCGTCAAGCCCGGCCGCGTGATGTTCGAGATCGCCGGCGTCCCCGAGGAGACCGCCCGCGAGGCTCTGCGTCTGGCCAGCCACAAGCTGCCCATCAAGACCAAGATCGTCGCGAAGGGCACCGAGTCTGAGAACGGTGGTGAATAAGATGAAGGCAAACGAAATTCGCTCCATGTCCGTCAGCGAGCTGGAAGCCAAGCTCGTCGATCTGAAAAAGGATCTGTTCATGCTCCGCATGCAGCATGCCACCAATCATCTTGACAACCCCACCAAGATCTCTGCCACCCGCCGCGACATCGCTCGCGTCAAGACCGTGCTTCGTGAGAAGCAGAACTGAGGAGGTAAGGAAGAATGAATACTGAGAGAACTACTTCCCGTAAGGTCCGCGTGGGCAAGGTCGTTTCCGACAAGATGGACAAGACCGTGGTCGTCATCGTTGAGGACCGGGTCGCTCACAAGACCTACAAGAAGATCATCGGCCGGACCTACCGTCTGAAAGCCCACGACGAGAACAACGAGTGCGGCGTCGGCGATATCGTCCGCGTGATGGAGACCCGCCCCCTGTCCAAGGACAAGAGATGGCGCGTGGTCGAAATCGTTGAGAAGGCTAAGTAAGGAGGCGGCAGCATGATTCAGCAGGAAACTTATCTGAAGGTTGCCGACAATACCGGCGCCAAGGAACTCAAGTGCATCCGCGTGCTGGGCGGCTCCAAGCGCAAGTATGCCAGCGTTGGCGACGTCATCGTCTGCTCCGTCCGCAAGGCGGCGCCCGGCGGTTCCGTCAAAAAGGGCGACGTGGTGAAGGCTGTTGTGGTCCGCACCGTCCACCTATGTCCGCTTCGACGAGAACGCTGCGGTTCTGATCAACACCGGCGATAAGAACCCCCGCGGCACCCGTATCTTTGGGCCCGTCGCCCGTGAGCTGCGCGACAAGGAATACATGAAGATCCTGTCCCTGGCTCCCGAAGTGATTTGATGGAGGGCAAAAGAGAATGAACATTAAGAAAGACGATAAAGTCGTTGTTCTGTCCGGTAAGGACAAGGGCAAGCAGGGCAAGGTCCTGATCGCCGATCCCAAGGCCGCCAAGGTCGTCGTGGAAGGCGTCAATGTTGCCACCAAGCACCAGAAGCCCCGTCAGCAGGGCCAGGAGGGCGGCATCATCAAGGTCGAGACCCCGCTCTACGTCAGCAAGGTCCAGCTCGTGTGCCCCAAGTGCGGCAAGGCCACCCGCGTTGCCCACAAGATCACCGACGGCAAGAAGACCCGCGTCTGCAAGAAGTGCGGCGCTGAAATCTGAGAGAAAGGAGATAACTGACTTATGACCAGAATGAAGGAAAAGTACGTCAAGGAAGTTGCTCCTGCTCTGATGGAGAAGTTCCAGTACAAGTCCGTGATGCAGATCCCCAAGATCGACAAGATCGTTGTCTCTGTCGGCTGCGGCGACTGCAAGGACAATGCCAAGGCCCTCGACGGCGTCATCAAGGAGATCTCCGCGATCACCGGTCAGCACGCCGTTGCCACCGTGGCCCGCAAGTCCGTCGCCAACTTCAAGCTCCGTGAGGGCATGAAGGTCGGCGTGAAGGTCACCCTGCGCCAGGACCGCATGTGGGAGTTCCTGGACCGTCTG
>CACYHB010000017.1 GCA_902774015.1 Oscillospiraceae bacterium | reverse complement strand
CGGCAAGGAAACCGCAAGCTGGCTCTGTATTGTCCTCGCTGCGCCCGCTGCCATGGCGGGCTTTTTTAATTACAACGGCATGACCTTTGAGCAATTCCTTTGGGCGGTTATCAAGACCGAGTTCCTGTTTGCCGGGGATCGCAAGTACATCGGAGAAAACCTCTGCTATAACAGCTTCAACAGAAAGGGGCGTGGAGACTTTGATTAAAACCCTTGCAGCCGCAAACAAGAGCGAGCGCGTGAAAGTAAAGGTGCCGCGCTCCGTCCAGCAGAGCATCCCGATCAAGCGCATCTACACCAACGGCATTTGGGAGGTAGGCAACAAGCACTCCCGGAGCTGGAAGCTCACGGACGTAAACTACATTGCCGCCTCGCAGGAGACGCGGGAGAGCATTTTCAGCGCATACTGCGGTGCGCTCAATTCGATGCCTACCGACGCCACCGCTAAGATCACCATCGTCAATCACCGACTCAATCCTGCGGAGTTTGAGCGCCGTATCCTTTTTCCGTACAAAGATGACTGGCTCGACCACTACCGGGAAGAAGCCAATAGCATTATGAAAGGTCGGGCGGCGCAGAGCAACAATCTTGTCCAGGAACGCTTTGTGACACTCTCCATTCCCAAACGGAAGATCGAAGAAAGCAAGACCTATTTCCGCCGCGCCGGAACGAATCTGCAAAAGACCTTTGCCCGCCTTGACTCCGGCATCACCCCGGCCAGAAACTATGACCGGCTCCGTGTGCTGCATGACTTCTTCCGTCCCGGCTATGAGCAGTATTTCGACTATGACGATTACCGTTTTATGCAGACCGGCAAAGACTTCCGGGATCTTATTTGCCCGGACAGCATCAGCTTCAAACGCAACCACTTTGAGTTTGGGGACAAGTTCGGCCGCGTTCTGTTTCTGCGCACCTATGCGTCCTTCTTGACGGATGACCTCATTTCCGATCTGACCGAGTATGCCCGCGATCTGATCCTGTCTATCGACATGATCCCTGTGCCTACCGATGAAGCGGTAAAGGAAGTTGAAAGCATCATCCTCGGCGTGGAGACGGATATTACCCGCTGGCAGCAGCGGCAGAACAGCAAAAACAACTTTACCGCCGAAGTGCCCCGCACAATGGAGCAGAAACGGGAAAACTCTCGCGGCTTCATGGACGATCTGACGCAGAACGACCAGCGCATGATCTTCTCCCTCATCACCATCGTCCACACCGCCGACAGCATGGAAGCGCTGGACGCTGACACAGAAAGTCTGATTGCCATCGGCAAGGAGCATCTTTGCGATATATCCCCGGCGCGTTTCCAGCAGGAGGACGGCCTGAACACGGCCTTGCCCTACGGCCTGCGACGCATCCACGCGCTGAACACCCTCACCACGGAAAGCTGCGCCGTGGCGATCCCGTTCCGGGCGCAGGAGATCCAAGACCCCACATTTCCGGCTCCGGCAAGTCTATGGGCATGAAGTCCACCATTATGAATGTCGCCCTCGGCACCGACGACGATATTATCATCGTGGACGCCGAGCGCGAGTACGGCACCCTGGCCCGCGCCTTCGGCGGCGAGGTCGTGGAGATCAGCCCGAACAGCAATCACCATCTGAATCCGTTGGAGATCCCCGCCGGGTACGAGGATGAAAACCCCGTCGCGCAAAAGTCCGAGCTGATTATGAGTATTCTGGAACAGCAGATGGGAACTGGCTCAATCAGCGGCAGCTATAAGTCCATCATTGACCGCTGTACAGCAAACATCTACAAGCCCTATCTGCGAGGAAAAGCACCCGCGCCGCTCCTGTCCGACTGGCGCAACGAGGTCATGCGTCAGCCGGAGCCGGAGGCGCGGGAGCTGGCCTTGACCGCCGAGCTGATCACGGAGGGCAGCTTGAATGTATTTGCCCACGCCTCGGACGTGGATATGGGCAACCGGATTATCGTCCTTGATCTCTACGAAATGGGCGACTCTCTGCGCAAGACGGCGCTTGTGGTCACGCTGGAGGCCATTCAAAACCGCGTCATGGAAAACCGGAAGCGGGGCAAGTTTACCTGGGTATTCATCGACGAGGTGTATCTGTACTTCAAGTACCACTACTCCGCGGAAGTGTTGTATAAGGCATGGAAGCGTTTTCGCAAGTACGGCGGTATTCTGACGGCGGCGACGCAGAACGTGGAGGAATGTCTGACCTCCGATACCGCCCGACTCATGTTCGCAAACTCCGAGTTCTTGATGCTGTTCAACCAGGCGGCCACTGACCGGGCGGAGCTGTCCGCGCTCCTGCATATCTCTGATACACAGATGGGATATGTGACGGATGTGGAGCCGGGGCACGGCCTAATGCGCGTATCCGGCGCAGTAATTCCCTTTGACTGCACGATCCCGCAGGACACGGAGCTTTATCGGCTGATGAACACAACGCCGGGTCGCGGCTGATATGGAACGCAGCAAAGCAAAAGAGGCCGGGCGCAAAAAAGCCATCCGGGAGAAAGCCAATGCGCTGAAGGACAAGCCTCCCCGGAGAGCTCCGACAAAAGAGGTCATCAGGCAGGCAGGCCGATACCACGCGATAGAGACGGCGAAAAAACAAATCTCCGAGGCACAGCAGGCCATAGCCCCCGACCAGGAGCAGCAGCCCTATACCGCTGTTGACAAGGTAGATGACTATGCAGGCAGCATAGCCCACGATGTTGTCCAGTTGCCCGTTCCCACTTTAGAGCGAAGCAGACGGGAAGCAAAGAAAAATGCGTTTCACCGTGAAACGCAAAAAGCATCGGCATCGTCACTGAAAAAACCGTCCGCCAAGTATCTGATGCGGCGTGAGGCCGTCAAGGAATACAAGCGGAAGCATCAGGCCGAAAAGCATAATTCGTTTCACCATGAAACGCAATTTGAGCCGGATGAGGCGGAGAAATCCGCTGAACGCACAAAAGAGCAAATGCGGCGCTCCTATGTGCGGAAGGTCCGAGAGCAGACGGATTACCCCACTACGGAGAAAGACGCCGTAGTAAAGCCGTTCAGCCAGGGAACTTCTGCCCATAACCCGAAGCGACGGGAGGAGATAGCTCCAGCGCAGCATACGGCGAGCACAGCAACACAATCAAACTCCGTTCGATCCGCGGGGCAGCGTCAGACGGCACTGCCCCGTAACACTTCCGCTGCCCCCACGTCAAAGGCGCAGCTCGTCAAGGAGCAGGGCCACAGGTATGCTCGCAACCAGGCAATCCACGAGATTAAGACCAACACAGCAAAAAGCCTGTCCGGGAAAGCGGCAAAGGCAAGCGGTGACTTTTTTAAGAAGCTCGGTACAGCAATCACAAAAGCCGTCACTCCCAGCCGGGAAACGCTGCTTTATGCGGCCGGGGCGCTAGTGCTTATTATCATTCCCTTTGTGGTCATTATGGGCGTGGCCTCTATGCTTACTGGCAGCGGCGAGGGTCGCAGCGCCTATGTCCCCGTCAGCGCAGAGGTAGAGGCGTACCGCCCCTTGATCCGGCTTTACGCTGCCCAGCACGGCATTCCCGAATATGAGGATTTGATCGCTGCTGTCATGATGCAGGAGAGCGGAGGCCGGGGCACTGATCCCATGCAATGCTCCGAGTGCGGATTTAATCCACAGTATCCCCATAGTCCAGGTGGTATCACTGACCCGGAGTACAGTATTGATGTCGGTATTCAAAACCTAGCAGATTGCCTGCGGCTGTCCGGTGTCGAAAGCCCAATTGACCTTGATCGTATTTCTCTTGCCCTACAGGGCTACAACTACGGCAACGGTTACATATCCTGGGCGCTGGCCAACTACGGCGGCTATTCCGAAGTGAACGCCATTGAGTTTTCCGAGATGATGGCGGCCCGCAGCGGCGCAAACGGCTATGGTGATAGAGCATATGTGCCCCATGTACTGCGTTACTATCCTATCGGGCGCACTTTTATGGGCGAAGGGAATAACGCTATAGTCGCTGTGGCGCAATCGCAAATCGGCAACGAGGGCGGACTTAAATACTGCGAGTGGTACGGTTACCCTTACCGTGTGGAGTGGTGTGCGATCTTCGTGAGTTGGTGTGCCGATCAGTGTGGCTATCTGAATGCCGGAGTCCTTCCGAAGATGATGGGAGTGCGCCCCTATGTGGACTGGTTCCGCGAGCGGGGACAATGGCAAGGGCGAGACTATGAACCAAGCCCAGGCGACATTATCTTTTACGATTGGGAAGGCGACGGCCTGGCCGATCACATCGGCATTGTTGAGAAAGTAGAAAACAGCACCGTTTATTCTGTAGAAGGTAATGCCGATGATCGGTGCGTTGAGAATAGCCATATGATTGGCTCAGCACCTATTTATGGCTTTGGTCTGCCCCATTATTGACAGCAAGGAATGTGTCTCACCGTGAGACACATTCCTTGTTATCAAAAGGAAAATGATCTGCTTCTGGCTAAAGTGGCTTTCTCAACAATGGCATACTTTCAAGGTAGATGATATAGGGTTCTTTACAATTCCGTTCCGGTGGAGGCTCCTGTTTTGTGTTGATCGATTACTAAACTTAGTTGATGTAAGTGAACGCGGCACGTGTATAAAAGATATCTTCAATGATCTATCAGTTCAACCAACTACGCTTGCATTGATATTGGAAGATTTTGAGAACGCTCATGGAAGATTTACAGATAAAGAGCCGAATGAAGGAAAACAGAAACTGACTTTGGAAGACGTAATTGAATTGGAGGGGTTATTCAAAAAACGTGCAGTTGATGCGTTGGATACAAGAGCTGTACTGAATGAATATCAGGGACTATATTTTTTGTGGATGCTAAATAAACTCGATTCTGAGCTAACGGCAAGAAAGAAAAAAGAATTAGTTACTGATACAAACTCTCTAGTTAAAGTGATAGGTTATTGTATGTCACGGGGAGTGACAACAACTTCGAGGGATTCCTATAAAACATGGAGTATTCGTAAAGAAACATTATCAGAGTATTATGATTCGCAAGAGGCTTTTAAACAGATGACCTCGTTTATTTGCACCAAAGAATTCCTTGAACTCAACACAGACGATCAGATGAATATCACAGCCTTTATTCTGATTATGAGTCATCAAGGAACAGAGATAGATGATCGAACCAGTGTATCAGAAGAGGCCATCAATCGTAAAATGCAAGAAATAACAGAAACGCATAGACAAACCGGCCATTTTGATTAGAGCAAAGACTATTATCGTATAGTCTATGCGCTGTTTCCTGAGGATGAAGAGCTTGACGAAGGGAATATGCCGACTGCTTCGTGGACAGCCTGTGCCTAATGCTGTGTAAAAACTATGACCTGATTCTATGCGATAGCGACTATGCATTTGCCTCTCTATGCAGATTTCTCTGCTGCGCGGAATGTTTCTGGGAAGCTGTATGGCGTGAGATGATGGAAAGCATAGATGATCTGGTCAATTATGGCACTCTCGGCAAAAGACTTTCAATTAAATAACCACCAAGCCCGTCTCTTTAGCTTTGAGAGACGGGCTATACTATGAAATGTGTCTCACGGTGAGACACGTTTTGACTGGTCAGCGTTGCCGTGCGCCAAAATCTTAAGAATACCGAATTACATTGAAAGAGCAGTTAGTATCTTGTATAATCGAACTATAATCTAATGGAAAGCAGAGCAATAAAATATGATTACCCAATAACTAGAGGAAACCGGCTGTAACCTTATTGAAGGCTGCAGCCGGTTTCCTATATTTCGTGTCATAAAAACTCCATTACATGCCGAATCGCTGGAACGCAGCCACAGCTATCGGTATTCTTTAGGTGAAAAGAATTCTGGTGGTGGCGAAATGAAACTATCAAAACTTGAGCTTATTATTTGGCGGCTGATGTTGGAAGCTGGGCATCCCTTATCAGTCGTAGAGATTACGGAACGCTTACCATGTCGCTTCCTCCCGGCACCTGTGGTCTCCCTTGCGGTGGAAAACTTAATTCAAAAGAAGGTACTGGTGGAAGCAGGCCTCCATCAGTCGTTTACCGATGGAGGGAGCAGCCGAACGATCGTTTATGCCCTTTCGCAGACGGCAAAAGATTGTGAGCGAAAGAAATGATAGGAGGAGAGAGAATGAACACCGCGTTCCTAAATGGCAAAGATTCGCCGTTGAATGGGGCAAGCAAGCTGTCATACAAAGGATTGGAGATGTTCCCGTATCACCGGGCCTGCTTGCTGAACGGTCAGAGCCTCAATCTCACCAAGACAGAGTTTTCGATCCTTCAGGTGCTAATGGAGAACCTTGGCCACACTGTGAGCGTGAGAGAAATGTCTGACCGCATCTGGAACGATGCGGTATACATCAATAGGAAGGACTCTGTGGCAGTTCACATTCACCACTTGCGGGAGAAGATGGATGACACATTGAAGCCGCTGAACTATGTCAAAACGGTCTGGGGCGTGGGCTATATGCTGGAAAAAGAGGAGAACCTATGAAAACATGCAATTGGAAAAAAATCATGAAAAGGTAAAAGCATGGATCCGCCAGCTCAACCAAGAAGCGGAGCTGGCTGCAATGCGGTCTCTGACTATTATAGAGCCATTACCTGAAGCAACTAATATATGGGATTATTGCTTCCAGAGCATATGTATAAAAATGAATTCAAGGCTGAAATACAGTCGGAGAAAACAGACATTCCAATTCTAATAGAACATGATTTACCGTGAGACGAGTTTTACAACTCTTCATGCGACGCGATGGGAGAAAAAAGGTTTTTTATGATAGATGGAGAATAGATGCAGTAAACGTGTTGAATGCCTCTACCGTGTTTCCACGGTGGGGCAGGTAGAGAAAAACGACATTCCCATGCAGAGGCAGTATTGCCAGGAGTTCGTTTCGGGTCACCCAGACTGGAAGATCACGAAGGAGCTTTACGAAAAAGGAGTGTCCGGTTTTAAAAAGTCCGCAAAAGAACGTGACGCGATCCAGGAGCTTCAAGAGGATGCCGTAGAAAGAAAATTTGATATTCTCCTAGTTTTTATGTTTGACAGGCTTGGCCGCCGTGACGATGAAACGCCATTCATTGTGGAATGGTTCGTGAAAAACGGCGTAGAAGTATGGAGCGCCGTTGAAGGGCAGCAGCGATTCGATAGCCATGTGGACAAGCTGCTCAATTACATTCGCTACTGGCAGGCATCCGGCGAGAGCATAAAAACATCCGTCCGTGTTCGCACAAGAATGCAGCAACTGACGGAGGAAGGCTTTTTCACCGGCGGCTCCGTACCTTATGGGTACAGGCTTGTGAAAACGGGCCGAACGAACAAACGCAATAAAGAAGTCTTTGATATTGAACAGGATGAAGCGGCAGCAGAGATCATCCGGCTCATTTTTTATAAATATGTGCATGAGGGCTATGGAGCACAGCGGATGTGCAAATACCTGGCCGAGATGCACATTTACAGAGAAAATGGGAAAAACTTCCCGAATACAACAATCAACCGCATTATCAAGAATGAGATCTACACCGGCGTCATTCATAACGGCGGCGCAAAGTCAGAGGTCATCCCGGAACTGCAAATCATAGATCGGGAAACCTTTGATCTGGCACAGAAGATCATGCAGGAGAGAACACAGCCCCATCATAATATTCCCTTGAACTTGAAAGGGCAGTCGCTCCTAGTGGGGAACATATTCTGCGGGTACTGCGGAAACAGGCTGACACTGACGACAAGCGGTTATCGAAATGTCCATGCGGACGGAACCTGTGTACGATCTGCTCGCGCCCGTTATGCCTGCCATTACAAGCAGCGCCATCCGGGCGAATGCGAAGGCCCTTCCGGGTATGGAATCAAAACCGTAGACAGTCTTGTGGATCGGGTCGTAAGGAGCCAACTACAGAGAATAAAGGATCAGCCGAGTGAAGATCTCTTTGCGTCGCAGCATCAGAAAGCCGTCAATCTTGCGTCGGCAAAATGCAGGATTCTTTCCCTGCAGGTGAGTGATAAGCAGCAGGAGATAGCCGATTATGAGGCCGAGACGATCAAAGTGATACGTGGTCAGAGCCGGTTCTCAGCCGAGCTGCTTACATCGCTTCTTGATAAAGCGAGAGAAGAGCTGACAGGGCTGCAAAGAGCATTGGAGACAGCGCAAGTGGAGCTTGAAAGCCTGGAGACGTCGGATGTAACAGACAGCGAAGAATATGACCGCCTCGTTGGCTGGGCAGATGTGTATGACCGCTGCTCCTTTGAGACAAAGAAAATGTTCGTTTCCCAGTTTATCAAGTCCGTGCGCGTATTTCGGGACTACCAACTGGAGATCGACTTCAATGTGTCATACGAGGAATTTCAGAATCATTGGTGGAGACGGAGGGATTCGAACCCTTGACCTTACGGATGCGAACCGTACGCTCTCCCAGCTGAGCTACGCCCCCATATTCGATTAAAAATGCTGAATTATCAAGGCTTTCGACAAACGGATGTGAACCGCGTGGTTGGCGGGTGAGGTACATGCCCCCATGAGACAAGCAATATAGCTGGCCCAGGCGCTCTCCCAGCTGAGCTACGCCCCCGAATGAATTCAGCTTTGTTATTATAACACACATTTTTGATTTGTAAAGAAAAACTTGATTATATTTTGATTCTGTAGTAGAATACTGATCGTGGCTTTTGACAAGGCTGCACTAGTTGGGGAGCCAGCGGTGCCCTGTAACCTGCAATCCGCTATAGCAGGGACGAATTCCCGGCCGAGGGTGTGTTCTGTGTCGTCTGACCCCGGTAAGCAGCGTTGACGATCCGGTCTCGCGCAAGGTCAACCCGTGAACCATGTCAGGCGGGGAACCGAGCAGCATTAAGCGGTGCTTGGCTTGTGCCGTGAGGCTGCCGGATCTGAGCCGGCTGCCGGCGTAACGGACATAGCGCATGATTCGGAGCCGGGTGTGCAGTCTTGTCAAGGGCCATGAGTCTTTATCGGCAGAGGGAAGGAGGCGTTTTCCTTGTATCAGGCCTTGTACCGCAAGTGGCGGCCGCAGACCTTTGACCAGGTCGTGGGGCAGGAGCATATTACGGAGACCCTGAAAAATCAGGTGAAAAACGATCGCCTCTCCCACGCCTATATCTTCATCGGCACCCGCGGCACCGGCAAAACCACCTGTGCCCGGATCCTGGCCCGCGCGGTCAACTGCGAGCATCCGGTGAACGGCAACCCCTGCGGCGAGTGTTCCGCCTGCCGCGGCATCAGCGAGGGCACGGTCATGGACGTGGTGGAGCTGGACGCGGCCTCCAACAACGGCGTGGACAATGTGCGCGCTCTGCGGGAGGAAGCGGTTTTCTCCCCCTCCGCAGTAAAGAAGCGTGTGTACATCATCGACGAAGTGCACATGCTGTCCGCTCCCGCCTTCAACGCTCTGCTCAAGATCCTGGAGGAGCCGCCGGCCCACCTGATGTTCATTCTGGCCACCACGGAGCTGCAGAAGGTCCCGGCTACGATCCTTTCCCGCTGTCAGCGGCACAGCTTCCGCCGCATCGACACTCCGAGGATCGCCGAATATCTGGAGACCATTGCCCGGGCCGAGCATTTTGCGCTGGATCCGGAGGCTGCGGAGCTGATCGCGCGGCTTGCCGACGGCGGGGTGCGCGACGCGCTGAGTTTGCTGGATCAGTGCTCGGCGGCGGAGAGGATCACGGTGGATTCGGTCTATGCGACGATGGGACTGGCCGGCAACCGCCGCGTGGCCCAGATGCTGGACCGCATCCTCAAACACGATACGGCGGCGGTGCTGAAGGAATTCGCCGGTATGTGGATGGACGGGAAGGACCCCGGCACCCTGCTGGGCGAACTCAACGGTCTGCTGCGCGACGTGCTGATGCTGCACGTGGCGCCCAAGGGAGCGATGGAGCTGGTTTCCGGCGCCTATGACCGGGCGACGCTTGCCGCTTTTACCCAGCGCCTCACCGCAGAGGAGCTGATCGCCGCCATGGACACGCTGCAGCGTGCGATCACCGGCCTGCGGGACGCCCGCAGCCCCAAGACAGTCGCGGAACTCTGCCTGGTGTCTCTGTGCAGCGGAGCGGGGGACGACGGTATCGCCTCTCTGCGCGCGCGCCTCTCCCGGCTGGAGGAAGAAGTAGCCCGCGGTGTGCCTGTCCGCCAGGCGCCGCGCTATGAAGAAGACGAGTTTGCCGCACAGCCGGAGGAATCATTGCCGGAGATCGAACCGGCGTACGACCCGGAGCCAGAGGCTCCGACGCCGGAGGCACCTGAGCCGCCTGTGCAGGAGCCGAGCCATGCGCCGGCGCCGCAGGCCGGACCGCCGTTGACACTGGACTGGAAAGCGCTGTGTGAGCGCGTTGCTCCCCGGCTTCCCATGGATCTGCGCTACGCGCTGGAGGATGAGAGCGTGGTGCGCGCCGGGATGGAGGGGGATCTGCTGCGTCTGCTGGTACAGCCCGGCTTCAAGTTCGAACGCTTCAAGCGTCAGGACGTCCTGGACAGCTTCGCACAGGAGGCCTCTGCGCTTCTGGGGCGGGAGATCCGCGTTCAGATCACGGAGCTGCGCGAACAGGCGCGGCCGCAGCGGAGTCTGGACGAACTCAAGGCATTCAAGGAAGTACATTTTAACTAATACATTTTTAGACAGGAGATTTTGATTATGGCAAAAGGTGGATTTCGCGGGGGCTTCCCCGGCGGCAATCAGGCAAACATGATGCGGCAGGCCCAGAAGATGCAGCAGGATTTCCTCAAGATGCAGCAGGAGCTGGAGTCGACCAGGTTTGAGTTCTCCTCCGGCGGCGGCGTGGTCAAGGCCACCATGGTGGGCACCCGTCAGCTGGAGTCCATTGAGATCAAGCCCGAAGCGGTGGACCCCGACGACGTGGAGATGCTGCAGGACCTGATCCTTGCGGCGGTGAACGGCGCCATCAAGCTGGCTGACGACCGGACCAACGAGGCCATGGCCAAGCTGCAGGGCGGCATGGGCGGCTTCCCGGGACTGTTCTAAGCAGATACTGTCATTCTGAGCGAAGCGAAGAATCTCCTGGCCGATCCGGCACAGGGGGTTCTTCGCCGCATTTACGGAGGAAAAGCCATGCTGCGCAAGGCCTATCTGGAGATCACAAACGTCTGCAACCTGAACTGTGCCTTCTGTCCGGGGACAAAGCGCGCGCCGCGCTTTATGACGCCGGAGGAATTCCGCCTCCTGGCCGGGAAGCTGCGGCCCCATACGGAATATCTGTACTTTCATCTGATGGGCGAGCCGCTGCTGCACCCGGCGATCGAGACGCTGCTGGGGATCGCGGACGAGCTGCGATTCAAAGTTATGTTAACTACAAACGGTACGCTTCTGCCCGGAAGACAGGAAGCGCTCCTGAAGGCAAAGGCGCTGCACAAGGTCAACATCTCCCTGCAGTCCTTTGAGGCAAACGAAAGCGGCGTGCTGACGGACTATCTCCGCGGCTGCACGGCCTTTGCCGCCGCGGCGGCGGGGGCTGGGAAGTTCTGCGAATTCCGCCTGTGGAATCGCGGCGGCCGGGACAGCATGAACGGGGAGATCCGCGCGCTGCTGGGGGCGGCTTTTCCGGAACCCTGGAAACAGAGCCGGAACGGATATCAACTGACGGAACGGGTCTGGCTGGAGCCGGGAGACCGCTTCGACTGGCCGGATCTGTCCCTCGCAAGCCGGGGAAAGCGCTGCTTTTGCTATGGACTTCGTGACCAGGTGGGCGTACTTTGCGACGGAACGGTGGTGCCCTGCTGTCTGGACCGGGAAGGGGCTGTGCCGCTGGGGAACCTTTTCGAGCAGGAGTTGGACGAGATCCTGGCCTCCGAACGCGCACGCGCGATCTACGGGGGCTTCTCCCGCAGACAGGCGGTGGAGCCGCTCTGTCAGACCTGCGGGTATGCCAGAAGATTTACATAACATAGACGACATAAATGAATATACATAATATGAGCGACATAATACAAAATGATCTGATACGGGAAAAGAGCTGTGGCGCGGTGGTCTGGCGGGACGCGGCGGGGGCGCGCCTCTATCTGATAGAGGAGATGCGAGCGGGCCATTTTTCGATTCCGAAAGGCCACGCAGAATCCGGGGAGAGCGAGCGGCAAACGGCTGAGCGGGAGATCCTTGAGGAGACAGGGCTTTCCGTCACGCTTGACGCTTCGTTTCGCGAGACGATCTCCTATGAGCCGTATCCCGGCTGCTTGAAGGAAGTCGTATTCTTCTGCGCGGCTGCCCGGGGCGGAGAGATCCGCTTACAGGAAGAGGAAGTCCGCTCCGTTTCCTGGCTGGCCTTCGAGCCGGCCCTGGCTCGCTTAAGCTTTGAGAGCGACCGGGGCGTCCTGCGTCTTGCGCACGCGCATCTGGAACGCGAGTCTCTGAAGAATTCTTAAGTTTACAGAAAAAGCTATCTTTCTCTTGCCTCTCGTGATACGATGTCGTTGACCCAAGGAGGATATTTCGATGAAAAAGCTATTATCCGTGATGTTGGCCGTGCTTCTTCTGCTGGGCGCGGCGCCCGCGGCTTTTGCCGAGAATGAGATCGCCGGGGGTGAAGTCGCTGAGGTGACCGTTGACCTGGCCGACGAAAGCGGACAGACTGCCGATGAAACCGCCGTCCCGGCCGCGCAGCAGAGGCGCGCCGTGCTCGGCGCAGATCTGACGGAGGATCAGATCGCGATGGTGTATCGGGCCTTCGGCCTGACCCGCGGCATGGTTCCCGAACTGCGTGTCACCAACGCCGAGGAGCGCCGCTATCTGGAGGGTTATGTGGACGAGGCCCTGATCGGGACGCGCTCCATCTCCAGCGTCTACGTGGAGCTGCTGCCCGCGGGCTCGAGCATGGACGTGCAGACCAGCAACATCACCTGGTGCACGCCGGAGATGTATCTGAGCGCGCTGGCCACGGCCGGTATCACCGACGCGCGGATCATCGTGGCCTCGCCTTTTGCCGTGAGCGGCACCGCCGCCCTGACCGGCGTTTACAAGGCCTATGAGGACATGACCGGCCGGACGCTGGACGATCTGGCCAAGGCCGTTTCCACCCAGGAACTCACCGTCACCGGCGATCTGGCCCAGGAAATCGGCAGCATGGACTCCACTTCCATCGTCAACGACCTGAAGCTGATGCTGGACGAGACTGAAAAGATGAGCGACGAGGAGATCCGGCAGGAGATCGTCGCCATCGCCGCCCAGTACAATGTGAAGCTGACGGACAAGCAGATCCAGCAGCTGATTTCCCTCTGCCGCTCGCTGGAAGGCCTGGACCCCGACTCGCTGAAGCAGCGGGTGGAGGAAGCGCAGGACACGCTCAACAAGGTCTCCGAGGCCAAGACCCAGGTGGTGGGCTTTGTGCAGACAGTGAGCAAGGTGGTCTCCTCGGTGCGGGAGTTCTTCGAGCGCATCAAGGATATTCTGGGACTGTAAGCAAAGAGGAAAGCAGAGATGCAGACAAAGAGAAAACGGATGCGGGCTGTGCTGATGTGCCTGATCGTGTGCCTCCTGTGCGCCTGCGGCGACATTGCTGCCGCTCCGACCCCGCGTCCGGAGCCGACGCCGGAGATCACACCGGAGCCCACGCCGGAACCGACGCCGGAGCCCACGCCCGCGCCGATCCTTCTCCCGGACGGACGGGAGATCCCCGCGGACGCGGAGGAACTGGATCTGAGCGCCATGGAGGCGGAGCAGATAGAAGAGACGATCCCTCTGCTGTCCGGCTTTCCCTCCCTGCGAAGTGTGAATCTGGGTGAGGAGAGCGAGGAGCGCGCGGTGCCGGTGGAACTGCTTTGCAGGCTCACGGAGGCCTGCCCGGACGCGGACATTGCCTATCGCTTTACCTTCTTCGGCAAGAAGATCTCCACCCTGGATGAAAAGCTGGACCTGAACCACATCCGTATGGACGACGAGGGAGAGGCGGTACGGCAGCTCCTGCCCTGCATGAAGCACTGCCGCTATCTGGATATGGACTCCTGCAATGTCAGCAGCGAGGCCATGGCCCGCATCCGGGACGAGAATCCGCAGATGGAGGTCGTGTGGCGCATCTGGTTCGGCACCATGCTCACGGTTCGGACCGACGTGGAGCGGATCCTGGCCTCGGAAGAGTGGATGAAGCTCAACAATCTGACCACCAAGGATCTGAAATACTGCACGAAGGTGCGCCTTCTGGACATCGGACATGCCACGTATCTCAGCGACCACAGCTTTCTGGAATACATGCCGGATCTGGAGGTGGCGATCCTGGGCATCTCCAGCTTCAACGACCTCACGCCGCTTCAAAACTGCACGAAGCTGGAGTATCTGGAGTTCAACGAGTGCCGCGTGAAGGATCTGAGTCCTTTGGCGGGCCTCAAAAATCTCAAGCATCTCAACTGCTGCATCCTGGGCGAGGTCACCGGCTGGGAGGCTCTGTTGGAACTCAAGCAGCTGGAGCGGCTCTGGATCGGACGTTACACGATCCTGCCCGAGGGCGCGAAGGAAGAGCTGATCGAAGCGCTGCCGGACACGGAGATCAACTTCACCGAGCCTACCGGCACCCTCGGCACCTGGCGCCGCAATGCCGACGGCAGCTTTGTGGAGCGCTATGCCGAACTGCGGGAGCAGTTCCAGTACAGCAACTACGACAGGACCATCGCCATGCCGTGGAACGATCCGCTGTATGAGCCCCATCCCGACCCGGAGGCATGACGCCCGCGGATAAAAAAGCCCTGCTGCGTGATCGATCACGCAGCAGGGCTTTTTGCTGTTATTGTGCGTCCACGATTCGGCAGAGCTTTTCATGCATCAGCGTCATCAGCACCAGGAGCGCAAGCAGATAGAGCGGGAAGATCCTCAGCCCCAGCCGGGCGGCCAGCCAGCCGAAGAGCGGCGGCATCAGCGAGGTGCCCACGTAAGCGCTGGCCATCTGTACGCCGATGACGGCCTGGGATCGCTCAGCCCCGAAGTTTGCCGGCGTGGAATGGATGATGCTGGGGTAGACGGGGGCGCAGCCCAACCCGACGGCGATGAGTCCGACGAAGGCACAGACGTCGCCCAGCGGCAGCAGCACCAGCAGAACACCGATCCCGATGATCCCGAAGCCCAGCCGGATCATCTGCCGGTCGTTGAGCTTATAGGTGACAAAGCCGCTGATCGCCCGGCCGCCGGTGATGCCGAGAAAGAAGAGACTGGCAAGGCGTGCGGCGGTGATCTCATCCACAAGGCGGGCCTTGACCAGATAGCTGCTTGCCCAAAGACCCACGGTCTGCTCAATGGCGCAGTAGCAGAAAAAACAGAGCATGACCGCCCCGGCGCCCGGGATGGCGAGGACCTGACGCAGACTGAGGGGCGGGGCCGCCTCCGGGCCGGCGTCCGCTTCCGCGCGCGTTTTCCACAGGGAGAGGGAGAGAAAAAGGCAGAGGGACAGCAGGATCTGTATCAGACCGATGATCCGATAGCCGGCGTTCCAGCCTGCGCCGCGCGTCAACGCGGCGCCCATGATCAGCGGCCCTGCCGAGGTGCCCACGCCCCACATGCAGTGCAGCCAGCTCATGTGGCGGCTGGCATAGTGCAGCGCCACGTAGTTGTTGAGCGCCGCGTCCACGCTGCCGGCGCCGAGACCGTAGGGGATCGCCCAGAAGCATAGTGATAAAAAGCTCCGGCTGAAGGAGAAGCCCAGGAGCGCAGCCGCGGTCATGGCAACGCTGATGGCGGTGACCCGGCCCGTGCCGAGCTTTCGCGTCAGGCGGTCGCTGTTGAGGCTGGAGATGACGGTGCCGACGGCGATGATCATGAAAATGATCCCGGACCAGGACATGGGTACGCCCAGCTCCGGGTACATGATCGGCCAGGCGGAGCCCAGCAGGGAGTCCGGCAGGCCGAGAGAGATAAAGGAGAGATAGATGATCGCAAGCAGCAGAGAGAACATGGTTTCCTCCGAAATGCAAAAATGCCTCCCCTGCGCAAGGGGAGGTGTCCCGGTGAAACCGGGACGGAGGGGTCGATCCCTTCCTGAACAGAGCCGGGCTTTTCGCCCGGCTCTTCTGTGTGATAGAGGATTCCCTTATACGCGCTTCCACTTCGCGCCGTGGGGGATGTCGGTGACTTCGATCCCGGCGGCCTTCAGCGCGTCGCGGATGCGGTCGGCCTCCGCGAAGTTCCTGGCCTTCTTGGCGTCCTGCCGGGCGCGGATCTGCGCTTCCACCTCTGCGTCCGCTTCACCGGATTCGGAGATGATGGTGAACTCGCCCGCCGTGACGGCCTGCTTTTTGAGCTCCTCGCGCTTGGCGGCCGCCTTTTCCAGCAGGCTCAGTCCCAGCACGGAATCAAACTCGCCCAGCACGTGGAGCTTGGTGGCGTCGTTGGTCTGGCACTTGAGCACGTCATAGAGCGCGGTGACGCCGAGGGAGGTGTTCAGGTCGTTGTCCAGCCCTGTGCAGAACTTCTGGCGCAGCGCGTCCGCCGCGGCCTGATCAAGCTCCCCGTCCTCAGGCTTGAGGGCGGCGATGCGGGCAATGAGCTTGTTGTAGGTGACCTGGGCGTTGTCCAGATTCTCCCAGGAGAAGACCAGGGACTTGCGGTAGTGGCTCTGCAGGCAGAAGAGACGGTAGGCCAGGGGATCGTAGCCCTTCTCCTCCAGCAGGGAGACCGTCAGAAATTCGCCGCTGGATTTGGACATTTTGCCGGAGTTGGTGTTCAGGTGGAGGACATGCATCCAGTAATTGCACCATTTATGCCCAAGATAGGACTCGGACTGGGCAATTTCATTGGTGTGGTGGGGGAAGGCGTTGTCAATGCCGCCGCAGTGGATGTCCAGATCCTCACCCAGATGCTTCATGGAAATGCCGGAGCACTCGATGTGCCAGCCGGGGTAGCCCACGCCCCAGGGGGAATCCCATTTCAGGGCCTGATCTTCAAACTTGGACTTGGTGAACCAGAGGACGAAGTCGTTCCTGTTGCGCTTGTTGGTGTCCTCCTCGACGCCCTCACGCACGCCTACGTCCAGATCCTCGGCGTTGAAGTCGTTGAAGACGTAATAGCGCTCCAGTTTCGAGGTGTCGAAGTACACGTTGCCGCCGGCAAAATAGGCGTAGCCGGTGTCCATCAGCCTGGAGATGATCTTGATATACTCGTCGATGCAGTTGGTGGCGGGCTCCACCACGTCGGGGGTCTTGATGTTGAGCTTCGCGCAGTCGGAAAAGAAGGCGTCGGTGTAGAATTTCGCGATCTCCATGACGGTCTTGTGCTCCCGGCGGGCGCCCTTGAGCATCTTGTCCTCGCCCTCGTCGGCGTCGGAGGTCAGATGGCCCACGTCGGTGATGTTCATGACGCGCTTGACGTTGTAACCCGCGAAGCGCAGATACTTCTCCAGCACGTCCTCCATGATGTAGGAGCGGAGGTTTCCGATGTGGGCGAAGTGGTACACCGTGGGGCCACAGGTGTACATCTTGACAATGTCGGGATGGTTGGGGACGAACAGCTCTTTTTTTCGGCTGGCGGAATTGTAAAGATACATATGGCAGCTCCTTCTATTTGACATCCTTGAAAACGTCTTTGTTTTTGATAAAGTATTCCGCGCCGGAATACACGGTGGTGGCCACGATCAGGCCGGTGACGATGCCGTTTACCAGAGGATAGCGGCACCAGAGCAGCATGGCACCGAGACCTACCATGGTCACGGCGGTCTTGACCTTGCCGGACCAGGCGGCGGCAATGACGCGCTGCTGCTCCACTGCGATCAGCCGCAGACCGCTCACCGCAAACTCACGGAACAGAACAACAGCCACGGCCCAGCCGGGCATGAAGCCCTTTTCCACGAAGAAACACATGGCGGCCAGCACCAGCATCTTATCGGCCAGGGGATCCATGAATTTGCCGAAATCGGTGATCTGGTCATAGTGCCGGGCGATATAGCCGTCGGCAAAATCGCTCAGGCAGGCGAGGAGATAGGCCGCCAGCGCCCAGTACAGATGTCCCGTATAGGCGAGTACCAGAAACACCGGGATCAGCACGATGCGGAAGATGGTTATTTTATTCGCGGTCGTCATGCTTTATGCCTCCTCGCCGTAGAGGACCCCGTCCTCTGCGGCAGTGATGAGGACGTCGGAGAACTCGCCTTCCTTCGCGAAGCCCTCGAAATATACCTCTCCGTCAATGTCCGGGGAGTCGGCGTAACATCGGCCGACCCACTGCCGGCTCTCCTCGTCGTAGTCGGTCACCAGCACGCGGAGGGTTTTGCCCACAAAGCTCCGGCAGAAATCGTCCATGATGGGCGCCTGCAGCTCCATCAGGAGATCGGCCCGGCGTCGGGCCTCCTCGCTGTCCGCATGTTCCATCTTCGCGGCGGGGGTACCCTCCTCCGGGGAAAAGGGGAAGACGCCGACGCGCTCGATGCGCGCTTCCCGGAGAAAATCGCACAGCTCCTCAAATTCCGCCTCGCCCTCGCCGGGAAGACCCGCGATCAGGCTGGTGCGCAGCACCAGACCGGGGATGCGCTCCCGCAGGGTTTTGAACAGGGCACGGATCTCATCGCCGGTACCCCGGCGGTTCATGCGCTTCAAGATGCCGTTATTGATGTGCTGGATGGGGATATCCAGGTATTTGACGATTTTATCGTTTGAAGCTATCTCGTCGATCAGCTCGTCGTCGAACTGATCGGGATAGAGATAGTGCAGCCGGATCCACTCCACCCCCTCGATTTTCGCAAGCTCCCGGCAGAGCTGCGCAAGACAGCGCTTTCCGTAGATGTCGGTGCCGTAGCGGGTAATGTCCTGGGCGATGACGATCAGCTCTTTTACGCCGTGCGCGGCCAGATCCTTCGCCTCCGCCAGTACGTTTTCCAAGCTGCGGGAGCGGTAACGCCCGCGAATATAGGGGATGGCGCAGAAGGCGCAGAAATTGTTGCAGCCCTCGGCGATGCGCAGATAGGCCCAGGAGGGTCCTGTGGAAATGACGCGGGGGATCTCGTCCACCGGCGCGTTCTGATCGCCGAAGAGGCTGGCGCTGCGGCCTTCGAGAACCGCGTTGGCAGCGCCTACGATATCCTTGAAGCTGCCCACGCCCAGCACGGCGTCGATCTCAGGCAGCTCCTCCAGGATGGAATCCCGGTAGCGCTCGCTGAGACAGCCGGTGACGATCAGGCCGCCCAGCTTTCCTTCTTTCTTGAGCTCGGCCAGCTCCAGAATGGCGTCGATGGCCTCGCTCTTCGCGGCGTCGATGAAGCCGCAGGTATTCACAATGGCGAGGTCCGCTCCCTCCGCCTCGGGTACCAGCGTAAAGCCGGCCTCGTCCAGGAGATAGAGCATCTGCTCGCTGTTGACAAGATTCTTGGCGCAGCCAAGAGAGATCAGGCAAAATGTCGCGTCCATCAGTCGTCCTCAAATAGTTCGTCGGTATAGCTGCGCAGAGCCGTGCGGATCTCCTCCCAGGAATAGCCCCGCCGAAGGAGAGCGGCGCTGAGCTTGCGGAGCTGATCCCGGTCCTCCGGATCTTTCAGCCGGGCGGCGATCAGCTTTTGGAGCTTTTCATCCGCCCGGGGCATCTGCTCCACGGCCGCGTCCCACAGCTCCCGTTCCACACCGCGGCGGCTGAGCTCGGAGCGGACGCGTCCGGCGCCGTAGCCTTTGGCGGCGTAGTGCCGCGCCACGGCGGCGGCATAGCTCTCGTCGCTGAGAAAGCCATGCTCGGTGAGCCACTGCACCGAATAGTCGGCCGCGTCTTCATCCGCGCCCTTCCGCAGCAGCTTTTCCCGTACTTCCCGTCGGGACATGAGCCGCCGGGAGATGAGTTCCAGTGCCAGGTCCCTGGCAAGAGAGCGGGAGGAGTCACGCCGCAGCAGCGAAAGCTCCTCCTCACTGAGATCTTTTCCGCTGAAAAGCCGTCGGTCGGTCACAACGCCGAGAGTGCTTCTGATTTCGGTTCCGTCCTCCAGCCCGACCGTGACACGGTCCGCGGAGGTCTGGCGCAGAGCGGTAATGACCATACAAAGAGTTCCTTACTATTCTGTGTGTCGTGCATGGGGAGTTCAGAGGGGAACACCTCTGATTTTCGCCGCGCACGGCGAAAACAAATATAGATCCGTTTCTGACGGAGCTTTGCTTCGTCAGAAACTCTCTGAGCCGAGCGGAGCGAGGCCTCGCGCAGATCAACCGAAAGGCGATAAGCGCGAGTATCCTAAACAATTAAGCCCTGCAAGGGCTTAATTGTTAGTCAAGGTCGAAGTCTGCCGCGGAGACGTCCACCGCCGGGGTGGAAGCGATACGGCCGGAGGCCTGCGCGGCCTTGCGGGCCTGAGGAGACATGAGCTTATGGGCGTTGGCGCGGATCTCCGCCTCGATCTTGTCACGGGCCTCGTCGTCGTTCATCAGGTATTCCTTCACGGCGTCGCGGCCCTGCAGGCGCTGACCGTTCACAGTGAACCAGGCGCCGGCCTTGTCGATGATCTCCAGCTTGACGCCCAGGTCGATGATCTCACCCACGCGGGAGATGCCTTCGCCGTACATGATGTCGAACTCTGCCTCACGGAAGGGGGGCGCCACCTTGTTCTTGACGATCTTGGCGCGGGTGCGGTTGCCGATCATCTCGCCGTTGACCTTCAGGGTCTCGATGCGGCGCACGTCGATGCGCACGGAGGCGTAGTATTTGAGTGCCAGACCGCCGGGTGTGGTCTCGGGGTTGCCGTACATGACGCCGATCTTCTGGCGCAGCTGGTTGATGAAGATGACGGTGCAGTTGTTCTTGGAAATGGCGCCGGCAAGACGGCGCATGGCCTGACTCATCAGACGGGCCAGGGCGCCAACCACGGTGTCGCCAACCTCGCCCTCCAGCTCGCTGCGGGGGATCAGAGCGGCTACGGAGTCCACTACCAGCACGTCAATGGCGCCGGAGCGGACCAGAGACTCGGCAATGTCCAGGGCCTGCTCGCCGGTGTCCGGCTGGGAGATGAGCAGACTGTCGATATCCACGCCCAGGGCGCGGGCGTAAGCCGGCTCCAGCGCGTGTTCCACGTCGATATAGGCGGCCTCGCCGCCGGCCTTCTGGGCGGAGGCGACCACATGCAGCGCCAGCGTCGTCTTGCCGGAGGCCTCAGGTCCGTAGATCTCAACGATGCGGCCGCGGGGAACGCCGCCGATGCCGAGGGCCAGATCCAGGGACAGGGAGCCGGTACTGAGCGCCTCCACGTTCACGGAAATATCGTCGCCCAGGCGCATGATGGTGCCTTTGCCGTAATCCTTTTCGATCTTTGCGATGGCGGTCTCCAGCGCCTTTTTCTTGTCGCCGGAGGGAGTGGCGACGGGGGAAACCTTTTTCTTTTCGGCCATATTCTTATCTCCTTATTTCAAATCGGTATGTACTTCGATCAAAAGCCCGTATACAACTCGCTGTCGGCGTCGTACATCTTGCCGATGACGACCCGGTCCACGCCCAGCGTGTCCCTGCGGGTGTCGGCTGCGGCGAAGCCCGCCGAGAGGATCATCTCTTTTACGGCCTCGGCCTGCCCCTCGCCAACCTCGAACAGCAGCCAGCCGCCGGGCTTTAAGAGGGAGCGCCAGTATTTGAGGATGCCCCGGTAGAAGCGCAGTCCGTCCTCGCCGCCGTCCAGCGCCCAGATGGGCTCATAGTCCCGCACGGAGGGATCCAGCGTCAGGATCTCCGTGCTCTCGATGTAGGGCGGGTTGGAGACGATCATATCGAACTTGCCCATGCTCAGCGGGGGCGAGGACACGGCGTCCGCCTGCATGCAGATCACCCGGGAAATGAGGCGGTTGAGCGCCACGTTCCGGCGGCAGACCTCCAGGGCGCTGGCGCTGATGTCCACCGCCACGAGCCGGGTCGCGGGCATCTCGTGGCCGATGGCGCAGGCGATGCAGCCGCTGCCGCAGCAGAGATCCAGCACCCGCGCGTCCATCTTGCGCCCGGTCAGCAGAGTCTTGGCCGTGTCCACCAGCAGCTCCGTGTCCATGCGGGGGATGAGAACGTCGGGCGTGACGATCATGGGAAGTCCGTAAAACTCCCAGAGTCCGGTGATGTACGCCACCGGTTCCCCGCGCAGGCGGCGGGCCGTGTAGTCGAGCACCTTCTGCTCCACCGCGTCCGTGGTGTAGAGGTTCATGTCGCGCAGCAGCTCCGACGTGGTTTTGCCGGCTGCCTGGGCCACCAGAAGGCGGGCCTCCAGATTGAAGCCCTCCACGCCGCGCTGCCGCAGAATGTTGCGTGTGGAGAGGTACAGTTCGTTATATGTCTTCATGTCGTTTGTCTTTCTGTGCGAATTGATTTATTGAAATACGCTGAGTCCGAATGGCTCTTCCGGAGAGGCAGATCAAAATGCAATCCGTTTTTGACGCAGCTTTGCCGCGGCAAAAACTCCCTGAGGCGAGCTCGGCGAGCCCTCGCGCCGACCAAAGCGAGCGTTCGCTCGCTGCGATAAGCGCGAGTCTCCTCAACGGAGAGCCCAGCGAAGCGGGTCTCCGTTGAATCAGCTGCCCCAGAGATCGCTGCCTTTCTCCTCAGGGATCACGAGTTCCATGGCCCGGATGGCGCACTCGATCATGCCGTCGTCCGGCTCACTGGTGGTGATGCGCTGCAGCCACTTGCCCGGGGCGGACAAAATGGCGGACAGACGGTTGTCGTGGGCGCCGCACCAGCGGTTGATCTCGTAGCTGATGCCCACCACGACGGGCAGAAGCAGCAGATGGCAGCCCACGCGGGCGAAAGTGTTGCTGACGCGAACGACGGAGTTGACAAGGATGCTCACCAGCACCACCACCAGCAGAAAGCTGGTGCCGCAGCGGGGGTGAAAGCGGCTCTCGGGCCGTACGTTCTCTACCGTCAGCTCCTTGCCGTGTTCGTAGCAGAAGATGGTCTTGTGCTCGGCACCGTGGTAGGAAAAGAGGCGCTTGACGTCGCTCATGCCGGAGACGAGCTTCATGTAGCCCAGCAGGATCGCAACCTTCAGCAGACCCTCGGAGAGGTTTCTCACAAAAAAGCTGCGCGTCAGGGGCTTGACCCAGCCCACGACCAGCGCAGGCAGGAAAATGAAGAGGAACACCGACAGAGCGAGCCCCATCACAACGGCCGCGCCGATGATGAGCTTCTGGGCCTTGTCCTCGGGAAAATGGGCTTCGATCCACTGATCGAGCTTGTCCGGCTCGCCCTGCTCCTCCAGAGGGACGAGGCTTGCCGAGTAGGTCAGGGCCTGCATGCCCTTGACCATGGAGTCGAGAAAAATGGCGCAGCCCCGGATGAAGGGAACGCCGAGAACAGGATATTTATCCTTGATGAGCCTGAGCTCTTCCGTTTTTTCCACCAGGCCCTCCGCGGTGCGGCAGACGATGGCCTGCTTTTTCGGGCCGCGCATGAGGATGCCTTCGATCAGAGCCTGACCGCCGATGGAGGTGCGGAAGGCGCAGGAATTGTTGCTTTCGGGCATTTGGGATCTCCTTAAAAGGCTGTGTAATCGGTTTGTCAGGGGGAACCGTAGGGCAGCGACACGGTGACGAGACAGCCGCCTCCGGGGGCGTTTGCGATCTCCAGCTTGCCGCCGTGGCGGGTGACGATCTCGTCGCACACGGCCAGGCCGATGCCGGTGCCGCGGTTCTTGGAGCTGCCCTTGTAGAATTTCTCCTTCACGTGTGGCAGCTCCGCCTCGGGAATGCCGTGGCCGTAGTCGCGCACGGTGATATGTACGCCGTCGGGGTCGGATGCGAGATCCACGTCGATCTTCTTACCCTCGCCGCCGTGGGTCATGGCGTTGTCGAGAAGATTCAGAAACACCTGCTTGAGCCGCTCGGAATCGCCGGGGATCAGCGGGATCTCGGCGGGCGGCTCGGTATATTTGACTTCGATGCCGGCCTGGCGCATCAGCTCCCCGTAGGTGAAGAGCGCGTCCTCCAGCTCGGCCGCAATGTCGATGAGCTCGATACGCAGATTGAAGCGGCCGTCCTGGATGCGGGTGAACTCCAGCAGTTCCTTGACCATGCCGGTGAGGCGCTCCGCCTCGCGGGAGATGATGTTGATGCCGCGAAGGGAATCACCCTGCACCGCCTCGTCGTAGGCGATGGTCTCAGCCCAGCCGGTGATGGCGGTCAGCGGGGTGCGCAGCTCGTGGGAGACCTGGGAGATGAAGTCGGTCCTGGCCTTGTCGGCCTGGGCGACCTTCTGGGACATGTCGTTGATCTGGTCGGTCAGCCGGCCGATCTCATCGTCGCCCCCGGCCTCGATCTGACTGCCGTAGCTGCCCTGGGCGATATGCTCGGCAAAGCGCGTCAGCCGCACGAGCGGGTCGGAGACGTAGCGCCAGAACCAGAGGATCACCAGAATGATATACATGCACACGATCACCAGCACGGCGATAGCCGTGTACAGATAGTGCCGCGTGATCAGCCAGACAGCCAGCAGCAGCAGCGCGAGGCACGCCACGCCGGAGATCATCAGCTGCAGCTTTAAACTTTTGAACATTTAATAATCCTACCTTACAAAACAGAATCAAAGCCCAGCGCAGCGGGTTTGATTCTGTGAGGAAAAACAAGCGAGGCGGTCATGGCAGCGGTCGTCAGGCCGCTGCCTGACCTCTCTCACTTGTTTTGACGTTAGTAGCCCCACTTGTACCCGTAGCCCCAGACCGTGGTCAGGTATTCGGGTTCGGTGGGATCGGATTCGATCTTGATGCGCAGCCGGCGAATATTCACGTCCACGGTCTTGAGCTCACCGGAGAAGTCCTTGCCCCAGACGGCGGAGAGAATGTCCTCGCGGCTCATGGCCTTGCCGGGGTTTTCCATGAAGAGCTTCATCAGCAGGTACTCGATCTGGGTGAGCTTGAGACGCTGGCCGTTTTTCTCCAGCGTGCGGTTGCGGGTATTGAGCAGGAAGGGGCCGCTGACGATCTCGGTGTTGGCCTTGTCGTCCTCGTCCACGCCCAGACGGCGGACCAGCGCGTCCACACGGGCGGTGAGCTCCGCGGGGGAGAAGGGCTTTGTCACGTAGTCGTCCGCGCCGGTCATGAGACCGGTCACCTTGTCGATCTCCTGGCTCTTGGCGGTGAGCATGATGATGCCCATCTTGGAGCCGGAGGCGCGGATGCGGCGGCAGACCTCAAAGCCGTCGATGTCCGGCTCGGGCAACATTACGTCCAGCAGGGCCAGACAGATATCCGGGTTGACCTTGAGCTTCTCCAGCGCCTCGCTGCCGGTCTCGGCCTCGATGGGCTCGTAGCCGCTGCGGCGCAGGTTGATGACGACGAAGCTGCGGATATTGGCCTCGTCCTCCAGAACAAGGATCTTCTTCATCTATATTACCTCCTCCTGCGGGTTCCAGGTTGCATTTTGACAAGTAATTATATCATAGCTTTTACAAAAATGGTAGCGGGAGACGCAAAAAAGTTTTCAAACACATTGCATAAAAATGACGCGTTATGTAA
Organism: Oscillospiraceae bacterium; assembly: GCA_902774015.1. Lineage (GTDB taxonomy): Bacteria > Bacillota > Clostridia > Oscillospirales > Oscillospiraceae > Limivicinus. The sequence continues at coordinate 20,454 of CACYHB010000017.1, read as the reverse complement.
ATCACCTGTTTCACTTGCGAGACAAAGCGGAATTGTTGATATTTTGAAAAGAAACTGATAGAATGATCGCATGTGCGATTTGAACGACAAGTATTCGGTACTCGGCATCCTGGCCCACGTGGACGCGGGGAAGACCACGCTCTGCGAGGCGATGCTCTACCTTTCGGGAAAACTGAAAAAGCTGGGGCGCGTGGACCATCGGGACAGCTTTCTGGACACCCACAGTCTCGAGCGGGCCAGAGGCATCACCATCTTCTCCAAGCAGGCGGTGATGCCACTGGGCGAAGGGGAACTGACGCTGCTGGACACGCCGGGGCATGTGGATTTCTCGGCGGAGACAGAGCGCACGCTCTCGGTGCTCGACTGTGCGCTGCTGGTCATCAGCGGCACGGACGGGGTCCAGGCCCATACAGAGACGCTCTGGCGGCTGCTGCGGCGCTATCGGGTGCCCTGCTTCGTGTTCGTGACCAAGATGGACCTGGGCGGCAGCGACGAGGAGCGCATCATGGAGGAGCTGCGCCGCCGGCTGGGAGAGGGCTGCCTGAACTTCACGCACCCGGCGCCCGACCAGGGAGAGCGCATCGCCGTGTGCAGCGAGACGGCCATGGAGAGCTATCTGGAAAACGGCGCCCTCACAGACGCGGACCTGCGGGGCATGATCGAGCGGCGGGAGCTTTTCCCCTGCTTTTTCGGCTCCGGCCTGCGCCTGCAGGGCGTGGAGGAGCTGCTGGACGCGCTGACGCGCCTGCGCCCGACGGCGGTAAGGCGGGAGACCTTCGGCGCCCGGGTGTTCAAGATCTCCCGGGATCCGCAGGGCAAGCGCCTGACCTGGCTCAAGATCACCGGCGGCACGCTGCGGCCGCGCACGTCTCTGCGCTACCGCGGAGAGGACGGTGAGACTTACGAGGAGAAGATCACCCAGCTGCGGCTGTATTCGGGAGAAAAGTTTGAAGCGCCGGAGGAGATGAGCCAGGGGCAGATCTGTGCCGTCACCGGCCTCACGGCAACTTATCCGGGCCTGGGCCTGGGGGAGGAGCCGGAAGGGGCGGCCCCGCTGCTGGAGCCGGTGCTGAGCTACCGGCTGCTGCTGCCGGAGGGGACCGATCCCATGACGCTGCTGCCGAAGCTGCGGCAGCTGGACGAGGAGGACCCTCAGCTGCACGTGCTGTGGAACGAGCGGCTCGGGGAGATCTCGGTGCAGCTCATGGGCCGGGTGCAGGCGGAAATCTTCCAGAGCCTCGTCCGGGAGCGCTTCGGCGTAGAGCTGGCTCTGGACACGGGGCATATCCTGTATCGGGAGACCATCGCCGACACGGTGGAGGGCGTGGGGCATTTCGAGCCTCTGCGCCACTACGCGGAGGTGCACCTGCTTCTGGAGCCGCTGCCGCGGGGGAGCGGACTCCGGCTGGAGTCCGCCGTCAGCGAGGACGTGCTGGACCGCAACTGGCAGCGCCTCATCCTGAGCCATCTTGCCGAGCGGCAGCATCCGGGCGTCCTGACGGGCAGTCCCATTACGGATATGAAGATCACCCTGTGCGCCGGGCGCGCCCACCTCAAGCACACCGAGGGCGGGGACTTTCGTCAGGCCACCTACCGTGCGCTTCGTCAGGGCCTGATGCAGGCGGAATCCGTCCTGCTGGAGCCCTGGTACGCTTTCACCATCGAGGTGCCGCCGGAACAGATCGGCCGCGCCATCAGCGACGTGCGGGCCATGAGCGGCGTTTTCGACTCTCCGGAGGAAGCCGGGGACATGCTGCGCCTGATAGGCAGCGCCCCCGTCTCCGAGATGAATTCCTATATGGAGGAGCTGGTCTCCTACAGCCGCGGACGGGGAAGAATGAACCTTCGGCCCGATGGCTACCGGCCCTGCCACGAGCAGGGGAAAGTGGTGGCCGCCCTGGACTACGATCCCATGAGCGATACCGACAACCCGGCGGATTCGGTGTTCTGTGCCCACGGCGCGGGATTCAACGTGCGCTGGGATCAGGTTCCGGAGTACATGCATCTGGAGAGCTGCCTGAAGAAGCCGGAATCGCCCGAGCCGCCTCCCGCTTCCCGCCGCCGGATGAGTATCGACGAGCGGGAGCTGGAGGAGATCATGGAGCGGGAATTCGGCCCCATCCGGCGTCCGGAATACCGCCCGGCGCAGCGCAATGAAGCGCCGACCCCTGTTTCCGCACCGCGGAAAAAACAATACATCATCGTGGACGGCTATAACCTGATTTTCGCCTGGGAGGAACTCAAAAAGCTCGCTGCCGAGCGGCTGGATCTGGCCCGCGGAAAACTGATGGACATGCTGTCCAGCTACTGCGGCTTCACAAAGGCGGAACTGGTGCTGGTGTTCGACGGCTTCCGCACACCCGGCAATCCCGGCGAGCGCAGCGAGTACCACAACATCCACGTGGCCTATACCGGCGAAAACGAGACCGGAGACGCCTTCATCGAGCGCCTTGCGGATGAGATCGGCAGAAACTACGACGTGCGCGTCGTCACGAGCGACAATCTGATCCGGCTCTCCGCGCTGCGCTCCGGCGTCCTGCGCACCGGCTCGAAAGAATTCTCCGTGGAGGTGCAGGGCGTGCTGGAGCAGATCGAAGCTCTTCTCCGGCAGAGCAATCAAAACGCCCATACGACGAAATTGAAAGATGGAAAACAATGAGCTTTTGAAACGCGCGGAGGATCTGCGCGAGCGCTGTCGGCGCAGCGGGACCGTGACCCACACCGGCTTTCTCACGCCCGCCGAGCGCTATGCGATCGAGAAATGGGCCAGGAACGCCCCGGACTGCACCGCCGTTTTCGACGGCGGGCGGCCCGAGTGCGAGAGAACGGTCTGCTTCTTCCTGCCGGAGTACCTGGAACCGGAATACTTCGACGCTTCCGAAGAGCTCCGCGCCATCCGGATCACCGCCCACTTCGGCACGCCCGGCCACAGGGATTATATGGGCGCGCTGCTGGCCATGGGCATCGGCCGCGAATGGCTGGGGGACATCCAGGTCACAGAAAATGTCGCATACATCTTCTGCCTGCCCAGTGTGCAGCGCCATCTGCTGAGCATCGAAAAGGTGGGCCGCTGCGGCGTGACGGCGGAGGAGGCCGCGCTCTCTTCCGTTCCGGCACCGGAACGGAAGGTGCAGCAGAAGAGCTTTTCGGTGCAGTCGCTGCGGCTGGATGCGGTGGTGGGAGGCATGTTCAATCTCTCCCGCACGGAGGCTGCCCGCCAGATCTCCGCCGGCAATGTCAGTATAAACTATCAGGTGTCCCTTAAAACGGACTTTGCCGTGAAAGACGGCGATATTGTTTCCCTCCGGGGCGCGGGCAAGGGCTGCGTCACCGGCACGGGCGGCACCTCGAGGAAAGGCCGGCTGTTCGTGTACGCGGACATATATAAGTAAAAACTATATGAGAAAACAGAAGGATACAGGAGAAGGAACATGAGAGCATACGAGAGACTGGTAAAGTACGTGCAGGTGCATACCGCAAGCATCGAGGATCTGAGCAGAACGCCGAGCACCGAACGGCAGTTCGATCTGAGCCGCCTGCTGGCGGAGGAGATGACGGCGCTCGGCATGGAGGGCGTTTTTGTGGACGAGCACGCGTACACCTACGGATTCCTGCCGGCGGCCCCGGGCTGCGAGGACTGGCCGAAGATCGCCTTTAACGCCCATCTGGACACGATCCCCGATTTTCCCGGCGAAAACGTCAAGCCCACGCTGCACGAGGACTATGACGGCGGCGACGTGAAACTGGGGGAGAGCGGACGCGTGCTCTCGGTGAAGGACTTTCCGCACCTGCCGTCGCTGAAGGGCAAGACCCTCATCACCACCGACGGGACCACCGTGCTGGGGGCCGACGACAAGGCCGGCATCGCCGAGATCCTGACCATGTGCGAGCGGCTCATCGCCGAAAAACGCCTCCACGGGCGCGTCGCGGTCTGCTTCAGCCCCGACGAGGAGGTGGGCCACGGGGCGGCGCTGCTGGATCTGGAACGCCTGGACGCGGACTTTGCCTATACTGTGGACGGCGGAGCGCCGAATACCATCAACTATGAGACCTTCAACGCCTCCACCGCGCTCTGGGAGCTGCACGGCTTCAACGTCCATCCGGGCAGCGCCAAGGACACCATGATCAACGCAAACCTGGTCGCCATGGAGGTGAACGCTCTCCTGCCGGCGGCGGAGAGGCCGGAACACACCGAAGGCCACGAGGGCTTTTACCATCTGACCGATATGCACGGCGACGTGGCGAAGGCCATGCTCAGCTACATCATCCGCGACCATGACGCAGCCTCCTTCGCCGACCGGGAGCGGACCATGCGGCAGATCGAGAAGTACATCAACGAAAAATACGGCGCGGGCACCGCGAAGCTCACCCTGCGCCCCTCCTACCGCAACATGGCCGAGAAGCTCAGCGAGCGGATGGACATCGTCGAGCGGGCGGAGCGCGCCATCGAAAAGGCCGGGCTTGTACCGGCGCGCGTCCCTGTCCGCGGCGGCACCGACGGCGCGCAGCTCTCGTTCCGGGGCCTGCTCTGCCCGAACCTCGGCACCGGCGGCTACGCCTTCCACGGCCCGTTTGAGCATATCGCCGCCGAGGACATGGACCTCATGGTGGAGATCCTGCTGAACATCGTCTGCAGCGGGAGAGACTGAGCCGATAAAACGGGAAGAAACGAGGGACCTGAAATGAAAGAGGCCATTTTCCATTTCCCCACCGACGGCAGACCCGTCAAGTGTGAGCAGATCAAGAGCGGTCACATCAACGAGACCTATCTGATCACCACCGACACCGGCGTGCGGTATATCCTGCAATGGGTCAACCAGTATGTCTTCCCCAGAGTGAGCGCCATCATGAACAACATGTCCGCCATCAGCGCCTACCTGCGTGAACACGAGCAGGGAAGCATGTCCATGATCCGTTATATCGACACCCTGGAGGGCGAAAGCTATTACGACGACGGCCGTGGCGGCGCCTGGCGCATTTACCGCTACGTGCCCAACAGCCTCTGCCTCCAGCGGCCCGAGAGCCCGGAGGATTTCTACGAATGCGCCGTCGGCTTCGGCCGCTTTCAGTACGCTCTCAGCGGCTTCCCCGCCGAACGGCTGGAGGAGACCATCGTGAATTTCCACAACACGGAGGACCGCTACCGCCAGTTCCGCGAGGCCGTGGCCAACGATGCGGCCGGACGGCTCCGCGAGGTGGAGGAGGAGGTACGCTTTGTCCTTGCGCGGGAGGAGCGCGCCTGTACGCTGCACCGGATGCGCGAGTCAGGCCAGCTGCCTGTGCGCGTTACGCATAACGATACCAAGATCAACAACGTTCTGCTGGATAAAGACACGCGTAAGGCGCTCTGCGTCATCGACCTGGACACCGTGATGCCCGGCCTCGCCGCTTTCGATTTCGGCGACGCGATCCGCTTCGGCGCCTCCACCGCCGCCGAGGACGAGCCGGATCTTGAGAAGGTACGGCTGGACCTGGAGCTTTACCGGGCTTTTGTACGCGGTTTTCTGGATGCATGCCCCAGCCTGACGGAGCGGGAGATCGACGTGCTGCCCCTTGGCGCGTACACCATGACCATGGAGGTCGGCATGCGATTTCTGGCGGATTACCTCAACGGCGACAAGTACTTCTCCATCGATTATCCAGAACACAACAAGATCCGCTGCCGCGCCCAGTTCCGGCTCCTGCGCGACATGGAGGCCCATTGGGAGGAGATGTGCGCCATCGTCAGGGAAGAACGAAAAAAGTAACATAATTTTATTAACGATAATATAGTTTACATAATTATTAGCTTCCAAAAAGCGGCAGGAGACCTCTTCCGCTTTTTCCCCGCATGTGTTAAAATATAACAAAAGAAAGCGCGTCTGCGCTGAATGATTGAGGAATGATCAGCATGAAAACGATCAAACACAGTTTTTTGGATGATACGCTCACGATTTTTCTCTCCGGGAGGATTGACTCCGCCAACGCCGCTGAGATGGAAAGAGCGATCCAGTCGATCCGCGACACACAGCCCTGCAGCAAACTCGTTCTGGACTTTGCTGACCTGGAATATATTTCCAGCGCCGGTCTTCGCGTGATCCTGCGCTGCAAGAAGAGCGTGAAGGACACGCTGCTCACCAACGTTTCTTCCGAAGTGTATGAGATCCTGGATATGACCGGCTTTACCGAGATGATGGAGGTGCGCAAGGCGTACCGTCTTCTCTCCGTGGAGGGCTGCGAGATGATCGGAAAGGGCGCCAACGGCGCTGTTTACCGCATCGACCGGGATACCATCGTAAAGGTCTATCTCAATCCGGATTCCCTGCCGGAGATCCAGCGCGAGCGGGAGCTTGCCCGCACCGCCTTTGTCCTGGGCGTACCCACCGCGATTCCCTACGACGTGGTGCGTATTGAGGGGGGCGGCTACGGTTCTGTGTTCGAGCTGCTCAACGCCGCGAGCCTTGCGCAGCTTCTTACGACGGGGAAAATGAACGTGGATGAGGCGGCGAAGATCAGCGTGGAGCTGCTGAAGATCATTCACGCCACCACAGTCCGCCCGGACGCCATGCCCGATATGAAAGCCGTAGCGCTGGATTGGGTGGATTTCCTCCAGGAGCATCTGGACGCGTCGCTGTACCGGAAGCTGAGAGCCTTGGTGGAGGCCGTCCCCGCGGACAACCACATGATGCACGGCGACTATCACATCAAAAACGTCATGCTTCAGAACGGTGAGGCGCTGCTCATTGACATGGACACGCTCTGTCACGGGCATCCGGTCTTTGAGCTGGCCAGCATGTACAACGCCTACTGCGGCTACAGTGAGCTGGACAACAGCATCTCCCAGTCTTTCCTGGGGATCCCCCACGAGACGGCGCTGCAGTTCTGGGCCAAGTCGCTCCGCCTCTATCTGGACGGAGCCGATGAGGAGACGGTCAAGGCTGTGGAGGAGAAAGCCATGATCGTCGGATACACCCGCATCATGCGGCGCCGCATCCGCCGCAAGGGCTATGAGACCGAGGAGGGGCGTGCGGAGATCGAAAACTGCCGCCGCCATCTGGAAGAGCTGCTTCCCAGAGTGGATAGTCTGCTGTTCTGAGCCAAGTGCTGTGTTCCTCCGCAGGGGAGGAAACCCGGAAAAGTGAAAAGAGCCGATCCGTGTAAACGAACGGATCGGCTCTTTTGTCGTCTCAGCATCCGGAACCGGGAAGAGATTAACGATAATAAAGTTTACATAAAACAATAATAGGACGGGGATACTGCGTGGACACATGGAAAATGAAGAAGTTGCAAATAATATCATTAACATAAAATAATTAACAATATACTGGTTTACAATAAAATAGTTTACATAAAACAACAGCCTGCGTTTTACGCAGGCTGTTGCCGATAGGCTTTTCCGTTCTTATCCGCGCCAGATCTTCTTCTCGTCGATGTCCTTCAGGGAGGCCGCGCCGCACATGGTCATGGTGGACTTGAGCTCGGAAACAATCTTGTCCATATAGACTCTGTAGCCCTCAGCGCCCGCGCCGTAGATGGCGGTCAGGATGGGACGGCCGATCAGCACTCCGTCGGCGCCCAGAGCGAGGGCGCGGAACACGTCCACGCCGGAGCGGATGCCGCCGTCCACCAGAATTGTGATCTGACCCTTCAGTGCGTCTGCGATGGCGGGCAGAACCTCCGCGGTGGAGGGGACGCCGCCCTGCACGCGGCCGCCGTGATTTGACACCACGATGCCGGCGGCACCGGCCTCAACGGCCTTGATGGCGCCTTCGGGCGTCATGATGCCCTTGATGATGAAGGGGATTCCGGCGTAGTCGATGATCTCCTTCATTTCTCCGACGGACTTGCTGCCGGCGTTGGGGTTCATGGCCTTGAGGAACGGAAGCCCCGCGCCGTCCACATCCATGGCGGCGCAGAAGACGCCTGCCGCCTTGACAGCGTCCAGCTTCTCAAATACGAATTCCTTGTTCCAGGGCTTGATGGTGGGGCAGCCCATTCCTCCGACTTTTGCCATTTCCAGCACGGAGGCCTTCATGATCTCGGGGTCCACACCGTCGCCGGTCAGGGCCATGCTGCCGTACTCGGCGGCAGCCTTGACCAGAACGGCGTTATACTCCTGATCGCTGTATTTGTCGCCGTAGTGGAGCTTGAGGGCGCCCAGAGGCGCGGCGAAGATGGGGGAGGAGAAGCAGCGGCCGAACATTTCAAAGGAGATGTCGGGCTCCGTGTTCGGGCACAGCGTGTCCATGTTCACGCAGATCTCCTGCCATTTGTCAAAGTTGCGAGCGGCGGTCTGGCCGGGGTACTTGCAGCCGGGGCCGGGCATGGCGTTGCCGCAGGCGCGGCCGTTGCAGACGGGACAGGCCTTGCAGAAGGGGCCGATCTGGCTTCTGGCGGCGGCCAGGACTTCGTTATAGTTCATATGAATCGCTCCTTTTGGTAATATTTTCAAGAACAGGATGTTTTCATTATCACGCACACCGCAAAGAAAGTCAAGTAGGGACGATCGCCGCTCGCTTTCCGACGGATCGGTGCAGGCTCGGCGGACGACCGACTGTCATTCCCGCGAAAGCCCCGTGCCGTCAAAGGCGGGGATCATCTCTTCCGTGGCGGCTTCCGGGTCCTGGCAGAAGCCCTCCAGCCCAAGACGCTGCATGTAGGCGATCAGATTGTCGTTCGTCTCTTTGGAAACCCTGCTTTGCAGCTCCGGGAAGCGTTCCAGTCCCGGCATGGGGGTGTATTGGCTCATGAGTGAAAAGAGGACGCTCCCGACGGGGAATTCCTCGGCGGCGAAGTCCATGATGTCCATGGCGGCAAGCTCCTGCCCGGGGAGGATCAGATGCCGGATCAGAAGGCCGGAGCGCAGAAGGCCGTTTTCGTCCAGCACACAGGCCCCGCGCTGCCGGTACATCTCCCGGATGGCGGCCTTGGCAGTCTCCGGGTAGTCCGCCGCGGCGCTGTAGCGCTTTGCGGGCTCGCTCTTCCAGTACTTGAAGTCCGGCATGTAGACCTGCACCAGACCCTCCAGCAGCTTCAGCGTCTCCACGCTCTCATAGCCCGAGCTGTTCCATACCACGGGGATGCCGAGATCGAGTCCCGAGAGCGCCTCGGCGATCGGGCGGACAAAGTGGCTTCCCGTGACGAGGTTTATGTTGTGTACGCCCGTGTCGCGCAGGCGCAGCAGAATGTCGCGCAGAGCGGGGACCGTCAGCGCCTCGCCAAAACTTTTTCGGCTGATTTCCCGGTTCTGACAGAAGACGCAGCGGAGATTGCAGCCGGAAAAGAACACCGCGCCGGAGCCGCGGGTGCCGCTGATGCAGGGCTCCTCTCCGAAGTGCGGCGCGGCCCTCGTGACGCGGGGCAGAGCGGGGGAGAGGCACAGGCCTTTCGCCGCCGTATCGCTTCGCCGCGCATTGCATCTGCGCGGGCAGTCGTTGCAGATATAGTCCATAGTTGCTCCCTGTTCATTTTGACAAGAAAATCAGCGATTGTGCCAACGATTATACCCTGAATTTGTCTATTCTGCAAGAACTTGAAAAATGCATGAAAAAATACATGAAATTTAGATTATTTGTGCTAAAATGTTCCCGAAGCGGAGAAAGTAATGCTGGAATGCGAGCGGAGGCGAGGACTGTGCTGGACATCGTTCTGGTGGAACCGGAAATCCCGCACAATACCGGCGCGATCGCCCGCACCTGCGCGGCCACGGGCGCCCGTCTGCACCTGATCGAGCCCCTGGGCTTCGATATTTCCGACAGGGCGGTCAAGCGCTGCGGCCTGGATTACTGGTATCTTGTCGACATCAGCGTGTACGAGAATCTGGACGCTTTTTTTGCAAAGCACGGCGATCGGAATCTTTTCCTTGCCACCACCAAGGCGCCGCGCTCCTACCATGAGGCGGATTTCTCCGGTGACGTGACGCTGATGTTCGGCAAGGAGACGGCGGGGCTGCCGGAGTGGCTGCGCGAGAAATACCGCGACAGATGCGTCCGCATCCCCATGATCTCGGAAGCCCGGAGTTTGAATCTGTCAAACTCCGTTGCCATTCTGGCATATGAGGCGCTGCGTCAGCAGGGCTTCCCCGGCCTGCTGGAGGCCGGGAGCATGAAACATTCTTGAGAACCAAGCACAACCCCTCAGGCGCTTTGCGCCAGCTCCCCTTGTACAGGGGAGCCAAAGATGTATTTGTTATTATTATTAAGGAGGCACAGCATGAACTACAACAAAAAGACCATCTACGATGTAGACGTCAAAGGCAAAAAGGTCCTGGTTCGCTGCGATTTCAACGTCCCTCAGGACAAGAAGACCGGTGAGATCACCAGCGACAAGCGTATCGTCGCCGCTCTCCCCACCCTCAAGTACCTGCTCGAGCAGGGTGCTGCCGTCATCGCCTGCTCCCACCTGGGCAAGCCCGTCGCCACCTTCGACGGCTACGTGAAAAAGCAGGTCGAGAAGGGCAAGAACGAGGCCGACATCACCCGCGAAGAGTGGGAGAAGTCCCTCAAAAAGCTGACCCTGGCTCCCGTCGCCAAGCGCCTGAGCGAGCTGCTGGGTCAGGACGTGATCTTCGCCGCCGACACCATCGGCGAGGACGCCCAGGCCAAGGCCGCCGCGCTGCAGCCCGGCCAGATCATGCTGCTGGAGAACCTCCGCTTTGCCAAGGGCGAGACCAAGAACGACCCCGCCTTCGCCAAGGCTCTGGCCGACATGGCCGAGGTCTTCGTGTCCGACGCTTTCGGCACCGTGCACCGCGCCCACGCCTCCACCGCCGGCGTCGCCGCTTATCTGCCCGCTTACTCCGGCCTGCTCGTTCAGAAGGAGCTGAGCATCATGGGCAAGGCGCTGGATAACCCCGTGCGTCCCTTCGTGGCCGTTCTGGGCGGCGCCAAGGTCTCCGACAAGATCAACGTCATCAACAACCTCCTTGAGAAGGCCGACACCATCATCATCGGCGGCGGCATGGCCTACACCTTCAAGAAGGCCCAGGGCTTTGAGATCGGCAAGTCCCTGCTGGAGAGTGACCGCATCGACTACGCCCGCGACATGATCGCCAAGGCCGAGAGCAAGGGCGTCAAGTTCCTGCTGCCCGTTGACAACTACTGCGCCGCCGAGTTCTCCGCCGACGCCGAGCCCGTCCTCGTCGAGGGCAACATCCCCGAGGATCTCATGGGCATGGACATCGGCCCCAAGACCCAGGAGCTGTTCGCCTCTGCCGTCAAGGGCGCCGGCACCATCGTCTGGAACGGACCCATGGGCGTCTTTGAGTTCGAGAAGTTCGCCGGCGGCACCAAGGCCATGGCCAAGGCCCTGGCTGAGAGCGGCGCCGTGACCATCGTCGGCGGCGGCGACTCCGCCTCCGCGGTCGAGAAGCTGGGCTTTGCCGACAAGATCACCCACATCTCCACGGGCGGCGGCGCCTCCCTGGAGTTCCTGGAAGGCAAGGAGCTGCCCGGCGTGGCGTGCCTGCTGGACGCATAACGTCAACTGTCCGGCTCCCCTTCACGGGGAGCCGGGATCACACAAGAACGCAGAGACCCCTCAGTCAGCCTGTCGGCTGACAGCTCCCCTCTGTAAGGGGAGCCGATAAGGAAAGGATTGATATATATGAACAGAAAGTACCGTAAAACCGTTATCGCCGGCAACTGGAAGATGAACCAGCTGGCCTCCGGCATCAAGCCCTTCATCGAGGAGCTGAAAGAGAATCTGCCCAAGCAGAAGAGCTGCGACATCGTGCTCTGCACCCCCGCCGTTATGGTCCCCGCCATGATCCGCGCCGGCAAGGAAGCCAAGGTCGCCGCCGGCGCCCAGGACGTGTCCAAGTACGAGAAGGGCGCCTACACCGGTGAGATCTCCGCCGATCAGCTGGCGGACATCGGCGCCAAATACTGCATCGTCGGCCACTCCGAGCGCCGCCAGTACCACGGCGAGGACGACATGCTCATCAACGCCAAGGCCAAGGCCCTGCTCGCCAAGGGCATCATCCCCATCATCTGCGTGGGCGAGAGCCTGGAGCAGCGGGAGATGGACCTGACCATGGAGTACGTGGCCTATCAGGTCAAGGCCGCCCTCAGCGGCATCGACGCCGCCCAGCTGCGCCGCTGCATCATCGCCTATGAGCCCATCTGGGCCATCGGCACCGGCAAGACCGCCACGGCCGAGCAGGCGCAGGAAGTCTGCGAGGGGATCCGCGCCGTCATCCGCAAGATCTACGGCGCCCGTCCCGCCCGTGCGGTCAGCATCCTTTACGGCGGCAGCATGAACGCCAAGAACGCGGCGGAGCTTCTCGCTCAGCCCGACATCGACGGCGGCCTGATCGGCGGCGCCTCTCTCAAACCCGTGGACTTTGCGGCCATCGTCGCGGCCACCAACCAGGGCGTCTGAATAAAGCAATAAGGTCATAGAGCGGCCCGCGTGCCGCTCTATTGACCGTTTGCTTTGTTCTTCCTTTTTCGCGGAAAAGCCTTGGCTTTCCCGCGGGTAAATTATCAGGAAGGATCATTCCTCTATGAAAAAAGCAGTATTCATCATCATGGACGGCTACGGCCTGGCCGCGCCCACCGCGGGCAACGCCATTGCCCAGGCCAAAAAGCCCAACCTCGATCAGCTCTTTGCCGAATACCCCACCACCCAGCTGCAGGCCTCCGGCCTGTTCGTCGGCCTGCCCGACGGGCAGATGGGCAACTCCGAGGTGGGTCACACCAACATCGGCGCCGGCCGCGTGGTGTTTCAGATCCTGCCCAAGATCAGCCAGGAGATCGAGACCGGCAAGTTTTTTGAAAACAAGGTCTACATCAAGGCCATGGAAGACGCCAAGGCCAACGGCAAGCCCCTGCACGTCATGGGTCTGCTGTCCACCGGCGGCGTACACAGTCATCTGAACCACATCTTCGGCATTCTGGATATGGCCAGGATGCGTGGTGTGGAGCAGGTCTACGTCCACTGCTTCCTGGACGGGCGCGACGTGGCGCCCACCAGCGGCGCGGGCTTTGTGCGCGAGCTGAAGGAGAAGTGCGACGCGCTGGGCAACGCCCGGATCGCCACCATCCAGGGCCGCTTCTGGGGCATGGACCGCGACAAGCGCTGGGACCGTGTGGAGGCCGGCTATAACGCCATCGTCTGCGGCGAAGGCGTGATGGACCCCGACCCCGTGCACGCCGTGGAGGCAAGCTACGCCGAGGACGTGACCGATGAGTTCGTCAAGCCTGTCGTCGTCTGCCCGGAGGGACAGATCAACGAGGGCGACAGCGTCATCTTCATGAATTTCCGCCCCGACCGCGCCCGCGAGATGACCTGGGCGCTGAATCTGCCCGACTTTGCGGGCTTCGAACGGAAAAAGACCGTCTATCCTCTCAGCTACGTCTGCACCGCCCAGTACGACGAAGCGCTGACCCTGCCCATCGCCTACCCGCCCGAGGTCATTGAGAACACCCTGGGCGACCTGATTTCCGAACAGGGCCTCAAGCAGTTCCGCGTGGCGGAGACCGAGAAGTACGCCCACGTGACCTTCTTCTTCAACGGCGGCGTGGAGAAACAGTGCGAGGGCGAGGAGCGCTGCCTGGTGCCCTCTCCCAAGGAGTTTGCCACCTATGATCTGGTGCCCCAGATGAGCGCCGTGAAGGTCTGCGACAAGGTGGTGGAGGCCATCGCCTCCGAGCAGTATGCCCTGATCGTCTGCAACTTCGCCAACTGTGACATGGTGGGCCACACCGGCGTCATGGAGGCCGCCGTCAAGGCGGTCGAGACCGTGGACGCCTGCATCGGCCGCATCGTCGCCGAGATCGGGAAGCATGACGACGTGGTCCTGCTGGTGACCGCCGACCACGGCAACGCCGACTGCATGTTCGACGAGACCGGCAAGGTCAACACCGCGCATACCACGAATCCCGTGCCCTTCTGCGTCACCGTCAGGGGCGCGAGCCTCAAGCCCGGCAAGCTGGCCGACATCGCTCCCACCATCCTGCACGTGATGGGCCTGGAGCAGCCCGCCGCCATGACCGGGGAGAACCTGCTCGGCTGATCCCAAACTCTCCGGCACCCTCTGTGAACAAAATTCGCAGAGGGTGTTTTTTTCAATTGACGGCGCGCAGCAAGTGGAATAAAATGGCTGCATTCAATGAAAAGGAGCGTGATCGTATGGCAGGACCCGGACGGGGACTCGGCCCCCGCGGTTTTCTGACGGACGAGGAAAAAAAGAATCTCCCCCAGGTGAACGCGGCGCTGATCCGGCGTATCCTGGGCTATCTGAAGCCCTACTGGCTGCAGTTCCTGCTGGTGTTTGTGACGATCCTGCTCTCTGCCGTCGTTGGGCTGCTTCCCAGCATCATCACCGGTAAAATCGTGGACGAGGCGCTGGTTGGCAAAAACATGGTGCTGCTCGTAAAGCTGCTGATCCTGGCTTTCGTGACGCTGACGGGCTCGCAGGTCATCTCCGTGCTGGAGAGCTACATCAACGCCTGGATTTCCCAGCGCATCATCTTCGATATGAAGAACCAGATGTACGACCATCTGCAGCACATGCCCCACGCTTTCTTTACCTCGGAAAAGCAGGGCGACATCATCACCCGCATGAATACGGACATTTCGGGCGTCAGCTCCGTCATCTCCGGCACGCTCTCCAGCATCGTGTCAAACATCGCCACGGTGGTGACCACGCTGGCGGCGCTCTTCACCATGAGCTGGAAGCTTGCGCTCGTGGGCATCGTGGTGATCCCGCTGCTGATCCTGCCCACAAAGAGCGTGGGCAAGAAGCGCTATCAGATCCTCACGGACGCCCAGGCCAAGAACGACGAGATGAACCAGCTCATCAACGAGACGCTCTCCGTCTCCGGCTCTCTGCTCGTGAAGCTCTTCACCCGGGAGCAGCGGGAGTACGAGCGTTTTGTGGATGTAAACGAACAGGTCACGCAGCTCTCGCTCAGAGAATCCAACAGCGGCCGCTGGTTCCGGGTGCTGATGGGGATGTTCACCCAGCTCGGCCCGCTGCTCATCTACTTTGCCGGCGGCTGGTTCATCATCACAAAGGCAGACCCTGCCCTCACCGTCGGCACCATCACGGCCACGGTCTCGCTGATCAACCGGCTCTACCGCCCGGTGGAGAGCCTTCTGAACATCCACGTGGATTTCACCCGGTCTCTGGCACTCTTTACGCGCATTTTTGACTACTTTGACATGCCGAATCCCATCCGGTCTCCCGAAAACGGCCAAAAGCCCGACGTGACGGACGCGGATATCGTCTATGAGCATGTGTCCTTCTCCTACGATCCCTCCAAGCCCCTGCTGACCGACATCGACTTCACGGTGCCCGGGGGGAAGATGTACGCCATTGTCGGCCCCTCCGGCTCCGGCAAGAGCACGGTGGTGAACCTGATCCCGCGCCTGTACGACGTGCTGGGCGGCCGCGTGACCATCGCGGGCGTGGACGTGCGCAACTTCGATCTGGAATATCTGCGCCGGCAGATCGGCGTGGTGACTCAGGACAGCTACCTGTTTAACGGCACCATCCGGGAGAATCTGCTTTACGCCAGGGAGAACGCCACCGAAGAGGAGCTTGAGGCCGCCTGCTACATCGCCAAGCTCTCCGACTTCCTTGCCGAACAGCCCGAGGGGCTGGAAACCATGGTGGGCAACCGGGGGCTGAAGCTCTCCGGCGGTGAGAAGCAGCGCCTTTCCATCGCCCGGGTCATCCTGAAGGACCCGAAGATCCTCATTCTGGACGAGGCCACCTCCGCGCTGGACTCCATCACCGAAAACGCCATCCAGGACGCGCTGGAGGCCCTGATGGAGGGCCGCACCAGCATCGTGATCGCCCACCGCCTCTCCACCATCCTGAAGGCGGACCGCATCCTGGTGGTGAAGGACGGCGTCATTGCCGAATCCGGCACCCACGACGAGCTGCTGCAGAAGGGCGGCACCTACCGGGAGCTCTACGAGACCCAGTTCCGCCAGATCCTGGACCGGGAGCATCCGGATGAAAAATAAGTTTTGAGGCGTAAGAATTGAGAAGCGGGCGACCGGAAAGGCGCCCGCTTTCCTTCCGGTTCCCGGGGGAAAGGGGAGAACCTTCAAAAAAATTTAGTATTTTTATTTCACAAAAATTCTTGACTTAATTTGTGAAATATGCTAAAATTCACATTTGCGTGGCATAGGTGCGCCCTGCTGCGCAAAAAAGGCCGAAAGCCTTGATAATTCCGGGCTTTCAGCAATTTAACGAAGCGAAGAAAGGAGGAAAACAATGCCCACTTTTAACCAGCTGGTGAGAAAGGGAAGAGAGAAGGTCACCTACAAGTCCACTTCTCCTGCTCTGCAGAAGGGTATGAACACCCTGAAGAACAAGGAGACCGATCTGAGCTCCCCCCAGAAGAGAGGCGTCTGCACCGCCGTTCGTACTTCCACTCCCAAGAAGCCGAACTCCGCTCTGCGTAAGATCGCCCGTGTCCGTCTGACCAATGGTTACGAAGTCACTGCGTACATTCCCGGTATCGGCCATAACCTGCAGGAGCACTCTGTGGTTATGATCCGCGGCGGCCGTGTCAAGGACCTGCCCGGCGTCCGCTACCACATCATCCGCGGCACTCTGGATGCCCAGGGCGTCAACGGTCGTATGCAGGCTCGTTCCAAGTACGGCGCGAAGAGACCCAAAGCTGCGAAGAAGAAATAAGATCTGATATTTCCGACGGCAGCGATTCTGCCCTGTCGTTTATCTATATAATTCGGATAGACCTCGGGGCGCAACGGACGCTATTTATACGTTCGAGTACCTGTGATTCCATTTTTTAATGAAGGAGGGAAGCAACGTGCCCAGAAGAGGTAATGTTCCCAAAAGAGAAATTTTGCCCGATCCTGTGTATAATTCCGTGCTGGTGACCAAGCTCATCAACGGCGTTATGCTTGACGGCAAGAAAGGTGTTGCGCAGAAGGTCGTTTACGACGCTTTTGACATCATCAAGGATAAGACCGGCAAGGAGCCTCTGGACGCTTTCACCGAGGCCATGAACAACATCATGCCCGCGCTGGAAGTCAAGGCTCGCCGTGTCGGCGGCGCCACTTACCAGGTGCCTATCGAAGTCCGCCCCGCCCGTCGCCAGACGCTGGCTCTGCGCTGGCTCGTGGACTACAGCCGCAAGCGCAGCGAGAAGACCATGAAGGAACGCCTGGCCGGCGAGATCATGGACGCATGCAACAATCTCGGCAACGCCGTCAAGAAGCGCGAAGACATGCACAAGAATGCCGAAGCCAACAAGGCTTTCGCGCACTTCAGATGGTAATCCGCGCAGGAGTTTAAGCAAATGCCAAGAAAGTATTCACTCGAAAGAACAAGAAATATCGGCATTATGGCTCACATCGACGCCGGTAAGACGACCACGACAGAGCGTATTCTGTACTACACGGGCGTCAACTACAAGCTCGGTGAGACTCATGAGGGTACCGCCACCATGGACTGGATGGAGCAGGAGCAGGAGCGCGGCATTACGATCACCTCCGCCGCCACCACCTGTTTTTGGCGCGATACCCGCATCAACATCATCGATACCCCGGGCCATGTGGACTTTACCGTGGAGGTCGAGCGCTCGCTCAGAGTGCTGGACGGCTGCGTGACGGTCCTGTGCGCCAAGGGCGGTGTGGAGCCGCAGTCCGAGACCGTTTGGAGACAGGCCGACCACTATCATGTTCCCCGCATGATCTACGTCAACAAGATGGACATCATGGGCGCCGACTTCTATCACGTGCTCGACATGGTGCGTGACAGACTCAAGTGCAACGCCGTTCCCATCCAGCTCCCCATCGGCTCTGAGGAAAGCTTCGTCGGTATCGTCGATCTGGTGGATATGAACGCCCGCATCTATCTCGATGATCTGGGCAAGGAAATGCAGACCGTGGAGATCCCCGCGGAGATGCAGGACCTGGCGCAGGAATATCGGGACAAGCTCCTGGAAGCGGTTTCCGACTTCGACGAAGAGATCATGGAAGCATATCTCGAAGGCGAAGACGTGCCCGCGGACAAGATCCGCGCGGCGATCCGGAAGGCCACAGTCGCGGTGGAAATGGTCCCCGTGACCTGCGGCACTTCCTACAAGAACAAAGGCGTGCAGAAGCTTCTGGACGCGATCGTGGATTACATGCCATCCCCGCTGGATGTTCCTCCGGTGGAAGGCAAGCACCCCAAGACCGACGAGACGGAAGTGCGCGAGGCTGACGATTCCGCCCCCTTCTCCGCCCTGGCGTTCAAGATCATGACCGACCCCTATGTGGGCAAGCTGGGCTTCTTCCGGGTGTATTCCGGTACGCTGGAGAGCGGCAAAACGGTCATGAACAGCACCAAGGGCCAGCGGGAGCGCGTCGGACGCATCCTGCAGATGCACGCCAATCACAGAGAGGATATCGAGCAGGTCTGGTCCGGCGATATCGCCGCCGCGGTGGGCCTCAAGAACACCACTACCGGCGACACCCTCTGTGATGAGAAGCATCCGATCATCCTTGAATCCATGGAGTTCCCCGAGCCTGTCATCCGCGTGGCCATCGAGCCCAAGACGAAGGCGGGTCAGGAGAAGATGGCAGTCGCCCTGCAGAAGCTGGCGGAGGAAGATCCTACCTTCAAGACCTATACGGACGAGGAGACGGGTCAGACCATCATCGCCGGCATGGGTGAGCTGCATCTGGAGATCATCGTGGACCGCCTGCTGCGCGAGTTCAAGGTCGAGGCCAACGTGGGCAAGCCCCAGGTCTCCTACAAGGAGACCATCCGCAAGTCCGCTACGGTCGACACCCGCTACGTGCGCCAGACCGGCGGCAAGGGCCAGTTCGCCCATGTGAAGCTGCTGGTGGAACCCAACGAACCCGGCAAGGGCTACGAGTTCATCAACAAGATCACGGGCGGCGCGATCCCGAAGGAGTTTATCCCCTGCGTCGATCAGGGCATCCAGGGTGCGATGCTCTCCGGCGTGCTGGCAGGCTACCAGGTGGTGGACGTGAAGGCGACGCTGCTGGACGGTTCCTTCCATGAGGTGGACTCTTCGGAGTTGGCCTTCAAGATCTGCGGAAGCATGGCTTTCAAGGAAGCCTGTCAGAAAGCGGATCCCACCCTGCTTGAGCCCATTATGAAGGTCGTTGTGACCGCGCCCGAGGAGTACATGGGCGACGTAATGGGCGACATCAATGCCAGGCGCGGGCAGATCTCCGGCTCCGACATCCGCAACGGCGCTGCGATCGTTGAGAGCAGCGTGCCGCTGTCCACGATGTTCGGCTACGCCACGGATCTGCGCAGCAAGACCCAGGGCCGGGCCACCTACAGCATGGAGCCCAGCCACTTTGTCGAGCTGCCCAAAAATTTGCAGGAGACCCTTGTGAACAATCGCAACGGTTTTTCCAACATCAGGTATTAAGGCAACAAGAGGAATTAAGAAAAAAGTATAATTTTATCAGGAGGATTTTTCAATGGCTAAACAGATGTACAACAGAGCAAAGCCCCATGTCAACATCGGCACCATCGGCCACATCGACCATGGCAAGACCACTCTGACCGCCGCCATCACCAAGTACCTGGCTCTCCAGGGCAAGGCTGAGTACACCGATTACTCTTCCATCGACAAGGCTCCCGAAGAGCGCGAGCGCGGCATCACCATCAACACCGCTCACGTCGAGTACGAGACCGAAGCGCGTCACTACGCTCACGTCGACTGCCCGGGCCACGCCGACTATATCAAGAACATGATCACCGGCGCTGCCCAGATGGACGGTGCTATCCTCGTTATCGCCGCTTCCGACGGCCCCATGGCCCAGACCCGCGAGCACCTGCTGCTGGCCCGTCAGGTTAACGTTCCTTCCGTTCTGGTCTTCCTGAACAAGTGCGACCAGGTCGACGACGAGGAGCTGCTGGAGCTGGTTGAGATGGAAGTGCGCGAGCTGCTCGACTTCTACGGCTTCCCTGGCGACGACACCCCCATCATCCGCGGCTCCGCTCTGAACGCTCTGGTCTGCGAGTCCAACGATCCCAACGCCCCCGAGTATGCCTGCATCAAGGAGCTCATGGACGCTGTCGACACTTGGATCCCCACTCCCGACCGCAAGGCCGACCAGCCCTTCCTGATGCCCATCGAGGACGTGTTCACCATCTCCGGCCGCGGCACTGTCGTTACCGGTCGTGTTGAGCGTGGCCGCGTGAAGATCGGCGACAAGGTCGAGATCGTCGGCCTGAAGGACGAGTCCACCGAGACCACCGTTACCGGCACCGAGATGTTCCACAAGACCCTCGAGTACGCCGAGGCTGGCGACAACGTCGGCTGCCTGCTGCGTGGTATCGACAAGAAGTCCGTTGAGCGTGGTCAGGTCCTGGCTGCTCCCAAGAGCATCCACCCCCACACCAAGTTCAAGGGCCAGGTTTACGTCCTGTCCAAGGAAGAGGGCGGCCGTCACACCCCGTTCTTCAACAACTACCGTCCCCAGTTCTACTTCCGTACCACCGACGTGACCGGCGTCATC
>CACYHB010000016.1 GCA_902774015.1 Oscillospiraceae bacterium | reverse complement strand
GAGGCGGCACATGACTTCCAGCAGCGCCCTGTTCATGCATACGCCGTAACCCAGCCGTAGCCCCGCCATGCCATAGGCTTTGGTGAAGGCCCGCAGGAGGAAGACCCGGTCTCCGTCCCGCAGTTGGGACGTCAGGGAGAAGGCCCTGTCCTCGTCGGTCAGCTCATAAAAGCACTCGTCCAGAAACAGCCAGGTCCCCGTCTCCCGACACCGATTCAGGATCTTCAGCAGCAGCCCCTTTTCCACGGACCGACCCGTGGGGTTGTTGGGAGAGCAGAGCATCAGGAGGTCCGTCTCGGGGCCGATGGCATCCAGGATATCCTCTGTCAGCCGGAAGCCGTTCTCCCGGCTCAACGGATAAAAGGTCGGTTCACAGCCCGCCGCCAGCAGAGCGCTCTCGTAATCCGAGAAGGAGGGCACCGGCAGCAGGGCCTGCTTCGGTTGCAGCGCCGCGGCGAACTGATAGATCAACTCCGCCGCCCCATTGCCGCAGACCACATTGCCCTTATCTACCCCGTTCAGGGCGGCCAGCTTTTCCCGCAAGGGGCTGCAGTAGGGGTCGGGATAGGCGGAGAGGTCCTCCGTCGCCGCCCGGACCGCCGCCTTCACCGCTTCCGGCGTGCCAAAGGGGTTTACGTTGGCGGAAAAGTCCAGATGAACGGGTCGAGAATAGATATCGCCGCCGTGACCGTAGTTCTGCCCCAGGATCATAGGACCACCCCCAACAGCAGGATCAGCCCATACGCCGCCAGCGTCAGAACGCTGGTCCCGTACATCAGTTTGCAGGCCCGATCCACGTCCGCCCCTTCGATGGGCCGGGTGGGATCGCCGATGGTGGGCTTTTTATGGACCACGCCGAAGTAGCTGGCGTTGCCCCCAAGCTGCACCCCCAGGGCCCCGGCGCAGACGGACTCGCATTGGGCGGAGTTGGGGCTCGCATGGTTCCGCCGATCCCGCCGCCAAATGCGCCAGGCATTGGGGCCGTCCAGCTTCAAAAGAAAAGCCGCGCCGATCATGGCGAAAGCCGACAGCCGGGCGGGGACATAGTTCGCCCCGTCGTCCATTTTGGCGGCCCAGCGGCCGAAGTTCAAATATTTTTCGTTCTTATAGCCCACCATGGAGTCCATGGTGTTCACAGCCTTGTAGAAGAGGCCGCCCACCGCGCCGCCAACGATCATCCAGCAGAGGGGGGCGATGACCCCGTCGGAGGTATTTTCCGCCACGGTCTCCACGGCGGCCTTGATCACCTGTGTTTCCGTTAAATTCTGTGTGTCCCTTCCCACCAGCATGGCGATCTGGCGGCGTCCGGCGTCCAGGCCCTCCCGCTGCAGGGCGGTCACCACCTTTTTAGATTCCGCCATGAGGCATCGGGCGGCAAAGCACTGCCAGCAGAGGAAGGCGCTGAGGACAAAATAAGCCCAGGGATGGATGACCCAGGCCCCATAGAGGAGCAGAAAGCCTGCCCCGGCGCTGATCAGGGCCACCGAAACGGCCATGATCGCCCCGGCGATCCGTTGCCCCTGGGGCGTCTTGGGAAAGATGGGCCGGAGCTTCTTCTCCAGAAAGGAGATGAGCTTCCCCATGAGCACCACGGGATGGAGGCGGCTCAGAGGGTCGCCAAAGAGACAGTCCAGCAGAAAGCCGGCGAAGATGGATAGGGCGGTGAGGGCATAGAGACCCATCAGCGTTCACCTCCCGTCCACAGGTCTGAGAGACGGCTTACCTTCAGTATCTTCCCTCGCACCGCAGCCTCGTCCCGGAGGCGCCGGTTCCCCTGGTTCTGTTCGCCGAAGGCATCGAGGCAGCAGACCACCTGCTCGCAACGGGCTATGAGAGCCCGGCCCCGGTCCATGGCCGCCTCGTCCATGGCCGTAAAGGGCGGCACCGCGATACATTCCGCCGCCAGGGCCTTGGCCACCGGGTAGTCCACGTCGTTCTCCTGTAAGATGCCTGCGGCGAAGGGGATGCCCCGCCGCTGCAGCTGCCGATAGACGGGGATGCCGCTGCCGCCCCCACCGATGACGAAGACCCTGGGTTCCCCCCGGACGGCGGACAGCTCCGGGCAGCCGAAGAGGGCGTTGTAGCTGCCCTTCTCGATGCCGTACAGCCGGGCGATATACTCGTCCGTAAAGATGTTCTCCGGGGTATCGCAACGATCGATGCGTTCATTGGCCACGCACACCACCCGATCCGACACCTTCTGAGCGAGGTCCAACTCGTGGAGAGACAGAATCACGGCCACATTCTTTTCCCGGACCAGGTTTTTCAAAATGTCCAGCAGCTCCAGCTTATGGCGGATGTCCAGAAAGGAGGTGGGCTCGTCCAGGACGATGACCTCCGGCTCCTGGCAGATGGCCCGGGCAAGGAGCAGCCGCTGCCGCTGGCCGTCGCTGATCTCGGTGAAGGGGCGGTCGGCAAATTCTTCCGCATGAACGGTGCGGATGGCCTCCCGAACGATCCGATGGTCCTCCTCCGACAGCAGCCCCAGCCGCCCTGTGTAGGGGTAGCGGCCCGTAGCCACCAGATCGTAGCAACTCATGAGCTCCGCTTTGATCCGCTCGGTCATGACGATGGACAGGCGCTGAGCGATGTCCCCTTCCTTCATGCCGGCCATGGCCTGGCCGTCCAGTACCACCGTGCCCGCTATCAGTTTCAGCTGGCGGATCATGCTCTTCAAAATGGTGGACTTGCCGGAGCCGTTGGGGCCGATGAGGGTCAATATCTCCCCCCGGCGGACGCCGATCTCGATGTGCTCGATAAGGGGCTTGCCGTCGTAGCCCACGGTCATATTCTCGGTGTGGAGGTAGTACGCGTTCATAGCTGCTCCCTCTGCCGCCTCAGCATGACCAGGATCACCACCGGCGCGCCGAACAGGGCCGTGACGGCGCTGATGGACAGCTCCGTAGGCGCGAAAGCCGTCCGGGCGATCAGGTCGGACAGCAGGCAGAACACCCCGCCCCCCAGGAAGCAGGCGGGGATCATGATTATGGGCTTAGCGGTCTTGAAGAGGCTCCGCATGAGATGGGGCACCGCCACGCCCACGAAGGAGATGGGTCCCGCGAAGGCGGTGACGGTGGCGGAGAGGACGCTGGAGAGAAGGATCAGCACCACCCGAAAAGCTTTGATGTTCACGCCCATGTTCTGAGCGTAGGTCTCGCCCAGCTGGTAGGCGCCGATGGGCTTGGAGAGCAGGAAGGTCAGCACCAGCACCAGCAGCACCACCGCGGCCATGACCCCCACGTTCTCCCACAGCATGCCGGAGAAGCTGCCCCGGGACCAGTTGTGGAGGTTCACGATGTTGGCGTCGTCCGCGAAGGCCACCACGAAGTCCGTGACGGCGGAGCAGATATAGCCGATCATGACCCCGCCGATGATGAGCAGGGACATGCGCTTCACCTTGGCGGAGATAAGGAGCACGAAGCCCATGGACAGCATGGCCCCCGAGAAGGCGGCGGCGATGAGGCCCAGGGAGCCCACGGTGACGCCCCGGCTCAAAAAGCCGATCATCACCAACGACAGCACCAGCTTGGCGCCGGAGGAGATGCCCAAAATGAAGGGACCGGCGATGGGGTTCGAAAAGAAGGTTTGGAGAAGGAAACCGGACAGGGCCAACGCTCCGCCCAGCAGCAGGGCGGCCAGGATGCGGGGCAGGCGGATGTTCCAGACGATGGCCCCGTTGTCGCCGCCCCGGGTGAGGAGGATGTTCCAGATCTCCCCCGGGGACAGGCTCACGCTGCCGGCGTTGACGTTCCAGACGATCAACCCCAGCAGGGCCGCCACGAGGCCCGCAAAGCCGAGCCAAAGCCGGGTACGGTTCGACCTCATCCCTTGCCTCCCGCCGTCAGTTTATGAAGATATGTGAGCTCATCGGGGGCGTCCGGATCCGTCAGCACCCGATGGATGTCCAAAATGAGCTTGCCCACGCCCATGGGCTCCTGGAACAGGTTTTTGCCGGTGCACCACAGGTCCCCGGACTGCACGGCCTTGAAGTCCTTGAGCAGGGCGCTCTTTTGGAGCAGGTCCTCCACGGTGTACAGCTCCCCGTCGATGGTGCTGTTGTAGATCAAAATATCCGCGTTCTTCGCCCCGTCGTAAAAGGATTCCATGGTCATGTTCACGGTGGACAGGGCGCTGCCGCTGTCGAGATCGTCGAACACATAGCGGCCCCCGGCCATCTCGATCATCTTCGGCACGTAATCGCCGCTCTTGCGCACGTTCACGGTGCCGGTGGTGGTGATGTAGAAGAAGGCTACGGTTTTACCGTTTTTGGGTTGGCTCAACAGGGGCGTCACGGCCTGCTCCTCCGCCGCGAAGAGGGCCTCCGCCTCGGGGAGCTTCCCCAGCAGGGCCCCGTAGACCTTGATCCACTCCATGCGGCCCAGGGGGTCCTCCTCGTAGCTCGACCGCTCCACCAGCACGGGGACGCCTAACTTTTCCAATTGCTCCTTCACCGCTGGGCTGTGATAGATCATGGTGGACTCGATGGCCAAATCGCATTTCTCCGCGTAGATCAGCTCGTAGTCCGGGGCGCTGTACTTGCCCGCGAACAGCATGCTGCCGCTTTGCAAAGCCGCCTTCGCCTCCTCGATGTACCAGCCGTTCACGTCCAGGCAGGACAGGCGGACCCGATCGATGCTGTCCAGGGCGCGAAAATAGTCCATGGCGGAGGTGGCTGCAAGATAGATGCGATCGAGCGGGGCATACAGGGGGACCACGTCCACATCCAGCCCCCGAGGCACCCCCGCTTCCTCGGGCACGATCAGGAACCGACCGCTGGTGGGGATGTCAAGAAGGATGTACCCCCGGTCGTACTCCGTCAGGGAGAACTGATCGGCGTTAGTTAGGGGCACCTGCCGTCGAACGGTCAGCGTGCTCCAGTCCGGGCCCGCGGCCGCCTTGGCCGTGGGGCCCTGCCCTTTGTCGCAGGCCGAAAGCAGGCCCAACGCCAGGGCGAACAGGAGCAGCAGGCAGATGCTTTTTTTCGTCGGCGTCCTCATTTGGCGTCCGCCTTCAGGGAAGCCGCGTCGAAGGTGATCGTATACTCGATCTCGTGGGGCGCGCTCATGGCCACCGTGTCCGCCACCACAGGGAGGGGCTCCTCCAGGGAAGCTACGGGCACGGTGAAGACCGAATGGCCGTCCTCGATCACGGCGTCGTATCGAACGCCGTTCACCTTCATATAATCGTAGTTGGGACTGCTCCAAACGAGGATGGCGGTCATCTGCCCGCCCTGCACGGTGATCTCAACGGGGGAGGCGATCTTGGCCTTGCCGGTGCCGCCGGTGAGGCTGGCAGCTATGCGATAGGTCCCATCCGCCAGGGGGTTCGCTTTCTTCTGACAGCCCGCGCAGAGCATCAACAGCAGGAGCGCTATGGTGATGCACAATGTTTTTTTACCCATGGGAAGCATCCTTTCCGGTGTAAACACCTGTCCTTTGAATACAACTATGCGGCACGGCAGCCGAAGCTGCCGCACCGCTTTTGGGTTAGGGTCCGTGTGCGCCTCAGCCTTACGCCTCAGGCACGGGGTCGGTGACGATGACCTTATGGTCGTACCAGGTGCCCTTCTTGCCGACCAGAGCCAGGTCGAATTCCTCCCCGATGATGGGCACAGGCACGTCGAAGCCGTAGACTTCCTCGGTGAGGCCGTCATCAAAGGTCACCTTATCCAGCGTGGGCTGCAGCAGCACGGCGCCTTCCTTTACAGCATCCTCTGCCAGACCCCGATACAGGTTCAGAATGTTCTTGGACTCCAGACTGAAGTGGAGCGTCATTTGGCCGTCCTTGACCGTGAGCACCCCCTGGTTTTTGTGAGACTTGAACATGCCGCTGTCGGTCTTGAAGGTGACCTTGTAGGTCCCGTCAGAGAGGGCGGCGGCGGGGGCAACGGCCTCGGCCTTCAGACCTTTCTCGTCCATGGCGGCCTGAGCATGGGCCACATAGATGGCCTGCACCTCAGCGATGGAACCCATGCCGCTGATCTGGCAATCGATGGTCTCGAAGAAGCCGGACGCGGTGAACTGGCTCACCCAGGATTCGTCATCCTCAGGATCGGCCATGTCGTTGTTGGCGTGGTCGCCGGCCACCACCATGAGGGGCCGCAGGATGACCTTGGTATAGCCTGCCTCGTGGACGGCCTTTATGATGTTCTCGCAGGCGGTCTCCTCGGGCTCGCCCTCCACGGTGCCGATGAACACGTTCCTGTAGCCCAGCTCGTTCATCTGGGTCTGCATCTGGGAATAGGTGACCTTGGCCAAATGGGCGGTGCCGTGGCCCATGAGCACAAAGGCGGCGCCGTCCTTCTCGGCGGCTTCCAGGGACTCGAACCCAGCTGCTTTCACGGCTTCAGCCACCACGGCCTTGGCCACGGTCTCCTTGTCGGTGTTGATTTCGGCGGCGTCCTTGCCCACCTGCCCCAGCAGGGGCTCGGCCACGACGATATTCATCTTGTCCGCATAGCCCTTGAGAGCATCCGTCAGCTCGTCGTACTCGGCGCCGTGCATGAGATGGGTGGGCTGAACGAGCAGGTTTTTGACGCCGTTGGCTACGGCGCGATCCAGCGCCTGGTCCATGTTGTCGATGAACTCGCCGTCCCGGGCCTGGACGTGGTTGATGATGATCTGGGCGGTGAAGGCGCGGCGAACGGACCACTCGGGGAAAGCGGCCTCGAGAGCCTTCTCGATGCCGCCGATATCCTCCGCACGGCTGTCGTTGAAGGACGTGCCGAAGCTCACCACCAGCAGCTCGTTTTCGCCGATACCGTCAGCGTTCCGGGGATCGTCCTTGCCGGCGTCGCCGGTATCACGGCCGAAGTAGTCGGGATCGGCTTCCTCACCCTCCACCAGCTCCTTCTGTGCATCGGTCAGGGCGTCCCAGGCGGCCTTGGCGGCGGCGCACTGGGCGTCGGTCTCGTCGGTGCGGGTCTGGACGTAGATGGCGTCGATGAGGTCCGCCACCTTCTGAGCAGCCTCCTTGTCGGCCTCGGAGGGCTCTCCCTCCTCCGCCGCGACGGGCAGGGCGATCACGCTGACGGCTGCCAGCATGACGAGGGCCAGAAACAATGCGATCTTTCTTTTCATGTTCTCCTCCTTCTTTCTTTGGAGCGCCTTCGCGTTCCCCGATGTATATATATCCTACATCAGCAAAACTCACGGCACGAAAAAAGCTCTTCACCGTTTGGCAAAGAGACTGCGTGTAAAGAGCGCCCCAAGGGGAGCATGGTACACGATCAATCCCTCGTGATCTGGAAAACCGACTTTTCCCGTACCCCACAATCGGCAGGTTTCCTGGCTCGCGGCCCTTCGCCCATCGCCTTCCCGGTCTCCCAGTGGCCGCGCCAACGACGCCCGACGGACTTTTCCGCATACAGTGACGAGATCGCACAGGCCTTGCACCTGTTTCCCTTTTACCCCCTGCCCCTTCCGGAGCAAAGGCACCGACTGCTTTTCTATATTTGATTGTTCATATTATATCCCTGCCCGTCCCGGCTGTCAAGACGAAACCCCCGGCGCGTGATGCCGGACTGTTGGGGGACCGACCCCGGTTCGAATCCCTTTGAAAAAGAGTAAAACGAAAGACCCCCGATGGAAGTCTTTCGCTTTGGCAAGAAATGCTAACCGCAGATGATCCTTATAGATTCCGTCTCCCGTATCACCAGGGATAGGGCTCGCCAGTATACGTGATGAAAACGGGGCCTTCTTTATCATACCGTTTGGTTTCAAACAGCAGGCGAAGGGTCTCGGCGTGCTCATAGGGGTCCAGGGGCGCTTCCGAATTATCCGGGTTGGTACGTATCCAGCCGGGATGGATGCACAGGATGTTCAGATTGGGATCGTCCTTGAAATAGTTGCGCATGGTCATGGTGAGCATGTTGAGGGCAGCTTTTTCCGTAGCATAGTCCAGATAATAGGTGCGATAGCATCTCCCGATGCTGCCCGCCTCGGAAGAGATGTTCGCCACCAACGCGCCGATCTTGCTCTTTTTGAGCAGCGGCAGGAAAGCCTTCAACACCCGGATGGGGCCGACCGCTCCCACGTTCACAGCGGGCGCGATGAGATCCAAGTCAAAGTCCGGCAGCTCCTTCATGGTGTCCTCGGAGGCGATCGTGGCGTTGTTGATGATCAGATCCAGGGCGTCCGTCATCTTCTCCGCCTCCTTCGCCGCGGCGTTCACGGATTCCGTGGAGGCGATGTCCATAGTCAGGATGTGCAGGGTATGGGGGTATTCCTTTTGAAGCTCCTCCAGCGCTTCCGACGGGCGGCGGATGCTGGCGAACACGGTGTCACCGTGCTCCAGATATCGCTTTACAAGGTTGAAGCCCAGAGCATACGATCGACCAGTACCGGTGATCAAAACGGTTTGAGGCATGATGTATCTTCCTTTCAAATACTGTTTTAAAGGCAGGCACGATAAATGTTCACGATGTCGTCATTGGTCAAGGGAACAAAAGCATGAGCAAGACGATCGTTTAAATTAGCGTGAGCAGCCATGACCGCAAAGTGCTCTTCATCAATGTTCAGTTCTCGGAGCGTCATGGGGATACCGGTAG
Organism: Oscillospiraceae bacterium; assembly: GCA_902774015.1. Taxonomy (GTDB): domain Bacteria; phylum Bacillota; class Clostridia; order Oscillospirales; family Oscillospiraceae; genus Limivicinus. The sequence goes on along the minus strand of CACYHB010000016.1, from coordinate 30,265 downwards.
ACCTGAAGTAGGCTTCCAGCTTGTCGATGGCCTCCTGCGCCAGGGCGTTCTCGTCCTCACCGGTCAGGCCCATGACGTTTTTGGCGAACCGGACGAAGCGGGGCAGGGCCGTGGGGTCTTTCTTCAGAATGAAGCGCATCCAGCGGGGCGTCAGGATGGCGAGGCCCACGCCGTGGGTGATGTCGTAGAAGGCGGACAGCTCATGCTCCATGGCGTGGCAGGGCCAGCCGGTACTCTCCTTGCCGTATTCCGGGATGCCGGAGCAGGCCACAGAGGAGCAGGACATAAGATTGGCCCGAGCACTGTAGTTTTCGGGGTCCTGCAACGCGATGGGCGTATACTTCATCACGGTTTTCAGGATCGTCTCCGCGATGCCGTCGGACAGCTCACAGTCGTCCTCTCTGGAAAAATACCCCTCGAAGATATGGCTCATGATGTCCGCAGATCCGGCCGCCGTCTGATAGGGGGACACGGTGAAGGTGTAGGTGGGGTCACAGATGGAGACCGCAGGGTACGTGAGGCCGGTGCCCAGCTTTTCATTCAGCTTCATGTTGCTAATGACGCCGACGCCATCGAATTCGGACCCGGTGGCGCTGAGGGTAAGGATGTCCACCAGGGGCAGAGCTTTCTTGCGACCGGGGATGGTGGCGATCATTTGCCAAAGATCGTCCCCCTCGTACAGCACGCCGCAGGCGATGGCCTTAGCGCAGTCGATGGTACTGCCTCCGCCCACCGCCAGGACCACGTCGATATGATTCTCCTTGCACAGGCGCACGCCTTCCGCCACCGATTCGATCCGAGGATTGGGTTCGATGCCGGAAAGCTCCGTCACAGTAAATCCGCCCTCGTGCAGCAGCGCCATGATCGTGTCGTAGAGGCCGACGCGCTTGATGGACCCGCCGCCGTAGGCAAGCAGGACCCGCTTTCCAAAGGTTGCGAGGGCTTCCGGGAGGCGCTGTATCTGGCCTTCGCCGAAATACACTTTTGTGGGGATGGCGTGAACGTAATTGAGCATAGATGATACCTCCCTTGGGCTATTATCCCCTTTGCTCAGCAGCCGCCGCGCTTGAGGGATATAAAAAAATATATCAGGCGAACAGGCCATTTTCAACCTGTTCTGAGGAATACGCAGAAGAGTGGTATTTAAATGGCGAATGCCCTCGCAAAGGATAGCGAGGTCTTTGGTTCGGTTCCTTGGCCCCATCGGGGCCATGTTCACTGCCGCACCTGTTCGAATCCCTTAGAATAAAAAAGTGAAAGACCCCCCATGCAGGGGTCTTTGTTTTTTGGCCTCCCCGGTGGGATTCGAACCCACGGCCTCCCGCTTAGGAGTGTATGGAGAATGCGTCAAAAAGCCATAGGTTTTAGGGAATCCCTGTTGTTGGCTTCCATTATCGACTGTTCTCCATCTTAAAAGCCAGCGGGTAATTCGCTGGCCAATGGGGCAGGAAAAGGAGATCAACCTACCCATGCACCGTCGTTCACGTCGAGGACAGCACCGGTGATGAAGGAGGTCCGTTCGCAGCTCAGAAACAGGACCGCGGACGCCGCGTCCCTTCGGTTGACAAACCCACCCGGCCATGATAGGCTAAAAACCAAGCAGACGCCTGCCAAAACGGAACGATCCTGTCGGTTGCCATCTGTGATACTCTCATGAAGATCGACCGGGAGAAGATATGCCGACCAGCGAGCCCATCATTTCCTTTCATAATTTCAGCTTTCAATACTTCAGCCAGAAGGAGCCCACGCTGCTGGATGTGGATCTGAACATCTACCCCGGGGAAAAGGTCCTGATCGTGGGGCCCTCCGGGTCTGGCAAGAGCACCCTCGGGCATTGCATCAACGGCCTCATTCCCTATGCCTACAAGGGCACCATCACGGGCTCCCTGACGGTGGACGGGAAGGCTCCTGAACAAAGCAGCCTCTTTGAGCGGTCCAAGAAAGTGGGCACGGTGCTGCAGGATTCCGACGGCCAGTTCGTGGGCCTCACCGTGGGGGAGGACATCGCCTTCTCCCTGGAGAACGACCGGGTGGCCCAATCTGAGATGAAGGCCACCGTCCAGCGGGTGGCGGACATGGTGGACATGGGGACCCTCCTCTCCTCCTCTCCTTTCGAGCTCTCCGGCGGCCAGAAGCAGCGGACGGCCCTTGCGGGCGTCATGGTGGACGACGTGGACGTGCTCCTTTTCGACGAACCCCTCGCCAACCTGGATCCCCTTACCGGCAAGACCGCCATCGACCTCATCGACCGCATCCATCGGGAGTATCATAAGACCATCATCATCATCGAACACCGCATGGAGGACGTGCTGTACCGGCACGTGGATCGGGTGCTGGTCATCAGCGAGGGGCGTATCGTCTCCGACAGCACCCCCGACGAGCTGGTGTGCGGCGACACCCTCCGCGCTCTGGGCAACCGGGAGCCCCTGTACGTGACGGCGCTCAAATACGCGGGCGTGGCCCTGACCCCCGACATGGGGCCGGGGTATCTCAGCACCCTGGATGTCCACCGGGTCCGGGAGCCCCTTGCCCGCTGGTACGCCGCCCAGCCGCCCCACCCGGAGAAGCCTCTGGGGGAGGTGCTGCTCTCCGTCCGTAACCTGAGCTTCCAGTACACGAAAAAGCGTAAGATATTGCAGGACATCTCCTTTGACATCCGCCGCGGAGAGATGGTGTCCATCGTGGGCACCAACGGAGCGGGGAAGAGCACTCTTGCCAAGGTCATCTGCGGCTTCGTCCACGAGGACGCGGGAGAGATCCTCTATGAGGGCCAGAACATTCGGGACTGGACCATCAAGGAGCGCTCGCTGAAGATCGGCTACGTGATGCAGAATCCCAACCAGATGATCTCCAAGCCCATGATCTTCGACGAGGTGGCCCTGGGCCTGCGCATCCGGGGCATGGACGAGGCGGCGATACGGAAAAAGGTGGAGCAGGCCCTGACCGTATGCGGCCTGTACCCCATGCGCAACTGGCCCGTGGCCGCTCTATCCTTTGGTCAGAAGAAGCGGGTGACCATCGCGTCCATGCTGGTGATGGACCCTCAGATCCTGATCCTGGACGAACCCACCGCCGGCCAGGACTATCGTCACTACACCGACATCATGGAGTTTTTGCGGGGGCTGAACCAACAGGGCATCACCATCCTTATGATCACCCACGACATGCACCTGATGCTGGAATACACCCCTCACGCCATCGTCATCGCGGGGGGGCGAAAGATCGGTGACGACAGCGCCGTGGCGATCCTGACGGACGAGACCATGGCCCAGCAGGCGAACCTGAAGCTCACCAGCCTCTACGAGCTGGCGCAAAAGGCGGAGCTCCCCGACCCTCAGAACTTTGTCCAGCAGTTTATCGATCACGAGGAGGCCCGCCGTGAAAGCTAAGCTGTTTGACTACATCGAGAAGGACAACTTCGTCTTCAACCTGTCGGGCATGACCAAGCTCCTCTGCTTCCTCATCCTCACCTTCACGGTCATGTACTCCTACGACGTGCGGGTGATCCTGGCGATCCTCGTCTTCTCCTTCTGGGTGCTGCATCTCTCTGAGATAAAGTTTTCTCAGATCAAGATCATGCTCTATTACGTGCTGGTGTTCATCGCCATCAACTTCGTGCTGACCTTCCTCTTCAGTCCTCAGTACGGCGTGGAGCTCTACGGAGCGAAGCACGAGCTGTTCACCATCACGGACCGCTACACCCTGACGACGGAGCAGCTCCTCTACCAGGGGACCAAGGTCACGAAGTACCTCTCCGTCATCCCCCTGGGCATGATGTTCCTCTTGACCACCAACCCCAGCGAGTTCGCGGCGTCGCTGAGCGCCGTGGGCGTGAGCTACAAGGCCTCCTTTGCCCTCAGCCTGACGCTGCGGTATTTCCCCGACATGATCCGGGACTACAACGACATCGCCCTGGCCCAGCAGGCCCGGGGTCTGGACCTTTCCAAGAAGGAGCGCATCATCACCCGGCTCAAGAACATCATGAATATCTTCGTGCCGCTGATCTTCTCCTCGTTGGACCGGGTGGAGGTCATCAGCAACGCCATGGACCTGAGGGGCTTCGGCAAGCACAAGAAGCGCACCTGGTACGCCTTCAAGCCCCTGGGAAAGAACGACGCCGCGGCCATCGCCGTCTGCGCCGTCATCGCCCTCGCGGCCCTGGCCGTATCGATATTCATAGATCACGGACGGTACTGGAACCCGTTCGCCATATAGGAGAAAAGTATATGAGCATGTTTGACAAACCCATTCTGGTCTTCCAGACGGACTTCACCTACAAGGAGGGGGCGGTCAGCGCCATGTACGGCGTGGTCAAGACCGTGGACCGGGAGCTGGAGATCTTCGACGGCACCCATGAGATCCCTCAGTACGACACCTGGTCGGCCAGCTACCGGCTCCTCCAGAGCCTGCCCTTCTGGCCCAAGGGCACCATCTACGTATCCGTGGTGGACCCGGGAGTGGGCACCTCCCGCCGGGCCTGCGTGGCGAAGACCGCCAACGGATACTACGTGGTCACCCCGGACAACGGGGCCCTGACACACATCAAGAAGGAATTCGGCATTTTGGAGGTCAGGGAGATCGACGAAACAGTGAACCGGCTCCAGTCCACCCGGGGCGTGGCCATCTTCCACGGCCGGGACCTGTTCGGCTACACGGCGGCCCGTCTCGCCTCCGGCATCATCGACTTTGAGGGTGTAGGCCCTGCCTACCCCGTGGATGAGATCATCTGCCATCCCATCCCTGAGTCCACCGTCGAACCGGGACACGCCCGGGGCATCTTCGAGATCGACGATCCCAACTTCGGGAACCTGTGGACCAACATCCCCCTGGAGGCCTTCAACCGGGCCGGGTTCCGATACGGGGACATGGTCCATACGAAGGTGTTCCATGGGACGGAGCTAATCTTTGAAAAGGACGTGCTGTTCCACCAGAGCTTCGGGTTTGCCCAGGTGGGCGATCCCATGCTGTATAACAACGAGCTCATGAAGATCGCCATGGCCGTCACCCAGGGGTCCTTGGCCCACCAATACGGCATGGGCTTCGGCTCGGATTGGGTCGTAGACCTGACCAAAGCTTGACAAAAACCGCAAACCGTGGTTTTTATATACTATACCTATATAGGAGGTACTTCCCATGAAAAAAATGTTTGAGTTCAAGACAAAGACTATCGTCGCCACCGGCATCGGCGCCGCCCTGTTCATGTTGCTGTTCATGTACGTGAAGGTCCCCACCGGCATCCCCGAGACGGACGTCCAGACCGCCTACGGCATCGGCGCCTTCTTCGCCGCTCTGTTCGGCCCCATTGCAGGCTTCCTGATCGCCTTCATCGGCCACGCCATCTCCGACGCCGTCCAGTACGGCTCCCCCTGGTGGAGCTGGGTGGTGGCTTCCGGCATCTCCTGCTTCATCGTAGGCCTGGCCTATCCCCGGCTGAAGGTGGATGAAGGCGTCTTCGGCTGGAAGGACATCCTGGTCTTCAATGTCTTCCAGATCATCGCCAACGTGGTGGCCTGGATCGTGGTGGCCCCCGTCCTCGACATCGTGGTCTATGGCGAGCCCTCCAACCTGGTGTTCACCCAGGGCGCCGTGGCGGCCCTCTGGAACGCCGTCTCCATGGGCGTCATCGGCACCATCCTCCTCTTCCTCTACTCCAAGACCCGCTCCGGCAAGGGCACCCTGTCCAAGGAATAAGGCGAAGAGAAACCTGCATCAGCAAAGAAAAGGCGTTGCCTCAAAGCAGCTCACAGAGCTGACAGAAGGCATCGCCTTTTTGATCGTACCGTTGGGACCGTCCTCCATGCTTCGTTCTTCATGATAACCGGCGGGATTCGAACCCACGAACTTCCGCTTAGGAGGTTAACGATTTATCCGTAAGATATATAAAAGAAGGACGCCCGCCCGCTGCTGCGGGGGCGTCCTTTTGTTGTTTAAGCAGGCCCTGGGTCGAGCTTCGGGGGATCAACCGTAGATGTAGTAGACGACCATCAGCACGCACAGGACATACATGGCGGGATGGATCTGCTTGGCTTTGCCCTTGAGGAGCTTGACCAGCACGTCCACGATGATGCCCGCGCCGATGCCACCGGCGATGGAGCCGGTGAAGGTGGTGAACATCAGCATGACGCAGGGGCCGATGCACTCGGCGTAGTCGGAGAAGTCGATGTCCGCAAAGCCCTTGATCATCAGGAAGCCCACGTAGATCAGGGCGGGGCCGGTGGCGGCGTCGGGAATGATCACGAACAGGGGGGCCAGGAACACGGTGAGCAGGAACATGAGACCGGTGGTGACCGCCGTGAGACCGGTGCGGCCGCCGGCTTCAACGCCGGAGGTGGACTCCACGTAGGTGGTGATGGTGGTGTTACCGGTCAGGGCGCCCACGCAGGTGCCGATGGCGTCCACCAGGAAGGGCCGCTCGATGCCGGGCAAGTTGCCGTTCTCATCCAGCATGCCGGCGCGGCTCGCCACGCCCAGCACTGTGCCGAGGGTGGAGAAGAAGTCGCCGAAGAAGCAGATGAACACCAGGATCAGGGCGCTGGTGACGGCGGCGATGTTGCCGCCGGAGAAGGCCCCCGCGAAGTCCAGATTGAACATGACGTTGCCGAGGTCGGAGAACTTGGGCACGGACACGACGGCGGCGGGCAGGGACGTGACGCCCACCGGGATGCCGATGACGGTGGTCACGATAATGGAGATCAGGATGGCGCCCTTCACGTTGAGGGCGTTCAGCGCGATCATGAGCAGCAGCCCGAAGATGGCGAGCAGCACGGCGGGGTTGGTGATGTCACCCATGGCCACACCGCCCTCGAAGGCGGCGATGCCGGAATTCTTGAAGCCCAGGTAAGCGATGAAGAAGCCGATGGAGGCGGAGATGGCGATCTTGATGTTCTTGGGCATCATGCGGACCATCAGATCCCGCAGGCCGAAGACGGTGAGCAGGACGAAGACGATGCCGGAGATCAGCGTGATGGCCATGGCAGCGCCGAAGGACAGCTGCTGAGACTGGATGAGGGCGCCCAGCAGGAAGTTGGAGCCCATGCCCGTGGACAGTGCGAAGGGGAAGTTGGTGTAGAAGGCCATCAGCAGGGTGATGAGGCCGGAGATCAGGGCGCAGGAGACCATGATGGCGGTCCTGGTGATCTCCACGCCGTTCACATCCGTGATGGACTGGGCCCCGCCGCAGATGGCGAAGGGCTGGACGGCCAGCACGTAGGCCATGGTCATGAAGGTTGTGAGACCGGCGATGATCTCCGTTCTGGTATCCGTGCCGCGGGCTTTGAGTTTGAACAGTTTTTCCATGAAATGACTGCCCTCCTTTTATTATTGTATGAAAACAGGAATGAAGGTCTGATTGCTGCCGTCGACCAGCCCCAGATCCGTGATGACGACGCTGGGCAAAACCGGCAGCGCCAGGATCGCGGAGGCGAGCACCGGCAGCCTGTTGCCGCTCAGCCTGTTGATCTTCTCCTGTACCTCGTCGATCTGGGCCGCCACCTCCTCGCAGGTGCTGAGGCTCATCAGCCCCGCCGCGGGCAGGGCGATATGGGACTCCTCTCCCTCCAGCACGGCGCACACGCCGCCGCCGTAGCGGCGCAGGGTGTCGGCGGCCAGCCAGGCCTCCCGCTCGTCACGGTAGATGACCGTGAGGTTGTGGCTGTCATGGGAGATGGTGGACGCGATGGCGCCCTTGTCCAGGTGGAAATTGCGGTAGACCGCGATGGTCTTCGTGCCGGTGCCGTAGCGATTGGCGCAGCAGACGAAATCCAACATGGGATCGGCGCTGATATCGACCTTGCCGTCCTTCACGGGCAGCTCGGTGGGGATCGCGGTGCGAACGATGGCGCCCTCAAAGGGCGGCGTCAGCACGTTGACCGTGATGGTACTGCCGGTATACCCTTCAGGCACCCGCAGCTCGAAGGATTCGGGGCCGGTGATCTGGGGGATGTTCACGGTGTTGGGGAGCGTCACGTCCTTCTTCCAGGCATCTGCGCCCACGTACACGCCGTTTTCGGCGGCCAGCTCTCCCTCCACGAACACCGCCGCCGGACGGCAACCGTTGAGTTCCGGCACCAGCTGCATGTCGGCGATATATCCGGGGGCGATGGCGCCCAGGTCGTCGAAGCCGTATTCCCGCGCGGCGTTGAGAGTGGCCAGCTTGATGGCCTCCTTGCCGTCGATGCCCGCCTCGATGGCCTTCCCCACGACCCGGTTGATATGGCCGACGGTCAGCAGATCGGAGGCGTGGACGTCGTCGGTGCAGAAGGAAACGAAATCCCGCCAGGGATGATCCTTGCAGCCGTCCACCAGGAAGGAGAGGTTGTCCACGATGGAGCTGGCTCTCAGGTTGATATGGACGCCATTGCGGAGCTTCTCCGTCACTTCCGCGGCGCAGGTCGACTCGTGATCGGAGACCGGCCCGCCGATGCGGTAGGCCGCCAGGGCGGCTCCGGTGACGAAGGGGGCGTGGCCCTGCAGGAACATGCCGCGCTTGACGCCCTCCTCGATGATGGAGGTCATACGGTCGCTGCACTGGATCACGCCCACGTAGTCCATGATCTCGGCGACGCCGACCACGTCGTCCATGTCCAGGATCTCGCCTACCTCCTTTGCGAGGAACACGGCGCCGGTGGTCTCAATGCCCGGCACGGAAGGCACGGAGGACGGCGCCAGCACATACTGGCGAAGGCGGGACTTTTTGGCATTCTCCAGCATGAACTTGACGCCTTCGACGCCCATCACGTTGCCGATCTCATGGGGATCCGTGCAGATGGTGGTGGTGCCCCAGGGCAGGATGGCGCGGGACAGGTTTTCGGGGATCATCATGGTGCTCTCCACGTGCATGTGAGCATCGATAAAGCCGGGGATGAGATAGTTGCCTTTCCCGTCGTAGTGATCCCGGGCGGGCACGGCGGCCTCGACGCCCTCTTCACGGACACGGACGACGAATCCATCCAGCACGTCTACGCTGGCGGGATAGATCTCTCCGGTAAACACGTTGAGCAACCGGATGTTGCTGATCGTCAGATCGCAGGGGATCTGCCCCAAGGCGGCCTGGATCAGCTTTCGGGTGTCTTTTGCCTTTCTGGTCCTCATTCCGATACCTCCCCTTTAAAAATGAAAAGGCTTCTTCCACGTTTCAGAAAGAAGCTTGCCTGAGAACATACATATTATATACGATATGGCCCTTTTGTCAATATAAAAACTCTACATATCTGTTGTCAAATCTGTGCCTATGGAACCGACCACAGTCTTCAATATGTAACAACCATAAAAAAGCCCATAAACGTAGAGTTTATAGGCTTTTTTGGCGTCCCTGGCGGGATTCGAACCCACGAACTTCCGCTTAGGAGCGTAGGGAGACACCCTCAAAAAAGCTAGGGGTTTTAGGGAAAAATCCCAATTGTAGGGCTTTTTCGCATTCCATATGTGGCAATGCTGGCACACGTGAGTAAATATGGCGAGCATTGTGTGGTCATATCTGTTGTCAAATCTGTGCCCAAGCTTATCTCGTCCTAATGCCCCTCTCAAGAAAAGCTATAAGTTCGCTCCAAGAGGAAGGCGATTTTGGTTTCGGCGGGATTGAAAAAACGACGCTGAAATGGTAAACTTTTACCGGCAGGGTGAGGAAGCGTCGGAAATGCCCGAAGGCTGGGACGAGATCCCCGCCGTGCTGTACTTGTCACACTGAAGAAACTGTAATAATTCATGCCGGTTCAAGGAGGAAAACGAAACCATGTTGCATTGGAAGAATCTCGATACGCTGAAGGCTTTTGAAAAGCTGAAAGAGAAAAAAGGCAGCGTAAATCTGCCGGAAGCGATGGCGGGAGAAAGCGGTGCTCAACGTGTCTCGAAGTACACGGTGCCGATGGCTTGCGGACTTGCCTACAACTATGCCGCAAAGACAGTAGACGACGAACTGCTCTCTATCCTGAAAGAGCTTGCCCGAGAGACGCAGCTGGAGGAGAAGTACGCCGCGCTGTACAACGGCGAAATGATCAACACCGGTGAAAAGCGTCTGGTGCTGCACCAGTTGACAAGAGGCCAGCTGGGAGATGCCGTGATCGTGGACGGTGTGGACAAGTACGCATTCTATACCGGCGAACAGAAAAAAGCAGCGGAGTTTGCCGAAAAGGTCCATGCGGGAGAGATCGCCAACGCCGACGGTGAGAAGTTCACGACCGTCGTGCAGATCGGCATCGGCGGAAGCGACCTGGGTCCTCGCGCCATGTATCTGGCGCTGGAGAACTGGGCCAGAGAAAACGGAGCATTCCGGCTCGAAGCCCGTTTTATAAGCAACGTGGACCCCGACGATGCAGCGAACGTGTTGAAATCGATTGACCTGCCGCACAGTCTGTTCGTGCTGGTTTCGAAGTCCGGCACCACGCTTGAAACGCTGACCAACGAAACCTTCGTGAAGAACGCGCTGAAAGACGCGGGACTGGACCCCTCCAAGCACATGGTCGCCGTCACCAGCGAGACTTCACCGCTGGCAAAATCCGATGAGTATCTGGCAGCGTTTTTCATGGACGACTTCATTGGTGGGCGCTATTCCTCCACTTCCTGTGTCGGCGGCGTTGTCCTGTCGCTGGCGTTCGGTCCTGAAGTGTTCGCACGCTTTCTGAACGGTGCGCATGCGGCGGATCTGACCGCAAAAGAGAGCGATCTTTTGAAGAATCCCTCTATGCTTGACGCGCTGATCGGCGTATACGAGCGCAATGTACTGGGCTATCCGGTCACCGCCGTGCTGCCCTATTCGCAAGCGCTCAGCCGTTTCCCCGCGCACCTGCAGCAGCTCGACATGGAGTCCAACGGCAAGCACGTCAACCGCTTCGGCGAGCCGGTCGCTTATCCCACCGGGCCTGTCATTTTCGGTGAACCGGGCACCAACGGCCAGCACTCGTTCTATCAGCTCCTGCATCAGGGCACGGATATCGTTCCCCTGCAGTTTGTCGGTTTCCGTAAGAATCAGGCGGGAATGGATGCGGACATTCAGGGCAGCACCAGCCAGCAGAAGCTGTGCGCCAACGTCGCCGCGCAGATCATGGCCTTTGCCTGCGGCAAACAGGATAAAGACCCCAACAAGAGCTTCGAAGGCGGTCGTCCCTCCAGCATCATTATCGGTGAACAGCTTACGCCGGAATCCCTCGGCGCGCTGCTGGCGCATTTTGAGAACAAGGTGATGTTCCAGGGTTTCTGCTGGAACGTGAACAGCTTCGACCAGGAGGGCGTGCAGTTGGGCAAAGTGCTGGCCAAACGCGTGCTGGCACACGAAACGGATGGCGCACTGAAGGCCTACAGCGAACTGCTGACCATCTGATCTGTTCCCTGCCGAAACAAAAGGAACACGAATCCGGTGATTTCGATCAAAAACGCTCCCTGACTGGGAGCGTTTTTTGTGGTAAATTGCACCGATATTATCGCAGAAGGCAGTTCTTGAAGTGTGTATAGAGTAAACAAGAAATGAATAATAAGTGCTTTAGTAATACAGAATGTTCTACCTGTGTTCGACGAGAAGGCAAACAAAAAAGCCAAAAAACGTAGTGTTTATGGGCTATTTTGGCCTCCCCGGCGGGATTCGAACCTCCGGCCTGTCGCTTAGGAGCAAAACCTTAAAATGACAAATCCCTATATACGGGCATTTTTTAGTCCGGAAATAAGGGCTTTTTACACTTTCATAATGCCAATAAGTATATACGAATAGGCACTTTTTCAATAAAAATGTGGTAAAAATGTTGGAATCGGGGGTTCATCTCTGTTTTAGGCTTTTGTAGTCAATGGAGAAAACTATCTGGCTTTGACAGATCCGCCTTTACGACAGCTGCCATAGCAAGGACCTTACCAGGACAAATGCCATCGATGTTGAAAACATCCCTGCTCATTGCAACGGGAACAATTCCCAAGGCAGTTTTCACCTGAGCAATTACAAAAGTGAGATCCGCTTTCCCCATGTTCACTTTTACGTCTTGGCAACCAATCACAGTCCCGACAAGGAAAGATTCACCATCTTCGCTTTTTTTCATGATCATGTTAGCCGGCGAGATAAACGTATCGGACAAGCCGTCAACATGGTAATCCGTCGGACCAACTTTGACCGGTTTTGAAAAACCCATACTACTATTTCGAAATGCCGCGCCCGTCCTCTTTCCCGGAACACGGAACAGCGCACGTGGTTCTCCGGCAGAAGCTGTTCCACTTTGACGTGGAGTATTCCAGAGAACGGGATATTGAATACTGACTCTGATCGATGAGTCCATCAATCATTATTGAAACCGAGTGTTCGCCGGCAATCCTTCTGTGCGATCACCCGGTTTTTCCGTGCCCTTCTCATGCAACGCGAAAACAGTAAAAAACAATAATCCCCCGAAAGCATAATGCTCTCGAGGGATTGTAGCTTATAAATGTTAGCTGGATTTCATGCCTAGTAATAGCTTCGCGCAGTTATTATAAGTCAGATCTTTCAGTCGTGAATCGGATATTCCGGCTGACTTTAAAGCATCAATCAGAAGAAGCATGTTATAAAATCCCGGAATCCCGGAAGCGCCGGCCTGTTTCTGCGCCAGTGTATGAGGCGCATGATCGCTCTCAATCCAGTCGGCCGTTCCGTCCATCAGCGCGGTAAACACCGCTTTGCGGTCGCTTTCTTCTCGAAGAGGAGGATTCATTTTCAGATACCGATCATGATCTTTGGCGTCTTCTACTGTGAACAGAGCATGGTGCGGCGTAACGCCCATCGTCACCCTTTGATGCATTCTGGCCTGCCGGACAACCTCTATCGCTCCTGCTGTGGAGATATGGGCGATATGAATATTACCCTGGAATCCTGTTTCTTCTGCTATCTTCAGAATATCTTTTACCGACTCGATCTCCGCCTCAGGCGGACGCGCTTCGGAATGTGTCTCAAACTGCCCTTTCACATATTTTTCCGGATGCATGCAGCTTTCTTTTTCCGCGTGCACCGCGACTGTACCGCGATAATCAAGATCGGTCAGCGTCTTCAGAACAAGTTTCTGGTCATCATACCGGATCACACCCATGTTTCCCGTACTCTGCCCCAGAAAAAGCTTCAATCCGACGACCCGGGGGTGCAGTTCGCGATATACCTCTGTCATCTCCCTGATCTGATCCGGATCCGCAGTCAGGCCTGCCCAAATATGGTATTCGATGCCCGTGATTCCCTTCGCCAGTTCAAACCGTTTCAGAATCGTTTCTCTGCTCGTCAGAGGCGGGTCCGTATTCGGCATGTCAAAAACATGCGTAAACCCGCATTCCTTTGCCGTCGCGAGTCCGTGCGCGACCGTTTCCTTTTCTGCCTGATTCCAGTCACGCAGATGAACATGCGGATCGATCATACCATTTCTCCGTATTCTGTCAGTTCTTGATAGCTATAGAATGTTCCTTCCTTGCAGGGCAGTCTGTCCGTGCAGAAACATTCTCCGCACATGCCGACACCGCAAAGAGTCAGTTTTTCCATGGACAGGAAAAGTCTTTCCTCCGGAACGCCCAGTGAAACCAGTTTCTTTGCTGCAAGTTCCATCATTTTGCCAGGGCCTACGATATACACTCTCGTGTCGCCCTCGACCATCTCTTTTGTGATAGCATCCAGAACTCTGCCCGGTTTTCCATCGTCAGCGATATAGCGCGTTTCACCGTATGCTTCCAGATCGCTTTGCAACGGTTCGTCCTCATGCTTTTCGACAACTCCGACAAGAATCGTCATGGGAACATTCTGTTTCTTCAGTTCCTCTCCGATAAGCGGAAGAACCGCCACGCCGCTTCCTCCGGCGATCAGCAGCGCTTTTTCGGAAGGCAGGATCTTCATCGGCTTGCCGTACAGCCCGCGGGTGTATACGGCATCCCCCTCTTTCAATCCGAAACAATAGTCCGTAAACTGCCCGCGTTTTTTGATCAGGAATTTCAGCGGATGGTTTCCGGCGACTGAGAACGGTTTTTCCCCGATCTGCGGGATCCACAGGAAAGCGAACTGACCCGGTCTGCAGTCCAGTTCCCCGCTCAGCGTGATCTCTTTCATATCTCCGCCGACTATTTTTGCGGCAAGCACGGTATGGCCACGGTACTGCAGCTTGTTTCCGGGAACAATGTATTCCGAAACGCTTTCATCGTTTTTCAGCGCGGAAAAGTAGTTTTCGTAGTCTTTCATCTCGAGCCTGCTCAGGACCGAACCGATTCCCACGCTGTCCGCTCCAGCATCGAGCATATTCCGGACATCGGCAGGAGTTGAAACTCCTCCCATGCCCAGTAAGATTGGTTCGTCCCCAATAGCAAGCCGGATCTCTCTGACGCAGTCCAGCGCTTTCTGCTTTACCCATTCGCCCGAAGCGCCTCCCTTGCCGCCTTCCGCTTCTGAGAAAATAACGCTTCCCGAAACGGGGTCGATATGCTTCAGCGGACCGACCGTGTTGATGGCTGCGACGCCGTCTGCGCCGGCTTCAATGACCGCTCTGGCTATTTCCCCGATATTTTCCACATTAGGAGTCAGCTTGATGATTAAAAGCGCATGTCTTTCCGGCACCTCCCGGCAAATCCGGCGCACATAATCGCTTGCGACAGCTGCGTCGCTCCCGATGGACGCGCCGAATCCTGCCTGCGCGTGCGGGCAGGAGAAATTCAGTTCCAACATATCCGCGAGTTTGTCAAACTTCCTGACCAGCGTAATGAAATTCCGGACTTCATTGGCAGACAAGCTGATATTCAGAATCGGAGGGAATCCGTTCTTCACGATCTTCTCCAGTTCCGGATAGACAGCGTCCATGCCGGGATTCCGAAGGCCCACAAAGTTGCCGAAGTTCCCCTCTTCTACCGAGCACAGCACCGGTTCGCGATGTCCGAATGTCTGAACGACCTGATAGCTCTTGGTCGTAATGATGTCGCAGCTCGGAACCGTTTTTGCGAAGTATTGGATCATCCCCGGTTCCGTTGTCAAAATGCCCGAAACCGTTGACAGAACGACCTGCTTTTTCAAATGATTGTGATACAGAAGCTCTTGCGCCCGATTCACAGAGATGTCTCCTTTATCAGTTTTGCCAGATTTGTCATTACCCGCTCCAGATAATCATCCGGTGCGGGGGCTTTCTTCCAGGGATGAGTCAGACCGCTGGAGCTGTTGATACGCGCCAGACAGATCGGATATCCGGTGTTCCGGAGTTTTTTCATAACTTCCGGTGCGGAACCGCCCTGGCTGCCGACGCCCGGTATCAGCATCGGAATATCCTTGTCAGCAAAATACCCGGCGATATCCTCCAGTTCCTTCAAATTCGTGGCTCCCACCACTGCGCCGATGACTGAGCTTTCCCTATGCCATTTCGCGATTGTACGTGCAACAGTGATGTACAGCGGTTCCTGATTTTCCATAAGGAGATTCTGCAGATCTGCACCGCCGGGATTCGAGGTACGGTTTAGCACGTATACGCCTTTATCAGCAAAAGCAAACGGCATCACACTATCGGTCCCCATGTAAGGCGAGACCGTGACGCAATCCGCATGCCAGGCTTCAAACGCTTCCCTTGCGTAGTTGGTTGAACTTGTCGCGATATCCCCACGCTTGGCGTCAAGAATGACGGGAATACCAGGAAACTTACCGCGCAGCATCTTCAGAACCTGAGCAAGAGCCAGTGAGCCATCGAACTGTCCGTCCAGCGGACGGTCAAGCGCAGCATAATAGCCAAGGTTCGGCTTGAACGCTGCGGGAATCAGGTTCCTTTTCAGCATTTCATCGAACAGTTCCTCAAAATAGTCACTGATTCTCCGTGATACAGGTTTTTCCGGATAGGGCAGCGCGTCCGGCACCGGATCCAGCCCCATGCACAAGATATTGCCTGCGGTTTCGCTGCTTTTTTGAAGAAGTTCCAGATAATTCATGCTTCCTCCTTCGGAAAACCGCGTTCTTCGCCCCAGGTAAACGGACTCTTGCGCCATGCTTTCAGGCTTTCAGCACTCTTTTCATCGATATAGCCGGTTCTGGCAGCTGTTTTGATCATGGTGTCATACTCTAAAATCGCATGAAGCTCACATTTGGGATCCAGGTTGTCAAAAGCCTGAGCAGCTTTGTCCAGGCCGTATGTGAAGATCGCAAGGCAAGTGTTGCATTCGCCGTCCGCTCTTCTGATTGCTTCCAAAGCTTTTATGGAAGAAGAACCCGTGGAAATCAGATCCTCGATCAGAATTACCTTCTTCCCATGGTAGCTTCCATCGCCCAGCCCTTCGATCTGATTTCCCATTCCGTGATCCTTCGCGCTGGAACGGACATAAGTCATGGGTTTATTCAGCGCATCGGCTAAAGAGGTGGCGTGCGGAATTCCCGCCGTGGATGTTCCGGCTATATTGTCTGCGTCCCCTAAACCCAGAACTTCTATCATTTCGGAGAAAGCTTTGCAGATCAGTTTCCGGTACTCCGGAACTGCAAGAAACTGACGGTTGTCATTATAAATCGGCATCCGGTAACCGCTCGCCCAGGTGAACGGATGTTCGACGCGCAGTTTGATCGCGCCAAGCTTCAAAGCTGCTTCCGCCAACTGGGGGCCGTAGAAATCTTTCACTTCAGCGATCGTTTTCATATTCTTTTCTCTCATTTCTTCCAGATTTCCTTAAAGGAATGAACTCTTCCGCAGTATGCACAGGCAAACTGTCCGTCTTTGGTACGGACGAATTTCGCAGGTACGTTCTCGGAATTCACAGGATGTGTGATACAGGCCTCATTCGTGCAGCACAGGTCGTCAAAATCATAGACCCGCGGAGGCGTTGTGGCACGATATTTCTCTGCGACAGTTCCGTCCTTGATGATATTCAAAGTGCTTCCGGGCGCAACGGTTGCCAATCTCTTCAGGTCTCTTTGCGTCAGATTGTGTGCATCAGGGCAGAACAGAAGTCCTTTGAATTGTCCGTCAGAACTGCGGCTGATCCAGTGCCCGCCGCGTCCGTCATCCAGATGCATTACGCGGCTGATCAGTTCCATATGTTCACGGATCTCCTTCGGCGTCTCTCCCTTGCAGATATGATCGATTACCAGGCCGTTTTTGATCGGTTTGATTCCTTCGGAATACTCCGCGTATTTCTTCTCCTTCCGTTCTTTTACCTCATGAATATACTCGTCTTCTTCCTCTGCTTTTTCTTTATTGCTCGGGACGAAATCATCGCCTATGATACCGGCGATCAGAGAAATCAGAACGATACGGCAGTAATAACCGTTGATCGACTGACGCTCCCATCCGTTCAGAGGCATACTGTCGAGCCAAACCGGAATCGTTGGATGTTCTTTATGACGGGGTAAGGGATGATAAAAACGAGTATCGGGCAGCAGCTTGTCAAGAAACTCCTTGCGGAAGGTAATCGACTGGCGAAGCTGTTCCTGTTTCTGTAAGATGCGTTCGCCCATTCTTTCAAGCTGCGGCCTTGTGAAGTACCATTTGGTTGAGATTTCCGGCTGTTTCAGATATTCTTCGATGGAAGAGAAGCTCCGAACCTCGAACCCGTTCTGCTCCATTTTTTCCACATAGCTTTCCGGCATCTGCAGTTCATTCGGAGCGATCAGATCAACCTTTACGTGATCAAAGAGTTTCAGTCCATCCGCTTTGCTGTGAACCGTACGCCCGTGATACAGGTCTCCTACGAGCGCAACGTGAATGGAATCAAAACTCATGTCATTATCTTCCAGGAATGTGAATTCATCCAGCAGTTCCTGTGTCGGATGTTCGTGCTTGCCGTCTCCTGCATTGATAAAAGCCGGCGTATAAGGAAGTCCGTTGCGCTTTGTATAAACAGCCGTCTCCTCAGAAAGCAGTTTCGTCAACCCCTCTACCGTGCTGCGGACAATGAAGATGCTGTTCTGATAACCGCTGATTGTGTTGAACGTGTCTGTATAGGATTCTCCCTTATTAATGGAAGATCCGCTGGTCAACAGTTCGCTGAATTTTGCATGATGGAATTTCGCTGCGTTTTTAAAACTTTCTCTCGTTCGTGTAGAATTCTCTAAAAACACAGAATAGATACCAAAGTCAGGATCATTGATGCGATATTCATCCTGTTTTGCCTGGTCGTTTTCGAGGATAGCCTTCTTCAGTTCCATTACTTTCCTGAAAAAATAACGGCGTTCTTCAATGGAAAAGTCTTCAATAATGTTCAGCGATCTTCCCTTAAATACGTTACTCATTTAAATCCTCCTAACAAAAAATACCGGTTCTTTCGAAACCGGCATAAAAATAAAAAGAAATACGCGTCGGGCATTTTTCGCAATCACACAGGTAATCGACCGAATATGAATCATCTGACGCCCTCCAGCTGTTTTTATCATAATACCCTCTGATATTATCAATGTCAAGTAAGAGAATCGTATAATACTGTTATGGTCTTATTCGTATTTCACTTCCGCTGTTTCCGGAATTCGTTCCAGGATAAAGTCTTTCACAAATTCGAAGTCCTCATGGGGAACGAATATAGGAGCGGATCCAGCAATCTGGTATGGAGGCTACTATCAATCATTTAAAGGGGCAGAAATCCATGATGTCCATGTCACTTTCATGAACGCAGAAACAGGAGCAGTTCTGAACGAGGCGGATTCATCAAACCTGCGCTCCTGATACATACGATTTGAACCGGGAGATCAACTTCTCCCGGTTTTCTTCTATCTCTTTCAGAACACGATACTCTATAAACAGTTGTACCGAAATAGTATCAAGAGGCAGGTTTGAGATCATGATACAGTCATTTCCATCTTCGGCATGTCCTGATCGTAGTTTTTCGGGTCCGCGCCGGGGACTGCCCATCCGAACATGGAGCCTGTCAGCATGGCCTGCTCCTGCTCCTTCGTGATCCCCTGCCGGGAATTGGCGTAATCCGCAAGCTCCCGATTCTTTTCGGGGTCTCCCGTCTCCCATTCCGACGGGTAGTAGCCCGTCTGGCCGCGTCGGATGCAGATGAGCGCGCCGCTGCCCGGCAGGACGCTCATGCAGATCTCCGGCAGGCCGTCCGCCAGCTTTGGCGCAAAGCGCTCCTGTTCCGTCTCAATGTACCAGTCCCTGCTGTTCCATAGGTGGACATACAGTTCCCCACCGTCGACTTTGATCTCCTGCTGCTCGAAGCCCTCTCCCCATCCGTCTGACGCCTGGCCTGTGATGTAATCCTTCAGGATGTCCAGCTCCGCGGGCGTGAGCGCTTCAGACACCCGGCACTCCGCCACGCCCCAGAGCTGCCTGTCTCTGGCCTCGGCCTGGAATTGGACGGAATGGACTTTGTCGTTGACGCTGTCCGCATCGTGGTACCAGTGCATAAGGCCGCGTTCCGCTTCCTCGGGCAGCTGGTTTTGGATCAACGCGCAGGAGATCTCGTCCTCATACGCAAGAAGCGCACGCCCGGACAGCTCACAGCCTGAATCCTCCAGGTCTCCCCAGTCGTTATACTCGCAGAGCTCCGCTGTCAGCGGCATGTAGAGCCTCAGCGTGTACAGCTCCGGCTGCACCGGATGGAACCGGTCCACGCCGGGCACGAGGCCGAGCGTGCGGCCGTTGTCCCATTCAACGTGAACCGTGCCGAGCGCGTCCACTGCCCGGACCGTGCCGAGCGTGCCGGCCTCAACGGGGTTTGGATCGTCCGTCATGTCATCCAGCTGGATCATCGTTCCGACCGGATACCGGTTTCGGAGCGCTTCCAGTCTATTTTTGTCCATGTTCATGTCATGCTTCCTCCGTCTCTTTTGTTTTCTCTGAACATATGGAATACGCCGGGTTTCCGATGTCGTTCAGCTTGTCCATGCGTGTGCGCAGGCAGTCCTGCTTCCCCCTGCAGCAAAAGCCGACGGACGGATACGGGCAGCTCCGGCAGTCGCCGAACGCCGGCCGGTTTGTTGTGTTCTGTTCCAGTGTGATCTCTCCTTTCGTAGAAAACAAAAAAGCGCCGTTCTATCGGTTCGTCAGAACCAATGAATCGGCGCTTCAAATTTTGTGAATGATTTTTTGAATAATGATCGGAAGTCGGGAGTGGAGCTGTTGCAAAATTCCGGCAAGTACTCGAAAGAAACGTAAAAAAGGGTTCAAGTCCTTACAGTCCTTGTTTGGCATCGGTGAAAATCACCTGTTTTTTTGAAACAAAAAAATACGTCATCACCTTGAAAACACTGGCTTTTTGGCCTGTGCATCGATAGTGATGACGTAAGATGCTGAACGAGATGGAAAACAATGGAGCGGAAACCGTTTATACCGACAATGCAGGCGAATGCGCAGAGGTCAAGGAGCTGCTGTATCTGACCGCAGAGGTGCAGAATGCCGCGCTGCCCGATGCGGTCATCGAAAAGCATAAGGTGCAGGCGGAATATGATTGGATGGTTCGCAATTTCACCGTGCAGGAGGAAGTGCCGGAGCTGCATCATGAGAACTCCTATGCCAGATGGCTTCATTCAGCCGGAGTCTGCAAATAAATTTGCGCAAATTCTTGACGCCTTGGATCCGCCAACCTGCAGTCTCAACTCAATTTTAAAAGATATATCTTAATAAGCGCATGGAAGGTGTTGAAAAGTATTTTTCCAAAAAACTCCGCAAAAGGAAGACGCTTTCAGAGGCGGATTTACCTCTGAAAGCGTCTGTTTTGACCGTCTAGACGATTCGTTTGTGCAAATTTCTAGTGTATTTCAATTTGCGACAAACCCTTTTGTGATAAGTCTGCGGCAGAAATCAGCTCTGCAGGCACTTCACAGTCCACAGCCTGTTGTAGCCGTCCTTGTTGCTGACGAAGCCCTCGACATACTTGGTGCAGGCCTCGACCGTAAGCGGATGGCAAATGTACAGCTGCGTGCAGTTTTCATAGATGATCTGGTTGAGCTCGGAGTAGACCTCCTTACGCGCCTCGGGATCGCTCAGACTGCGGCCCTTCTCGATCAGTTCGTCCGCCTTGGGATTGCCGAAGAAGGAGCGGTTGCCGGGCTTGCCCTTCTGCGTGGAGTGGTAGCACGGATAATAGGTGTAGTCGGCGTCACCGGTGGAAGTGATCCATGCGGAGAAACCCATGTCATGCTCATGTTCGTTCAGCGCCTGAATGTAAGTCGCCTGCTCATAGGTGCGGATCTCGACGTTGATGTTGAGTTCCTTGAGCATCTGCTGGACAACCTGACAGATCTCGAGACGCTGCTGGGACTGGTTGGTAACCATGATGAGGTCGCAGCCGTTGGGATAGGAGGACTCTGCCATGAGCTGCTTTGCCTTCTCCAGATCGTAGTCATAAGTCGGGGTCGGTGTGTAGCAGGCAACAATCGGCGCGATCATGCTGTCAGCAAGAGTAGCGCTGCCTTGAAGGATGGTATCGATGATCTTCTGGCGGTCAATAGCGTAGCAGATGGCTTGACGAACCTTCAGATCATAGGTGGGGCGATCCTCATCGATCAGATTGAAGAAGTAGTTGAAGCAGGTCATGGACGGCCGTGTATACTTGACCAGGTCGGGGTTGGCGTCAATCTTGCTAACGTCGTTGGCCTCAATGGAGTAGGCAATGTCGACCTCACCCATTTCCAAAGCAATAACGCGCTGGGCGGCCTCAGGGATGACCTTCATAACGAGGTTCTTGGTCGCGGGTTTGCCCATGAAGTACTCATCAAACGCCTCAAGCTTGACAGAGTCGGACGGGTTCCATTTGACCATCTTGTACGGACCGGAGCCGATAGGATGCTGAGAGAAGTATTCATCGCCGTTGGCCTCGATGTAGGCCTTTGGCACGATGGCGGAGAATGGCATCGAAAGGTTATTCAGGATCGGAGCGTAGGGCGCTTTGCAGTGGACTACAATTGTGTTGTCACCAGTGATCTCCACACTTTCGATAAAGCTGACGATGTAGTTGACATAGTTAGAGGCGATCGCACGATCAAGTGACCACTTGACATCCTCAACGGTCAAGTCGCTTCCATCGTGGAACTTGACGCCCTGGCGGATGGTAAACTCCCAATCCGTGTCGTTGAGCTGCTGATAGCTCTCAGCAAGAAGCGGCTGGGGGTCGCCGTCACCGATGACTTCCATCAGCGTGCTGAAAATGTTGCACGTGACCGTAACGGCGGCAGTTTCCTTGCCGACGTGCGGGTCCATTGAGGTCACGTCTGCGCTCTGCGCCCAAACAACGGTGTCCTTGTAGTTGCCGTTGGCATCTGCCTGCTGTGGATCCTGAGCGGCGGCATCGGCGCTGTTATCCTGGCTGCTGTCGGTTGACTTGCTGCAACTGGTCAGCACCAGACAAAGCAGCGTACAGGCGGCGAGAAGAAGTGCGAGAAGTCGATGTTTCATGATGTTCCTCCTTATATTTGCGCTTTTTTCTTGGCGTTTACGCCATTGCGTCCTTGAATTGCGCGGCCTTGATGCAGGCTACGCTGTGACCTGGCTCAACCTCGCACAGCGGGATGTCGCCCGCAGTGCACTCCGGTGTGGCATATGGGCAACGCTTTGCAAATCGACAGCCAGGCTTGGGGTTGATTGGGGATGAAAGCTCGCCCTTGAGCGGGATCTTGTTCATTTTGACCCTCGGATCCGGGATCGGAATGGCGGACAGCAGCGCCTTTGTGTAGGGATGTACCGGCGCACGGAAGAGCTGCTTTGCATCGCAGATCTCTACGACCTGCCCCAGATACATGACCATGATCTGGTTGGAAAGATGCTTGACAACGCTCAAATCGTGGGTAATAAACAGATAGGTAAGTCCCATTTCCTCCTGAATATCCTGCATCAGGTTTAAAATCTGCGCCTGAATAGAGACATCCAGCGCGGAGACCGGCTCATCACAGACAATGAACTTCGGCTCGAGTGCAAGCGCACGACCGATGCCGATTCTCTGCCGGCGGCCGCCGTCAAGCTCATGCGGATAGGCATTCACAAGACGCTGGGCAAGACCGACGCGGTCCATGACCTGACGTACGTGGCGGTTAAGTGCCTCTTTGTCGCCGGGCTTATACTTGCCCTGAATCAGAAGCGGCTCCGCGATGGTCTGGCTGACGGTCATTCGGGGGTTGATGGATGCAAACGGGTCCTGGAAGATGATCTGCATGTCCTCACGCAGCTTCTTCATCTCTTGCTTGCTGCATGCGGTGACGTCCTTGCCATCAAAAATAACCTTGCCGTCGGTCGGCTCATGCAGGCGAAGGATGGTACGTCCCAGCGTGGATTTGCCGCAGCCAGATTCGCCAACAACGCCAAGCGTTTCACCCTTTGCGAGGGTAAAGTTAACGTCATCTACGGCATGGAGCTGACCGGAAGCAGTCTGAAAATACTTTTTCAGGTGTTCAACACTCAGAATGGTTTGCTTCGATGCGCTCATTTCTGCTCACCTCCTGCGTTGGTATTTTCGGCACGGAAGCAGCGGACCAGATGCCCGTTTCCAACGTCTATCATTTCCGGGTGCTCCTCGCGGCAGCGGTCGGTCGCGTGCTGACAGCGCGTGCAGAATTTGCAACCCGTCGGCAGATTGGTGGGATCCGGCATCAGACCTTCGATCGGCACAAGGCGGTTCACGTCCTCATTCAGCTTGGGAATGGAGTTGAACAAGC
The DNA here is from genome assembly GCA_902774015.1 of Oscillospiraceae bacterium. Classification (GTDB taxonomy): domain Bacteria; phylum Bacillota; class Clostridia; order Oscillospirales; family Oscillospiraceae; genus Limivicinus. The sequence goes on along the minus strand of CACYHB010000016.1, from coordinate 6,747 downwards.
CCTGTGTATAGGGGTGCATGCGGTTTTCAAAGATTGTAAATACGTCTGCGTATTCCACGACCTCGCCGCCGTAGATGATTGCAACCTGTTCACAGGTCTGCGCTACGATGCCAAGATCGTGCGTGATGAGGATCATCGACATGTCAAGCTTTTTACGAAGCGCCTGGATTGTGTCAAGCACCTGCACCTGAATGGTGACGTCCAGCGCCGTGGTCGGTTCGTCTGCCAGCAGAATTTTCGGGTTGAGAACCAGCGCGATGGCGATGATGACGCGCTGCTTCATGCCGCCGGAGAACTGGTGCGGATAATCGCTCGCACGCTCGCGGCTGATGCCGACAGTCTCCAGCATTTCCAGCGCCTTTTCCCATGCCTGCTTCTTGCCGATTTTCTCATGCGCCATGACAGCCTCGGCAATCTGGTCGCCAACTGTCGTGACGGGGTTGAGGCTGGTCATGGGATCCTGAAAGATCATGGAGATCTCTTTGCCGCGGATGGATTGACGATGCTTTTCCTTCATCGTCAGAAGGTCTTCCCCGCGATAGAGAATCTTACCACTGACAATCTTTCCCGGTGGACACTGGATCAATCCCATGATGCTGCGCGCCAGCGTTGTTTTGCCCGCGCCGGTCTCGCCGACGAGACCCAGTGTTTCGCCCTCGCGAAGCGTCAAGGACAGACCATTGAGCGCGTGGACGCATCCGCTGTCGGTGTCATACTGAATGACAAGGTCTTCTATTTTCAGAATGTCGCTCATAGCAGGCCTCCTAGTTCTTCATACGCGGATCAAGCGCATCACGCAGACCGTCGCCGATGATGTTCAGGATCAGAATGGTAATCATGATTGCGGCACCGGGCATAACGGTAATGTGCCATGCGTCACGGATGTAAGAACGGGCGTTGGAAAGCATTGCACCCCATTCTGGCATCGGAGCCTGGATGCCCATGCCGATGAAGGAGAGACCGGCAATGGAAAGAATCGCGCTTGCCATGCCCATCGTGACCTGAACGATCATGGGGGACAGGGCGTTGGGAACGATGTAGCGGAAAATAATGCGTGCATCGCTCGCGCCAGCCGAACGTGCGGCCTCAATGAACTCCTGATCCTTGATCGTCAATACCTGTGCGCGAATGACGCGCGCGAAGGTCGGCGTCTGGGAGATGGCAATGGCAAGAACAACATTGACGAGACTGGGACCCATTGCCGCAACGATCGCAACAGCCAGCAGCGTTGTCGGAATTGCGAGGAATACGTCCATGATGCGCATGAGGATCGTGTCCATCATGTTGTAGTAGCCTGCGACTGCGCCGATGATGCCGCCGAGCACCGACGCGCCGAGCACGGCAAATGCACCCATAAACAACGAGTACCGCGTGCCCCAGATGATGCGAAGCAGGATGTCGCGGCCAAACTCATCCATACCGAGGACGTGCTCCTTCGAGGGCGGCTGCAAGCGCTGCAGTAGATCCTGAGAAATGACGTACTTGTCGTAAAATGAGTTATTCGTGACAAGGTCGATGATGATCGTGGTGATCGCCATCAGCGCCAGAAAAATGAAAATAGCGAGTGCGCCAAGCGCGAGCTTGTTCTTCTTGAAGCGATACCATGCTTCTGCACCGAGCGTACGGCTCTGATAAGGCATGTTCTGTGCTTTTTTCATAGTCATACCTCCTGCTTCTTTGCACGCAGGGCGGACTTTTTACCGTGCTTTTTGTACTGCGACTTGATGCGCGGGTCAACAAATGCGTAGAGAATGTCAACGAGCAGATTGACAACCGAGAAACTGACCGACATCAAAATGACGGAGCCGAGTACGGCTGGCGTGTCCTTCGTCTTGATTGCATCAAGCATATAACGTCCGACGCCGGGCCAGGAAAATACGGTTTCCGTCAGCATGGAGCCGCCGAGCAAATGACCGAACTGCAGCCCCGCGCTGGTGATGATGGGAATGAGCGCATTTTTCAGCATATGCCCCGTCGTGACCTGCGATTCGGAGATGCCTTTTGCACGGGCAGTAGAGACATAGTCCTGACGCATGGTCTCCAACACGCTCGAGCGCGTCATACGCATGATGGTCGCCATGATACCGGTGCCCAGTGTCACCGCAGGGAGGATCAGGCTTTTAAGCATCGGACCGGTGCCCTCGCTCATACCCTGTGACGGCAGCCAGCGCAGCTTCAGCGCGAACAGGATAACCAGCAGCAGGCCAAGCCAGAAGTTCGGCATCGACACCGAAATCAGTCCGCCGACTGACGCGACGTTATCCAACAGGGTATATTGCTTTTTCGCTGACAATATACCCAGTGGTATGCCGAAAAGCAACGCGATGAGCATACTGCTCAAAGCCAGAAGGATCGTGTTGGGGAAGCGCGAGAGGATCTGGTCAGAGACGCTTAGCTTTGTCTTGTAGGACTTGCCGAAGTCTCCATGCAGCAGATCCCAGATATAATTGACATACCGCTCAAGGAACGGCTTATCCAGACCAAGCTCTGAGCGCATGGCCTCGGCTGCCTCTTCCGTTGCATTGTCGCCAAGTACGACCAAAACCGGGTCGCCGGGGGCGAGTGACAAGATGGCGAAGACCAGGAAGGTCACGCCGATCAGCACCGGGATCAGCAGCAGCAATCGCTTGAGAATCAATCGAAACATAGTTTACCCCCTACTCTTTGCCTGCCAGGCAGCAGACTTATTCAAATGTACCCTTGACAAGCACCTGCTTGTCCTGCATCATGATGCGGCCCTTTGCCAGCATGGTGTCGATCTCATAGCCCTCGTCCAGAAGGACCAGATCAGCATCACTGCCCTCGGCGATGCAGCCCTTGCGCGGATAAAGCTCCAGCGCGCGGGCGACGTTTGAGGTAATGAAGGGCAGTGCCTTTTCCAGAGCAACGCCCTGCTGGGTCACCATTTCGTAGACCACGCGGTAGAGGTTGGCCATGTCGCCGACGCCCATACCGACAATGTGTTCATGCTTTTCGTCCCATTTCGGCATACTTCCGTTGGAGTCGGAGCTGATGGTCAATAATTCGGGAACAGCTGTTTCCATCAGACCGGGGAAAAACTCCGAAACGCCAGCCTTCGCGGTGATGTCTGCGTAACCGCCCATGTGCGTAAACTGCGAAGCCTCCTCCAGCCGGCGGCCGAGATGTGTCGGGCGGAAATGGGAGATGGGAATATCTGTCGTGCGGACGATGTCCATGATCGGCTCAATCCCTTCAGGCGAGGCGCCGACATGCACGTGCAGTTCACCGACCTTGCCGGAGACGAGCGACGCCATACGAATGTCGGAAACCAGACGGATCAGCTCATCGCGGGTGGGATGGCTGCATCTGTGATCAGCAATGGCGAGCTTACAGCCAATGATCTCGGAGATGTAGAGAATATCGTTTGCCACAGAGCCTGTGATGGTTCTGGGCGGATATGCGTAAGAATTCGTCAGGCAGTACGCCGTGATACCCTCGTTGTTGAGCGCCTTGGTTTTTGCCAGCAGCAACTCAGGGCTCTTGGTGTAGCCGTCGGTGCCAAGCAGACCGACGAGCGTCGTCACGCCGGAGGTAACGGCCTTGGAAAGCTGGAATTCCGGCGTCCGGGTGTCGAAGCCGCCCTCGCCGCCGCCGCCGACGATGTGAACGTGCTGGTCGATGAAGCCGGGAACAAGCATCTTGCCCGCCGCGTCGATCACGGTCAGATCGTCGCGCCACGGCTCGATGCAGTCCGCGATCTCAAGAATCTTGTCATAGGCCAGCAGAACGTCCTTTTTGCCAAGCGCCTTCGGCGCAAATACCTGTGCATTTTTGATCAGAATCATTGAAAACTTCCTCCTGTGTTCATTTTAACGTTTGACGCTGGATGTCAGTGCGAACAAACTGTTGATCCTTCTGCGGAATGCCGAGCTTTTCCTCGAGTCGCTCAAGCCGTTTCTGTGCGGTCAAAAAGCGCTCGCGGTCGCTGAGCAGAAGCCCGGAAGTGAGCATCTCGATCATCGCAATCATCGAGGAGACAGAGTTAAAAAACACATCGTGTTCTGTGTTGCAGGTCAGAGACATTTCACACGCCTGCGCCACCGGGGAGGTCAAGCTGTCTGTGATGGAGATGCTTGTGATCTCGGCCTCCCGAAGATGCTGTGCCAGTTGAATGGTCAGCTCCGCGTATACGGGGATACTGATGAGGACAAAGACATCCTCCTTTGTGGCGTGCAGGAGCTGATCACAGGTCTGCTTTTTATCCGAGGTATCAACCAGATGAGCCTCACGACCGATACGCTTAAGATGATAGAGAAAAAAATCTGCTACGATCCGCGTGAGATGATGTCCCGCGACAAAAATGCGCCGCGCATGGTTCAGCCGGTAAATGATCTGCATGAAGCTTTCCATGTCCAGATACTGGAATGTCATATCGAGCCCGCGCTTTTCGCCGTCGATGATCTTACGGCAAGTGTCGATTGCATCGGTCGAGCGCGCGAGCGACATTCGAACCTTTTCGTTCGGACTCAGACGCATGCGCACATACTCCTGAAGCTGGCGACGGAAAGCCAGAAAACCCTGACAGCCCATATTGCTGCAAAATTTCAGAACGGTCGCATCTGTTGTGTGCGTTGTCTGTGCAAACTCGCGCAGCTTCTGAAAGCTTGCCGCATCAGGATGCTCCAGGCAGTAGTCTGCGATCCGTTTTTGAACGGAGCTGATTTCCGAATATCTGGCGCGGATCGTTTCCATAATATCCATGCAGTCTCCCCTTTACAGTTCCGTCATTCGTGGCGTCTCGGACAAAAATTCCGACGGCAGGCCGAACGCTTCAAAGTAGCGGCACATTTGCATTGGTGCAAATTTTTCTGTGGAATAATGCGTACCGCCGAGAAGATTGACGGCGTTTGCTTTGGCGGCCTTGTGAATGGCGCCCACCCAAAGCACCTCCGGATTCGTCACACCGGTTATAAAGGTGTTGACACCCCAGTCGCGGAGCTGCTCGTAAATCTGCGTGTTTTTTGCACCGCCTGCCATAATGGCAAAGCGCCCGCGCGAAAGCGCAACCTCCCCATAGCGATAGAGCTTGACAGCGTGCCCGACGACGCGTTCCATCGCCTGCGCAAGCTCTGTCGCCGTTGAAAACGGCGAGGTACAGACAACGCCCATGCGCACCAGATTTTGCTCAAAGAAGGAATCATACGGCTCAGCGCCAAGCGCCCTCGCAAGGTTCACGCCGGGAGAAAACGGACTGTTACGGTCAAGCGGAATGTGATAGGTAAACAACGAGATGTGCCGCTCCTTCAGAAAATCAAGCCATTTTTGCGGGATCTGCGGTGGTGGATCCGCCGTGTTCATCCGCTGCGGCTTCGGATGATGCGTAAAGAGCATACATGTGTTGGCATCCAGACGTTCCAACTGCTCAAAAACCTCCGGACTTGCAAAGGTCGCGGTATATACGCGTGTAATTTCCTCGGTGTTATCCTCCTGAAGTCCGATCACCGGAAAGACCTCTGTGCAGGTCTGTGGCTGGAAGGTCCACTCCAGCCAACGGTAGAGTGTAGATGATTTCATCGCACGTCCCTCACTCTGCATCCAGCGGAATCTTTTCAAAGGCGCGCATATAATCAACGAGGAAGTCCGCCGTTGTATTCAGCATCTCTGTGCCCCATTCCACCGTAGCTGTGGATGGATGGTCGGAACCATACCAGCCGTTATCGGTGATCTTGCGGTTGGTGCGTGGCAGCGGCAGGGAAATGCCGCGGAATTCGACTCTGCGCAAACCGCAGGCGTGCAGCTCGTCGGTCGGATCCTTCGGCGCGTTGTCGCAGATCAGATCCTTGCGCACAAGCTTCGGGTCGATCGCCAACATCGCAGCCGTTTCCTCGCCAGCACCGTGTCCGCCCTTCCACGCAGGGTTGAGATCGCCAGCGACGGTCCACCAGTTGAACACCGTGCCGACAGCGTTTTTGCGGTCAAGATATCCGCATACCTTTTCCAAAGCATGCGTGTTGCCACCGTGACCGTTCAGAATGACAAAATAGCGGCAGCCCCACCGATACAGGCAGTCACAAATGCGCCGCATAACAGCCTCCAGCAGATCGGAACCAATGCTGACTGCACCGGGCCAGTCCAGATGCCAGTCACAATCGCCATAAGGGAGGGTCGGCAGGATCAGAACGTCGGACTTCTGCTCTACCAACTCAAGGAGCTTCATCGGGATCAGCGTGTCGGTTCCGAGCGCATTGTGCAAACCGTGACACTCAATGCTGCCCACGCTGAGCAGCGCGATTTTATGATCTTTGAAATAGGCCTCTACTTCCGGGGAATTCATTCGTTCCAGACGCATAATCTTTCCTCCAGTTGTTTATTTGAAACTTAAAGCGTTTGCTATAGTTCTATACATAAAATATAGCAACTATTGTATGCCATGTCAATATTTTTTTTCGTTTTTCACAGTCTTTGAGTGAATATACAAAAATAGATTGCCGAATTTGTAAAAAACGACAATTTGCAAAGACAGGTGGATAAGAGTCCCAAAACGCCCCATTGACTCAAGCAAGGAAAACAGCACAACGGCGGTGCTCCGGCTGATTGGCTTCAACGGAAGCGAGATTGGCGTAACGAACATCAAATAGCTCAAGATGCATGATAATTCCACCTTCACCTACTTGGAACATGAAATGAGCATTTCTCAAACCGCGTCCGCATCATATATCCAACGAAGCGGTCCGGCATAACGTCTGAATAGGAAAGCGCAAATTAGTAAGAAAGGAGAAGCTGTTT
>CACYHB010000015.1 GCA_902774015.1 Oscillospiraceae bacterium | reverse complement strand
CGAAAGTGGGCGATGAAATTCTGCGCGGACGGCGAGGGCGTGGCTTTCGGCATGGCACCGCAGAGCGCCCGGTGTATCGAGATCCCGGCCGGCTGGTCTATCGTGATCGGCAGCACCGAGCTCAACGAGAGAGAGCTGCAGGCGCTCAAGGCGCTGCTGACCTAAGAACACAACCCCTCCGTCCGGTTTGAGTACCGGATACCTCCCCTTGCACAGGGGAGGCAAGGAGGGGCCCTGCCCGAAACGCTCCGGCGGGAACGCTTCGGGGAGAGCCCCTTGCACCTTATCAATGAATGATGAGATCCTTTGCCGCGCTCAGGATGACGGGAGGATCTACTATTAAATAAGAACGCGCGCGTGCGCGTTCTTATGATGACCTTTTATGGTCTAACGTTCCGACGAGAGGAAGAGAGGAATGAAGAAGGCAATGGAATACCACATCATCTCAGGCAGGGTCATCGAGACAAGGCGCTGCTGGATGCCTTGTCGAGCAGAGGGGAAGAAAAAGAGAGGAACCCGTGTCGCGGGGAGCAGCACCATGAAGAAGATCGCGCTGAACGAAAAGGAGGCGGTGAAGAGAGCCGCCCGCACGCTCAATGCAAATTTCATGGACGGCTTTCTGTTCGTGACCTTCAAGTACAGTTCCGCCCGCCTGCCCGCCTCCCGCGAGGAAGCGGAGAAGGACATGGACAAATTCCTGCGCGGGGCCAGAGCGGCGCACAGGAACGCGACCGGTGAGGGGCTGCGCTACTTCGCGGTGACAGCCAACTGGAGCCCGAAGCATCAGAGGGAGGAGCGGCTTCATCACCACGTCATTCTTTCGCCGGGATCCATCGACGCGCTGGCCAGCCTCTGGCCGGAGGGGGAGTTCTACGCGCTGCGGGTCAACAGCCCGGGAGACCTGACGAAGCTCGCGGCGTACCTGCTGGACAACGTGCACGGCCTTGAGCCGGGGAAGAAGAAATACCGGACGGCGAAGGGAATGGAGAAGCCCATCTACACGGAGCCGGTGGAGGTCAGCGAGGTGGAGGGCATCGTCCCGCTGCCGGATACCGCGGTGGTGGACGGCGAGCCGAGCTACAACGAGGACGGCCGCGTGGTCGGAAGCTACATCCGCGCCCTGGCGCAGACGGCGCCGCGGGTGAGGGGCAGCACGGTGATCCTGCCGAAGCGGGGCAGGAAGAGGAAGAGCGACGAGGAATACCTGGCGCAGATCCGGGAGACGGACAGCTGAGGAGGGACACCATGCCGGCGAACGACGACTACAGACAGGTCTACGCGAAGTGCCCGTTTTTCCTTCGGGGCGACGAGAAGAACAGGAGGATCAGCTGCGAGGGATTCTGCCGGAGCATGACGCTGTCGCTCAACTTCGGCAAATACCGCAAGGCGTACCGGGAATACCGGGAGGACTACTGCGACAGCTTCGGCTTTGAGGAATGCCCGATATACAAAATGCTCCGGGACGAGACGTGAGTCCCGGAGCTTCGCGCTGCCCTTTTGTGAGGACATGGAAAAACGCAGACAAGATTTGGTATCATGCCGCCATCAAGAGAAGGAGGCGGCGCGTATGGCGGGCCTGAACAAGACGGCTGAAAAGCTGCTGACGGCGCTCTGCCGCGGCGGCGCAAATCTCACGCTGGACCGGAAAGTGTTCTTCTCCCGGCGCTACGGCCGCGTGCTGACAAAGTACATCCTGCGTGAGCGGGACGCCGCGACGGGCAGAAGGACGCGGCTGCTGGAGACCTACAAGCTCGGCGAGGTCGTGAAGCTGCTGGCCGAGCGGTACGAGGAGAGCAGGGCGGTGATGTGATGGCGACCGCGAGACAGAAACTGTTTGCAAAGTACTGGTGCGACACGCTCAACGCGACGGCCGCGGCCAGGATGGCCGGATACTCCGAGAAGACGGCCGCGCAGATGGGATACGAAAACCTCAGAAAACCGGAGGTCAAGGCGCTCATCCACGAGCGCATGCGGGAACTTTCCCACACGGCGGATCTGGAGGAGACGCTGGTATTCCTGACAAAGGTCATGCGCGGCGAGATCAAGGACCAATTCGACCTTGACCCGGCGCTGAGCGATCGGATGCGGGCGGCGGAGACGCTGCTCAAGCGCTTCGGGCAGCTTGTGGAAAACGAGAGCGGAAACGCCAACAGGGAAATCAGCGTGACGATCAAGGGCTTTGACGGCGGAGACTACAGCGTATGAAGCAGGAGATCGTGCTGACGGACGTCGGCGTGAGCGAGAAGCAGAAGCTCTTTTTGACCGACAATCACCGATACGTGGCCTACGGCGGCGCGCGCGGCGGCGGCAAAAGCTGGGCCGTGCGGGCAAAGGCGATCCTGCTCGCGCTGCGCTGGCCGGGCATCAAGATCCTGATCGTGCGTCGGACTTACCCGGAGCTGCAGGAGAACCACATCCAGCCGATGATCGAGCTGCTGCACTGCTACGACGAGGACGCGGAAAAGCGCGTGGCGCTATACAACGACCAGAAAAAGCATCTGGTTTTCCCGAACCGAAGCAGAATCCTGTTCCGGTACTGTGACACAGACCGCGACGTAGACCGATTCCAAGGCCTTGAGGTGGACGTGCTGTTCGTGGACGAGGCCACGCACCAGACGGAGGAGCACATGGACAGGCTGCGGGCCTGCGTGCGCGGCGCCAACAGCTTCCCGAAGCGCATCTACTACACCTGCAACCCAGGCGGGCCGGGGCACAGCTGGGTCAAGCGCCTGTTCATCGACCGGGAATACCACCGCGGGGAGCGGCCGGAGGACTACAGCTTCATCCAGGCGCTTGTGACAGACAACCCAGCGCTGATGGAGAGAGACCCGGAGTATCTGACGAGGCTGGAAACCCTGCCGCCGAAGCTGCGCAAGGCGTGGCTGGAGGGCGACTGGACGATCCTTGAGGGGCAATTCTTCGAGGAGTTCCGTGAGACCCCGGACGTGCAGGAGGCGATCCGGCACGGCTTCCGCGAGACGCCGGAGCAGCTGCGCGCGGAAAAGCGCTGGACGCACGTGATCGACCCCTTTACACCGCCGGCGGACTGGACGATCTACCGCAGCTTCGACTGGGGCTACAACAAGCCGTTCTCCTGCGGCTGGTGGGCCGTGGACCGGGACAGCGTGGTATACCGAATCTTGGAATACTACGGCTGGACAGGCGTGGCCAACGAGGGCTTGAAGCTGGACAAATACAAGGTCTTTGAGAAGATCCACGAGATCGAGCGGGACCACCCGTGGCTGAAGGGCAAGACGATCCGCGGCGTCGCAGATCCGGCGATCTGGGACGGCCAGTACGGAGAGAGCATCGCTGAGACGGCGGAGAAATTCCACGTCTTTTTCGAGAAGGGAGACCACGCGCGGATCCCCGGGTGGATGCAGCTGCATTACCGGATGAGTTTTGACGAAAACGGATATGCGATGCTGTATGTCTTTTCCAACTGCAAGGCCTTCATCCGCACGATCCCGCTGCTGGAATACGACAAGACGAACGTGGAGGACCTGGACACGGAGGGCGAGGACCATGTGGCGGACGAAAGCCGCTATTTCTGCATGGCGCGGCCGATCGAGCCGCGCGTGCAGCTCAAGAAGAAGGACTGGTCAAAAGATCCCGCGCTGCAGGCGCTGGACATCAAGGAGGAAGATCTGCTTCCTGCGCGGAAGGCGCGGAGGCTGGAGGTGATCGAGGATGGATGAGAGAGAAAATCTGCAGGGCGATGCGGCCGTGGCCGAGAGCCTTGACCAGATGTACAAGTTCAACACCACATCGAAGCCGGTGGGAGCGGAAGAGATCCGCAAGGCCTGGGAGACGATGCAGGAGTACAAGCGCGGGAAGGCCAACCTGGAGAACAAGCTGATCGAGAACGAGAAGTGGTACAAGCTCCGGCACTGGGAGGTCATGCGCAAGTCCGAGAAGAACCAGGTGGAGCCAGCGAGCGGGTGGCTTTTTAATGCGATCGCAAACAAGCACGCGGACGCCATGGACAACGCGCCGGCGCCGATCATCCTGCCGAGGGAGGAGGGAGATCAGCAGGAGGCGAAAACGCTCTCCGCCGTGATCCCTGTGATCCTGAAAAACTGCCGCTTCGAGGAAGCTTACTCCCGGGCCATGTATGACAAGATCAAAAACGGCACGGGCGTATACGCGGTTCTGTGGAACCCGGCGCTGAGCCACGGCCTCGGCGACGTGGACGTGAAACGGATCGACCTGCTCAACCTGTTCTGGGAGCCGGGCGTCGAGGACATTCAGCAGAGCCGCAACGTGTTCTACGCCTATCTGAGAGACAACGAGGAGCTGGAGGAACAGTACCCGCAGCTCAAGGGACAGCTTGGCGGGAAGGTGATGGATCTCGCCACCTACCAGTACGACGACACGGTGGACATCAGCGAAAAGTCTCTGATGGTGGACTGGTATTACCGCCGCAGCACGCCGGACGGCCGGACGGTGCTGCACCTGTGCCAGTTCGTGTCCGGCTGGAAGGAGCCGCTTTTTGCGTCCGAAAATGAGAGCGAGTATGCGGCGGGCTGGTACGAGGACGGCGAGTACCCCTTCGTGTTCGACGTGCTGTTCCCGCTGAACGGGACGCCCTGTGGATTCGGCTACATCGACGTCGACAAGGGCGCGCAGGAGTACATCGACCGCGCCGACCAGGCGATCATGCAGAGCCTGCTTGCCGGGGCGCGGCCGCGCTACATGTACAAGATCGACGGCGCCGTAAATGAGGCGGAGTTCGCGGACTTCTCCAAGACGCTTGTGCATGTGACCGGCGGCCTGGGCGAAGAAAGCATCCGGCAGATCCAGCCGCCAAACCTGCCGAGCATCTATGTGACGATCCTGAACAACAAGATCGAGGAGCTCAAGGAGACCTCGGGCAACCGCGACGTGTCCAACGGCGGCACGACGGGCGGCGCCACGGCGGCCGCGGCGATCGCGGCCATGCTTGAGGCGGGGAGCAAGCTCAGCCGCGACAGCGGGAAGGGCAGCTTCCGGGCCTTTGAGCAGATCTCGCTGAAGATCATCGAGCGGGTCAGGCAGGGCTACACGGTGCCGCGGCAGGTCAGGATCACAGGCGAGGACGGCAGCATGCAGTTCACGCCCTACTCCAACGAGGGGCTGACGCCGCAGCCGCAGGGCCAGATGGTCAACGGCGCGCCTACGGAAATGGGCGTGGAGGTCGGATACCGGCTGCCGATCTTCGATATCGAGGTCAAGGTAGAAAAGGCGTCCGCTTACTCGCGGCTCGCGCAAAACGAGCTGGCGCTGCAGTTCTACAACGCCGGCATGTTCCTGCCGCAGAACAGCGACAACGCGCTGGCCTGCCTGGAGATGATGGACTTCGAGCGGCGCAGCAGCGTGATGCAGCGCATCGCCCAGAACGGCACGCTGTACCAGCAGCTGATGGCGACGCAGCAGACGGCCATTCAGATGGCGCAGATGCTTGACCCGACGGGGAGGACGGCGCAGAGCCTCATGCAGCAGTTCGCGGCCACGGGAGGAGGCGCGCCGGCACCGGCGGGCAGCGCGAGCATGCCGCAGGAGGATTTGGGCGAGAGCAGCGTGACGCGGAAGGCGAAGGAAAAGACCGCACAGGCCACGTCGCCGATGTAAGGAGGACATATGATCAAAGCCAAGTTTTCCACAGACGCCGAGAGCGGGAGCATCAGCCTCGTGATGACGGGGCACGCGGTCAGAGCGGGAGAAGGCGAAGGACAGGCGCTGGTATGCGCGTCCGCTTCGATGCTGTCGCAGACGCTGGCGCAGCTGCTGCTGTACCTCCACGCGGAGGAGAAGATGCAGAAGGAGCCGCACATTGTGCTGCGCCCCGGCCGCTGCCAGATCACGGCCAAGCCGAAAGCGGAGGCCTGGGACGAAACGCTCTACGGCTTTTTCGTGATCGAGGTCGGGCTTGACCTGCTGGCGCGAAACCACAGGGATTTCGTGCAGGTAACATTGTTTGATACAGCCGAAAAGGCTTTTTCAAAGGACTCGTCCACCTGACGGACAGGTTATGGGCTGGCCCACCGACGGGCCGGAGGAACACCATGTTCACATTTGAGAGCCTTGTTCTTGACCTGCGACTCTTTGACGGAGGCGCGGCAGGCGCAGGAGAAGGCGGAGCGGGCGTACAGGCGGCCGACGCCGGGCCGCAGACGGGCGTAAAAGAAGGAGAAGCCCAGAAGGGAGTCTCCACTCCCGCCGCCGGGGAGGGCACAGGACAGGGCGCAGACAAGGCGACGACGTGGCGCGCGATGATCGAGGGCGACTACAAGGAGCTCTTCGGGCAGGAGGTACAGCGCATCGTCGGCAAGCGCCTGAAAGCGACCGAGGACACCGTGAAGCGGTACAACGAGGCCAAGCCGATCCTCTCCACGCTGGCGACGAAGCACGGCGTAAAGGAGGGAGACCTTGCCGCCCTGGCCGCGGCAATCGAGGAGGACAGCTCCTACTTCGAGGAAGCCGCAGCCAAGCTGGATATGACCGTCCCGCAGTACAAAAACATGCTGAAGGACAAACAGCAGATCCAGGAGCTGGAGGGCAAGCTCGCCGCCATGAGCAACCAGGAGGAAGCGAACCGGATCCTGTCCCGATGGGAAAAGGAGTCCGAGGCGGTCAAGGCCGTGTATCCCCAGTACGAGCTGAGCACAGAGCTTGCGAACCCGGCTTTCGAGAAGCTGCTGAACGCGGGCGTGGACGTGCGGACGGCCTACGAGGTGGTACACAAGGACGAGATCATCCCGGCGGCGATGCAGTTTACCGCACAGCAGACGGCCGCGAAGGTTGGCAGCGCGATCCAGGCAAACCGCAGCCGCCCGGCAGAAGGGGCGCTCGGAAGTCAGGCAGGCGTTGTCACCAAACGGGACGTAAACAACATGACCAAAAAGGAGCGCGACGAGTTGATCGCGCGCGCCAGACGAGGAGAACGCATCGTACTGTAGCGATCGGATCTCCTCACGTGTGAAAGGAGATCAAAATGAAAAAGACCATGTACATCATCGCACTGAACCTGAAGCTGTTCTCGGGCGAAAACGCGAACGGCACGCAGGTCACCACCCAGTCTTCTCTCTCGCCGGAGATGAAGACCTTTTACGACAAGACCCTGCTGGACAACGCCAAGCCGAACCTGGTGCACCACCAGTTCGGCCAGAAGCGGCCCATCCCCAAGGGCAACGGCAAGACAATCGAGTTCCGCAAGTTCCAGACCCTGCCGAAGGCGCTGACGCCGCTGACCGAAGGCGTTACCCCGAACAAGGGCACCCTGACCGTGACGAACATCACGGCCACGGTCGCGCAGTACGGCTACTACGTCGAACTGTCCGACGTGCTGGAGATGACCGCGATCGACAACATGATCGTGGAGACCACGCAGCTGATCGGCAACCAGGGCGGCCTGACGATGGACACCGTGGTGCGCAACGAGATCAACAGCGGCACCTCCGTCGTGTACGCGCCGAAGCTCGCGGCGGGGCCGGGCAGCGCGGAGACCCCCGTGACGAGCCGCGGCGAGCTGGACACCACCTGCGTGCTGACCGGCAAGCTCGTGGCCAAGATCGCGGCGATGCTCAAGGCGGACAACGTACCTAAGATCGACGGCGACTATGTGTGCATCCTGCACCCGTACAGCCATTACGAGATCACGAGGGACCCCGAGTGGCTGGAGGCGCACAAGTACACCGACGCGGAGAGCATCTACGAGGGCGAGATCGGCAAGCTGCACGGCGTGCGCTTTGTCGAGTCCACGGAGGCGCAGATCTTCGCCGGCGAGAAGCTCGGCACCGGCACCATGCTGGTCAATAATGCCGACGGCTACAGCGGCGCGATCACCAGCATCACGTTCGACGGGACGACCGTGGCGGAGGACGCCCTGATCGGCCGGAAGATCAACATCAACGGCGTGGTGGCGACGATCACCGACAACACCGCAACCACGCTGACCTTCGCCAGCACAAACTTCGGCAGCATCGCGAACGACGCGGTCATCTATCCGGGCGAGGGCGGCAAGCAGGGCGCGGCCGTGCTCAGCTGCCTGTTCTGCGGGAAGGATGCCTACGGCGTCGTCGACGTGGAAGGCAACAACATGCAGGTGATCGTCAAGCCCAAGGGCAGCGGCGGCACCACGGACCCGCTGGATCAGCGCAGCACCATCGGCTGGAAGGCCATGGAGGTGGCGAAGATCCTGTACCCGGAGCGCATCATCCGTCTGGAGTGCTGCTCCGCCGAGTTCTCCGCGGGCGCTTCCGCGAACTAAGGAAAAAGTGACCCCTCCGCCCCTGTGGGGAACCTCCCCTGATACAGGGGAGGCAGGGGGGCTCACGGAAAGGAGAAACACATGGCAGAGAAAATGAAAACGGAGGCAGCGCCGGAAGCTGAGAAGACCGTAAGGATCCGGCTGCCGAAAGACAAGGAGCACAAGGAGCCCGTCTGGGTCCGCGTGAATGAGAGGAAATGGCTCATCCAGCGCGGCGTCGAGGTAGAGGTGCCGCAGTGCGTGTACGAGGTGCTGCAGCACCAGCAGGAGATGGAGGCCGTCATGCTGGCCTTCGAGGAAGCCAACGCAAGCTGAGCGGGCAAAATGCGCCGGGGGATGCTGAGCCCTCCGGCGCATTTGTCATAAGGGAGGAAATGCAATGACGATACAGGACGCAATCGACGAGGTGACCAGGCTCTGGCCGAGCGACTACGACGGCGGAGACATGGTGCGGTGGCTCAACCGCGTGGAGAATCAGATCTACAACGAGATCATCCTGACGCACGAGGGCGGCGAGGACATCGAGCGGCCCGCGTTTGACGAGGATACAGACTGGGAGGCGACCGTGCTGCTCGCGCCGGCGCCGCATGACGAGCTGTACATCTACTACATCGAGTACCAGATCGACTACAACAACATCGAGACCGAGAAGGCGTCAAACTCCATGGCGATGTTCGCGGCGGCCTATCAGGCCTATGCGGACTGGTACAACCGGACGCACAAACCGAAAACGGCAAGGCCGAACTGGTTTTGAGGTGAGGGCATGAATTATCCGAAGTTGAATCTGGTTTCCGGGAGCGGGAGCCGGACGTCGAAAGAGATCACGGACGTATTCGCCGGATACAACCACAACCTGCGGATAGCGGACGGCGAGTTCTTCGACACGTGGAATCTGACAAACGACAGCTACCCGCTGCTGTCCAGCAGGAAGAAGCGGGGGCTTTTCAAGGAGCTCACGGCGGGGCAGGGCCTGATCGAAAAGGACGCGCTGTGCTACGTAGACGACGGAACGCTGTATGTCAACGAGCTGGCCACGTCCATCACGGGGCTGAGCGCGGGAGAGAAGCAGCTCGTCAGCATGGGCGCGTACATCGTGATTTTCCCGGACAAGGTCTACTACAACACCGCGGATCCGACGGACTACGGCAGCATGGAGGCGAGCTGGCAGAGCACCGGCACCGTGACCTATACGCCGTGCAAGGCGGACGGGACAGCCTACACAATCGGGAGCGAGGGCGATTCCGAGCCGATTGACCCGGAAAACGGAGACACCTGGATCGACACGGGCGACGGCGGAAGAACGATGCGGCAATACAGCAGCAGCGAGGGATGCTGGCTCGAAATCACAGAAGTCTTTACCAAGATAGGATTCACAACCCAGGGGAGCCTCCCGGCGCTTTTCAAGGAATATGACGGCGTAGAGATCAGCGGAAGCTCCTTCGACGAGCTGAACGGACAGAAGATCCTCTATGCCGTGGGCGGAGAAGAAAACAGCGCGGCGGACTACGCGGTGGTCGTCGGCCTCGTCAACAACGGCGGGAACGAG
Organism: Oscillospiraceae bacterium; assembly: GCA_902774015.1. Classification (GTDB taxonomy): domain Bacteria; phylum Bacillota; class Clostridia; order Oscillospirales; family Oscillospiraceae; genus Limivicinus. The sequence continues at coordinate 29,964 of CACYHB010000015.1, read as the reverse complement.
ACGCAGGACGTTGTAAAAATCCAGAGAAAGGTGCCGCAGATGGACTTCGTGTGCGAGTGCAGAAACCGCCTCTGGGGCTGCTTCTACGGAAACGACGGGGAGCAGAACCTGAACGAGATCTACTGCTGCGCACTGGGGGATTTCAAAAACTGGAGCCAGTACCTGGGCCTGTCTACGGATTCATGGCGCGGCAGCGTCGGATCCGACGGACAGTGGACAGGAGCGGTCAACTACCTCGGCGAGCCAATCTTCTTTAAGGAGAACCGCATCCACCGCGTCAGCGTGTCCTCCGAGGGCGCGCACAGGATCGACGAGATGGTATGCCGCGGCGTGCAGAAGGGAAGCCACCGAAGCCTTCAGGTGGTAAACGAGACGCTGTACTACAAGAGCCGCAGCGACGTGGTGGCCTATCAGGGAGGCTTTCCGGTCGGCATAAGCGCGGCATTCGGCGAAGAGGTCTACGATTCAGCGGTGGGAGGCACCTTCGGCCAGCGCTACTATCTGTCCATGAAGGACAAGGGCGGCGCGTGGCACCTTTTTGTATACAACATCACGCGAAGCCTCTGGCTACACGAGGACGACATGCACGCGGAGGACTTCGCGAGGGTGGACGACGAGTTCTACTGCCTGTCGGGAGACAAGATCTGGGCGTTGAATGGAACGGCGGGAGAGCCGGAGACCGAGATCCGATGGATGGCGGAGACGGGGATCCTGTACTACGCCTTTTCCAACAAGAAATACGTCAGCCGATACAACATCCGCGGGAAGATGGAAAAGGGCGCGGAGATGGAAATCTACATCGAGTACGACTCGGACGGCAAGTGGCAAAAGAAAGGAAAAATCAAGCAGGCGGGCACCGGCTCGACAATGCTGCCGATCAGGCCGCGGCGATGCGACCACATGCGGCTGCGGATCGTGGGCAAAGGCGAGGCAAAGATCTTTTCCATCACGAAGATCCTGGCCGTCGGCAGCGATATTTAAGGAGGACAGACCATGGCAGTGATCGACGAAAAACTCAACAGAGACGCCTATAGTGCCGCGGCGGAGATGGCGAAAAACGGCGTAGGCGCGCAGCCGACCTATGCCGGCACCTATGACAAGCAGATCGCAGATCTCTACGACCGGATCCAGAACCGGGAGAAGTTCAGCTTCGACCTGGATGGGAACGCGCTGTATCAGCAGTACAAGGACAAGGCGGTCCAGGGCGGCAAGCTGGCCATGCGGGACACGATGGGCAGGGCCGCGGCGCTGACCGGAGGCTACGGCAGCTCCTACGGGCAGGCCGTGGGACAGCAGGCCTATGACGCGCAGCTGCAAAAGCTAAACGACGTGATCCCGGAACTCTATCAGCAGGCCTATCAGCAGTACAAAGATGAGGGAACAGATCTGCAGCAGCAGTACGCCATGGCCGGGAAGCTCGCCGCGGACGAATACGGAAAATACAGAGACGAGGTCAGCGACTGGCAGTATGAGCGGGCGTGGGACAAGCAGCAGGAGGAGCTCGCCTATAACCGGCAGAAGGCGGAAGAGGAGCAGGCCTACAGCCGCCAGCAGGACGCCTACAAGCAGCTGTATCAGATGATCGCCGGGACGGGGTACCAGCCGACAGAGGCGGAACTGAAGGCGGCAGGCATGAGCAGCGCAGCAGCGACAGCCCTCCGCAGCGCCTGGGAAAGAGCAAACGGTGGAGCTGCCAGTGCCGGAAGCAGCGGCGGCTACAGCGGAGGCGGAGGCACATCCAAAAATGGGACAAGTGATAACGGACAGCTAAAGAAGGCGCTCGAAGCGGGTATAGCCGATGGAATTCCTACAGCGCAACTGTATGAAATGATTGAAAACACAGATGGCATTACAAAAACTCAGCGAGCGGAGCTTATGAAAATAACAACAGAGGCTGCCAAGGCATCCGCGCACGAAAAAGCTGCCGCGTTCCTATCCGACAGATCTGCAAACAGCAGCGCATCAAGCACCATTAAAAAGAGCAAGGGTTCGGTTGTTCTGAGCCAGAGATAAGGAGAACAAGATGGCGAATCTATGGGATTTGGCAAAGAAATACGGCACTACGGGCAGCGCGGACGGCGCTGCCCAACGCAGTCAAAGAAAAGACGAGCGCAGCGGCGACCTATGGGATTTGGCAAATCAATACGCGGCGCTATCAGATTATGCCGACAGCTTCAAGCGCTTTGAACTGGGAGCTGGCGCTGTCTCGAAGTATCTGCAGAGCGACAGGTGGGATGACAACAACAATCACAAGTGGTATTCCGACCTGGTGAGCTCCCGGCAGCAGGAAATCGCGGATGCGATGGCGGAAGCGGGCGACAACCGCGCGCTGAAGAGCAGACTGCAGCATTACGCGGACACCTACGGGAGCCTGGCGCAGGGGCTTACTGACAGACAGAGCTTCTTCGGCCAGTTCCAAAGCAAGGCGGATTACAACAGCTATGCAAGCGCCTCCAAAGCGGCCAGGGCGACAAAAACGGCCGGGAAAAGCTACGACGACTGGTACCGGCAGGCAAATGCAGATCTTGAGGCGGCGAGCGGGCGTGTGACAGAGTTGGAGAACCGGCTTGCAAATGCAACGCTTCAGGCGAGCACCGGCATGTGGGACGAAAACGGCGTCTATCTGGGCGAGGACAAAGCTGCTGCAGAAGAGGCGAGGCGGCTCAAAGCAGAGCTTGAACGTGCGCGGCAGGACGAGGCGGACAAGAGGCGGATCGGCAGCTATGCCCAGGCCTGGCGCTATGAGGATCTGCCGGAGACGAAGGGCTTCAGCAGCGCCGCCGCTGAGGGCCTGCGGAAGTTTGCGGCGGACAGCGCCGCGGAAAGGTCCAGACAGCAGGAGAAGCGCGCACAGAGGGAGGCGGAATTCTACGCCGGAGGTACCGGCGGGCTTACATACGAAGACGACCTGATGACCCAGCTGCGCAGCGACAGCTCCTGGCGGGAGCCCTCGGAGGACTGGACAGAGCAGGAGAAGAAGACCTTCGGCTATCTCTATGCGCAGGACCCGGAGCGGGCTTATGAATACGGCCGGTACATCAACGACAGAAACAAGGCCCAGACGCGCTATGAGCAGGAGCAGAAGACCGGCGAATGGGCTGATAAAAATATCGGTACCAGGGCAGCCTCCGCGGCCGCAGGCATCCTGACGATGCCGGCGGCTCTTGCCGATTACCTTGACTACGCGGCGGAATATGTGGCGCGGGGGACCGTGACTCAGCGGGAGAGCATGAGCCTTGCCGATTACGGAACCGTCATGGTCGGAGCCGTATCGCAGGGGCTGAACGAGCGCTACGGCACGGTGGACAGCAAAATCATTGACAGCTTCGGTTGGGGCGACGTGTACCAGCTCGGCGTGAGCATCGGACAGAGCATGCTGTGGGGCGGAGCCGGCAAGGCGCTGGGCGGCGCGGTCGGCCTTGCCGGAGAGGCAGCGGCCCACTTCGGATCCACGGCAACGCTCGGAATGTTCTTCGGCAGCGCGGCAAAGAGCGGGTTTGAGGATGCAAGAGCGCGGGGCGTGGACGACGGGAAAGCGCTGTGGTACGGCTTTGCCTCCGGCATTGCCGAGGCGGGGTGCGAGGTCCTGAGCCTGGACAAGCTGCTGACGATCAAGAGCCCGACGAGTCTCACGAAGCTGCTGAAAAATGTGCTCGTGCAGTCCGGCGTAGAGGCCAGCGAGGAGCTGGCGACCACGATCTGCAACCGGATCTCCGACCAGCTCATCAACGGCGACAAGAGCGAGATCTCAACCAAGATCGCGCTGGGCATGGCCAAGGGAATGAGCTATGAGGAGGCGGCCAAGGAAGCAGAAAAGGAATGGCTGCAGAGCGCCGCTGCCGACGCAGTGGGTGGCTTCCTTTCCGGCGGCATCTCAGGCGGCATGGCGTCGGGCATCGAGAGCCTGGGACGCTATCAGGGGAACACCGCGCAGCTCATTGACCAGGGCCTTGCCTCCGGGGGCGAGGCCGAGGCAATCGCCCGGGATATGCAGGACTGGATGAAGAGGGGGGACACCGTCACGACAACCCCTCAGTCTGCTGCGCAGACAGCTCCCCTTGCACAGGAGAGCCAGAGTGAGCAGAGCAGCCAGACGCAGGAGCGGGAGAGCGAGGAACCGAAGAAAAACAGCCGGACGCGGCGGATCTCCAATCTGCAGGCGCAGCGTCTGATCGAGGCCATTGAGGAGACCGACAGGAGCAAGCTGAAAAACGCCGTTGAGATCCGGCTGCAGGAGATGCAGGAAAGCGTGAACGAGCCGGGGAAAAACCTGTCTCTGATCGCGGAAGCTGTGGCGAAGACCGTGCAGGGCGACAAGCTGAACCGTGTGGAAGAGGAAGCACTGAAAAACAGCCACTTCGGCGAGCACCTGATCCACGAGCTAAGCGCCGAAAAGCTGATGACGGGCGGCAGCATCCCCAAATGGGTGCGCGACATCGGCGCAGAGCGGCTGGGAGGAGGCCTGTACTCCGACACGGCGGAGGTCATACGCTCCACGCTGCGCGGAGAGGGCCTGAAAAGCACGCAGGGGCGCGTGAGCGTGGACGGGGAGAGAGTAACCTTCACGCGGCTGGAACGCGCGGCAGACGGCAGCGTGAAGGCGCTGGTGACCAAATCCGACGGCAGCACGCAGCAGGTGGACGTTTCGAAGATCGACTTCGGATACAACACGCTGCTGGAGGACGCCGTGAAGGAGATGGCGGCGCTCAAGAGCGGGCCCGCCATGATGGCCATGTACCGCGAGGGGCAGGATCTCGGCGCGTACATCGACGCCTGGCAGATCGGCGAGATCTACGGCAGCCGCAGCGGCGCAACGCTGGAGGCCGCCTGGGAGGACGCCGGGAAGGCAATTCAGCAGGATATTGAACGAAGCCAGTTCCAGCAAGCCTTTGAGATGGGCCGGGCCGAGCGGGAGCAGCGGATCGCCGAGCGGGAAAAGGAGAAAAAGGAAAAGAAAACGACCCCACAGTCTGCGGAGCAGACAGCTCCCATTGCGCAGGAGAGCCAGAGCGAGGGCAGGGTCACGTTCGACGGGGCGGAGATCGACGGCGTCAAATACGACGCCGTGGACAAAAAGCGCCTGACCACCCGGCAGAAGCGGCAGATCGCGGCGCTGGAGGAGCTGGCGAAGGTCACGGGCGTCAACATCGTTTTCTATCAGACACGGGCGGACAGCAGGGGCCGCTTCCGCGGGGCGAACGGCGCCTTTTTCAACAACACGATCTATCTGGACGTGAACGCCGGCATGCGGGACAGCCGGGACAACCTGCGTGTGGCCATCATCCGGACGGCGGCACACGAGCTGACGCACTATATCCAGGCGAATAACGCCGAAGGCTATGAGGCGCTGAAGAGCTTCCTGCTGGACACGCTCATCGAGTGGAAGGGGCGGAGCCTTAAGGAGCTGGCCGAGGACAAGCTGGCGCGGGACACGAGCGGGACGCTCAGCATGGAGCAGGCGATCGACGAGGTCGTGGCCGACGGCTGCGAGATGATGCTGCGGCGCAGCAGCGTGGCCGAGCAGCTCGCCCGGGAGAACAGGAGCCTCTTTGAGCGCATCAGCGACTGGGTGAAGGGCTGGACGCAGAAGATCCGGGACGCCTTCGAGGGCGTGGAGGCCTACCACGACGAGGCAAAGGCCATGGAGCAGCATGCCGCCGAGCTGCAGAAGCGCTGGGACGCGGCGCTTCTCGGCGCGATCCGTAACGACCGGAGCGGGAAGGGAACGAAAAACACCGCCCAGACGGGCGGCGCGCAGATGCAAGATAGAGATTATAATGCGATTCGTGAAAAACTCGCAAAACAAAAGCTTGATGAGCTGAGCAAGCAACTTGGCGATCGCTTCCCGCTTTCGGCGCGCTTCAACAAGACCATGCGCGAGGATAATTCTCGGATCGTAAAAACGGATATCGTCAAGGGAAGCCAACCCAAAAGAAGCGGGTCATGGTTCAGCAATGGGAAAAGCATCTACCAAGCTGCCTACGGAACGGGGATTACAAAGATTCATATTAATGGAATGGATCTTGATGCAAATCTGTCGGCTGACGCAATCAGAGAATCGCTATCAAAAGCAAATCAACAAGAATACCAGATTCTTTTGGATATGATTCCTGATATTAAACAGCTATTGGAAAACGGGCACTTGATGGGACTTGAACGGACACATCTGGACAACAAGCATATACCTCTGTTCGGGTATAGAGTCTATAACACATTTGATTATGTGACAAAAGATCAAAGCGGAAAAGAAACCGGAAGAGATACGATGGTGGTTGTAGGGACAGTTGTTCAAAGCCTGGACAATGCTCATGTTTATGTTTTTCGGGATATAGAAATCGCCGCTATCGGAAACGGTTCGGCAACAAACGGCCCATCCGCGCCTTCCTCAAGCGGCATCAATACTGTAGCACAGCTTTATGCGGCTGTCAAGAAAATTCCGAGAAGCGACGGGGGACTCCAGTACACGGCCCAGCAGAGAGAGGAAATGCTGTTTTCGTATACTGAAAGAGACGATGGAACGCTCTATCAGGAGCGCGATTTCATGCCGGACGACAGGGAGCTGCTGCTGGAGGCCGCGGAGGGCGGCCAGGGCGGCGCGGAGCTGCAGGAGTACCGCAAGAAGGCGCAGAAGCTGGAGGAGCACCAGAGACGCCTACAGCGGCTACAGGAGGCCGCTGAGAGCGCGGAGGGGACGGAGAAGGACAAGATCACGGAGAAGCTCCGGAAGACGGAGAAGAGCATCCTGAACGCCGAGAACGCCCTCCGGCGGATGGAAGCCATGCCGCAGATCAAACGGGCGCTGGAGAAGGCAACGGCCGCCTGGCGGGACGCCAACCCCAACGAGGCGGCACAGACGCTTCGCCGTCTGCGGGAGCAGAACCGGACGCAGAAGGAGCTGCTTGAATACTGGCAGGCGCAGGCCAGGCGCACGGAGCCGGGAAAAGAGACGCTGCGCAAGGACGACATCCGCCGCGTGGCACGCGCCCTCCTGAAGGAGCATCAGAGCGAGGCCGACGTGGGCGAGGTGAGCGCGATGCTGCAGGAACTGGGCGACTTTATGACGCAGAACCGCGCCGGCGCCGGCGTGAGCTTTTACGAAGAGGCGAAACGCCGGGCGGCCAGGATCGCGCGGATGATTGTGCGGAACGTCTACGAGACCGAGGACAGCCACGCGCAGCTGCGGCAGGAGGTGCGGGATTATCTGCGCAGGACGCCGATCCAGATCACGGACTACATCCGGCAGGACATGCCGGAGCTGGACTACTTCCGCAAAAAGCACATGGGTGTGCTGAAGCTCAACCGAACGGGCGAGAGTCTGGATGAGGTGTATCAGAGCCTCGGGGACCAGTTCGGCGAGCGGTGGTTCCCGCGGGACGTGACGGCGCCGAGCGATCAGCTCAACCAGATCGTTGAAGCGCTGGAGAGACTGGAGCCGAGCTATTATGAGATGTACCGGGATTATGAAGTCCGGGAGATCTCCGAGATGGTGGCCGGGGAGATCATCGACACGCTGCTGTCCGGAGACGTGAGGCAGAGCGAGACTGTGGCCGACCGGGCGTATCAGCAGATGAAGGAGCGGCTGCAGCGGGAGACGGAAAAACAGCGTCAGCGCCTGGAAGAAAAGGACAAGCGCCGGCAGCAGGTCCTCAACGACGCCCAGGACGAGGCGCGCTACCGCTACGCCGAACTGCAGGACGAAAAGGCGCTGCGGCGGCAGATGGTGAGCGAAAAGGTGCACGAGCTGCGCGAGCGCTCGATCACGCGGGACAAGGAGTACAAGGCGCGCATCCGCATCGCGAAGGCCGCGAACCGCCTGGCAAAATACCTGACCGAGAACAGCAAGGAAAAGCATGTGCCGGAGAAGTTCAAGGCAGCGCTTGGGCAGTTTTTGCTCTCGGTGGACACTTTGTCCCATCGAGCGGGCGAAAAGACGCAGCAGATGTACATCCGGCAGATGAACGAGATCCGGCGGGCCGTGGCGAGCAACCTTGCCTTCATGGAAGGCGCGGAGAGCGACTGGAAGGGCATGTTGATGGATCTGCCGCAGGATCTGGCGGAGGTGATGGAGAAGCACATCGACAGCGTGCAGGCGGCCATCGACGGCGACAAGACGTGGGTAACGGCCCGGATGGATCTGCAGCAGCTGCAGGATCTGGAGGACATCCTGACGGTGCTCTCCAAGGCAATCACACAGCAGAATGAGCTGCTGGCCGGGGAGAGGGGCGCTACCGTCTCCGCGGCCGCGGAGGAGACCGTGAAATACCTGGACGCGCTGGAGCGGGCCAAGGCGGACAACGCGCTGAGCCGCTTCCTCCAGTGGGACAACACGACGCCCTACTACTTCTTCAAGCGCTTCGGCCCGGCAGGCCTGCAGATCTTCCGCGAGCTGCAGGACGGCTGGGGCAAGATGGCCTTCAACAGCCGGGAGATCGTCGAATTTGCCGAGAAGACCTACAGCGCAAAGGAAGTGCGCGAGGCGGAGAGGAAGATTTACAGCTTCCAGCTCCACAAGCGGCTGCTGGAAAAGACGGAGGACGGAAACGAGGCCCTGCGCAGCGAAGGCACGGAGAACGTGCGCATGAGCAAGGCGCAGGTGATGGAGCTCTACGCCCTGTCCCGCCGTGAGCAGGCGCTCGGCCACATCCTCGGCGCCGGCATCCGCGTCTCCGATATCCAGGACGGGACGAAGACGATCACGCAGGCGGAAAACTACCTGCTGACGCTGGAGGAGCTGCAGGAGATCACGGCTGTGCTGAGCGAGCGGGACCGGGCGATCGTGGACGCGCTGCAGAAATACATGAACACGCGGGGCACCGAATGGGGCAACGAGGTAAGCATGGCGCGCTTCGGCATCCGGCAGTTCACCGAGGAGCACTACTGGCCGATCAAGACCGACCCGCGCGGCCGCGCGCTGCGGGATCCGGGCCGAGACAGCACCAACCTGTTCCGGCTGCTGAACATGGGATTTACCAAGAACACGATCAGGGACGCAAGCAATTCCATCGTGCTCGGCAGCGCCTTCGACACCTTTGCAAACCACATGGCGGACATGGCCAAATACAACGCGCTGGGACTACCGCTGCTTGACGCGATGAAGTGGTACAGCTATAACGCGATCAGCGAGCAGAACGAGGAGAGCGGGCAGTATACCACCGTGAGCATGCAGAAGGCGGCGGAGCGGGCGCTGGGCAAGGACGCGACGAGCTACTTTATCACGTTCATGAAGGATATGAACGGCACGCAGGAGGGCGGCCGCGGCGAGGAGGCTGCGGCGAAGATGCTGTCCAACTACAAGGTGGCCGCAGTAGCGGCCAACCTGCGCGTGGCCATGCTGCAGCCGACCGCCTACGTGCGCGCCGCGGCGGTGCTGGACCCGAAGTATCTGGCCAAGGGCGTCAGCATGGGAAACAAGGCCGGACGCGACAAGGCCATGAAGTACAGCGGGACGGCGGTGTGGAAGGACATGGGCTTCTACGACACCAACATCAACACCGGCCTGCGCGAGATGATCAAGCACGACGACAAGCTGACCGACCAGGTGCGCGAGAAGTCCATGCTCCTTGCCGAGTGGGGCGATAAGATGACCTGGGGCTTCCTTTGGAACGCCTGCGAGGCGGAGGTCGCGGAGAAGCAGCACCTGCGGGGCGAGGAGCTGATGCGGGCGACCGCGCAGCGCTTTGACGATGTGATCTACCGGACGCAGGTGATGGACTCCACCATGACCAGAAGCCAGAACATGCGGCAGAAGGGCGTCTTCGCGGGGATGGCAACGAGCTTCCTGTCAGAGCCGACGCTGAGCTACAACATGGTGCTCGACGCCTACAACGACTTCCGCGCGGAGAAACGCCGGAGCGGGAGCACGCAGCAGGCGTGGCGCAAGACGCGCGGCGCGGTCGGCCGGGCGATGCTCGCTTATGCCGCGACGGCGGCCGCGGCGGCCATCGTCGAATCCATCGCCGACGCGCTGCGGGACGACGACGAGTATGCGAGCTTTACGGAAAAGTGGCTGGAAAAAATGGGATTTCGCGGGGAGTTCTGGGAGGGGAATCTTTGGAACGATCTCGCGATCCACAACAAGCTGCCGTATCTGCGGGACATCGACTCCATGCTGCACGGCTTCGAGACGCAACGTCTGGACATGGAGTGGGCCAAAAGCGTCAAGAAGGCGTGGGAGATCATCTCCGAGACGGTGAAGCTGCAGACAGGGACGATCGACTCGCCGACGGACGCAACCTACAACGGGCGCATGACTACGTTCGGGAAGATATACAACGTGATGAAGGCGCTGTCGCAGCTGAGCGGGCTGCCGCTGGGCAACACGCTGCGAGAGGTGCAGACGGTCTGGAACAACACGGCCGGCCAGGTCGGTACGTACCGCTTCAGGACATACGATCCGGGACCGGAAAAGAGCATCAAATACGCGCTGCAGGACGGGAACCTGACAGAGGAGGAGGCGCAAAAGCTCCTGATCGAACAGGGGCTCGCGGCTGACGCGAGCGAAGCGAAGCAGACGGTGTATGAGTGGAGCCTTGACGGCGCCGGAAAGTATGACGCGCTGCTGGGTGCGGTGAAGAAGAACGACGCCGCCGGCTATCAGAGCACGCTCAAGGAGCTGCTGAGCCTGGGCTATGCGGAGAAGAGCATCAGCTCGACCGTCAAGACGAGGATCCGCGAATGGTATCAGGGCACAGAAAAAGAGGCACGCAGCATCGACAAGGCGCAGGCCGTCAAGCTCCTGCAGGCATACGGCGGGATGCGGCAGCGCGAGGCCGAGGAAACCGTGCAGGAGTGGAGCTGCTTTGTTGTGACCGGGATCCAGTACGGAGATCTCAAGGAAGCCTATCTGGACGGACAGATGACGAACAGCACAGCCGTGGAAAGGCGGATGCGCTACGGCGGGCAGAGCCGGGAGGACGCGAACGCGGCCGTGCTCAAGTGGCAGTGCGAGAAGGACACGGGCTTTGCCTATGACGAGATCCGGGAAGCCTATACCTACGGAGAGATCAGCGAGCAGCAGCTGCGCCGAATGATGGCCAAGTACGGCGGCCAGAGCGAGGAGAACATCGACAAGGCCGTGGCCGTGCTGGACTTCGCCGGGACGGACGAGACGCTGGGCGAAATCACGGGCGCTTCAGCACTGTGGTATTTCAACTCCGTACAGGAAAGCGGGATCGGAAAACGCGACTGGTACAACTACTGGAAGCAGGTCAGCGCTTTCACGGGTGACGACACGCAAAAGCAGGTAATCGCCTACATCGACGGTCTGAACCTGACGCCGGCACAGAAGGACGTGATCTTCCGCTTCAAGTACCGAAACAGCGAAAAGACGCTGGCAAAAACGCCCTGGCACAAGTAAACAAAGAGCGGGAGGGAAGCCTCCCGCTTTTTGTTGTGAGGACATGGAAAAAGAAGGGGCTTTTTTGATACCATGCGAAAAAAGGAGGCGGAGAGCATGGGAGAAAGCAACGTGCCGCAGATCATCATCGGGACGACACCGACAATACGGATCACGCTTGCGGAAAACGTGAGTTTCTCGGACGAAGAGCAGATCCTCGCCACGATCACGCAGGGCAGCCGCGTCAAGGTGATCCCGAGCGAGCGGATCAGCATAGACGAAAACGACAGAATCCTTGTCAGCCTCGTCCAAGATGATACGATCCGCTTTACAGAGGGCGACGTGACGCTGCAGCTCAACTGGGTGTATGAGGATGAGACCCGCGGCGCGATCTGCCAGATTGAGATGGAGCTGCTCGACAACGACTACAGAAAGGTGATGCACTATGAGCCATAGAGGCACAGTTGACGTCGAGAACGTGGAAATCGACCCCGGCATTATCGACGTGACCGGAACATTGCTCATGGGGCCAAAAGGCGCAAAAGGCGATGACGGTTATAGCCCTACGGTTGCCGTTACAGATATCTCTGGCGGGCACAGAGTTGCAATCACGGATGCGGAAGGCACGCAGGCGTTTGATGTAATGGACGGTCAGGACGGCGACAAAGGCGATCCGGGAGCGGGAAGCGTCATCACTCCTGAGATGTACGGCGCCGTCGGCGATGGCACGACCGATGACTCGACGGCGCTGCAGACCATGTTCAATGAAGTGAGAGCCGGTACTATTGCGTTCGATGCCAACGCCAGCTATCGCGTCACAGATACTGTCCACGTCTATTCCGGGTACTCCACGCTGACTGTGCTGCTTGGCTCACTCCTGTACGACGGCACGACCGACAGCCGCGCCGTTGTTGAAGTTGACAACGACACCACAGGAACGGACAACAAAGGGCGCGGCGGCGTGAAGTTGGTCGGCGGCTACATCAACGCCAACAAAAAAGCAGGCTGTGGCGTGAGAATCAAAGACGCGCACCACTCGGTGATGACCGGAGTAAAGATTGCCAACTACATGGAGTATGGAATCGACCTCGGCTATCCGGGGGCGACTACTCCGATCTCCACGCAGGCCATGATCGAGAGCTGCTATATTGACAACTATTCCAACGCAGATGTCGGGGCCGCAATCCACTGTTTCCATGGTGACAACAACTTCAGCAACCTCGTGACAAACAGGGGCAGCTATGCAGTAGAGCTTGAGCACGGCGGGCAGTTCTTTAGCAACTGTCACTTCACCCTCGGCGTTTCTTCGGGCGCACAGGTGGACTCTCCGCTTTACACGTTCGTTCACAATGCCGTTGCCAACAGCAGCGAGCAGCAGACCAATTCTTTCAGCGGGTGCTATTTCAACGGTCGCTCTATCAAGTACGTTGTAGAAAACGATAACAATAATCTTACCACTATCGTTTTCGCAAACTGTTCGCTGATCCTCGGAACAGCAAGCACGAGATATGTGACGCTATTTCGCACCCACAAGTACAATCCTATCTGCGCCGATGGGCTTAACGTCCGGCATAATGCAAACAACCCGGTCAACGCCTGGATGTTTATCGGCGGAAGCGTTTCTGCTGCACATCAGGCCAGATTTTCGGTGAACGCAGGAATGCTGCACACTCAGGAAGACTACGACATCGTCAACTTGGGGGACGGCCCCGTATCTGTCATTGACGCGAATACGGCCCTGCCTGCCGGAACAATGCGTCGGATCGCCCGCGTATCGGAAACTTCCGGATTAAAGTCTTTTGCGAAGATTCACTTGTCTTATCGCGGCGAAGCAGAAGGCACGATTGTCTGCTCCAACGACTCCGCCAGCATGGAAATCCACTCTGAGTCAGACGATTTTGACGGGCTGAAATTCTATCGGACGGAGGCAACTACAGAGACGGTCGGCGATGAGACAATCCGCTATTTTGACGTGTGGATGCTTAACGACTCCAATGCCAGTATTTCAGCGCTTACGTTTGTGCAATGCGAAAACGAGGCATGGCCTTATTCTCAGGTTTGGACACACAGCGGTGCTGATACTGACTACGCTCCGACGGCGGCGCAGCTTGCTGATCTGGTAGAGATTAAGGCTCTTGCTTATGCAGCGTCTGCGACTCATCTTGGCCCGGCAGACAAAGCCGTGTCCATTCCTATGGGCCATCTGGACAGCACCAGCACGGCTACGGTCATGACCGCCACGGTGGACGGCATCACGGAGCTGCGGGATGGCGTGTGCATGTGGCTCCAAAACGGCGTTGTCGCGTCTGCCTCCGGCGTGACGCTGAATATCAACAGTCTTGGGGCCAAGCCCATCTACAATTCCCTGTCCGGGGCAGTCGTCACAACGACATTCACGGCGGCGTCCACCTATCTTTTTGTCTACAACGCCACCCGCGTCACGGGCGGCTGCTGGGACATGGTGTACGGATACGACGCAAACACGACCTACACCCCGGTCAAGTTGGGTTTCGGTTACGCAACCTGCTCGACTGCTGAGGCGACTGCAGCGAAAACTGCGGCTCTGTCCAGCTACACGCTGACAACTGGCGGCATCGTTGCTATAAAGTTCACCAACGCCGTCCCCGCTGGTGCGACCTTGAACATCAACAGCAAAGGCGCGAAGGACATCTATTACAAGGGCGCGGCGATCACGGCTGGGGTAATCAAGTCGGGCGATACTGTCACGATGATCTACTCAACGTATTACCACGTGCTGAGTATCGACCGGGACGCTGACACACAGCCACCGCAGCCATCGGATGCTACGCCCGAATGGATTTCTTCTTCTTCCGGTAGTGCTGGGGCGTCGAACGAATACGCAAGAGCCGACCATGTACACCAATTAGATGTATCTGCATTTGAGAACATTCTCGGCGAAGTGTATGCGGTAAATGTGCCTGTCATACTCTATGACCAAAACAATAACGGCGTAGTTATCCAGCTATCTCCGCAAAATCTAATGGCTGCCTATACACATCAGCCAAAAATGAATTTTGCGCTGATTGTGCCGCCTGATACGCAAAACTATCCCGTAATTTTTACAGTCAGCAGCCTCGATACCAGCACGGGTGAACTGCATCTGACAGGTATCACAGGTGGGGTTCTGTATGAGGCCACGCTGCTGCCCGGCCTTGACCCGATTGACAACGATGGCATTGCAATGGTTGGCACTATGACACAGACCAACCTCGCGCTGCCGAGCGCACAGGGGGTGAGCTTCTGATGGCAAATTATATTGCGTCCGATACCGACCTCACCGCCGTAGCCAACGCGATCCGCACCAAGGGCGGCACTTCTGCCGCGCTTGCGTTTCCGAGCGGGTTTGTGAGCGCCGTGCAGGCGATTCCGAGCGGGGGCACGACCATCACGGACGGTGTTGTGGTTAAGACAAGGGACGCGAACGGCTATATGACCGAAGTTGACAAGTACGGAGATTGCGGTGTTTACGAATTCGGCGCAGCATCGGCGGGATTTAGGGGCTATGCATATGGCTACCTGTCAAAAGTGGTTTTACACGACTGTCAGACATTAGGAAATGGAGCGTTTTACAATCGGTTCATCTCAGAAATAGCGGGGCTTGAAGATGTCATTTCGTGCGGTAACAACTGCTTTAATAACAGCGGTCTGCAAACGATAAGCCTTCCAAGTGCGACGAGCATAGGTAGCACTTGCTTTCGTCAGGTCTATTCCACGAAAAATATTTTTCTTCCAGTAGTGACTACGATGGGAGACTTTGTTTTCCAGTCCAGTACAACCTTGGAAACTGTCCAGATTGGCTCTGTCGGGCATCCAGCGCCGCTTACCAACAACCAACCGTTCTATGCCTGCACTCAAGCAACCTTGACTATTACCGCTTACGCGACGGGAGCAAATGTCGATACTTTGCTGGCGAATTACAGACGCAACGCAACCGCTGCAACCATCATCATCAAAGCCTCCGAAGCCACGACCTACAACGGCACTTCCTACGCCGCCGGAGACACCATCTTGACCAGTGAGGTGACTTAAATGATTATCCATTGCAAAGAAACTCTTGGAGACGGGAATGTCCGCTACAAGGACTATGAAGTCCCCGACCCTGTCCCTCCCGAAGATGAGCATACTGTCGAGGACAAGGCAGAAGCCTACGACATTCTAATGGGGGTGAGCGAGTAATGAGCGTACAGGATGAAGCAAGGGCGCTCCGCCCAATGCTCGAAAAGGCCGTTGTCTCTCTCTCTGACGCAGACGCGCTTGTGGCGGTCAAGCTGTTCCCGGCGTGGGCGGTTGGCGTCGAGTATGAAGCCGATTTCCGCGTCCGCTACGGTGACATACTGTATCGCTGTGTACAGGCTCATACCAGTCAGAGCGGCTGGGAGCCTCCCGCTACTCCCGCGCTGTGGACAGAAGTGGCGAAGCCCGGAGAAATCCCCGTCTGGCGGCAGCCCACAGGGGCGCAGGACGCTTACAACACTGGCGATCTGGTCCGCTACCCGGATGCTGACGGCCCTGTGTACCGCAGCACCATGGACAACAATGTCTGGCAACCCGGCGTTTACGGGTGGGAGGTAGTCACATGACTGGATTTATCATCGGCACGATCATAGGCGGCACGTTTGGCGTGTTTATCGCCGCATGCTGCCGCGTCGCTGGGCAAGAGGATGAGGAGGCAGAGCGCACACTCTGGCCGGAAGACAAGCAGCACAGCGGGCTTTTGGAGGATGACTGACATGACACCAAACGAACTGAGAAACGCCGTCGTAGCGCAAGCACGAGCATGGCTTGGGCGGCATGAAAGCGACGGGAGTCACAAAGAGATCATCGACCTCTACAACCGCTTTAGGAAGCCCGGAGACTACTGCATGACCTATGCCGACCCGTGGTGCGCGGCCTATGTCTCCGCTGTCGGCATGGCCGTGAGCGTTGCCAATGCGCTGCCCGGAAAGCCCTTTGAGCTGATCCCCAGCTCTGCCGCCTGCGATCCCATGATCGCTCAGTACAATGCTATGGGCCGGTGGGTGGAGAACGATGCGTATCTCCCGGCTCCGGGCGACATCATCTTCTATGATTGGCAGGATTCCGGCAGCGGGGACAATGTCGGCAGCTCTGACCATGTGGGCATTGTCGCTGCCGTCAGCGGCGGCACCATCACCGCGATCGAGGGCAACAAGAGCGACGCCGTGGGCTATCGGAAGATGCAGCAGAACGGCACATACATCCGTGGATATGGCTTGCCAGACTACGCCAAATTCGCCGCTGGCACACCTGATGGTCAGGGCGAGATCATTGTGGATGATTCGCCCGCGCCTGTGACCGACACAAATGTCGGCGGCAAAATCTCTGGCCTCCCGATGCTCCGGCAGGGAGACAAGGGCGAGGTGGTCAGGGCCGCGCAGTTCCTGCTCAACGGGCGCGGCGCTTCGTGCGGCAGATACGGCGCGGACGGTGATTTTGGCCCGGCTACCTATGGAGCCGTCTACGCATACCAGCGCAGAAACAGCCTTGAGGCTGACGGTATCATCGGCCCGGCTACGTGGGCCAAGCTGCTGGGGGTGACGTGATGGCTGTGACGATCAACGCGCAGACGATCATCTCCTTCGCGGCCCTGATCGGCGCTATCGGAGCTTTGATCGCCTTGTATAACAAGGGGTACGATTTCGTGCAGAGACAGAAGAAACAAGATGAATTGATCCACGACATGCAGAAGGAGCAGGCGCTGCTGACCTACGGCGTGCTGGCCTGCCTCAAAGGTCTCGTGGAGATGGGCTGTGACGGCCCCGTAAAAGAAGCCGTCGCAAAAATCGAAAAGCATCTGAACGAAAAGGCTCACGAGCCGAAATGAAAGGAGATCGCTATGAAACTTCCCGACAAGCTCTATGACGTGCTCAAATGGATTTGCATGATCTGCATCCCCGCGCTGGCCACCGCCTACGTCGGCCTGGCCGCCGTGTGGGGCTGGCCGTTTGCTGACGAAGTGGCCAAGACCGCTGCTGTCGTGTGCACGCTCCTGGGCGCGCTGCTTGGCATCAGCACTGCGGAATACAACAAAGGCAAGTAGACCATAGCTTGGGACAACCAAAGAGCCGCCAACAAAACGAGCCGCCACTCGACCCGCAAAGGGATCAGTGGCGGCGTTTTTATTTGGAGGTTGCCATGAAGCGAGTCCGCCCGCCCTACGACAACGAACACATTTGTGCTCAAATCGACCGGCTAATCCACTCCGCCCGCGACAGACAGATCCTGAAGATGTCTCTCTGCGACGATATCGGATATGAGGATATCGGGGAGGCTTTGGGCATATCCCGGTCAACTGTCGCGAGAGTCGTCCCGCGATGCGAAAAGATCCTTTTCGGCGAATGAGACGATAAAGGGACGCAAAAGAGACAATGCTGGAATCGTCAAATTATCGGTTTGATGGTACTATATGCACAGTTAGAGCCGCCACTCATCACGAGAGGCGGCTCCATGCTTTTAGGGAGGGAGATCAATGTTTGACCAGTCTTACACGCAGACGCTGCAAGATCAGATCGGGCAGCTTGGCAGAATGCTCGGAGTACAAGCGGCGCAGCAGCCGGAAATGCAGGCGCAGCCAGCGGCAAGCCGCTTCGACTGCGTGGACGGCATCGAGGGGGCGCGGGCATACCTGCAGAAAATGCTCGCCAGCACAAAGCACATCGTCTGGGACAGCAGCAAAGACGTGTTCTACGGGCTGGAAAAGGACGCAAACGGCAATCCGGCGCGCATCAAGGTCTGCCCGTACACCGTGACATACGAGCCCACAATGGAGGAAAAGTACGTGACGCGGGAGGACTTCAACCTTCTCGTGTCTAAGCTGGACAGTCTTCTCAACAAGGAGGTAAAGGACAATGGCTAATTCGCTCATGAGCTTCCTCGGCAACATGACCGGCGGCAGAGGCGGCAATATCCTGATGCAGGCCGTTGGCGCTATGATGCGGGGCGACAGCCCGCAGGACTTTCTGCGCAGTTTGGCGCAGACGCGCCCGGAGCTGCGCGGAATCAATCTTAACGATCTGGACGGCGAGGCCCAGCGCATTTGCCGGGAGCACGGCAAGAACGCCGATGAGATCGCGGACAAGATCAAGCAAATCGTCTCCACCATGACGCAGTAAGTTTTCCCCTCCGGCCGGGGTGAAAATAAAAAATCTATAAAGTGAGGTGAAAACAATGGGTAACTTCGGGGACTGGATCGGCGCAATTATCATTGTAGCCATCCTCTTCGGCGGCGGAAATCTCTTCGGCGGCGGCAACACGGCGGCCGAGATTCAGACGGCCGTCAACAACCAGAGCACGCAGACGGGGCTGCGGGATATCCTGCTGAGCTCCGCCAACAACAACTACGAGACCTCGATGCTGATCGCGCAGCAGAACCTGCTCAACAGCCAGCAGCGTTCCGCTGACCAGATCAACGTCATCCAGGGCTTCAACCAGATCCAGCAGAGCCTTGCCGGTCTCAGCTCGCAGCTGGGAGCCTGTTGCTGCGACATCAAGACAACGCTGCTCCAGGACAAGTACGACGCGGCCCTGCGCGAGATCGTCAAGCTCCAGAACGACAAGAGCAACGCGGATCAGAGCGCCTACCTGCTGTCCGTCATGGGCAGGTGGATCGCGAATCCCGCTGCGGCGACGGCCTGATAGCTTATGGAGATCATCAAGAAGCTGTCGGGCATGATCTCCGAGGAGATCGCCGACGCGAAGAAGTACGCGAAGTGCGCGCTGCATTACAAAGAGGATCGGCCAGAACTCGCGAGGACATTCGATGCGCTCTCCCGGCAGGAGATGGAGCATATGCAGGTGCTGCACAACTCCGTCGTGGGGATCATCGACGAGGCCAAGCGCAGCGGCGTTGTGGTGCCGCCCGGCATGATGGAGGCGTGGGACATACTCCATGAAATGCACATCGAGGCCGCGGCGGAGGTCAAGGCCATGCAGGCCATGTTCCGCGGGACATAAGGTCGGGGCCGCCCGGATTGATACGATCCGGGCGGCCTTTTTGACAACAATTTTGACAACAAATAATGCATCATTTTGCATCGTTATGCCGCAAAATGCAAAAAGAAGAAGAAGAGAGAAAAGGGAATAAAACAAAGAAAAAGTCCCGAAATCACGCGGTTTTTTGTGATTTCGGGACTTGGTGGGGGAAGGTGGATTCGAACCACCGAAGGCATTGCCAGCAGATTTACAGTCTGTCCCCTTTGGCCACTCGGGAATTCCCCCATATGAAATTGAGTTTGTCGATGGAGCTGGTGGACGGACTCGAACCCCCGACCTGCTGATTACAAATCAGCTGCTCTACCGACTGAGCTACACCAGCATTTAACCGGCTCGACTATAATAGCAAATCCGTCCCTGTTTGTCAACACTATTTTTTCCCCCTTTCCGAGTTTTTTACGGACAGGCTCCGGATTGAAAAGCACGCGCGAATATGGTACAATTCTGTCAAATCTAGTGTGCAACATCGGAGATTTCCATGAAAACTGCGGTACGTTATCGAGTGGGACTGGCGGTCCTGCTTTTGCTTCTGGCCCTCGTGGTGGCGCTCATCGTGGGCAAGCTCTTCCCGCCCAAGCCGCCGGAGACGCCCGATCCCCATGCCGGGCAGGTCTACGTCTATGACGGCTTTGACTGGGTGTGGATGACGCCGCTGGAGGGGATACCGGTCAATACTCTGACGCGGGAGGACTTCAGCGAAGAAAACGGCCATCTCACCTATCTGGGCAGCAAATACACCACCATCCGGGGCGTGGACGTGTCGGAGCACCAGTATGACGTGGACTGGGACCAGGTCGCGGCCTCGGGCGTGGACTTTGCCATGATCCGCGTGGGTCGGAGGGGCTGGACCGAGGGAGGCCTGTTCGAAGACCCCTGGTTCAAGCGCAATATCTCCGGCGCTCTGCGCAGCGGCCTGCAGGTGGGCGTCTACTTCTTCTCGCAGGCCGTCAACGTGCAGGAGGCCATGGAGGAGGCCCGCTTCGTCATTGAGCGGATCGACGGCTATGACGTGACGCTGCCCGTGATCTTTGACTGGGAGAAGGTGGAGGGCGCGGAGAACGCGCGCACCAACGCCTGGAACTCCGCCACACTGTCCGACTGCGCGGTGGCATTCTGTGAGACCATACGGCGTGCCGGCTACACGCCGGGCATCTACTTCAACCGCCATCTGGGCTATTACGGCTACGATCTGACGCGGATGCAGGACTATGTGCAGTGGTTTGCGCTGCCGGAGATGGGTTACCCCAGCTTCTATTACGAGGTGGACATGTGGCAGTACAGCTTCACCGAGACGGTGCCGGGGATCTCCGGCCAGGCGGACATGAACCTGATCTTCTATCCCACCGGGAACTGAACAGCGCGGGCTTGTTCACAACACGGGAGGCTGCGATCATTTTCGCAGCCTCCCGTGCTTTTACTTTTTTGCCTGCCCGTAATAGGCGTTCTTGCCGTGCTTGCGCTGGTAGTGCTTTTCCACGATGCGGGCGGGGGCAGGCGCCGCGGCGGGATTGACCTGCCGGGTGAAGAGGGCCATTTTGGCCACCTCCTCCAGCACCACCGCATGGTAGACCGCCTGGGCCGCGTCCTTGCCCCAGGTGAAGGGGCCGTGGCTGTGGCAGATGACGGCCGGGACATAGGCGGGATTGATGTCCCGCTCCCGGAAGGTCTCGACGATGATTTTGCCTGTGTTGAGCTCATAGTCCTCGTCCAGCTCTGCCTTGCTCAGATGGCGGGCGCAGGGGACGGGGCCGTAGAAATAGTCAGCGTGAGTGGTGCCGTAGCAGGGGATATCTTCCCCCGCCTGGGCCCAGCCCACGGCATAGGGGCTGTGGGTGTGGACAATGCCGCCGATTTCGGGAAAGGCGTTATAGAGCACCAGATGCGTTTTGGTGTCGGAAGAGGGGTTCAGCTCGCCCTCGACCCGATTGCCCTGCAGATCCATGACTACCATGTCCTCGGGCCGCAGCTCGTCGTACTCCACGCCGGATGGCTTGATGACGAACAGGCCCTTTTCCCGGTCGATCCCGCTGACGTTGCCCCAGGTATAAGTGACGAGCTCCCGGCGGGGCAGCTCCATATTGGCCTCATAGACTTTTCTTTTCAGTTCTTCCAGCATGTGTTTCCCTCCTGTCCATGGATGCCCTTATTATAGCCTCACACCGGCACGTTTGCAAGGGCGGGGATTGTCAGCGGGGGAGCATTCTGCTATAATCAGGGGCGTCACTCCGAAAGAGGAAGAACGCCTATGATCAAAGCCGTCATTTTCGATCTGGACAATACCTTGTATGCCTATGACCCGGCGCACGCAGCGGGGTTTCATGCGGTGACCGAGTACGCCGAAAAGGAATTCGTCATCGTCCCGGAGCGCTTCCGCGAGCTGCACCGGCAGGCGGACCGCGTCCTGCGCTCCCACGCGGGAGAAAGCGCCGCCGCGATCCACAGCCGCCTGATCCGCTATCAGCTCCTGCTGGAAGGGGAGGGACTGCCCATCTTCCACGCGCCGCGCATGGCGCAGTGCTACTGGGATGCCTTCATGGCGCAGGTGAAGCCGGAGGCGGGCACCCGGGAGGCGTTGGAAGCCCTGCGCGGCATGGAACTGCGCATCGGCGTCGGCACCAACATGACGGCCGGGCAGCAGTATGTGAAGCTGGAGCGCCTGGGCCTGCTGGAGCGGGTGGACTTCCTTGTGTCCAGCGAGGAGGTCAGCGCCGAGAAGCCCGACCGGCGTCTGTTTGACTGCTGCGTGGAGAAGGCGGGCTGCCGGGCGGAGGAGTGCCTTTTCGTCGGCGACGATGCGGAAAAGGACGTTTGCGGGGCGCTCTCCGCCGGGCTGCGCCCCGTGTTCCTTGCCCGGGAGGGGGAGCAGGCCGATGTACCGGAGGGAACGCCCGTGATCCGCTGCATCGACGAGCTGCCCTCGCTGCTGAATCAATGCCTGGAAGGATAACGACAATGCGATACGACGCGATACTGCTGGATATGGACGGGACGGTGCTCAATACCATTGAGGATCTGACCGACGCGATGAACGCCGCACTGCGGCACTTTGACATGCCGGAGCGCAGCCTGGATGAGGTGCGCGCCTTTGTGGGAAACGGCGCCCGCCGGCTCGTGGAGCAGGCCGTCCCGCCCGGGACGCCGGAGGCGCTGACGGAGCGGGTGCTCGCCTGGTACAAGCCCTGGTATGACGCCCACTGCCGGATCAAGACCCGGCCCTACGACGGCGTTGCCGGGCTGCTGCGCGATCTGCGCGAGGCGGGACTGCGGCTCTGCATCCTCTCCAACAAGCCGGACCCGGCAGTGAAGATCCTGGCGGAAGAGCATTTCCCCGGCCTGCTGGACCTGGCCCTGGGGGAGACGGACGGCATCCGCCGCAAGCCCTGGCCGGACATGATCCTGGCCTGCGCGGAGCGCCTGGGGATCGAAAAGGAGCGCTGCCTGTACGTGGGCGACTCGGAGGTGGACGTGCTGACTTCCCGGAACGCCGGAATCGAATGCGCCTCCGTCTGCTGGGGCTTTCGCAGCCGGCAGCAGCTCCTGGAGGCCGGCGCGGCGCGGATCTTCGACCGGCCCGAGAGCCTGCGGGACTGGATCCTCGCGCAGGAGTAAGAATGAGAGTCTCCCTGAAAAACGAACACCCGGGTTTGTCCCGGGTGTTCGTTTTCCGTATCGATTAGTTCAGATCGTAGATCTTTGTGAACTTTTCTTCCAGATAGTCGAGATAGTAATCCACGTTGAGTCCCTCGCCGGTGATGGCGCGGATCCACTCGTCCGGGGTCGTCAGGGAAGCGATGGAGAACACGTGCTCCGTCAGCCAGTCCCGGAGCTTCCACAGCTCTCCGGCGCCGACGGCGGCGTACACGTCGAAGTCCTTCTCCATGGTGCGCAGGATCTGGGCGCCGTAGGCGTTGCCGAGAGCGTAGGAGGGGAAGTAGCCGTAGGCGCCGGTCCAGTGCACATCCTGCAGGCAGCCCCTGGCGTCGTCCGGCACCTCAACGCCGAGATACTCCCGGTACTTGGCTTTCCAGAGAGCGGGGACCTCATCCACCGTGATCTCACCGTTGACGAAGGCCTTCTCCAGCTCGTAGCGCACCAGGATGTGCAGGCAGTAGCTCAGCTCATCGGCCTCCATGCGGATGAGGCCGGGCCGGGCGATGTTCACCGCCTCGTAGAGCTCCTGCTCACTCACGTCGTCAAAGCTGCCGCCGGAGAGCTCACGCAGCTTGGGCGTGACAAAATGGATGAATTCCGCACTCCGCCCGACGATGTTTTCGTAGAAGCGGGAGATGCATTCGTGCATGGCGCAGCTCATGTTGTCCGCGCAGTGATCCTCGTAAAGCTCCTTCGGCTCGTTCTGCATGAAGAGCGCGTGGCCGCCCTCGTGCAGGGTGGAGAAGATGTTGGAGATGAAGTTCTCCTCGTAGTAGTGGGTGGTGACGCGCACGTCGTTCGGGCCGTAGTGGTCGGTGAAGGGATGCTCGGTGGTCATAAGCACCAGCGCGCTCTTGCGCAGACCCTCCAGCTCCAGCAGATAGCGGGACATGGCCTCCTGCTGCGGGATCGGCACGGGGCGGGTCAGAAAATCCTCCCGAATAGGCTTGCCCTCCGTCCGGATACACTGCATCAGCGGCACGATGCGCGCCTTGAGGGCGTCGAAGAAGGCGTCGAGCTGCGCGATGCTGCCGCCCTTTTCATAGTCGTCCAGACAGGTGTCGTAGTAGCTGGCTTTTTTCTCCTCCCGCAGGTCGATGGCTTTGCGGGTGTACCCGATGAGTGCGGCGAAGGAGTCCCGGAAGAGCGAAAAATCATCGGCCTTTTTGGCGGCAAGCCAGTCGCCGTAAGCGCGGCTGGAGGCCATGTCCATCTCATAGGACAGGGCGGCGGAGATGTTTCTGGAGCGGGCATAATTGTCGTAGAGGTGTTCTACGGCCTTCTTCTGCACCTGCGTGAGACCCTCGCTGTCCGCATGCAGCTCCACCAGCAGCTTTTCATAGCCTTTGGCGTGCGTCAGCTTGTGAAGCTGCTTGCCGAGGATTGCCATATCCTCTCCGGCGGGGGCGATGCCCTCCTCCGGCGCGCAGCACTCCATATCAAACTGCACCTTGCCGAGGCAGCGGCCATAGGCTTCGATCTCCTCCAGCAGCGCGGAGAGCTTCTTCCATTTCTGTTGATTCGTCATCTCATTATCCTTTCCTTGCCGGCTTCCCTGTGCAAGGGGAGTTGTCTGCGAAGCAGACTGAGGGGTCGGCTTTCATTTGCGTGTTTTTGGGCAGGCTGCTTCGTTATCCCGAAAAATGCCGGCACAGATGCTTCACGCAGCAGCGCTCGCAGTCGGGCTTACGCGCGTCGCATACTGTCCTGCCGTGCAGTACCAGACAGTGACAGAAATCGGAGGAATGTTCCGGCGGCAGGAGCTTGCGCAGCGCCATCTCGATCTTGACCGGGTCCTTCTGGTCGTCCACCAGACCCATGCGGTTAGCCAGCCGGATGCAGTGGGTGTCCACCACCGTGGAGCCGGGGATGCGGTACACGTCGCCCAGGATCAGGTTTGCCGTCTTGCGGCCTACGCCCGGCAGCGCCGTGAGTTCCTCCATCGTGTCGGGCACACGGCCGCCGTGCCTGGCCAGCAGCGCCTGGGCGCAGGCGACGATATCCCTGGCCTTGGCCCGGTAAAAGCCGCAGGAGTGGACGTACTGCTCCACCTCCGCCGCGTCGGCCTCCGCAAAGGACTCCAGGGTTGGGAAGCGGGCAAAGAGGGCGGGCGTGATCCGGTTAACGCGCTCGTCGGTGCACTGGGCTGCCAGACGAACGGAAAAGAGCAGCTCATAGGCCTTGTCATAATCCAGCGTGCAGCTGGCCTCCGGGTACTCCTCCAGCAGCAGCCGGACGATTTCATTGACCTGTTCCTGCGATCTCATGGGAACCTCTCCCTTCTTTTTTCGTCTATGCCATTGTACAGGATTTCGAGCCGATTTTCAACCGGCGGGATTGTTTACAATTCAGACTTGAATCGGCTGCGAAAGGGCATATAATAAGGACAAGCATAAGCTGGAAAGGAGCTTTGAACATGAACGTGAATGTAAATGCAGCTATGGATAAAATCAAGGAGCTGGTCGCCAAGGGCAACGTCTCCCGCGTGATCGTGCGCAAGGGCGAGAAGACCATCCTGGATATCCCCGTTACCGTGGGCGTCGTGGGCGCCGTTGTGGGCATCACTGCCGCCAAGTGGGCGATGCTGGCCGCCGCCCTGGCTACGGTCGGCTTCGGCTGCACCGTGGAGATCGTCAAGGACAGCGGCGAGACTGTCAACGTCCTGACCGAGGAGGACAACCAGAAGATCCACGAGAAAGCCTCCGACATTGTGGAAGACGTCAGGGACGTGATCGAGGATACCTTCAAGAAGGACGAGTAAGGAAAAACAGCAAGAAGCCTGCAGCGAATGCTGCAGGCTTTTTGCTGTCCGCTCGGTCCCCGCTATTTTTTCTGTCTGCCCGCGATGCGGTAGGCGAAAACGACCGTCAGAACGGACAGGGAGATGGCGACGCCCAGCATCATGGCCTCATAAGGGAAGGGAAGCACCTTCCGCAGCAGAAAAACCGCGCCCAGCGAGGCAAGATCCACCACCGTGCGCGCCATGTTTGCCGCCAGCAGCGCGCGGGTGGTGTTTTTGGCCAGCGCTTTTTGGTTGATCGCCATATTGATCAGTGCCGCGACCACGCCCCAGACGGCGCCGGCCAGCACGGCAATTGCGATTTTCATATTTGTCACCCGATTCCCAAGTATTAGAAGCATCTGAAAAAAGTTTACCATATTCCGCGCGCTTTGCCAATCCGCGGCAGGAAAGTTTTTATGCGTTTTTTCCGCGCCGTCCGGCGCAAACTAAGATCGAACCCATGACGGCGCGCCGTCCCGGGTTACGTTTAGGATGAGGTGATTTGCCATGAGCCCGAAAGAACTGCTCTATATCGAGGATGCGCTGGGGCATGCCCGGTTTCTGATGGCCCAGTGCCGCGCGGCGGCAAGCCAGCTGACAGATCCCGTTCTGCAGCAGCAGGCACAGCAGCTGATCGGCGACAACCAGAAGCTGTTTGACGCGTTCTACAAGCTGGTGTAAGGAGGAAATGCAGATGAACGACAAGGAAATCATGGAAAACCTGCTGCTGACCACCAAGGGGGTCTGCGATTTATATCTGCATGGCTCCATCGAGTCTGCCACGCCCACGGTACAGCAGGCCTTCCGATCCGCGCTGGACAGCGCCCTGTGCATGCAGAGCGGCATATATCAAAAGATGAGCGAGCACGGCTGGTACACGACCCAGCAGGCGCAGCCCCAGAGCATCCAGCAGGTCCGGCAGAAGTTCTCCGCCTGCTGCTGACAAAAAGAAGCGGGAGGAAGATCCTCCCGTTTCTCTTTGTCAGATTTTGAGGGAATCCAGCAGCGCCTCCACTTTGCAGGCCAGCTCTCCGAGCGCGCCCGGTTCGAAGGGGGAGGGGAAGCCCGCCTCTTTCAGCAGGTCCGTCCAGAGCATTTCGCCGCTGTGCTTTGAGAAGCGGAGATAGCGGGCGAAGGCGTCGGCATAGTCCTCGCGGCTTTTGAGCAAAAACTGGAAGGCGGCCGTCTGGGCCAGGCAGTAGTCGATGTAGTAGAAGGGGCATTCATAGATGTGCATCTGGTACTGCCAGCGGGTGCCCTGCTCCAGATAAGGGATGCCGCTCTGGTCGATGTAGGGCCGGTATTTCGCCTCCAGCGCCAGCCAGGCCGCGTTGCGTTCGGCGGGGCTCATGTCCGGATTCTCATAGACGATGTGCTGGAAGGCGTCCACGATGGTGCCGTAGGGGATAAAGGACAGAGACGCCAGCGCGTGCATGTACTTATATTTCTCCGCGTCCGCGCCGAAGAACCTGTCCATATAGGGCCAGGCGAAGAACTCCATGGACATGGAGTGGGTCTCGGCGGTCTCCATGCCGCCGCACTGCAGCTCCAGGGCGAAGCGGTTGTCGGCGATCAGCCAGGCGTTGAGCGCGTGGCCCGCCTCATGGGTCACCACGTCCACGTCTCCGGCGGTACCGTTGAAGTTCGCGAGGATAAAAGGCTGCTTGTACTTGGCAAAGTCGATGCAGTAGCCGCCGCCCCACTTGTTCCTGCGCGCGTCCACGTCAAAGGCCTCGTTTTCGAGCATCATGTCGATGAAGGCCGCGGTCTCGGGGCTCATGGCGTGGTACATCTCCCGCGCTGCGGCAAAGATCTGCTCCTTGCCCTCCGGGCGCGGGTCGCCTCCGGGGATGATGACGCCGTCGTCGTACAGGCGGTAATCCTCAATGCCGAGGCGCTTTGCGTTCTCTGTGCGGAGCCGCGCCGCCACGGGCACGACGTCCCGCAGCACGTTTTCCCGGAAGGCCGCGACCTTCTCCTTGTCATAGCAGAGCCGCTCCATCCGATAGTAGCCCAGCTCAATGAAATTCTGATAGCCGAGCTTTTTCGCCATCCGGTCACGAACCTTCACGAGCTCGTCAAAGATGCCGTCCAGCTCCGCCCTGTGCGCTTCAAGCCCCCGGCCCAGCACCTCGTAGCACTCCCGGCGTGTGGCGCGGTCCGGATCCTTGGCGTATTTCATCAGCGCAGCCCGGGGCATGCTCTCGCCGCGGAAGGTAAATTCCATGCCGCTCATCAGGTCGGAGTAGCGCCGCACGAGCTTGTTCTCCTCCACCATGTCGCCAACGATGGCCTCATTCATGGCCTTGCGCGAAACCTCCATGGACTGAAACAGCACGGGGCTCAGACGCTCCTCCAGCTCGGCGCGGAAGGGGGAATCCAGCAGCGCCGCGCAATAGCGCACGGTGAGACTGCTGACCTCCGGGCCAATTTCGTCGTAGTGCTCGTTTTCGGCAACGTAGAAGGGGTCGACGGTGTTGAGCGTGTAGCGCGTGTAGGCCAGGCAGGAAGCGGTGTTGTACTCGCGCAGCATCCTGAGATAATCCTCGCGGGCGGAGAGGATCTCGTCCGCGCTCTTCGCGTTCTGAACACGGGCGATCACGTCCTCCATCACGCCGCGGACCTCTTCCAGACCCACTCTTCTGTAGGGCAGTTCGGAAACTTTCATGCAGTACTCCTTTTGATGGTGTGATGTGTACAGTATAGCATTGTGCGCCAAAAGAGGCAAGCCGCAGCGGAAGTTTTGACTTTCTCCGCCCGATATGGTATCATCCCTCCTGCGCGGTCCGCCGCAGAAAAAGGCCGACTGCGCGGGAGGACAGAACGATGAATCAAAAGGAACTTGGCGAGATCCGGCGGCGCATCCGCCCGGAACACAACAGCATCCAGCATATATATGGGTGTTATGTAAACTCTAACAAGGAGATCATTGCCGATCTGGACGAATCCATGGGCCTCCTCACAAGGGAGGAGCAGGAGAAATATCTGGCGCTGCTGAAGAAGGCGCTCTCCGGCGCGCTGGGCAAAAATCTGCTGGATATTTCCTTTGCCACCAGACAGGTCATGGACAGCGAGGAGCACCGCCTGCTCTCCGCGCTTCGAAAGGGCCGGCTGGAGGACGCCGCGCTTCGGGACGCCTTCTACCGCAGCGTGATCGAAAACGTCGACATGGGAGAGGAGAATTACCTGATCCTCATGGCCTGCGACCGCTACGACGTGCCCCATTACGGCAAGGACGGCAGCGAGGACGAGCGCGGCGACGTGTATGAGTATATCCTCTGCTCGATCTGCCCGGTCAAGACCGGCAAGCTGGAGTTGGGCTATGAGCCGGAGGAGAAGCGCTTTCACAGCGCCTTTGCCGGCCAGGTGGTGACCGCGCCGGAGCTGGGCTTTCTCTGGCCGGCTTTTGACGACAGGTCTGCCAATATCTATAACGCGCTCTTCTACTCGAAAAACAGCGTCAGCATCCATCAGGAGTTTATCGACGCGGTGTTCCGCACCCCCGTGCCCCTGTCCGCCGGGAAGCAGAAGGAGAGCTTTGACGAGATCCTGAGCGCCGCCATGGACAAGGATTGCCGTTTCGACGTGGTGCAGGCCCTGCATGAACAGCTCAGCGAGCGCATCGAGCTGCACAGGGAGAGCAAGGACCCGGAGCCGCTCACGGTCTCCGTTCAGGAGATGGGGGAGATCCTGGAAAACAGCGGCGCCGCTGCGGAGCAGGCCGAAGCCTTCTGCAGACGCTGGGAGGAAGAGCTGGGAGAGGACGCGGTGCTGCGCCCGGCCAACGTAACCAGCCCCAAGCGCATGGAGATCCGGACCCCGGAGGTCAGGATCACGGTGGACCCCAGGCACAGCTATCTGGTGGAGAGCAGAGTCATCGACGGCAAAAAGTATCTGCTGATCGCTGCCGACAGCGGCGTGGAGCTCAACGGAGTAAGCGTTGAGATTATGTAAACTGTAATATGTAAATTACATTATGTTAAGAAAAATATGTAAATAATAATACGTAAAGTAAATTATGAAAACTGTAAGCAAAAGGGGCCGTGACGAGAGTCACGGTCCCTTTTGAGACTGTCAAAAAACCACGCTGAAAGCACAACAACCAGAGCAGCGGGGGAGCTCGAGGGGGCAAGGCCCGCCTCGAGTACAATAACCCGCCGTCCGA
>CACYHB010000014.1 GCA_902774015.1 Oscillospiraceae bacterium | reverse complement strand
ATTGAAGAAACAGAGAAAAGACAAATAGCAAAAAAGGTCTTGCCGACTGGTGAAAGTCAGCAAGACCTTTTTCTTAGGATATGGAGGATTTACCCGCAAGCCACCCGCTATACGGGAGTGAACAAAGTAAATCCGGTTTTGGTATCTGCTATCAATTTGCTATCAAATGCCCCGTTTCCGTTTCAAAAACCCAGTGTTTTCAAGGCTTTGCGGGTTTTGCTAGTTATTCCCACTCGATGGTGCCGGTGGGCTTGGGGGTGAGGTCCCAGAGGACGCGGTTAACGCCCTTGACCTCGTGGGTGATGCGGTCGACAATGTGGGCCATGAGCTTGAAGTCGATCTCAGCGACTTCGGCGGTCACGGCGTCAACGGTGTTGACGGCGCGGACGACCACGGGCCAGTCGTAGGTGCGCAGGCCGTCGGTGATGCCGGTGGACTTGAAGTCGGGCACGATGGTGAAGTACTGCCACACCTTGCCGGCCAGACCGTTCTTCGCAAATTCTTCGCGCAGGATGGCGTCGGACTCACGCACGGCCTCCAGACGGTCGCGGGTAATGGCACCGACGCAGCGCACGCCCAGGCCGGGGCCGGGGAAGGGCTGGCGGTAGACCATGTTATCGGGCAGACCCAGCGCGGTGCCGACCACGCGGACCTCGTCCTTATAGAGGAACTTGAGAGGCTCTACCAGTTCAAACTGCAGATCCTCGGGCAGACCGCCCACGTTGTGGTGGGACTTGACAGGGCCGCTCTCCAGGATGTCGGGGTAGATGGTACCCTGGGCGAGGAAGGCGATGCCGTCCAGCTTGCGGGCTTCTTCCTCAAAGACACGGATGAACTCGGCGCCGATGATCTTGCGCTTGCGCTCGGGCTCTTCCACGCCCTCCAGCTTGTCCAGGAAGCGATCCACCGCGTCCACGTAGACGAGGTTCGCGTCCATCTGGTTGCGGAAAACCTCGATGACCTGCTCGGGCTCGCCCTTGCGGAGAAGACCGTGGTTTACGTGCACGCAGGTGAGCTGCTTGCCGACCGCTTTGATCAGCAGGGCAGCGACCACGGAAGAATCCACGCCGCCGGAGAGAGCCAGAAGCACCTTCTTGTCTCCGATCTGCGCACGCAGGGCTGCCAGCTGCTCCTCGATAAAGGCCTCGGCCAGCGCGCTCGTCGTGATGCGCTCCATGGACTCGGGACGTTTGTTGTCTGCCATAGCTTTATCCTCCATTTCTTATTTTAACGCAGATATTATAGCGCCGGGCCGTGCATGACGCAAGGTTTTTTTCCTGCGCAAAGCTGAAAAATCCACCGCCGAAAAGCGGTGGATTTTGTGCGTTTTATTCGTTGTTTCGCCAGCCGGCATAGAGAACGACCGCGGTGGCGACGGCGCAGACAGCCGCCGCCGCAAAAAGCACCACAAAAGGCGCCCCCGACAGCAGCCCCACCCGGGGATTGAATATATCGAGGATCACCAGCACGATGAGCGCCAGCTGCAGCGAAATGCTCAGGTTGGGAAGAATGGCCCGGAAAAATTTCATGCGTCAGCCCTCCTGCAGGTTGGAAGAAAAGCCTTCCTCGGTGATATACAAAATGTCGCCCAGGTCGCGCCCGCCGCCGTTGGACTGACGGCTGAAGCGCTGATGGTTGAAGGTCATGACCGCGGAGCCGCCGCCGTCCAGGTTGTAGGCGCAGGTGCAGCCGAGCTGCTCAAAGATCGCGGAGAGGCCCGGAAGCAGCAGACCGTGGGAATAGCCGTCCTGGCGGCCGTCCACCACCACAAAGCAGTAGTGCCCCGGCTCGTAGTAGCCCACCGCGCTGCGCGGATTGGCCTGATTGACCGTGCCCAGGTCGCGGAAGCGGGTGATGGCGTGGCCCTCGGAATCCAGCAGGGCGGGGCCGAACTGCCAGACCTGCACCGCGCCGTCGGCCAGGATCTGTTCAACGTTATAGCTTCCGCCGGGAATGGTCTCCATGCGGCCGTCGGAATAGAGCACGCAGATGTCCGCCCGGTTCACGCCGGAGGAGTAGATCTGGCCGTTTCGCATAATGAAGCCGCTCTGCTGATAACTGTAGAAGTCGCCGCTGATGGCGAGGATCGCGTTGGCCTCCCGGTCCAGATCCATCACGTCCGCGGAGCTCCAGTACTTCAGCTCGCCGCCCACGGTGTGGGTCATGAAGTTCTCGGGCCGCGCCACGTAGATATCCGCCACGTGGTAGACCGAGGTCCAGCCGTTTTCCTCCACGCTGTAGCTCTCGATGTTGACGGAGACCTCGGGGCTCGTATAGCTGTGGTCGGTGAGCACCGGGGTATCGGTGAAGTGCTCGGCAAACTTGATCTGCCAGGGGGTGCGGGTGTCGGGCGTAGGCTCCGGCGTGGGTTCGGGGGCAGGTTCCGCCGTCTGCTCCGGCGCGGGAGCCGGCGCTTCCTGGACGTCAGCGGGCTGCTCCGGAGTCTGGACGATGATTTCCTGCGCCCCCGGCGTCTGCACCGGGACCGGCGCTGCCGTGACCGTCACGGCAGCGGGGACGGCGGATGCCGCGCGCTGCTGCATGGCGGGGATCAGAAGCTTGAACGCCGCATAGAGCGCCAGGATCAGCGCCCCGACGACGATATCCGACAGGATCACGCGCCAGAGCGGCAGATGCTGCCGTCGGCGGCGCCGCGGACGCTCAGACGCCGCCGGCGAAGAAGCGAGATGAGATGGACTGTTTGCCATGGCACACTCCTTGATGATTGATTCAGGAATCCCCTCTCCGGAGATGAACGCCCGGGAGGGTCAAAGCCCCAGAAGGGCGGGAAGGCGGGAGAAGTCGCCGTCCGTAAGCTCAAAGCGGGCCTTCAGGGCGGGATCATAGACGCCGGAAGTCTCGGTCTGCAGATAGAGGGCGTCCATGTCGACCGCGTGCGCCGCGGCCACGTCGCAATGCTGATCGTTGCCGACCATGAGGCATTCGGCGGGATCGAGCGCATAGGCTTCCAGGAGTCTGCGCATGATTTTCGGGCTCGGCTTTTTCACGCGGGCGTCCGAGGAGAGCACAACGCCGTCAAACGCTTCCGCCAGCCCCAGCACACGCAGCTCGGGCCGGGTGAAGCAGGCCTGGGCGTTTGAGAGCAGGTAGAGGCGCGCGCCCTGCTGCCGCAGGCCGGCGAACACCGGCTCCACCCAGGGATAGCGGCGCAGCTTTTTGAGCGAATGCAGCCGGAAAAACAGGGCCGTATCCTCCACGCGCCGCCTGTCGGGCGTGATCCCCTTTTCTTCGTACAGCGCACGAAACACCTTCCGCAGCTCGATTTCATAGAGGGGGTCCCGGCGCCGCGCCTGCTCCGCCGCACAGAGACGCAGATAAGCCCGGCGCAGCTCGGACGCGCCATAGGGCGCGCCGTTTTCCCCGTAGTACAGGGCCGTTTTCTCCCAGAGCGCGCGGCCGCGCTCATCGGTGCGGATGTCTGTCAGCGTGCCGTAGAGATCAAAGAGATAGTTCCGGTAGGGCAGGCTCATTTTTCACTGCCGTCCTTTGCCAGCACAAAGACGACGGGCTTCCCCTCACAGTGTATGCGCCCCTCCTCCACGCGGATCTGCCCGCCGTCCAGCAAATTCTCATAGACCCCGTCCGGGGCTTCCACGGGGACCGCGGCGCTGCGGCAGCGCAGGGAAAAGACGCCGATCTTGCGGCTCTCGCCGTTTTCGCGGCCGAGGACGGCGATGTGGTTTTCGTCGTCCGCCTTCGCCCAGAAGGCGTCGTCCGCACCGAGGACGCCGTGCTTCAGGTCCGAAAGGCGGCGCAGGCGGGCGCTGATGTCGCGCCCCGTGCGGTCGAAGACCTCCCGCTCGAAGAGGCTGGGCTGATGCGTGCAGGAAAACTCCTGCCCGGCATAGAGCAGCGTCGTCCCCTTGAGGAAGAAGAGCAGCGCCTCCCAGTTTTCCCTTGCGGCCGCGTCCTCCACCAGAGCGGCGAAGCGGGGCTGGTCGTGGTTTTCGAGAAAGCGCATCTTGTTGTAGTTGACGGGGTATACGGCCTCCTGGAAATTGAGCTGATCCAGCCAGGCGCTCAGCGCGCACGCGCCGCGCACGTAGCGGTCGAAGGCCTCGCGCACGTCGTACTCATATTCCAGGTCAAAGGCGTCGAAGGCCTCGGAGTCCCGGCAGGAATAGTAGCCCACCCGGCGCACATAGTTGCCGAAGGACTGATGCACGGTCTCGGCCAGCCAGATGCAGCCGGGCCGGACGCGTTTGACCATCGCGCGGGCCATTTTCCAGAACTCCACGTTGACGAAGGAGGCCACGTCGCAGCGGAAACCGTCCACGTACCTGGCCCACAGGCAGAGGGATTCGATCTGGTAATCCCAGAGGCCGGGATTGGCATAGTCCAGGTCGATCACGTCGGCCCAGTCGCCGATCTTGTTTCCGACGCGGCCCTCGCTGTCCCGCCAGAAGAATTCCGGGTGCTCCCGCAGCAGCACAGAGTCCGGCGAGGTGTGGTTATACACCACGTCGATCATCAGCTTCATGCCGCGCGCGTGCACCGCCTCGCTCAGGGCGATAAAGTCCTCCATCGTGCCGTAGGCCGGATTGACGGCGCGGTAATCGCGGTTTGCGTAGGGGCAGCCCAGGCTTCCCTTCTTGCCCTTGACGCCGATGGGGTGGATGGGCATGAGCCAGACAATGTCCGTTCCCAGGGCTCGGATCCGGTCCAGATCCGGGATCAGGGCGCGAAAAGTCCCCTCCTCGGTATGGGCGCGGAGATAGACGGAGTAGATGACCTGATTCTGCAGCTTGACGTCGGTATCGCGGGCCATGGGTGCACCTCCGGAGCGTTATCATGATGATATGATCCTTATAATTCGGTTTCGCTGTCTTTCTTCCGCCCGCTCTCCCGGTGCAGGAAGCGGTTAAGGTAGTGCGGGCGGGGGCTGTTCTCCCGGCCGCGCTCCTTCTCCTCCTCGGCCTGGCGCTCCTCCAGTTCCCGCATATAGCCCGCGGTGATGATGCCGGAGGGCAGGGCCACGATGGCGATGCCGAAGATGGAGGAGAAGATGGCGATCGTGCGGCCGATGGTGGTGACGGGCGTAATGTCGCCGAAACCGACGGTGGTCAGCAGCACGGTGGACCAGTAAACAGCCTCGAAGAAGTTGTGGAAGGAGTCGGGTTCCGCGTTGAAGATGACGAGCGCGGAAATGAGGATATAGCCCACGGCCAGCGTGCCCACGGCCAGCAGCGATTCCTTCGAGCGGCGCAGGACGTTGGCGATGATGCGCAGGCTCCGGGAATAGCGCAGGGCCTTCAGCACGCGGAACACGCGCAGCGCCCGGAACATACGCAGCACGCGCAGCACCTTGAAGCCGCTGTTCAATACCGTCAGACTCGGCAGGATCGAGAGCAGATCCACCAGCGCCATGAAAGAAAAGGGATAGCGCGCAAAGGACAGGGGCGATGCGCTGTTGTACTTATAGTCCGCGGTGGACCAGCGCAGCAGATAGTCGGCAATAAAGACCGCCACGCAGACCTTGTCCAGGCCGTTGAGGAAGGGGGTCGTCTCCTTGAAGACCAGCGGGATCAGGCTCAGGAGGATGCAGAGGAGCATGAAGCTGTCGTAGACGGCAGAGATCCTGTCCTCCTCCGCGGCGACTTCTATGACCTCGAAAATGCGTTTTCGCTTCAGCATGACAGCCCTCCTTTCAGCCGGACAGGGCGCGGCGGCCCGACAATTCACCAACATAACGGCACTATTATAAACCTTATGAAAAAAGTGTCAAGATTCGGCACGTGCCGGCAGGCCGTGCAAAAACCATGCCAATCCGCCGGAAGCGGTTGAAATCCTCCTCTCCGCTGTGCTAAAATACAGGCAACCAGAACCGAAAATCAACCTGACGGGAGGAATCAATGTGAGCGAAATATATGCAAAAGAATTTGACGGCATCGTCGCCAAGGCGAAGGCCGTCGGAAAGCCCATGCGCGTGGCGCTGGCGGGCGCGGACGCGGAGAACATGCTGCAGGGAATCTTCGACGCCCAGGCCGACGGCTTTGTGGAGCCGATCCTGATCGGCAGCGAAAAGAAGATCCTGGCCATGCTGGAAAAGCTGGGCCTGCAGGAACGCAGCTATGAGCTGCAGCCCATCGACCGGGACGCCAACGCCGTCCAGTTCGCCATCGAGATGATCAACGCCGGCAAGGCCGACTGTCTGATGCGCGGCAACACCCAGACCCGTGATTTTCTGATGCCGGTGCTCAACAAGGCCAACCATCTCGTCAAGCCCGACGCGCTGGTGACCCACGTGGTCTTCCTCAAGGTGCCGGACTATGACCGGCTCCTCGCCATCTCGGACGTGACGCTGCTCATCAACCCCAGCGCCGACGGCCGCAAAGAAGTGGCCAAAAACATGGTCCGGGCGCTGAAGGTCTTCGGCGTGGAGAAGCCGAACATCGCGCTTCTGAGTTTGGTGGAGAAACCCAGCTTCCAGATGCGGGACACCGTGGAGGACCAGACCATGGTGCGCGAACATCAGTTCCGCCCCATTGCCGACTGCAACCTGGCCGGCCCCATCGCCTACGACCTGATCATGAGCAAGGAAGCTGCCCGCCTCAAGGGCTATGACTGCCCCTGGTGCGGCGAGTTCGACGGCATCGTGGTGCCGAACCTGATGAGCGGCAACCTGCTGGTGAAGGTGCTGCAGCGCAACGCCGGCGCCACCGGCTGCGGCATCCTGGTGGGGGCGAAGATCCCCGTCGCCATCTGCTCCCGCAGCGACGAGAGCGAGCAGGCCTACCTGTCCCTGGCCGCCTGCGCGGCCATGTGGGCCAGCGGGAAATATTTCGGGTAAAATAGGAGCGTTTTTACCGGCCTGTTTGCAGACTGCAGGCTGCGCAATGCGCCCCCCGTTCTTTCTTTTTGGAGCTTGCCCAAAAAGAAAGAACGCGCCGCGGCGTCAGACGAAGCTCGTTGCGCTCCGCTTCCATGGTTTACGAAAGCGCCATGAANNGACGAGCAGTGGAGTGAGCGAGCTTTTGAGCCTGCGAGAAAGCGAGACGATACGGAGCTTGCGAGGACGAGGGTCGCCGCCGTCCGAATGTTGGCATGCGTGGTGCGCCCCGGTGTCCGCTGCCGCTTTGGAGTACAGATCGCAGCACGCAAAAGCTCGTACAGGCGGCTCGACGTTTGATAGTCACACTTGTAGGGGCCGGCGTCCTCGACGGCCCGCAGTTATACACTTGGCGAGCCGCGGTTTGGAGCGGGCAGTTCGTCCGCTCTGAGCGGCTGAGCAAAAACCTATACCTTATTCCTCGGGCCGGGATCCCGGCCCGAAGTCTTGTGATTTCGGAGACAGAGAGATGACGATCAAGGACTTGAAGCCCGGGCAGAGCGCCCGCATCCTGCGCGTCGGGGGCAAAGGCGCGCTGCGCCAGCATTTTCTGGATATGGGCGTGATCCCCGGGGCGGAACTCACGGTGGTGAAGCTGGCCCCCATGGGCGACCCCATGGAGCTGCGCATCCACGGCTATGAGCTGACGCTGCGCCTGGCCGACGGGGAAAAGATCGCGGTGGAACCCATCGAGTGTCTCTCAGACCCTGCTCCGGCGGCGAAGCGCGCCAGGGAATCCGCCCACCCCGGTCTGGGTGAGGAGGGCAAGTTCCACCCGCCGGGCAGCGGAGACCCCCTGCCGGAGGATACCCTGCTGAGCTTTGCGCTGGTGGGCAACCAGAACAGCGGCAAGACCACGCTTTTCAATCAGCTCACCGGAGCCAATCAGCACGTGGGCAATTTCCCCGGCGTCACGGTGGACCGGAAGGACGGCGTGATCCGCGGCCAGCCCAACACGCTGATCACGGATCTCCCCGGCATCTATTCCATGTCCCCCTATTCCGGGGAAGAGCTGGTAAGCCGGGACTTCGTGCTGCGGGAGAAGCCCAGGGCGATCATCAACATCGTCGACGCCAGCAACATCGAGCGCAACCTCTATCTCACCATGCAGCTGCTGGAGATGGAGACGCCGGTGGTGGTGGCCCTCAACATGATGGACGAGGTCACGGGCAACGGCGGCTCCGTGGACGTGAACGCCATGGAGGAGCTGCTGGGGGTGCCGGTGGTGCCCATCTCTGCGGTCCGGAACGAGGGCGTGGACGAGCTGGTGCGCCACGCAGTGCATATCGCCCGTTATCAGGAAAAGCCCCAGCGGCAGGACTTCTGCGGCAAGGAGGACCACGGCGGCGCGGTGCACCGCTGTCTGCACGCCACCGTGCACCTGATCGAAGACCACGCGCGGCGGGCGGGTCTGCCCGTGCGCTTTGCCGCCGGCAAGCTCATGGAGGGCGACGATCGCATCCTGGAGCAGCTTGAACTGGACCAGAACGAAAAGGAGCTGCTGGAGCACATCATGCTGCAGCTGGAGAGCGAGCGCGGTCTTGACCGCAGCGCCGCCGTGGCGGAGATGCGCTTTGACTTCATCAACAAGGTCTGCGCCCAGTGCGTGGTCAAACCGCGGGAAAGCCGGGAGCATCTGCGCTCCCGCCGCATTGACGAAGTGCTGACCGGAAAGTACACGGCCCTGCCCGTTTTCATCGTGATCATGGCCCTGGTCTTCTACCTGACCTTCGCGGTGATCGGCGCCTGGCTGCAGGATCTGCTGGCCGCCGGGATCGGCGCGCTCACCGACCTCGCGGCGGCGGCGCTGGCTGCGGCGAACGTGAACCCCGCGCTGCAGGGTCTCGTCATCAAGGGCATTTTTGAGGGCGTTGGCAGCGTTCTGAGCTTCCTGCCCATTATCGTGACCATGTTCTTCTTCCTCTCCCTGCTGGAGGACAGCGGCTACATCGCCCGGGTGGCCTTCTTCATGGACAAGCTCCTGCGCCGGATCGGCCTGTCGGGCCGCAGCATCGTGCCGATGCTGATCGGCTTCGGCTGCACCGTACCCGCGGTCATGTCCACCCGCACGCTGCCCTCGGAGCGGGACCGCAAGATGACCATTCTGCTCACACCCTTCATGAGCTGTTCGGCAAAGCTGCCGATCTACGCCTTTTTCACCGCCGCCTTCTTCCCGAAGACCGGGTGGCTCGTGATGACCGGGCTCTATCTGCTGGGCATCGTGTTCGGCATCCTGGCCGCCCTGCTCTTCAAGAACACCCTCTTCCGGGGCGAGGCCGTCCCCTTTGTGATGGAGCTGCCCAACTACCGCCTGCCCAGCCCCCGGAGCGTTCTGCAGCTTCTGTGGGACAAGGCGAAGGATTTCCTGCAGCGCGCCTTCTCCGTCATCCTGATCGCCACCATCGTGGTCTGGGTGCTGCAGAGCTTCGACCTGCGCTTCAATCTGGTGCAGGACTCCCACGACAGCATCCTGGCCTTGCTTGCGGGGCTGCTCGCGCCCCTGCTCAAGCCGCTGGGTCTGGGCGACTGGCGCATCGCCACCTCCCTCATCACCGGCTTTCTTGCCAAGGAGAGCGTGGTCAGCACCATGGGCATCCTGTTTCCCGGGGACATCGCCGGCGCGCTGACGCCGCTGGCCGCCGCGTCCCTGCTGGTGTTCAGCCTGCTTTACACCCCCTGTGTGGCCGCCATCGCCGCCGTGCGGCGGGAGCTGGGCCGCGGCTGGGCCGTCGGCGTGGTGCTGTGGCAGTGCGGCGTCGCCTGGGTCGGCGCGCTGCTGGTGCGGCTGATCGGTCTGCTGCTGCATCTGGGCTAAAGCCCCGGCGCTCTAAAGCATACAAAAAACGCAAGGCGGATCCGCCTTGCGTTTTTCTGTATATCTCCCTCCTGACGCTCCCTCAGGAGGAGGGCAGCGTATAGCCGGGCAGCAGCGGGGAAGCGGTTTCGATCAGATCCTTCAGCCACCAGCCGTAGCTGTAGCCCTCCGCGCAGCGGAAAAAAGGCGCATAGCCCGGATGAATACGGAGCTCATCCTGCCTGGCGGGGAGGCTCCCGTCCCAATAAGCGCGCATGACCCTATAGAAGAAATCGACGGCAACCTGCAGATCGCGCTCCGGGATCGGATTTCGCGCCGCCATGGCCTCCGCGGTCGCGCGGCAGTAGCTGTACTGCGCCTGCTCCTGCCAGGCGGCAAAGTCCAGCAGCACCGGGTCGCTCTGCTCCGTCTCCGCCGCCCAGGCGGCCACGTCCACACGCCGGGGCGAGACGCGCAGCGCGTCCCCGTCCAGATCCAGCACCGTGTAGCCCGTGGGATAGGCGATCAGGCACTCCGTCAGCTGCTCCGTGAGCCGGTCCTCCCGGTACACTGCGCGCAGATGCATATGCCCGCTCAGATACAGAGGAACATCGTACCTGCGCAGCAGCGCGGCAAAGCGCTCTCCGTTTTCGACGTAGTAGCCGGAGCCCGGCTGACGGCTGATCTCCGGCAGCAGATTGTAGTGTCCGGCGGCGATCACGGGGGTTTTCTCCGCCTCCGCCTTCCGCAGCAGCTCCTCCGCCCAGCGGAGCGTCGTTTCAGAGAGGAAAGCCTCATTGTTGTCCCGCGTGGCGGCGCCGGGCAGGTCAATGGCCCCGGCGGCATAGCCGCCGGTGTCCATCATCAGGATCATCAGTTCGTCCCGCAGCACGCAGTAGCTCAGGGAGGCCGTGTCCCGGCTGAAGGCCTCGTCATAACCGAAAGCTGCGTAGAACCCGGCAAATTCCATCTGCCGCAGCGGGCCGAGGTCGTGATTTCCCGGAAGGACACAGACCGTGAGGCCCTCCGCCTCGGCGGCGCGCAGCTTCTCCGTCAGCGCCGCGTGCTTGTTCGCCTTGCCGCTGTTGCAGAGGTCCCCCGTGATGAGCAGGAGTTCCGCGCCCTGCTCGCGCGCGTCCCGGAGCATGGCGTCCAGGATCTCCATGTTATAGACCGTCTCCACTCCCAGGCTCTTGTCCGTGTTGTCCGGATCCAGGTGCGTATCGGAAGCCACCGCGATGCGCAGTCCCGTCTTTTCCGGCAGCGGCGTGAGCAGCGGGGGTGAGGGCGTCAGCGCCGTCTCCCCGGGAGAGGGCGCTCCGCAGCCGCAGAGGACGCTGCCCATCACAAGGCAGAGAAGCGCCGCCAGGACGCGGCGAACACGCAGTCGGCAGTTCGTTTTTCCCACGGCGGCACCGCATCCTTTCTTCAAGCTGTATCCTGGCACCAGTATACCGAAAAAGAGGCATATTGCAAGGATAATCGCCTCCGGGCGGCCGATGGGTGCAAAAAAGGGAACTTCGAAGAAGTTCCCTTTTTTGATTCCGGCTTCTCCTCAGCCGTCCTGCGAGTAGTCGTAGGGGATGGGGATCTGGGTCAAAAACCACTCGGGCGGCGTCGTGTTGTCGCCCTGACCGTGGGGCAGATACAGGGGGTCGTTGCGGATGTAGGCATAGCAGAAGGGAGCGTTGTCGTACTGCATGTCGACGCGGAGCTTCTCGTAAGCGGCGTGGGGCTTGAGCCTGCCGTCGTCATAAGAGCCGTCCCAGCGCCACTGGTCGCGGGTGGGGTCCAGATCCTTGGTGTTGATGGTGCAGTCCGGCGCCATCTCCTGCATCTTCGCCACCTGCGCGGCCGGAACCGGGTCCAGGCAGCCGATCCACAGGCGCTCCAGCTGCGTCAGCCCGTAGAGCGGGCTGATATCGGTGACGCTGAAATTATAGGCGATGTTCAGGTATTTGAGCTCGTGCAGCTCCGAGAGCGGACGCAGGTCGTTCAGGGCGCTGGTCTGCAGTTCGGCGTAGGTCAGATGGCTGCAGTTTGCCAGCGGGCGCAGATCGCTCACGTTCGACAGGGCGATGACCAGCGTTTCCAGCTCCGGCATATAGGCGCAGAAGTCGATGTTGCCCAGGTAGGAGTTGTGCCCCAGGTCCAGATGCTTGACCTTGGTGCAGTACTTGAGGGGCACGGTGTTGTCCGGGCAGAGCTCGCCGCCGATGCCCGGGTTGGAGGCCAGGATGCGCTCCACGTCGGTGCGCACCGTGTAGCCCGTGCCGAACCAGATGCGCCAGACCACCTCGGTATCGGGGAGGCTGTCCCGGATCTCGGCCATGTATTCATCGTCCACACCGCAGAAATCCATGTCCAGAAGCTTCAGCTCCGGCATGCAGGCCGTGACGGCCTTGACCAGGGCGCCCTGGTCCTCGATGCGGATGTGGTTGAGATCCAGCTCGCTGTCCTGCAGCGTCACGTCCTTGCCGTAGAGGCTGAAGGCATAGGAAAAACGCGCCTGGGGGCAGGCCCGCTGCATGGCGGCCAGGGTCGCCCAGGGGATCGCCGGCTCCTCGGCGTCGCCGCTGCCCAGCTCCACCGTTTTCAGGGCCGTCATCTCCGGCATCCAGCTGAGAAGCGCTTCGGCGTCCCGGGCGGAGACCTCGCTCAGATCCAGGCTCTGCGCAGTCAGATCCAGCGCCTTTCCGCGCCAGGCGGGCGTATAGGACACCCGCAGCGTCGAAAACTGCTCCTGCAGCCGCGCGGCCGCAGAACCGTCCTCCAGCAGACCCAGCTCCAGCTCCTCCAGCTCCGGCAGGAAGGGCAGCAGGACCAGCGCCTCTTCCAGTTCTGCGCGGGGCACGTCGGAGAGGTCCAGCGAAACCGTGTCATTGGACACCGTGAGATCGCCGCGGATGGGCACGGTATAGCGCACGGCCACGTCGGGATGCGCCTGCGCCCAGTCCCGTATCGCGGCGAGGCATTCGCTGCCGCTCAGATCCGCCGAGCGCAGATTGGGAAGCTCGTCCAGCAGGGGGAGCGTCTCCTCCGTGACGGCGGCGCTGAACGCCGTCGTCTCTTTGGGGTCGTATTCCTGACCGTCGATCACGACGGGTTCCGCCGGCTGAGCGGGCGCGCCGCAGGCCGCAAGGGCCAGGGCCAGCGTCAGCAGGCAGACAGTCAATGATTTTTTCAGCATGAAACAATCTCCAAGGTTTATTGATGCCGCGGAAAAGGGGCGCTCAGAAGAGAGGATCGTTCCGGGCGAAGGCAAAGTCGCCGTCCTGATAGCCGAACTGTTCCTGCAGCAGGTAGTAGCGGGGGTGGAAGACCTCCTGATCGAAGTCCACGTCCGAGTAAAGCGGCAGGCTCACCTTGATGTATCCGGTGATGCGCCAGTTTCCGGTGGTGGGGTCCACCACCTGCGTGTCGATCTCACAGGCCGGGGCGATCTGCCGCATCTGCTCCACCTGCTCGGCGGGGATCGGCGTGATGCAGCCGATCCAGAGGCGCATCAGGTCGGGAAGGTTGAAAAGCGGGGAAATATCGGTCAGCCCCTCCAGCTTGCAGATGTTCAGGTGCCGCAGCTCCTTGAGTTCGGCCAGAGGACTCAGGTCCGTGACGCTGGTGGTCTGGGTCTCCAGATATTCCAGATGCGGGCAGTCCGCCAGGGGGCTCAGATCGCGGATCGGGTTCATGGCGATGATCGCCACCTCCAGATTGGGCATCCCGCGCACGAATTCAATGT
The DNA here is from genome assembly GCA_902774015.1 of Oscillospiraceae bacterium. GTDB lineage: Bacteria > Bacillota > Clostridia > Oscillospirales > Oscillospiraceae > Limivicinus. The sequence goes on along the minus strand of CACYHB010000014.1, from coordinate 72,744 downwards.
TGGTCAGGCTCTCGTTGTGGCCCAGATCCAGGTATTTGCAGCCGTCGCAGTACTTGAGCACGGTCACGTCCGCATCGTGCAGCTCGCCGGCCACGGAGGGGCGGGAGGCGAGGATGCGCTTGGCGTCGGTGCGCACGCTGTAGCCAAGGAAGTTCACGCGCCAGACGACATTGACGTCGGGAAAGGCCTGCCGGATGGCATACATGTCCTCATGGCCGACGCCGCAGCTGTCCATATCCAGATAGGTGCAGCGGGTCATAAAGGGCAGCACGGCCTTGACGGCCTCGCCCCGGTCGCCCACGGGCACGTGGCTCAGATTCACCGTCTCATTGGCCAGGTTCTGCTCGGTGCCGTAGAGCGTGAAGCCGTAGTCCAGCGCGGCAGCGGGCGCGGCGCTGTGGACCGCGGCAATATCCTCCCAGCTCAGACCGCCGCCCTCGCTGCCGAGAACGATCCGGTCCAGAGCGGTGAATTGCCCAAGACTCTGGGCGGCGGAGAGGACCTCCTCCCGGCTCCGGCCGGAGAGATCCAGCACAGCCGTATCGGAGGGGTACTCGGTCCCCAGAACGCTCACCGCGGCAGGCGGCGCGGGCGTCGGCTCCGGCGTCGCCTCCGCCGGTTCGGCGGCAGGCTCTTCCGGCTCGTCCGCAGACTGCGGCTCCTCCGGCGCGGCGTCCGGTGCGGCGAGCGTCGCCGCTGTCGCCTCCGGCGGCGACGCTTCCGGCCCGCTCTCGCTTCCGCGCTGCATAAACAGGGACCCGCTGCACAGGACGAGAACGCCGATGAACAGCAGGGCCAGGACTTTTTTCACGAAACGCCAGAATTTCATCATTCGGCCCCCAATTTCTATGGAGTATCTTTCAGTATAGCATCGCGGCGGCGCATTTGCAAGAAGCAAGCGTTCTCCCGGCAGGGCGGCGGAAGCCAATTCTGAAAAATTCATAAAAAGGCTTTCGCTCTGCGAAAAATATGCTATAATCCTTGGTATCAACAACAGTACGCCCGCATCCGGCGGGCGGGAGGGAACTATGAAACGAATTGCTTTGCGTATGCTGGCGCTCGCGCTGGCCCTGGCGCTGACGGCCGGGCTGAGCGTCACGGCCTTTGCCGATCCCGGCTTTGCCCCCGGGCAGAGCTACGTGCGGGACGACAGTCAGGAAAAAGTCTTTGCCGTCGCCGTAAAGAGCGGCGCGGACGAGAGTCCGGAGGCCCTGCGCGACCGGCTGCTGGAGGCGGGTTACGACGCCTATGTCTATGACAACAACGGGGCCGTGGGCGTTCTCTGCGGCAAATACCGCGACGTGGCGGACGCCCGCGCCGCCAAGGACGCGATGAGCGAAGCGCTGGAGGACCTGAGCGTCGTTACCGCCCGCGCCTGGCTCCCCGCCGAGGCGGTGGACGCCTTTGAGGCCGGCCCTCAGGAGGCCTCCGCCTTTGAAGAGAAGGCGGCGGAGGCCGGGACCGCGGAAACGCCTGCCGACGACGCGCCCAAGTCCCCGGCCGCGGACGCTCCCGCCGCGACGCCCAAGCCCCGCAAGGCCAGCTCCTGGCAGGACACCGAGGGCAGCAGCGTATACGCCGTGAGCCTCTCGGCAAGCAAGGACCTCGCCTACGCCGAGGGCATCGTGGCCAGGATGCAGGAAAAGGGCTTTGACGCCTATATCCTGGAAAACGGCAGCGGCTACCAGGTGCTCAGCGGCAAGTTCCACGATATCTGCGACGCGCTCAGATACCGCGACTGCATCTGGAGCAACACCGACCGGACCGACACTTATATCGCCACCGTGACCGTACCCGAGGATGAGATCGCGGCCTTCACCGAGATCTATGAGCGGGACGGACTTCCCGGCAAGATCAAGGCCGATCTGGAAAAGCCCACCGGCGCCTTTTATCGCGAGACCAAGGGCGACACGCTGGCCTTCACGGTACAGTTTTCCGCCGGCACCTCCTTCAGCGGCGCCGAGCGCAACCGCGACAACATGAGCGCCGCGGGCTACCCGGCCTTCGTGTACGAGTGCTCCCGCATCTACGAGGTCATGACCGGCGCCTTCTACAACCGGGAGGACGCCGAGGCCCTCTGCGAGCAGCTTCACGCCAACACCGCCGAGAGCGACGCTTACGTGACCCGGGCCTGGCTGCCCTCGGGCATGGTCAAATAAAGCCGTTTTACCCGACAGGGGATATGCATCGATGCATATCCCCTGTTTTTTATCTGAGCAGAGGCTGGAGCTGGCGGCCGTCGAGAGCAGCCTGCACCGCCTCCCCAAGACTGTCGAAGTCCGCCTGCAGGGAGCAGGGCTTTCCCGTCGGATCGTCCTGGCCGAAAGGCACGAAATAGTACTGCTTCCGGTTCAGGAGCCGTCCGATGTTCTCCGCCGAGCCGGAGAGCCCGTCGTTGGTGGAGAAGGCGATCACCAGGGGGCGGCCGTTTCTGAGATGGGCCTTGGCCGCCATGGTGACCGCGCTGTCGGTGATCCCGTGGGCGAGCTTCGCCAGGGTGTTACCCGTACAGGGGGCGATGAGCAGCGCATCCAGCGGCTCCTTCGGGCCGAGAGGCTCCGCCTCCGCGATCGTGGTGATCACCCGGCGGCCCGTGAGCGCCATCAGCCGCCGGATGTTCTCCGCGGCCGCGCCGAAGCGGCTGTCGGTCTCGGCGGCCGTGTCGCTCAGGATGGGCACCAGCTCGTATTCTTCCGCCAGCGCGGGCAGCGCCGCGAAGAGCTTTTCATAAGTGCAGTAGGAGCCGCAGAGCGCGACGCCCAGGCGTTTCTTTTCCATATCATTCCTCCTGTTCCGCCATGATCCGCTCAATGCTCCGCCGCAGCAGCGCCGCCGCCGAAGCCGGCGCGCTTCTGCCGGGCAGACCCGGCGCCGTCAGCACCCGCAGGCCGATGTTTTTCGCAAGCAGCGCGTCAAAGCCCCCCGGCGGAGAGGCCAGCTCCAGCAGCAGCGCCTCCCCCGGAAGACAGCAGAGCACAGCGTCCGAGAGCACCCGGGCCGGCACCGTGTTGACCACGAAGTCCTGCTCCCCGGCCACGCCCTCCAGCGCGCCGTAATCCAGCGCCGCAAGGCCCAGCGCCTCCGCCTCCGCCCGATCCGCCTCTTTGCGGGCGGCCACCGTGACGGCGGCGCCCAGGGCGGACAGCCGCAGGGCCAGCAGCTTTCCGATCCGGCCCCAGCCCAGCACCAGGCAGCGGCTGCCGAGCAGACAGCGCTCGCTCTCCTGCAGCAGCAGGCCGACGGCGCCCTCGGCCGTGAGTGCGGCGTTCCCCGTCACGAAATCCGGCCGGCACATCAGGTCCGCCAGACGCAGCCCGGCGCGCAGCGCCGCCTCCGCCGTCTGCTCCCCCAGTCGGCCGCCCACCACCAGGCTCCCCGGCCAGAGCGCGGAAATCACCTCGTCCATGGGCGGGCAGCGAAGGCCCAGCGGCGCAAACAAGACGCCCCCCTTCTCGGCGGGCGTTGGCAGAACCACGCAGTCGGCCCCGTAGGCGCAGGCCTGCAGGGAACTGTCTTTCGGGATCCGGGCGGGCAGCTCCGCTTTTTCCAGCGCATAGCTATGTACCCGGTGGCCCCGCTGCAGCAGCTGCGCCGCCAGCAGCGCCGAGCGCCGGTCTCCGCCGACAATGGCATATCGCATTCCATCACCTCCGCAGCATTCTATGTTCTTGCGCAGACCGGGGTGCCTGTGGTAGAATGCTCACAGAATACGACAAAGGAAGTGCCCGCACATGAGCAGAGCAGACGAGATCTTCATCCAAAACTGCCGGGACATTCTCGACAACGGCATCTGGGACACCGACCGGGAGGTTCGCCCCCGCTGGGAGGACGGCGCCCCTGCCCACACGGTCAAGAAATTCGGCATCGTGAACCGCTATGACCTGTCGGAGGAATTTCCGATCCTGACCATCCGCCGCACCTACTGGAAGTCCGCCATCGACGAGCTGCTGTGGATCTGGCAGAAAAAGAGCAACAACGTCCACGACCTGCGTACCCGCGTGTGGGACGCCTGGGCCGACGAAAACGGCTCCATCGGCAAGGCCTACGGCTACCAGCTCGGCGTGAAGCACCACTATCCCCAGGGCGATATGGATCAGGTGGACAAGGTGCTGTGGGACTTGAAGCATAACCCCGCCTCCCGCCGGATCATGACCAACATCTACACCTTCGCCGATCTGAGCGAGATGGCGCTCTATCCCTGCGCTTACTCCATGACCTTCAACGTCACGGGAAACCGGCTCAACGCCATTTTGAACCAGCGCAGCCAGGACATGCTGGCCGCCAACAACTGGAACGTGGTGCAGTACGCGGTGCTGACCATGATGATGGCCCAGGTCTCCGGTTTTGAGCCGGGCGAATTCGTGCACGTGATCGCGGACGCGCACATCTACGACCGGCACGTTCCCATCGTTGAAGAGATCCTCGCAAACGAACCGAAGGCCGCGCCGAAGTTCCTCATCGACCCCGGGGTGAAGGACTTCTACGCCTTCACGCGCGACAGCTTCCGTGTCGAAGGCTATGCGTACGCGCCCTTTGAGCACAAGATCCCCGTCGCGGTCTGAGGATACGGCCATGGAACTGGAAGCGATCGTGGCAGTCTATGCCGACTGGGGCATCGGCGCAAACGGCACGCAGCCCGTGGTGCTCAGGGCCGACCGGGCCCATTTCCGCACCGTCACCGGAAGCGCCGCGGTGATCGTCGGCCGCCGCACCATGGAGGATTTCCCCGGAGGGAGGCCTCTCAAGGGGCGGTACAACATCGTAGTCACCCGGCAGGAGCTGGACATTGAGGGCGCCGAGGTGGTGCACTCCACCGAAGAAGCGCTGGCGGCCGCCGCACGGCAGGAGCGCTGTCTGGTGATCGGCGGAGCCAGCGTGTACCGGCAGTTTTTCCCCTATCTGAAGCGGGTGTACATCACGAAAATTGACCTTGTCCCTCATTCGGACAGCTTTTTCCCCGATCTGGACGCGCTCGACGGCTGGGTATGCGCCGATCAGGGCGACCAGCTTGTCAAAAAAGTCTGACAGACTTTTTTGACTGCGCTTCTCCCGCCGCGCATTTTGACGGGGGATCAAAATGCGTTTACCCGAAAAAGCCTGTTATTTAAGCCTTTTTCGGACGGCGGGTTATTGTACTCGAGGCGGGCCTTGCCCCCTCGAGCTCCCCCGCTGCTCTGTTTGTTGTGCTTTCAGCGTGGTTTTTTGACAGTCTCAAAAACGCCGCATCCGAATGGATGCGGCGTTTTTGCCGCTGTTTGTTTTATTTTTTTGCCTCGCCTTCGGGGAAAATGATCTTGTTGACGAAGAAGAAGATCACCATGGAGATGCCGCCATTGAGGACGACGGTGACAATGTTGTATACCCAGTCGGGCACGAACAGGCCGCCCACCGCCACCCAGATGCAGTTGATGGAGTTGACGATGCAGGTGATGATGACAAAGGCGATAAAATACCACAGGATCTGATACCAGACGTTCCCCTTGCTGCGGAAGACGAGATTGCGCTGCAGCGGGAAGTTCGCCGCCTCGCCGATGAACATGGCGATCAGGTAGGCGAAGAAGTAGCGCATGCCGCCGTGGGCCGCGTCATAGCCCAGGATGTTCCACTGGAAATCCACCGCGCGCCCGGCCACGTTCCAGTGCAGCGGGATCGCGGGCCAGCCGAAGTCCGTCTCCGGCAGAGAGCCGAAGAGCTTGGGCAGAAACTGCAGGATCAGGTACTTGAAGACCGTGATCACATTGCTCACGATGATGAACAGGCCGCCCTCGCGCACCCATTTGGCCGCCTTGGGGTTTTTCTCTTCGAAGTTTTTCCAGAAATTCATACAGATGGCTCCCCGTTATGTTTTCGGCTTGAAGGACAGCAGCAGATCCGCCGCAAAGTCCAGCGTGATGAGGGCGAAGACGACGCCCCAGAACACGTGCCCGCCGGAGAAAAACACGACGGTCAGCACGCAGACCAGCGCGGTCAGGATCAGGGCCACGATGGGAGAAATGCCGTTTGCGTTTTTCATGCTGTCTCCTCCTTTACTCCAGGGCCTTCTGCTTCTTGCTGACGCCGAGCTGCCTGAAGAAGCCGCCGACGATCTTGCCCAGCCCCTTGCAGAAGCTGATGCCGTGGCCGTTGATGATGTCCAGGATGCCGTCGCACATCTCCTGCGAGCACATGCCGCCCGCCATCTTGCCGATGGCGCGGATCGGCATGTTGTAGATGAAGGTGATGTTCAGGTCCGGCTCGCCCTTTTCGATGCTCTTCTGCAGCATGGAGTCCATAACCTTCCACACGAGCCGCGCCTTGAGGCTCTTGGCGTAGTAGAGCTGGGCGATGGCGTCGTTGGCCTGGATGGTGCCGGCCCAGTGTCCGTCGGGGATCTTGTGGCCGAGCAGCGTTTCAAACTCGGCGTCGGAGACGTTCTTGATGCTGCCGGAGGCGTAGCTCGGGAGCTTCGACAGATCCTCACAGGCGGGGGCGTCCGTGCCCCGAACGGAAACCATGCCGGCGAGCTTCACGTCCTCCACGTTGGCGCAGATCTGAATTTCGTAGGCGCCGCCGTCGATTTCAAACCTGCCGGTCCTGTCGTTCCAGTAGCGGAAGGCCTTGTCGTCCAGAGGGATGGTCACGGTCTTGCTCTCACCGGCCTTCAGGAAGACCTTTTGGAAGCCCTTGAGCTCCTTGTTCGGGCGATAGACCGAGGGCTTCACCGCGTGGACGTAGAGCTGCGCCACTTCTGCGCCGTCCAGCTCGCCGGTGTTTTTCAGCGTGAAGCATGCTTCCTTTTCGCTGACCTTAAGATCGGAGTATTCAAAGCTGGTATAGCTCAGGCCGAAGCCGAAGGGGAAGAGTACGGGCACCTTCGCCGTGTCGTAATAGCGGTAACCCACATACAGGCCCTCGCGGTACTCCACGGTGCGCTCTTTCGCAGGGAAGTAGGGGGCGGAGGAGCAGTCCTCATACTTGTAGGGATAGCTCTCCGAGAGCCTGCCGGAGGGGTTGACCTCGCCCAGGATGACCTTCAGCACGGCGGAGGCGCCGGCCTGGCCGCAGAGGTAGCCGTGCACCAGCGCCCTGCACCGGTCGATCCAGGGCATCTCCACGCTGGAGCCCGCGGACATGACGACGATGACGTTGGGGTTGGCGTCGGAGACGGCCTCGAGCGTCTCGATCTGGCACCGGGGGATGGCGAGGGTGGAGCGGTCCAGGCCTTCGGACTCGCTGATCTCGTCGAGACCCAGGTACAGCAGCACGTAATCCGCCTTCTTCGCAAGCGCGGCGGCCTTCTGCATCATGGCGGCGTCTGGCGCGCCGTGGCGGGGATAGCCCGCCTCAAAGCCCACGACGTCCAGATCGAAATTGCCGATCACGTCCATGGTGTGGTCCAGCTTCGTGCAGTTGACCACGGAGCTGCCCGCGCCCTGGTAGCGGGCTTTCTGCGCAAACTCACCGATCACGGCGACCTTGCTGCCCTTCTTCAGGGGCAGGATGTTGTTTTCGTTCTTGAGCAGCACGATCGACTGCTCGCTGGCCTTCTGCGCGAAGGCGTGGTGGGCGTCCTTGTCAAAGGGCTTGCCTTTGTACGAATCCACGGCCCTGCGGGTGGAGAGCATCACGTCGAGGAGTTCATCCACGCGCACGTCGACTTCCGCTTCGGTGATTTTGCCGTCCGCCACGGCCTGCATGAGCTGGCGCGGCCCGTCTCCGCCGGTGGAGGGCATCTCCAGATGGGAGCCTGCCCGTACGCCCTCGACAAAATCGTTGTTGGCGCCCCAGTCGGACACGACAAAGCCGTCAAAGCCCCAGGTGTCCCGCAGGATCTCCTGCAGCAGGTGGGCGTTTTCATTGGCATAGACGCCGTTTACCATGTTGTAGGAGGACATGATGGACTTGGGATGGCCCTCGGTAACGGCGATTTCAAAGTTGGTGAGATAGATTTCGCGGAGCGTCCGCTCGTCCATCACGGAGTTGGAGGCCATGCGCCGCAGCTCCGTGTTGTTCGCGGCAAAGTGCTTGGGGCAGGCGGAGACGCCGTTTGCCTGAATGCCGCGGATGTAGCCCGCGGCCATCTTGCCCGCGAGATAGGGGTCTTCGGAGAAATATTCAAAGTTGCGGCCGCAGAAGGGGCTGCGCTTGATGTTGAGGCCGGGGCCCAGCAGCACGCAGACGTCCTGGCTGGCGGCTTCCTCGCCCAGCATTCTGCCCAGCTCCTCGCCGAGGGTGGGGTCCCAGGAGTTTGCCATGGTGGCGGCGGTGGGATAGCAGGTGGCGGGCACGGAACCGTTTAAGCCGAGCTGGTCGCCGGCGCCCTCCTGCTTGCGGATGCCGTGGGGGCCGTCGGAGAGACTCATGTTCTCGATGCCGAGGCGGCGGACGCTTTGGGTCTGCCAGAAATCCCGGCCGGAGAGCAGATGCGCCTTCTCCTCCAGCGTCATCTGTATGATGAGATCCTGATGTTTCAAAGCGGCTTCTTCCTCCTTTTATTCTTACGTCGCATAGCGACACCACTTTCGTTCAGCTGCCTCTTTGCCAAACACGAAGCCCAGCGAAACGGGTTCGTGTTTGAGAGGAAAACGGAAGGAGCGGACAGGAAGCTTTCCCGGCTTTTACGGAAACCGGGGAAGCAAACTGGAGCGAGTTTCGTTTGACGAAAAGGGCTGTCACTGTCCCCGTACGGAGAGCGGTGACAGCCCCGTTTTTCTGTGCGCGGAAATCAGGCTTTCTTTGCCTTGCGGTACTTCTTGATGCTCATGAACTCCAGCAGAGCGCAGAGCAGGATCACCGCGCCGAGGATCACGTTCTTGACGATCTCCCACTTGGCGGCGCCGCCGTTCAGACCGCTGGCGTAGGCGCGGCTGTTGGCAGTCGTGTAGAGGATGTTCTTGCTGGCCTGGCGCATCGCGAGCACGGAGGTGGCGCTGGTCGTGTCACTGACCTTGGAGAAGTCGGTCGCCTGCGGGGTGAGGCAGAAGTCGTTGCCGTTGCGGATCAGGATATCCGCATCCTGATAGCCGTAGCCGCCGAAGTAGTCGGTCAGGACCATGCCGCGGAAGCCCCATTCGCCTCGCAGAACGGTGTTCTGCAGCTCGGTGGTGGCAGCCGCGTACTTGTTGCCGATGTAGTTGAAGGCGGACATGACGGCACTGCAGTGGCCTTCCTTGACGGAGATCTCAAAGGGCTTGAAGTAGATCTCGCGCATGGCCTGCTCGTTGGACCAGGTGCAGAGCATATCGGTGCGGTGGGTCTCCTGGTCGTTCATGGCAAAGTGCTTCATGAACGCGTAGACGCCGCTCTCGGCTGCGCCGAGGATCGCGTTGGCGGCCATCTTGCCGGAGATGAAGCCGTCCTCGGAGTAGTACTCGAAGTTACGTCCGGCAAAGGCGGAGCGGTGGATGTTCATGGCGGGCGCGTACCAGCCGGAGACGTCCATCTCGTCGGCCATCTGGCCGATGGAGCGGCCGAATTCCTTGGCAAGATCGGTGTTCCAGGTGGCCGCGATCACAACGCCGGCGGGGAAGCCGATGGAGGCCTTGCCGGTGAAGTTGTTGTTGATGGAGGCGGGGCCGTCGCAGTCGACCTGCTGGGTCTTGCCGACGGAAGCTACGGCAACGCTCTGGTAGCCGCCGACGCCGATCAGGTTCACCATGTCGTCAACCGTCAGCTGGTCAAGGAGGGCGTCCCACTGGGGATCGTCGTAATCCTTACCGCGCAGGTCGGTCAGGCTCAGGCCGTTCTGCGCGCCCGTCGCGGGCATCACGTCGTCCGGGTTGTTGAACTGGGTCGGATCGTAATTGGTGTGGTTATAGAAGCCCGCTTTCGCCTCATCGCTCATCTCGAAGTCGGTGGGCGCTGCGGTGGCTTCCTCGTAGTTGGCAAAGCGGTCGGCACGGGAGAGGTAATTCAGGTCGCCCGCCGCGTAGTCGAACAGGGCGACGGCCGCGGTCTGGTCGCTCTCGCGCTTGTTGTCTTCCCCGAATACCACCTTGGAGTCGACGGTGTAGATCCTGAAGTCGATCTTGTTGTGGGAATCGCTGTTGATGGAGATCTCATAGTCGCCCGCATCGAGCACGTAGGCCTTGGCGTCCCGGTAATCGAAGGAGGCCATGTCTTCCGCGCTGAAGGAGATCTTCACGGTCTCGCTTGCGCCGGGCTTGAGCTCGGAGGTCTTGGCGAAGGCCACGAGATTGGCGGCGGACTTTTCAATGCCGCCGTTGGTGTAGGGAGGATTGTAGTAAACCTCGACCACGTCCTTGCCGGCGACGTCACCGGTGTTCTTCACCGTCACGTCAAAGGAGAGGACGCCGTCCTTTTCGCTGATCTCGCCCATCGTCTGCTCAAAGCTGGTGTAGCTCAGGCCGTAGCCGAAGGGATAGACCACTTCTTTGTCGTAGTCGATCACGCCTTCCGCCGCCGCGGTCTCATACCAGCGGTAGCCGACGTAGATGCCCTCCACGTAGTTGACGAAGTTCGGCGTTACGGGGAAGCCGTAGCTCATGGGGGACACGTCCGCCAGATTCGTGTACTGGAACTCGCCGATGTTGTTGAAGCAGGGGGTCGCGGTCAGGTCCGCCACGAAGGTGTCGATGGTGCGGCCGGAGGGATTGACCTTGCCGGTGATGATATTGCCCAGGGCGTTGAAGCCGGTCTGGCCGGGACCGGGGGCCAGGATGACCGCCTTGATGCTCGGGTAGCTGTTGACCCAGCCGAGCTCCATGGCGTTGGAGGCGTTGATGACGACGATGACCTTGTCAAACTCGCTGGTGACGCGGTCGATCATCGCAAGCTCACGGGTGGTGGGCTCAAGGTAGTGCTTGGAGGCGTCCAGATCCTCGGGATACTCGCTGAAGCGAAGGCCGGTCTGGCTGAACATGGTGCCGTTGCCGTCGTCGTTGAAAGTATCCGGAACGTTGGGATCGAGGCTCTTCGGCAGGTCGGCGCCTTCGCCGCCGGAACGGGCGAGCACGATCATCGCCGTGTCGGAGAAGGCCTTGGCGTTGTCAAAGATGCCGGCGCTCTCGTAATCCGCGATGGTGCACTCGGGAACCGTCCAGTCCTGACCCATCATGCCGATGCCGGGACGGGCGCTGCGGAAGTCGGTGTAGAACTGCACAAGATCCTCGTTGTACGAGATCCCTGCGTTCTCCAGGCCCTTGAGCAGGCTGACGGTCTCATACAGGCCGGAGAGGGAGCCGGAACCGGTGCCGCCGTAGACCGGGTTGGTGGCGGACCAGCCGAAGGTGTTGAGCTTCACATCGCCCGAGAGCGGCAGCAGGCCGTCGTTCTTGAGCAGCACGAAGCCCTCGTCCGCGATCTGCTCGCACAGATCCTGCGCTTTGGTGATGCTCTGCTCGGAGATGTCGCCGCCGTTGCTGAAGACCATGCTGACCATGCTGTACATCGGGCCGATCAGGATCGCGTTGACGATCAGCGCAACGATCAGCAGGCAGGCGATCCACGCGCTGCTGCGCACGAGCTTTTTGAGCGGCTTTTTGAATTTGACTGCGACGATCGTCAGAACGATTGCCAGCGCCAGCACAACGCCGATGCCGATAAGGTAATTTTTCAGCAGGCCGATCGTTGTGTAGACGTCGTTCATGTTGATTCCTAACATGTATTCTCCTCCTTAAATAATTGTGTTCGGATAACACTTATTTTTAATTTTACCAAGTTCTTAACAAATTGTAAAATGCTGTTTGCGCATTCCAGTATTCTCCGAACGCATAGTGGAAAGGTTTTTTGCAGCAGTTTAGAAGAATACAGGTATAGAAACTCGTGATTTTTGCACAAATTATCTTGTTATTCTCCCGATCTTGCTTTATACTGAACGCATACTTTGACATGGGGAGGAGACAAGCATGATCGAGCTTGCCCAGCTTCAGCAGCTCATCGCCGTTTCGGAGCGAGGCACGATCTCAGCCGCCGCAAACGCCCTGCATATCTCCCAGCCCGCGCTGACCCGTTCCATGCAGCGCCTGGAGGCAGAACTGGGTGTTTCGCTCTTCGACCGCAAGCGCAACCGCGCGGTGCTCAACCGCGTGGGTGAGATGGCCGTGGCGCGGGCGGGGGGCATTCTCGCTTCCGTGGACGAGCTCGCGCGGGAGCTGCGGCTCTTCGAAGCGCGGCTGTCCACCATCGCCGTCGGCTCCTGCGGCCCCGCGCCCATGTGGGATCTGGCGGCGGAGCTGGCCGACCGCTTTCCGGAAAAGACGCTTTCCACCGAACTCGGTGAAACCGACGCGCTGATCGAGGGGCTGGCCCAGGGACGCTATCGGCTCATTTTGACGGAACGGCCGGTGGATCTGCCGGGGCTTCTGTGCCGGAAATACACGGAGGAGCAGCTCTGTATCGCGCTTCCCCCGGAGCATCCGCTGAGCGGGCGCAAGGCGATCCGTCTTGCCGAGCTGGGAGAGGAGAGCATCCTCACCTACAAGGATTTCGGCATCTGGCAGCGCCTCCTGGAGCAAAACCCCCGACTCCATTATCTGATACAGAGCGACCGGGCAACGCTTGCGGAGCTGGTGCGGGCCTCCAACCTCCCCTGCTTTTCCTCCAATCTGACTGTGTTCCGCTTCCGTGCCACGGTAAACCGCGTGAGCGTGCCGCTGCTGGACGAGGACGCCTCCGTCACTTTTTATCTCTGCGCGAGGGAGAATGACCGCACGCTCCTGCAGCAGCTGTGCTGAAAAAACGCATAACCAGAACAACAAGAACAAAACGGGGAAAACGCCTTGCGTTTTCCCCGTTTTGTTATGCCGCTTCGTCCAGTACGCCGGCGTCGTCCAGCATGTCCCGGATGCTGATCCCGTAGCCCCTCTTGGGATCGGACAGAAACACATGCGTCACCGCATGATGACGACAGCGGTTCTATACCTTGGGAAGTCTCGGATACAGGTCAATCGACACGATCCCGTCCTCTCCCCGGTAGTATTCGATCTTGTAAAGGATGGTCTTCAAAAGCTCGTTGCGCTCCTGTACGGTCATGTCGTCGTAGCTGGCCAGAAGCGTCTCCGTCTGGGGGATGATCTCCTGCTGGCTGCTCTCGTCGGCCTCAAACCGCGCCAGGCTCTGCTCGGCGGCGTCCTGCTGCTCTTGCAGCTTTGTTAGTTCTCGCGTCAGCTTGTCGCGCCGTTCCCCGAAGACCTCCAGACTGTAGACGCCCTGCTCCACCAGCGTGTAGGCCCGGTCAAGCTGCGCTTTCAGCTTCTCCCTCTCTGCTTCGATCCGTTCCAGCTGCCGCCGACAGTCCACAATGTCCTCCGCGAAGCCCACGGTGTCCAGCTTGATCCTGTAGCCGTCCAGCCAGCTCCGCAGCGCGTTCAGTATCTCCGCTTCCACCAGCGCAAAGCTCGCGGAGCGGTTGTGACAGTGATGCGGATTGGTGCAGGCCACGCGGGGCGGGTTGGGGTGGTTCTTGGAGGACACCTTGCGGCCGATGGGCTTTCCGCACTCGGCGCAGACCATCACCCCGGCGAAGGGGTTGACAAGCTCGTACTGCATTTTCACCTTTGGCCCCACGTAGTTTTCCTTGCGGATCTTCTGCGCCCTCTCAAAGAGCGCGTCATCGATCAGCGCGGGGTGGCGGCCCTCGTACAGATCGTAGTCCTCCACGTCCTTGCAGTGCCTGTAGCTGGACACCACGTTGCCCCTCTCGTCCAGGTGCTTGGTCTCCTTGACATAGCCGCGCTTGATCTTGCCCAGATAGACGGGGTTTATGAGGATGTTGCCAACCGTCGAGGCGTCCCACTTCCCGCCGTGCCGCGTGGGAATCTTGCGGTCGTTCAGCTCATTGGCGATCATCTTCGTGCCCTGCCGCCGGACGTACAGCTCGAACATCCGCCGCACAGCCTCCGCCTCCGCAGGGTTGGGCTCAAGGGTATACCCCTTCTCGCCCTGCAGCTTCACCCGGTCGTAGCCATAGGGTGCGATGCTGCCGACGTATTTCCCCTCACTGGCGGAGCTCTGACGCCCTCTGACAAGGCGTCGGTTGATCGTCTTGTATTCCCTCCGGCTCATGAACAGGCCAAACTCGAAATACTCCTGGTCGAATTCGTCTGTCGGGTCGTAGGTCTTGGCGGGGGTGATGATCTTGGTGTCGGAAAACTGAAAGATCTGGCTGATATATGCCTGATCCGCGCTGTTGCCGCGGGCCAGACGCTCCACATCGACAACGAGCACCCCGGTATAGATCCCGGAAGAGACCTCTTCCAGCATCTTCTGTACCTCGGGCCGGGCGGCGATAGACTCGCCGGACACGACCTCCCGATACACCTTCGCAATATAGAATCCTCTGTCTCTCGCCAGTCTGTCCAGGATCTCCTGGTGCCGTTTCAGCGTTTCCTCCACACTCAAATCCAGATAGTCACGGTCAAAGCGAGATTTACGGAGATATTCGATATATTGCTCCATGGGGGCCTCCTTTCTGTCGATATTATCTCAAATCGGGGAAAGCCTGTCAAATTTTCGGACGTGGCAATTTATGGCAAGCGCCGCAGATCATAGCTGCGGCGCGCAAGAATTTCGTTGTGCGGCTGTGGGCTTGGCTGCCGCCTTGCGGCGTTTCCGGGCTTTCGTCAGGATCTCCTTCACCCGCGCCGCGTTTTCGTCGATATCCTCAATATAATCGTCGTGGATCTGCACCACGGCGTTTTCGTTCTTGATCGTGGAAACGATAATAGGCTCCCGCTCCTTTCGTGTGGCGATATGGTTTAGTATGGCAAAAATGGGTATGAAAAATGTGTCTCACCGTGAAACACATTTCGACTATAAAAGACAAAATCCGCACTCTTGTGTAGTGCGGATCGTAAGGTTCACGGTTTTTCAAAGGCGAGGGGCAGACGGCGGCGGGGCGGGCCGCTCCGTAGGATCGTTTTGTGCCTCCCTCCATGCTCATGGCGGGACGTTTGACTCTGTGACGTGCCATCAACGTAGGTATCATTATCTCCGCTTGCGGATCGTGGCCCTCAGTCAGCCCATAAACTGCTAACAGCGCGGTGTTGCTCGCTCAGCCCTGATCTGTTCACTTCCCGGTTGATCGGCATCCTGGCGCACCCGCTGTCCGGCTCCCCGCAAGCAGAACGTATCTGCCTGCCCTATTCGGTTTTCTGGGAAGGATTCCTTTTCCCTTCATAGAACTAAAACAAAATCAGGCACAGAAAAAACGAAAATTCGCAAAAGAAGTCAAGCCGCGACAAAAAGAAATCGTTTGCGGCAGATTTCTTCCCGCGCTTATAGCCGGACAGTTGATTCCGTTCAGCGTCACTGTATCTGCCAGCTCTATTTGGTTTAACACCATTTTACCGCAAGCATCGGGAAAAGTGGCTTCTTTTCGTTTGAGAAAGTACGGAACGCATACTATCTTGTCTGATTCTTTTATCCGTTTCTCGACAGAAGCCGCGTGTTATAAGCAAGTATGGCATTTGATAGTACAAACGCCGCATTTAGGGGCGCCCCCTAACACCCGACGCGAAAATCCGTTTCACGGTGAAACGGATTAATCCAAGCCGTAGCGGAGATAGGCGACCAGTATATCGATAAACTCGCTGTTGGTGGGCGGCTTCTCCAGTTCGATCCCGGCCACACGGTTGAGATCGGAATGATCGCGGCGATTCCACGTCGAAGCGATCAGCGTGCGGATCGCGTGCTCCACGGAGGACGTGCTGACCTTGAAATACCGGGCCGTTTCCGGATAGGCGCATTTGGTGATCCAGAAATACTCGTCCGGCTTTTGCAAAATGTGATACACGATATAGACGGTGTAGTGGAACCCGACCAGCCGCCCGGAAGCGCCGATGCTGCGGAGCAGCCTCCCGATCTCCTCCGGCGCAACGCCGGATATTTTGTTTTCAGAATGAAAGCTGTACATATCTGTCCTCCGCTCTCTGAATGTGTAGCTCAAATAAGCAATACTATCTTTTCGCTTTTGAATGTAGGCAGTAGCCGATTTAACATGAAACCGAAACTATAGCAGCCGTGTTGAATCTCACCGATTAGGTCAAACCAGCAGCTTTTCAACCCCTTTTCTTCAACAGCCCGTGCGTGGGAAGCGAAAACGCCAGTGCTGAATGGCCCATAACGATAAAAAGAGCCTGCTTCTCCACTCACGGAGTAGCAGGCTCTGCGCTTTAAGCGTCTGGCTCGTCGCTAACTACGATCTTAAATTTTATCACGCCGAGTTTGGTTTCTTCCTTGCATCTGGTACAGTATAAAGGAAAATTCAGAAGTACAGTGTCCTCATAGATTTTGATCTTCGTCCTGGCACCGCACTTTGGGCATGGGAGCCATAATGACTTTCGTTCTTGTTCAATGATCATGATCTCTGTGTGTTCCACTACTTACTATTTGATTGGAATAATGATCAGATCGATGTCTGTCAATGTTCTCGCCCAGGGGAAGTTGCTGGCAAAGATCAGTGCCTCCACCTGCTCCGGCCGGAGGATCTGATGCGAAGAGTAGTTCAGCTCAAGGATCAAATTGTCAATATCCGCGTAGCCCTCCTGCGTGGGCGGCCCAAAGATGTTGGTCTGCACCGTCCCGTCTGTCAGCCGCACGCCCACGAGTTGGAGGTCGTGGTGCTCCAAGGTTTCGTAGCCCTCCCAGAGTTCGGGAAGCTGTAGCGCCACCTTCGCAGAAATCGGGCCGACCTCCGCGGAAATCAGCTTGATCCCGGTATCACCGAGGTCTGCGTCAGGCTGTACGGTCAGCAGTTCGCTGTTGCTACTGGGTGTCCATACGAGTTCCCAGGGGCCTTCCACCAACGGCTGATACTCGCTTTTAAGACCGCCAACGCCTAAACTTTCAATGCAAATACGGATTTCTTTTCCGGAAAGTGTACCTAGCTTGTCTCCTGCTCTGGCCCAGATATCGAATTCCATCGAGCCGTCAGCCGCAATAATGAAAACACGGTCATTCGCGTCGCGATCTTCCACGAAACTGCCGCCCATCGCAGGCGCGCCTTCTCCGTTGAAGGTAGGCATCCAGCCCCAAACGGCGGCGTCAAGTTCCTGTTCCCGGTCAAGCTGCCAGCCCTCGATCCGCAGGGCAATCTCGGCGGAATCTCCATCGATGATCGTCTGCTCCACTGAAATCGTCACGCCGTTGGCTGTTGCGCTGACAGTCTGGGAAGTGTCGGACAGGCCGCTCTGCTCTGCCAGTTCTTTTTCTTCCTCCGTGGCGGGAAGTCGTTGCTCCATGCCTCGCGACCAGTGCGTATAGATTGCGTAGGCCGTCACACCCAGAGCGAGGATCAGCGCAACCACCGCAGCAATGGACAGCAATCTCCCCATCCGAACGGGGGCGTGAGACATGCTGTGTCTCTCTTTTTGATAACCCAGCGCGCGGCTGGTTTTCTCGATCTTATCATCGGAAATGTCTCCAATGGCTTTCATCATTCGTTCCGAATTGTACATAAACCCTCCATCAACAGGTATGTCTTCAACTTGCCTCTTGTCCGTTTCAGCATGGCGGCGACGCCGCTGCGGCTCAGGCCCAGCTTTTCCGCAATCTCCCGCTCGGTCGCCACGAACCAATACCGGCTGACAAACACAAGCTGTTCTTCTTCACCGAGCTGTCCGATAAATGCGTCAATGGCGCGACTCAGTTCTCGATCTTCAATTTCCTTTTCCAGATCGTAGCCGGAGGATAGGCACTCGTCCAGCTCCTCCAGCGCAAGCTCTGCTTCACCGCCGCCCCGTTTCTTTGCCGTGTGGCGGACGATCTTTGTCAGAGCAAAGTTGCGTGTAATCCGGGCAAGAAAGGGGCTAAGCCGATCCGGGCGCTTGTCCGGCATCGCGTTCCATGCGCTCATCCAAGTATCATTGACGCACTCCTCGGAATCTTCGCTGTTTTCGAGGATGTTATATGCGATGATGTGGCAGTAACTCCCGTATTTCCGCTCGGTTTCCGCTATGGCCTGCTCTGAACGCTGCCAGTATAAATTGACTATATCTCTGTCGTTCATACCTCGTCTCCTTTGTTTAAGGGCCCTCACTTATATAAATCCATTTTTTGAGCAAAGTGTCACAAAAACAGGAAAGGTTTTTTCTTTATTGTATCACGACAGCGCAAATAAGAAGAGCTTGAGCTTTGAGTGACATCAGAAGCTCGGTCAAAACCTGTCTCACGGTAAGACACATTTACAACGTCTCCTTTACCAACTCCCACGCCTTGTTTGCCAGCAGAACCGTCTGCTGGATCTCTGCCTCCTGGATGCTCTTTTTGGCGTTGGCCCAATGGGCGATCTGATTGACGTTGTTGCCGATGGACGACAGCGCCCGCGGCAGGCCCGCGTATTCATTAGGCGGCCGATGCGTGAGCTGTACCCCTTCGATGGCATGACGGATCAGCACGCTAGTCGGCAAGCCCGTAATCTCGCATTGCTCCCTTAGATGGGTGTATTCCTCGTCGTTCAGCCAAAGGCCGATAAAATGATTGCGTTCTCTCATAACCCCTCCATGAAAAAAGGAAATGCGTTTCACGCTGAAACGCATTTCCGGTTTGTTGCTATTCGGTTGTTAATCCGTTTCACCATGAAACGGATTATGGGTTCATGTCTTTCTCCAGCTCTGTCGGGATATCGCGCCCGCCATAAAGAATACGGAGGATCTGTACCGCTCCGCGCTCTTTCGCAACGTGATAGATCACGCAGTAGCGGTCAACCGCTACCATCCGTACCGTCTTGGCCGCTTCAAAGCCCAGGTCGAGGACTTTGTATCGCTCCGGAAGCTCAGACAGGGACAGTATCTCCCGCTCAATGCGATTCAACTGGCGGTCTGCGTTGATTTTGGATTGCAGCGCAAAGGCGATATACTCGTAGATGCCGCGGAGATCCGTCTTGGCCTGGTCGGTCATTTCGACCACATAGCTCATACGCGGTATTCCTCCCGCAGCTCGGCAAACACGTCAGCAACCGGCGTCACGCGCCCGGCAGCAGCGTCAGCAAAGCCCTTCTCGATTTCCGCTTTCAGCTGTTCCTTCGTGAGCTCGCTCATGTCAGGTACGGGGAAGGCGGGCAGCTTCACGTCAAAGGGGATTCCGCGCTGGAGAATGATTTGCTTGTAGAACATATTGATCGCGTTGGAGACGGGGATGCCCAGTGCCTCCAAAATGCTTTCTGCCTGATCCTTGACCTCCGGCTCGATGCGCGCATACAGATTTGCAGTCTTGGCCATGTTGCAGCACTCCTTTCATGGCAGTTTTGCTTCCATGACTATTATACTCTTTTGTACGCACAATAGCAATACAAAAACCCGCTTCATGATGAAACGGATTTTTGTAAAAAGTTAAGCCAGCGCACTATTATAATTCGTTGATAATTGAAGACACCTTTTTCTTGTAAATATAGTCTTTTGAGCTGTTTTGATCGAGAATCATGATGCAGAACTCATATTGTAACTCGAACCAACTTATTGCTTTGAGAAGATTCTCTTCGCCAACCAATGTTGCTGCGTCTTCAAGCGAGTGTTCTGTGAAGGATCCATTCTTTGAATTAATAAGCTTTTCCGCAATATCGTTTTCAAACTGGATAGCGTCTGCGCCTTGTTGGCC
The DNA here is from genome assembly GCA_902774015.1 of Oscillospiraceae bacterium. Taxonomy (GTDB): domain Bacteria; phylum Bacillota; class Clostridia; order Oscillospirales; family Oscillospiraceae; genus Limivicinus. The sequence continues at coordinate 53,211 of CACYHB010000014.1, read as the reverse complement.
ATATTTGTAGTTATTACATCTACAAGTACAACGAACAATATTACAAAGATAGTTGTCCTTTACTGCTAATGATAATGCTAGCTTCTGCTCTCCAGTTTTAAAAGTGTGCTTGCTTGTATGGATTGCTGAAAAAAGTTTTGATAAATACTTGAGAGAATAACCGTTTGCCTCATGCAGTTCTTTCAGTTTTTGTATTCCTGGGACAAATATTATTCTATTTACTTTTTCTGCCTGCATGTTAAACAGCATTTCAAGATATCCATCTCGAACCGACGCACTTGATTCCGAAATCCACGCTGTCAGCAATTTGCTTTGCTGTTCGTCTGTGATCTTGCATGTATGCCAAGCTGCAAAGTATTCCTGAAAAGACCTGTGTGTAAAGCGGTAATTAATTCCATCTTTCACCAGCATACATACAGAGAGGATTAGGTCTTCCTGAAAATCGTCCACAGAAAAATCTAAATAATTGAACTTGTCTTTGGCCTTTTGAATATAGCTTCTCAATGCTGCTTCGGAAAACTCATATTCACTTGAAAAGTACGACTTGAAACAAACATACGCGAATACCGATTTAAAGTCTTCGCTCCCTAGTTTAGATCGGATATCTCTTATATAACAATCCTTTGTCGCATCATGCATGTTGAAAAGCGTTAAAAAAGCCGCTTCATAGAAATCATTTAGCTTATCTGGAATAGAAGCATGATTACTGAAAGTGAGGAGCATAATCGTTAAAAGCAACGGGTTTGAGGCGAAAGATTCATATTTGTCAAACAAATACTCGTCAAGAGCTTTGTAAAAAATTGTTTTAACAGGCTCTTCAAAGTCTATTTTTTTGATAAGGCTTAACGCTTGCTGCTTTGTAAGCTTACATGCTGATACTTCAGTAAAATCATTCCATCCAATAAACCTATCTGTCGGCCTTGATGACAGAAGATATTTGTTCCCAGAGTATTTATCGCACAATGACTTTATTTCAGATGTAACTTTTTCTGATTTTTCTCTGCTGACCTCATCAAATCCATCTAACAGAATTATATATCCGCCTTCTTTCATGCTATAACTAAAGTACTCTCGATCTAGGTCAAATCCGTTCTCACAGAGGGTTTGAAATATCGCATCCTCTAAACAAATATCTTTGATATCAACAGGATTAAACTTCCTTAATTCAATTAGAATAGGTATATACTCCGTTGTTTCAATGGTATTAAGAAATAAGTGCTTGAAAAGAATCGATTTTCCTATTCCACCAGTTCCGCTAACTATTATTTTATTTGATAGTGCCAAAACGTTTTCCACACTTGCTGTACTAATTCGTTTTCCTTCGTGTTCAACATCAGTACATTCATAAAAAGAATATAACTCTTTTGGAATCTTTCTATATATTATTGTCTTAATCTTCCCAAACTTATCCTCTGTGTTAGATAGATATTTATGGTATGCGACACCGTATTTTATAGCTTGTTTTGCATCGAGATCTCGAAAGTATTTTTTTACTTTCTCCCATCCTGAGGAAACAGTATCTTTAATTATGCTTGTCGCTACATCGGCTGCGATTTTTTCACCATCAAAAGACATTGTATTTATCTCACCCATTAGTATTTCCTCCACTCGGCAAAAAAGGTTTTCCTTTGCGTTTCTAAAACAAATAATACCATAAAAATGTCATTGCGAAAAGGTTTTTCTACAATTCCTAGCATGTGTAATTCCAGAAGCAAAGGAACAATGATTGGGTCTTAGGGGGCTTCCCCCTAACAAGGGCGTTTGTGTTTAACAAATGCTATACTTGCCGGAACCCGCCGGAACCCGTGGCACATTGGATAAAGCATCCCCACGAAAGAAAAACTTGTCTCACGGTGAGACACATTTCAGGTTTCAGACTTCTGCTTTCGGCGCGGAGATTAGCAGTAATGATAGATAGATGGATAGATCCCTCAGTATAATTTGATCAGTTTCTTTCCATCAGTCTTATTAGGGCATAAGTTTTTGGCTTCTTGATGTAAAAGATTTTAACCTCCAGACTTCGGGAAAGCGGAAGTCTAGAAGTTTCCTTTTGGGAAGTCTAGAAGTCCGGTTTGGCGCAAAATTGCAGGACATAAATCCGATCCGGCTTGCCCTGGCCTTGCTTTTTGCGCTCGATCAGACCGATCCACTCCAGCTCCGAGAGCAGCTTCCCGGCTGTGACGCGGCTGCAGCCGAAGTCTTCGCAAATCTCCGCAATCGCGTAATACACATACGTCCGGCCCTCCCCGTCCCGCCAGCCGTTCTTGACGGACAGGCTCACGCGGTCAAGCAGTAGGGCAAACAGGAGCTTCCCAGCGGGCGACAGCGGGCGGTACTCCGTTCCTTTGACAAGCTGCCGGGGAACCCGGTAATAAGAAAAGCCCTCGCTCTGAGGGCGCAAATCCGTCATAAAACCTCCCTAGACGCAGCAAGAGCGCAGCTTGACCGCCGCGCTCTTGTTGCTTTTTTCCGTATTCTCGCTATTTTGATCGTGACTATGTATTTCGTGTGAGGAAACGCCTGGTTTTTCGGTGGGTATCATGTTGATACTGACACATGCGTCACCGCGCCCACCAGCTTTCCGTCCTGCAGGATCGGGCTGCCGCTCATCCCCTGCACGATGCCGCCGGTGCGGGAGCACAGCTCGGGATCGGTCACGCTGAGCATCACGTGTTCCCCGTCGCTGTCCCGGTAGATGCGGCTGACACGGACCGAGAACTCCCGCGTGTTTGTCCCGTCCACCGTAGCCAGGATGGTGGCCGGGCCGGTGCGGATCTCGCCGGTCTCCACCGGGCGGCCGCCGGCCGGGCGGTTCATGTGCCCGTAGATGCCGTGCTCGGTGTTGTGTTCGATGCTGCCCAGGACCCTGCCCAGATCGGCGCAGCCGTTGAGCTCCCCGGGGACGCCCGCAGCTCCCGGCTTGACCGAGACGATCTCCGCCTCGGTGATGCTGCCCTCGTCCATCGGCAGCACAGCGCCGCTGTCCGCGTCGCTGATGCTGTGGCCCAGGGCGCCGTAGAGGCCGGTGGCCGGATCATAGAAGGTGAGCGTGCCGATCCCGGAGATCCCGTCGCGCAGCCACATGCCCAGCATCCACTGATCCTCGTCCGACCGGGCGGGCTTCACCGTGAGCAGCAGGGGACGCCCGCCGCGCAGCACCGTGAGTTCCGCGCTCTCGCCCTGCAGGGCCTCCACCGCGCCGATCAGCTCTCCGGCGCTGCTGACCTTTTTCCCGTCCAGCTCCACGATCACGTCCCCGCGGCGCACACCTGCCTCCTCCGCAGGAGAGGCGCTCCCCTCCGCGGTCTCCACCGCGCCGGTGCCCGCCACCAGCACGCCCTCGGTACTGATCTGGATCCCTACGATCTGCCCGCCCAGCTCCAGCCCCTGAGCATGGGCCGCACAGGGCGCCGCGGCGCTCAGCGCACAGACGGCAAGCGCCGTCGCTATCACTTTTTTCATCAGAAACTCCCCTCCGCAGAACCTGTTTTCAAATGCATTCCCGCAACAAACAGTATATGCGGCGGGGAAAAAAGAACACGCGGCACTTTTTAGTTGCCAGAAAACGCCGCGTTTTTCAAAAATTGCTGAAAAACGGCCGGGAGGCGTACGCCTCCCGGCTGCCAGCTTGTCAAAAAAGTCTGACAGACTTTTTTGACTGCGCTTCGGACGGCGGGTTATTGTACTCGAGGCGGGCCTTGCCCCCTCGAGCTCCCCCGCTGCTCTGTTTGTTGTGCTTTCAGCGTAGTTCTTTGACAGTCTCACAGCCGGGAGGCGTACGCCTCCCGGCTGCACTGTTTGAAGAAGCGTTTTTTACGTCAGCGCGCTGACGTAGGCCATGACGATCTCGGCCAGCTCCCCGCGGTTGAGCGGCGCGTCCTCCGCCCCGGAAGCCTCATATGGCACCTCCGCCGCTTTGCTGAAGGCGGAGAGGATCTCCTCGGCCGAGGCGCCGGTCAGCGGCGTATCCACGCCCACGTCGCCGGGAAGGATCCTGTAGGCGGCCAGGGTCTTCACCGCGCCCTCCTGATCCGCAGCGTCTCCTTCGATGAGCGCGTAGAGCGCGCCGGCCAGATCGCCGACCCGGGCCTCGTCGTCCACGCCGAAGGCGTCCTCCGCCTTCGGGGTCATAAGCATTTTTTCAAACACGAAGCGCACCGCCTCGTAGTGCTCATGGTCCTCGGGCAGATCGGAGAAGCCCACCTGGCTGCTGTCCACCGAGCCGAAGGGATTGAGCGTCGCTTCGTACAGCTCCGCGTTGGCCGCGACGGCGCCCGCGCCGCCCGCCGTGAAGCGAATGCCGTTTTGAAGCAGCGCGGCATAGGCCGAGGCATAGTCCTGCAGCGCCTCGGGGGTGAGGGCCTTCAGCTCGCGCATATGCTGCAGCTTCAGATCCGCGGGCTCCCCGGTCAGGCGGGAGAGGATCGCGCTCACAGCGCCGCTCAGCTCGCCTTCGGGCTTGGCATAGGCGTTATAGGCGGAGAGGATATAGCCGTCCAGGGTCTCCTGGTCCATCTCCAGCTCCTGCACGTAGTCGGCCAGACCGTCCATCACCGCGAAGCTCTCGGCCACGTTGGGGTCGCGGTAGGTGATGATGTAGGGGCCGCCGTCTTCCACGAAGCCGTGGAACACGCTGTAGACGCCGTACTGGTCGCGCAGCATGGGGTACAGGTAGTCGTCGGTGATCAGCGCGGCCACCGCGTCCTGATCGGCGGAATAGTCCGCAAGACCCGCCTGCTCAAAGCTGGAGACGACACCGTTGAACTGCACGGAGCTGTCCACCACCAGGGCTTCGCTTTCGGCACAGGGCTCAAAGCTGTATTCCTGCGTCTCGATGGGGTCGGCGTCCAGCTTCTCCAGGAAGGCGTCGGCCAGCGGCGCGTTCACGGCGATGCTCTCCTCGCTGCCGGCGCAGGCCGCCACCGCGTTCGTGCGGTTGTGGAAGTAGTTCCGGATCTCCTCCAGCTTTTCGGCCACCGCCTCGGGGGCCTCCTCCATCTCCTGCTCCGTTTTTTCGAGGAAGGCGTAGTAATCCAGGAAGTTGAAATAGTAATAGTAGGCGTACAGGGGGGAGCTGGCCGCGAAAGCGCGGTAGAGCATGGGATTGTAGGGGGCGCTGTTGATGTTGCTCTTCAGGGCCGCCTTGTTCTGTCGGATCAGGCCCAGCAGGGTCTCGCTGTCGTCAAAGGAGGTCTCATAAAGAAGCTCATACAGCAGCTCGTAGCCCTCCTCCAGATCCTCGTCCCCGGCGATCCAGCCGGCGCGCAGATTGGGGCGGTATTCGTCCGTGCCGTAACGGTTGAGCAGGGACAGGCGGATCTCTCCGTTGTAGAAGTAGCGGCCGGTGAGGGCTGCCAGCTCCTCCCGACTGTGGCGGGCGGTGTCCATCTCGCCAAGCAGGGCGGTATAGAGGGCGAACCAGTGGATGTCATCCTGGGGCAGGCCGGAGGCGTCCAGCAGCAGGACGACCTGGCTTACGCCGTCCACGCCGGCTTCCGCGCTGATGCGGCGTACGCCGTCTTCTCCGGTCTCGTCCCGGATCGTGTATTCCCGCATCTCCTCAGGCAGGGAAGCGGCGGTCACCACCTGCAGCGCGGAGACGTATTCGGAGGCGTCGTCCTCTTCCTCCTCGGCGTTGGAGGCCTCCACAAGGGCCTGCAGCTCCTCTTCGCTCATGGCGGCCTTCACTTCGGCGAGCTTTTCGGCCAGGGCGGCGTCCAGCTCTTCGCGCAGGCCGGGCTGGGGATAGGTGCTGACCAGGACGGTGACCGCGCTGTCCAGCAGACGCCCGCTGACGGCGTCCCGGTACAGACCCTGCTGATTCCAGTCATCCAGCAGCTCCAGCGCGTCCACGTAGTCCATGTAATCAAAGGGATTGCCGGAGGCCGCGTGGGAATAGGCGATCTGAGAGATCAGATCCACGCCCACGTCCTGTCCTTCTCCGGTGAGCTTCATGCTCAGGCTCAGGGAGGACATGACGCTGTCCACCAGCTCCTGGCTGAAGCCCTTTTCGGCGACCTCCGCCAGGGCCGCGTCCACGGTATCGCGGAAGACCGGCGCGTCCTCGGCGTTCACGTTGCTGGCGTAGAAGATCACGGCGTCCTCGGGTCCCTCGGTCTCGATATAGGTGGCAAAGCTGCCCGCGGGCAGGGCTTTCTTCAAACCCTGCATCAGCGGGGAAGCGTCATCCGCCAGCAGATCCGTCAGCGTGTTGAGGATCATCTCCGCCTGGGGATCTGCCTTCACGCCGGGGCAGACGAATGCATAATAGACGGCGGAACGGTTTTCGGTGTTGGCGCCGGCCTCCACCGGGAAGGCAAAGCTCTCCTCCGCATCGTCCGCAAGCGGCGTATAGTCCGGATCCTCAAAACGGAACTCCCGTTTTTCGTAAGGGGCAAAGGCCTCGTCCAGCAGCTTGAGGAAGGCGGCGTAGTCCTCGAACTGACCGTAGAGATAGGCGATGCAGTTGGAGGGGTGATAGTAGGTGTTGTGGAAGTCCTGCAGGGCCTCCCAGGTCATGTCGGGGATAAACTCCGGTTCGCCGCCGGACTCGTTGCCGATCTGGGAGCCGGGGAAGGCGGTGCGCATCATGTAGTTTCTCGCGCTGCTCTCCAGATCCATGGCGCCCAGCATCTCGGAGTAGACGGTGCCTTCGATGCTCAGTTCGTCCTCCGCAGACGCCAGGCGGTAGCGCCAGGCCTCCTCGCGGAAGATGCTCTCGTCCGTCATGATGCTCGGATGCAGGCAGCTGTCGGTGTAGTAATCGGCATACTTCAGAAGCTGCTCCTCCGACAGGCTCCCTACCGGATAGGAGGTGAAGAGCGGGTAGGTGAACGCGTTCATATAGCTGTTGTAGGTCTGATAGATCAGATTGAAAAACAGCGCCTTGGAGGGATATTTCTCCGAGCCGTCCAGCGTGGAGTGCTCGAACACATGGGGAAGCCCCGTGTTGTCCACCGCGCGGGTGAAGAAGCTCAGGTCAAAAACCCGGTTCGTGTCGTTGTTGGCGATGTACATGAGCTGGGCGCCGGTGCGCTCATGCTCAAAGAGGACGGCCGTGGCGCCGACCAGGGGGAAATCCCGCGTCTCACGCACGGTGAAGCCCTCCACCGTGTCGCCCACGGCGGGCAGCGCGGCGGCGTCCTCGGCGTAAGCCCTTCCCTGTCCGGAGAAGGCGGCCGCCGAGAGCAGCATGGCCGCGGCCAGAAGAACGGATAAGAATTTCTTCATCTTTTTCGCTTCCTTTACTGCGTTAGTTTGCTGATGATGCTTTATTTTATGCGCCGTCGGCCATCGTGTCAAGAAAAGAGGCGCAAAAAAAACCGGGAGCGGATGCGCTCGGTTTTCAATGTGCAGACAATGGCAGAAGAAGTATACATTATTCTCCGGCGTGTTCGCAAGCATTTACCTGAGCAATGCGCCCCCCATTCTTTCTTTTTGGAGCTTGCCCAAAAAGAAAGAACGCGCCGCGCCCGGTGGAAGAAAGAAAAAGGCGCTTGTCAGAGAGGGGATCACAAGGTCTGAGCGTGGGTCGCCGCCGTCCGAATGTTGGTATGCCCGGTGCGCCCGGGTGTTCGCTGCCGCTATGGCGTACAGATCACAGCGCTCAAAAGCACGTTCCGGCGGCTCGTCGTTCGGCAGTCATGCTTGCAGGGGCATTCCTGACGCCCCGAACCGCCTGCCCGGCGAGCCGCGGGTTCGGAGCGGGCTGCTTCTTGCGTCAGGAGTACCGGGGAGCGGCAGCGGTATGCGGAGTAAGCACTCACGCGAACCTGCTATAGCGGCGACCCCAGATCTGCCCTTGGGCTCCCCAATCCTGTGAGGGGTCAAGGGGACACTTCCCCTTGTCGCCTTTCTTTGAAGGGCAGGAAACCTTTCTTTCCGCGAGAGGAAAGAAAAGTTTCCTGAAATGCGCAGCTTGCCGCCTCTGGACAGCCGAAACAAAACCTATACTTTGTCGACAACTTAAAAGCCGGGAGCAGATGCTCCCGGCTTTTTGATCTGAATATTTTTTCGCTTACTTTTCCACAATGTGGACGTTGACGTGCTCGTAGCTGAACTTGACGCCCTTGGCGGCAAAGCTCTCGCGCACGTTCTCGTTGAGGTTGAAGTACACGTCCCAGTAGTCGGCGCTCTTGCACCAGACGCGCACCACGTATTCCACCGTGCTGCCCTTGTACTCCAGCAGGCGGACAAAGGGCGCGGGATCGGCGAGAATGCGCTCATCCTTGGCGATGGCGTCGAAGATGGCGGCCTTCACGTCCTCGGTGGGGCACTCATAGGAGGCGGTAAAGGTCCGGTCAACACGGCGCAGCGGCTCGTGGCTGAAGTTGTTGACGGAGGAGCCGGTCACATCACTGTTGGGGATGGAGACGGCCACGTTGTCCAGCGTGTCCAGCTGGGTGTAGAACAGGCCGACGGCCTTGACGATGCCGGTCTTGCCGGCTACTTCCACGACGTCGCCGGTGACGAAGGGCTTGGTGATCAGCAGGGTGATGCCGGAGAAGAGGTTCGACATCACGTTCTGCACGGACAGGGACAGCGCGACGCCTGCGACGCTGACAAGGGCCACCAGGGACGTGGTGTTGATGCCGAGGGCGTTGGCCACGATGATGACCGTCACCACCCAGAGCAGGGTCCGGACGGCGGAGCTGATGTAGTGGCGCAGGGTATTGTCCATCTTGGCGTTCTTTTTGAGGAGCTTGTCCACAATATTGGTGACGACCTTGATGGCGATGATGCAGACCAGCAGGGTCAGCAGCGCGGAAACCAGGGCGCTGGCCGAGCTGATGCCCATGGATTGAAGAACAGCATTCATAGCAGGAGCATCTCCTTTCAGTTGATACTGTTATCATACAAAAGTTTTGTTAAGAAGTAAACGACTTTTTCTTGTAATTTCTTGTCGGTTTATCGCAGGCTCCCCAGATAGCCCTCCAGGATGAGACTCGCGGCCACGGCGTCCACGCTCTTGCGGTGCAGGCGCTCCCGTTTTCCGGCCGCGTGCAGGATGGCGTGGGCCTCTATGCTGCTGCGGCGCTCGTCCCAGAGCACCACGGGCAGGCCGGTCTCCGCCTCCAGAAGCGCCTTGAACTCCCGGCTCAGCGCGGCCCGGGGGCCCTCCGTCCCGTCCATGTTTTTCGGCAGGCCCAGCACCAGGGTGCCCACGTCCCGCTTTTTCGCCTCCTCGGCGATGCGCGTGACCGCCCGCTCCCGGTTCCACTCCTGCATGGTCCAGGCCTCGCCGGCGATCATCCCCAGCAGGTCCGAGACCGCAAGGCCGATGCGCTGGTCGCCGTAATCAATTGCCATGATCCGCATACGATACTCCTTTCCTTATAGGCTCTCCTGCCAAGGGGAGCTGTCAGCAAAGCTGACTGAGGGGTCTGTTCGTCCTTCTGAGATATGGCCACTCGGCCTGTCATCCTGAGCGCAGCAAAGAATCTCGCCACCGGCGCAAGGTCGTAGGTTTTGAGATCCTTCGTCACCTTGCGGCTCCCTCAGGATGACAGGTCGGGGAGGCTCCTTCAATATAAGCCGAAGCAGGCCCGCACCGCGCCCGCCATGTACAGCGAGCCCACCGCGCAGGCAACGCCTTCTTCGCCTGCCGCGGCGGAGGCCGCCTCCACACCCGCGGGGACGTCCTCGCAGACGGAGACGGGTTTGCCGTAGCGGCGCAGATATTCTGCCAGCTTTTCCGCCGGCAGCGCCCGTTCGCTTGCGGGCGTCACGCAGACGTACGCGTCCGCGGCCGTGTCCAGGACGTCAAAGAGCGCCGGATAGTCCTTGTCCGCCAGCACGCCGCAGAGCAGCACGCGCTTCTGCGTCGGGAAATAGCGCTTCAGGCTCTCCGCCACGGTCTCGGCGCACTGGGGATTGTGCCCCCCGTCCACCACGAAGGGCGGCTCCTCGCGCACCAGTTCGAAGCGGGCGGGCCAGGAGACCGCATAGAGTCCGTGTTCCACCGCGTCCCGGGGCAGATCCCAGCCCTTCCGGCGCAGGATCTCCACGAGTTCCAGCACCACCGCCGCGTTTTTCAGCTGATGCGCCCCCAGCAGGGGGATGGCGCAGGGCTCGCCCCGATAGGTGAAGACCTGGCCCTCCAGGCTGTCAAACTCCGGAACGATTTGCGCGAAGTCGGCCACGCGGAGCCGCGCGCCCACGGCCTCGCATTTTTCGCGCACCACGGCCTCCACGCCCGCCGCCTGCTGATACAGCACCGCGTCGCAGCCGGGCTTGATGATCCCGGCCTTCTCGGCGGCGATCTTTTCCACGGTATCGCCCAGGATGGCGGTATGGTCCAGACCGATGTTCATGATGACCGCGGCTTCCGGCGCGCCGATCACGTTCGTGGCGTCCAGGCGGCCGCCCAGGCCCACCTCCAGCACCACGACGTCGCACTTCTCCCGCTGATACCACAGGAGCGCCGCGGCGGTCATCAGCTCAAACTCCGTGGGGTGGTCCTCCATGGCGTCGGCCAGGGGGCGGATCTCCGTCACCAGGGCGGCCAGCGCCTCGTCTCCGATGGGTTCGCCGTTTATCTGCATGCGCTCGTTGAAGCGGAAGAGATAGGGCGAGGTGAAAAGCCCCGTGCGGTAGCCCGCGGCCCTGAGCACCGAGGCGGTCATCGCCGCGCAGCTTCCCTTGCCGTTGGTGCCCGCGATGTGGACGAATTTCAGCTTGTTCTGGGGATTTCCCAGCTTTTCCAGCAGCGCCGTCACCCGCTCCAGCCCCGGGCGGGACCCGAGCCAGCTGACGCCGTCGATATATTCCAAGGCCTGCCGATAATCCATAAAATGTGTCTTCTGCCTTTCTGAAAACAAGATATGGGGAGAGTCTGTTTATTTATACCATTCTTTTGTCTCCGCTGCAAGAGAGGTCCCGGAAAAGTGCAAAAAAAGCCCGGAAAAACCGCAAAAAACTGTTGACCTGCCGCTTTGCTTATGTTATAGTATGCATTACCTGTCGGACGAGAGGTGTTTTTTTCGTGCGCTTTTTTGCCGGAATCACGGCTTTCGTTCCATACAGGGAGGCAATGCCCGCCTTCTGCGGGTAAATAAAATAGGAGGTGCCGAAATATGGCTGCAGGCGCAAGAGTAAAGATTACTCTCAGATGCGATGAATGCAAGCAGAGAAACTACAACACGGTCAAGAACAAGAAGAATACCTCAGACCGTTTGGAGCGGAGCAAATACTGCCCCTTCTGCAGAAAGCACACCAAGCATGTTGAGACCAAGTAAGTTCGGAAAGGATGCGTGAAAATGGCTGAAGAAAAGAAAAGCACTGCTGCTCCGACCAAGGCCGTCACCGCCGTGAAGAAGGACGACGTAAAGCTCAATTTCTTCCAGAAAGTGGGCAAGTGGTTCCGCGAGATGAGAAGCGAGCTGAAGAAGGTCATCTGGCCCACTCGCAAGGCTCTCGTGCAGAACTCTCTGATCTCCGTCGGCGTTATGCTGGTCTCCGCTGTGGTACTCTGGGGCTTTGACGAGCTGGCGCAGATGCTGGTTCGCGTCCTCTTTACGCTGGCTGGTTGATCGAGATGGCGGAAGAGGCGAAATGGTACGTGGTTCACACGTACTCCGGTTATGAAAACGCAGTCGCCGCAGCCGTGATGAAGGCTGCGGAAAACCGCCGCATGACGGATCTGATCCGTGAGGTCAACATCCCCATGGAGACCGTCACCGAGATCACCGAGTCCGGTGAGCAGAAGACGGTGGAGCGCAAGGTGTTCCCCGGCTACGTTCTGGTGAAGATGATCCTCACCGACGACAGCTGGCACCTGATCCACAACGTGCGCGGCGCGACAGGCTTCGTCGGCTCCGACGGCAAGGCCGTCCCCCTGACGGAGCAGGAAATCTATGATCTGGGCGTGGAACGCAAGGAGATCGTCGTCGGCTATGCCGTGGGCGACAGCGTAAAGGTCAACGACGGCCCGCTGTCCGGCTTCATCGGCGTGGTGGACGAGCTGGAGCCCGAGAAGGATCGGGTCCGCGTGGTGGTCTCCATGTTCGGCAGAGAGACTCCGGTGGATCTGGAGCTCGACCAGGTCGAAGTTATCAAAGATTAATAAGAAAGAGGTGCTCTTATGGCACAGAAAGTAGTTGGATACGTTAGATTCCAGGTTCCTGCCGGCAAGGCTACGCCGGCTCCCCCCGTCGGTCCCGCTCTGGGCCAGTACGGCGTGAATATCGGTCAGTTCACCAAGGACTTCAACGAGCGCACCAAGGGCGATATGGGTCTTATGATCCCCGTCGTCATCACCGTGTACTCCGACCGCAGCTTCACCTTCATCACCAAGACTCCTCCTGCCGCCCTTCTGATCAAGAAGGCCTGCGGCATTGATACCGCTTCCGGTGTTCCCCAGCGCGACAAGGTCGCCACGATCAGCAAGGAAGATGTCCGCAAGATCGCCGAGCAGAAGATGCCCGACCTCAACTGCACCGACATCGAGTCCGCCATCAGCATGATCGCCGGCACCTGCCGCTCCATGGGCGTCGTCGTCGGCGACTAAGGGAGCCCAGTGGGAGGATCGTTTACAATCCATTACACCACATTTTAGGAGGAAACAACATTGTTTAGAGGTAAAAATTATAAAGAGAGCTCCAAGCTCATTGATAAGCAGGCCCTGTACGACCCCCAGGAAGCCCTGCAGCTGGTCATCAACGCCAGCAAGGCCAAGTTCGACGAGACCGTCGAGCTGCATGTGAAGCTCGGTGTCGACGGCCGTCACGCCGACCAGCAGGTCCGCGGCGCCATCGTGCTGCCCAACGGCACCGGCAAGACCGTCCGCGTCCTCGTCTTCTGCCCGCCCGAGCAGGTTGAGGAAGCCCTCGCCGCAGGCGCCGACTATGCCGGCGGCATGGATTACGTCGAGAAGATCCAGAAGGAGAACTGGTTCGAGTTCGATACCGTCATCGCCAACCCCAAGATGATGGGCACCGTCGGCCGTCTCGGTAAGATCCTGGGACCCAAGGGCCTGATGCCCTCCCCCAAGGCCGGCACCGTGACCCCCAACGTCAGCCAGGCTGTCAAGGAAGCCAAGGCCGGTAAGGTCGAGTACCGTCTGGATAAGACCAACATCATCCACTGCCCCATCGGCAAGGTCAGCTTCGGCGCTGAGAAGCTGTATGAGAACTACGTAGCTCTGCTGGGCGCCATCATCAAGGCCAAGCCCGCCGCCGCGAAGGGCCAGTACATCCGTTCCTGCGTCACCGCCTCCACCATGGGCCCCGGCGTGAAGATCAACGCGCAGAAGCAACTGTAATCTTCCCCATACGGATGCAAAAAGCTCCCGTTCTCCGGAACGGGAGCTTTTTGCGTGGAACAAAATACATCGTTTTGTCCGAACGTTCAGAGGCGGCAAGCTGCGCCGATGCGCCCCCCATTCTTTCTTTGACGAGCAGTGGAGTGAGCGAGCTTTTGAGCCTGCGAGAAAGCGAGACGATACGGAGCTTGCGAGGACGAGGGTCGCCGCCGTCCGAATGTTGGCATGCCCTGTGCGCCCGGGTGTCCGCTGCCGCTATGGCGTGTGAATCACAGAACTCAGAAGCACGTCCCGGCGGCTCGGCGGCCCGAACTGTCTGCCAGGCGAGCCGCGGTTCGGAGCGGGCTGCTTCTTTCGTCAGAAGTACCGGGGAGCGGCAGCGGTGTGCGGCGGAGAAGCCACGCGAACCTGCTTTAGCGGCGACCCCGGTTCTGCCCTTAGACTCCCCATTTCTGTGAGGGGTCAAGGGGAAACTTCCCCTTGTTGCCTTTCTCTTTGGAGTACAAGAACCGTTTCTCTTTCTGCAAGAGGAAAGAGAAATGGGTCTTGATTTTCGCAGCTTACCGCCTCTGGGCGGTCGGAGAAAAACGATACCTTACGATCCGCTGTCCGCCAGCTGGGTGCCCGGATAATAGTGGTTCAGGATCTCCCGGTAGTCCATACCTTCCTCGGCCAGGAGCTTGGCGCCGTACTGGCTCATGCCCACGCCGTGGCCGTAGCCCGCCACGGTGAACACGAAGCCCTCCTCCGTATGCTCCAGCGTAAAGGCCGTGGAGCGCAGGGAAAAGAGACTGCGCAGCACGGTGCCGCGGATCTCCTGTCCGCCGATCACAAGGGAGGCCACACGGCCGCTCTCGTCCCGCCTGAGTTCCCCGAGCCACGTCTCCTCCGGTCCGGAGAAGTCCGCCTCCGGGAAAGCGGAGAGGACGGTATCGCGGAAGTCCAGCGGCGCACAGCGCAGGCTGCTGATGAAGTTTGGCACCGTCTCTGCCGTCTCCGGACTGGAGACGCTGATCAGGTACGGCCGGGGATTCCAGACCTGGCCGCAGTCCTCGGTGGCCCCGGCGGAGGAGGCGTGAAACGCCGCAAAAACCGGCGCGCCCTCGTAGAGCAGGATCTGTCCCGCCGTATCTTTCACAGCTGCGGCGAGGCGCGCGGCGCAGCGTTCATAGTCGCCGCCCCACTTATCCCGCTGCGCCTGCCCGTCCTGCCAGGCCTGGCAGCAGCCGGGGTCGGCGCAGATGTCCGCGTCTCCGTGCTTGCGCCCCTCCGCACAGTAAAGGGCGTAGGTCCGGGCCGCCACCGCCTGGGCCTTCAGCGCCTCCTCGGGGAAGTCCGCCGGCATCTCCGCCGCCAGCACTCCGGGGAGGTAGTCCTGCATGTCCAGCTCCGTGACGCTCCCATCCGGCAGCAGCAGCCGCAGCGTGCGCCTCTGCGGGACGGCTGTCGGCGGCAAGGCGGCAGGCGCTTCGCTTTCCGCGGCGGGCGGAAAGGCCGACGCCGTCTCCGCCGCCCTCTCGGGCGGGGGAAACTGCGCCAACAGCCAGCACAGCAGCAGCCCCAGATACGCGCACAGGATCGTTTTCTTCATGTGTTCCTCCCCGCCTCCCGAAATAGAGCCCGCAGGCTTGACGCAGGGGCGTTTTCAGTATAATATTAAAGATACGCAATTTCTCTTTACGCCTGTCCTTTGTCTATCAATTCTTATGGAAACGGAAGCAACAATATGCAAAAAAAAGCTCTGGAGATCACCTGCTATATCGCCGGCGGCGGCGCTTTCGGCGTCTTTCTGCGCTGGCTGCAGGTCATGATCGCCTTTAACGAACAGGGCCTTGTAGACCCCAGCGCCTTCAATTTCATGGTACCCGCGTTCATCCTCGCCGCCGTGGTGGTGTTCCTGCGCTTTCTGAACCAGGACGACCAGAAACAGCTCTATGTCCCGGATTCTCTCGTCTCCGCGCTGAAGAACGATTACCGGCTCTTCAGCATTCTTTGCTGGCTGGCTGGCGGCATTGTAGTGATCGGCGCGCTGGCGCTGCTCGCCAAATCGGAAACGGACAAATTCGTCCGTTTCCTGCGCATCCTCTCCGCCCTGGGCGCCGTCTCCGGCGTGACCGCGCCGCTGCTGCTGGAGCTTGCCCACCGGGAAGAGGAGCGCGCGGGCCTTCTCTGCCTTGTGTCCCTGCCGCCGGTGATCTTTTTCGCCGCCTGGCTTGTATACCTCTACCGCATCAACTCCATCAACAGCGTATTGTGGTCCTACGTGCCCGAGATGCTCACCGTGTCGGTCGCGATGTTCGCTTTTGCCCGGATCGCCGGCTTCGCCTTCGGCGCCGCCAAGCCCCGCCGCGCCCGCTTTGACGTCATGTTGGGCGGCATGCTCTGCCTGATGAGCCTGGCGGACGACCGCTACATGGGCATGCAGCTGATGCTGCTGGGCACGTCCATGCTGCTGATGCTCTACAACTGGGCCATGGTCTGCAACCTGCGCAAGGGCGCGCCCAAGCCCAGGGTCCAGCCCAACGACGGCTTCGAGCGCCTCGGCTGAGCATGAAAAGCCTCGCCGTGATCGACAGCCCCGAGGCGATCCTGGACTCGGTCCGGCGCCTGGGCTTTCTCCCTTTTTTCAAAAACGAGATCCCCGGCTTCTCCATCGCGGAACACACGCCGCCACGGCTCTGGTTCTCCGACACGGAGGAAGGCCCCTGGGAATGGAAAGGTCCTGTCGCCCGTTCGGGCGCGTGTGTGTACGGGAAGTTTTTCCACGGTCGGGCGGGCTTTATCAGCCGGGAGTTCTTCCCGGTCTTTGCCAACTGGCGCCGAAACGGTTACGATTTCGACGCTCTGTATGACGACGGCTTCGCCCCCGCCGCCGACAAACGCATCTTCGACGCCCTGCAGCAGCGCGGCAGCCTTCTGAGCCGGGAGCTCAAGGCCCTCTCCGGTTTCGGACCCGGCGGTGAGAAGGGTTTTGATCCCCGCATCACCCGCCTGCAGATGCAGTGCTATGTGGTGATCGGGGACTTCGTATATATGCGTGACAAGCTGGGCAGAGAATACGGATGGGGCGTGGCGAAGTACGCGACGCCTGAAATGCTCTTTGGCGAAGCCTTTATGGAAGACGCCTACCGGACGGATCCGGCGGACTCCGGAAAGCTGGTCTGTGACCATCTCCGGGCGCTCTGCCCGGAGGCGAGTGAGAAGCAGATAAAAAAGCTCCTGGGGGATCCCTGAGGAGCAGTGGAAACGGAAGGAGAACACTATGAGCACCAAGGAAATTTCCCGTCTGGTGGTCCTGATCGCCGTGCTGGTGTTCGGCTTTATGCTGATCGTGAAGCTGATCCAGGGTACCGCCGGCATCGTCGGCAGCCTCTTTAATGTGATCCTCGGCATCGCGGTGGCCGTGGCCCTGATCTGCATCGTGATCTGGATGTTCTGGTACGCGAGCAAAAAGAGGAAAAAGTAAGCGTGGAGAGCTGGAAGCTGGTGCGCCCCACGGAGGAGCACCTGGAGGAAGTGCGCGCCTATCGGCAGGCTTTCCTGGACGCCGGGGATTCCATGGACGGCGCCGGGCCGCTCCGGCGCTGCGAGGACCCCGCGGAATGGCTGCGGCGGGTGCGCAGCTATGAAGATCCCGCCACTGTCCCGGAGGGGCTTGTTTTAGCCACGCAGTATCTCTGTGTCCGTGAGGAGGACGGCGCCGTGCTGGGCATGCTCCAGCTGCGGCACTATCTGAACGAGTACCTGGAAAAATACGCCGGGCACATCGGCTACTCCGTCCGACCCGACGCGCGGCGCAGAGGCGTGGCCAAATGGATGCTGCACGAAGTTCTGCCGATCTGCCGGGCACTTGGTCTTAAAAAGGTCATGATCTCCTGCTCTAAGGACAACGAGGGAAGCCGCCGCACGATCCTCGCAAACGGCGGGGTCTACGAGAATACAGTCTATGAGCCGGACGATGGAGAATGGCTGGAGCGGTACTGGATCACACTGTGATACGCAAAACGGGCTGACACAGCATCTTGTGTCAGCCCGTTTTATGCAAAAAACCCGCCCGGTCCGCGCTCGCGGATCCCGGCGGGATGTCTCCGGCCTGTGGGGCTTCTGCCCCTCAGGGGGTCAACTATATTCACGGCCGCGCCCTGCGGGCCGCCGGTATTTACCGCAGAATCGTCTGCGTTTTCTCACAGACTGCAGAAGGGCAGCGTCCAGCTGTAAGAAACGAAATCCTTATCCTTCAGCAGATTCGGAAAACGGGACGCACTCTCGAGCTCGAAAACCTGGGAGATCCGACGATCTTCACTCATGTTTTCCGCCTCTTTTCTCAAGTTCGTGCGCATTATAGTCCCTTTCTCCTCGGATTGCAAGACCAAAGCTGCCCAAAAATTGTGCCTTTTCTACAAATTGTTTTCCAAGTTTTTGTGCATTTTGCCTCGCTCTGCTGGTAACGCCTCAACGGCTTTTCTGTATAAGAACAGTCCTCCTGCAAATACTATCTGAGAAACGAGATAGAAACGCAGGAGGATTTTGCCTATGAAAGCGACAGGGATCGTGCGGCGAATCGACGACCTGGGCCGGGTCGTGATCCCCAAGGAGATCCGCCGCACCATGCGCATCCGCGAGGGTGACCCGCTGGAGATTTTCACCGATAAGGACGGCGAGCTGATTTTCAAGAAATACTCTCCCATCGGGGAGCTGGCGGATTTTGCGGCGCAGATCTGCGAGAGCCTGCGCAGGAGCGCGGACAGCATCGCCGCCGTCTGCGACCGGGACACGGTGATTGCCATCTCCGGCGGCGCAAGAAAAGAACTGCTGGAAAAGGCGGTGAGCCCGCAGCTGGCGGAGATCATGGACGGGCGCAGCGTCTACCGGCAGATGACCGGCGGAAGCACCCTGCCCGTGTCCGCCGCGGATGAGAGATACTGTCTCTCCGTGGCGGCGCCCATCCTGGCCGAGGGCGACGTGCTGGGCTGCGTGTTCTTCGTCACGCCACGGGGCAGCGCACCGGCGGGTGAGGTGGAATGCAAGCTGGCCCAGGCGGCAGCGCTGTTTTTGGGCCGACAGATGGAAGGATAATGACAGGGGTCGTGGAAACCCGCGTTTCACGACCCCTGTCATTTTTCTCTTTTGTTTTCCCGCAGCAGCGGATACCGGACGCCTGCGAAGAAGGCCTCCACCGCTTTGCGGTGATCCTCGGCAAAGAGCGGCGGCAGCTCCTCCCGGGCAAAAAAGCACAGCTCCAGGGATTCCTCGTCGATGCGCGGTTCCCCTTTTACGATGCGCGCCAGGTAATACGCGCCGACGGTATGGGCACGGTCTCCGTTGGCCCACACCATATCGTAATTGTGATAGATCCCCAGAAAAGCTTCCAGTTCCACTTCCAGGCCGGTCTCCTCCCGGATCTCCCGGACCGCGGCCTCCTCATAGGTCTCGCCCAGCTCCAGCAGGCCGCCGATCAGGCCCCATTTTTCGTTGTCCGCTCTCTTCTGCAGAAGGATCTTTCCGTCCCGCGCAATGACCGCACCGGCGGCATTGAGAATGATCTTTCTGCTGCCGATCTCGCTTCGCAAATCGTGTACGTAATCCATTTCCCGTTCATCCCTCCGTCCCCGGCAGCGCGCTTGCAAAATAGATCACGTCGCTGATGGGCTTTTCCCAGCCGAACTGCACGGGATTCACCCGCTCCCCGTGAAACACGGTGGTGGCGGTCTGGCCGCCGTCCAGGGCGTAAGCCTTGACGCAGCCGCGCGCAAGCATCGCGTCCGTCTCCTGGCGGAGCGTGGCCAGATAGTAATACTCTGTGCCGGGACGGCCGCAGTTGAGGTTCATGGTCAGGTAATGCAGCGGGTCGATGAGGCCCAGGGCGCTGCGGGCATAGGTATCGTGGATCTCGCCCCAGGCATAGTTCTCCGGCGTCACGTCCACCCCGTCGTCTATGAGAACGGGGCCGAAGCAGAGGGAATAGAGCACGTCGTTATCTGCGATGAACTGCTCTGCCTCCTCCTGGGTGGAGAACTGGCCCCGGTAGGAAAAGAGCATGTCCCCGTCCGGCGTGATGTAGCAGCAGTCACAGGTTTTGGGTTCAAAACGCAGGATCTCCCGCCGGTACACCACCACGCCGCAGGCGCGGCCGTGATGATAGAAGTCGCCGCCGAGGCAGAGGACCGCGTTGGAGTCCTGTGCAAAGTCGGTGGTCGTGGCAAACTGGAGGCTGAAGGGCTCGTCCCCGGCGATGCGTCGGCGGAGCTGAGAGCCGTCGGCCACGATGACCTCGGCGAAGGTGCCCACCTCCCGGGCCTCCACCTCCTGCCAGACGATACAGAGGATGGTCTCATCCAGATACCAGCGGATCGTGGAGCCGGGGAAACGCTCAATGTCCGGGTTCCAGACCAGCTCGCGCCCCGCGATCAGCCGCCGGGCCTCCTCTGTCTCCAGGAGCGCGGCAAGCTCCGCAGGGTCCTCGCTCTCACCAAAGCGCGCCGGATCCGGCGCCGGGGCGACCGTCGCGTTTTCGTCGATGCGATAGCGCAGCGGGATATAGGGGAGCGCCGCGGCGATCTCCGCGGCCATGGCCTCCGCCGCAGCGTCCGGATCCGCAAGATCCCCCAGCCAGAACGCGTCCAGCGCCGCCCGGTTGTCTATGCTCCAGGCGCCGTCCGCATAGGAGAGTGTCAACGTGAAGTCGCGCCGTATCCCGTAGTCCTCACGGGAGAGCAGCTCCGGCAGCTTCTCCGCCATGCTCTGCGCCAGAAGCGCGGGGAGTACCCGTCCGTTTTCGTCGTAGACCTGATCCGGCGCGGAGGCCTCCTCCACCCGGTGCTCCAGCTCCGGCAGCAGCGCGGCGCACAAATCTTCGCGCAGGCGCTCCACGTCCAGCAGCGTGAGGGTCAGCGGCTGTGCGGCAGCGTCGCCCGCGGCCTGCGGAGGCCCGGCGCTGATACAGGCCCGGGTCTTTTCCCAGGCCGCGAGCAGGGCCTTGCCCACCTCCGTCTCCGCCGCTCCCGGCTGGGACGGCGCAAAGTCCCGAAGCGCCTCGGCGGGCTCCGGCGTGGCCGGTGTGAAAACCTCCAGCAGCTCCGGAACGGGCGCCGCTCCCTCCGGCGTGCGCAGGCGAAGCAGCACAAAAACCGCCGCCGCACAGAGCAGCAGCGCCAGAAGCAGCGCCGTGAGAAGGCCGCTATTCTTTTTCTTCCGTCTTGCCATGTCGATACTCCAAAAGGGCAAAAATGTCATTCCGCAGGGTTTCGCGCCGCAGAATGACATTTTCGATATCGGATCAGAAATCGGCGTTGCCGGTGGTACGCGGGTGCAGCTCCACATCGCGGATGTTGGAAACGCCCGTGAGGTACATGACCATGCGCTCAAAGCCCAGGCCGAAGCCCGCATGACGGCAGCTGCCGTAACGGCGCAGATCCAGATACCACCAGTAATCCTCCTCTTTCATGCCCAGCTCCTCGATGCGGGAGAGCAGCAGGTCCAGGCGCTCCTCGCGCTGGCTGCCGCCGATGATCTCGCCGATGCCGGGCACCAGGCAGTCCGCCGCGGCGACGGTTTTTCCGTCGTCGTTGAGGCGCATGTAGAAGGCCTTGATCTCCTTGGGGTAGTCGGTGACGAAGATGGGCTTTTTGAAGACCTCCTCGGTCAGGTAGCGCTCATGCTCGGTCTGCAGGTCGATACCCCACTGCACGGGGTAATCGAACTTCTTCCCGCTCTTGAGGAGAATGTCCACCGCCTCGGTGTAGCTGACGCGGCCGAATTCGTTGGAGACGACGTTCTGCAGGCGCTCCAGCAGGCCTTTGTCCACGAAGGAATTGAAGAACTGCATCTCCTGCGGGCACTTTTCCAGCACGGAGTTGATGATGTACTTGACCATCGCCTCGGCGGTGTCCATGTAGTCATTCAGATCGGCGAAGGCCATCTCCGGCTCGATCATCCAGAATTCGGCGGCGTGCCGCTGGGTGTAGGAGACTTCGGCGCGGAAAGTGGGGCCGAAGGTGTACACGTCGCCGAAGGCCATGGCGAAATTCTCGGCGTTCAGCTGGCCGGAAACCGTCAGGTTGGTGGGTTTGCCGAAGAAATCCTTGCTGTAGTCCACCTTGCCGTCCTCGGTGCGGGGCGGATCGTTGGGATCCAGCGTGGTCACGCGGAACATCTGGCCCGCGCCCTCGGCGTCGGAGCCGGTGATGATGGGCGTGTGTACGTAGACGAAGCCCCGGCTCTGGAAAAACTCATGCACCGCGTAGGCTGCCACGCTGCGCACGCGGAAAACCGCGGAGAACAGGTTGGTGCGGGGGCGCAGATGCTGGATCGTACGCAGAAATTCCACGCTGTGGCGCTTCTTCTGCAGGGGGTAGTCGGGCGTGGAGACGCCTTCGACCGTGATCGCGTCGGCCTTGAGCTCAAAGGGCTGCCTGGCCTCCGGCGTCAGCACCAGACTGCCGTGCACGATCAGGGCGGCGCCCACGTTCTGTCGGGCGATCTCGTCGTAATTGTTCAGGCCGGAGCGCTCAAAAACGACCTGCAGGGGCTTGAAATTGCTGCCGTCGTTGAGTTCGATAAAGCCGAAATTCTTCATATCCCGCACCGTGCGGACCCAGCCGCAGACGGTGATTCTCTGCCCGGCAAAGGCCGCGGGCTCGGCAAAGATCGCGGAAATTTTCACTCGTTCCATGGGACGCCATCCTTTCTCTGTCCGAACGCGCTCTGCGCACGTTCCATCCTAAACAGGGTTTTTTTATTATATCCATTCCGCCCCCGGATTTCAATAGAAAACTGCATGAAAAAGCGGGACGGAACTTCCGTCCCGTCCCGCTTTGCTGTTTGCGTTCAGAAAATAAACTCGATGGGCGCGTGGTAGTTGCAGAGCTCCACCACCCGGTGCTCGCCGCCGGCCTCGCCGTCCCGCGTCCAGGCGACCGGGTGGTCGAAGGTGAAGCGGGCCTTCTTCGTGTGCAGGATGATGAGGTTTTCGCTGTCATAGCTCTGGCTAAGGACGCTGGCCGCCAGATCACCGAAGCCCTCCACGGTCTTCGGGTCTTTGACAAGCACCAGCTCGCTCATGCCGTCGCCCAGGCTCACCATCTCGTCCGAGAAGCGCACCACGCCGCCCACGGAGGTGGAGTTGTTCAGGCTGCCGTACAGGAGGTCCGCCTCGATCATGCCCTCGTCGTGCTCGACGATGGTGTGAACCGGCTCGATCTTCCCCAGGGAGGCCATGCCCTGCAGCACGTAGGCCAGATGGCCCAGAGCCTTTTTCTGATCCTGGGGCGTGGCATAGCTCACGTCCGTAAAAGCGCCGAAGCCCGCGATATAGGCGAAATACTCCCGATCGCCGAAGCCGCCCACGTCGTAGGGATGGGGTTTTCCCCCCACGATGCGCCGCGCGGCGGCCACCGTGTCGTTTTTCGGCAGATTCAGCGTAGTCGCTACGTCGTTGGCCGTGCCCATGGGGATGTAGGCGAGCCTGGGGCGCTGCTCATGCCGCATGAGACCGGCGATCACCTCGCTGAGCGTGCCGTCGCCGCCGATGCAGGCCACGACGTCGTAGTCTCCGCCTTGTTCTGCGGCAAAGCGCGTGGCCTCCGCCCGGGCCGAAGTATAGAACAGCGTGGTTCTGTACCCGCCGTCATCCAGAACCTGCAGCGCATCGCCGATGTTCTGTTTGTAGGCTCCGCGGCCCGCCGCGGGGTTGATAATCAGCATGAGCTTTTGTTTCATAATAGAAACCTCCTGCTCAGGAATACTACAGACACTTAAAGTATAGTCTCAGCCGGCCCGGCGCGTCAAGTCATGCTCTCTATGACGGCGAAAGCTTAACGGATTCTTCACAATGTCTCATTCGGGAGCGGCGTTCCCGGAATATAACGCAAAAAGGACGCTTACGCGTTTTTGCCTGCGGCAAAAACCGCGGCTTTGCCGCGAATCGAGTGAACGTGAAGAGGGGATACCCAATCCCCTCTTCACAATCTCCCCATGCAAAGCGAAAGGCGCCGCTGCTTGTCGTTCCTTCATATAGAACGCAAAAAGGACGCTTACGCGTCCTTTTACGTTGCAGATGCTGCAATTACGCCATCTCGTTGAGCTTGCTTGCCATCGCGGACTTCTTGTGCGCTGCATTGTTCTTGTGCAGCAGACCCTTACCGGCCGCGCGGTCAACAGTCTTAACAGCAACTTTATAGGCACTGACGGCTGTCTCGCGGTTGCCTTCGGCAACAGCTGCGTCAAACTTTTTCATCATGGTCTTGAGCTCGGTCTTGTCGGCGCGGTTCTTCGCTCTGAGCTGCTTGGACTTTTCGTCTCTCTTGGCGGAAGACTTAATGTTGGCCATGTTTCAATCGCCACCTCCTCCTACAAAAATTGCCTGCAAAATGTAATAGATAACATTCGCGTTTAGAGATTATAGCAAAGAAAGCCTTGAAAAGCAAGCATTTTTTCAAAAAAGTTTTCATCTTTTTCCCCCTTGTAGTCCGGTATGTTTCAAAGGAAAAAACACCACAATATATAGAGATGATAAGGAAGGAGCCGAGCAATAAAATGGGAATTACTGGAAGAACTGACCTGGCCAGCGAAGCGCGGAACCTCTGGCTGCGAGATGCGGAGAGGGGTTCGCCGCTGCGTGGGGTCCGGGCGGAGAATACCCGGCTTCGCGGGCTGCCGCTCTGCGCCGTGGAGATCCTGAACGGCGAAGGAGCCGAGGCGCTGGGGAAAGCGCCCGGGCGCTACTACACGCTGGCACTCCCCTCGCCCCTCTCCCGCTCGGACGCACGCTTTTCCGACGCTGCGGCGGCGCTGGCGGAGCTGCTGGGGCGCTGCCTGCCGGCGCGCTCCGAGGCGCCGGTGCTGATCGCCGCGCTGGGAAATCCGGACGTGACGCCGGACGCGCTGGGTTCCCTCACCGCCGGGAGCCTGCTGGTCACACGGCATCTGAAAGAGCGCGGGACCCCCGGCTTCGAGGCCTTCTCCTCCACACTGCTCTGCCGGACCGGCGTCCTCGGCACCACAGGCGTGGAGAGCGCGGTGCAGATCCGGGCGCTCTGCGCCGCGGTCCGCCCCCGCTGCGTCCTCGCCATCGACGCGCTGGCGGGTTCGGAACTCAGCGGACTTTGCCGCTCGGTGCAGGTCTGCAGCAGCGGCATCGCTCCCGGCTCCGGCGTTGGCAACGACCGGGAGGCGCTGAATGAAAGCTCCCTCGGCGTTCCGGTGATCGCCGTCGGCGTCCCCACCGTGATGGACGCTTCCGCCCTCTCGAAGCGGGAGGAGCTGAGCGATCTCTTTGTCACACCCCGCTTTATCGACAGCGCCGTGCGCTCGGTGGCCAGACTGCTGGCCTACGGGATCAATCTGGCGCTGCATCCCGGCATCAGCGTGGAGGATATAGATTTATTGGTAGGATGATGCTTTTATCTTTTCCCGTTTCCTTCGTCGCGCAGCACATCGTTTTGCGGGGATGTTTCACGTGAAACATCCCCGCAAAAGAAATCGCATAAAGTTTCACGTGAAACATTGAATTCACGGGCCAATCCTGCTATAATGCTCTCACCGAAACAGGAGAAAGCATATGGCAAAGATAATTGCATTCGCAAACCAGAAAGGCGGCGTAGGCAAGACCACCAGCGCCGTCAACCTTTCGGCGGCGCTGAGCGATCTGGAAAAAAAGGTGCTGCTGGTGGACTGCGACCCTCAGGGCAACGCCAGTTCCGGCATGGGCGTGGCAAAAACCACCCGTCCGAACACCTACGACATGCTTATCAACGGCGTGCCGCCGGAGGACTGTATCGTACGTACCGCCTACGGCGACGTCATCCCCACGGGAAAAGAGCTGGCCGCCGCCTCCGTGGAGCTGATCCGGGCGGAGAAGCGGGAATACATCCTGAAAAACGCGCTGCAGAAGCTCTACAGCGACTACGACTACATCTTTATCGACTGTCCGCCCTCTCTGGAGCTGCTGACGGTGAACGCCCTGGTGGCGGCGGACTCTGTGCTCATCCCCATGCAGTGTGAATATTACGCCCTGGAGGGCATCGTGGATCTGATGACCAGCATCCGCCTCTGCTCGAAAAAGCTCAACCGCCGACTGCAGATCGAAGGCATCATCCTGACGATGTTTGACGCCCGCGCCAACCTCACCAGTCAGGTGGCAAACGAGCTGCGCCGCCATCTGGGAGACAAAGTGTACAAAACGGTCATCCCCCGCACGATACGCCTGTCCGAAGCGCCGAGTCACGGCATTCCCGGCGTGTTCTACGACCGCAGCAACAAGGGCAGCAAGGCCTACATGGCACTGGCGGAAGAATTTTTGGCACAGCAGAAGGAGTAAGGCATGGCAAAAGAAAAAAAGGGCCTGGGCATGGGTCTGGACGCGCTCTTTGCCGCGGATGCAGCGGAGGAAGAGGTCAGCGAGCTGCTGAGTCTTCCCGTCAGCAAGGTGGAGCCGCGCATAGAGCAGCCGCGGGAGACCTTCGATGAAAAGGCGCTGCAGGAGCTGGCCGACTCGATCGCCCAGTACGGCGTGATCCAGCCCATCGTAGCGAGAAAGCTGGACACGGGCTATTATCAGATCATCGCCGGAGAGCGCCGCTGGCGCGCCGCAAGAATGGCGGGGCTGGAGGAAGTGCCCGTCCGCGTACTGGAGGCAGACGACCGCCGCACGGCGGAGCTGGCACTGGTGGAGAACCTGCTGCGCGAGGACCTGAATCCTATCGAGGAGGCAAAGGGCTATCAGAGCCTGATCCGGGACTACGGACTGACGCAGGAGGAGACGGCAAGGAGCGTGGGTCGCTCAAGGCCCGCGATCACAAACTCACTGCGGCTGTTGAGCCTGTCGCCGGCCGTGATGGAGCTGGTGGAGAAAAAAGAGCTCTCCGCCGGACATGCGAGAGCGCTGATCCCCCTGACCGACGACGCAAAGCAGCTTTCCGCGGCAAGAGAAGTGATCGCAAAATCCCTCTCCGTGCGCCGTACCGAGCAGCTGGCAAACCGCCTGCTCCGGGAGACGCCGCAGAGGAAAGAGAAAAACGCCCTCTCCGTGGATTACGCGCAGGAGGTCGCAGACGAACTGAGCCGCCTGCTGGGCCGCAAGGTCAAGCTCAGCGACGGACGCAGAGGCGGCCGCATCGAACTGGAATACTACGACGCAGACGACAGGGAAAACCTGATCAACGCGCTGCGCCATCTAAAATAAGAACAGGAGAAAAACCATGCTGGATATTAGATTTATCAGAGAAAATCCGGAAATCGTCCGGGAAAACATCCGTAAAAAGTTCCAGGACGCCAGACTCCCGCTGGTGGACGAGGTACTGGAGCTGGATTCGAAAAACCGCGCCGCGATCACCGAGGCAAGCGAGCTGCGCGCCAAAAAGAATACGCTCAGCAAGGCAAACGGACCCCTCTTCGGCCGCCTGAAAAAGGCTGCGGAGGAAGAAAAGGCCGCGATCCAGGCTCAGATCGACGCCAACATGGCCGCCGTCAAGGCCAACGACGAGCGGCTGGCAGAGCTGGAGAAGCTGGAAGGGGAATACGCCGAGCGCATCCGCCGCATCATGCTCAACATCCCCAACATCATCGACCCCTCCGTCCCCATCGGACCGGACGACAGCGCCAACGTGGAGGTGGAGCGCTTCGGCGAGCCCGTTGTCCCCGATTTTCCGATCCCCTACCATACGGAGATCATGGACCGTTTCAACGGCGTGGATATGGACGCCGCCGGCCGTGTCTCCGGAAACGGCTTCTATTATCTGATGGGCGACATTGCGCGCCTGCACTCCGCAGTATTGGCCTACGCCAGAGACTTCATGATCGACAAGGGATTTATCTACTGCATCCCTCCCTTCATGATCCACGGCAACGTGGTGGAGGGCGTCATGAGCCAGACCGATATGGACGCCATGATGTACAAAATCGAAGGGGAGGATCTGTATCTGATCGGTACCTCCGAGCACTCCATGATCGGCAAATTCATCGACCAGATCATCCCCGAGGAGACCCTGCCCCAGACCCTCACCAGCTACAGCCCCTGCTTCCGCAAGGAAAAGGGTGCCCACGGCATTGAGGAGCGCGGCGTATACCGCATCCACCAGTTTGAGAAGCAGGAGATGATCGTGGTCTGCAAACCCGAGGATTCCATGGCCTGGTACGAGAAGATGTGGCGCTACTCCGTGGAGCTCTTCCGCAGCATGGAGATCCCGGTCCGCCAGTTGGAGTGCTGCTCCGGCGACCTGGCCGATCTGAAGGTAAAGTCCTGCGATATTGAGGCCTGGAGCCCCCGGCAGCAGAAGTACTTTGAGGTCTGCTCCTGCTCCAACCTGGGCGACGCCCAGGCGCGCCGCCTGAAGATGCGCGTCAAGGGCGCCGACGGAAAGACCTACCTGCCGCATACGCTGAACAATACCGTCGTCGCGCCGCCGAGAATGCTGATCGCCTTTTTGGAAAACCACCTGCAGGCCGACGGCAGCGTGACGATCCCCGAGGTTCTCTGGCCCTACATGGGCGGCAAAAAGCTGCTCGTACCCGGCAAGTAAAACCACACTATTTTTTCAGTCAACCCTAAAATTTTAACATATGGGAGGAAAAAACAATGAAAAAGTTCTTTGATGAGTTCAAAGCCTTCATCGCTCGCGGCAACGTGATGGATATGGCGATCGGCGTGATCATCGGCGGCGCTTTCGGCGCGATCACCAGCTCCCTGGTAGCCAACGTCATTACCCCGCTGCTGGCCTGGATCTTCGGCACCCCCAACACCGACGCGCTGAACATCACCCTGCGCGCGGCCGATGAGGCTGCCGGCACTGAGGCGATCGTTCTCGGTCTGGGCACTTTTGTCGGCGCCATCATCAACTTCCTGGTCATCGCTCTGGTGCTCTTCTCCGTGATCAAGGCCATGAACAAGGCCCACGAGCTCGCCGAAGCCGCCAAGAAGAAGGAAGAGGAAGAGGCCGCTCCCGCAGAGCCCAAGCCCACCGCCGAGGATCTGCTGACCGCCATCCTCGAGGAGATCAAAAAGCAGTAAATCAGGCACAAAAGCGATCCAGGTCCGGAAGCGATCCGGGCCTGGTTTTTTTCTTCACGCAGGATGACAGCCGCTGCGCTCTGAACAAATCAACAAGATTTCTCCTGTTTTCCTACTATATTATATTTAGTTCTTCTATTGATTATTTTCCACAGCTATGCTATAATGATACAGTTAAGAATACTGCGCGCACAAAGAACAACCGAGGTGTACGACATGAATTCTCTCCAGGAATTGTGGGAAGAAATCCTGAAAGTCCTCTCCCGCCAGCTGACGCCCACCGCCATCAACGCCTGGTTCTCCGACTGCAAGGTCGTGGCGCTGGAGGACTGCAGACTGATCCTGCACACCAGCACCAACTTCAAACGCGACATTATCACCCAGCGCTACGGAGAGACCATACGAGCGGCTCTATACGACCTCTTTTCGTCGGATTTTGAGCTTCTGGTCCTGGCCGGGGATGAGATCAATGATTTTGAGGCCGGCGTCCGGGAGGAAAATTCCCTGCCGGAAATGGAGGGTTATACCTTCGATCACTTTATCGTGGGCAATTCCAATAAATTTGCCCACGCCGCCGCCGTGGCCGTGGCCGACAAGCCGGGCAAAGCCTATAATCCCCTCTTCATCTACGGAAACTCCGGCCTGGGAAAGACCCATCTGCTGCTGGCTATCGGACAGGCCATCCACGCGAGAGACCCCAAGCAGCGCATCGCCTACATCAAGGGAGACGAATTCACAAACCAGATGGTCAAAGCCATCCGGGAGGGCACTGCGGAGGAATTCCGCACCAAATACCGCAACGTGGATCTGTTTCTGGTGGACGACATCCAGTTCATCGCCGGAAAGCAGAGCACCCAGGAGGAATTCTTCCACACCTTCAACAACATCTACGAGGCAGGACACCAGATCGTCATCACCTCCGATCGTCCGCCCATTGAGATGTCCACGCTGGACGACCGCCTGCGCACCCGCTTTGAGGGCGGCCTGATGGCGAGCATTCAGCCGCCCGATCTGGAGACGCGCATGGCCATCATCCGCAACAAGGCGGCTCATCTGGGACTGATCCTCTCCGATGAGGCCGTGGTATTCATCGCCTCCAACATCACCTCCAACATCCGCCAGCTGGAAGGCGTCATCAAACGTCTGACTGCCTATAAGGAAATCCTGAACGACGTGATCACCATCGATATGATCCGAAAGATCATAGACGACATTGCCCGCACCGGCCCCGAGATCCCCAAGCCGGAGCTGATCATTCAGGAGACCGCAAAATATTACTCGCTGAAACCCGAGGATCTGCGCGGCCAGAGTCGTTCCAAGAACACCGCCATGGCCAGGCAGGTATCCATGTACCTGATGCGGCATCTGACAAACCTGTCGCTGAAGGACATCGGCGAGCAGTACGAGGGCAGAAACCATGCCACGGTCCTCAGTTCCATCCGAAAGGTGGAGGACCTGATGCAGAAAAATTCCGAAATGTCCGGCGTGATCCGCGACATCACCTCCAATATTACGAGCAAAAACAGCAATCTCTGAGTTTATTTCTTCCACATTTTTCTGTGGAAAGTGAAAAAGAGGATGATGATAAAATATTATCAAAGTCTTCTGTGGAAAGCGTTCGATTTCTCCACAAAATCCTCCACAGAAAAAAATCCCGCTCTCTGCGGCTTTGCGTGACTTTTCCACATCTTTTTTTCCTACTACGATTGCTACTAAAAAAATTAGCTTGATTGACAGACAGAAAAGTTTTTTGAAAGAGACGGAGGAAATGAAATGAAGTTCTCTTGTGAAAAGTACGTTCTCCAGTCCGCCATCGCCGTTGCTTCCCGTGCCGCGGCCTCCAAAAGCCCGATCCAGGCGCTGGAGGGACTGCTGCTGCAGGCGGAGAGCGATCTGAAGATCACCGGCTACGATCTGAAAGAGGGCATCTACACCTACGTAGCGGCCGACGTGGAAGAGACCGGCTCCATCGTGATCGGCGCCCGCTTTCTGGGTGAGATGATCCGTAAAATGCCCGACGGGATCGTGACCCTCAGCACGGACGGAAACACCGGCGTGAAGGTCAAATGCGGCCGCAGCGAGTTCAATTTCATGGGCATGAATGCCGAGGATTACCCGGAAATGCCGGGTGTGGACGGTCTCAACTCCCTGCGTCTGCCGCAGAAAACCCTGCGCAGCATGATCAACCAGACCATTTTTGCCGTCTCCGACAGCGACGTGCGTCCCATTTATACCGGCACGCTCTTTGAAAAGAGCGGCGAGGAGCTGACGCTGGTGTCCGTGGACGGCTACCGTCTGGCAAAACGCAGCGAGACGCTGGAGGACAGCGAGGGCAAGGACTGCAGCTTTGTGGTGCCGGGTTCCGCTCTCTCGGATATTGAGCGAATCTGCGAGGATAAGGACGATCCCGTGACCGTCTCCGTGGGCGCCAAGCATATCTCCTTCACCATCGGGGACACGGTGGTCATCTCCCGCCGCCTGGAGGGTGATTTTCTCAACTACCGCAAGTCCATCCCGGAGAATTTCCGCTACGTGATCTCGGTGGAACGGAGCGAGTTCATGTCCGTCATCGACCGCGTGGCCCTTATCATCAGCGAGAGAAACACCAGCCCCGTCCACATGTTCTTCAACGACGGCAATATCGACTGCGCCTGCACCACGCCCATCGGCAAGGCCGAGGACGTCTGCTCCTGCGAGGGCAGCGGCGAAGGCCTGGAGATCGGCTTCAACGACCGCTATCTGATGGACGCGCTCAAGGCCGCCGGCAGCGAAACGCTGCACGTCTGCCTGAATACGGCCTCCTCTCCCTGCGTGATCAAGGCTGCCGACGGCAGCGAGAACTTCACCTATATGATCCTGCCGGTGCGTCTGCGGGCGGGCGAATGATCGCCGCGTCCGAGAAAAAGCCCGTTCAGGAAAGACTTTTGATCTGAAAAAAATGGAAAAGATTGCGATTTCAACCGAATTTATCAAGCTGGATGCCCTGCTGAAATACGCGGCGCTGGTGGGTACCGGCGGCGAGGCCAAGCTGGTCATTGCCGAGAGAATGGTGAAGGTAAACGGCGAAGTATGCACCATGCGCGGGAAGAAGATACGCCCCGGCGACACGGTGAGCTTTGATCGCTTCACACTGGAAGTCACGCAGGCATGAGGATCGACAGGATCGCCCTCAACGGCTTTCGCAACTATGAGTGGGAAACGGTCACGTTCGACCCGGGCACCAACGTGATCTCCGGGCAGAACGCCCAAGGAAAGACCAACCTGCTGGAAGCCGTGTATATGCTCTCCTGCGGGCGCAGTTTCCGCACGCGCTTTGACCGGGAGCTGGTGGGCTTTGACTTCTCCGAGGCCGAGATCCTGGCGGACGTGCACAGCCACGAGCGGGACCAGACGGTGTCGATCCGCCTCAAGCCGGGCCAGACCAAGAAGATCCTGGTCAACGGCGTGAAAAAGACCGCTTCGGAGCTCTCTGCCCAGGTGAACGCCGTGCTCTTCTGTCCGGACGATCTGAACCTGATCAAGGATGGCGCCGCGGTGCGCCGCCGCCTTCTGGACAACGCCATCTGCCAGATTCGGCCCCGCTATGCGGAAATGCTGGCGGAGTTCAACAGGCTCTACGAGCACAAGACAAGGATTTTGAAGGACTGGCGGGAGAAGCCCTCGCTGTTGGATACGATGGACGAGTTTTCCGACGGAATGGCCCGGGCCTCCGCCCATCTGATCCGTTACCGGGCGGCCTTTTCCGCGCGTCTCAACGAGGCCGCGCCCCCCATCCACCGGGAGTTTTCCGGAGATGGGGAGGAGCTGGCGATCCGTTACAGCACGGTGAGCACGGTGAGGGATCCCTTTGCCCCGGTGCGCGAGATCTATTACGACATCTGCGAGCATCAGGAAAAGCACCGGCAGGCCGAGCTGGAGAGCGGCCAGTGTCTCACCGGCGCCCACAAGGACGATCTGGACATCCACATCAACGGCCGTCCGGCCCGTTCCTTTGCCTCTCAGGGGCAGACCCGCACGGCGGCGCTGAGCCTGAAGCTGGCGGAGCGGGAGATTTTTCT
Organism: Oscillospiraceae bacterium; assembly: GCA_902774015.1. GTDB lineage: Bacteria > Bacillota > Clostridia > Oscillospirales > Oscillospiraceae > Limivicinus. The sequence goes on along the minus strand of CACYHB010000014.1, from coordinate 20,888 downwards.
CGCGGAGACCGGGGAATACCCGATCCTGCTGCTGGACGACGTGCTCTCGGAGCTGGATACCCGGCGGCAGGAGTTTGTCCTCAACCGCATCGGCGGCGGGCAGACGCTCATCACCTGCTGTGAGGACGACGAAATTTCCAGCCGCACCGGCGGAAAGGTGATTTTCGTCGAGAAGGGAAAAATACGGGCTTAGTGATCAACTGTTTGAAATAGGTTAGTTGCTCATGGCAAAACCCATTTCTTTCCGTGTGGAAAGAAACGGTTTTTGATTCCAAAGAAAGACACAAGGGGAGGAATCCCCTTGACCCCTCGGGTAAAATGGATAAGTCGCTGTCCTCTACCGTCGCCCTAAGAGTTTGTCTGGTCATTACCCCGGTTATCCTTGTACAAATCCTGCATTTTTTCCCGCACGTTCGATCGCTGGCTCGCCAGGTTCACAACCCAGGGAGCGGTGCGAGCGAAGCGAAGCCATTCCGCGAACGGCGTGGCGCAGAAAGCACGGCGTCCTTGTGAGCGCCCTTTTCTTTCTTACACCGGGCGCGGCGCTGTCTTTCTTTTCGGGCAAGTACCGAAAAGAAAGACAGGGGGGCGCATGAAGCAGAGAAAGAATTGAACTCACGTGAAAAAAGATAATCTTGAGCAACTAAGTACAAAGGGCAAAAGCATATGTATCTGCATTTAGGAAAAGGAACGGTCGTGAGGACCGACAGCATTGTCGGTATCTTCGACCTGGATATCACCTCTCAGTCCCATCTGACGCGTAAATATCTGTCCGCGGCGGAAAAAGCCGGACAGGTGATCAACGCGTCCGAGGACATTCCCAAGTCCTTCGTCGTATGCCGGGACGGGGAGAAAAGCAGCGTGTATCTGAGCCAGATGGCCGCCGCAACGCTGCTGCGCCGCGCAGAGAGCGGCATATTGTAAAAATTCTCCATTGTTTTTTTGCTGCAGCTTTGACGCGGCAGAAACGAACGGAGGCAAACAATGCAAACTCTCACGCAGACCGGGCGCGTGCTTCGGAACGCGAGCGGTCGACGTGTGTTTCTCGGTTGCGAAACCGCGTTTTGCAACCGAATTATTGGAGGAAACTATGGCAGAACTCACGGAAAAAGTCACACAGGAATACGACGCTTCACAGATCCAGGTCCTGGAGGGACTGGAAGCGGTCCGCAAGCGGCCGGGCATGTACATCGGCTCCACCTCGTCCTCCGGCCTGCACCATCTGGTGTATGAGATCGTGGACAACTCCATCGACGAGGCGCTGGCGGGCTACTGCAGCCATATCGAAGTCGTCATCGAGGAGGGGGACGTCATCCGCGTGTCCGACAACGGCCGCGGCATCCCCGTGGATATTCAGGAGCAGACCGGCAAGAGCGCGCTGGAGGTCGTCTTCACCGTGCTGCACGCCGGCGGCAAGTTCGGCGGCGGAGGCTACAAGGTCTCCGGCGGCCTGCACGGCGTGGGCGCCTCCGTGGTAAACGCCCTCTCCGAATGGCTGGAGGTCCAGGTCCACAAAGACGGAAAAATCTACCAGATGCGCTTCAGCCGGGGCGATATCCTGGAGCATATCCACGTGGTGGGAGAGACGGATCGGACCGGCACCACTGTGCGCTTCAAGCCCGACCCCGAGATGTTCGACGACACGGTTTACGATTATGAGATCCTTCACACCCGCATGCGCGAGCAGGCCTTCCTGAACGGCGGCCTCACCATCTCCATCGAGGACCGGCGCGAGGGGAAGGAACGCCGCGAGCAGATGTGCTACCAGGGCGGCATCCGCGAATACGTGCGCTTCCTCAACAAGAACAAGACCCCCATCCACAGCGACGTCATCTATCTCTCCGGCGCCAAGGGGGATGCGATTGCCGAGGTCGCCCTGCAGTATAACGACGGCTTCAACGAGATCCTGGTCTCTTTTGCCAACGACATCCACACGCCCGAGGGCGGCATGCACGAGACGGGCTTCAAGACGGCCTTGACCCGTGTCATCAACGCCTACGGGCAGAAAAACAACATCATCAAGGGCGACGACAAGGTATCCGGCGACGACGTGCGCGAGGGCATCTCCGCCGTCATCTCCGTGAAGCTTCCCGAGGCCCAGTTCGAGGGCCAGACCAAGCAGAAGCTGGGCAACGCCTATATCCGCACCCTGGTGGACAGCATTGTGAACGATCAGCTCGCCGAGTACTTTGAAGAGCATCCGGCGGCGGCCAAGGCCATCCTTGAAAAGGCGATGATGGCAAACCGCGCCCGCGAGGCCGCGCGGAAGGCACGCGAATCCGTCCGCCGCAAGACCGGGCTGGAGAGCGGTCAGATGCCGGACAAGCTGCAGGACTGCAACGAGCGCGACCCCTCCCTGTGCGAGATCTACATCGTCGAGGGCGATTCCGCCGCAGGCTCCGCCATCCAGGGCCGGGACAGCCGCTTCCAGGCCATCCTCGCCATGTGGGGCAAGATGCTGAACGTGGAGAAGGCCCGGGCGGACAAGATCTACGGCAACGACAAGCTCTACCCCCTCATCGTGGCGCTGGGCGCCGGCATCGGGGACGAGTTCAATATCGACAAGCTCCGTTACCACAAAATCATCATCATGGCCGATGCCGACGTGGACGGCAGCCATATCCGCACCCTGCTGCTGACCTTCTTTTTCCGCTATATGCGCCCGCTCATCGAGCGCGGCTACGTCTACTCCGCGGTGCCGCCGCTCTATAAGCTCAGCCGCGGCAAGACCCAGCGGGTGGCCTACTCCGACGAGCAGCGGGATAAGATCAGCGCGGAGCTGCGCGCCGACAATCCCAACGCCAAGGTGGACATCAACCGCTTCAAGGGCCTCGGCGAGATGGACCCCCACGAGCTGTGGGAGACCACGATGGACCCGGAGAAGCGCTCTCTGCGCCGCATCACGCTGGGCGACGCCATCATGGCAGACCAGGTCTTCACGGTGCTGATGGGCGAAGAGGTCGAGCCGCGCCGCGAGTGGATCGAGCAGAACGCCAAATACGTGGTGAATCTGGATATTTAACTGGAAATAAAGGACATAGCCCTTAAAAACCAAAAGAAACAGCAGTCTGCTGCGCGCACTCGCTTCCGTGAGACGCTCGCACGCGTGCAGTCTGAGAAGAGGTTTTCCGACGTACACGCCGCCGGAAAAAACAACTTGATTTCTTTCATCCTCTGCGGATGACGAAAGCAGAGGGCAAGCTCTCTGAACTCCCTCAAACAGCGCCCCGAAACAACGGCGCATAGGGACGACCGCAACCCCTCAGTCCGGCCGTGGCCGGACAGCTCCCCTTGGCAGGGGAGCCTATAAGGAAGGAATTATTGGAATATGGCACATAAAAGAGATTACAAACCCGAGGATATCGCGTTTCCCAATCAGGTGATCACCGAGTCGGAGCTGGTGGGCGAAATGCAGACCAGCTATATCGACTACGCCATGTCGGTCATCGTGGGCCGCGCCCTGCCCGACGTGCGCGACGGTCTCAAGCCGGTGCACCGCCGTATCCTCTATACCATGTATGAAGGCGGCCTCACCTCCGACAAGCCCTTCAAGAAGTCCGCCACCTGCGTGGGCGACGTGCTGGGTCACTACCATCCCCACGGCGACGCCTCCGTCTATGACGCGATGGTGCGTCTGGCGCAGGACTTCTCCATGCGCTACATGCTGGTGGACGGCCACGGCAACTTCGGCTCCGTGGACGGCGACCCTCCGGCCGCCTATCGCTATACCGAGGCCAGACTTTCAAAGATCTCCAACGAGATGCTGCGCGACATCGACAAGGAGACCGTGGACTGGGACCCCAACTTCGACGAGAGCCGGAAGGAGCCCCGCGTGCTCCCCTCCCGCTTCCCGAACCTGCTGGTCAACGGCTCCAGCGGCATCGCCGTCGGCATGGCCACCAACATCCCGCCCCACAACCTGACCGAGGTCATCAACGCCTGCGTCTGCGTGCTGGACAATCCCGAGGCCACGCTTGCCGACCTGATGCAGCATATCACCGGGCCGGATTTCCCGACCAGGGGCATCATCATGGGCAGGGCCGGCATCCGGCAGGCCTACGCCACGGGCCGCGGCAAGGTCGTCATCCGCGCGCGCACCGAGTTTGAGGAGCACGCCCAGGGCCGCACCCGCATCATCGTGACGGAGCTGCCCTACCAGGTCAACAAGCGCCAGCTTATCCGCAACATCGCCGATCAGGTACACGAGAAGCGCCTGGAGGGCATCTCCGACCTGCGGGACGAGACCGACCGCAACGGCATGCGCATCGTCATCGAACTCAAGCGCGACGCCAACCCCCAGGTGGTGCTCAACCGCCTCTTTGCCCAGACCGCGCTGCAGTCCAGCTTTTCCATCAATATGCTGGCCCTGGTCAACAACCAGACCCAGCCGAAGATCCTCTCCCTGCGCCACATCCTCGATGAGTATCTGTCCTTCCAGGAGGACGTGATCGTCCGCCGGACCCGCTACGACCTGCGCAAGGCAGAGGAGCGCGCCCATCTGCTGGAGGGCCTGCTCATCGCCCAGGACAATATCGACGAAGTGATCCGCATCATCCGCTCCAGCTACGACAACGCCAAGCAGAACCTGATGGAGCGCTTCGGGCTGGACGACGTGCAGGCCCAGGCCATCTGCGACATGCGCCTGATCGCCCTGCAGGGCCTGAACCGGGAGAAGCTCGAAATCGAGTACAAGGAACTGGAGGAACGCATCGCCTACTTCAAGGAGCTGCTGGCAGACCCCGAGAAGATCAAGGGCGTGCTGAAGGACGAGCTGATCGCCCTGCGCGACAGATACGGTGACAAACGCCTGACCGAGATCCAGGACGTGGCCGACGAGATCGATATTGAGGATCTCATCGAGGAGCAGAACTGCGTCTTTACCCTGACCCACGGCGGCTACATCAAGAGGCTCCCCGTGAAGGAGTACCGCGCCCAGGGCCGCGGCGGCAAGGGCGTTCGCGCCATGGCCACCAAGGAGGAGGACTACGTGGAGACCGTATTCACCGCCTCCACCCACGACAACATCCTCTTCTTCACCGATCTGGGCCGGGTCTTCATCAAGAAGGGCTACAACATCCCCGAGGCGGGCCGAAACGCCAAGGGCAGCAACATCATCAACATCATCCAGACCGAGAGCGGCGAGAAGGTAACGGCCATGATCCGCGCCCGGGGCCTGGAGGAAGACAAGTTCCTCTTCTTCGTCACCCGCGGCGGCACCGTCAAGCGCATGGCCCAGTCCGCCCTGCGCAATATCCGCGCCAACGGCATCCGCGCCCTGACCCTGGAGGGGGACGACCATCTGATGGCCGTCATCCCCACCGACGGCAGCGAGAACATCCTTATCGCCACCCGCAACGGCCTAGCCGTCTGCTTTGACGAAAACGACGTGCGTCCCATGGGCCGCAGCGCCGTCGGCGTGCGGGGCATCCGCCTGCGCGAGGGCGACTACGTCGTCGGCGCGGGCAGCACCAGCGCAGGAGAGACCCTGCTGTCCATTACCGAGAAGGGCTACGGCAAGCGCACCGAGGTTTCGGAATACAGCGTCCACGGCCGCGGCGGCCTCGGCATGAAAAACTACAACGTCACCGAGAAGACCGGGCCTGTGGCCGACGTGAAGATGGTCTCCCCCGGGGACGATATACTGGTCATCTCCAACGACGGCACGATCATCCGCATGGCAGCCGACGGCATCTCCAGGCTCAGCCGCGCCACCCAGGGTGTGCGCGTGATGCGTCTGCTGCCCGGCAGCCGGGTCATCTGCATTGAGAAAACCATGCCCGAAAGCGAAGAAGGAACCGAAGAGGAGAACACGGAAGAGACGCTGTAAAACGTCGCTGACGAGCCCGAAAAGGGCGGAAAGGGGCGCCTTATGAACAACAAGGAAAAGAAAAAATCAAAAGGTCTGGGTGCGGTGATCGTGTTCCTGCTGGTCTTTGTGATCCCGCAGCTGATGGCGGCGATGGAGAGCGAGGGCTTTCGCAGAGGAACGTGGATCATCAAGCGCTGGCTGCAGCGAAACGGCATCGACCCCGATCTGCTTCCGCTGCTGATCGTCGGCGCGCTGCTGCTGATCGCCCTGCTGATCGGGCGGCTCAAGGCCGTGCGGAAGAAAGCGAGGGCGGAGACGGAGACCCGGCGTCCCACCGCCAATTCGAGCGCCGGACGCACCACCGCCGCCAAACAGCGGCCCGACCCCCGCAGCCGCAGCTTCACCCCGCCCGAGCCCAGCTGCATCGTCTGCGACCACACGGGGGAGGATCACTTTGCCCACGACCGGGCCCAGCGCATCGCCCAGCTGGACGAGTGGCTGAAAAACGGCCTGGTGGACAGGGAGGAGTACCGCGTGCTCAAGGACCGCTACGAGCGGGATCTGTGAGCAAGGCTCCCCCGTGCGCGAAGAGACTGGAGACAACCCCTCCGGCCCCTGCGGGGCCACCTCCCCTTGCACAGGGGAGGCTTTTGAGAAAGCAACAGGGAGGGTTGAGCAAGGCTCCCCTGTGCAAGGGGAGCTGTCAGCGAAGCTGACTGAGGGGTTGTATTTTCAATGGATCGAAAGAAAAACGGCCAGCTTGTCCCCCTGGCACGGCAGCTCCGAAAAAACATGACAAAGGAAGAAAGACACCTGTGGTACGACTTCCTGCGGGACTATCCCATTCGCTTTTATCGTCAAAAGGTACTTGGGAAATATATCGCGGACTTCTATTGCGCTCAGGCCGGGCTCGTGGTCGAACTTGACGGTTCTCAGCATTTCGAAGACAAAAAGATGGAACAGGATGAAAAACGGACGGAATACCTCAAGGGCTATGACTTAACAGTCCTTCGTATTCCGAACAACGAAGTGATCCGTAATTTTGTCGGCGTCTGTACATATATTGATGAAACCGTAAAGTGTCACCTGAGCGGCAACAACCCCTCAGTCGCCTGCGGCGACAGCTCCCCTAGCACAAGGGAGCCAACGGAGAGGCAGAAAAGCGACGACAACCCTTCCGTCGCCTGCGGCGACAGCTCCTCTTGCACAGGGGAGCCAACGGAGAGGCAGAAAAGCGACGACAACCCCTCAGTCGCCTGCGGCGACAGCTCCCCTTGCACAGGGGAGCCAACGGAGAGGCAGAAAAGCGGCAACAACCCCTCAGTCGCCTGCGGCGACAGCTCCCCTTGCACAGAGGAGCCAATAAGGAAAATGGATATGAAAACCGTACACGTATACACCGACGGGGCCTGCAGCGGGAATCCCGGTCCGGGCGGCTGGGGTGCGATCCTCGTCTACAACGGCGCGGAAAAAGCGCTCTCCGGCGGAGAAGCGCAGACCACCAACAACCGCATGGAGCTGACCGCCGTCATCATGGCGCTGCTGGCCCTGCGGGAGAGCTGCCGCGTGGAGCTCTATTCCGACTCCAAATACGTCATCGACGCGCTGGAGAAGGGCTGGGCCTGGGGCTGGCGGAAGAAGGGCTGGATCAAATCGGATAAAAAGCCCGCGCTGAACCCGGACCTCTGGGAGAAGCTCCTGGACCTGACACGGCAGCACGAGATGCACTACCACTGGGTCAAGGGCCACGCCGAGAACGAATACAACAACCGCTGCGACGCCATGGCCGTCGCGGAGCGGGAAAAGCTTGCGTAAAAGACAGAGCATGAACTACAACGAAGCCAATCTCAAAATTTTCCTGCGCTATATCGCAAGGCATAAAAAGCTCTTTGCCATCGACATGGTCTGCGCGCTGCTGGTGGCGGGGATCGACCTGGTCTTTCCCTACGTCTCCCGCCGGGCCATGAACGCGCTGCTGCCGCAGAAGCTCTACGCCGCTTTCTTCGCGGTGATGGGCGTGCTGTTTGCCGCCTACGTGGGTAAGGGGCTGTTTTACTATGTCATCACGGTCCTGGGACATAAGATGGGCGTCCTCACCGAGGCGGACATGCGCCGGGACCTCTTTGCCCATATGCAGGAGCTGTCCTTCAGCTTCTACGACCACAACCGGACGGGCGTGCTTTTAAGCCGCGTGGTCAGCGATCTGTTTGAGGTGACCGAGCTTGCCCACCACGGGCCGGAGAACGTGCTGATCTGCGGGCTGAGCATCGTGGGCGCGCTGACGATGATGTTTCTCATCCGCTGGCAGCTGGCCCTGGTGCTGACGGTGGCGCTCCCCCTCTGCGTGTGGTTCACACTGTCCCAGCGCATCCGCATGCGCCGCACGAACGTCGAGGTCAAGCGCAAGACCGCCGAGATCACCGCCGCCATCGAAAGCAGCATCTCCGGCGTGCGCACGGCCAAGGCCTTTGCCAACGAGCATCAGGAGCTGGAGAAGTTTGACAGCGCCAACGCACTCTTCAAGGGCGCCAAGGTGGAGTATTACCGCAGCATGGGCCTGTATATGAGCGGGATGGAGTTCACCACCGGCGTCATGCAGGTGCTGGTCATCGCCGTGGGCGGCCTGCTCATCATGAGAGGCAAGATGGACTACGTGGACCTCATTACCTTCACGCTCTACGTCTCCACCTTCATCTCACCCCTGCGCCGTCTCGTCATGTTCGCCGAGCAGTACATGCAGGGCACCGCCGGCTTTGAGCGCTTTCTGGAGATCATGCGCACCGAGCCCGCGATCCGGGACGACCCGGATGCGGTGGAGCTGGAGAATATCGAGGGCCGCATCGACCTGAACGACGTGAGCTTTCACTACGACAACGGCGTGCCGGTGCTGAGCCATATCGACCTGCACGTCGAGCCGGGACATACGCTGGCGGTGGTGGGCTCCTCCGGCGGCGGCAAAACCACCATGTGCCAGCTTATCCCCCGTTTTTACGACGTGACCGGCGGCAGCGTCTGCGTGGACGGGCACGACGTGCGCAGCGTCACCCAGCGCTCCCTGCGGCGCAACATCGGCATCCTGCAGCAGGACGTGTTCATGTTCGCCGGGACCATCCGGGAGAACATCCGCTACGGCAGGCTGGACGCCACCGACGAGGAGATCGTGGAAGCCGCGAAGCGGGCCGAGATCCACGAGGAGATCATGGCCATGCCCGACGGCTACGACAGCTATATCGGCGAGCGGGGCGTGATGCTCTCCGGCGGACAGAAGCAGCGCATCTCCATCGCGCGGGTCTTTCTGAAAAACCCCAAGGTGCTGATCCTGGACGAGGCCACCTCAGCCCTGGACACGGTCACCGAGCAGCGCATCCAGAAGTCGATGGACGCGCTGAGTGAGGGCCGCACCAGCATCGTCATTGCCCACCGCCTCTCCACCGTGCGCCATGCCGACTGCATCGCCGTGGTGGAGAACGAACATATCGTGGAGCTGGGCAGCCACGCGGAACTGATGAAACAAAACGGGATCTACGCTTCGCTCTGCCGGGCGCAGAATTTGGGAGAGTGATACCATGCTGGCAATGAGAAAGGGCGGACACCGGGATCTGGAGCATCTCTACTCCGCCGTCGAACTGGATTTTGACCGGCGCGAGCTGCTGCCGAAGCTGGCGATCCACAGAGCCATGACCACCGGTGACCAGGAGCTGCTGGTCTTCTACGACGACCAGAGCAATATCACCGTGGGCTACGCGCTGGTGATGGTGCGCGGCGTGTACGGCTACGTGCTGCTCAAGTACTTCGGCGTGCTCCAGTGGTTCCGGGAGCAGGGCCTCGGCGTGCAGTGCATGCGGCTTCTCAACAAGCGCTACGCCGACCGGCAGGGCATCCTCGCGGAGATCACGGTTTTTGACGACGCGGAGGGGGACTATCTGCGCAAGCTGCGGAAATTCTTCGCCCGCTTCGGCTATCAGGACGTGAAGAGCGACTACCGCCTGGGCGGCGCGAAGGTGGATCTGATGGTAAAGCCTATCAAAGGCACGGCCGATATCGCCCCCATCGCCCGCCGCATGATCCGGGACTTTTACTCCCGTTGTCTGCGCCCCGCCGCCTTCGAGAAGATGATCGACATGAGAGCGGTGGAGTAAAGGGAGAGGAACGCTATGATCGGACTGTGTGTCACCACACTTTTGTTCTTTATCTTTGGCATTCTGTTTTCAATGGGGAAAGGCGGCTTTCTGATCGCCGGCTGGAACATCATGAGCCCGGAGGAGCGGGCGCGCTATGATAAGAAAGCGGTTTTCCGCAATATGAGCGCGCTGATGTTTTTCTGTGCCGGCTGTACGGTTCTCCTGCTGCTGGGAGAAGCCCTGAAAGTGGAAGCTCTGAGCTGGGCCGGTGCGCTGCTGATCCCCTGCGTGATCTTCTTCGTTGTGCGTGTGAATACAGCGGGGAAAAAATAAGCTCTGTTTTACAAGTAGGGGCGGCTATCAGCCGCCCGCAGATGAGGTATAATGTCTGACTGGCGGGCGGCTGATAGCCGCCCCTACGATAATAGATAGGTTTTTCGAGCCGCCTGTACGGGAGAAGTGCAGTCCGGGATTCGCAAACCATAGCGGCAGCGAACACTGAAACACCCAAGGCACGCCAACATTAGGATGGCGGCGACGGTGGTTTTGACCGCAGGCCGCCTCACGCGGTCATGCCGGCGCCCTTTTCTTTCTTACACCGGGCGCGGCGCTATCTTTCTTTTCGTGCAAGATCGAAAAGAAAGATAGGGGGGCGCATTGCGCAGGTATGGCGTAAATCCGCGAAGAGAAAAGAAGCCTCACTTCGGATTATGGGAGATTATTATGAACAACAAAGCAGCCGTCCTGTTTGACATGGACGGCGTGATTTTTGACTCCGAGCGGGCCCAGCGGGCCATCTGGCTGGAGATTGCGGAAAAAGAAGGCCTGCCGGACATGGAGGCGGTCTACGCACGCTGCATCGGCGTGACCGTGGAGGTCACCGGCGGCATCCTCAAAGAGGCCTACGGGGCGGACTTCCCCTGGCGGGACTTCCGGCGGCGCACCGCGGAGGGCTACCGCAGCCGCTATGCGGGGGGAAAACTCCCCCTCAAGCCCGGCGCGCGGGAGCTGCTGGTTTCGCTGCGCGAACGGGGCGTGCCGCTGGCGCTGGCCTCCTCCACGGACGGGGCACTGGTTCGCCTCTGGCTGGAGGGCGCGGGGCTTACGGACTGCTTTGACGCGGTCATCACCGGCGATATGGTGACAAGGAGCAAGCCAGACCCGGAGATCTTTCTCATTGCCTGCGCGGCGCTGGGCGTACAGCCCGGGGACGCCTGGGTGATCGAGGACTCCTACAACGGCGTCCGCGCTGCCTCTGCGGGCGGGATGCACGCCCTGATGGTGCCGGATCTGCTGCCGCCGGATGCGGAAATGCACGAGAAGGCGGAGCGGATCTTCCCCGGCCTCCGGGAGGCGGGGGAGTACCTGGAAAGCGTTTTTTCGATTGAATAAAGCGGCCCGAGCTGCTATAATACCCCTGCTATGAACTTGCTTTTGAACCAAATATTTGAAAACAAGGAAGCTGCCGCCCTCCCCTCGCTGCTGGAGAGCGGAGGGCTTCCTGCGCTCGTTTCCGGGTTATCGGCGGTGCACCGGGCCAATCTGGCCGCCGCGCTGCGGGACCGGACGGGCGCTCCCCTCTTCGTGATCTGCCCGGACGACACGGCGGCGGAGAACATGGCCGCTGATCTGCGCGCCATGCTCTCGGAGGAATGCCGGGTGCTGGGCATGCGCGACTATACCTTTTACGCCACCGAGGCCGTCTCCCGCCAGGCGGAGCAGAAACGCATCGACACGCTCTACGCCCTGGCCGAGGGCAAAAGCCCCGTGACGGCGGTCTCCGTCTCCGGTCTGCTGCAGCGCACCATCCCGGCCGCGACCCTGCGGAGGGCCGCCTTCACCATCGCGGACGGCGGCAGCTGCGCCATTGAGGACGTGGAGGACGCGCTGCTGCGCTGCGGCTATGCCCGCTGCACCCAGGTGGAAGGGCCGGGACAGTTTGCCCGCCGCGGCGGCATCCTGGATTTCTTCTCCCCCGGGGAGACGGAGCCGGTGCGCATCGAGTTCTGGGGAGACGACGTGGACTCCATGGGCCGCTTTGACGTATCGACCCAGCGGCGCACCGAGGCCATACAAAGCTGTACCATCCTGCCCGCGGCCGAGACCCTGCCCTCCCTGAGCGTCGGCGGAGCGGAGATGCTGGCCCGCCAGATCGAGAGCTTTGCCGAGCGCTACGCCAGACGCCGCAGCAGCGAGAATGCCGCGGCCTTGGCCGCCGTCATGCGCGCCGACGCCGAGCGCCTGCGCACCGGTATCTCCATGTCCGACGCGGACCGCTATCTGCCGGTCGTCTACGATCCCGCCACGGCCCTGGACTACATCCCGGCCGACGCGATCGTGCTGCTGGATCAGCCTCTGCGCTGCGCCGAGCGGGCGCGGGACTACGCCAAACAGCTCACCGAGGATATCCGCGAGCTGCAGAAGCGGGGCCAGATCGCCATGTCCCCCGACGGCTTTTACGCAAGCTGGGAGGCGCTCACAAAACGCCTGGAGGACTTCCCCCTCTATATGGCCGACGCCTTCACCGCGGGCAGACCTCCCCTGCCGCCCCGGACGCTCACCAGCATCCCGGCCAAGCAGCTCCCCTCCTACGCCGGCAGCGCCCAGACCGCCGCCGAGGACGTAAAGCTCTATCTCAGGCAGGACTACCGCGTGGTGGTGCTGGCAGGCGACGAGCGCAGGGCCAAGGTGCTGCAGGAGTTCTTCAAGGAGCATGAGCTCCCGGCCCTGATCCGGGAAAAGCTCGAGAAGCTGCCCGGCCCGGGCCAATGTGTGATCGGCGTGGGCGCCATCTCCGCGGGCATGGAGTATCCGGGGATCCGGCTGGCCGTCCTCACCGACAGCCAGCTCCTGCGCCGGGGAAGCAAAAAGAAAAAGAGCGCAAAGAAGCTCCCGGCCAACCGCCAGCGCATCGAATCCTACGGCGACCTGTCGGTGGGCGACTACGTGGTGCACGAAAACCACGGCATCGGCCGCTTCGCCGGCATCGTCAAGATGCAGGTGGACGGCTTTGAAAAAGACTATGTGAAGATCGCCTACGCCGGGACGGACAGCCTGTACGTTCCCGCGACGCAGCTCGATCTTGTGACCAAATACACCGGCGGCGGCGAGGAAAAGCCCGTGAAGCTCTCGAAGATGGGTGGGGCGGAGTGGGCCAGGACCCGCTCCCGCGCCAAGAGCGCCGCCAAGGACATGGCAAAGAAGCTCATCGCCCTCTACGCCGAGCGCCAGCGCCTGCCGGGCTACGCCTTCTCGCCGGATTCCGAGTGGCAGCGGGAGTTTGAGGAAAACTTCGGCTACACGGAGACCGACGACCAGCTCCGCTGCGTGGCGGAGATCAAGGCGGACATGGAGTCCGGCGTGCCGATGGACCGGCTTCTCTGCGGCGACGTGGGCTTCGGGAAGACCGAGGTGGCCTTCCGCGCGGTGATGAAGTGTGTGCTGGACGGCAAGCAGGCCGCCATCCTGGTGCCCACCACGGTGCTGGCCCAGCAGCATTATCAGACGGCGCTGCAGCGCTTCTTCGGCTTCCCGGTGGAGATCGCGGTGCTCTCGCGCTTTCGCACCGGCGGCCAGATGAGCAAGACCCTGTCGGAGATCGCTAACGGCAAGGTGGACCTGGTCATCGGCACCCACCGGCTGCTGTCGAAGGACGTGCGCTTCAAAGACCTGGGGCTGCTGGTGGTGGATGAGGAGCAGCGCTTCGGCGTCACGCACAAGGAACATATCAAGGAACTCAGCCGCGGCGTCGACGTGCTGACGCTCTCGGCCACGCCCATCCCCCGCACGCTGAACATGGCCATGTCCGGTATCCGGGACATGTCCTCCATCGAGGAGCCGCCGGAGGACCGCCTGCCGGTGCAGACCTTCGTCATGGAGCACGACTGGGGCGTCCTGGCCGACGCGATCCGGCGCGAGATCCAGCGGGGCGGGCAGGTCTATTATCTGCACAACCGGGTGGAGGACATCGAGCGTACGGCCATGAAGCTCATGGAGCTTCTGGACGACGTGACCGTGGCGGTGGCCCACGGGCAGATGGATAAAAACATGCTCTCCTCCGTAATGGACAGCGTGGTCTCCGGCGAGACCCAGGTGCTGGTCTGCACCACCATCATCGAGACCGGCATCGACATCCCCAACGTCAACACCCTCATCATCGAGGACGCCGACAAGCTGGGCCTTGCCCAGCTTCACCAGATCCGCGGGCGCGTGGGCCGCTCGACCCGCAGGGCCTCGGCCTATCTGACCTTCCGGCGGGACAAGGTGCTCACCGAGATCGCGGAAAAGCGCCTGACCGCTATCCGGGACTTTGCCGCCTTCGGCTCCGGCTTCAAGATCGCCATGCGCGATCTGGAGATCCGCGGCGCGGGCAATCTGCTGGGAGCCGAGCAGTCGGGGCACATGATCGACGTGGGCTACGATATGTATATGAAGCTCCTCAACGAGGCGGTGCTGGAGGCGCGGGGCATCGAGGTGCCGAAGCCCGCCGAGTGCTCGGCCGATCTGGCCGTGGCCGCCAACATCCCCGACCGCTATATCTCCTCCTCCGAGCAGCGCATGGACATCTATCGCCGCATCGCCGCCATCCGCACCGAGGCGGAGGCCGACGACCTGACCGACGAGCTGATCGACCGCTTCGGCGATCCTCCGCCGGGCGTCAACGCCCTGATCCACGTGGCGCTGCTGCGCGGCGAGGCGGGAAAGGCCGGCGTCACGGACATCGCCCAGAAGCAGGGCTATCTCCGTTTTACGGTCAAGGACTTCGACATGGGGAAGGTCTCCGCCCTGTATGCAAGGCCGGAATACAAGGGCCGGCTGCGGGTGGAGGCGGGCTCCAGACCCTGCCTGAGCCTGAAGATCAAGGCCAAGGGCCGCGTCATCGACGAGGCGCGGAAGTTTGTGAGCGACTGGGGAGGTCCATCGGCGTGAGCCGACGTGTTTGCAGATGGAACGCTGAGAAATGCGCCCCGGTGTTCACTGCCGCTATGTTGTGCATATCGGAGCACTCAAAAGCACGTCCCGGCGCCTCTCCCGGATCACCACCCGGCGAGCCGCGGCTCGGAGCGTGCGGGAATCTGAGTCAGAAGGACCGGAGGGCGGCAGCGATATGCGAGGTCAGCAGCCACGGGTACCTGCTATAGCGGCGACCCACGCTCAGACCTTGTGTTGCCCTTTCCAGCAAGCGCCCTTTTCTTTCTTACACCGGGCGCGGCGCGTTCTTTCTTTTCGGCAAGACGAAAAGAAAGAATGGGGGCGCATCGTGTTCCTCCGGATGCGTGAACAAAGCGTAAAAAACTCCGCGGCCTCTTGTAGGAGAGAGCGGCGCGTGGTATCATCACAGTCAGACCGAAAGAAAGGATCGAACGGATATGAAAAAGATGATAATTGCTCTGCTGGTCGTGTGTCTGCTGATCGGCGGCGTGATCGGTTTCCTCAGCTATCGCGGGCAGAGGCCCGGTGTGATCGGCGACGCGGATGGCCCGACCGAGATCCTGGTCACGGATCATCAGACCTCCCAGGCCGAGACCGCTCAGGCCGAATCTGCGCCTGAAGCAGCAGAAGCCGCGGAGAGCGAAAGCTACACGCTCCGCGTGCCCGATTACGCGGCCATGTACGCGCTGCACGAGCCGGAGGAGATCGTGGCCACGGTGGACGGGCAGGACGTGACCTGGGGCGAGTATTTTTATCTCTTCTTCTCCCAGGCCAAGCAGATCGAGAACCACTTCGGCATGATGGCCAACTACTACGGCGCCGCGCCCGACTGGACGGACCAGGTGGAGGAGGACAGCAGCGATACCTTCGCCGATCTGCCCGCGCAAGGCGTGGAGAGCACGCTGCGCCAGATCCGCTCCATTGAGAGCATGAGCGAGAAAGCCGGCGTGGAGCTGACCGACGAGCAGCTTGCCGCCATCCGCGAGCAGGAGGAGCAGGACATCCTCGGCGCCGTGGGCGAGGGCAAGACCGCGGAGGACTTCAACGCTTATATTGAGACCATTTATCTCCCCCGCGCCCTCTACGACCGCATGAACCGGGTCAATTTCCTCTACCGCCAGGGCTTCGTGCAGGCCTACGGTGAAAACGGCGAGCTGGTGGAGGACGGGACCGCCCTGCAGTACCTGGCCGACAACGAGTATATGGCGGCCACCCATATCCTGCTCATGACCATCGACCCGAGCAATTTCGAGGCGCTGGACGAGGAAGCGGCCGCAGCCAAGAAGGCGCAGGCCGACGAGATCGCAGCCGAGCTGCAGGCCATCGAGGACGACGCGGAGCGCCTGCGGCGCTTTGCCGAACTCAAGGAGGAATTCTGCGAGGATACCGGCAAGGCGGTCTACCCCGACGGCTACGTATTCCTGCCCGGCACCATGGTGGCGGAGTTTGAAAACACCGTGCTGAGCCTGGACGAGTTCCAGGTCTCCGACCCCGTGCAGTCCGACTACGGCTGGCACGTAATCATGCGCCTTCCCCTGGACCCGGACGGCGTCATCGAGTACTCCAATGACGGCGTCGCCCTGACCGCCCGCAGCAAGGCGGCGAACGAGGCTTACGGCAAGGCCCTGCAGGACTACTTTGACAGCCTGAAGGTGGAATACGCCGAGGGCTTCGAAGCGCCGAAGCTGGCGGATTATCTGCAGTAAGCGCAAAACAGCAAACAGACAAGCGGCTGTGACCTCGGTCACAGCCGCTTGTTATACCCTTGGCAAAACGTACCGCCGCGCGGCTCGCTCCCTCCACATCAAAGCGAAGGCTTTGACGTGGAAAAGGAAGGCGGAGGGAGAGGACGCGCAGTTTTCCCGGCGCTTATGCAAAACGGGGAAACGAAGCGCAGCGAGCTTCGTCTGACGTCGGTCATAGCCGTTTTCTTGCAGTTCCCACCATATATATAAGGGGAAACAGCAGCGCTGCCGCAGCCTGCCCGATGGGGACGATGCGCTCCGACCAGAGCGTGAGCGCGTCGCCGTTTGGCGCAAGCAACAGCCCTGCCGCAATGGCGGCGGCGCCGCTCAGCCACAGCAGCCAACGCCCGTTTTCCACGGAGAGCAGGCGCTCCTCTCCCCTGCCGGACGGCTTTTTCAGCGCAAGACGCAGGCATATCCCGGCGCAGAAGAGCGAGAGCGAGGCAAGCAGAAAGTCCGGAAACAGCCAGAGCGCCGCCACCAGCGCTTCGATCCGCTCCACGGTGCGGAAGAAGACCAGGTTGCGCACCAGCGTGAAGAAGGGCAGGGAGAGCCGGGCCGTGAGCTCCGCGCCGAAGCAGCCAAGCACGGCGGCGCAGAGAGCCGTCAGCAGCAGGCAAAGGCCGGAGAGCCAGCCCGCCGCGGCGCGAAAGGAGTCCTCCTCTCCGGATACGCCGCCCAGCAGGAAGCCGGGGGCGTAGATCCCAAGCAGCAGGACCTCTGCCACCGGCAGCGCGCCCAGCAGCACCGGCAGCGTGTCGCGCTCGGTCAAGGGCAGCAGGTTTTCCGCTTTTACCTGCTGCAGGGACACCAGAAGCAGCAGCCCGAGCACCCCCAGCAGCACCGGCAGCAGCATCCGCGCAAGGCGCAGCAGGGAGCGCGGCCGCCCGAGAGAACAGAGAAGCACCGCAAGACCCAGCGACAGCACAAAAAAGGCCGGCGCGCTTTCGGGGAACAGAGCCACCATGAAGCGCTCCGCCGAGGCGCGCAGCACGAAGCCGGCGTACAGCACGAACCACAGGCCGTAGAGCAGGAGGACGGCACGCCCGGGCTTGTCGCCCAGGCAGCGCAGCGTCAGCTCCGCGATGCCCTCCCCTTCCCGCCGCCGCGCCGTGAAAAGGCTGAAGCTCCAAACGTACAAAAGCAGCGGCGGCAGGCAGCACAGGGCCGAGAGCCATGCGCCGCGCCCGGCCAGCCGCGCGGAGGCGGCCGGGTACAGACGAAGCGCGGGCGAAAGCACCGCCGCCGCTCCGAGGGACAGGAGCTGGCGACGGGAGAAGCGGTCTTTTCCGTTCATGTCTCCGACTCCTTTGCGTCGTAGGTGTGCATCAGCTCCCCGCGCACAGCGATGCTGATCTCCAGCCCGGGCAGAAGCGCCGCCATGTCCTGCCCCTGGGCCTCCCAGCGCAGCGGATCGGCCTGCTCTACCCGGCGGCCCAGACCCGCCAGGTCCAGCTTTTCCTGACGGGCCAGCTGCAGAATGCGGCCGATCCGCTCGGAGACGGCGGCCTCCAGCTGTCCCGTCAGATGGTCGTCATAGCGGGCCAGGCCGGCAGCGCTGTTTGCGGCGGTCTCCAGCACGGCGGCCCGCACCCGCGCCGTGACGTCCAGCCCGCGCAGGCTGCCGTCCCCGTTCCAGACGGGCCTCACGCTGCTCTCACCCCGCTGCAGCTCCAGGCTTACCGGAAGCCCGCCCAGATCCAGCACAGTCAGCTCCCGCCTGCCGGTCTCGCCGCAGAGAAGCTCCGCCCCCAGGGCGTCCGCCGGCTCGATCCAGGCTTCGAGCTTCCCTTGCTCCAGGACCGCAAGCCCCGCCGGCAGGGCCGTTTTGCCGCCGCTCTCCGCCGCCTCGCCCAGGGAAAGGGCGGTGACGAGGGCGCTGTCGCTGCGCAGCAGAGCAAGCTGGATCTCGCCGGCGGTGCTGCTGCGGACGCTCTGCTGCCGCTCCTCCCGTGCCCGGAGGGCCAGCAGGATCTCCGTGATGCCGCGATCGCCCTCCGACGCGCCCTTGATAAGCTCCTCCGCGCTGCCGCCGCGCACGACGTACAGAGGCGTGTCCAGGCGCAGGTCGCTGGAGCGGCAGACCAGAGCCAGCAGATCGTCCAGCCCGTGCTCGGCGGCCTCCTGTCCCACCAGGAGGCTGCGCACGTGGCCGGTGAAGAGCTCCTGCTCGGGAGAAGCCTCGCGGATCTGCTGCAGGGCCGCCGATAGCGTGCGGCCCGTTCCGCTGAGCCCCGGCTGCGCGCCATCCCCGTCGGCTTCGGCGGCGGAGGCCAGGGTCAGGCGGACGCCGCCGGGAACGTAGTCCAGCCCCACGGTCTGGATAATGCGAAGGGTCTCCACCTCCCGGCGATGGGGCAGAAGCCCGCAGCCGCAGAGAAGGGAAGTATAAAAGATAAATAAGAACAGAAGCGGTTTTTTCATAATCATTCCAACCACTGATCACTGGCTACTGACCGCTATCCCTGCCTTCTCCGGTCGGGAGTATCCAGATGGGGATCGCGGAACTTGTCGGCGGGTTTGGGCGGCATCAGCAGCAGACGGCGCAGATTCCCCTTTAGCCCATCGCTCATGGGGGCGCTGTAGTTGACGCCGAAGCTGTCCAGACTGGCCAGATGCAGCAGCAGGAGCGCGAGCACCAGCGCAAGGCCGTACAGCCCCGCGAAGATCGCGCCCAGCAGCAGGAGAAGCCGCGCCAGGCGCAGCGCCGCAGCCAGATCCTGGCTCGGCAGCGCGTAGCAGGCGATCGCGGAGAAGGCCACCACGATGATGGCAATGGGAGAGACGATCTTCGCCTCCACGGCCGCCTGCCCCACGATCAGGGCCCCGATGATGGAAACGGTGTCACCCACCGGGTTCGGCAGGCGCAGGCCCGCCTCCTGCACGAGGCAGAAGGCGCCCAGCATCCCCAGTACCTCCAGCGCCGTGGAAAAGGGCAGGTCCTGCTCGGCCTGGATGATGGACAGCAGCAGCCGCGTGGGGATCATTTCCTGATGGTACGTGGCCACGGCCACATAGAAGGCGGGCAGCAGCAGCGCAAGACCCAGCGCCAGATAACGCATCAGCCGCAGCGCGGTCCCGACCAGAAAGTGGCTGCCCGCGTCGTCGGTGACGCGCATGAACGCCGCCAGCGTCACCGGCAGCACGAGGCCCACCGGCAATCCGTCCACCAGCAGACCCACGCGCCCCTCCATCAGATACATGGCAAAGCGGTCCGGCCGCTCGGTGTGGAGGAGCTGAGGCAGCGGCGAGAGCGGCGCGTCCACGACGTACTCCTCCAGCGTTCCCAGAGAGAGCAGCGCGTCCACGTCCAGCCGGTCCAGCCGCGCAGCAAGCGTTCGCAGCGTATCGGGCGACACAAGGCCCTCCATGAACAAAACGGAGACTCCGGTGTTGCTGCGGCGGCCCACGCGGCTCTCGACAAGCTTCAGCCGGGGCGAGGCGATGCGGCGCCGCACAAGGGCCGTGTTGACCCGCAGGGTCTCGGTGAAAGCGTCCTTGCCGCCCTTGAGGGATTTTTCCAGCGTTGGTTCTCCCACGGGGCGCACCTCGGAGGCGCGCACCTCGAAGCTCAGCGCCACGGCGCTGCCGTCGAAGACGAGTGCCAGATGACCGTGGCAGAGGTCCGCCACCAGCAGATCCATATCCGAGCGGCGGTGAACGCTGCCCCGATAGACGCCACCGGAGAGGATGCGGGCGACGGCGTCGGCCTCCTCCGCCGTGCCCGCCGCACGAAGCCGGTCCGTCACGGGGCGGAGGATCTCCTCGGCGGCTTCCCGGCTCGAGACGAGTCCGTCCAGCCAGCAGGCCGACACGGAGAGCCGCCCCTCCAGCCCGAAGTCCAGGCGGCGGGTTTCAAAATCCCCGCAGGAGGAGAAGATGCTCTGCAGCGCAAAGAGAGAGATCGGGCCCCGGTATTCGGGCGCTTTTTTCTGCCTCGGTTTGGGGTAAGAAATCGGTTCGGTATACATGTGGTGTATTATGCCCGAAATGAATGCACAATATTTAGTGTCTGCAAAAAAAGTTTGATTTTTCGAAAAAAAGTTGTTGACTTTCCGCATTATAGGTGGTATATTAGCCGAGCGCTCAAGAGAGGCGCCGCGGAGATCCGAAAGCTCAGGAAAAAAGTTTTGGGAAAAACGAAAAAAGTTCTTGACAATGAGGATCAGATGTGCTAATCTAAATAAGCTGCGACCGAGAAGGAAACAGCGGAGCGTGTACCTTGAAAATTGAACAATGCAAGAAAAAAGCTTATGCTAAATAAGCACCAGAGAAGGGTTC
>CACYHB010000013.1 GCA_902774015.1 Oscillospiraceae bacterium | reverse complement strand
TCTTCCGGAGCAAGAAGCGAAAAACGACGGCTGTTTTCGGTTCCGGACTCTTCCCGCTGCTGCTGGCGGGCGAGCTGGAAAAGAAGGCCTATCCGGTCAAGGTATTCTGCGAGGAGCCGGATGAGGAGAGCTGGCTGCGCACCGCCGCGCCCTTCCTGGAGGAGGAAGCTTTCCGCCTGGAACTCAGGCGCCTGCGCGGGAAGGACATTCAGTTCGAATGCAACTGCCGCCTCGACGCGGCGTTCTATGATACAAAAAAAGCATCCTTTGACGTCCTGTGCGCCTCGGACGACGTCAGAGCAGCCGTTTTCCCGGACAGCGAAGCGATCCCGGAGCTGATGTACTGCGAGGCCGAGCACCTCGTCAGCGGGCGGACCGCGGGCGTGCTGGATGCCGCCTTCGGCGCGAAAAAGGCCGCGCTGACGGTGGACCGGCTGGCCCAGAACCTCGATCCGCGCAACACCCGCGGACAGGAGGGGCCGGTGGAGAGCAGGCTTTATACCGATCTCAGCGAGGCCAAAGCCCTTGCGCGCGTGCCGGTGTCGGCGGACGGCTACAGCAGGGAAGAGGCGATCGCGGAGGCCGGCCGCTGCATCAGCTGCCACTGCGAGGAATGTCTCAGGAGCTGCGCCTACCTCAAGCATTATAAAAAGCATCCCGGCCTGCTGGCCCGGGAGATCTACAACAACACCCAGATCATCATGGGCGATCATCAGCTGAACAAACCGATGAACGCCTGCTCGCTCTGCGGACAGTGCACGGCGGTCTGTCCCAACGGCTTTGATATGGCTCGCGTGTGCCATCTGGCGCGGCAGAACATGGTTTCCACGGATAAGATGCCGCTCGCGCCCCATGAGTTTGCGCTGCTGGACATGCTCTTTTCCAATGAGGAGGCCTTCCTCGCAAGGCCCCAGCCGGGCTTTGAGCGGTGCAGATATGTTTTCTTCCCCGGCTGTCAGGCCGCGGCCATCGCACCGCAGACGGTGCGCGCCGCCTATGAGGACCTCTGCGCCAGACTCCCCGGAGGCGTGGCGCTGATGCTGGGCTGCTGCGGCGCCATCTGCGACTGGGCAGGGCGCTATGAGATGGAGGCGCAGACGCGGGAATTCATTGACCGCGAGCTTGCGCGGCTCGGCGATCCGATCGTGATCGCGGGCTGCCCGACCTGTAAAAAAGAGCTTTCGACCCACGAGGGCATTACCATAAAAGGCATCTGGGACGTTTTGCTCGAACGCGGGCTGCCGGAGGGCGCGCACGGACTCGACCGTCCGGCGGCGCTGCACGATTCCTGCGGCGCCCGCGGCGACGAAGAGACCCAGGCTGCCATCCGCACGCTGGCTGTCCGGCTGGGCTGTGAGCTGATCGACACTCCCTATTCCGGCGACCGCTCCCCCTGCTGCGGCTACGGCGGCCTGACCGCCTACGCCAACCGCGAGGTGGCGGGTGAGATGACGGAGAAATGTCTCGAGCGCTCGGACGCGCCCTACATCAGCTACTGCATGGCCTGCCGCGACCGCTTCGCCCGGCAGGGGCGGGAATCCCGCCACCTGCTGGAGCTGTGCTACGGCACGGACGCGGGCAATCCCCCGGATATCAGCGAAAAGCGCCGCAACCGCCTTGCGCTGAAAAAGGAACTGCTGTTGGATCTGTGGCATGAGGAGACGGCTGAGATGAAGCTGGATTTTGAACTGAACTATACCGATGAGGCCCGGCGCATGATGGATGACCGCATGATCCTGACCGACGACGTGATCGCCGTGCTGGAGGACTTCCGTATCAGCGGCGAGGCCATCGAGGACGAGGACGGTCTGCTGGCCGCGAGAAAGCGCGTCGGCAACGCCACCTTCTGGGTGAAGTTCAGCCGCACGGACGGGGGCTTCCTGGTACACCGCGCCTGGAGCCACCGGATGCGTGTGGAAAAGAGAGAGGGATAAGCATGGCCATCGAGAAAAACTATTACACCATAGACCCGCAGGGAAAGCTCAGGTGCGTCAAATGCGGCGTGCCTCTCGTCAAGGGTAAAGCCAAGTTCCTGTATCTGGACAACGGCTTTCCCGTGGAGCTCCCTGTTTGCCCGGTCTGCGGCTTCGTCTACGTGCCGGAGGAGCTGGCGCTGGGCAAGGTGGCGTCCGTTGAACGGGCGCTGGAGGACAAATGAGGAGCCACCCCGGCGGCGAGGCGCACACCCGCCGTCTCATCGAGCTGGCGGCGCTGCCGCAGGGCGTTTCGGTGCTCGATCTCGGCGCGGGCGCGGGCGAAGCGCTTGCGCTGCTGCGCGGGATGGGTTATGCGGCGCGGGGGATCGATCTTGAGCCGCGCGGGGAATCGGTCGAGCGGGGCGACCTGCTGTGTACGGGCTTTCCCGACGCGAGCTTTGATGCGGTGCTGAGCGAGTGCGCGTTTTTCGTCTCGGGTGATCAACGCGGCGCGCTGCGTGAGGCCCGGCGGCTGCTGAAGCCGGGCGGGAAGCTGCTGCTGTCGGATCTGTTCTTTGACGACCCGGCGGCGCTGCTGCGCGCGGCCGGCTTTACGCTGCTCTGCGCCGAGGATCTGACGGACGCATGGCGGGAGTATTATCTGGAGGCTCTCTGGCGCGGCGACGCGCCCTGCTGTGAGATCCCGAAAGGGAAGTGCAGCTACTGGCTGCTGATCGGAAGAAAGGACGGATAAGCATGGATCTGTTTGACCGCGTGATGGAATTGAGCCGTTACGGCTATTTCTGCAGCCAGATCCTGGCGATCCTGATGCTGGATACGCTGGGCGAGGAAAACCCCGGCCTCGTCAAGGCCATGGGCGGTCTCAACGGCGGCGTGGGCTTTTCCCAAGGCTGCTGCGGCTGCATGACGGGCGGCGCCTGCCTGATCTCGTATTTCACCGGCAAGGGTGAGGATACCGGCTTCGACGATCCGCAGCACAAGCCGGCCCTGGGTGAATTCACCCGGTGGTTTGAGGAGGAGATGACCGCCGAATACGGCGGGATCGACTGCCGCGACATCACGAAGGGCAATCCCGCCAAGCGCGTGGAATACTGCCCGCAGATCATCGCGGCCACCTTTGAAAAATGCATGGAGATCTTGTCGGAGCGGGGACTGCTATGATCATCGGAAAAACCAAAAGCGTCTGCCCGGTCTGTCTGCGCGTCCTCGACGCGCAGAAGCGCTCGGAAAAGGACGGTATCTATCTCGACAAGCACTGTGACGAGCACGGCGTTTTTTCCGCTTTGATCTGGGAGGGCAATCTTGCCTCTTATCTGCACTGGAACAGTGAAAACACCGTCGTCGATCCCCCGCGCGAGGGGCGTGCGCCGAAAAAGGGCTGCCCCAACGACTGCGGCCTCTGTACCGAGCATCTGCGCAAGGGCTGCTGCATGCTGCTGGAGCTGACGCGGCGCTGCAATCTGCGCTGCCCGGTCTGCTTCGCCGCCGCGGGAGAAGAACCCGCGCCAGATCTCCCGCTTGCGGAGATCGAAAAGCAATACGATTATCTGATGGCCCACGGCGGCCCGTTCAACATTCAGCTCTCCGGCGGCGAGCCGACGGTGCGGGACGATCTGCCCCAGATCCTCCGCATGGGGCGCGAAAAAGGCTTCACCTTCTTCCAGCTCAACACCAACGGGCTGCGCCTGGCCGCGGAGCCGGGTTACGCCGAAACGCTCCGGGAGGCCGGACTCAATACGGTGTTTCTGCAATTTGACGCGCTCGACGATTCGGTTTACATAATATTGAGAGGCCGCGCGCTGCTTGCGGAGAAAAAGCGCTGCATCGAAGCCTGCGCCTCGGCGGGACTGGGCGTCGTGCTCGTCCCGGTGATCGCGCGCGGCGTGAACGAGGATCAGGTCGGCCCGATCCTCCGCTATGCGCTGGAAAACGCCCCCGCCGTGCGCGGCGTGCATTTCCAGCCCCTGAGCTATTTCGGTCGCTGCGGCCTCGAAAGGCCGGAGCGACCGATCACGATCCCCAAGCTCCTCGCTCTCATCGAAGAGCAGACAGACGGTCTGCTGCACGCCTCCGATTTCTACGGCGGCGGGGCGGAGAGCGCCTACTGCTCCTTCCACGCGAGCTATCGCATCCGCCCTGACGGCACGCTCAAGAGCCTTCCCCGCCGGCAGAGCGGCGAGTGCTGCTGTACGAGTTCCGACGATTCGCGTACCTCCGTGGCCGACCAGTGGAGCGGCTCTGTGTCCGCCTTTGGCGAGGACGACGCCCTCACCGAGACCTCCGCGCTGGACGCCTTTCTGGAGCAGGCGCGGCGCAGCACCTTTGCCGTGTCCGGCATGGTGTTTCAGGACGCGTGGAACCTGGATCTGGATCGGCTGCGCCGCTGCCACATCTGCGAGGTGGACAGCCGATACGGCATGGTGCCTTTCTGCGCCTATAATCTGACGAACCGTAACGGGGAGGCGCTCTACCGATGACGCTCTCCCGAATCGACGCTCTTCTGTCTGCGCAGGAGGGATTGACGCCTGTTACCAGAGCGAGCATTGAACTGCTGCAGCTCCGGAAACTCAACGTCCTGCTCGGCCGCGAAAAAGAGCGGGGCGGCTTCTACCGGGATTTGCCCGGGCATCTGGATTCGCTTTCCGAGCTTGCCTCCCTCCCCTTTACCACGGACGAGGATCTGGCCCATCAGGCATCGGGACTGCTGCTCTGCTCCCAGGCGGAGGTGCAGCGGGTGCTCTCCGACGCGACCTCCGGCACCACCGGCGCCGCCAAGCGGGTGTTTTACACGGAAGGCGACTGCGAGCACACCGTGGAGCTCTTTGCGGCGGGCCTGGGAGAACTGATCTTTCCCGGCAGCGTCACCATGGTCTGCTTTCCCTTCTCCGGGCCGCACGGCCTGGGGGAACTGATCGCGGAGGCGATCGGGCGCCTCGGAGCAAGACCCCTCCGGCTGGGCGTCGGGCTCAGCTACGGCGAATTTTCCGCGGTGCTGGAAAAAGAAAAACCGGACACCTTTGTGGGTATGCCGGTACAGCTCCTCTCGCTGCTGCGCGTCTGCGGCCGGGGCAGTCTGAAGCGGGCCCTCGTCAGCGGCGACGCCTGCCCCAACGCCGTTCTCAGGGGCTGCGAGGCGATCCTGCAAAGCCGCCTTTTCCCCCATTACGGTTCGCGGGAGATGGCGCTGGGCGGAGCCATATGCTGCAGCGCCCACGAGGGCATGCACCTGCGGGAAAACCATGTGATCGCCGAGATTGTTGACGAGCAGGGCCGCCCGCTGCCGCCGGGCGAGACCGGGGAGCTGGTCATCACCACCATCGGCATGGAGGCCATGCCCCTGATCCGCTACCGCACCGGCGACTATACCCGGGTGATTCCCGGCAGATGTCCCTGCGGCAGCGAAGTGCTGCGGCTCGATACCGTGCGCCGCAAGGAGACGGCGGAGCTGGCAGCCCTGGACGAAACACTGTTTTCGCTGCCCTTCGTTGCCGACTACCGCGCGGAGCGGCGGGAGGGCAGACTGCATCTTCAGATCCTGACCTGCGGCGAAGGCGTTCTGCCCGCACTGGACGCCGAAACAGAAGTCCGCCCGGCGAGGCCGGAGGACCGCAGCCTCTATGCGGGAAAACGAAAGGTGGAGGAACGATGACCGAGATCAAAAAGAAACAGGCAGAGGAGAACTGCTGCTGCCAGCCATCCCCTGCACCGGACAGGGCGCAGCACAAAACGGGCTGCCTCCTGTGCGGGAAGCCCCTGACCTATTTCGGCGAAACGCGTCCGCTGCGCTGCTCTGTCTGCGGGAAAGAGGCCGACGCAAACGCCGCCTGCGAGGACGGCCACTTCGTCTGCGACAGCTGCCATGCGTCTTCATCCATTGCCTTTTTCGTCCCACTCCTGCTTGCCGGTACGGAAAAGGACCCGCTTGCGCTTTTCGAGCAGGTGGTCGCGCTGCGCCAGGTGCACATGCACGGGCCGGAGCACCACGTCATCGTCCCCTGTGTGCTGCTGACCGCCTACCGCAACAACGGCGGGGAGATCCATCTGGAGAAAGCGCTGCGGGAGGCGGTGCGCCGCGCCTCCCAGGTGCCGGGCGGTGCCTGCGGCTATTGGGGCGTCTGCGGTGCGGCGGCCGGAGCGGGGATCTATATGAGCATCCTTCTGGGCTCCAACCCCCTGCACAAGGAGGCCTGGCCCATCCCACAGCGCCTCGTTGCCGACTGCCTGAACGCGATCGCCGATGCAGGCGGTCCACGCTGCTGCAAGCGCACCGGCCGGCTTACCATCACGCGCGCCGCCGCTTTCACGGAAGAGCTTTTAGGCGTTGAGATGCCTCTCGGCAAGGTATCCTGCCGCTATTTCCGCGAAAACCGGGAGTGCCTTTTCCGGGATTGCCCCTATTTCCCCACGCTTCAGGCATGAGGAAACCGGACGCCGACAAGGATCCCGCATGAAGAAAAAAGGGAAACAGGGAAACGGCATCGCGCAAGCGGCGATGCCGTTTCCTGCCGCCTGGATCGGAAGAACCGGACGGAAAAAGTAATGACAGCAAAGCCGGGAGAAAAAATGCCCGGACGTTTTCCCGGACGACATATGCCGTGCAGTTCGCAATGGCAACTTGAAAACCGGCAGGCAGTCAGTGTATGATAAGGAGGGCGGATTTCCGTCCTCAGGAATTTCAAAGGAGAAGGATACATATGCGCAGGCAGCTTTTCAATACCGGCTGGACCGTACGGCCCGGCGTGCCCAATCCCTTCGGCGTGATCTTCGGTTCCGAGCCGGAGGCCGTGCCCGTCGTGCTTCCCCAGGACGCGATGATCCTGGAGGAGCGCCGCCCGGACGCTCCCAGCGGCAACCAGACCGGCTATTACCCGGTGAAATCCTATACCTATGAAAAGCGCTTCTTTGCACCCTGTGAGTGGGAACAGAAGCAGAATACGCTGGAATTCGAGGGCGTCATGGCCCAGGCCATGGTTTACCTCAACGGCGAGCTGATTGCCGCGAATCATTACGGCTATTCCCAGTTTTATGCCGAACTCAACGGCCGGCTTCGCTGCGGCGAGGAGAACGTGCTGCAGGTCATCGCCAGAGGTGCGGAGAACGGCTCCCGCTGGTACCCCGGCGCGGGGCTGTACCGGGACGTCTGGCTCTGGCAGGGTGAGCGCATCCATGTGCAGCCCGAGGGCGTGAGGCTTACCACGGCAGAGCTGGCAGACCGCTATGCTCTGGTGCTGGCGGACGTCTCTGTTCGCAACAGCGGCCTGGAGGCGAAAAAGCTGTGCCTGCGCGTGACCCTCACCGCCCCGGACGGGCGGGAGACGAGCGCTGAGAATGTGGTTTCCGTCCTCCAGACGGAGGAAGTGAAGTCCCACCTGCGCTTTGTCGTGGACGATCCCGAGCTTTGGAACCCGGAGCACCCGGCCATGTATGCCTGGCGCGCGGAGCTTTTTGAGGGGGAAAGCCTTCTGGATCGCGCCGAGGGCAGCTTCGGCATCCGGAAACTCAGCCTGGACGCCCGGCGCGGCCTGCGCATCAACGGCGCTGCGTATAAGCTGCGCGGCGCCTGCATCCACCACGACAACGGCCTGATCGGCGCCACCACCCTGCCCGACGCGGAAGAATACCGCATGCGACAGCTCAAGGCAGCGGGCTTCAACGCCATCCGTTCGGCTCATCACCCGGCGGGCAAGGCCCTGCTGGACGTCTGCGACCGTCTCGGCATCCTGGTCATGGACGAGCTGTCGGACATGTGGGAGATGCCGAAGAACAGCGCGGACTACGCGCTGGACCTGGTCGGCGAATGGCGGCTGAGTATCGAGCGCCTGGTCGCCAAGGATTATAACCACCCCTGCGTCGTGCTCTACAGTCTCGGCAACGAGATCCCGGAGATCGGCCGCCGCAGCGGCGGACGGCGCAACCGCGAGATGGCCAACTATCTGCGCGAGCTGGACGGCACGCGCTACGTGACCGGGGCCATCAACGGTTTCCTCGCCATGGCGGATCACGTCGACGAGATGGTCGCGCTGATGGCGGGAACGGAGGAAACGCCGCAGGAGCAGGGGGACTCCTCCGGCAGCGAGGCTCTCAACGCAGCCATGGCCAAGATGGAGCAGCGGAAAATGGACGCTTTTTCCACCAGCCGCGGCCTTTCCGAAGCGATGGAGGAGGTGGCCTGTGAGCTGGACGTGGTGGGCTATAACTACCTGACCGCCCGGCATGAGCTGGAGCATCTTCTGCACCCCGAGCGCGTGGTCGTGGGCAGCGAAACCTACCCCACCGAGATCGCGCGCCTGTGGGAGATCGCCGAACGCAATCCCCACGTCCTGGGCGACTTCACGTGGACGGGCTATGATTACCTGGGAGAAGCGGGTATCGCCTGCTACCACTACGCCCCGGAGCGCCGCGAGCAGGGCTGGTACCCCGACAGGCTCGCCTACTGCGGGGACATCAATCTCAACGCGTACCGCCGCCCGGTGAGCTATCTGCGTGAGATCGCCTACGGCCTGCGCCGTGAGCCCATGATCGCCGTGGAGCGTCTGGACCGCTTCGGTCAGCCGGACAACAGCAACGACTGGAAATACTATGACGCCATCGACAGCTGGACCTGGCCCGGCTTTGAAGGCAAAGCGACTGTGGCACACGTGCTTTCCGCGTCTGAGGAAGTTGAGCTTTTCCTGAACGGGGTCTCCCTGGGACGCAGAGCCACCGAGCGGCACGAGGCCGCCTTTGCGCTGAACTATGCCCCCGGCGAGCTGCTGGCCGTCGGTTATACGAAGGGCAAAGAAGACGGGCGCTTTGCGCTGCGTTCGGCAGGCGCGCCCGTCAAGCTCGGCGTCACGGCGGAAAATGAATGCATCACCGCCGACGGCCGCGGCGCGGCCTTCGTTACCGTGGATCTGCTCGACGAAAACGGCCTGCCCAGCCGCTTTGAAAAGCGCAGGGTCACGGTCACGGTCGATGGCGCAGGGGTGCTTGCGGGCTTCGGTTCCGCCCATCCTCAGTGCGAGGGGAGCTACCGGGACAGCGCCTGGGAGACCTTCGACGGCCGTGTGATGGCAGTCGTCCGCAGCACGGAGGAAGCGGGCGAGATCCGGGTACGTATCGAAGCCGAGGGCTGCGGGGAGAAAACGATCACGCTGAAAAGCGTCTGACCGAAGCGAAAAACGAAGCCGCGCCCCGCTCCGCCGCCGCACCGGACGCGCGGCTGCGGAGGCCCGGGGAGAAAGCACGCCGAGAGCCCTGCACTCAACGCGAAAAGGTCCGAAGAACCGAAAAACTCGACTCCGGACTTGAAATCATCAGCGGCAAGTATTATAGTTTCTGTTGTCTGGAGAACGGACGCGCAGCTGCTTTCGCGGGACGCTCTCCCTCCCTGCGCCCGCCTTTTCTGCCCAGAGTGCGGAGGCTGAGCGCAAGCTCCCGGACGCTTTGTCCCGCGGGCAGATCATTGGAAAGGAAACTGAAATTCATGCTGGTACCTGTGCTGTTGTTCCTTGTCGGATTCGTCCTTCTGATCAAAGGCGGCGACTGGTTTGTCGATGGTTCGGTCGGCATCGCACGCCGCTTTCACCTTCCGGAGCTGTTGATCGGCGCCACGATCGTCTCCATCGGGACCACACTCCCCGAGGTGATGGTCTCCAGCCAGGCGGCCCTGCAGGGCAATGCCGGCATCAGCTACGGCAACGCCATCGGCTCGATCATATGCAACACGAGCCTGATCGCGGCCATCACCATTACGGCGAGCCCGAGCAAGGTGCAGCCCAGGTCCTTTGTCCTGCCGACCGCCTTCTTCTTCGCCGCCGCCGCCTCTTATGCCCTGATCGCCTGGACGATGGGCCGTTTCCAGCGCTGGATGGGGCTGGCATATCTCGCGGTATTTGTGCTGTACATGGTCGTCTCCACGATGCAGATGAAGAAACATCCGGAAATGGCGGAAGAGAACGCGGAAGAGGAGAGCGGGGAGAAAGAGCGCTCTTTTGCAATGGAGCTGCTTCTGCTGGTGATCGGCGCTGCGGCCATTGCGCTCGGCGCCCGTTTCCTGGTGGACAACGGCACCAAGATCGCCGCCGCGCTGGGTGTTCCCGACTCTGTCATCGGCCTGACCATGGTGGCGCTGGGCACAAGCCTCCCCGAACTGATCACGGCCATCACCAGCCTTTTGAAGGGCCACGGCTCGCTGTCTCTGGGGAATATCATCGGAGCAAATCTGTTCAACATCGTTCTGGTCAGCGGCGCGGCCATTTCGATCTCTCCCTTTGCGATCCCGACGGAGAAGACCGTGATGGGCGGCGTCAATTCAAGCATGGTCATTGACCTGCCCGTCATGCTGGCGGTGATGATGATCATGTGCCTGCCGGCCTTGAAGAAAGGCGAGCTGAGGCGCTGGCAGGGGGTCCTCCTGCTGACGATCTATGCGGCCTTTACGGTTTATCAGTTCGTTTCATAAAGCGTCGCGCCTCCGGGCAGAAGCAGGGGCTGCGGCTTCTGGAGCTGGATCAAAAAAATAAAAAGGGGCTGTGAAGCCCAGGGGAGTTTCGGCTCTCCTGTTCTTCACAGCCCCTTTTCCGCCGCGCGGGGAAGCGCGGCGCTCAGGGCAGCAGCACGGCGCTGGTCTGGGCACCCAGATGGAGGATGCCGTCCTCCAGCGAGGCGTTCTCCACACCGATGAAGGCGGAAAGGACGGAGAAGTCCTCAATGCCCTGCGCGGCCAGGTCGACGTCCGCGGCGCTGAGGGTGGTGTTGTGCAGCACGCAGACCCGATCGCCGTCCAGATCTGCCACAAAGCCGCCGAGCTTGCTGCCCTCAAAGGACAGCGCGGTGTAATCGCCCCGGGCGATAGCCGGATGTGCGGCACGGATCATGAGCAGCTTTTTGTAGTAGCTGTACAGACTTCCCTCGTCGGCCTTCTGGTCGGCGGCGGTGGTCTCGATCTGCTTGGAGGGACTGTAGGTCGTGCCTTCGGGATCGCGGACGGTATCACCGTCGCCCCAGAGCATGGCAAGCCGCCGGTTGGCGTCGGTGTTGGCACCGCCGCGGGAGCCGCGCATTCCCAGCTCCTCACCGTAATAGATAAAGGGCGAGCCGCTGGAGAGCAGATAGAGGTTGGCCGCCACCTTCATGTTCCCGCTGGCTACGGTCAGATAGCCGGAAGCACGGTCGGTGTCATGGTTTGCGATGAAGGGGACGATCATGGCGTCTTCCCGGATGGCGTGAATCCGGTCCAGATAGCCGTCCACATAGGCGGTATAGGCGTTCACGTTCCCGTGCTGTGCCGTGGTGGTGATCAGACCGCTGGTCTGCGAGGTGGTGAAGTCAAAGCAGTTCACGGCGCTGAAATATTCATCGGTCACGCCGTCGGAATCCCAAACCTCGGCCACGGCGTAGAGATCGGGCTTCAGCGCGCGCAGCTGGGCCAGATACCAGTCCCAGAACTCCGCACTGCGCTGATTGTCGCCGAAATAGACGTATTTTGCCGCGTCGAAGCGGAAGCCGTCCACGCCCATGTCCAGATAGAACTGCGCGACCCGGACAAGCTCTCTGCGCACTTCTTCGTTGTCAAAATTGAGCTCGGGCATGGAACCGTCGAAGTTGCACTCATACCAGTCGCCGGTGCCGCTGAGCTGTCGGTAACCGGCGGGAGCCTTGCTCCCCTCGTCCGGGGTCACAAAGCTGTAGAAGCTGTAGTATTCGTCCTCCGTGTTTCCGGCCAGGTGCGCGGTCTTGAACCTGGAAAACCAGGAGCAGCGTTCACCGGTATGGTTGAGCGGGAGGTCCAGGATCAGCTTCACGCCGCGCTCGTGACAGGCGTCGATCAGCGCCTGCAGATCCTCCAGCGTGCCGAACTGCTTGTCCACGGAGTAGTAATCGGTCACGTCGTATTTGTGATAGGAGGGAGAAGCGAAAATCGGCGTGAGCCAGATGCCCTCGATCCCGAGACTCCGGCCGGAGGCCGGGTCCCCGTCGTTCAGATAGTCCATGTGCTGGATGATGCCCTGCAGATCGCCCACGCCGTCTCCGTCGGAATCGGAGAAGGAACCCGTGAAGATCTCGTAGAAGACCCGGTAATTGTCGTCCGGCGCGTCAAAATGCCAGGCAGAGCTGTCCAGCACAGCCTCGCCGTCTTCGGAGAGGAGAAGACTCCCGTCGGCGGCGGAGACGAGATACCCCGCCTCATCGGTCCGGGCTGCGGGAGCAGCCTGCCCGCAGCCTGTGAGCATGATGGCGCAGAGGAGCACAGCCGAGAGCAGCGCTGAGAATTTACGCATAATGATCCCTCCTGTAACGTTCGGTTCTGGAAAAATTGTAATCGACGGCAAGAAACTTGTCAAGGAGAGAGCGGGGATGCTATAATAACCGCATGGAACATATGACGCCTTTGTACAGCCCGGAGGATCTCTCCCGGCTGGAACGAAAAATCCGAAATACGCGTTTGTTCTGCTGGACGCTGGGACTGGCGGCGCTGATCGCCTGCATCGTCCTCTGTGTGTTGACCGACAGCGGCAACGCGGGAAGAATGGAGCCGGCCTGCGTCGCGATCTGGACGATCGCGGGCTGGCTGGTGCTGTATCTGCGCCGTTTTACCCTTGCGGAAACGCGTTTTGAGCGGCAGCACGCCGGGATGCTTTCCCAGGGCGAGGCGGAGAAGCTGCGCGGCCGCGTCACGGTGACGCAGGAGCGGCTCCGGATCGTGAACAGCATCCGCATCACGATCGTGCTGCTGGAGAACGAAGAGGGGAAGCGCCGGCTCAAAGTCTGTTCTTCCCGGGCCAAAGCGCTGCGGGAAGCCGGAGACGAGCTGACGCTGTATCTTGTGAACGGCTATATTGCGGGGTACGCGAAATGAGAGTTCTCAAAAATATCCTCTCGCAGCTGCATGAATACGTGGTCTGGGCGATCCTGGCAGCGGTGCTCTGGGGTTTCGTTTTCAATTTCCTGACCGATGCCCCGGAGGAGAAAAAGCTGGTGCTGTTTGCCGAAGTGGAGAGCTGCCGCGACAGGGAGCTCTCCGCCGCGCTGGAGGCGCGCAGACCGGAGGGCATACGGCTCATCCAGGCGCACAGCTTCGACTATGCCATGTTCGACGAAACAGGCCTTCTCAATGCCGATGTCTATATCGTGCCGATAGAGAGCGTCGAAGGCTACCGGGACTCTTTCCGTCCGCTGGACCCCGCCGCGCTTCCCGCGGCGGCAGGGGAACTGCTGGAGCTGGACGGAGAGCCCTGCGGGATCCGGGTCTGGGACGGGGAGAGCGGCTGCGCAGCC
Source organism: Oscillospiraceae bacterium (assembly GCA_902774015.1). Classification (GTDB taxonomy): domain Bacteria; phylum Bacillota; class Clostridia; order Oscillospirales; family Oscillospiraceae; genus Limivicinus. The sequence goes on along the minus strand of CACYHB010000013.1, from coordinate 29,845 downwards.
GACTTCCTGGGCTACGGGGAAGGGGAGTACTATCTTTTCCTCGGAGCGAATTCCCTTCACGCCGGAGAGAAAGACATGGCGGCCTATTGGCTGATCGGGGAACTGCTGAATATGAACTGAGCCCGCCGCTGAGGCCAAGGAACGGCCCGGGCGGCCGACTGCCGCTCCCGAAATATGAATACGGAGGAATCCAATGAAAAAGATGATCTGGATCGCTCTTCTGTCTGCGCTGCTGCTTCTGCTCTGCGCCTGCGGCACGGCGCCGAAGGCCCCGATACGCAAGCCGGTCAGCAGCGATACACTCTATGTGAAGCCGGTTTCGACGCTTCCCGAGGATTTTATTCTGGGCGTGGACGCCTCCTCGGTCATAGCCGAGGAACAGAGCGGGGTAAAATACCGCAACTTCAGCGGCGAGGAACAGGACGTGTTTCTGACTCTGGCGGAGAACGGCGTGACACACATCCGTGTGCGCGTTTGGAACCACCCCTATGATAAAGACGGCAATGGATACGGCGGCGGCAACAACGACGTCGGGAAAGCGGTCGAGATCGGCCGCCGCGCCGCCGCGGCCGGGATGAAGCTGATCGTGGACTTTCACTATTCCGACTTCTGGGCCGACCCCGGCAAGCAGATGGTGCCGCTGGCATGGAAGGACATGGAGATCGAGGAGAAGACCGAGGCGGTGTATCAGTTCACCCTCGATTCCCTGAAGGAACTCAGGGATGCCGGCGCGGATGTGGGCATGGTGCAGGTGGGCAACGAGACCAACGGCGCCCTCTGCGGGGAGAAGATCTGGTTCAACATCCAGTATCTGATGCAGGCCGGGGCCAGGGCCGTCCGGGAAATCTATCCCGAGGCGATGGTCGCGGTGCATTTTGCCAATCCCGAAAGCGGGGCCTATGCCGACTACGCCAAAAAGCTCGACTATTACGGCGTGGATTACGACGTCTTCGCCTCCTCCTACTACCCCTACTGGCACGGGACGCTGGAGAACCTGCGCGCCGTCCTGGGCGAGATCGCCGATACCTACGGCAAAAAGGTCATGGTCATGGAGACCTCCTACGCCTACACGGCGGAGGACACGGATTTTAACGGCAATACCATCGGAGAGGGGAGCACGGTCGTCAAAAACTACCCCTACACCGTACAGGGGCAGGCCAATTCCGTGCGCGACGTGATCGAGACGGTGGCGAATACGCCGGGCGGCATCGGCGTCTGCTACTGGGAAGGTACCTGGATCAGCGTGGGCACCGATTCCTGGGAGGAAAACCACGAACGCTGGGAAAAATACGGCTCCGGCTGGGCCTCCAGCTATGCCGCCTCCTATGACCCGAACGACGCGGGCAAGTATTACGGCGGCTGCGCCGTGGACAATCAGGCCCTCTTTGACGCGCAGGGAATGCCGCTGGAGTCCCTGAAGCTCTTCGCCCTGCTGCGCTCCGGCAACGAGCTCAAACCTGTGCCGGATGCCGTCGAGGACAGCTTCCTGACCGTGGATCTGAGCGATGAGATCGTCCTGCCGGAGACGGTGAACGCGGTCATGACAGACGACAGCCGGGAGCCGATCCCCGTCAGCTGGGATGCTTCGGCGGCGGATCTGACCCGCATGCACGAAAACGGTCCCGCACGCTATGAGATCCGGGGCGAGGCGGGCGGCCTTCCGGCGCTCTGCACCGTGAACATGGTGGAATTCAACTTCCTCACCAACCCGGACTTTGAGACCGGCGATCTCACCGGATGGTCGGTGGAAGATCTGGGCGGCGCCGATGAGCTCTACGTGGAGGACAAGGCCACCGACTCCCTGGACGGCCACTGGCATATGCACTTCTGGAGCGCCGGGCAGGGGACGATCGAGTTCCGGCTGGAGCAGGATGTGAAGGAACTCAAAAGCGGGCAGTACAAGTTCGCCGTCTCCGTCATGGGCGGCGACGCGGGTGAACACGAGGTCTATGCCTATGCCAGGCTGGATGGGGAGATCGTCGGTACCGCGCCCATGTCCATCACTGGCTACGGAAGCTGGGACACCGGCCTTGTGAAGGGCATCGACTATGTGGAGGGCCAGACCCTGACCGTGGGCGTCTATGTCAGATGCGCGGGCGAAGGGAACGGCGCCTGGGGCAAGATCGACGGGGCGATGCTCTGCTCCGGGGAATAAAGCGGTAATCCGGAGAGCACGCGGGCGGCTGAGGCCGCCCGCGAATTTTTTATCGTATTTTTGCACAAAAGAATTGGAATATTTTTGTAAAAAAAGACATGCACAGGTCTGTGGACAACAGAAAAAAGCAATAGTATAATGATATTCGTTTAAGAATCTGTAATAATTCTCCCGGGATAAAAGCCACCTATTTCTTTTGTACCTATTTCTTTTGTAAAGTTGCGGAAGAAGCTGCATTTCCTTTGTATTTCAAGGCTTTGCCTTTGAATAGTATGTATTTTTTAAGGAGGAAACAAGATGAAAAAAGTTCTGGCAATGATCCTGGCTCTGGTCATGGTCTTTGCGCTGTGCGCCTGCGGCGGCTCCGCTCCCGCAGCCACTGAGCCTGCGGCCGAAGCTCCCGCCGCCGGCGGGGAACTGGCCGGCACCTACGACATCACGGTCTGGGTCGCCGACGCGATCGTGGATCTGACCAAGCAGCAGATCGACGACTTTAACGCCAGCAACACCGATGGCATCACCTTCAACGCCACGGTCGAAGCCGTGGGCGAGGGCGACGCCGCCACCAAGATGATCACCGACGTCGAAGCCGGCGGCGACATTTTCTGCTTCGCGCAGGACCAGTTCGCCCGTCTGGTTCAGGCCGGTGCTCTGGCCAAGCTGGGCGTGGCCGCCGGTGAGGCTGTCCGCTCCGCCAACGACGGCAGTGCCGTCACCGCCGCCACCATGGGCGATGAGCTCTTCGCCTACCCCCTGACGGCTGACAACGGCTACTTCATGTACTATGACAAGACCGTCATCCCCGAGGAGGATGTGGGCTCCCTCGAGAAGCTGATCGCCGACTGCGAGGCTGCCGGCAAGTACTTCGCCATGGAGAATGAGACCTCCGCCTGGTACATCGCCTCCTGGTTCTTCGGCACCGGCTGCGTCTCCGAGTGGGAGACCGACTCCGACGGCGCTTTCGTCTCCGTGCACGACACCTTCAACAGCCCCGAGGGCCTGATCGCCGTCAAGGGCATGAAGAAGCTGCTCGACTCCAAGTTCTACCTCAGCTCCTCCGACGGCGCCGGCTTTGACGCCGGCTGCGCCGTGGTCGTGACCGGCACCTGGGCCTACGAGACCGTTGCCGGCATCCTGGGCGAGAATCTGGGCGCCGCCGCGCTGCCCTCCTTCGAGGTGGACGGCCAGACCTACCACATGGGTTCCTTCAGCGGCTGCAAGCTGATGGGCATCAAGCCCCAGACCGACGCCGTCAAGGCTGCCGCTCTGCACAAGCTGGCTCAGTATCTGACCGGCGAGCAGGGCCAGCTCGAGCGCTTCAACGCTGTGGCCTGGGGTCCCTCCAACCTGAACGCTCAGGCCAATGAGGCCGTTCAGGCGAACGTTGCGCTGACCGCGCTCCAGGCGCAGAACGCCTATGCGCAGGTTCAGGGCCAGATCCACGGCTCCTGGTGGGATATCGCCAAGGTCATCGGCACCGACGTCAAGAACGCCACCGACGAGGCCGGCCTGCAGGCTGCTCTGGACAACTACACCGCCGCCATCTCCGCCGTGTTCAACATGACCGACGAGCAGAAGAACGCGTGGAGCGTCATCGGTGCTGTCTGCGGCACCAACTGGGATACCGACTTCCCCATGACCGAGGTCGAAGCCGGCGTGTTCCAGTCTGAAGTCCTCGAGCTCAAGGCCGGCGACGAGCTGAAGTGCCGCCAGGGCGGTTCCTGGGACGTGAACTTCGGCGCCGCTGACGGCGAGAACGTGAAGGTCGACGCCGACGGCAGCTACATCGTGCAGCTGACGATCGACGGCGATGCCGGCACCGTGGAACTGCTGGCGCAGTAAGAATCGAATTGAAGAATACGCTTCCAAAGTGAATATCCATTCCTTTGGCTGCATCCGTGTAAGTACTTGGTTGGAGTCAATTCCCGGCTCCAACCAAGTTTTTATCAAGAGGAAAAAGGGGAAATGTTATGAAAAGATACAACGATCTGGAGTTTCTGCGCCTGAGCAAAGGGCAGAAGTTCCTGTATAAAGTGACTTCCTTTTTCGCTTCGATCCCCCGCGCCATCGCGAACCTTTTTCTCGCGATCGGGCGTTTCTTCAAAAACATCGGCGTCAGCATCGGCAGCGAGCTCGCCGACGTCGTGATGACCTTTGTCCGGGGCGATTGGAAAACCAAAACCTCCTATCTCGTGATGGGCTTCGGCAGCATCGCCCGCGGCCAGGTGCTGCGCGGCCTGCTGTTCCTGCTGATGGAGGTCGTGTTTATTTTCTATATGGTCACCGCCGGCGGCTACTGGATCAGCATGCTGCCTTCCCTGGGAAAGATCGGGCCCCACGAGGAGTATAACGCCGTGCTGGACGCCTATACCATGACCTACGGTGACAACTCCTTCAAGATCCTGCTCTACGGCGTTCTGACGCTTTTCTTCATCGTCGCCTTCCTTTACACCTGGCGGCTGAACGTCAGACAGAACAAACTCGCCGAGGAATATCTCAGGGCGGGCCGCCGCCTCAAGACCAGCGGCGACGATCTGAGAAGCCTGGTGGACGAGCAGTTTTACAAGACGCTTCTGGCCCTGCCGCTGACCGGTATCCTGGTCTTCACGGTGATGCCCATCGTCTTTATGATCCTGGTCGCTTTCACCAACTACGACGGCACCCACGACGGTTACAACAACGCGCTCTTCGGCTGGCAGGGCCTCGCGAACTTCCGCACCCTGCTCACCTGGTCGGGCAGCGGCGCCAACTATTCCGCCACCTTCGGCGAGATCCTGACCTGGACGCTGATCTGGGCCTTCTTCGCCACCTTCACCAACTACTTCCTCGGCATGTTCGTGGCCATGATGATCAACAAGAAGGGTATCCGCCTCAAAAAGGTCTGGCGCACGATCCTGGTCCTGACCATCGCCATTCCCCAGTTCATCTCCCTCCTGTACGTCTCCAAAATGTTCGCCAAAAACGGCATCGTCAACGGTTTTCTGTTGAATATGGGCTGGATCAAGCAGGCCATCGACTTCTGGGGCAGCCAGGCTCACAACGCCCTGCTGCCGCGCATCATGGTCATCGTGATCAACATCTGGATCGGCATCCCCTATCTGATGCTGATCGCCACCGGTATTTTGATGAACATCCCTGCCGATCTCTATGAGTCCTCCCGGATTGACGGCGCCAACGCCTGGCAGCAGTACACGAAGATCACCCTGCCCTATATGCTCTTCATCACCGGCCCGTATCTGCTTACGAGCTTTACGAGCAATATGAACAACTTCAACGTCATCTATCTGCTGACCGGCGGCGCGCCTACCAATGCCGCTGCCTCCGGCGCGGCGGGCTCGGTGGGTTATACGGATCTGCTGATCACCTGGCTCTTCAAGATTACGACCGGACCCGAGGCCCAGTACTATCTGGCCTCCGTGGTCGGCATCATGGTCTTCGTGGTTGTCGCGCTCATTACACTGGTGGTCTACAATGTGCTGCCCTCGATCAAGAATGAGGAGGATTTCCAGTAATGAATGAAACACTTGAAAAGCGGAGCATGGGCCTGAGGGCCAGCGCCCGTATCTCCAACACGATCGTTTATATCGTCCTCATCGTCATGAGCGTGGTGTGGCTGATCCCCTTTATCTGTATCGTTCTGCAGTCCTTCCGTGTGGAATCCACCTGGCAGGTAGGCTACGTCGTGCCGCGTCATTGGGGCTGGGACAACTATATCGCCCTGTGGAACTCCGACTTCAAGCGCTGGTATCTCAACACCTTCGTGATCGCGCTGGTCGTCGCCGTCCTGCAGACGGTCATCGTCCTGTGCATGAGCTATACGCTCTCCCGCTTCCGCTTCAAAATGCGCGACGGGCTGATGCGATTCATGCTGATCCTCGGCCTGTTCCCGGGCATGCTGACCATGATCATCCTCTACCGCGTACTGAAGGATCTGGGTCTGACCCAGGCCAACGCGGTCCCCGGCCTGATCCTGGTCTATATCGCCTCCTCCGGTATGGGCTACTACGTGTCCAAGGGCTTCTTCGACACGATCCCCAAGTCGCTGGATGAGGCGGCCCGCGTGGACGGCGCCACCCGTGCCCAGGTGCTGACGAAGATCATCCTGCCGCTGGCAAAGCCCATCGTCATCTACACGGTCCTGACCGCCTTCATGGGCCCCTGGGGCGACTTCGTGTTTGCCAAGTATGTGTCTTTCGGCACTTCCTCCGGCATGAACGTGGCGGTCGGCATGTGGAACTGGCTGCAGCAGGATATGATCGGCCAGCGCTATACCATGTTCTGTGCCGGCGGCGTGATCGTCGCGATCCCTGTGACCATCCTGTTCATGTGTCTGCAGAAATACTACGTCGAAGGCGTGACCGGCGGCGCCGTCAAAGGCTGAGAAAAGGAGATAACAGTATGGCTAGTGTAAAACTGACGAAAGTTCAGAAAATTTACGATAACAAGGTCGTCGCCGTGCATGACTTCGACCTGGACATCAAGGACAAGGAATTCATCGTCTTTGTCGGCCCCTCCGGCTGCGGCAAATCCACCACCCTGCGTATGATCGCCGGCCTGGAGGAGATCTCCGGCGGCACCGTGGAGATCGACGGTGAGGTCGTCAACGACCTGCAGCCCAAAGACCGCGGCATCGCCATGGTCTTCCAGAACTACGCGCTGTATCCGCACATGAGCGTCTATGACAATATCGCTTTCTCCCTGCGCCTGCAGAAGGTGCCGGAGGACGTGATCTTTGAGAAGGTCACCAACGCGGCGGAGATCCTGGGCATCACCGACTACCTGATGCGCAAGCCCCGCGCGCTCTCCGGCGGCCAGCGGCAGCGCGTGGCCATCGGCCGCGCCATGGTGCGCAACTCCAAGGTGTTCCTGATGGACGAGCCTCTGTCCAACCTGGACGCAAAGCTCCGCAACCAGATGCGCGCCGAGATCATCCTCCTGCGCCAGAAGCTGGATACCACCTTTATCTATGTCACCCATGACCAGACCGAGGCCATGACCCTGGGCGACCGCATCGTCATCATGAAGGACGGCTATATCCAGCAGGTCGGCACCCCCACCGAGGTGTTTGAGATGCCGAAGAACCTGTTCGTGGCTGAGTTCATCGGCGCGCCGAAGATGAACATCATGCGTACCGAGCTGCTGAAAGAGGGCGGCAAGTACTATGTCAAGCCTTTCGGCGTAAAGATCGAGGTGGACGGAGCGAAGGGCAAGGCGCTGGCCGAGAAGGACGCGAAGCCCGGGACGATCGACCTGGGCGTGCGCCCCGAGCATATCGTTCTGGCCAAGCCCGGCGAGGGTATCCCCTGCGTGCTGGAGGTCAACGAGATGATGGGCAGCGAGCTGCATCTGCACGTCTACACCGAGGACGGCACCCGTCTGATCGTGCGCGTGCCCACCATCGGCCTGGACCACGCCGAACGGGAGAGCCTGGTGCAGGGCAAGAAGCTCTATGTCAGCTTCGAAGGCAAGGTCATGCACTTCTTCGATCCCGAGAGCGGCGAAAACCTGCTCAACGAATAAAAAACTGGGGGCGTGGAAACACGCCCACCAATGTAGTCTTGTCTTACTGGGAACGGCCCCTGCCGCTTATGTCCTAAGTATAATGCACAAAATGTTTTAATCTTTTTCGTATAAAAAGACGGCGGGGGAGCAGTGGACAAGGGTGGGAAGGGAGAGTATAATAAAACTGTTAAAGAATTTGTAATAATTCTTTCGCATTTCCTGCGGTTTTTGGGCCAGCGGAAACGACGGCCGGTTCGCCCGGGTTTCCCGTGGGCTTGAAAATAAATGGAACATACCTCGCAGCGCGAGGAAAACATGAAAAGGAGAAATCAAAATGAAAAAGATCATTGCACTGGTTCTGACTCTGGTCATGGTCTTCGCTCTGGCAGCCGTGGGCGGCACCGCTTACGCTGACAATGAAGGCTCTGTTTACTGGCTGAACTTCAAGCCCGAACTCGACGAGGCTGCGCAGGGCCTTGCCAAGCTGTACACCGAGAAGACCGGCGTGCCCGTGAAGGTTGTCACCGCCGCCTCCGGTACCTACAGCCAGACCCTGACCTCCGAGATGGATAAATCCTCCGCTCCGACCCTCTTCATCATCGGCAACCAGGCTGGCGTGAAGGAGTGGGGTGAGTTCGCCATGGACCTGACCGACACGCCCATTGCCAACGAGCTGAGCACCGACGCCTACAACCTCTATGATGAGGACGGCCGCCTGGTCTCCATCGGCTACTGCTATGAGTGCTACGGCATCATCGTCAACCCCGACCTCATCGAGAAGGCCGGCCACAGCATGGACGAGCTGAAGAACTTCGAGGGCCTGAAGGCCGTCGCCGAGGACATTCACGCCCGCGCCGAGGAGCTGGGCTTCGACGCCTTCTCCTCTTCCGACATGGACGGCTCCTCCTCCTGGCGCTTTACCGGCCACATGGCCAACCTCGAGTACTTCTATGAAGAGCGCGACGCCGGCGGCTGGACCGAGTGCCCCGCCGAGCTGACCGGCGACTACATGGAGAACTTCAAGAACCTGTATGACCTCTGCATCAACAACAGCCTGACCGACCCGAAGGATCTGGCCACCGGCGGCCACGATGCCGAGAATGAGTTCAAGACCGGCAAGGCTGCTTTCTTTGTCAACGGCTCCTGGGAGTACGCCGCTGTTTCCGAGGCTGTTCCCAATGCCACGATGATCCCCTACTACTGCGGTGTGGAAGGCGAGGAGAAGGCCGGCCTGAACTGCGGTACCGAGAACTGCTGGGCCATCAACGACAACGCCTCCGAGGCGGATAAGAAGGCTACGATGGACTTCATGGTCTGGCTCGTCTCCGATCCCGAGGCCGCCGGCATCATGGTCGAGCAGCTGGGCATCCTGCCTTACAAGAATGCCCCCGAATCCCAGAACGGCTTCCTGACCGACGCTGCCGACTACATTGCGGATGGCTGCTACGTCATGGATTGGGCCACCAACTACCAGCCCAACGTGGACGACTACCGCGCCGCTTTGGTTTCCGCGCTGAATGCTTACAACGCTGACCAGTCTGAGGAAAACTGGGAGCAGGTCAAGACCGCTTTCGTCGACGGCTGGGCCGTTCAGTACAAGGCCGCCAACGGCTGATTCTGAAAAGCAGATCGAAAAAAACAAGCAAACCTGCGGGGCGGACGGGTTCGTCCGCCCCGCTTCCGTTAGAGAAAAGGGAGATGGCAATTTGAAAGGTATCTTCAAGAATCCCCTTCGCCGGTGGTTCTGGCTGTTTCTTGGACCGGTCACGGCCGCCTTCGCCATCGGCTTCGTATGGCCCTTTTTCCAGGGCATCTACCTGTCCTTCTGTAAATTCAAGCTGATCCGCAATGCGAAGTTCATCGGGCTGGACAATTACGCCTCTGCGCTGAAAGACCCCACTTTCATGCACGCTTTCTGGTATACTGCGCTTTTTGCCCTGGTCAGCCTCCTGTTTATCAACATTCTCGGCTTTGCCGCAGCCTATGTCCTGACGCAGGGCGTCAAAGGCTCGAATTTGTTCCGCACGGTGTTCTTCATGCCCAATCTGATCGGCGGCATCGTGCTGGGCTACATCTGGTCCATGATATTTGACGGCATCCTCTCCCGATACGGGACCTCCATTCTGATGGAGACCAAGTATGGCTTCTGGGGCCTCATTATCCTCATGTGCTGGCAGCAGATCGGCTATATGATGATCATTTACATTGCGGGACTTCAGTCCGTACCCGAGGATATGCTGGAGGCCGCGAAGATCGACGGGGCTTCCCGCTCGCAGACGCTCTTCCGCGTGACGATCCCCAACGTGATGCCCTCCATTACGATCTGTACCTTCTTGAGCCTCACCAACGGCTTCAAGCTCTTTGACCAGAACCTGGCGCTGACAGGCGGCCAGCCCTTCATCATCCAGCCCGACGGCTCCAACATCAAAACCACCGAAATGCTGGCGCTGAATATTTACAACACTTTCTATAATTCCAATTCGGCGTCTAAGGGGGTCGCTCAGGCCAAGGCTGTGCTGTTCTTTATCCTGGTGGCAGGCATCGGTCTGGCCCAGCTTGCTTATACCCGCAAAAGGGAGGTGCAGCAGTAATGAAGAAACAGGACAGTCTGGCTGCCGAGCGGAGACGGAAGACCGTTATGTCGGCGGTCCTCGCCGTCATCTGCATCATCTATGTGCTTCCCGTACTCAGCGTGGTCATCAACTCCTTCAAAGTCAACACCTTCGTCAAGACAGATACCTTCGCGATCCCCACCGGAGAGATGTGGGCGGGCTTTTCCAATTTCGTCAAGGGGATGACCTTCGGCAACTATCCTTTCTGGAAGAGCGTGGCCTACAGCGCGCTGATCACAGTGGTCTCCACGGCACTGATCCTGCTCTTTACTTCTATGGCGGCCTGGTACATCGCAAGGGTAAATTCCGCTTTCTGCAAGGCGGTCTACTATCTGTGCGTTTTCTCCATGGTGGTGCCGTTCCAGATGGTCATGTTCACGCTTTCCAAGACGGCGGACTCCCTGCACCTCAACACCCCCTGGACGATCCCGGTCGTCTATCTGGGATTTGGCGCGGGCCTGTCGATCTTTATGTTTGTAGGCTTTGTCAAGTCCATACCCCTGGAGATCGAGGAGGCAGCCTCGATCGACGGCTGTGGGCCGGTGCGAACCTATTTTTCCGTGGTGTTCCCCATGCTCAAGCCGACGATGATCTCCGTGGGCATCCTGGAGATCATGTGGATATGGAACGATTACCTGCTGCCCTATCTGGTGCTGGATATTAATGAGTACCGCACCATCCCCATCCATATCCAGTACCTGAAAGGAAGCTACGGAACGGTGGATCTCGGCGCTACCATGGCGCTCATTCTCCTGAGCATCATCCCCGTCATCATCTTCTATCTCATCTGCCAGAAGCATATTATCAAGGGCGTTGCGGCCGGCGCTGTGAAGGGCTGATGCAAGCCTGAAAGGAAAAGAGTTGATTTCTATGAACCGCTCCAGCGGTATCCTGATGCCCATGAGTTCTCTGCCCTCCCCTTACGGGATCGGCACCATGGGGAAAAGCGCTTTCCAGTTTGTGGACTTTCTCAAGGCGGCCGGACAGCGCTACTGGCAGCTGCTGCCTCTGGGACCCACCAGCTACGGCGACAGCCCCTATTCCGCTTTCTCTACCTACGCCGGGAGCCCCTACTATATTGATCTGGATCTGCTCGTAAAGGACAAGCTCCTGAAAAAGAGTGAGATCACCGGCTTTGAGTGGGGCGAGGATCCTCAGCGGACGGATTATGCAAGGCTGTTTGCTTTCCGCTTCCCGCTGCTGCGACGGGCCTTCGAGCGCGGACGTGAGCGTTACGCAGAGCAGGTCGCCGCCTTTCGGACGGAGAATGCCGCATGGCTCGAAAACTACGCTCTCTTTATGGCGCTCAAATACCATTTCGGCATGCTGAGCTGGACCGAGTGGCCGGACGAGGACATCCGCCTGCACCGCCCGGCGGCGGTAGTCGCCTGGGGCGAAAAGCTGCGGGAGGATGTGGATTTCTTCATCTTCCTCCAGTTCCTGTTTTTCCGCCAGTGGGAGGCGCTGCGGGACTACGCCCATGAAAAGGGCGTCCGATTCATCGGCGACGTGCCCATCTATGTGGCGCTGGACTCCGCCGACGTCTGGAGCGAGCCGAAGTTCTTCCAGCTGGGGCGGGACAATCTCCCCACCGAGGTGGCGGGCGTACCGCCCGACGCCTTCACCGAGGACGGTCAGCTCTGGGGCAATCCGCTGTATGACTGGAAAGCGATGAAAGCCGACGGCTATGGCTGGTGGATCCGGCGCATCGACGGTGCGCGCAAGCTCTACGATGTGATCCGGGTCGACCATTTCCGCGGTTTTGAGAGCTACTGGGCCGTGCCCTACGGCGATAAGACCGCCCGCCGCGGGCGCTGGAAGCCCGGGCCGGGCATGGACCTGGTGGGCGTACTGAAAAACTGGTTCTCCGGCCTGGAGTTCATCGCCGAGGATCTGGGCTATACCACGCCCGAGGTGGAAAAGCTGCTGGCCGACTCCGGCTTCCCCGGAATGAAGATCCTGGAATTCGGCTTCGACGCAGACGGCGACGCTCCGTATATGCCGCACAACTGCTGCGAAAACAGCGTCTGCTATATCGGTACCCACGATAACGAGACGGTCAAGGGCTGGCTGAAAAGCAACCTGAAAAAGCACCTCCGCTTTGCTGCGCGCTATATGCGCATCACCGAGGAGGAGGGCTGGTGCTGGGGCATGATCCGCACCGGCATGGGGACGGCCTCCCGGCTCTTTGTCGTGCAGATGCAGGACGTGCTGGAGCTGCCGGCTTCGGCCCGCATGAACAGCCCCGGGACCCTTGGCGGCAACTGGCAGTGGCGCATGCTGCCCGGCGCGGCCGATAAGGATCTGGCCAGAAAGCTGCGGGAATACACCCGTCTGTACCGGCGAGTATGACCGGCGCGGCCGATAAGAGAAAACGGATTGCCGTACCTGCGGCGTCAGCCGCCGGTGCGGCGATCCGTTTCTCTGCCGCACACAAAGCGGCGCTGTACGGAAGCTCTCCGCTGCCGCAGAAAAACTTAAGAGTTCTTAATCCTTTCCTTTGTTGCGAAACCGGGGCGAGTATGATATACTTCCTTCGATAATCATGGATAGGAGTACGGGAATGATCGACTGGCTGACCGGTACGGTTTTCGGGAAGTTCATAACTACCTTCGCCATCTCCATGGTTCCCGTGGTGGAGCTGCGCCTGGGGCTGCCCTACGGCATCGCCCAGGGGCTTGCCTATCCGCTGGCGCTGACCGCGGCGATCCTCGGGAACATGGTGCCGACGCCCTTTATCATCGTCTATATCCGGCAGATCTTCGCCTGGCTGCGAAAGCACTGGAAAGCGCTGGACGGTCTGATCTGCCGCATGGAACGGAAGGCGGACACAAAAGGGGAAACGGTGCGGCGCTACGGCCTGTGGGGCCTGCTGATCCTGGTGGCGATCCCGCTGCCCGGGACCGGCGCCTGGACGGGAGCGCTGGTGGCGGCCTTTTTGAACCTGCGAGTGCGGGAGGCGATTCCGACCATCTTCCTGGGCGTGTGCATCGCCGCCGCCATTACGACCGGACTGACCTTTGGCGTGATCCACGTGTTCTGAAGAATAAGAACGCAAAAGCTCTGCGCAGCTGCGCAGAGCTTTTTTGTGTACAGAGCTTATTTTTTCCGGCGTCTGTTTTGAAAACGCCGGATCAGCGCTCCCCAGAGAACGTTTTCGATGAAGCGGTCGGCCCGGATCTCCAGCCGGGTCCCCGCGTCATAGAGCATGCGGATCCAGGAGCTGTTCATAAGAATCATCCTTTCTCAAGTGCTGAGGTCTGCTTTCTGCGCCGGTTCAGAACGGATACGGCGTTTTGCCGCTTGAAGCGCGGTGTCTCCGGACGGAATGCTGCGGACGGGCGCTTCCGGCTTCTGTGACAGCAGCATTTCTCTTATCTCAAAAACTACAAATCTTTTCTAAAGCATATGATCCGATTGGCTTCCTCAAATCCCAAAGCCATATGAAACCTTAAGCTATCAAGATTGTCAAGTTCGCAGTCGCTGGCAAATTCGGTACAGCCCTTTTCTTTTGCCCATTTCTCGCATTCCGACAGAAGATCCGCGGCATAGCCTCTTGCCCGGTATCCATCTGAAACAAAGATGCCCTCAAGATATCCGACGGGCGAGCTCTCGGTTCCTTCAACGTAATCGCGGCGCAGTTGGCACTGTGCAAAAGCGATCGGCTTATCATCAACGTATTTGATCAAGCAGAGAGCAGCGTCATTCATTGCCAACTGGCGAAACTCCTCTGTCAAATCCTCATGAGCACGATCCGTCCACATTTGAATTGCCAAATCTGCAAGCACTTTGGCGTCTTCCATTCTCGCTCTCTTGATCATATCTTATCACTTTCCATTGATTCAAATCTCTTGGCTCGTAAGGCACGGATAGGAAGCCTTTCTTTTGGCGGTACAAACAGCAGACCGTCTCCGCCTGTATCGGAACAGCGGGAAAAATAAAACAGCTTGTATGCATCCCGCCGACGCATCCCAATGAAGGAATGGGGAATATCCCGGTGCTGTTGAGGATTGAGACGGCAAGCTGAATATCGGCAAAGCGACATGCCGGGATCTATCTTCGTTTATACAAAACGATTTCCGGATCGGACCCATTGCAGCCATACTCACAAACAAGAGTGAAATCTTCGTTTGCGACAACGCCGTAACAACGATCTGAATCTGCCCGTTCAACCTGATTTCCCAGATAGATATCGTCGTCTTTCAGAAACTGGACCGCAGATCCGTTGGCAAGAGGATATACCAAATTAACGTAAGAACCGGTCAGCAGATTAAGGTCAGCTACAGCAAGGCCTTCAATGCCGAATGCGTTTATTTCAGTGATCAGTTGACGCTTCAGGAGCGGGAAGTCTTTGCTTCTCTCTGCAACGCAGCTGCCGCCGAACGGATGTCCCTGGCATTGTTCACACCCTCCGCAGGCCGAAAGCCTGTCACATTCTTTACAGCAATTGTTTCCGCAATACGTCTTCATACGTTTTACCCCCTTATCAAACCTGGTGCTGCCTGTTTCTTTGACATCAAAACTACCGTCTCCACGTGCCTTGGGACAATAGCGTGAATAAAAGGCACATATTCACGCTGTTGTCACGAGCTTCGGTGTCAGGAATATGCCGTTGACCGGTTTAAGCGGAGATTTCAGATGAATGGTATTGTCTCGGAGAATCGGATTTCACAGCTTGTATACGGCTGGAATTTCCTGATCCTCTTTCCAGAGCTCTTTCTTTTCTTCAAATCCAAACGACAGATACAGCTTCCTCGCCACCTCATTTTCCGGCTCATAAGACAGCCAGCAGTATTCGGATTTTCCGCTCGGAGAAGTTTTTATAAAGTCTACGGCAAGCTTTAACGCTTCTCTCCCGTAACCGTTGCCCTGATATCTTTTATCGATCATAAAACGCCAGATGTAATAATAGCCCCTCGGCAGATCGTAATACCGCTCTGCCCACGGAACGTCGTAAGCGATCATCAGAAAGCCGACGGGCTTTTTCCCGAGATAGATACCAAACGTGAATACGGGGATTTCCTCTTCCGTCAAAGCAAAATAAGCGTCGATCATACTGTCACGGTTCGGGGCGACAAATTCCTTTTGCTCTTTTGAGACCTTAAGCTTTAATACATCGTCAACCGTGTCCCACATAAGCTTTTCCAGGTGTATGTTATTCATAATTCTTTCCTTTCTGTTTTTGTCATCAATACGACTGTCTCAACAGAATGTTCAAGAAGGATCATATCGACAAACTAGATTTTAACGCGCTCTGTATTACAGCTTCAACACGGCGACGATTTCGTCGCCATCCATTTCGCCATTTTCAATAAAGCCTAAGGAACGGTATAACTCTCTTGCCACCCCGTTCTCCGGCTCGTAAGAAAGGGAGCAATACTCAGCTTTTCCGCAGGGCCACGTTCTGATAAAGTCAAGAGCCAGTTTTATCGCTTCTCTGCCGTAACCGCGTTTTTGATATCGCTTGTCAATCATCAAACGCCAGAGGGAGTAGTTGTTGACCAGGGACTTTGGAGCTTCAACGTCATCCCAATTTTCATACATCGCAGCCTCGTTAAAACCGATCATCAGGAACCCAACCGGTCTTTTGTCGTGATAGATGGCAAACGGGAACGCGGCTGTGGCCGAATCCCGAACACCGTAAGCCTGGACGATACTTACCCAGTTTGCCGCTACGAAGCTTTTCTGAGATTTGAATACCTTCAGATCAACAATCTCCCATATGTTTGTTGAATCGATTTTTTCCAAATGTATCATATTATTTTTCTCCATCATCAGTTTTTGTCATTAATACCACCGTCTCCACATGCCTTGTGTAGGGGAACATGTCCACGGGCTGGATCTTTTGCACCTTGTAGCCGCCGCTGGCCAGCACGCCCAGATCGCGGGCCAGGGTCTCCGGGTCGCAGGAGACGTAGACTACCCGCTTTGGCGCACAGCGCAAAAGCGAGGAGAGAAATCTCTCATCGCTGCCGGAGCGGGGCGGGTCGAGAAACACGAGGTCGGGCCGCATGCCGTCGCGGGCCATCTGCTCCATGTACTCCCCGGCGTCACCGGCGGTGAACCAGCAGTTTTTCACGCCGTTGATGCGGGCGTTGACGATCGCGTCCCCAACCGCGTCGCGATTGAGCTCCACGCCGATGACCTGCTTCGCCCCGACGCTCGCCGTGATGCCGATGGTGCCGACGCCGCAATAGGCGTCCAGCACGGTCTCTTTGCCCGTCAGCTGCGCGAAGTCTACCGCCGTGCGGTAGAGCTTCTCGGTCTGTACAGGGTTGATCTGGTAAAAGGACCGGGGCGAGATGCGGAAGCGATACCCGCAGAGCAGATCCTCAATAGATCCCTCGCCGAAGAGCACTTTTTCCCGCGTCCCCAGCACCACCGGGCCGAAACGGTCGTTGACGTTCAGAACTACGGAAGTGATCTCCGGGTGCTTTTCGAGCAGAGCCTTCACAAAGGGCTTCTGCGTGGGGAAGACGGGGCTTGCCGCCACCAGCACCACCAGGACCTGCCCGGTGGAAAAGCCCCGGCGCACCAGCACATGCCGCAGCCAGCCGGTGCCGCTGCGCTCGTCATACACTTTGATTTTGAAATCCCGCAGCATGCCGCGGATGCTGACGATGATCCGGTCCGCCGTCTCGTCCTCGATCAGGCAGTCGTCCACAGGGACCACGGCGTGGCTCCCCGGCTGATAGATGCCGGAGACGATTTTGCGATTTGTGTCCAGTGCGAAAGCCGCGGTGACCTTGTTGCGGTAGTGCGTCGGGTCCTCCATGCCCAGAATGGGCAACACAGGACCGAAGTCCCCCAGCAGCTCCTGCGTGCGGCGCTGTTTCCGGGCGAGCTGCTTTTCATAGGGCAGATGCTGCAGCTGACAGCCGCCGCATTTTTTCGCGTGTGGGCAGAGGAGCGGGCGAATCGTTTCCATAAAAGCCTCCGAGTTTCGTGCTGCCTCCAATATATCACACCGACGGCGCTTTGCAAAGACGGCGGCTTGTGATAAAATACAGCAAACAGCGTTTGGGAGGACGAAAATGGAGATTCTCTATCAGGACCCGGCGATCCTTGTCTGCGTAAAGCCGCCGCGCGTCCTCTCCACGGATGAGCCGGGCGGCCTGCCGGAGCTGCTCAGGCGGGAGCTGAACGACGAAAACGCCGATCTGCGCACGGTACACCGGCTGGACCGGGTCGTGGGCGGCGTGATGGTGCTCGGACGCAGCGCGGAGGCGGCCTCGGAACTGTCGCGGCAGGTCCGGGAGGGGAGCTTTCACAAGGAGTATCTGGCCGTGATCGACGGAAGAACGGAGGCGCGGGGGGAGCTGCGGGATCTCTTGTACAGGGACAAGGCCCGGAAAATGACCTTTGTGGCCGAAGCGCCGGGGAAGGGCGTGCAGGAGGCTGTCCTGCGCTATGAGACGCTCGGACGGCACGGAGGGATGAGCCTTGTGCGCATTGAACTTCTGACCGGGCGCACCCATCAGATCCGGGTCCAGTTTTCCTCCCGGGGCCTGCCGCTGATGGGTGAGCGCAAATACAGCCTCCGGGACTATCCCTGCGAGCTGGCGCTCTGGTCCCACCGGCTGCGCTTTGCACACCCCGCAAGCGGTGAGGCGCTGGCGTTCTCCGCGCCGCCGCCCGCGGCCTTCCCCTGGGACGCCTTTGAATAATCTGAAAACTGTCAAGCCTTTCCCTTGCATTGGCGGGATGCCGGGATTATAATATCAACAATTCTACTTCACGTGAATTCTTGGTCTGAAAAACCGGAGATCTGATATGAATGTATGGAAACTGCTCCTGGCGATCGCGATCGGCTATCTGCTGGGTTCGCTTTCTTCTTCGATCCTTTTGTCCCGGAATGCCTGGGGCGGGGATGTACGCGGCAAGGGCAGCGGCAATGCCGGTGCCACCAACATGGCGCGGGTCTACGGCTGGGCGGCCGGCGTGCTGACCCTGGTGTGCGATATGGCAAAGGCCGGGCTCTCCGTCTGGATCGGCTGGAAGCTGTTGGGCGACTGGGGACTCTGCGCGGGCGGCATCGCCTGTATGCTGGGCCACTGCTTCCCGGTGTTTCATGAGTTCAAGGGAGGCAAAGGGATCTCTGTCGGCGCGGCTCTGGGTCTCGCCATCGACTGGCGCGTCTTTTTGGCCATCGTGGCGGTGTTTCTGATCGTGGCGCTGCTGACGAAGAAAGTCTCCGCCGGCTCTCTGGCGGCCTCTGTGGCGATCACAATCGCCGCGATCCTGTTCGCGGTGGGCACGCCGAAGATCGTCCTCGCTGCCACAGCCATGTGCATCGCGGTTTTTCAGCACCGCGGCAATCTCAAGCGCCTGGCCGCCGGCACCGAGCCGGACTTCAAGGCGGCGGACGACAAACGGAAAAAGGAAGAGCGCTGATACGGCGCAGCACGAACAGCCCCGGGAGCCAGTGCTCCCGGGGCTTTACCGCGTGCCGATAATCTGATATAATAAATCATTAAAACTTGAATGGACGGTTTGCTATGAACCATGAGAGCTATTACAGCGCACTGCTCGACAGTATCGAGACGGATGCTTCCGTGGCGCAAATCGTGCGCGGCGTCTCCTGGACGGCTGCGGTCCTCTCCGACGGTCAGGCGGGCGTCGCCATGCATACGGCGGGGGAGACCGTAGCCCGCGGCTATGAGACCCTGGTGGGCCTCCCCGCACGGGAGGCGGCAAGGGCGGTCCTCTCCTGGAACCTCGAGGAGGCCAGCGAGGGCATGGCCGTGGTCAACGCCTGCCTGAACCGCAGGTCCCGCATGGAAACGCTGAACACCTTCTATACCGACAGCGCCCTGGAGGGCCTTGCGCTGCAGGGGAAGACCGTGGGCTTCGTGGGGCATCTGCTGCACCACAGCGGCATCACGGAACAGCTTGTCTCCGCCGCAAAGGAATACTTCATTCTGGAGCGGGAACCACGGCCGGGGGATTACCCGGATTCCGCCTGTGAAACGCTGCTGCCCCGCTGCGACGTGGTGGTGATCACCGGCTCCGCCTCCGTCAACAAGACCATGCCGCGGCTGCTGGAGCTGTCGCGCAACGCCTTCACCGTTCTCACCGGACCCACGGTGCCGCTCTGCCCTGCGCTGCTGGAGCTGGGCGTGGACCGGCTCAACGGCCAGGTCATCACCGAACGGGACGCCATGCTGCAGAAGATCGTGGAGTGCCGCAGCTCCGTCAACGCATTCTCCCGGCACTGGACGCTGGACGCAAAGCGATGAAGAGCGAGACGAAGCGCCGCCTTTGCTTCTGGGCGATCCTCGCGCTGGGGATCGGCATCCGGCTCTGGCGCTTTGGCGCGGTGCCGGAGGGGATCAATCAGGACGAGGCCTTTGCAGGCTATGAGGCCTTCTGTCTGCTGCGCGACGGGATGGATACGGCGGGATACCGCTTTCCCGTGTATCTGACCGCCTGGGGAAGCGGCATGAACGCCCTGGAATCCTATCTGATGCTGCCCTTCCTTGCGGTTTTCGGCCTGAAAACCTGGGTCATCCGCCTGCCGCAGCTGCTCACCGGACTGCTGAGCCTGCCCGCCATGTACGGCGCCGTGCGCCGCATGCGCTCGGAGACGCAGGCGCTGCTCACCATGCTGCTGCTGGCCATATGCCCCTGGCACGTGCTGCTCAGCCGCTGGGCGCTGGAATCCAATCTGGCCCCGGGCTTTCTGCTCTTCGGCCTTTATTTCTTCCTCCGCGCGCTGGAGGACGGCCGCTTTTTCTGGCTCTCCGGCCTGTTTTACGGTCTCTCCCTCTACGCCTACGCCACCGTCTGGCCTTTCGTGCCCCTGATGCTGGCGCTCATGCTGGGCCTTTGCGCTTTCCGCCGGAAACTCCGCTTCAGCCTGCATCTTCTGGGCGGCGGAGCGCTGCTGACGCTGCTGGCCCTGCCGCTTCTGCTGTTTCTCGCGGTGAACTTCGGCTGGATCGGCGAGATCCGGACGGCCTTCTTCTCTGTGCCGAAGCTGCTGTACATGCGCTCCGGCGAGCTGAGTTTTCGGAACATTCCGGAGAATCTGCAGAACCTGTGTTCCATCCTTTGGACCCAGTCGGACGGGCTGCCGTGGAACAGCGCGGGGGCTTTCGGCCTGCTCTATCCGCTCTCCGCGCCCTTCGTGCTGCTTGGCCTTCTCTCCTGCGCGGAGCGGAGGGTCCGCGGCCGTGCCTGCGATCCCGCGTCCCCAATGCTCTCCCAGCTCCTGGCGGCCCTGTTGCTGGGACTGCTGGTCAAGGTGAATGTGAACCGCGTCAACATCCTGTTCCCGCCGCTTGTTTTCCTGGCGGGGGAGGGGATCTGCTGGTTCTGCGGGCGGTTTCGCCTGCGCCTGCTGCCGCTGGTGACGGCGGCCTATCTCCTGTGCTTCGGACTGTTCGCCCGGTATTACTTCACCGATTATCGGGAGTTGCTGCGCCCCAGCTTCGCCTGGGGCCTGGAGGAGGCCCTGGAAGCCGCGCAGTCCGAGGACGAGCTCGTCCTCTCCGGGGACGTGTATTACCCGGACGTACTGTTTTATACCCACCTGGAGCCTGCCCGCTTCCGGGAAACGGTGCGCTATCAGAATTACCCCGCGGCATTTCTGCGCGCCGCGTCCTTTGACCGCTACCGCTTCGAATCGGAAAACGGCATGGGGGAGGAGCCCTGTTATCTGCTCTCCGCCTGGAACGACGGGACCTTTCTGGAGGAGCGGGGCTATACGGCGGAGCGCTTTGGCTATTATACCCTCTACAGGAAGTGAATGTATGGAGATCTATGAAAAAATGCTGACCGTCCCGGCGGAGGGCCTCTCCACGCGGCAGCTCTTCCTCTGGCTGCAGGATATCGCGGGCGAGCAATGTGTGGGCTACCGTCTCAGCGGCGACGACCTGCGGGAAAAGGGCCTGATGTGGGTGGTGGTGCGCTATCTGGTGCGCACAGCCCGCTGGCCGGAGCCGGGAGAGGCGCTCCGCCTGCAGACCTGGCCCGGGCAGACGCGCCACAGCATGATGCCCCGGTATTACCGCCTGCTGGACAGGGAGGGCGACTGCCTCCTCTCCGGGAGCAGCGTCTGGACCGTGGTGGACCGCGAGACGCGGAAAATGGTGAATCCGGAGGAGCACGGCGTGATCCTCCAGCCCCTTGTGACCGGGCTGGAGGAGCGCCGCCCGCCCGCCCCGGCAAGACTCACGACCTGTGAGAGCCGGAACTACTCGGTGACGGAAGACGTGCTGGACAGCAACGGCCACATGAACAACACGCGATACTACGATCTGGCGGAGGGCTGCATCGGCCGGACGGAGGACCACCCCCGCCGGATCGTCACCGAGCATCAGAGCGAGATCCGCCTGGGCGAGAGTATGCGCGTGTCCTGGGGTCGGGAAGGCGAACGCTATTACGTCGAAGGAGTCAATGACGGACCGGTATTCCGCATGGAGCTGGATTACGGGGAGCAGGAAAAATGGGGAACATGATGCAGACCAAACAGATGATCCGCACAGCGTTTCTGCAGCTGCTGGAGGAGCGCACGCTCAACAAGATCACCGTGCGGGACATCACGGACCGCTGCGGCATCAACCGCAACACCTTCTACTATCACTATCAGGACATACCGGCACTGCTGGAGGAGATCTGCTCGGACGAGGTGGAGCGCATCGTGCGGGAGTATCCCAGCATCCAGTCCCTGGAGGACTGCCTGGATACCGCCCTCCAGTTTGCCATGCAGAACCGCCGTGCCATCCTGCACATCTACAATTCCGACAATCGCAGCACCTACGCCAACTGCCTCTGGCGCATCTGCGAGCATACGGTGCGCACCTATGTGGACACGGTGCTCGACGGGCGACGCGTCAACGAGCGGGACAAGGAGCTGATCATCCGCTACCACAAATGCGCCTGCTTCGGCTGGGTGGTGGACTGTATCTCCCGCGGGATGCGGGACGACATCCTGGACGACATGCACCGCATCTGCCAACTCAAGAAAGACGCCGCCGAGGACCTGCTCCGGCGCAAAGTCCGGGATCAGGAATAAAAACGCAAAACGGCCCCGATCGGCGTAAGAGCCGACCGGGGCCATCTCTTTGCAGAGCATGGTCAGATCAATCCTCGATTGTCCAGGGGAAGTCTACGAAGCCGGGCTCATGCTCCAGAGCGGGCAGCAGGCGCGCAAAAAGATCGGCGGTGGAAAAGCGCAGGCTGGAGCTGTTGATGCAGGGGTGGCAGCCGAAGCTCTCCTCCTGCAGCAGATCCCGGTCCACCAGCAGCTTGACGGCTTTCTCCCGGTCGTTCATGAGCCCCAGAACGCTCACGGAGCCGGGCGTAATGTCCAGGTATTTCTGCATATGCTCCGGGCTTGCAAAGCTCAGGCGGGCCGAGCCGATCTGTCTGGAGAGGAGCTTGGTCTTGAAGGGCTTGTCCCCGGGCATGAGCAGCAGATAGAAATCCGTCTGCTGCCGGTTCGTGAGGAAGAGGTTCTTGCAGATCCTGCAGCCAAGCAGACTCTCCACCTCCCGGCAGGCCTCGATGGTGTCGGCGTGCTCGTGGTCCACGCGGTAGTACTCAATGCCCAGACGGTCCAGCAGATCGTAGCAGCGCTCCTCCTTGGGGATGCGCGCTTCCGCCGGACGGCCGCGGTATAAGGTCGGATCAAAAAACATACGAGTAAACCCTCAGAAAAAGGACGCTGCGGATGCAGCGTCCTTTTGATAATTTTTTGCGATCGGCTTACGCCTTCTTGGACTTGGCCTGAGCGGACAGAGTCTTGAAGGACATGACAGCCAGGACAACCGCCAGGACAACCAGAGCGATGCTCCAGATAACCTGGAAGTAGGTGCCCCACTGAGCGCCGGCAGCGATGGTGGCAAAGCCCTTCACAATGGTGAAGCACAGAGCGGTGATCGTCGCGCAGAGCATGAAGACCATGGGGAAGAAGAACATCTTGTTGTTGCGGCCGATCTTGCCGAGCCAGGTGCAGACAGCGAGCATGGCCACGCCGGCGAGCAGCTGGTTGGCAGCACCGAACACGCTCCAGATCTGGGACAGGCCCATGAAGCCCATGCCGCAGCCGATGACGACCATGATCAGGGTGGAGACGATAGGAGTGCTGAAGAACTTGGCAGCACCGGTCAGATCATCATGGGTCTTTCCTTCCGGAGTGAGCAGCTCGGCGAACAGGTAGCGGCACAGACGAGTTGCGGAGTCCAGAGAGGTCAGAGCGAAGACGGAGACGGCCAGGGTGAACAGGTTGTAGATGGTGCTGTAGGAGCCATGCACGAAGGAATCGAACATGGTGGCGATACCACCGGCGAAGATGGTGGGAGGAGCGGACATCTGATACTTGTCGCCGACCAGGTTCCACACCACGCCGACAGCGATCAGAGCGATAACGCCCAGGGCGGACTCGATGACCATGGAGCCGTAGCCGATGATCTGAGCGTCCTTCTCATTGTTGATCTGCTTGGAGGAAGTACCGGAAGAGATCAGAGAGTGGAAGCCGGAGCAGGCGCCGCAGGCGACGGTGATGAACAGGAAGGGGAAGATGGGCTGACCGGCAGCGTTGACCAGGCCGGTGAAAGCAGGAACCTGGACGACAGCAACACCGGTGAAGGAGCCGCCGATGATGGCGATGAGGGCAAGACCCATCATGCCGTAGAGCAGGAAGGAGCTCAGGTAGTCACGGGGCTGCAGCAGGATCCACACGGGCAGCAGGGAAGCCACGGTGACGTACACGGCGATGAAGAGGACCCAGAAGGTGCGGCTGAAGTGCAGGCCGATTTCCTGGCCGAGGAAGACGATGGCGATGATGCCGATGATGCCGATGACGGTCGCGGGACCGATCTTGGCGTTCTTGCGGTACACGAAGAAACCGAAGATGGCGGCAATGACGATGAACAGGATGGAGGTCATTGCGGTGGCGCCGTTGGCGGCATAGGTGGGAGCGGAAGGATCCACAGACACGAAGGTGCCGGCCACGACAGCGGTGAAGGAGGCGATGACCAGGATCAGAACAGCGAGGGCGAAGACGATGAAGAGGCGCTGGGCCTTGACGCCCATGGAGTCCTTCATGATCTGGCCGATGGAGCCGCCGTTGTGACGGATGGAGGCGAACAGGGCGCCAAAGTCATGCATGGCACCGAAGAAGATGCCGCCGAACACACACCACAGGAAAACGGGAACCCAGCCGAACACGGCGGCCTGGATCGGTCCGTTGATGGGGCCTGCACCGGCGATCGAAGAGAAGTGGTGGCCCATCAGAACGGCGGGGTTGGCAGGAACGAAGTCCATTCCGTCGTAGCTGGTGTGGGCCGGGGTCTCGCGGTTGGGGTCGACGCCCCACTGCTTGGCCAGCCAGCTGCCATAGAAGACATAGCCCAGAGCAAGCAGAACGACCGCGACTAAGAGAATCAGTAATGCGCTCACACTTTTCACTCCTTAATGAAAAAGTATTGTATTAACTAATTGCGGCCCGGGATCATTCCCTGACGGCAAATAGTTTCTTGAAAAAGGGCTCCAGATCATGCCCGGCCATGTTGGTGACGGTTTTTTTCTCCGTCAGATCCGTGATGCCCGCCAGCAGATTGGTATAGCCCCAGAGGCCGAACTTGTAGTTTTTCGTGAAGTTCAGCTTCTTCACGGCCCTGCGCACCGCATCGTCCGCCCGGTCGGCCAGAAACACCACCTTGATGTTGGTGCACTGGTGCTCCTTGTGGGGTCTGACGCGGGGCAGCCCGTCCGCCAGCGCATAGTCCACGCAGGCCTTCACGCTGTCCGCATCAAAGAAGGGGGCGGAGAAAACGTAGGCATGTTCATTTTTTTCGTTGACCCATACCGTCGCGCTCTTTACGAACCAGTAGTGCTCGTCACGGTCCTTGTAGTCGGCCCGGAAGAGCAGCGGCAGCTCCGTCCCGGCGTCGTCCGCAATGTCGTAGTAGGCGCTGTAGGCGTCCTTCAACACCTCTGCAAACTGCTCGCGCGTGATCGGCATGGGACGGCTTCCTCCAAAAAATGAACAAATTATGACCAACTCATACTATACCGCTATTGTTCAAAAAATTCAATAGTTTTTTTCTGTTTTTTCGAACTTTCTCAGCAAATAAATATGCATAATATTCAAAATGTTTTGCTGTAAAACTGCTTAAAACGTTATTTACAAGGATCGAAAAATGATGTAAGATACAAAAACAGTGAGAATACTGAAAGAAACGGGGAGCATCCATGGAAATGCGTTTTTGCGTGCCCTGCCTGTTCGGCCTGGAAGGGCTGGCGGCGGACGAGCTGCGCCGCCTGGGCATGGCGGAGGTGAGCGCTGAGAACGGCCGCGTATATTTTTCCGGCGGCAGCGACGCGCTGGCCGCAGCCAACCTGAATCTGCGTACCGGCGAGCGCGTGCTGCTGGAGCTGGGGTGCTTCGAGGCGCCGAGCTTCGACGCTCTCTTCGAGGGCACCCGCGCCCTGCCCTGGGAGAACTTCATCCCGAAGGACGCCGCCTTCCCCGTCACGGGCTACAGCCTCAATTCCACCCTGGCCTCCGTCCCCGACTGCCAGAGGATCATCAAAAAGGCCGTGGCGGAGCGCCTCAGGAGCCGTTACGGGCTGCAGTGGTTCCCCGAGACCGGGGAGACGGTGCAGATCCGTTTTTCCCTTATGAAGGATCGGGCCTCCCTGTGCCTCGACACCAGCGGCGAGGGCCTGCACAAGCGGGGCTACCGTCCGGCGCACAACGCAGCGCCCCTGCGGGAGACGCTGGCCGCCGCCATGGTGAATCTGGCCCGCTACCGGGGGAAGGGCGATTTTGCCGACCCCTTCTGCGGCAGCGGCACCATCCCCATCGAGGCGGCGCTGATCGCAAAGAACCGGGCGCCGGGTCTCAGCCGGCATTTTGCCGCCATGGACTGGCGGACGCTGGATCCGAAGATCTGGGAGCGCGCGAAGGAGCAGGCCCGGGCGAAGGAGTTTCGGGGCGAGTATTCGATTTTCGCCTCGGACGTGGACCCGAAGGCCGTCGCGATTGCGCGAAAGAACGCCGAGCGCGCCGGCGTGGACGACGTCGTGCGCTTTGCCGTCGCCGACGCGATGGCGTTCGACCGGCAGACCGAGCGGGGCGTCATTGTCACCAACCCGCCCTACGGCGAGCGTATCATGGAAAAGCAGGAGGCGGAGGCGCTGTATACCGGCTTCGGTAAAGCGCTGGAGCGCTGCCCCGGCTGGCAGCTCTATCTGCTCTCGTCCCACACGGAGTTTGAGCGCTGCTTCGGCTGCAAGGCCGACAAAAAGCGCAAGCTCTATAACGGCATGATCAAATGCGACCTCTTTATGTTTACAGACAGAGGAGAGAGAAAATGAAGCATCTTTTCATCGTCAATCCCGTCGCCGGCGGCTCCGACAAAACCGCGGAGGTACGCGCAAAGGTGGAAAAAGCCTTTCAGGATCGGGAGGACAGCTTTGAAATCTATGTGACATGCGGGCCGATGGACGCCGCGCGGAAGATCATTACCGAGGCCGGGCTCGGCGAACAGCTGCGCGTCTACGCCTGCGGGGGCGACGGCACCTTCAACGAATGCGTCTGCGGCGCGGCCGAGCAGCCCAACGTGGCGGTCTGCCCCTTTCCCACGGGCACCGGCAACGACTTCTGCCGCATGTTCGGCGAGGAGAAGGATCTCTTCCGGGATCTGGACGCACTGCTGGACGGCGAAGAGCGCGCCATCGACCTGATCGACTGCAACGGCCGCTGGAGCGTCAACATCTGTTCGGTGGGCATCGACGCCCGTGTCGGCACCGAGGTGCACAAATACGGCGGCATCCCCCTGCTCGGCAAGGCGTCGGCCTATGTGGTGTCGGCGGCGGTGAACGTGTTCAAGGGCATTTCCAGCGAAATGTCCGTCTCCTGCGGCGACTTTCAGCGCAGCGGGAAGACCACGCTGGTCTGCGCCTGCAACGGGCGTTTTTACGGCGGCGGCTTCAATCCCAGCCTGCACGCCCGGCCGGACGACGGGATCATGGACGTCTTTGTCGTGAAGAAAGTAAGTCTCCTGGAGTTTGCCGCGCTGATCGGCAAGTACGCCGCCGGCAAGGCGGATGAGATGCCCCGGTACGTGACGCACCTGCGAACCGGCGGCGCGCTGGAAATGACCTTCGGCCGCACCGAAGTCATCAACGTGGACGGTGAAGAGATGCAGGCCGACCACGTGGTCATGCGCATGGTGCCGAAGGCGCTGAAGCTGATCGTCCCCAAGGGGATGCGGTTTTTCGACGATCCGACACGCTGAGACGAGATCCTGCGCGCTTCGCAGACCGTCGCGGCCCCGCAGCGCCTTTCCTGAGCGGCCTTAACAAAATGTTCAGAACTTTTTTCCGCCGGGGACTTGAAAAAACAGAAAAGTGTGGTATGATAAGCAGCGTTAGCACTCAGGTATTTTGAGTGCTAACGCTGCTGATTTTTGTCAGCAACCCAAATTGTAAGTAAATTTATGGAGGTATAGAAGCAATGAAACTCAAACCCATGGCTGACAGAGTGGTTCTCAAGCAGAACGCGGCGGAGGAGAAGACCGCTTCCGGCATTTTCCTGACCGCTTCTGCCCAGGAGAAGCCCGAGATCTATGAGGTCGTTGAAGTCGGCCCCGGCGGTCTGGTGGACGGCAACGAGGTCAAGATGATCGTCAAGCCCGGCGAGAACGTGCTGATCGGCAAGTACAGCGGCAGCAAGGTCAAGCTGGACGATCAGGAGTACACCATCGTGCGCCAGTCCGATATTCTGGCCATTATCGAATAATAGTTGCAGGAGGCGTTTTGAATTATGGCTAAGCAGATCATTTACGGCGAAGAAGCAAGAAAAGCAATTGAGCGCGGCGTCAACCAGCTGGCCGACACCGTGAAGATCACCCTCGGCCCCAAGGGCCGCAACGTGGTGCTGGATAAGAAGTACGGCACGCCTCTCATCACCAACGACGGCGTGACCATCGCCAAGGAGATCGAGCTGGAGGACGCTTTTGAGAATATGGGCGCCCAGCTCATCAAGGAAGTCTCCACCAAGACCAACGACGTTGCCGGCGACGGCACCACCACCGCTACCGTGCTGGCCCAGGCCATGATCACCGAGGGCCTGAAGAACCTGGCCGCCGGCGCCAACCCCATGACCATGAAGCGCGGCATCCAGAAGGCAGCCGCCGAGGCTGTCGGCGCCATCAAGGGCGTCTCCCAGCCTGTCAACGGCTCCAACGACATCGCCCGCGTCGGCACCATCTCCTCCGGCGACGAGGTCATCGGCACCTTGATCGCCGAGGCCATGGAGAAGGTCAGCCAGAACGGCGTCATCACCATTGAGGAGTCGAAGACCGCCGAGACCTACAGCGATGTGGTCGAGGGCATGCAGTTTGACCGCGGTTACCTCTCCCCCTACATGGTCACCGATACCGACAAGATGGAGGCCGTCATTGACGACGCCTGCATCCTCCTGACCGACAAGAAGATCTCCAATATCCAGGAGATCCTGCCCCTGCTGGAGCAGATCGTCAAGGCCGGCCGCAAGCTCCTCATCATCGCCGAGGACGTGGAGGGCGAGGCCCTCGCTACCATCGTTCTCAACAAGCTGCGCGGCACCTTCACCTGCGTGTGCGTCAAGGCCCCCGGCTTCGGCGACCGCCGCAAGGAGATGCTGCAGGACATCGCCATCCTGACCGGCGGTCAGGTCGTGTCCAGCGAACTGGGCATGGAGCTGAAGGACGCCGGGCTTGAGGTCCTGGGCCAGGCCCACCAGGTCAAGGTCACCAAGGAGAACACCATCATCGTCGACGGCGCCGGCAACCCGCTGGAGATCCGCTCCCGCGCCGCCCAGATCGAGCGCCAGATCGAGACCACCACTTCCGATTACGACCGCGAGAAGCTGCAGGAGCGTCTTGCCAAGCTCTCCGGCGGCGTGGCCGTCATCAAGGTCGGCGCTGCCACCGAGACCGAGATGAAGGAGAAAAAGCTCCGCATCGAGGACGCGCTGAACGCCACCCGCGCCGCTGTGGCCGAGGGCATCGTCCCTGGCGGCGGCACCGCTTACGTGCTGGCTGCCAAGGCTGCCGAGAAGCTGCTGGGCGATCTGGAGGGCGATGAGAAGACCGGTGCCGCCATTGTGGCCAAGGCTCTGAAGGCCCCCATCATGCAGATTGCCGCCAACGCCGGCGTCGAGGGCGCCGTCATCCTCAACAAGGTCAGCGAGTCCGACAGCGCCAACTTCGGCTACGACGCCGCCAACGACACCTACGGCGACATGATCTCCCTCGGCATCGTGGATCCGACCAAGGTCTGCCGCAGCGCTCTGGAGAACGCCGCTTCCGTCGCCGGCATGGTTCTCACCACCGAGAGCCTGGTGGCCGACATCCCCGAGAAGAATCCTCCCATGCCCGCCTCTCCCGACATGGGCGGCATGTACTAAGATGTAACTTTCGAGTGAGAAATCAAGCAAATTAGTATCTATTCTTCATGAAAACGCAAACTTTTAAATGCGAAAAGTTCGAGCTTACGCAGACCTTACGCAGAAAGCTTTGCGCCTAATGAGTAACTATGAAGAAGCCTCTGAATCATCAAATGGTTCAGAGGCTTTTTC
>CACYHB010000012.1 GCA_902774015.1 Oscillospiraceae bacterium | reverse complement strand
ATGAACATGCCATAGGGCATGTTCGTACATGATTCGATTCCCCTATCCGCCTCCACCATATGAAAAAGCCACCCGCATCGGGGTGGCTTTTTCATATGGGAAAAATTGCGATTTTAACAAAAAGAGGGCAATCGTTGATTCTTGATAACGTTGCTGCCAAAATAATCTTCTAAATCAATTGGTTAATAGATTGCCTTTTTCATTTCTAAAAGTTCATTCTGAACTTCTTTAAGCTTTTTATCAAAACCATTCAATATTTCACACCATCTTCTAATGGTTTCATCGCTGAATTCTGCTTTTTTTGGTGGCATTTCTTCTTGAAATTGTTTGATTATTGCTATACGTTTCTCCATAGCTTCTTTTGGATCGTCAGTTTGAGAATCTCCTATGTGATGGCAATTGCCGCTCCGCATAAAGTCTTCCCAGTACATATTACCTTTAGGTTGGTTGCATTCTCTGCAACATGGAACCAGATTTGCAGGCTCAGTTCCGTATCCTGTTGGTTTCCTTTCGAGAATCAAAGCATGAAGATGATCTAGGTGTGAGGCGCTTTTGCCGCAATATGCACATCTCTTTTCTGGAAAGAACTTCATCCATTTTTGTTCTTCTTCTGTCGTGCATGCATTTCTCATAAGCAATGTACAGGCCATAGACCTACAGATGGTTGAAGTCCTGGCGCTTATTTGGTCGGATGCGGGATAGCTCAAATCATTAATTTTACATTTTCCTGTTTTCATATGTCACTCCCAACTATTGAGAAGATACAAAATAATTATATAGCAAGCAGCGATTATGGGCAACAAAAAAAGGATTGCTATTTTTAAAAAAATAGCAATCCTAATCTGGTGGAGGTGGGGGGAATCGCCTGCATTTCTATTATGAACATGCCATAGGGCATGTTCGTACATGATTCGATTCCCCTATCCGCCTCCACCATATGAAAAAGCCACCCGCATCGGGGTGGCTTTTTCATATGGTGGAGGTGGGGGGAATCGAACCCCCGTCCGAAAGCATTTTAACAGGAACTTCTCCGGGCGCAGGCGGTCGTTTGCATTCCCTCATCCGAGCGCAGGCCGCCATGCTCGGGGACTCGGTAGCTTCATGATGCGTGGCGCAGGCAAAGCTTACTGCACGCACGTTCCCCACTCATCGACGCTCCATCCCGGGCCGTGGGACTCCCGGGCGGAACGCTCGCTATTTAAGCAGCGAGAAGAACAGTGTTATCGTTGTTCTTTAATTTATAAAAGACGCCCATTTTATGGATGGTAGGCGCATCCGCCCGCTATTCCTGCCTCCACGCCCCCGTCGAAACCAGTACACCCCCATGTCGTCAAAAGAAGCTCGCTCCGTTCCCTCCTTTTTCCTCTCAAAAACGAACCCGCTCCGCCGGGCTTCGTTTTTGTTTGCAGGGAATTGGTTTTATCATCCGGTGCGACAGCGAAGGATCTTACAAATCCCTGCTTTGCCGCTGGGTGAGATTCTTCGCTTCGCTCAGAATGACAGAGCATCGGGTGCTAAGAGACGAATCTCAGCACTTCTCCGGCTCGGGGTACTCGACGCCGAAGGTCTCGACCGTGACCTTCTTCATGACCTGGGGGATCCGGGGCCGGTCATTATAATCGGTGCGCACGGCACAGATCCGGTCCACCGCCTCGATGCCCTCGGTCACCTTGCCGAAAGCCGCGTACTGGCCGTCCAGATGGGGAGAATTCTCATGCATGATAAAGAACTGGCTGCCGGCGGAGTTGGGAGCCATGGTGCGGGCCATGGAGAGAACGCCGCGGTCATGCTTGAGATTGTTCTGGAAGCGGTTGGCCGTAAACTCACCCTTGATGCTGTAGCCGGGGCCGCCGACGCCGCTGCCCTTGGGGTCGCCGCCCTGGATCATGAATCCGGGGATGACCCGGTGGAAGATCAGGCCGTCGTAAAAGCCCTTGGAGACCAGGGAGATGAAGTTGTTAACGGTGTTGGGCGCGATCTCGGGAAAGAGCTCGGCCTTGATCACGTCGCCGTTTTCCATTTCAAAGGTCACAACAGGATTGCTCATTCGTAGTTCCTCTCTTTCATCATTCGGTCAATATCGCGTCTGGACTGCCGCTCGGCGTCGCTGTCGCGCTTATCGTAGAGCTTTTTGCCCTTGCAGAGTCCCAGCTCCACCTTCACACGGCTGTCCTTGAAATACAGGGAAAGGGGCACCAGCGCCACACCGTCCTGCATGACGCGGGCGTTGAGCTTCAGGATCTCCCGCTTGTGCATCAGCAGGCGCCTCGGCCGCACCGGGTCCTTGTTGAAAATGTTCCCGTGCTCGTAGGGGCTGATGTGCATGGCGCGCACGAACAGTTCCCCGTCCTTGACGGTGCAGTAGGAATCCTTCAGGTTCACCTGCCCCGCGCGGACGGACTTGACCTCCGTGCCGGCCAGCTCGATCCCCGCCTCAAAGCGCTCGAGCACGAAATAGTCGTGAAAAGCCTTGCGGTTGTCCGCTATTTTCTTGGTGCCCTTCTGCTTCGGCATGGATCTCACTTCCTTTCGGGGCAGTATTGTACCATATTCCCCTGCAAAAAGGAAGAGGATTTTGCAGGCTCAGAGTTTCAGGACCTCCGCCGAGCAGGGGCCGATGCTCCCGCTGACAAAGCCCTTGTCGGCCGCCGAACAGTCGGCGCTGTAGAGGGCGATGCTCTCGCCCCGGTTGACGACGGTGAGATACGCGCCGTTTTCCGCAGGCAGACCGAAGACGTCTTTTCCTCCCTCGATCCAGCGCAGGATCAGCAGCACGTCGGGCGAGGCGGCCATAAAGCGGGCATGCCCGGTGCTCAGAGCGGGCGCGGCATTGCGTTTCGCGGCAAGATTGGCGTAGCAGTCGTGCAGCTGCCGCTCGCCCAGGCGGAAGGGGGCGCGGTTGAAGGGGTCGCATACGCCGCACATGCCCTGCTCGTCGCCGTAGTAGATGCTGGGAACGCCGGGTACGGAGAACTGGATCGCGGCGCAGAGCTTCTCCAGTTCAATCGCTTTGTCCAACCGCTCCTGCGGGAAGGAAAGCCGAAGCTGCTCCTCCCGCGGCAGATCGCGGATCACCGTGTCGGTGGCAAGGGCGCTGCGTATGCGGTCCATATCGTGGGAACCCAGCAGGTTCATCAGCGAATAGTAAAGAGGCTTCGGATAATTCATCTGCTGGGAGCGCAGGAAATCCCGCAGCGAATAAGCGTCGCAGCGCCAATGAAGAAAGTCCAGCACCGCCGCGCGGAAGGGATAGTTCATCACCGAGTCCAGCGAATAGCCCAGGGCGTAATTGCGCCGGGTGCCGTAACTCTCCTTGATCACAGGATCCTCCCACACTTCGCCGAGGATCGGCGCGTCCGGCTTCTCTTCCTTGGCGGCCTTCCGGATGAGCGAAAGCACCCCGTCGGGCAGCTCGTCCGCCACGTCCAGCCGCCAGCCGGCAGCTCCCCGCCGCAGCCAGGTCTTGACCACGCTGTCCCGACCGGTGACGATCTGCTCCTGCCATGCGGGATTCGTCTCCTCCACCTCGGGCAGATCGGCAAAGCCCCACCAGCTCCGGTAATCGTTGGGGAAGGAGTGGAACTCATACCAGCTGTAATAGGGTGAATCCTGCCCCTGGCAGGCGCCGTGGGAAGGATAGTGGTTGTAGCGGTTAAAGTAGATGCTGTCGGCGCCGGTATGGGAAAAGACGCCGTCGAGCATGATGCGGATGCCCATTTTTTCCGCCATCTCGCACAGATGCGCGAAATCCTCGTTGCTGCCGAGGATCGGGTCCACGCGCCGGTAGTCCGAGGTGTCGTAGCGGTGATTGGAGCGGGCCTCCACAATGGGGTTGAGGTACAGGACGCCGACGCCCAGCTCCCGCAGATACGGGAGCTTCTGCTCGATGCCCCTGAGCGTGCCGCCGTAAAAATCGTCTGGGCTGTAGCTCTGCTCAAAGGGGCGCGGCTGCCAGCGCAGCGGTTCGTCCAGGCTGCGGTGCAGCTCCGGGGTCTGGCCCAGCGACGTGTGGTAGGCGATGCCCCGCTCCGCCGTGCCGTCGTTGGAGAAGGCGAAACGGTCCGGAAACACCTGATACATCACCGAACGGCGGAACCACGCCGGGGTCTCGAAATCCTTTTTATACACCGTCAGGCGGAAGCCCTCGGCCTCATAGCCGTAGAGCCTGCCCAGATGGCCGCTGCCGTCGGGGCAGAGCCAGTGGGCGCTGTCCGGCGTCTCGATACGGAAACGGTACCAGAGGGCCGCGGCCTGCTCCGGTGCGTTCAGCGTCACGGTAAAGCCGCCAGCCGAGGGCTCCATCGGGACTTCCTCCGTGCCTTCATCGCCGCACAGGAGCAGAAAAGCACGCTCTGCCCGGCCGGAGACGATCCGGATGGAGAGGGTGACGCTCTCCCCTTCCCGCACAGCGCCCAACGGCCGGCGGAAGCGCTCATCCCAGGCGTCGTGCGCCACGAGGAGCGTGCCGCCGCAGCTGCGCAGGATGCTGATGACATGGGCAGTGCGCGGCTGGATGCCGTACATCTGGCTCAGCTCCACCCCCGTGGCCCGCAGGTCTCCGCAGCAGCGGCCGGTGAGCTGATAGGCGTCCTGCAGGGAAAAGCCGCAGTCGTCCATCAGAAGACGCATGAGTTCCGGCGCTGCCAGAGGATTGGCAGCGTCGTAAAAACGCTCCGGCAGGGCGGTGAGGGGCACGCGGCTCTCGGCGCAGGAGCGCGCCGCCGCGTAAACGGAGGCCGCAGCCTGAAAGTAGTTCTGGAACAGGGCGGGACAGTGCGGCTCCCGCAGAAGCTCCGAGAGCACGCGGTCGCCCCCGACCGGGATCCAACGGCCCTCGCTCCAGGCGGCCGTGACGCCGCGGCGATCATGATAATCAATGGACAGCGTATAGTCCTCCGTCCAGTTCTCCTGATAGCTGCCGCCGAACCAGACGGTGTATTCTCCTGTATATGCCCCTTCCCAAACGGGCCGAGACATCAAAGAGCACATAGATAGAGCCTCGCGTATTCCTCAGCCGAGCGGTCAAAGCCGAAGTCCGCTGCCATGGCGTTGGAGATCAGCGTGTCCATGACCTCTTTGTTCCGGTAAACGCCCAGCGCGGCCCGGATGGCGTCACGCATCTCCCAGGCGTCGTAATTGGCAAAACTGAAGCCGGTGCCCTCGCCGGTGAACTGGTTGTAGGGCAGCACGGTATCCCGGAGGCCGCCGGTCTCCCGGACAATGGGGATGGTACCGTAGCGCATGGCGATCATCTGGCTCAGGCCGCAGGGCTCGAAGCGGGAGGGCATGAGATAGAAATCGCTGCCCGCGTAAATGAGATGCGCCAGATCCTCGTTATAGCCGATGTAGGAGCAGAGCCGGCCCTTATAGCGATACTCGGCGGCGCGCATGAAGTTTTCAAAGCGCTCATCGCCGCTGCCGAGGAGCATGAACTGCATGTCCTCCCGGCCCATCAGCTCGTCCAGGACACAGGCGACCAGGTCGAAGCCCTTCTGCTCGGTCATGCGTGTGACCATGGCGAAGATGGGCGTCTCGGGGTTTACCTCCAGCCCCATCTGCTCCTGCAGCGCGGCCTTGCAGGCGGCCTTGCCGCGGCGGTGGCCCCGGTCGTAGTGGGCAGGGATCAGCGGGTCCCTGCGGGGATTGAACACGTCCTTGTCAATGCCGTTGACAATGCCGGAGACTTCGTGGGCGCGGGCATTGAGGATGCCCTCCAGCCCCTCGCCGTAATAGTCGGTCATGATCTCCCTGGCATAGCTGGGGCTCACGGTGTTGACCCGGTCGGCAAAGACGCAGCCGCCCTTCATGAAGTTGGCGCAGCCGTTGAGCTCCATGAATTCGGGCGTGAGATATTTGTCCTCGATGCTGAGGATGTCCTTGGCAAAGCCGAAGCTCAGCTTGCCCTGGAAGGCGATGTTGTGGATGGTCAGGATATACCGCAGCCGCTCCTGCATGCCGCCGGGATACTGCGTCTTGGCCAGCATGGGCAGCATGGCGGTGTGCCAGTCGTTGCAGTGGATCACCTCGGGCGCAAAATCCAGATTGGGCAGCGCATCCAGTACCGCGCGGGTGAAGAAAGCATACTGCTCGATCTCGCCCTCGCCGCCCCAGTAGATCCGATCGCCGAAATAATGCTCGTTGTCTACAAGATAGACGGTCACGCCGTCGATCTCCAGCTTTTCGATGCCGGCGTATTCCCGCCGCCAGCCCAGCTGCACATAGAAGTAGAACATGTGCTCGACCTTGTCGGCGTACTTGTTCTTGATGCAGCGGTGGTAGGGCGTGATGACCCGTGCGTCGATGCCCAGCGTCTTGAGGGACTTGGGGAGCGTCCCCACTACGTCGGCCAGGCCGCCGGTCTTGGACAGGGGCGCGCACTCGGCCGAAGCCAGCAGCACCGCGGGAAGCTCCCGTCTGCCCTTGCTCTTTAACAGATCACGAAATTCCTTTTTCATTTACCGTCCCCCTTTTTCGCAGGAGCTTTTTTCGATTTGACAGCACCGGCGGTTTTGGCGGTGCCGGCCGCTTTGGAGGCTCTGGGCGCGCGGGGCGCTCTGGGCTTATACTCAAGAAACACGGCGGACATGGCGGGCAGGCGGATCGCCGCCGAGGCGGGCAGATCCAGGAAGCCCTCGTTCCGGCTGCGGATCGTGCCGGGATTGAGGAGTCCCTCGCCGCCAAAGCGCTCATCGTCGCTGTTGAGGATTTCCTTGAGGGTACCTGGCGCGGGCAGACCGAACACGAAGCCCTCATAGGTGACGGGCGTAAAGTTGCAGACGCAGACGATACCCTTCTTCTTGTCTGCGGCCGAACGCAGGAAGGCCACGGAGCTGCGGCCCGCGTCGTCCACGTTGAGCCACTTGAAGCCCTCCCAGGAACGGTCCACCTCGTACATGGCGGGGTGTTCGGTATAGAGCTTGTTGAGCGCCTTCATGTACTGCTGGAGCTGGGCGTGCTTCAGATAGCCAAGCAGCAGCCAGTCCAGCTCCTGCTGCCAGTTCCACTCGATGAACTGGCCGAACTCGCTGCCCATGAAGGTCAGCTTCTTGCCGGGATGGCCGAACTGATAGCCGTAGAGCACGCGCAGGGAGGCAAATTTCTGCTCATAATCCCCGCTCATCTTGTTGATCATGGAATACTTCCCGTGTACCACCTCGTCGTGGGAGTAGGCCAGGACGTAATTCTCCGAGAAAGCGTACATCATGGAGAAGGTCAGCTTGTTGTGATTAAAGCTGCGGAAGAAGGCATCCAGCGACATGTAGTCGATGGTGTCGTGCATGAAGCCCATGTCCCACTTGAGGCAGAAGCCCAGGCCGCCCATGTCGGGCGGGGCGGTGATGAGCGGGAAAGCGGTGGATTCCTCGGCAATGGTCACCGCGCCGGGAAACTCCGTCAAAATCGCAGAGTTGAGCTTGCGCAGGAAGCGCACCGCATTCAGGTTTGTGGTGCCGCCTTCCTCGTTCGGGGTAAACTCTCCTTCCTTTCGCCCGTAGTTGAGATACAGCATGGAGCTGACCGCGTCCACGCGGATGCCGTCGATATGGAAGACGTCAAAGAACTTGCAGGCCGAGGAGACCAGGAAGCTCTGCACCTGATTGCTGCCGTAGTCGAAGATCAGCGTGCCCCACTCCGGATGCTCCGCCATGCGGCGCTCCTTGCACTCGAAGAGCGGCGTCCCGTCAAAGAGGGCGAGGCCGTGCTCGTCCTTGGGGAAATGGGCGGGGACCCAGTCCATGATGACGCCGATGCCCGCCCGGTGCAGCCGGTCCACGAAATACTTGAAGTCGTCGGGATTGCCGTAGCGGGAGGTCGGGGCGTAATAGCCCGTGACCTGATAGCCCCAGGAACCGTCGTAGGGGTACTCCGTGACAGGCATCAGCTCCACATGGGTGTAGCCCATCTCCACGCAGTAGTCGGCAAGCTGGTCGGCAATGCCGCGGTAGGCGTTGCCCTCCACGTTTTTCCAGGAACCAAGGTGCAGCTCGTAGATGCTCATGGGGGTCGTCATGAAATTGCGGCCCGCCCTTTTCTTCAGGAAATCCCCGTCGCCCCAGGCGTAATCCTTCTCCGTCCAGATGAGCGAAGCGTTGCGGATGCCGTTCTGCGCCCAGGCGGCAAAGGGATCGGACTTGAGCACCCGGCGGCCGTCCGGCCCCTCGATGCAGTATTTATAGTTCTGGCTGTCCCAGACATTGTCCATGAACACGGCCCATACGCCGCCCTCCAGCTTTTCCAGGGGCGTTGCGTCCCAGGCCCAGTCGTTGAAATCGCCCACGAGGGTCACGCTTCTGGCGTTGGGCGCCCAGACGAGGAAGCGGTGCATCTGCAGCTCGGGGATGAAGACACAGCCGAAGCAGAGCCAGGCCTTGCGCGCCTCTCCGATGTTGAACAGATAAATGTCGTCGCGAGGGATGTGTTGCAAGAATCTCTCTTCCATACAGCAGATCTCCTTTTTATGTAGTCTATACAACCGGCATCCTATATGTCATTTTCATTATACCGCGTTTCGCCGTCAATTCCAAGGCTTTTTTAGCGCCGGCGCAAAACAGGCTATGCAGGAAGAAAAAAGCCATCCTTCCGCATTGAAGGACAGCCGATCTCCTGCTATACTGAACATATGACAAGAACAAGGAAAAATCCGATCAGGAGGAACGCACATGATTTATACTCCGCTGACGAAAAAAGCCCTGTCTCTCTGTTTCCAGGCCCACAGAGACCAGACGGACAAAAGCGGCATGCCCTATGTCTTTCACCCCTATCACCTGGCAGAGCAGATGACGGATGAAATCACGACCGTCGTCGCTCTGCTCCATGACGTTGTTGAGGACGCCGGATATACGCCTGAGGATCTGCGAGGGATGGGCTTTCCCGAAGAAGCCGTCTCCGCCGTTGAACGGATGACGCATAAAAAGGGCACGCCTTATCTGGCTTATGTGGCGAGCCTGAAAGACGATCCCATCGCCCGCACGGTCAAGCTGGCAGATCTCAGGCACAACAGCGATCTTTCCCGCCTGAACACGGTGCGGGAAAACGATCTTGTCCGCGTTGCGAAATACGCAGAAGCGATTGCAATTTTGGAGGGGCAGCATGAGAAGCCTTGACAAATTCCGTGGGTGCCTTCTGGCCGGCGCCGTGGGTGACGCTTTGGGATACGATGTGGAGTTCATGTCCGAATCGCAGATTATCCGGCATTACGGAAGGTCTGGCATCACTGCGTTTTTCCTGAGAAACGGCATTGCCGAGATTTCCGACGATACCCAGATGACGCTCTTTACCGGCACCGGACTTCTGTTGGGTACGACAAGAGGAAAAACGCGCGGCATCATGGGAAACTATGCCGATTATATCCGAAGCAGCTATAAGGACTGGTACCGGACGCAGACGGAGAACTTCCCGCTTCCCGGAGACTATCACTACTCCTGGCTTGTGAACCTGCCCGAAATGTTCCACCGCCGGGCGCCCGGGAGGGCCTGTATGACCGCGCTGGCAAGCGAGCACAGGGGAACGATCAGCGATCCCATCAACAACAGCAAAGGCTGCGGAGGCGTGATGCGCGTCGCTCCCGTCGGGTTATATTTCTGCGATAAGCCTGTTTCGATCGAGCAGTCCGACCGGATCGGCGCTGAAGCCGCAGCCGTCACCCACGGCCACGAACTCGGGTGGCTGCCCGCCGCCGCGCTGGTCCACATCGTGCGGAGGCTGGCGGAAAACGAGGGGGAATCCGTTCTCTCCGCCGTACAGGACGCAATGAAAACGCTCCCGCTTCTTTTTCCCCGCGCGGAATCCATGGACGCTTTCCTGTCCCTTATGCAGAGAGCGGTCGATCTGTCCCGCTCAGGCGGGAGCGATCTTGCTGCAATACACAGCCTCGGAGAAGGATGGGTTGCCGAAGAGACGCTCGCGATCGCGGTTTACTGCGCGCTCAAATATCCCGAGGATCTGGAAAAGGCGCTGATTACTTCCGTCAATCACAGAGGAGACAGCGATTCGACGGGGGCGGTAACCGGGAATATCCTCGGTGCTGCCTTGGGCGAGCAGGCAATTCCCGAAAAGTTTCTGAATCATCTGGAGCTTCATGACGTGATCTGCGAAATTGCGGAGGATCTCTTCAGCGACTGTCAGATGGCGGAATATGACAGTTATCGGGATCCGATCTGGATCGCAAAGTATATCAACATGCGCTATCCGGCAGTTAACGAGACCCTTTGATTTTTCTTCTCTCCGGGCGTACGTTCATCTGCGCCTGTGGGCAAAACAACCGGGCGGATCTCTCCGCCCGGTTGTTTCTATATGTTTGTCTGTCTTTTACTGCTTTTTCTTCTTGGGGATCAGCGCCACGACCGCAGAGCCGGACAGGAGCATCACAGCAGCCCACAGGATCATGTTGTTGGAGTCGCCGGTCTTGGGGCTGGCAGAGCCGTAATGCACGTCAAACTGTGCGGTGGCTTCGCCGTCCTTGAAGAGCAGGGTGACTGTGTAGTTGCCCTTGGCCAGGGTGTTCAGATAGCCCGGGTTGATGCTGACGATGGTGCCGCTGTCGCCCTTGCGGAAGCTGTAGCTGCCCGCAGCGAGGACCTTGTCGCCGATCTTCACGCCGGTGAAGAGATCGTAGGGACCGTCGGCATAGAAGGTCAGGGTCTTGCCGCTGTTGGTGTACCAGTCGACGGTGGCGGCATTGGCGTCAGTTACGGAAACGTCGTTGATCTTGAAGACGCGGTAGTCCACCAGCACGGCGACGGTGCAGCGCAGACGGTAGGTCTGGCCGCCCATGGCATACTTGAAGAAGAAGTTGTGGCTGCCGCCCTCAAGGCTCTCCAGGAAGCTGGCGGGGACGGTGACCTTCTTGCCGGAAACCGTGTAATCGGTGCCGGCCGTAAGGGTCTTGCCGGGGTTGGAATCGGTGGTATCCAGGATGATGGCCAGAGGAACGTCGGTCACGTCAAAGATTACGTCGGTGCCGCTGCCCTTGTAGTACTTGGAGGGAGAGAAGGTCACGTTCGCCCAGACGTTCAGCGGGAATTCCACATAGCCGCCGCCGTCCAGATCAAAGGCCAGAACCAAAGCGTCAGCAGGCAGATTCTCCAGGAACGGCGCGTACTTGGAGATCTCCACCTTGCCGCCGGCTGCATAGTAATTGTAATCGGTACCGTCGGCCAGTGTGGCGACGACAGCCTTTGTTGCGGCGTTCTTGACGGACAGGCCGAGCAGGCCGGGAGACACGGTGAAGTTCAGGTTGTAGTTCTTGCTGGCCTGTGCACTTCCCTTGTAGTAGTCCGCGGAGGTACGGCCGTTGGTGTTCTTCACGCTGGCAATGTACTTGCCGACGGTATACTTATAGGTATCGTCCTTGGAGGCGGCGGGATAGGTGCCCTTGGCGCAGACCGCAACGGGGACGGCGCTCTTGTACAGACCGCCGGTGACGCCGCCGACCACGTTGGAGGCGCTGCCGGTGAAGCTGATGGAGGTGAACTTGCCGGTGGCAATGTTGGGGCTGACCTGGCCGGCGGAGGCGTCGACGGTGATGGCGCCGGCGGCGCAGCCGTTTTCGGTGCTCAGGATGGCCTGGGTGCCGGTGGAGGTCAGGGCGATGTTGCCGTTGACCGTAACGTTGTCCAGCTGCAGGGTGCCGTTGACGGTGATGTTGCCGTTCACGACGCCGTTCTTGAGGCGCAGGGTAACGCCTGCGGGGACGATGATATTGCCGTTGATGGGATAGTTGCAGTGGTCAATGTACACGTAGGTCAGAGAGCCGAAGCTGGTGATGTTCCAGTCCAGCGCATGGACCAGCCAGTAGCCGCCGTCGGAGCCGCCGGCGATCAGCTCGGAGATGCTCTCAAACTCATGGTCGT
Organism: Oscillospiraceae bacterium; assembly: GCA_902774015.1. Taxonomy (GTDB): domain Bacteria; phylum Bacillota; class Clostridia; order Oscillospirales; family Oscillospiraceae; genus Limivicinus. Next base: position 57,441 of record CACYHB010000012.1, on the reverse strand, counting down.
TGTCGCGGATCTTGGTGTCGCTGGGCTCGTCGGCAACCACGTCAGGCGTGGGCTCGACAACGATTTCCTCGTCCTCGGCAGGTTCCTCGCCTTCAGCGGGCTCCTCGCCTTCGGCGGGTTCCTCGCCCTCGGCGGGTTCCTCGCCCTCGACAGGCTCCTCGCCCTCGACAGGCTCCTCACCCTCGACAGGCTCCTCACCCTCGGCAGGCTCCTCACCCTCGACAGGCTCCTCACCCTCGGCAGGCTCCTCACCCTCGACAGGCTCCTCGCCCTCGACAGGCTCCTCGCCCTCGACAGGCTCCTCGCCCTCGACAAGCTCCTCATCCTCCGCAGGCTCTTCGCTGTCCAGCGTCTGAGCCTTGGATTCCTCGTTCACCGTCTCGACGACGGGCTTCACGACCTGGTACACGCCGTCCAGCCCTTCCTCAGCCTTGAGGGAGTAGGCCGCGGCGGTGCCGCCGAGGATGTAGCCGCCCTCGTTGGACACCCAGACCTTGGAGATGCTCACTTCCCCTTCGCCCTTGATGGCGGCGGCAAAGACGAAGGTCTCATACTCGGTGGAAGCGGCGAGGACCTTGACTTCGCCGTTTTTCAGCGTGGAGCCGTTCTCCATCACGATGGCGGCGTCGGCACTCTCGCTGGGCTTGATGGTCAGGGTCTTCCCGTTCAGGCTCATCAGGACGTTTTCGGGAATGACGATCTGTCCGGCGAAGGCCTGATCGCGGGTCAGGATCAGAAGCTGGCCGGCTTCTACTTCCTCCAGCGCGGCGGAAAGAGTGGCATAATAGTTGGTCTCCTCATCGGAAACCTTGATCTTGGCGACGTGGTAGCCCTCGGCGGAGACGGTCTTGGACTCGCTCTCCACGGAGCCGGAGCTGACGACGACGCCATTCACAACGAGGTCGGCATTTTCCTTCTTCTCCACTTCCTCATCCGCAAAAGCGGTGACGGCCGCGAAGCTGAAGCACATGGCGACGACGAGAAGAATGGACAACAATTTGGTGCAGGCTTTCATGTTGTTTCTCCCTTTCTCTGCTGACGATTCTTATAAATAAAAATATTTATAAACCGTGTATTGGCGCGCGGGCAACGCAAAAGAGCGCCCCTGCGGGCTTGTAGATACTCTACCACTTTATTCTTCCTTTTGCAAGAGCAATTTGAAGTTTTTTGCTATATATTTTTACCTCTTTGTAACCTTATCGTTCGACAATAGTTACCTATCGGTTTTGCCCTCCCGATCCGGGAACGCCTGTAAACCCAGGATTTTCAACGTTTTTCACAGATAGGCGGCGCAGAGAAATATTACAATCCGGTTGCGTTTTCCTGTCATTTTTAAGAATTATTAAGATATGATGGTGTCTGTTTTCCCGTGCTGCAGCTCCGCTGTGCAAAATGACCTTCCCGCTTTTGTATTGGATTTCGTTCAAAAGACTCGCTTTTCTCTGCAGTTTCGCTTGAAAGCCGATATTTTTTCGCTTCCTGTTCTTCTGCCGCAGCTATTTCCCGTGCAGCGCAGCTGTTTCTTTTGTGCATTATGTCTTATCCCCTCTGCTCCCGTGCGGGCTTTTCAGCACTTTCCATAAACTTGGGCAATTTGACCGAATTGTTTCGCTTTTTCCCTTGTAGAAAAGCATAAAATCGTGTAAAATGTACAAAGCAAAACAAATGCTTCTGATGGGAGTGAGTTTCATGGAAAAAATCCTGTGGATCAGCCCGATCCTTGCACTGGCCGCGCTCCTGTTTGCCGCCTACAAAGCGCATTTTGTCGTGTCCGCTCCTTCCGGGAACGCCCGCATGCAGGAGATCGCCTCCTCCATCGCCGAAGGCGCCGACGCTTTCCTCATGGCAGAATACAGGATCCTGGCGCTTTTTATCGCCGTGCTCTTTGTCCTGATCGGCCTCTTCATCAACTGGGGCACCGGCGTCTGCTTCCTGCTGGGCGCTCTCTGTTCCATTCTGGCGGGCTTCTTCGGCATGCGCGTGGCTACCCGTGCAAACGTCCGCACCGCCAACGCTGCGCTTGAATCCGGCATGAACCGGGCGCTGTCCGTCGCTTTTGCCGGCGGCTCCGTGATGGGCATGTGCGTGGTCGGGCTTGGGCTTCTGGGCTGCAGTCTCATTTATATTCTTACCGGCAACTACAGCATCCTCTTTGGCTTCTCCCTCGGCGCCTCCTCGATTGCGCTCTTCGCCCGCGTGGGCGGCGGCATTTACACCAAGGCGGCCGACGTGGGCGCCGACCTGGTGGGCAAAGTGGAGGCCGGCATCCCCGAAGACGATCCGCGCAACCCCGCCGTCATCGCAGACAACGTGGGCGACAACGTGGGCGACGTGGCGGGCATGGGCGCAGATCTCTTTGAGAGCTACGTAGGCGCGCTGGTCTCCGCGCTGACGCTCGGCGTGTCCGTTGTGGGGATCTTTACCGGCGCCGGTGCGATCTTCCCGCTGGTGATCGCCGCCGTGGGTATCCTCGCCTCCATCATCGCCACCTTTTTCGTGCGCGGCAAAGAGGGTGCCAACCCCCACCGGGCGCTGAAAATGGGCTCCTACATCTCCGCGCTGATCGTGGGGCTGAGCTCCATCCCCCTCAGCAAGCTCTTCTTCGGACGGCTCTACTTTTCCGCCCCGATCATTGCCGGCATCATCGTCGGTCTTGTGATCGGCTATATGACCGAGGTATACACCTCTGAAGACTACAAGTCCGTCAAGCGCATTGCCGACCAGTCCGAGACCGGCTCCGCCACCACCATCATCAGCGGCATCGCCGTTGGTATGAAGAGCACCTGGGTCCCCATCGTTCTGATCTGCGTGGGCATCTACGTCTCCTTTGCCGTGACCGGCGACCTGTACGGCATCGCTCTGGCTGCTGTGGGCATGCTCTCCACCACGGGCATCACCGTGGCGGTGGACGCTTACGGCCCCATCGCGGACAACTCCGGCGGCATCGCCGAAATGAGCGGTCTGGATCCCCACGTGCGCGAGATCACGGACAAGCTGGACGCTGTGGGCAACACCACCGCCGCCATGGGCAAGGGCTTTGCCATCGGCTCCGCCGCGCTGACCGCCCTGGCGCTCTTCGTCTCCTACGCCACCGAGGTCAAGCTCGGCCAGATCAACATGCTCTCCCCCAAGGTAGTCATCGGCCTGCTGATCGGCGGCATGCTCCCCTTTGCCTTCTCCGCCATGACCATGGATTCCGTGTCCAAGGCGGCCTATAAGATGATCGAGGAGGTTCGCCGCCAGTTCCGGGAGATCCCCGGCATCCTCGAAGGCGAGCGCAAGCCGGATTACGCCTCCTGCGTCTCCATCTCCACCCGCGCAGCGCTGCGGGAGATGATCGTCCCCGGTGTGATGGCGGTGGTCGTTCCCCTTCTGGTGGGCATCCTGCTGGGACCGGAGGCATTGGGCGGCCTGCTGGCCGGCTCTCTGGTCACCGGCGTGCTGCTGGCCATCTACATGTCCAATGCCGGCGGCGCCTGGGACAACGCCAAAAAGTTCATCGAAGAAGGACATCACGGCGGCAAGGGTTCCGTGGCGCACAAGGCCGCCGTCGTGGGCGACACCGTGGGCGACCCCTTCAAAGACACCTCCGGCCCCTCGCTGAACATCCTTATCAAGCTGATGACCGTCGTGGCGCTGGTCTTCGCCCCGCTCTTCCTCAAGATCGGCGGCATCCTCTGATCGATCCCGTTTCCTGATATCACCGTGTTCGCAGCTCCGGGAAGTCTCCCGGAGCTGCGTTTTGCTGTTTTTTCGTCTTTGGGGATTCCAGCTCTTGCTTTCTGCGCTTTTTTTACATATAATACATAAGTTAATTAAGATAGGAACGAGTTTTGCCATGAAAAAGACCCTGCAGATCCTTCTGCTTCTCGCCCTGCTGCTGGTGCTCGCCGCCACGGTGGTGTTCCGCATCGACTCCCCGGCGCTTCGCGCCGGCCTCCTGCCTGCGGAGCCCTCGGCGGCCCTTGCGGCAGAAACGGCGGAACCCCCGGCTGAGGCAGCGCCGGAACCGAGCCCTGAACCCACGCCGGAGCCGACCCCGGAGCCGACGCCCGAGCCTACTCCGGAGCCCACGCCGGAGCCAACCCCGCAGCTCTACACCATCAGCGCGATCGGCGACTGTACGCTGACCTCCCATCAGAATCTCTCGCCGGCGAATCCCGCCTCCTATGCCGGGACCATGGGGGAAGATTATGCCTATCCCTTTTCCAACACCATCCAATATTTTGATCACGACGAGCTGACCATCGCCAATCTGGAGTGCACGCTCTCCGATAACCGGCTCTACTCCGGCCAGCAGTTTCATTTTCTGGCGCCCACCGCCTATGCCAACATCCTGCTGCAGGGCGGCGTGGACTTTGTGACCACCGCCAACAACCACATGCTGGACTTCGGCCAGCAGGGTCTGGAGGACAGCTTCGCTGCGCTGGAGAGCTACGGCATTCCCTATGGCAAGGAGGGCGAAAGCCAGATCCTCGAGACGCCCAACGGCCTGCGCGTGGGTATCTACACCGCCTATAACGGCTACGCTCCCAAACGGGACGCTGCCGCCGGGGCCGTGCGTCAGCTGCAGGAGGACGGCGCGGAATACGTGATCTGCATGTTCCACTGGGGTCAGGAGCTGCACTACACGCCCAACAAGGCGGACATCGAACTGGCCCATGCCTGTGTGGACGCCGGCGCGGATCTGGTCTACGGAAGTCACCCCCACTGCCTGCAGCCCATTGAGATGTACAACGGCGGCGTCATTCTCTACAGCATGGGCAACTGGTCCTTCGGCGGCAACACCACCCCCAGCGATATGGACACCGCCATCGTGCAGATCACCGTCAAGCGCGACCTGGACGGCACGATCTCCAACGACAGTCTCAGCATCGTCCCCTGCTGCGTCTCCAGCCGTCCCGTCACCGAAGGCTTCACCGGCTTTGGCTACAACGACTACCGGCCCACGCCCTACGAGGCGGGTACGGAGATGTATGACCGCGCCATGAGCAAGATCATCGGGACCTACGAGGGGCCGAACAAAACGGCTGACTATTCCAACTGGTACGCCAGCTGGTCCTGATCAGTTTCTGTAAGAAGGTATTCCATGAAAAAGAGAACTCGCAGACTGACCCTCCTCCTCGCATCGCTCCTGCTGCTCGCGCTGAGCCTTGTCCTGCGTGTGAGCGCTTTCCCGGCTGCAAACGCCGCGTCCAGCGGCTTCTACGCCCGCCAGGGACTGCTCCCCTCCGGGTTCCAGGCCGCCCCGGCTCCGCAGCCGACCGAGACCGCGCTTCCCGCTCCCGAGGAGACCGAGGCGCCGATCGCGGAGGAACGGGATTTCGTTATCTCCGTCATCGGCGACAATACGCTGGCCTCACACCAGTTCGCGGGCAAGTCTGTCTCCTTCGCCGCACGCATGGGAGACGATTATGCCTATCCCTATTCCAACACCGTCCAGTACTTTGCGAACGATGATTTCACCATCTCCAATCTGGAGTGTACCCTCTCGGACGAAAAGCTCTCCTCTGCCGAGCAGTGGTATTTTCTGGCGCCTACCGCCTACGCCAACATTCTGCTTGAGGGCGGCGTGGATTTTGTCACCACCGCCAACAATCACATGGAGGACTTCGGCCAGAAGGGTGTGGACGCCACTTTCGCCGCTCTGGAGGAATACGGCATCCCCTACGGCAAGGAGGGCGAGGGCAAGCTGCTCACCATCGACAGCGGGCTGACCCTCGGCATCTACTGCGACTACAACCATCTCAAGCCGGATGTGGACAAGTGTGTGCAGGCGGTCAAAGCCCTGCGGGATCAGGGTGCGGAATACGTGATCTGCGCCTTTCACTGGGGCAAGGAGCTCTATTACAGCCCCAATGAGCATCAGGTCACCCTGGCCCGCGCCTGTATCGACGCGGGGGCCGATCTGATCTACGGGAGCCACACCCACAACCTGCAGCCCATCGAGAAATACGGCGGCGGGCTCATCCTCTACAGCATGGGCAACTGGTCCTTCGGCGGCAGCACCGCCCCCTCGGACCGGGACACCGCCATCGTGCAGGTCAAGGTCCACCGGGACAGCGACGGGCGCGTCAGCACCGAGGGCTATGATGTCATCCCCTGCTGCGTCTCCAGCCGCCCCGTCACCGAGGGTTATACCGGCGACAACTACAACGACTACCGCCCCACCCCCTATACCGAGGGCAGCCAGGCTTACTACCGTGTCCTTGCCAAGCTGGACGGGACCTTTGAGCCCGACAAGGAGGGCCGCGACTACTCGGACGTGTACGCCCAGTACTCCTGACGCGAAAACCTTGATCCCATTGTGATACATACTCATATTTGCAGCGGATCCGCAGGAAGACAAGTGCGGATCCGCTGCTTTTCGTATATTTCGCATTGGCACGAATGCCGCCGGGCAGCGCCGCCTTCGACTCCTTTTTTCAAAAAATTACCGTTTTTCCCATTCCCATATTGCCATGCGTGCGCGGGCTTGTTATACTATAGACAAAATCAGAACGTATCGTGAAGCAACTGCTTTTTCGCGCCTGCATCCGCTTTTGCGGATCGCCTTTTCCCCCCCGCCCGGCGCGCGTTCGGGAAGGCGGGAGCTTTCACTTTTCCGTTCGATCCGAAAGGAGGTCTCTGTTCGTGAGGATCCGGGAAATAGATGACCGATACCCCGAATTTGCGGAGCCGTATGAGCCCGTAAAGGGAGGAAAGCATCACAAGCCCTTTACCTTTCCCGTGGCCAGGATGCTGGCAGCCGCCGGAGCGATCCTGCTGTTGTGCAGCGCGCTTGTGCAGGGCAGGCTGCCGCCGGATGCGGACGGCGACACTCCTGTGATCCCAGTCGTGACGGAGCTGCCTCCGGCGCACTCACTTCCCCCTGTGACGCAGCCCCCTGTAACGCAGCCTCCCGTGACGCCGCCGCCTGTAACGCCGCCCCCCGTGACGCCGCCTCCCGTGACGCCGCCGCCTGTGACGCCGCCGCCTGTGACGCCGCCGCCTGTGACGCCGCCTCCCGTGACGCCGCCTCCCGTGACGCCGCCTCCCGTGACGCCGCCGCCTGTGACGCCGCCCCCAGTGACGCCGCCGCCTGTGACGCCGGAACCCTCGCCCATCGTCCCCAAAGGACCGACGGTCGCTCTGTCGCACGCGAAGTACTGGCATCAGATCGGGCACGCGGAACTTGCCTATGAGATCACAGCCAACGACGCCGAAGAGATCGTATCCTCCTCGGTGGTAAGCTCCGCCAGGAATCCGTCAATGACCTTCAGCACCGGAGAACGCTCCGGTTCCGGCCTGATCTCCGTCAACCGGAACGTTGCCGGAGAGATGGAGTACAGCAGCGCCGATGCCTGGACCGTTGACGTCACGCTCAACTACACGCTGGACGGAGAAGCCAAAACGGAAACCGTAAGTCTTTCCGCTTCTCCCGAGCTGCAGGGGGATCTGCGTCTCTATGGTCTGGGCGCAGCCCTCGAAGACAGGAACGACGATATGATGCTCCTGACGGGCAACGTGGGCTTTTACTACCCGGCAGATTACCGCCACAGCTTCAGCCCGCGCTTCACCCGCGTGCAGGTCGGCTGGATGGACGCCGGGAAAAACAAGATCCTTCCGGAGGAGACGATGACACTCTGGGAGTATGACGCCGACTATCCCGACGATTATCCCTTTACCGGAGGCGAAAGCCCGGTCGACGACGGGGAAGACAAGATCCTCAAATATCAGTTTACCGGCGACATGCCGTTCTATATTCCCGAAACGGACGAAGGGGTCCCCGCCTCATACTTCTATCTGATCTATGAAATGGAGGGAAGCGCCGTCGATTCCCTTGACGGGAGCAGCTATACGATCCTGGATCCGACTCGGCTGGAGGATTCCCCGGTCTTCTGCAACGAACCCTTCGCTTATCTATGGGGCCTCACCTATTGGGGCGATTTCAACAGTCCCACCGGCCTGTGCCATCTGGAGGCGGAATATTACGTCGATCCCGGCGGCGCAGATCCGGGCAGCGTCGTTTCCAGCCTCAAGCTCAGTGCTGAAGACGACGGTTCCCGCGCTGTCACGAAGGCCGGCGTCACGGATCTGTACGATCTGTCCGCCAACTGGGACGTTTACGGGATCCTGTTCTATAACAGTGTGGAACGCTGGAAGGCCGAGATCGAGGTCAACTACACGCTCGACGGCATTCCGATGAGGACAACATACACGGAGGGCGATCTCTACGCGTATGATTCCCACAGTGTGCAGTCGTCATTCGATTACGATCCCGGGAAGGGCGTGGCCGAGATATCTTTCCTTACGGATTTCAACGACCGCCACAGCTACAGCTTCAGTTTCCAGAAAGCGGAGATAATTTGGACCAGAGAGGTCGACGGCTACTATGAGCCGGTGGGAGAACCCACGGTGATCTGGACCTCCGATACCGGCGGCGACTCTCCCTTCGAAGGGCCCTTCGGACCGACGGACGACGGATTCTATAGGGCAACGTCCTACCAGTTCCGCTATGTCCTCAGCTCTGATACCGCCCCGCCGGACGGCGCCACCCATTACCATTTCCGTTTCACCGTAAACGCGGCAGGCCAGGATACCGACGGCACCGTATACACGTACCGCGGGGGCATCGCCGACTACGGCTTCAACGAGTATCCCATTTCCTGAAAACATAGTGAGGAGGAGAAAAAATGAGGAAGAAGAAAGCGAGCAGCATCCGCACTCTCATCGGCGCTGTGATCGCCCTGATCCTGGCGGTGCTCATGCTCAAGCCCCAGTGGCTGCCCGTCTCCGAGAACACGAGAGCCACCATGACGGAACTGCAGAAACAGCATTTTCTCATCCAGCGCAGCGGTCAGATCACGCTGGCCCACGTGCTCACGCTCGTTCTCGCCGTCGCCGTTCTCTGGCTCTGCTACAGCATCATCCGCCTTGTGCTGAATGCAGTCGGCCGTAAAAACAGGCGCACACGCACCATTGCAGCGCTGATCTCCGGCGCGCTGAAGTACCTTGCCGTCATTCTGGGCGTGGTCTGGGGGCTGAGCATTCTGGGCGTCAACTCCACCGCCGTCCTGGCGGGTATCGGGATCCTCGGCCTGGTCCTCGGTTTCGGTGCGCAGAGTCTGATCGAGGATATCATCACGGGCCTGTTCATCATCTTTGAGGGCAAGTACTCCATCGGCGATATCATCATCCTGGATGATTTCCGCGGCATCGTGAAGGAGATCGGCGTTCGCACCACCACGATCGAGGACGCCGGCTACAACCTGAAGGTGGTCAACAACTCGGATATCCGAAACTTCCAGAATCGCTCCCGCAACAGCTCTCTCGCCATCTGTGACGCGAGTGTATCCTATGAAACGGATCTCCCCTCGCTGGAAAAGATCCTGCAGGAGAATCTCCCGGCCATGTACACCGCTCATCAGGATCTGTACCTGGCAGCCCCGCGCTATCTTGGAGTGACCGCGCTGGCCGACAGCGGCGTGAACATCCGTATCGTCGTGGACGTGGAGGAGGAAAACATCTTCGTTGCGCAGCGCCAGCTGACGCGGGACGTCCGTGTCCTTTTCGCGGAAACGGGGATCGAGATCCCCTTCCCCCAGGTTGTGGTCCACAAAGGGGACTGACGTCCCTCTGTTTTCCCAGCAAAGTTCCCACTCCCGGCGGTCTGCAGACCGCCGGGAGTGTTTTCTGCTGATTCTGCCCGAAGCCCCCGGTGCGCCGCACACGATCCGGCACGGAGATCGGAGAACGGACTTTTGCCCGCTTCCTGCCGAATAATCAATTGAAAAAACCACTTGCGTATGATATGATTTTTCAAGGTAATCCAACATACAGATGCTTTTGTGAGGTAGTATTATGAGAGGAATCCACAGTGTCGTTGACGATCTGCGCCGCGACGTCTTTGAAGAAGTTGCCCGTCTCGCCTACGAAGGCGGCGATATTCGCCGTATTGACCAGATCCCTTACAAGATCGTGCCCGGCGAGGTCGCCCGGTATCGCGACAGCGTTTTCCGCGAGCGCGCCATTGTAAACGAGCGCCTGCGTCTCGCCTGCGGTTTGCCCCTGCGCTCCGCCGCCGAGTACGGCCCTGCGAGCCTCGGCATCGAGGAGGCCGCCATCCCCGAGAAATATTATGAGCCGCCCCTGATCAACGTCATCCCCTTTGCCTGCAACGCCTGTCCCGCCAAGGAGATGCGCGTCTCCTCCAACTGCCAGGGCTGTCTGAGTCATCCCTGCCAGGCCGTCTGTCCCAAGGGTGCCATCAGCACCGACCGCTACGGCCACAGCGTGATCGACAACGAGAAATGCATCAAATGCGGCAAATGCGTGGATCAGTGCCCCTATGACGCCATCAGCAAGATCGAGCGCCCCTGCGCCAAGGCCTGCGGCATGGACGCGATCGGCTCCGACGAGTACGGCCGCGCCAGGATCGACTATGACAAGTGCGTCTCCTGCGGCATGTGCCTTGTGAACTGCCCCTTCGGCGCCATCGCCGACAAGAGCCAGATCTTCCAGATCATCCACGCCATCAAGTCCGGCGCTGACGTATACGCCATCGTGGCCCCCGCCTTTGTCGGGCAGTTTGAGGGCGCAACGCCCGCCAAGCTCCGCAAGGCCATGCGTATCCTCGGCATGAAGGATACCGTGGAGGTCGCCATCGGCGCGGACCTCTGCACGATCGAAGAGGCGGAGGACTTTCTCGACCGCGTCCCCGAAAAGCAGCCCTTTATGGGCACCTCCTGCTGCCCCGCCTGGAGCGTGATGGCAAAGCGCATGCTGGCCGATCATCCGGACTACGTCTCCATGGCGCTCACGCCCATGGTGATCACCGCCCGTCTGGTGAAGAAGGATCATCCGGACGCCAAGATCGTCTTTGTCGGCCCCTGCGCCGCCAAGAAGCTGGAGGCCAGCCGCCGCTCCGTCCGCTCGGACGTGGACTTTGTGCTGACCTTTGAGGAGCTCAACGGCATGTTCCGTGCCAAGGACATCGACTTCAAGACCCTGGAGCCCGACGCGTGCGACAAGGACTTTGACAAGGGCACCGGCGCCGGCCGAGGTTTTGCCGTCTCCGGCGGCGTGGCCGCCGCAGTCGCGGATCACATCAAGCGTATTGCCCCGGAGCGTGAGGTTCAGATGGAGTTTGCCGACGGTCTGCGCGAGTGCAAAAAGATGCTGCTGATGGCGAAGGCCGGCAAGCGCAACGGCTATCTGCTGGAGGGCATGGCGTGTCCCGGCGGCTGCGTAGCCGGTGCCGGCACCATCACGCCTGTCAGGGTCTCGGCCGCGAACATCGCCAAATACAAGGCGGAAGCCGAAAAGCAGTCCTCGATCGAGAGCGAATTTGCAGGCAGGCTCAAGGAGGCAGAACAGTGAGTTCTGAAAGCAAAGGCATCCGTTTTATCACCCGGGCGGCTATGGGCGTCGCCCTGGTCATTCTGGCCCAGCTGGCCGGCAAGCTCTTCCCTGCCGGCGCCGTTATCGCCGGTCCCTTCTCCGTAAACCAGCTCGTGACCGGCAGTCTCGTCAACTGCGTTCTCTTCGTGTTCACCGCCGTCGGCGGTCTCTGGTGCGGCGTCTGCATCGGCATCCTCTCCGCTCTGCTGGCCTCCGTGATCGGCATCGGCCCCGCCGTGCTGGCGGTCGTGCCGCTGGTGGCCTGCGGCAATGCGATCCTCTGCATCGTGTTTGCACTCATCACGAAGACACTCCGCGCACCGAAGCTCGCGGGCGTGATCGCGTCGGCCGCCGTAAAATGCGCTTTCCTGTGGCTGACGGTCCCCCTGCTGCTGCAGGCAGTCGGCGCGCCGGACAAACAGCGCATGATGCTCGGCATCATGTTCTCCTGGCCGCAGGCCTGCACCGCGCTGATCGGCGGTCTGCTGGCGCTGCTGATCCTGCCGCGGCTGAGAAAAACGGAGCCATAAACGAAAAAATGCTTGAAGCCAAAGCTTCAAGCATTTTTTATGTTGAAAAGGCGTACTCCGTTCTCCAGCGTGATCCGCTCGACCTCTTCCGCCGAAAGCCCTCGGAGCTCGGCGATCTTCTCCACCACGTAGCGGAGATTTCCGGAATCGTTGCGTTTCCCGCGCATGGGCACGGGGCTCATATAGGGGCTGTCGGTTTCGATCAGCATCCGCTCCGGCGGACATATTTCCAGCACTTCCAGGGTCTTTCGCGCGTTTTTATATGTCACAGGGCCGTCGAAGCCCAGATACCAGCCGCGCTTCAGTAGCTCCTTCGCCATCTCCGCGCTGCCGGAATAACAGTGGAACACACCGCGCAGCCCGGGATAGTCGCGCACGATCTCCAGACAGTCTCCGTGGGCCTCCCGATCGTGCACGATCACAGGCTTCTCAAGCTCCAGTGCCAGCTCGCAATGCCAGCGGAAAAGCCGCTTTTGCTCCTCCCTGTGGCTGTCGTCCCAGTAGTAGTCCAGGCCGACTTCGCCGATGGCCACGCACTTCGGGTGCTCCGCCATGGCGCGGATCTCGCTGAGCGCGTCCTCGTCACAGCTCTCCCACTCCTCGGGATGGATGCCAACCGCCGCGTAGACGAAAGCATAGCGCTCCGCGAGGGAGATCGCCGCGCGGCTGCTCTTCGCGTCGCAGCCGGGATCGACGATCAGGGCGACGCCGGAAGCGTTCAGCGCAGGCAGAAGCCTGTCCCGGTCGGCGTCAAAGGCCTTGTCGTCATAGTGGGCGTGCGTGTCAAAAATCACGGGGCATCCCTCCTTGCAGATGGATTATATAATAAAAGCGGGACAGCCGCAAGGGCTGTCCCGCTTTTCAGCTTGTCAAAAAAGTCTGACAGACTTTTTTGACTGGACGGCGGGTTATTGTACTCGAGGCGGGCCTTGCCCCCTCGAGCTCCCCCGCTGCTCTGTTTGTTGTGCTTTCAGCGTAGTTCTTTGACAGTCTCAAAAGCAGGACAGCCGCAAGGGCTGTCCTGCTTTTCCTGTCCGCTGCTGCTTTACTTGATCTCCAGTCTGCGGCTGGCGGGAACCGTCTCAACCTTCTTGGGCATGGTCAGCGTCAGCACGCCGTCCGTATAAGCGGCCTGGATTCCGTCCACCTCGATGCCCGAGACGTCGAAGCTGCGGCTGTAGGAGCCGTAGAAACGCTCGCGCTTGACGAAGTTAGGCTTCTCGTCGTTGTTCTCCAGCTTGCGCTCGGCGCTGATGGTCAGCACGTCGTTCTCCACGTCGATCTTGATGTCGTCCTTGTTGAAGCCGGGCAGCTCGGCGTCCAGCTTGTAGGCGTCGCCGGTATCGATCACATCGGTGCGGAAAGCGGAGAGCACGTTGCTTTGGGTGTTGCCGAAGAAATTGCGCTCCATCTCATCAAAAGCACGGAACGGATCGTAAACGGAAACTCTGCGTCCGCCAAAAGGAATCAGTTCAAACATAATCTATCCCTCCATCAATTTAATACAGCATAATTATTCTTTTCGACAAAACATTCATTTCTTTTGTTTCATCGTGTATATAATATACCGTACAATTATGAACGAATATATATTATTTTATGAACAGATTATGAATATTGGCACTCTCGTTAAGAGAGTGCCAATTCTAATGTTTTCTCATTCAGAGTGCGATCGGGACCGCGTCAGGCTCGATGGGGCAGACATAGCCGCTTGCTGTGCGCTCGGCAAATTCGGCTTTTGCCCTGTCCAGAAGTGCCTCGTCCGTCATCAGGTCCAGAGCCGTGGCAGCCAGGACCTTGGCGGCAAAGAGCATGCCCTTGTGGGCAAGGCCGCTCTTGCCGCAGGCGACGATCTGCCAGGAATGGCCCGGCACGCCAGCGGGCCAGCAAACCGCCTCGATCTGCGAGGTGGGCGTGAGCCAGCTCACGTCGCCCACGTCGGTGCTGCCGGGTGAGAAGCTGTCGGAGGAGTAAAGCGGAGGCAGAAAGTCGTTAATGGGCTTTTCTCCGTTCTGGTTCAGCTCCGCGCATTGTTTCCGGATCGCCGCATTTTCCCGGGCGCCCTTAATGCTGTCGAGTCCGTTTCCGGGATAGCTCTTCTTGAGCGCCGAAGCCAGTGCGAAATCCTCCTCCGCGTACTCCGGTACGCCGACGGCCTCCATGTTCGCATAGAGCGCCTTTTCGATGGTATAGTTAGGGACCGTCTCCGCCGTGCCGTCGATGAACAGCCGTTCAAAGCTCGTTCCGGTCATCAGGGCCGCGCCTTTGGCAATGTCGTCCACCCGGGCCGTAAGCTTTACGGCGTCCGCCACTTTGTTGGCCCGGACCATATAGAGCACAGAGGCCCTGGACTGCACCACGTTGGGAGAAATGCCGCCGGCGTCCGTGATGGCATAGTGGACCCGGCAGTCGGGCGTCATATGCTCGCGCAGGAACTGCACGCCCACGTTCATCAGCTCCACCGCATCCAGCGCGCTTCGCCCGTTGAAAGGGTCGCCGGCCGCGTGGGCCGGGATGCCGGAGAATGAATAGAGCACCTGAATGGAGGAGTTGTTGGTGCCGGTCATGGTCTGATGGGCGTCGCCCGGATGCCAGCACAGCGCCGCGTCCAGCTCCTTCCACAGCCCCTCCCGGGCCATGAAGGCCTTGCCGGCGCCGCCCTCTTCCCCGGGGCAGCCGAAGAAGATGACCGTGCCGGGCTTCCCGCTCTTCTCCAGCCAGGTTTTGACCGCCGCTGCGGCAGCCAGAGAACCCGCGCCAAGGAGATTGTGGCCGCAGCCGTGGCCGTTCCCGCCCGGAACAAGAGGATCGTGCTTCGTCTCGCCAGCCTTCTGGCTCAGGCCGGAGAGGGCGTCGAATTCGCCCAGAATGCCGATCACCGGGCGCCCGCTGCCATAGCTGCCGCAGAACGCGGTTTCGATCCCGCAGAGTTTTTCCGTGACGGCAAAGCCCAGCTCTTTCAGCTTTTCGCAGTAGAGGGCGGCAGACCGGAACTCTTTCAGGCTCAGCTCGGCATGCGCCCAGATCTGATCGGAAAGAACCTCAAAGTACGGGGCATGCCCGTCGATAAAGGCAGCCAGCCCCTGTTTCTCTTCTGACAGCATATGGTAGCTCCTTTCTAAGCGAAAGCGGGGAGGGTCTCCCCTCCCCGCCTGCGGAAACGTATTACAGAACTTTGGACAGGAAATCCTGCAGGCGCGGGTTCTGCGGATGGTTGAAGATCTGGTCTGGCGTTCCCTCCTCCAGCAGCTTTCCGTCGTCCATGAACAGCACCCTGTTGCCGACTTCGCGGGCGAAGCCCATCTCATGGGTCACCACCACCATGGTCATGCCCTGGAGGGCCAGGCGCTTCATCACGTCCAGCACCTCGCCGACCATTTCCGGGTCGAGAGCCGAGGTGGGTTCGTCAAAGAGCATCACGTCCGGCTCCATGGCCAGGGCGCGCACGATCGCCACGCGCTGCTTCTGACCGCCGGAGAGCTGGATGGGATAGGCGTTGGCGCGATCCGCCAGCCCGACGCGGCCCAGCAGCTCCATGGCCTTGGCCTCCGCCTCGGCCTGGGGAACGCCCTTGACCTTCATCGGGGCCAGGGTCATATTCTGCAGGATCGTTTTGTGGGGGAAGAGGTTGAAGTGCTGGAAGACCATGCCCATCTTCTGCCGGTGCAGGTCGATGTTCAGCTTTTTGCCGTCCGGGCCCTTTTTCTTGGTGATATCGACGCCCTCGAAGATGATCTCGCCGGAGGTGGGTATCTCCAGCAGATTCAGGGAGCGCAGGAAGGTGGACTTGCCGGAGCCGGAGGGGCCGATGATGACCATGACGTCTCCCTTGTTGATGTCCACGCTGATGCCGTCCAGCGCCTTGATCTCTTCGCCGTTATAGTATTTTTTCAGGTTCCTGACCTCGATCAGCTTATCGGATGTCGCCACGGCGAAGCCTCCTCTCAAATGCGCCCAGGAGCTTGGTAAGGATGAAGGTGACCACGAAGTACACCACGGCCACCATAATGAGCGGCTCCATCGTCAGATAGGTAGTGCCCTTGATGAGCAGGCACTGGGTCATCAGGTCGCCGATGAAGAAGGTGGAAGCCAGGGAGGTATCCTTTACGATCATGATGAACTCGTTGCCCAGAGCCGGCAGGATGTTCTTGATGGCCTGCGGAAGAATGATCTCCGTCATGGTCAGCCGGGAACTCAGGCCCAGGCTGCGGGCGGCCTCCGTCTGGCCGATGTCCACGGCCTGGATGCCGGAACGGATGATTTCGGACACGTAGGCCGCGCTGTTGCAGATCAGCGCGATGGCGACGCAGAGATACTGCTTGCGGTTCAGGAAGGGAATCAGCTGCGGCAGGGCGAAATAGAACAGATAGAGCTGCAGCAGCATGGGGGTGCCGCGGATGATCTCGGTATAGGCCGCTGCGATCCAGCGGAAGGGCGGGATCTTCGACATGCGCAGCAGCGCGATCAGCGAACCGAGCACCGCGCCGACCAGCACCGTGATAGCCGCAAGGGACAGCGAGTAGCCGAGGCCGGTGATCAGGAACTTATCCCAGTATTTGATCGTCAGCTTTATGATGTTTTGACCGATGGTTGCAAAATCCATATGTGCTCCTTACAGGTATCGGGGCGCTCCTTTTGGAGCGCCCCGCTTATGTTTGCCCTCTTGCGTCGAAAGATCAGTCTGCCAGGCTGACTTCCACAGAGCTGGCGCTCTCGGCGATCTCCAGAGCCTCCTGGTACCAGGTGTCGTAGTAGCCCTCGGCGTATGCCTTGGCCAGGGCCGCGTTGATGGCGTCCAGCAGATCCTTCTCGCCCTTGTGGATCAGGATGACGTTGGCCTCAAACTCCTCGGCGACCTCAAACTCCCAGGTGCACTTGACGAGGCCGGGGTGGTTGGCGATGATCTGGGTACCGTTGCCGTCTGCCACGGCCAGAGCCTCGATGTTGCCGGACTCCAGCTCCATGACGCCCACGCCGATCTCACCGATGGTGACGGCCTTGGCGTTGGGCAGCTGGGAGGTGACCAGATCCATCTGCAGGGAGGCGTTCTGAGCGCCCACGGAGACGCCGTCAAAGTCCTCGGGCTTGGTGTACTTCTCCGCATCCGCGGCGCGGATCAGGAGGACCTGCTCGGTCTCGTTGTCGCCGGCGTAGTAGTAGTCGGACAGCTCATAGTTCTCGGCACGGGTCTCGGTCCAGCTGTAGCCGGAGATGGAGACGGGGATGCTGCCGGAGGAGACGGCCGTCTGGCAGGCGTCAAAGCTCATGGCCTGGATCTCCAGCTGCACGCCCAGCTCTTCGGCCAGGTACTTGGCAAGGCTCACGTCAAAGCCGACGTAGGAATCCTGGCCCTCCTTGGAGGAGTCCACAAACTCCATGGGGCTGAAGTCGGGAGACAGGGCGACGGTCAGTTTGCCGCTCTTTTTGATCTCATTCAGAGCCTGATTTTCTTTCGGTGCGGAACCGCAGGCGGCGAGGGCAGCGATCATACCCAGAGCCAGCAGGATGCACAAAACCTTTTTCATCTTTTTCATCACAATTGCCCTCACTGTTCGTCAGTTTTAATAAATTGTCCTTGGGACGATTGTGATAATAGCACAAGAGGATCTGCCTGTCAAGCTATTTTTGAAAAAATATCCGCAATTTTTTATTTTTTCTCAATGTTTATTCATTATTCATCTGAATATTCACAAAATCAGCGCATAAACCGAGCATAATGCACGATTTATGCGCTGATTATACACGTTTTATTTCTTTATTCCGGCAAGGGAGAAGCCGCCGAAGGCCAGAAGATTCGCCGCCACGACGCTGGCGCCGGCGGGCGTCTCCAGGAAATAGGAGGCGACGGCGCCGATCACAAAGCAGCAGACGGAGATTCCCGCCGCCTTAAGGATCACGGAGCGGAAGCTGCGGCAGACGCGCATGGCTGAGAGCGCAGGGAAGATGATGAGGCTCGAGATGAGCAGAGCGCCCATCATGCGCATGCCAAGCACCACGGTGACCGCAGTCAAGATGGCCAGCAGCGTGTTGTACACGTTCGTCCTGGTGCCGGTGGCTTTGCTGAAGGTCTCGTCAAAGGTCACGGCGAAGAGCCGCGGATAGAAGGCGACGAAAAGCGCCAGCACCGCCGTAGAGAGGATCACGCTCAGGATGGTGTCCGTCCGGCTCAGGGACAGGATGGAGCCGAACATGTAGCTGGAGACCTCGGTGTTCATGCCCGTGGTCACCGAGACGCTGATGACGCCGATGGCCAGCGCGCTGGAGGAGATAAGGGCGATGGCCGCATCCCCCTTGACGCGTCTGCTCTCGCTCAGCCGAAGGAGCAGCACCGCCGCCGCGATCACCACCGGGATCGCCACGGCCAGCGGCGCCAGATGCAGCGCCGAGGCAATGGCCAGCGCCCCGAAGCCCACATGGCTCAGCCCGTCGCCGATCATGGAATAGCGCTTCAGAACCAGCGAGACGCCCAGAAGGGCAGCACAGAGGCTCACCAGCACGCCCACCAGCAGCGCCCGCTGCATGAAATGGTAGGACAGCATATGCACAAGTTCGTTCATAGTCTGCCCCCTCCCAGAAAGCGCCTGGCCAGGCTGCTCTCCTTATAGGCCGCGGACGTGCCGAAAAAGAGCTGTTCATGCCCCAGGTGCAGGATATGCGTCGCGTAGCGCACAGCCGCGTGGATGTCATGGGAGACCATGACCACCGTAATGTCGTCGCAGAGGTTTACCAGCTTGATAAGGTTGTACATCTCGCCGGTGGCGATGGGGTCCAGACCCGTAACGGGCTCGTCCAGCAGCAGGAGCTTCCTGGTGGCGCAGAGCGCCCGGGCCAGCAGCACGCGCTGCTGCTGGCCGCCGGAGAGCTCCTGGTAGCTCCTGTCGGCGATGTCCTCAATGCCCATGCGCTCCAGATTCATGGCGGCGCGGGCCCTGTCGGACGCATTGTAGTGGAGCCTGCGGCCCAGGGAGTTGAGACAGCCGGAGAGCACCACCTCCCGGACGCTGGCCGGGAAATCCCGCTGGATCTGGGTCTGCTGGGGCAGATAGCCGATCTCGGTGCCGCGCAGGCCCTCGCCGAAGACGATGCTTCCCTTTTCCGGCGCCTTCAGTCCCAGGAGGCCCTTGACCAGCGTGGATTTGCCGGAGCCGTTTTCCCCCACGATGCAGAGATAATCCCCCGCGTTCAGGGAGAAGTTCACGCCCTCCAGCACCGTCTCGCCGTCGTAGCCGAAGCTGAGGTCTTTACATTCGAGAATCGCCATCAGCCCAGCGCCTCCTTCAATGCCTCGGCATTATGCCGCATCAGTTCCAGGTAAGTTGCGTCATTCCGCAGCTCGTCCGCGGAGACGTTGTGGCAGGAGTGGAACAGCAGCTTTTTGCAGCCCGTGTCCTCACAGATCTCATCCGCCATTTTCTCATTGGAAAACTCGATATAGAATACCGCGGGAAGTCCTTCCTCCCGCACCCGGTCGATCAGGAAAGCCACCGTCCTGGCCGAGGGCTCGGTCTCCTCCGCGCATCCGGGGAAGGCCGCGAAGTAATTGAGCCCGTATTCCTCCACAAAATAGCGCACCGGGAAACGGTCGGCAAAGATCACGGTGCGAAAGCGCCCGTTCTCCACGATCTCGCGGAAGCTCTGATCCAGCGCCTCCAGTTCGGCAGAATAGGCGTGCAGATTCTCCCGATAGAAGCTCTCCCCCTCCGGGTCGATCTCACAGAGCGCCCCGCAGATAGCCTCGCAGATGCGCAGGGCGTTTTTCGGCGAAGTCCAGACGTGCTCGTCGTACTCCGGGCCGTCCTCTTCTTCCTCCGCCGCGGACTTCTGCATGCCCTCCCTGACTTCCTCCTCCAGCGCGTCCACGCAATCGAGCATGGAGAGGGAGCGGATCTCCTCCCCGCTCTCCAGCAGCTCTTCGACCCAGGCCTCGGACTCGCCGCCGTTATACACAAAGAGCGCCGCGTTCCGGATGCGGATCATGTCGCGGGCGGTGGGTTCAAAGCTGTGGATCTCCGCGCCCGGCGGCAGCAGCAGCGTCACATTTGCCCGCTCTCCCGCGATCTGCCGTGCAAAGTCATAAGCCGGAAACACGCTGGTCACGATCTGCAGCCCCTCCGGCTCCGATTCCGCGGGCCTGTCTCCGCAGGCGCAGAGGGAGAGCAGCAGCGCAAGCGCAGCGAATATAGACAGGAATTTACGCATGAACTCACTCCAATCCTAGTTATGATACAGAAAAGCGCCCGGTTCGTCAAGTCCAATGCTTTTCAATTCTCTGCTTTTGTGATAAAATACGAAAAAAATCAGTGAGGATTGCGTATGAAGATCTGTATCTACGGGGCATCCGGCAAGGATCTTGACCCGGCCTACTTCGCCGCGGCGGAGGAACTGGGACGTCTCATGGCGCAGGAGGGCCACAGTCTTGTCTTCGGCGGCGGCGCCGGGGGGCTGATGGGCGCCTGCGCCCGCGGCGCGTCTGCGCAGGGCGGAGAGATCGTCGGCGTCGCCCCCCGCTTCTTTGACGAGCCGGGCATCCTCTTTCCCGGCTGCAGCCGCTTCGTCTTCACCGAGACCATGCGCGAGCGGAAGGCCGCCATGGAGGAGCTGAGCGACGCCTTCATCGTCCTGCCCGGCGGGATCGGCACCTTTGAGGAATTTCTGGAGACGCTGACGCTCAAGCAGCTGGGCAGGCTCGACAAAAACATCGCGCTTTTGAACACCCTCGGCTATTACGACGACATGCTCCGCCTGCTGGAGCATGCGGCGGAGGGACGCTTTCTGAGCCGCGCCTGCCTGAAGCTCTTCACCCTCTGCGCCACGCCGGAGGAAGCGCTTCGGCACGTGTGCACCGCCGCTCCCCTTTCGGGCAGCCTCCGCAGGCTCGCCGATTACGTGAAAAACGAAGACTGAACCCGGAAATCTCCGTGCAGCTATTGAATTGCGCGGAGATTTTTGATAATATAATTTATTATAGAAAAATGAACAGAATACAGGATGTTGCTATGAATCAGAAGCGATGGTCAATTCCATATGCCAGGCCCAAGGTATCGAAGGAGCTGCTGGCGGCGGGTTACGGTCCTCTGCTCGCCGCGCTGCTGACGCAGAGAGGCGTCACCACGGCTTCCGCCGCCCGCCTTCTGACCGAAGGCGGCGCGGAATGCCTGAACGATCCGATGCTGCTCGGCGGAATGGCCGTGGCCAAAGCGCGGATCCTGCAGGCGATCCGCCTGGGCGAGACTGTGGCTGTCTACGGTGATTACGACGTGGACGGAATCACCGCCACCTGCATCGTCACGGACTACCTTCGCGGCCGGGGTCTGCGCTGTCTGGCCTACATCCCCGACCGGGGCGAAGAGGGCTACGGTCTCAACCATATCGCGCTGGACACGCTGCACGACCAGGGCGTCACCCTGGTCATCACGGTGGACTGCGGCATCACCGCCGTGGAGGAAACCGAATACGCCCGCTCTCTGGGGATTGACGTGATCATTACCGATCACCACGAATGCAAAAACGGTCCCCTCCCCGACGCTGTGGCCGTGATCGACTGCAAAATGGAGGGCGAGTCCTATCCCAATCCCTATCTGGCCGGCGTGGGCGTGGCGCTCAAGCTGGTCAGCGCTGTGGACGGCGACGGGGTCGGGATGCTGGAGCGCTATGCGGATCTTGTCGCCGTCGGTACGGTGGCGGACGTGATGCCCCTGGTGGAGGAGAACCGCTATCTGGTGAGCCGCGGCATCCGCAAGCTGGAGGAAGATCCGCTCCCCGGCTTTGCCGCCATGCTGCACGAGGCGGGGGTGGACGCCAAACGGCTGACCGCCACCACCATCGGTTTCAGCCTGGCGCCGCGCCTGAACGCCGCCGGCCGTCTGGGTCAGGCATTCAAAGCTGCGGATCTCCTGATGTGCCGGGACGAGGCGGAGGCCGCCGCGCTCGCCGGCGAGCTCTGCGAACTCAACCGCCAGCGCCAGAATATCGAGACAGAGATATGGCAGGAGGCGCAGGCGCAGCTTTCCGGAGAAACGCCGGACGGTCCCATCGTGCTTGCCAGCGACCGCTGGCATCAGGGCGTGATCGGCATTGCCGCCTCCCGTCTCGCCGAGCAGTTCGGGCTTCCGGCCATTATGATCTGCCTGATGGGCGATCAGGGCAAGGGCTCCTGCCGCAGCTACGGCGGCTTCAACTTATACGACGCACTGGCAGCTTGCTCGGAACATCTGCTGGGTTTCGGCGGGCACGCGCTGGCCGCGGGGCTCACCATCGCCCCCGATCAAATCGACGCTTTTCGCTCTGCGCTCACAGATTATTACCGCAGCCACATGCCCGCGGAACAGCCGGAACTCCGCTGCGATCTGCTGATCCGCGATCCGGCCCTGCTGAGCATTGAGAACGTCCGGGAGCTGGATCTGCTGGAGCCCTACGGCAACGGCAACCAGAAGCCCGTCTTCTGCCTGTCCGACGTGGAGCTGGAGAGCGTCAGCGACGTGGGCAACGCCAGGCACATGCGCGTGCGTGTCCGTGTAGGCAAGGCTCGCTTTGAGGGCATCTTTTTCTCCCACTCCTCCGAGGAGCTCGGGCTGCGGGAGGGCGACCGGGTCGACCTGGCCTTTACGCCGCAGATCAACGAGTACCGCGGCCACGTCTCGGTGCAGCTGGTGCTCTGCGGCGCCAGAAAGCACAGTGCGGAGGACCTGTGTGAAG
The DNA here is from genome assembly GCA_902774015.1 of Oscillospiraceae bacterium. Classification (GTDB taxonomy): domain Bacteria; phylum Bacillota; class Clostridia; order Oscillospirales; family Oscillospiraceae; genus Limivicinus. Next base: position 34,834 of record CACYHB010000012.1, on the reverse strand, counting down.
AGATCCTCATGGGTTCGCCGGAGAATTTCTGGGCCGCCGCCTGCTATTGTCCCGAACGCGCGGACTTCGTGCGCATCTGGCGGGAGCGCTGCGGGGAGGAACCGCTGCCGGACTCGCTGGAGCGGCTGCTGCCGCTCTGCCCGCCGGGGATCGCGCCGGAGAGCTTCTGCATCTGTCTGAAAGCCTTCTGGGAGGGCGGTCTGCTCCGCGGCGGTGTCGGCGTGCTCGGCGCAAAACGCGCCGAGATCGACGGCAAGGCTGACCTGGAAGCAACGGAGATCATGCGATCCCTGCGCCGCGCAGCGCAGGAGCAAATCTGAGTGAGGAACTGCCATGGCTGAGGAAGAGAGAAAACAAAATACGCCTCTTGACCCGGACGCGATGTTTGCCGCGCTGGAGGAAAAGATCCTCTCCGGCAGCCATCCCATGGACATGGCCCGCATCCGCGCCGCCTATGAGATGGCCCGCGCCGCCCACGAGGGACAGCGCCGGAAGGACGGTTCTCCCTATGTGACGCACTGCGTCGCGGCGGCGGACATCTCCGTGGATCTGGGTCTGGACGAGGACTCCATCATCGCCGCGCTGCTGCACGACGTGATCGAAGACACCTCCTTGACCCATGCCGACATCGCTCACCAGTTCGGTCCGGCGGTGGCGGACATCGTGGAGGGCGTCACCAAGCTGACGCGCATGCAGTATGCCACCAAGGAAGACGAGCAGATGGAGAACCTGCGCAAGATGCTCATGGCCATGGCCAAGGACATCCGCGTGATCCTCATCAAAATCGCCGACCGGCTGCACAACATGCGCACCATGGCCTATCAGACGGCGGAGAAGCAGCGCTCCAAATCGCTGGAGACGATGGAGATCTACGCCCCCATCGCGCACCGTCTGGGCATGCAGCAGGCGAAATGGGAGCTGGAGGATCTGGCTCTTCAGTACCTGGATCCCCAGGGCTACAAGGAGATCACCGAGTGGCTGGACGCCAAGATGCCCGTGCTGGAGACCTTCATGGACAGCATGAAGGAGAAGATCCAGTCCGGTCTGGAGGCGGAGGGCATCCAGTGCACCATTTTCTGCCGCATCAAGCACGTCTACTCCATCTACCGCAAAATGTACGCGCAGAAGCTGGACATGAACGGCATCTTCGACCTCTGCGCTTTCCGCGTGATCGTTGACACGATCCCCGACTGTTACAACGTCCTGGGCATGATCCACTATATGTTCAAGCCCGTGCCCGGGCGCTTCAAGGACTATATCTCCACCCCCAAGCCCAACATGTACCAGAGCGTGCACACCACGGTCATCGGCACCGAGGGCATCCCCTTCGAGGTGCAGATCCGCACCTGGGACATGCACCACACCGCCGAATACGGCATCGCCGCCCACTGGAAGTACAAAATGGGTGACGGCAGCGCCGCTTTGCGGCAGGGCGACGAGGATAAATTCGCCTGGGTCCGCCGCCTGCTGGAGAGCCAGCAGGAGTCCGACGCCCAGGACTTCTTCCACGATCTGAAGATCGACATGTTTGCCGACGAGGTTTTCGTCTTCTCCCCCAAGGGGGACGTGATCAATCTCCCCGCCGGCGCGACCCCCATCGACTTTGCCTATTCCATCCACTCCGACGTGGGCAACCACATGGTCGGCGCCAAGGTCAACGGCCGCATCGTCACCTACGACTATGTGCTGCAGAACGGCGACATTGTAGAGATCCGCACCTCCAAGTCCGCCCCCGGCCCCAGCCGCGACTGGCTGAACCTCGTCAAGAGCGGCTCCGCCCGCACCAAGATCAAGCAGTGGTATAAGAAGGAGCGCCGGGAGGAGAACGTTTTCCGTGGCCGCGAGATGCTGGAGGACGAGCTCAGGCACAACGATCTGACCCTGGAAGACGTGGCGGATGAGGAGCTGATGGCCCCCATCCTCAAGCGCTTGAGCTTCAACGCGGTGGACGATCTCTATGCCGCCATCGGCTACGGCGGCGTTACGGCCGCCCGTGTGGCCAACCGCCTGCGGGACGAACTGAAGAACGCCAACGCCGAGCGCAAGACCGCCATCGACAAGATGAATCAGGCGGCCGAGCGCCGCGAGGAGAAGGCCAAGAAAGAGGGCAAGGCCGTACACGGCATTCTGGTGGAAGGGCTGGACAACTGCCTCATCAAGTTCTCCCGCTGCTGCACCCCCGTCCCCGGGGACGACATCGTGGGCTTCATCACCCGCGGCCAGGGCGTCTCCATTCATCGGCGGGACTGCAAGAATTATCAGCAGCGCCTCGCCCACCCGGAACAGGATCAGCGCTGGATCAATGTCTCCTGGGCAAGCGAGATCACCGACAGCTATGTGACCAATCTCACCATCGCCTCCAAGGACCGCTCCGGTCTTGTGATGGACATTGCCACCGTGCTCAACTCCCTCAACGCCAAGGTGCGCACGCTCTCCTCGCGGAGCCTCGGTTCCGGACTCGCTCTGACCGTCGTGACCCTGGAGGTCAAGAATGCGGGTGAGGTACGCTATATCATGAGCCGGCTCGCCTCCGTTCCCAGCGTCACCGGCGTCACCAGAAACGGCGCGTAAAACCATAGCCTGCAGAGGATAGAATATGAAAGCTGTTATAACAAGAGTCAAAAACGCCTCCGTCGTGATCGACGGTGAGGTACACGGCCAGATCGGCGTCGGCTTCCTGGTGCTGCTGGGCGTGCATGAGAGCGATACCGAGGCGGAGGCCAGGAAAATCGCCGACAAGATCTGCGGTCTTCGGATCTTTGAGGACGAAAACGAGAAGATGAACGTCAACCCCAAGGATGCCGGCGCTTCCTTTCTCATCATCAGCCAGTTCACGCTCTTTGCCGACTGCCGCTCCCGCCGCCCGGGCTTCTCCCACGCGGCCCGGCCCGAGACGGCGATCCCCCTGTACGAGCTGGTGATCGAGGAGTGCCGCGCGCGGGGCTTCACCGTGGAAACGGGCGTTTTCGGGGCGGACATGCAGGTGTTCAGCCAGAACGACGGCCCCGTCACCATTCTGCTCGATACGAAGGAGCTTTGAGTATGCTGATCAAAACCATCCCCGTCGGCCAGCTGGAGACCAACTGCTACGTGGTCACCAATGAGGACACGCTGGATTGCGCGGTCATCGACCCGGGCGACGAGAGCAACACCATTCTGGATTATCTGGAGGAAAACCGCCTTCACTGCTGTGCGATCCTGCTGACCCACGGCCATTATGACCACGTGGGCGCGGTGGACGCCCTGCGTGAAGAGACCGGCGCCGTCGTCTACATGCACCGGCTGGATGCGCACGTCAAAGGCGGCGACTATCATTTCCCCTACTCTCTGCCCGAGGACGGCAGGTATTATGAGGACGGCGACGTGGTGGAGCTGCCCGGCCTGCGTTTCGAAGTCATGGGGACCCCCGGGCACACCCGCGGCGGCGTGACCCTGCGCTGCGGCAACGCCCTCTTTACCGGCGACACGCTCTTCAAGGGCAGCTGCGGACGGACCGATCTCCCCGGAGGCGATATGGACGAGGAGCTGGAGAGTCTGCGGAAGATTTGCTCCCTCCCCGGCGACTATGAGGTCTATCCCGGCCACATGGACAGCAGCACGCTCTCCCGGGAGCGGCTGTTCAACTACTACTGCCGCCTGGCCATGTCGTCAAAATAAAGCCATGACCGATGACATTCTTTTTTCTCTCAAAATCAAGCCACTGCGTTGGGCTTTGAATTCGCAAAAAAGATAAGGAGATAAAAATGGAACCGACACTTGTGATCCTGGCTGCCGGCATGGGCAGCCGCTTCGGCGGCCTCAAGCAGATCACCGCCGTGGATGACCACGGCCACGCGATCATTGACTTTTCCCTGTTTGACGCCTATCGTGCGGGCTTCCGCAAGGTGGCCTTCATCATCAAGCATGAGATCGAGGAGGACTTCAAGGCCGCCGTGGGCCGGCGCATGGAGAAGTACTTCGACGTACAATACGTCTTCCAGCAGCTCGATAAGCTGCCCGAGGGCTACAGCGTCCCCGAAGGCCGCGTCAAGCCCTGGGGTACCGGGCACGCGGTGCTCTGCGCCAGGGATGCGGTACCCGGTCCCTTTGCCGTCATCAACGCCGACGATTTCTACGGCCCCAGCGCCTACAAAACGCTCTACGATTTTCTGACCGCCGAGCGGCCCTTAAACGAGCACGCGATGGTCGCCTATCAGCTGCGCAACACCGTCACCGAGCACGGCACGGTTGCCCGAGGCATCTGCCAGGTGGCAGACGGTCTGCTGACCGACGTGGTGGAGCGCACAAAGATCAAAAAGGACGGCGAGAATGCCGCCTTCACCGAGGACGGCGAGACCTGGGTCCCCCTGTCCGGCGATTCCCCGGTGTCCATGAACTTCTGGGGCTTCATGCCCTCCATGATGGAGGAGCTGGAACGCCGCTTCCCCGCCTGGCTGGATGAGAACCTGCCGAAAAACCCCGAAAAATGCGAATACTTCCTGCCCTTTGTGGCCAACGCCCTCATCAAGGAAAACGAGGGCTGCGTGCGTGTGCTCAACTGCCACGAGACCTGGCACGGCATCACCTACCGGGAGGACATGCCGGACGTGGTCAACTATATCGCCTCTCTGCGGGAGCAGGGCGTGTACCCCGAGACCCTGCTCGACTGATCGGTTAACATAATTTTTTATCATAAAGGAGTCATTTGTTTATGAACGTACTGGTCACCGGCGGCGCCGGCTACATCGGCAGCCATACCTGCGTGGAGCTTCTGAACAAGGGACACGGCGTCGTCGTCATCGACAACCTGGTCAATTCCAGCGCCAAGGCCATTGAGCGCGTGGAACAGATCACCGGCAAGCACGTGGATTTCTATGAAAACGACGTGCGCGACCGCGCTGCGCTGGACCGCATCTTTGAAAAGCACGACATCGGCGCGGCCATCCACTTCGCCGGACTCAAGGCCGTGGGCGAATCCGTGCAGATGCCGCTGGAATACTACGACAACAACCTCTTCTCCACCGTACGCCTCTGCGAGGCCATGCGTGACCACGGGGTGAAGAACATCATCTTCTCCTCCTCCGCCACGGTCTACTCCGGCACCAACCAGATGCCGCTCCGGGAGACGGACGTGACCGGCATGTGCACCAACCCCTACGGCTGGACCAAGTACATGTCCGAGCAGATCCTGCGCGATTCCGCCAAGGCCATCGAGGACTGGTCGGTAGTCCTGCTGCGCTACTTCAACCCCATCGGCGCCCACAGCAGCGGCCTTATCGGCGAGGATCCCCGCGGCATTCCGAACAACCTCATGCCCTTTATCTCCCAGGTCGCCATCGGCCGCCGGGATCATCTGAACATCTTCGGCAACGATTACGACACCCCCGACGGCACCTGCATCCGCGACTACATCCACGTCACCGACCTGGCCCGCGGCCACGTCGCCGCCATCGACTACATGGTGGAGCACCGCGGCGAGAGCGTCTTCAATCTGGGCACCGGCATCGGTTACAGCGTACTGGACATGGTCAAGGCCTTTGAGCGAGTAAACGGCATCAAGATCCCCTATGAGTTCGCACCGCGCCGCGCCGGCGATCTGCCCAAGCTCTACTCCAACCCCGACAAGAGCGCAGAGCTCCTGGGCTGGAAGGCCGAGTACGATCTGGACGACATGTGCCGGGACACCTGGGCCTGGCAGTCCAAAAACCCCATGGGCTACGGGGAATAAATTCTTTTCCAAAAAACTGCGGCGGATTCGCTCAATCAGCGAATCCGCCGCTCTTTCCGTTATGCCCGCTGTCAGTCGGGCATTCTTCTGGCCTTGGCCGAGTATTCGTGCACGTCGATGCGGATCACGGAAACAGTCTCCGCCAGGCGCTCGGTGATCGCAAAGTCCCGTCCGGTCTGAGTTTTCATCAGGATCCGGAGCGCTTCCGTTTTCTCCGCCGGATCTGTGAGGATCACCGCCTCCCCTCGGCACATCAGGCTCGCATAGGCGGAGCCGTAGGAACAAGCCCGATCCCCTGCGGGGATGAGCCGCACGTCCGTGTCGATCTCCGCGAAGACCCGCGAGTCCCTCCGGATCAGATCCAGCTTGTGCCCCTCTTTTGCGCCGTGGCAGAAAAGCGTCAGTCTGCCTTCCTCCATCCCATAGCCGTAGTGCAGGGGGACCACGTAGGGGCAGCCCTCGTCGTTCAGCCCGAGGTGCAGGATCTTCGCCCGCTCCAGGATTGCCGCGATCTCCGGCAGCTCTGTGATCTCACGGTCCTTTCTACGCATCGCTCTGCGCTCCTTTCCGCATTTGAAAAGGCTGCCCGATCCCTGAGGATCGGGCAGCCGGGTTTTACTTCTCGATAAACAGAACGCCCAGGGTCCTGGGGCCGCAGTGGGTGGACACGGTGCAGCCCGCCATGGTGTGGTGGACCTCTTTGCAGCCGGAGAGCTGGTAGATGAGTTTGATCAGCTCTTCGATCACCGCAGGCTCGATCTCGCCGGACTCGGTGAGGAACACGTGCCCGGGACGGACGTTTTTGCCCTTGAGGCGTTCGGTGATGTACTGCCGGTAGACGTGCTCGATGCTGCCGCGGTACTTCTTATACACGCCCAGCTTGCCGTCCTTCATCTCCAGGCCGGGTTTGAGCTGCAGGAGATTGGCGGCCATGGCCGCGACGCCGGAGCAGCGGCCGCCCTTTCGCATAAATTCCAGCGTATCCAGCACGAAGCTGGTGGATACCTTGTCGCTGAGGCTTTCCAGATGCGCGGCGATCTCGGCTGCGCCCATGCCCCGGTCGCGGCATTCCGCGCCCTCGATGGCGAGCAGACCCACGCCCGTGGAGAGCATCCGGCTGTCCACCACGTAGACGCCCTCCAACTCCGCCGCGGCGAGGCGGGCGGCGTTGAAGGTGTTGGAGAGCTCCGCGCTGATGTCCAGATGGACGATCTCATAGCCTTCATCTACAAAAGGCGTAAAGAACTCCGTCAGCTCCTGCACGCCGGGGGCGGAGGTTTTGGGGAGCGTGCCGTCCTGCCGGTAGCGGGCGTACATATCCAGCGGGGTAAAGCCCTGCCCGTCGGGGAACACGTCGTCACCCAGCGTGATCGTAAGGGGGATCACATGGATGTCATACCGCGACAGCAGTTCCCGGGAAAGATCCACGGTGCTGTCCGCGGTGATCACAACAGCTTTGCTCATAAGAAGAGACTCCTTGCGCACATAGTGTTTGTATTATAGCATCCTCTGCTGCTCTTGTCTATTGCCAAAGCGTCTCAAACTGTTCAATTTTTCCATAACAAAGGCTTTTTCGAGCTGCATTCTCCCTTCTGCGCAGCCGGAAAGGCGCGCTTGCAAAGCGCCTCCGTTTGTGATAAGGTTGCCTCATATAGAATATAATGCAGGAGGAACCGTCATGCCGAAACCCATCACCGAAGCCGCGCTCTCCGCCTGGTCCGAAGCCTACCGGAACAGCCCTGAGCGGCAGCTTGCCACTCTTTCACTCTCCAAAACCGATCTCAACGAGGCCGCCTACTCCCCTGTCGGCGGCTTTGCGATGAACCGGACCTTTTCCGTGGAGATCGACACCATGCCTGTCACCGATCAGGAGCGCAGCGGCCGCTGCTGGCTCTTCGCCGCGGCCAACGTTCTCCGGGAGCAGATCGGCAAAGCGCTGAATCTGGATGACTTCCAGCTCTCCCAGAGCTATCTTGCATTCTGGGACAAGTTCGAACGCTGCAATTATTTCCTGGAAAATATCCTGGCCACCGCTTCGCTGCCCACCGACGACCGCAACGTCGCCTTTCTGCTGGCGACCGGCGTTCACGACGGCGGACAGTGGGAGCTGTTTGCCAACATCGTGCGCAAATACGGCCTTGTCCCCAAAAGCGTCTATGGGGAAACCTTCCAGTCCTCCCATACCCGCTCCATGAACGCCGTTCTGAACCGGCATCTGAAGGTCTGCGCCGTGAAGCTGCGCAGGCTCAGCCGGGAGGGTATGGGCAGTGAAGCTCTTCAGCAGGCCAAGGAAGAAATGCTGCAGAAGATCTATGCCTTCCTCTGCTCCTGCTACACGGAGCCGTCCAGGCGCTTTGACTTTGAGTACGTGGACAAAGAAAAGCTGTTTCACGCCGAGCGCGGCCTGACGCCGCAGGAATTCTGCCGGAAGTACGTCGGCGATCTGCTGGATAGGACCGTGAGCCTTATCCACGCCCCGACGGCCGACAAGCCCTTCGGAAAGACCTACACGGTGCGCTATCTCGGCAACGTCGTGGGCGGGCGGGAGGTCTGCCATCTGAACCTGACGATGGAGGACTTCAAAGCTGCTATCATCCGCCAGCTGCAGGACGGCAAGGTCGTCTGGTTCGGCAGCGACGTGGGCAAATTCGGGGAGCGGGAAAAAGGCATATGGGATGACAGGTCCTACAACGCCGCCCTGCTGACCGGCCTGGACCTGAGCATCTCCAAGACCGACGCTCTGGATTACGGCTATTCTTCCATGAATCATGCCATGGTGCTGACCGGCGTCAATCTGCTGGACGGCAAACCCAATCGCTGGAAGATCGAGAACAGCTGGGGAGACAAGAAAGGCTCCAAGGGCTACTACGTTTGCTCCGACAGCTGGTTTGACGAGTACGTGTACCAGGCCGCCGTGGAGGCGGAATACCTGGGCGAGCTGGCTGCGCTGGCCAAGCAGGCGCCCACCATGCTGGAAGCCTGGGACCCCATGGGCACCCTGGCGGACTGAGCGCTTTGCTGCGATCGGGCATACAAGCGAAAAAACAGGACGCAGACCGTTTCGGTCTGCGTCCTGTTTGCTGTTCAAGCAGCAATCTCAGGAAGCGTCATGGATGCCCTCATAGATGGAGCGCTGCAAAAACTGCCGGTTGGCTTCGGGGTCCATCACCAGGACAGAGCCGTAGAAATTCGCGCCGTAGAAGGTGCCGTCCACCGGGATGCGTTGGGAGACAACACGATATTTCAGATACTGCGGCGCCTTTACCACCAGATCCAGAAGCTGGCTCTGACTCAGGTCCGTCGTAATGCAGGGCAGGATCGTATCGGCCGCCGCATCCAGTTCCGTCAGCTTCATGCCGCTGGCTTTCTCGATCAGCAGCGAGAGCACCTTCCGCGCTCTCTCCGTTCTACCGTAGTCGTTGGTCACCCCGTTGATTTCCGCACTTCGTACCCGGAGATAGGCCGCCGTCTGCACACCGTTGAGATGGTTCATGCCGGCCTGATTCTCATGGAGATAATAGTCCGCCGGATTCAAATTGAGCAGATGGCAGATATTATCGATTTTTTTACGCATATAATAGATTTCCGTCTCGCTCAGTTCCATATCCACGCCGCCCATCGCATCCACAATGTCCGTGACGTTTATGTAGTTCACGAGGATATAGTTGTCGATCTTGACGCCGAGGTTCGCCTCCACGGTATCGATCAGCGTGGCGGTACCGCCGTGATGGTAGGCCAGCGTGATCTTGGTGTTGAAGGCATTCGGAATGGAGACGTACAGATCGCGCATGATCGAAGTCATGACGATCTCCTTCGTTTTTCTGTTGATGGAGAGGATCACCTCTCCGTCCGCGTTGCCCAGCATGTTCATGGTCGCGAGCTTGTCGTTATCCACGCCGATGAGCAGGATGTTCATCACGTCCGGGCCGTTATCAGGCGTTTCTGCAGGCGTTTCCAGGTTGGCCGCAAGCTTTTGGTCCGCATCTTCCAGCTGTGCCAGTTCCTCCTCGCTGACAGGCGGCGTCTCCTCGGGCGGGGCCGTCACGATGACAGGCGCTTGCTCCTCCAGAGCCACATAGTTCAGCTTGGAACTGTAATGCCGAAAGCCCGCCCAGGCGGCGCCCACAGCAAGCAGAACGAGTACCAGCAGGATCGCCGGCACAAGGATCCAGCTCTTTCCTTTTTTCATTGCAGGGATCACAACTCCTTCCCCAGGCAGCCGCTTCAGCTCTTCGCGCTTTCCTTATTGGATCCGTCGGCGTAATAACCGTAGTTGTATTTCTTGGAATAATAGCCCTTGCGCTGTTCGTTGGCGTTATTGAGTACGACGCCCAGCACATTGCAGCCGCTCTTCTCCAGCTGCTGCACCACTTCCTGCGCGTCCTTGTAGTGGATATTGTTGTTGCCGATGACCAGCAGCGCGCTGTCGCAGTGCGCCGCGATAACGGCGGCGTCGATCACCATGCCGAGAGGCGGCGTATCGATGATCACGTAGTCGTAGACCCGGCTCACGGCCTTGATCAGCTCGTCAAAGTACCGCCCGTTCAGAAGCTCAACGGGATTCGGAGGGTATTTCCCGGAAAAGAGCACGTCCAGATTGGGATACTGCGTCGTATAGATGCAGTCCTGCAGAGTCGCCATGCCCGTCACCGTTTCGCTCAGGCCGCTGACGCTCTTGGAGTTGGAGTTTCTGCCGGCCATGACAGATTTGCGCAGATCGGCGTCGATCACGAGAACGCGCTTGCCCAGTTCGGACAGGCTCCGTCCCAGATGAAGCGCAAGAACCGTCTTGCCCTCATTCTGGGTCACGCTGGTCAGCGCGATCACTTTCACGTCCTGCCCGCAGAACTGGATATTGGTCCTCAGGACATTAAACGCTTCTTCCACGAAGTAGTTATCAATGCCGGGAAGCTTGATTACTGTCTCATTCACCGTTTTTGCCTCCGCTTCTCGTGCCTGCACCGGTAGAATTTCCATAACTGCTGTATGCATAGTATCTGCTGTATTTTCCATACCGTCCATACCGTCCATACCGTCCGTACCTCCGCCCGCGAGATTGTTTGGACGCGTTGGGTATATCGCCCAGCACGCTCAGATTCAGATACTTGTGAACATCTTCCTCGGTCTTGATCTTGTCGTCCAGGATCAGTGCCGTCAGGTAAACCATGTAAACCAGAACAGCCGCGGCAAGAGCAATCAGCAGATAGCGGCGGATCCCGATCGTGTTGCTTGGCTTATCGGTGATCGTCCCATAATCGTAGACGTTGACCTGATCCATGCCCATGGCGTTGGAGATTTTCTCCGCTCCGATGCGGCAGACCGCGTCCACGATCTTCTTGGCAAGCTCCGGGGATTCCGTCTCCACCGTCACTTCCAGGATACGGGAGCCCTCAGGGTTCCCCGTGCTGATCATTCTGGCGAGGGACTTATAGCTGACGTCCAGATTCAGCTCGTCGATCACATCGTCCAGCACCGCGTGGCTTTTCAGCATATAGTCGCAGTCACTTACCACGTTCAAGGCCAGAGAAAAGTCCGAGCTGGTATACGCGTAGTCCGATTCATGCTCCTGCCGCAGAATATACAGCGTGGCCGTCGACTGATATTTCGGCGCGATAAAGAGCTTTGCATAGGCGAAAACCAAACTCACGCTCAAAACAGCGGCAAGCACGATCGGAATGATATGCCACACAAACGTATTCCACAAATCGCTCAGGGCGATCACTCTGGTGTTGTATTCTCTGTCCATAATCCGCTTTCCTTTACTGCATCAGTCGATTTCCAGGACTTTCAGAGCATTGCCGTAAAAGATCCTGTCCGCATATTCTTTCCCGCAGCGCTTTTCCGTATACTGATAAGCCGGGGACAATTGAGGCGGCCGGTTCGTGACGCCGTGCGCATCCGAACACACCAGATCCACCAGTCCTCTGTCAAGCAAACGGCGGCTGCGCTGCCTGGCCGAGAAGCCCCAGGAGCCGAAGAGAGAACCCGAATCGATCTGAATGATCGCGCCGCAATCCTTCAGTTGAAGGATCTCCCGAAAAGTCCAGTGGAGTTTATCGTAGCGCTCCACGTGGGCCATGACCGGGGTATATCCCGCGTTGAGCAGCCGGTAGGCGGCATCGATCACGATTCGCGCCTCCACACTCTGGGAGAAATCGACCAGGACCTTGTCTGTTCCGTTCAGGGTTTTGCAGTAGCCCTGCGCAAGCCAGTCCAGACAGCTGGGACTGTAGCGCAGCTCGTTTCCGAGAGCCAGGCGCAGATCCGGGTACTCCTGCGCGGCAATGGCTTTCAGCTCCCGGAAGGCCGTATTTACGCCTTCGCGGTTGTCGCCGAAATAGCCGGGATGGAAGTGGGGCGTCAGGCAGATCACCCTCGTACCGTCCGCATAGGCCAGCGACAGCATCTCCTTCATCTCATCGGACGATTTTGCGCCGTCGTCCACCCCGTGGAGCATATGAATATGTATATCTGCGAATCTTGCCATAGTATCCAACCCGCTCAATGATTATCTCTGTTGCCCGATCCCGGGGTCAAACGCTGTCTTTTCGCCAGACCATCCGGTCGACCACGTGCGTGAAGCTCTGTATGATATTTACGACTCTGCCGCTCACGTTTTCATCCTGATAATCCGGCACGGGCGAGCCGGGATCTCCGCTCTCACAGCGCGCCACCGCCAGGCTCAGCGCCTGGAGGAGCGAGCGCTCGTCGATCCCCGACAGGGTGAAGCAGCCCTTCTCCATGGCCTCCGGCCGCTCGGTGGAGGTTCGGATGCAGACGGCGGGGAAAGCCTCTCCGATGGAGGTATAGAAGCTGCTCTCCTCCGGCAGCGTCCCGCTGTCGGAGACCACGGCAAAGGCATTCATCTGCAGGCAGTTGTAATCGTGGAAGCCGAGCGGCTCGTGGCGCATGACGCGCGCATCCAGCGCAAAGCCGGAAGCCTCCAGCCGTTTCCGGCTCCTGGGGTGGCAGGAGTAGAGGATCGGCATGTCGTAGCGCTCCGCCATTGCGTTTACCGCCCGGAACAGCGAGCGGAAATTGGCCTCCGTATCCAGGTTCTCCTCCCGGTGCGCAGAGAGCAGGATGTATTTCTTTTTTTCCAGCCCCAGTCTCTCCAGCACGTCGCTGGAGCGGATCGCATCCAGATTGGCTCGCAGCACCTCCGCCATGGGGCTGCCGGTCACGAAAATGCGCTCCTTGGGCAGTCCGCACTCGATCAGATAGCGGCGGGCAGCTTCGGAGTACGGCAGATTCACGTCGCTGATAATGTCCACGATGCGGCGGTTGGTCTCCTCCGGCAGGCATTCGTCCTTGCAGCGGTTGCCCGCCTCCATGTGGAAGATGGGGATATGCAGACGCTTGGCCGCGATGGCGGAGAGGCAGCTGTTGGTGTCTCCCAGGATCAGCAGGGCATCCGGCCGGATGGCCTGCATCAGCTTGTAGGAAGCGTTGATGATATTGCCGATCGTCTCGCCCAGGTCCTCCCCCACCGCGTCCATGTACACTTCCGGCTCGGCCAGCGCCAGATCCCGGAAGAAGATCCCGTTGAGGGTGTAGTCGTAATTCTGCCCTGTATGGGCAAGGATCGTATCAAAACAGCGCCGGCATTTGCCGATGACCGCGGAGAGCCGAATGATCTCCGGGCGGGTACCGACCATGATCAGCAGTTTCAGCCGTCCGTCATTCCGGAAGCAGAGATCCGAGTAGTCAAGTTTCATCAGGTTCCCTCCTGCGATACAGGCTCGAAAAAAGTATCGGGCCGTCCGGGGTCAAAGCGTTCGTTGGCCCACATGAGCGTCACCAGGTCCTCTGTGTCCGAGAGGTTGGTAATGCTGTGGGTGCAGCCGGGCAGCATATGGACGGCTTCGATCTTCTCCCCGCTGACTGTGAAAGAAAGCACCTCATCCGTCCCCAGTTTCCGCTCCCGGATCAGCGCCCGGCCGGAGACCACGATAAAGAATTCCCACTTGCTGTTATGCCAGTGCTGCCCCTTGGTGATACCGGGCTTTGAGATGTTCACACTGAACTGGCCGCCGCTGACCGTCTTCAGAAGCTCTGTGAAAGAGCCCCGCTCATCCACGTTCATCCGCAGCGGAAAGCATACTTTTTCCGCCGGCAGATAGCTCAGATAGGTGGAATACAGCTTCTTTGCAAAGCTGCCGTCGGGGATCTCCGGCACGAGGAGGCTCTGCGGCTGTCGGGCAAAGGCCTGCAGGAGCGAGGCGATCTCTCCCAGGCTTGCCCGGTGCGTCACAGGCACCGCGCAGAAGCGCCCCCGGCGAGTCTCCTGCCCTTCCAGCGCGCCCAGCAGCTCTTCCACCACGTCGTCGATATGTGCCAGTTCCAGCTCGATGGCGGGATCCTCCACCCGGATCGGCAGATCGTGCGCAACGTTGTGGCAGAAGGTGGCCACAACGGAATTGTAGTTCGGGCGGCACCACTTGCCGAAGAGATTCGGGAACCGGTATACCAGCACTCTCGCGCCGGTCTCCTCACCGTAAGCAAAAACGGCTTTCTCCGCGCGCAGCTTGCTCTCTCCGTACAGGCTCCCGGCATATCTGCCCTCCAGGCTCGCCTGAACGGAGCTTGCCAGCATCACGGGGCAGCTTTTCTTCTGCTTTCTCAACAGCTCCAGCAGATGCTCCGTGAACGCCGCGTTTCCGGAAGCAAAGGCCGCCGGGTCCTTCGGCCGGTTGACGCCAGCCAAATGGAAGACGAAATCGGCTTCCGCGCAGGCTGTGGCCAGCGCCTCGTCCGTATCATCTCTTCCATAGCGGAAGATCTGACCGATCTGCAGCAGCGGTCGGCGCCGGTCCTTCCCGTCGCGTATGTTTTTGAGCGCTACACACAGGTTCTTTCCCACGAACCCGTCTGCGCCGGTGATCAGGATGTTCATCTTACAGATCCCCGCCAAACAGGCTGAGCTTTTGCAGCAGCAGCTTCATTTCCTCCACTCCCAGTCTGGTCGTATTGTGGGAGGTGTAGGCCTCTGCCCGCTCCAGGCTGCGGCTGCCGCGGATCACATAGTTGTCGTAATTCAAATCCCGGTTGTCCGCATGTACGCAGAAATAGTCAGCTGTTTCCTCCGCGCGCGCCATTTCCTCCGCAGTCACCAGCGTCTCGAACAGCTTCTCGCCATGCCGGGTTCCGATACAGGTGACGCCGTTTTCGGAATGCTTCAGCTCCAGAACCGCCTGTGCGAGGGTGGCGATGGTCGCCGCGGGCGCCTTTTGCACGAAGAGGTCGCCCTGCTGTCCGTGCTCAAAGGCATAGAGCACCAGATCCACGGCATCCTCCAGCGTCATCATAAAGCGCGTCATCTCCGGGTTGGTCACCGTTATCGGCTTCCCCTCTTCGATCTGGCTGCAGAAAAGCGGGATCACAGAGCCGCGGGAGGCCATGACGTTCCCGTAGCGGGTCAGGCACAGGACCGGGTCCCCCGCCAGCATCTGGCGGGAGCGCGCGATCACGTTCTTCTCCATCAGCGCCTTGCTCATGCCCATGGCGTTGACCGGGTAGGCGGCCTTGTCCGTGGAGAGGAAGACCGCTTTCTTCACGCCGTTGGCGACGCAGGCGTCGATCACGTTGTTGGAGCCGATGATATTGGTGCGCACGGCCTCCATCGGATAGAACTCGCAGGACGGCACCTGCTTGAGCGCCGCCGCGTGGAACACGTAGTCCGCCCCGCGAAAGGCGCCGGCGATGGAGCTGTAGTCCCGCACATCGCCAAGATAGAACTTGATTTTCTTCGCAGCCTCCGGTCTTGCCGTCTGGTAGGCGTGGCGCATATCGTCCTGCTTCTTTTCATCGCGGGAGAGAATGCGGATCTCCGCAACGTCGGTATCCAGGAAGCGGTTCAGAACCGCCTGGCCGAAAGAGCCGGTCCCGCCGGTGATCAGCAGGATTTTGTTATTCAATGAGGTCATTTTCCGCTTTCAACCCTTTCAGAAAGATTGCTTCCAGCATCATGATGGCATTTGGCCGCAGAGCCTTGATAAAGAAGGGCGTCACCATGGTGGTCACGATCTGCGCGGCGAGAGAAGCCAGCGCCGCCCCCACCGTTCCCCAGATCGGGATCAGCCACAGGTTCAGCAGGACGTTGGCAGCAGCCGCGGAGAGATAGATCCATATCAGGTACTTCTGCTTGTTCTCACAGACGATCCACGCGTTGCGCGCAACCCCCAGATAGGAAAATGCCGTATACCAGGTAATGGCGCGCAGCGGCAGCGCCGCGGGAAGATAGCTCTCCCCGAAGAGCAGCTCAATGATCGGCCGGGAGAAAAGGACGATCGCGACGGAAACGGCAGCCGAAACCCAGAAAACGATCGCATACAGAAGCCGGTTCTGTCTTTCATATCTCGCCCGCTGCCCGTCCCGGTGCGCCTCCATTATTCCGGGGTGCATGGAATCGATCACGGCGCTGAGCACAAAGCACCAGGCTGTGCAGATGGATACGGCCGTGGCGTAGTACCCCACGTCCGACTCCGACAGCATCTGTTTGAGCATCAGCTTATCGGTCTGTCCGTATATGGAGACCATCAGCGCCGGAAGGATATAATGCACGCTTCTGGAAAGCAGCCGCCGGGCATAGGGGAAGGAAAAGGACAGCCGCCCGCCGCCGTGGCGCATATAGGCGATCGCCAAAAACAGGCCGACGCATATATAGTCAATGCTGGTGGCCAGCGCGAAGAGCACGACGCTCTTTCCGCTGACGATCAGAAAAACCTTGTAAGACGCAGTAATCAGATGAGCCGCCAGGATGGCCGTCGCTGAAACGCGTGATTCCAGTCGGGACTGAAACCAGAACGTAAAAATCTCAAGACTGTTGAACAGGACGCCGATGGAGCACAGGCCGACCACCGTGATCGTCAGCGCTTCCTCCCGGTCAACGACGGAGACGACGGCCAGGATGGTGCAGGCTGACAAAAAGCTCGATACGGCCCGCAGGCCGAGGGCGGTGCCGATGATCTTCCCTTCTTTTCCGGGGCCGTCAACGAATTCCTTCACGATGACCGAATTGATTCCCAGCGTGCAGAGGGCGGCAAAGAAAGCCGTATAGGCGCCGGCATAATTCAGCAGGCCATAATTCGCCGGTTTCAGATACCGCGCCGTCAGAACGCCCACCACGAAATTGACGCCCATTTGGAGCACGCGGCCGGCGATGATCCATCCGGCGTTTCTCACGATTCGGTTCTGAAGGAAGACTTTTTTATCCATGATCATGTCTCAGCGGAAGAGCTGACGAATCGTCCTCCTCGCCGTTGTCCGCCGCAAGGATGAGAAATCCGCCTGTCAAAAAGTACAGTCCGGTAGAACCGGCGACCAGCGAGGCCTCAAGGCAGCCGATGCAGAGGCAGCCGATAAAGGCGCAGAACGCCAGATATTGAGGAAGACTTTGGACCCGCTCGTTGACCTTGTCCATGCATTCGTACAGGAAAGCGACGAACAGCACGAGAGACGGCAGGCCGTAGGAACACAACACGTCAATATGCGTGTTATGCAGCTGGGACGTGCCGAGGCCATCACTGATGCCGGAGTAGTTTCCCAGCAGCAGATGCCCTCTTGCAGAAGCGAAGGCCAGCAGCCACAGCTTATTTCTCGCGTTTAATTTCTTGCCGGCCGCAACAAGGAAAGAGAATGCGTCGGTAAACCACCTGGTCTGTACCACGGCCAGATAGAAGAACGCAAAGAAGATCGGAAGAATCGCCACGCCCAGCAGGATAGCGCGATTCAGTTTCGTTTTTCGTGTGAGCAGTCCCGAAAGCAGCATCAGCGCGTAAGCTGCAATACCGAAAAAGCAGGACCGCGCAAAAGTTTTATAAATCAGATATGTGAGCACGGCCGCCAGGGCAAGCAGAGCCGCTCTCGTGACCCGGCGCTTGACCCGGGAAACGGCATAGACGGCATAAAAGAGAAGATGGGTAAGCCAGATCCCCGTAAAATTGGGGTTTGTAAATCCAAGCGTGATGCTGTGCGCGATCATTCCCCGGTTTCCGAGAAAATAGTAGGAAACGCAGAGCAGCACGCCCATCAGCAGCGGCGCGCATACGAGCAGCCGTCTGGCGCTTCGCTCGACCTTCATATCGACGGCCGTGGAAAAAAAGATCAGGGTGCAGTCAAACATGATCAGCTTCTTGAAATACGAAAACCCGATCTGCGCCTGTCTGGAGACAAGCGCGTTAACAACCACACTGAAAAAGGAAAGCATCAGCAAAAACATGGTAACAACAGAAAGCGGATAAGCCGCGATATACTGTATGGCCATGATCGCAAGCACAGCAAAACTGACTGTAAAAGCAAGGGACACGCCATGCGGGATGCGAAAAACCGTGCTGATCACAATCACAAAAAGCAAGAGGATCACAGTGCAAATGCCCGTTGAATAATTCAGTTTGATCGTCTTGCCGTCCATTGAGTACTCTCCATACTGCACCAGGATTCGTTAAGCAATCTTCCGCTGTTGTCGTCAGCCGGAAGGGCGGAAGCAGTCATAAAGATCTGAGCCTTTTAGCCGGTACGCCGCCTGCCAGAGTATGATCGGGAACGTCCTTGTTCACGCACGCGCATGCGCCAATGACACAGGAATTGCCGATCCGCGTGTTTCCGATGATCGTGGAATTCGCGCCGATCCAGGTTCCGTTTCCGACAGATTGGGAAAACGTTATTCCGCTCCCCGCTCTTCTTTCAGGCGAACCGATCTCATGGCCTCCCGTTTCAAAGGAGACGTTCGGGCCCAGATCACAGTTATCGCCGATGGATACCGTTCCGTTCCCGTCGACGCTGAAGTTTCTTCCGATCCAGCAATCCTTTCCGATCCGGAGCTCGCCGGTGCAGAAAACCGGCCCGACGATCCTTGTTCCCTCTCCGACTGCAAAACCTGCAAAGCGGAGAAGGCTTCTCTTCCTGGAGAAAAAACGGGTTCCGCAGTATAAGTGATTCACAAGGAAGAGGGCATATCTTCTTTTCAGTGAAGCAATTGTCACTTAAGCGCCTCCGTTTCCTTGTCCGCCCTGCTGCACGGCCCGCTGCTGAACAGAACAGCATCCCGCCCGGAGAGCAATCTCCCGGTCAATATCAGAAATCTCTCGGCCGCAAGCTCCGCATTCCACAGTTCTGTGATCGTGCGGCAGGCGGCTGGACCGAGGCTTTTTTGTTGTTCCGGTTTTTCCAGAAGCTCGCGCAGGATCTCCGCAAGCGCATCCACGCTGCCGGACGCATAGACGCGCCCGTTCTCCCCGTCCCGGATCAGATATGGGACCGAGCCGGCCGCATCGCCGGCCGCAACGGCGCAGCCGCTGTTCATGGCCTCGTTGACCACGGCGCCCCAGCCCTCCTGCCGGTCGGAGCTGATGACAAAGATCCCCGCCCGCTCCATATAGCGGCGCACCTCGTCCGGGGACATGACGCCGCAGAACGAGACGGAATCGGACAGCTGATTCTGTTCGACCAGTTCCCGCAGGCGCTGCTCCATCGGGCCGGTCCCGATCAGCTGCAGCCGGAACGAGAGTCCTTCGTCTTTCAATCGTTTTGCGGCAAGTATCACGTCATCCGGGTGCTTCCAGTCCAGAAAGCGCCCGCACCAGAGGATCGTCCCGGGATCCTTCCGCTCCATCAGCTCCCCGATATTATAGCGCATAGTCGGCGGAAAATAGCCCCATTGAAAACACTTCCCCCGAAACAGCCCGAAACGGGCATAGTCCGCGGAGGCATAGGCGCCGGCGCAGAGCAGATATATCGGCTTTCCGGGCGGATTGAGCAGATGCCACTTGATCAGCCGCGGAAGATACTTCAGCGGTTCGCTTCCATGTTTGAGCGGCCTCTCGGAGTATCGAAACAACAGCTTTCCCGCCGCTATCCTTTCGCGGAGCAGCTTTTCCGGGGCAGAACCCGCGATCACAGCGTCCGCCTCCCGGATGAGCTTCCGGCAGAGTTCCTCGCTTTCACCGTCCAGGCGGATCGCATAATCGGGCAGAGCCTCGTCTCCCCAGCCCAGATTCCTGCGTTCCTCGCTCATCGCTTCCGCGGCGATAAAGCGGTAGTCGCAGCGTCCGCACATTGCTTCGGAAAAAGGTATTTGATGGTGGGACAGATAATTGCTCACAAAAACGACTTTCATGCGTCTCCCTTTTCCCCGGTGATTTGCTTTGAACAGAAGCCGGAAACCGGATCCGGCTTCTGTTCAAGGCAAATCACTGCCCGGGAGATCCGGAAATCCGTGATCTCCCGGGGCAGCTCATGAGTCTTTACTTTCTCCGATCCACAGAAGGGTCTCCCCTTCTGTGGATGGTTTCCGTTACCGGATCATCTTGCCGTCGTCGGCAAAGGTGTAGGACTTCTCCGGCAGCAGGCCGTTGGTCTTGGAGATCCAGTAGCTGCGGCCGTGGACGACCTCGCCGCTGGTCTTCACGTAGTAGTACTCTCCGTCGATCTCGATCAGGCCCGCATAAGTGAGCTTGCCGTCAACATAGTACCACAGGCTGTCATTTTCTGCAACTATGCCGTTCTTGCCCTCGCCGTCGGTCGGAACGTCGACCACCATCTTGCCGTCGTCCGCGAAGGTATAGGCCTTTTCGGGCAGGAGATCGTTGGTCTTGGAGATCCAGTAGCTGCGGCCGTGGACGACCTCGCCGTTGGTCTTGACGTAGTAGTAGGCGCCGTCGATCTGGATCAGGCCGGCGTAGGTGCGCATGCCTTCCTGGTAGTAGAACAGGCTGCCGTCCTCGGCATAGATGCCGTTCTTTCCGAGATCCATGCGTCCGTCATCCGCGAAGGGATAGGCCTTTTCGGGTTTCAGACCGTTGGTCTTGGTGATCCAGTAGCTGCGGCCGTGAACCAGTTCGCCGCTGGTCTTCACGTAGTAGAACCCGGGCAGCGCGTCGGTCACGCTGCCGTCGGCGGCGTGGACCTTGGTCGTACCGTCAAGCTCCACAAGGCCCGCATAGAAGCGGCTGCCGTCCTTGTAGTAGAACAGGCTTCCGTCCTCCGCATAGATGCCGTTCTTCGCCTCGGCGATGACCATACGTCCCTGATCGTCGAAGGTGTAGGGGCCTTCCTCCATCAGGCCGTAGTTGTCGACGCACCAGTAGGTCTTGCCGGTGACCAGCTTACCGGTACGGTCGGCGTAGTAGTAATACCCATCCTGGTAGAACATGCCGTAGTGGACGCGGATACCGTCGATATAGTAGTACTTCACGCCGTTGACGACCTGAACGCCGTCCAGATCGACGCTTTCGTGCTTGATGATGCCGTCAGGGCCGAAGTCGTAGTCCCACTTGGGCAGCATGCCGTGGTCGGCCTCGTTTTCGGGATCCGCGTGGTTCTTCTCGACCCATTTGACTTCTCCGCGGACCGCCTTGTTGTCCTCGCCGAAGTAGTAGTACTCGCTGTCAGCCGTCTTGTACAGGCCCGGGAAGACCTCGACGATACCGTTGCTGACGAGGTAGATCGCGTCGTTCTTCACATCCTTGAACACGCCGCTGTAGCTGCCCAGGAAGACGCCGTTTTCATCGAAGGCATGGCCGGGATCGCCCGCTTCGACAGACACGACCGTGCTGACCGCCGCGTAGCCGTCTTTGGGATCCAGATAGTAGGTCTGGCCGTCGATTTCGGTCAGGCCGGTCTTCTGAAGCTGGCTTGCGATGAAGTACTGCTTGCCGACGCTGTCCCTGCGCCAGCCGGTGAAGCTGAACTGCGCGGTGTACTCGGCTTTGCCGGTGACCGGGGCAACCGCGGGCATCCAGCCGGTAAACTCGTAGCTGCCGGTCTCATTGTCGGAGGTCGCCTTGGTCGGGGTTTCGGGTTCGGTGGGTTGTGCGTTGTACGCCAGCGTCTCGGTCTTCAGGACCGTGCCGTCCTCATGCTTCCAGACGATCGTGTAGGTGCGGACGCTCGCCTCAAAGACCGCGGTATAGGTCGCGTCGCCCGTCACCGTTGTGATCGCGGGAGACCACTCCTTGAAGCTGTAGGTGTGTTCGTTGTCGGAGTCCTTGGTCGGCGTATCGCCCTTGAACGCGGGCAGCTGGCCGTATTCGTAGGTCTCGGTCACGTCATTCTGGCCTTCAACGCTCCAGGTCACGGTGTAGCTGTTCTTCGTCTCGGAGAAGACAGGCGTGAACGTCATGTCACTCTGGACGGTATCGCCCTCCTGGACCTCAGGCGTCCAGCCGGTGAACTCATAGCTGAACTCGGCGGTTGCCGCCTTGACGGGCCTGCCTCCCTCATAGGCGGGAACGGGAGCACCGTAAGCAGCTTGCTTGGTATCGAGGACAGAGCCGTCGCCGTTCAGCCACTTGACAGTGTACATCCTGGCGCTCTCGCTGTAAGTCGCGGTGTAGGTCTGATCGCCCTCCACCGTGCCGACCGCGGGCGTCCAGCCGGCGAAGGCGTAGACCGTGCTTTCAGTCGCAGCTCTGACAGGATCGGCAGGGGCCGCGGGCGTCTGACCGTACTCCACGGAGTCGGTCTTCAGCACTTTTCCGTCATAATCCACCCAGGTGATGGTGTAGCTGTTGACCGTCCCGGAGAAGGTGGCGGTGTAGATCGCATCGCCGGTCACAGCGCTGATGGTGGGAGTCCAGCCGAGCCAGGTGTAGCTGTGATGCGCGTCGCCGCCGGTCTTGACAGGCGTGTCTCCGCTGTAAACAGGCGTCTCTCCGTAGGCGACCTCGCTGCTCTGCAGCACCGTACCGTCCTCATTCCGGAAGGTCACCATGTAGCTGTTCACCGTTTTGCTGTAGGTGGCGGTGTAAGTGGCCTCGCCGGTCACAGACGCGATCGCAGGCGACCAGCCTGTGAAGCTGTAGGTATACTGCGCATCGGGAGCCTTGGTCGGGTCGGCAGGCGCAGCAGGAATATCACCGTAGGCGACCTCGCTGCTCTGCAGCACCGTGCCGTCGTCGTCCACGAATTTGATCGTGTACTCGTTCCTGGTCTCCGTGAACTTGACCGTGTAGGTGGCGTTGCCGGTCACGGCCACGACGTCGGGCGTCCAGCCGCCAAAGGCGTAAGTAAACTCGTCCGTCGCGTCCTTGATAGGCATCTCGCCATGGTACTCAGGCACCGTGCCGTACTCGACTGTCTGCTGATCCAGGACAGAGCCATCCTCGCCCTTGAAGATGACCGTATAGCTGTTCCTTGTGGCAGTATAGGTCGCAACGTACTCGGCATCGCCATTGACAGGAACAATATCGCGATCCCAGCCTGCGAAGGTGTAGGTGTACTCAGCGGTCGCCGCCTTGGTCGGTGTGCCGCTGTATGCGGGCGTTTCGCCGTAGGCGACCTTGCCGCTCTGCAGCACCGTGCCGTCATCATTCTTGAAGGTCACGGTATACTCGTTCACGGTGTAGCTGTAGACCGCCTTGTAGGTGGCGTCACCGGTCACAGAAGTGATCTCGGGATCCCAGCCGGAGAAGGTATAGGTGTACTGCGCGGTCGCCTCCTTGTCAGGCAAGTTGCCTTCGTAAACAGGCGTCTCACCGTAAGCGACCGTTGCGGTCGCCAGCTCTGTGGTGCCGTCCTCGTCCACGAAACGGATCGTGTACTCTCTGACCGTCTCACTGAACTGGGCGGTGTAGGTAGCCTCGCCGGTCACGGTGGCGTCGGCAGCCAGCGCCGGATCCCAGCCCGAGAAGGTGTAAGCGTACTGCGCGGTCTCAGGCTTGGTCGGAACCTCTCCAGTGTACGTGATCTGCGTGCCGTACTCCAGGGTGGTCTTCTGCAGCTCCGTGCCGTCGTAGTTTTTGAAGATCACGGCGTAGCTGTTCTTCTCACCGGTGAAGGTCGCCTGGTAAGTCGCGTCACCGGTAACGGCTTCGACCTCAGGCGTCCAGCCCGCGAAGGTGTAAGTGTACTCCGGGGTGGCAGCCTTCGTGGGTTCGTCGTGGGTCGGCGTGTCACCGTATTCCACCGTAGTACTGTTGATCACTTCTCCGGCGTCGTCCTTCCAGGTGATCGTGTAGCTGCGCTTCTCAGCATGGAAGGTCGCCCGGTAGGTCGCGTCTCCCGTGGCGGGATTCGGCGTGGGTGTCCAGCCGGCGAAGGTGTAGGTGTACTCCGGGGTGGCTTCCTTCTCAACAGAACCATGTCCCGGAATGTCACCGTGATTCACGGTGGTGGTTCCGATCACATTTCCGGCGTCGTCCGTCCAGGTGATCGTGTAGGTCTTGATCTTCCACTGGGCGTATAGGGTCAGATCCGTCGTGGATTGGATCGGGGCCTGGTCGGCGTAGGCGGTGCCGCTGCCGTCGGCGGCGGTGTTCCAGCCCGTGAAATCGGAGTCGTCCTTGGTGTAGGCATTGGCCGGCAGCGCGGTCGTCGTGACGCCGTTGATCACCAGTGCCCCCATCTCGCCGTGGTCGGCGTCGTTGCCGTCAAAGCTGACGGTATGGGTGATCGGGGTCCGGCTGAACTGCGCGGCGTACTCGACGACGGCGTTCACAGGGCCGATTGCCGGGCTCCAGCCGTTAAAGCTGTAATTGTACAACTCGTCAGAGGCCTTGCTCGGCTTCTCGCCCTTGTACTCGGGCGTGGCGCCGTACTCATAGGTCTCCTCAGTCTTGCTGCCCTCGACGTTCCAGGTCACGGTGTAGGTCTTGATCTGCCACTGCGCCTCGATCGTCACGGTTTCGGTGACCGTGAACTCCGCGCCGGCGGCATACGTGTTCTCCCCTGCTTTCCAGCCGAGGAAGTCATAGCCGGTCCTCTGCACGGCGGGAAGCGTGATCTTGTCGCCGTAGTGCTTTTCGGTGAGCGGGTTGACCTGCGTGATGTCGGTGAAGCTGCCTTCATTCAGCGCGAAGGTGACCGTGTACGCATCCAGCTCCCACTTGGCAATGATCTTGAAATACGCCGGGTCATAGTTTGCGTTCTGCGGGATCTCCTCGTTGTTCTGATCCAGCCACCAGCCGGTAAAGGTGTGACCGGGCCAGGTCGGGGTGCCCAGCTTGGTGTAGACGCCGTCTTCCACGGTGAAGTCTACATCGGAGATCTCATAGCCGTAGTCGACGGGGATCGTGTAGACGATCGGCGTCCAGACAGCCGTGAAGTCCACGTCCTGTGTGACGGTATAGGTGCTGCCTGCGGCATACTCGGCAGTTCCGTCGCTCCACTGCAGGCTGTAGCCGGTCTTCTGTGCGTCAGGCAGCGTGATCCGCGCCTGATACGAGGTGTAGAAGGGGTTCTTCTGCGTCTCGTCGGTGAAGCTGCCGCCGTTCAGCGCAAAGCTCACCTCGTACTCGGCGTCGTCCCACTGCGCAGTCAGCGTCAGGACGCCGTTGTCATTCGCATGCTGTTCCACGCGGACGCCCGTCTGCTGATCCGTGTAATTCGTACCGTTCTGGTCGCGCCAGCCGGTGAACACCATGCCGGGAACCGTGTAAGAATTCGCGGGCAGATCCAGCGCCTCGCCGAAGGTGACCGTCAGATCCTCCATGCTGCCGCTGGCGTTCTCGGCGCCGGGCAGGAATTTGACGGTGAAGGTCTGCGCGGACCACTGGGCGGTAAACGTCACGTCTCCGTTGACGGTGTAAGAGTATCCGGCGTCATAGAGGTTCGTGCCGTCGCTCCACTTCAGGGTGCTGCCCAGCTTGGCAGCGTTCGGAAGCGGGATCGATTTGCCGCCTTCAAAGCCCTCGATGACAGCGACATGATTGCCATAAGCTGCGTATGCATCCTGGAAAAATCCTCCGTTGGGATCGAAGGTCACGGTAAAGCTGCGTTCGCTCTCAGAATACTGCGCCGTGTACTCGGCGTTCTCCACAGCGGCGGTCGGCTCGGGATCCCAGCCGGTAAAGGTGTAGGTGCTGTACGCCGTATCCGGTCTGGTCGGCGTCGCCCCCGTGTATTCGGGAACGACGTCATAATTGACCGTGTCCTCCTTGAGGACCGTGCCGTCCCAGTTCTTCCAGGTGATGGTGTAGGACTTGATCTCCCACTGGGCGTACAGCGTCACGTTGCCGGTGATGGTGATGGGCGCGCCATTCGCATAGGCGGTGCCGCTGCCGTCAGCCGCGGTGTTCCAGGCGGTGAAGGTATAGCCCGTACGATCGAAGGTGTTCGCCTCCAGCGCGGTCTCCGTGCCGTAGGACATTGGCTGATCCTTGTTGACTGCATCGCCCTCGTAATTGGGATTGAAGGTCACATGGTAGGTCTTGGGCGCAGCCGTGAACACTGCGCTGTACTCCGCATCCTCCGCGGCTTCCACAGGCTCAGGATCCCAGCCGGTGAAGCTGTAGGTGTAACCCTCATCCTCGGCCTTGGCAGGCTCCTCG
Organism: Oscillospiraceae bacterium; assembly: GCA_902774015.1. GTDB lineage: Bacteria > Bacillota > Clostridia > Oscillospirales > Oscillospiraceae > Limivicinus. The sequence continues at coordinate 8,860 of CACYHB010000012.1, read as the reverse complement.
CCGTCGAATACGGGCACCGTACCCTCATCGACCGTTTCGGTCTTCAGGACCTCGTCGCCGCTCTTCCAGGTGATCGTCCAGACCTTGACCCACTGGGCATAGAGCGTGGTATCCTCACTGACCGTGATCTCGGCCTTGTCCTTATAAGCGTCGCCGCTGCCGTCAGCCGCGGTGTTCCAGCCGTCAAAACGGTAACCATCGACAACGACGGTGTTTCCATTCAGCTCCGTCGGCGCGTCGGCAACGACCTGCTGATCCTCCATCCCGCCGGAAGCGCTTCCGCTCACGGGCAAGTTGACCTCAAAGCTCACGCTGACCGTCTCCGCCGGCTCCCACAGCGCGTACAGGGTGGTGTCGACGAACTCATCATCCAAATCGCCGGTATAAGGATCACCGGCGCTGTAAGCGAAGGCGTCATATGAAGGATCTGCTGCAAGTTCCTCCAGCTCTTCGGCAAAGGTCCATCCGGTAAAGCGATAACCGGGACGCACAAACGAACAATCAGGAAGCACGAAGTCAACGATCGCGCCGTCCTCGTCCAGATCGGCTACCAGATTGATCGGCTCCATGGTTCCGGTGTACTCGCCTTCCGGAGCATTCGGGTTGAAGGAGATCGTGAAGCCCTGCTTCTCCCACTGCGCGTAGAGCGTGATATCCTCTGTGACCGCCTCAATCGTCGCCTTATCCGCGTATTCGACCTCGCCATCGGCGCCGGTCGCCCAGCCGAGGAACTCGTAGCCGCTGCAGACAAACGCGTTTTCATCCAGGGTTACAGCTTCACCCGGGTTGACGCGCATGGGAAGCATTTCCCCGGTAACTGCCGCCCCTTCCGGAGCATTGGCGTCAAAGCTGACGCTGAAGGGTCCGACCCACTTGTCCTGCTCGGCGTCGTAATAGTACCGCTCGTTTTCCTGCGCGTCCTTGGTTTCGGTAAAGCTGCCGTCGCCATTCTTCAGCCAGGCCGCGTTAACAGGAATTGCCTTGTCATTGGCATTGGTCCCGCTGATTTCCACTTGCGTGATCGTCTCCGCAGTGCCGGCAGGAGCAAAATACAGAATCTCACCGGTTTTTCCGGAGCTGATAATATCTGCGCCGCTCTCAGTAGTGTAGAGATATCCATGGACCTCAACAGTACCGTTAACGTCTACTTTGGCGTTTCTGGAAGAATCGCGTCCGGCAGGCGCCCCCGAAGAAATGCGCTTGACAGGGCGAATATGCGCGCCTCCGGCGAAGTTTCCGGAATTCCACTCTTCGCTGTCATATACGTAAACAGAATTGCCTTCCGTAACAGAAATGGACGCGCCTTCTTCAATGTTTACCTCCGCACCGGCAAGAAGTGACATATCCTGGCTGAGCGTAGTATTGCCGGAAGCCACGTTGATGCTGATGTTATTGGTGATCGGGAGAATGAAATCGCTTGAGCTGATATCATACCCCATCAGCGACATTTCAATGCTATTGATGGAGCCGTTTCCGTAAATACTAAGATGAAGCGAATCGTTGCCCGCCCAGTAAGACTTGGTAACGGAGCCGCTTACGCTGAACATGCCGCCGTTGCCGATGAAGGGAATCTCTGCGCAAAACGGCCTTGAAAGCGCATACAGCGGCGCAACAACGGTCTCCGTAGCAGCCGAGGACAATGTCATTGGCACTTCCACGTTCTGGACGTAATACTGGCTGAACGGGAATACCCCTTTGCCGGCCGCGGCTAACGCAGCGGAACCGCCGCCAAAATCGCCGATCTGCATGTACTCATATACGCGGCCGCTTTGAACGTTGACCGAGCCGCTGCCGGAGATATAACCCCAGGCATAGAGAGCGCCGCCATCGACGACAATAGAGCTGCCGCGCTCCATTGTCACGAAGCCGTAAGGTCCGGTAACACCGAAGCTGGAGTTGCTTCCTCCCGGAGCCGTATACTGGGCACTGACGCTTAGGCCGCCATTGACCGTGATCGTCACGCCCTCCGCAAGCGTCAGAGTCTTATAGGGGCTGGATGGGTTATAAACCTGATTGGTTCGGGGATCGTTTTCCAACTGGATATCCCCGGTGAAGCAGGTATGCTCGTCGTTAAACGGTATCAGCAGCGTGATACCGCCGGGAACCGTGATGTCCTCAGTCAACGTATAATCCTTGACAAGGACGATCGTGTCCATATTGCCGTTCTGTGCAAAAGCAAGCGCGCTGGCGTAATCTTCAAACAGCGTTCCGCCGACAGAAAACACTGCATCTCCTTCAGAAACAGTTTTTTCAAACCGGGCGGTGATCACCTTGTTTTCCGCATCTGCAGCAAGATCCGTGTTCGGCTCTGCCGAGATCAAAGTTTCACCGGTATACCAGCCGGCAAACTGGTATCCTTCCGCAGGTGTGGCAGAAACACTATGGCTGTTGTAGCTCTTACCGTTGGTAATATCTGAGAACTGCCGGCTCTCGGTAACCTCTTCTCCGTCGACCGTATAACTGCCGTTGACTGCCGGTTCAAAGGTAGTATTGGCAATAAAAGAGAACGAAATGAGCGTTACCGTCCCCGTTTTTGGTTTAGCAACAGAGAAAACTATTTTTTCTCCTGGTGCAAGAATGACGCTGTTGCCTGATACGCTTTCATTATCTTTTGTTATGGTAACAGCATCACTCGCTTCAAACGACAACGTTCGTGTGATGTCATCCGAATTAGTCAGAGTTAGTGTACCTGCTTTTTTAGTGTTGTTTTTTACCCAGGTAACACCATCTTGATCTGGACTAAACTGATTTGCCGTATAGGTCAGCGTGCCGTCAAAAATGGATTCATCTTCCGCAAACGCGGTGACGGAGAAGCTGAAGATCAGGGCAAGCATCAGCGCGAGGCTGAGGACGTGCCGAAATGTTTTGTTCATGCAATACACCTCTTTTATTGGAAGTGAAATGGATTCCGGGGGCTGCGTCTCTCTTCCGGCGGGCCGGAAGAGGCTGGGGTTTGCTCTTCATTGCGGGGCCTGGCTTCCCCCATGGGGGAAAAGTCAAGATGTGGTTCGGAGTGTCCGTCCTTTGCGCTGGGTTCGGACCCTCCTGCCCTTTTCCGCTTGGCCCCTCCCCCACGGGGGAGGCTTAGGGTCGGCCCGGGTCCTTCGCTGTGTTTTCCGGATGCGAGGAATGCATTCCCGCGCAATGAGTGCCGTTTTATTCTCTGTGCCCTCTCTCCCCTGTCCGCTCCCGGCTCCCCCCTCCCCGGAGGGGAGGAGCCGGGAGTTTTTCAGGGTGCGCCTTTGGCGCGGGGAGGGGCTTTACTGCACCATTCTCCCTTCCGCGTCAAATTCGTAGGCGCCTTCGGCCATCAGGCCGTTGGTCTTGGTGATCCAGTAGCTGCGGCCGCAGACGATCTCGCCGCTGGTCTTCGCGTAGTAGTAATGTCCGTCAAGCTCGAACAGGCCCGCGTAGGTCTTCACGCCATCCACGTAGTAGAACTTCTTTCCGTCCTCCTCGTAGATGCCGTTTTTGGCTTCCTGCTCCTCGTCGGGGATCAGCACGCCGTCGTCGCCGAAGCGGTAGGCCTTCTCCGGCAGCAGGTCGTTGTGCTTGGTGATCCAGTAGCTGCGTCCGTGGACGACCTCGCCGTTGGTGCGCACGTAGTAGTAGCCGGCCGCCGCTGTGGTCTCAACGCCGCTGGCATTCACATACTTCACGGGGTTGCTGCCGTCCACCTTGATCAGGCCCGCATAGCTGCGGCTGCCGTTGACGTAGTAGAACAGGCTGCCTTCCTCCTCGTAGATGCCCGCCTTCGGCGCGACAATGATCATCCGGCCATTGTCGTCGAAGCTGTAGGCGCCCTGCGGGAAGCCCTCCGGGTCGTTGGTCTTGGTGATCCAGTAGCTGCGTCCATGGACAAGCTCGCCGCTGGTCTTGACGTAGTAGTAACCGGGTTGGGCTGTGCTCTCGCTGCCGTCGGCGGAGACGAACTTCAGGTTGTCGCCCTCCTTGACTTCGATCAAACCGGCGTAGCTGCGGCTGCCGTCGACGTAGTAGAACAGGCTGCCTTCCTCGGCGTAGATGCCCGTCTTCGCGGTGGCCTCGATCAGGCGGCCGCTGGCGTCAAAGTTGTAGGGGCCCTCCGGCTTGAGGCCGTTGTTGCGCGTGCACCAGTAGGTCTTGTCCTTGACCAGCTTGCCGGTGCGGTCGGCATAGTACTTGAAGCCGTCCCCGCCCTGGAACATGCCCTTGAAGACGCGGATACCGTCCACGTAGTAGTAGTCCGTACCGCCCACGTTCTGGACGCCGTCCAGCGTCACCGCCTCATGCGGGATCACGCCGTCCGGGCCGAAGCTGTAGCTCCAATCCGGAAGCGCCAGGCCGTTGTTGTTCTCGGCGCTGATCTCCACACTCCGGTTCTTGACCGCCTTGCCGTCCTCGCCGAAGAAGTAGTACTCCTCGGTATCGGGCTTGCGGTACAGGCCCTTGCCCTCGGCGACCTTGCCGCTCTCGACGCAGTAAACGTCGCCGTCTGCGTCGGTGTAGAGGCCGGTGTAGTCTGCCAGGAACACGCCGGTATCGCTGAAGAGATACTTGCCTGCCTCGTGGGTCTCATCCGCCGGGATCGCTGCCACACCGGTGGCGGCATAGCCGGTCTCGGGATCCAGGAAGAAGCTCTGCTCGCCGACCGTCGTCCAGCCGGTCTGCACCTCGTCGTTCACCAGATACTTCCTGCCGCCCTCATCGCTGCGCCAGCCGGTGAAGCTGAACTGCGCCTCGTAGCGCTGCTCCCCGGTGACCGCTGTCCGCTCGGGCGTCCAGCCGGTGAATTCGTAGCTGCCGTCCTCGTTCTCCGCAGGCTGCTTCACAGGCGTGTCCGCGGGGTCGGCGGGGACTTGCTCGTAAGGAACATAGGTCGTAGCGAAGACGTCCTCTCCGTTCATCCAGGTGACGGCATAGCTGCGGACGCTCTCGGTGAACAGGGCGGTGTAAGTCACATCGCCGGTCACCATCGTGATCTCCTTGTCCCAGCTGGAGAAGGTATAGACCTTATCGGCCGTGGGGGCCTTGACCGGTACGCTCTCGCCGAAGCTCGGGGTATCGCCGTACGGATAGGTCTGAACGGTCTCGGCGCCGTCCACGATCCAGGTCACCTGGTAGCTGCGGATCTCACCCTCGCTGAACCTGGCGGTAAAGCTCACGTTGTCCGTGGTGACATTGGGCATCGTCACGCCGTCCAGATCGATCGGGTATTCCTTCTCGCCCATCGTCCAGCCGAGGAAGCTGTAGCTGTACTGCGGCGTGGATGCCTTCGTCGGGGTCAGATCGTTGCCGAGATCGTCGGTGTACCGGTATTTGGGTGCCTCGGCGCCGTAGGTCACCTGGTAAGTCTGCAGATCGTTGCCGTCCGCGCCGACCCAGTGCACGGTGTAATAGCGGGTCTCTTCGCTGTACTGTGCGGTGTAGGTCACATCGCCGGTCACATTCGTGATCGCATTGTCCCAGCCGGAGAAGGTATAGATCGTGGTCTCGCTCTGCGCCCTGCTCGGCTCGGTGCTGTCGAAGCTCGGCATCTTACCGTACTCGACGTTCAGGTCGGTCTCCAGAACCGTGCCGTCGTAGTCAAGCCAGGTCACGGTGTAGGTGTTGACCGTGGACTTGTAGGTCGCCGTGTACACCGTATCGCCGGTGATGGCGTCGAGCGCCGGGTTCCAGCCGTCAAAGCTGTAGCTGTACTGCGCGTTCCCCTCCTTGGTCGGGGCAGCAGGCGCATCAGGCGTCGTACCGTATTCGACGGATCCGCTCCAAAGCAGCGTGCCGTCCTCATCCACGAAGGTCACCGTGTAGCTGTTCACCGCGGCACTGTAGGTGGCAGTGTAGTCCGCAGCGCCGGTGACAGCGGTGATCTCCTTATTCCAGCCGGCGAAGCTGTAGGTATACTGCGCGGTCGCCGCCTTGCTCGGCGTCTCCCCGTTGTAGGAAGGCGTCATGCCGTACTCGACCTCGCTGCTCTGCAGCACCGTACCGTCGTCATTCAGGAATCGGATCAGATACGCATTGGTCGTTGCGGTATAGGTCGCCTTGTAGGTCGCGTCGCCGGACACAGCCACGACCGCAGGCGTCCAGCCGCCAAAGGCGTAGGTGAACTCGTCCGTCGCTGCCTTGCTCGGGTCGGCAGGAGGCGTAGGCACCGTGCCGTAAGCGACCATAGTGCTCTGCAGCACCGTGCCGTCCTCATCCACAAAGGTCACCGTGTAGCTGTTCACGCTGCTCGTGTAAGTGGCGGTGTACGTGGCCTCGCCGGTCACGGCAACGGGTGCGGGATCCCAGGCAGCGAAGCTGTACGTGTACTGCGCATCGCCGGGCTTATAGCCGCCCTCGTGGGTCGGGACCGTACCGTACTCCACCTGGGTGGTTTCGATCACGCTGCCGTCGTAGTTCTTCCAGGTAATCGCATAGCTGCGGATCGTACCGGTATAGGTCGCCGTGTAGGTCGCATCGCCGGTCACAGTCTGCACTTCAGGCGTCCAGCCGGCAAACGCGTAGGTGTACTGCGCATTCTCCTGCTTATGGAGCGTCTCGGTGGCATAGGTGGGCGTGGCGCCGTAATCCCAGAGCCTGGACTCCAGCACAGTGCCGTTTTCATCCTTAAAGGTCACGGTGTACTGGCGAGTCGCTTCCTCATAGGCTGCGGTGTAAACCACGTCGCCGGTGACAGTGGGCAGCGTCTCATCTGCGTAGACCGCATCGCCCAGCTGCCATCCCCTGAAACCGAAGGTCTTGTCTGCCGTGGCTTCCTTCTGCGGCAGGATCCGGTTGCCCTGCTCATCCACCTGGTAGCTGTAGGAAGGCTGAGTGCCGTAGTCGACCTTGCCGCTCTGCAGCACCGCACCTTCGTTCACAAACTGCACCGTGTACTGGTTGAGCGTGTGGTCAAAGACCGCGGTGTAGGTCATGTCGCCGGTCACGGGGCTGACCGCCGGGCTCCACTCCTTGAAGCTGTAGGTGTACTGCATATCGGGCTCCCTGGTCGGGGTGACTGCTTCGCCGTCGACCTTGTACGTCGGCGCGGCGTTGTACTCGTACTGCTCCGTCACGCTCTCGCCGTTGACGATCCAGGTGATCGTGTAGTAGCGGGTTGCAGATTCGAATACAGCCGTGTAATCCGCATCCGCAGTCGCCGCCGTGATCTCAGAATCCCAGCCGCTGAACGTGTAATCCGTGTCTACCGTGGATTCCTTCGTCGGCGTATCGCCTGTATACACCGGCATAGCGCCGTGCTCGACCGTGAGGCTCTGCAGAACGGTCTCGCCGTTCAGGAAGCGGATGACGTAGGTGTTGATCTCCCACTGGGCGTACAGGTCCATGTCGGCGGCAGAAGTGATCTCCTGGCCCGCCGTGTAGGCCGTTCCGCTGCCGTCGGGCGCGGTATTCCAGTTCTTGAAGTGGTATCCCTCGGGCGCCGTGAAGCTGTTGGAAGCAAGCGCCGTGGCCGTCTCGCCGTTTACCGTCTGCGTGGCAGCGGCAGGCGTCTCGCTGCCGTCATTGGCGTGGAAGGTGACCGTGTAAGGAATGACCGAGCTGGTAAACGTCGCCGTGTAGGTCTGATCCTTGGTTACCGTTTCGATCGCGGGATTCCAGCCGGCGAAGCTGTAAGCGTACACGCCGTTTGCATCGGTCTTGCCCGGCGCCTCATGCGCAGGCGTCGCACCGTACTCATAGGTTTCCGTCGTTTCAACACCGTCAATGCTCCAGGTCACCGTGTACTTGTTCACCGTGCCGGTAAACTCCGCCGTGTAGGTCACGTCGCCCTCCACCGCTGCGATCTCGGGCGTCCAGCCGGAGAAGCTGTAGGTGTACTGCGCATCCGCAGCCTTTGTCGGCGTCGCGCCGTTATAGCTCGGCGTCGTGCCGAACAGCACGCCCTCATCAGTCTCAAGAACCGTGCCGTCGGAATTCTTCCAGGTCACCGTGTAGGCGTTCTTGGTCCAGTTCGCGGTGTAACTGCGGTTGCCGGTGCTGCCGCTGGCAATCGTAACGGTTTCCGTCGCTTCGCTCAGGCCGGTACCGGTCCATCCAGCGAAGGTGTAACCCTTACGGGCCGGGTTAACCAGCGTAAAGTCCTCCGTCTCGACCGTATAAGTAGTCGGGTTCTCAGGATTGACGCTTGCATTCTCGCCAAGGCTGTAAGTGATCGAATACTCAATCACGCTCTTCTGGATATCGCTGTGGTTCACTCCGTCGGGTCCAATGACCGAAGCAGTGTATACGGTGTAGCCGAGATCATCACCGGTGCCAACAGCAGAAGTGATCCGTGCCTCGACAGTGCTGCTTTCGCCGCAGCGGTCGCATGTAAACGCAGCCGTAGCAGCCGCACGATCCGTCCAACTCCAGGTGGGCTCGCTCCAGGCATGGCCAAGAGCCGGCAGATAATTCGCTGCATAGGTGTCACCGCAGCGTGAGCAGGTAAAGACCGTGTACCCTTGCTCTGTGCAGGTGGGCGCTTTCACTACCCCTACGTAGTCGTGTCCAAGCGCAGGGATCTCTACATACGTCGTGTAGTCGCAGCGAGAGCAGGTGTCGTAAGCGTTCCAGCCGATCTCCGTGCAGGTCGCAGCCTGAGCATCATGATGCACCAGGTCGTGGCCAAGCGCTTCCACAGGACGCGTCTCGGTCTCGCCGCAGCGTGTGCAGGTACGCGTCTCCTCGCCCGCCTCCGTGCAGGTGGGTTCGGTCGTTACCGCCCACTCACCAAAGTCATGACCAAGCGCAGCGATCGTCTTCGGCGTGCGGCTCAGTTCTTCGTTGCAGACAGAGCAGTACACGACTTCATCGTAGCTGCCCGTCTCAGTGCAGGTCGCAGCAACTTCGTTCTCGATCACTGCCTCAGCAGGAGTGTGGCCAGTCGCAGGGATCT
>CACYHB010000011.1:14926-61656 GCA_902774015.1 Oscillospiraceae bacterium | reverse complement strand
TTCTTTGGCATCAAAAACCGTTTCTTTCCCCAACGGGAAAGAAATGGGTTTTGCTATGCGCAGCTTACCGCCTCTGAGCGGTCGAGAACAAAAGTATACTTTTTTCGACACGGGAACGATTCCTATGAACAAGATGGAAAAGGCGCTGCACGAGCTCGGCGAAATGGACGAGCTGGCGGCGCGCTCTTCGCCGATCCACCGGCTCCATCCGGCGGCGAAGCTTCTGAGTACAATTGCATATATCCTCACCGTGGTTTCTTTCCACAAGTACGATCTGAGCGGCCTAATCCCACTGCTGCTCTGGCCGGTGCTGCTGTTCCAGCTGAGCGGCGTCGAAGTGCGCACCTGCTTCTACAAGCTCCGGATCGTTCTGCCGCTGGTGATGGCGGTGGGACTTTTCAACCCCTTCTTTGACCGCGCGCCGCAGTTTGCGCTGGGCGGGCTGGCCGTGTCAGGCGGCGTGGTGTCCATGCTGACACTGATGCTGAAGGGTGTTTTCTGCCTGATGGCCTCCTTCCTGCTCATGGCCACCACGCCCATCGACTCTCTGTGCGCCGCGCTGCGGCGTCTGCACGTACCCGCCATGCTGGTGACGCTCCTGCTGCTGACCTATCGCTATGTGGGCGTCATGACGGAGGAGCTGGCTGTGATGACCGACGCCTACCATCTGCGTGCACCGGGGCAGAAGGGCATCCATATCTCCGCCTGGGGCTCCTTTCTGGGGCAGCTTCTGCTCCGGAGCATGGACCGGGCGCAGGAGCTCTACAGCAGCATGCTGCTGCGGGGTTACCACGAACATTTCCATTATGCCGACATTCGTCCCTTTGACAAAAAGGACGGCCTGTGGCTTCTTGCAAGCCTCGGCATTTTCCTGCTGCTGCGCCTCGTCCCCGTGGCGCGGCTGATGGGCGCTTTCCTTGTGAGGTGAGTACGATGATCGAACTGAAACAGCTGAGCTTTGCCTATGAAAAGGGCCGCCCGGTGCTGCAGAACGTCTCCTTCCGCATTGAAGACGGCGAGGCCGTGGGCCTGATCGGCGCAAACGGCGCGGGCAAGTCCACGGTGATGAAGCTGCTGCTGGGTCTCTTGAGCCCCAGCGAGGGCGAGATCCTGGTGGACGGCGAAAGGGTCGGGAAGGACAACCTGGCGAAGATCCGGCGGAAGCTGGGCTTCGTGCTGCAGAACTCCGACAACCAGATGTTCATGCCCACCGTGTATGAGGACATGATCTTCGCGCCCCTCAACTACGGCCTGAGCCGGGAGGAGGCGGAGCGCCGGGTGGACACGGTGCTCACGCGCCTGGGACTGCAGGATCTGAAATACCGCCACAACCACCGGATCTCCGGCGGTGAAAAGCGTATGGCCGCCATCGCGACTATTCTGGCCATGGAGCCGGAGGCGGTGCTGATGGACGAGCCCACGGCGGCGCTGGACCCCTATAACCGCCGCATCGTCATCAACACGATCCGGGATCTGCGGCAGCTGCGGCTCATCACCTCCCACGATCTGGACATGATCTGCGACACCTGCGAGCGGGTGATCCTGCTCTCGGCAGGGCGCATCGCCGCCGACGGACCGGCGGAGAGTATCCTGCGGGACCGGGAACTGCTGGAGCGAAACCGGATGGAGCTGCCTTTCCGCTATGCGGGAACAGAGAGATAGAAGGAGGATTGTCAATGTCCATCACAAGCAGAGTCGTATGCGCCGCCTTCAAGCGCGGCGATGACAAGCGGGACGCCGGCCTGCGCACCCCGGAGGACATCGTCCGCTTTGACGATATTCTCTACGGCCCGGACAAGCGCTGGAACCGGCTGGACGTGTACCGGCCCAAAGGTCTGGACGGCAAAGCGCCCGTCATCGTGAGCGTCCACGGCGGCGGCTGGGTCTACGGCGACAAGGAGCGCTATCAGTATTACTGCATGAGCCTTGCCCAGCAGGGCTTTGCCGTGGTGAACTTCAGCTACGGCCTTGCCCCGAAGTTCAAGTTCCCCTCCCAGCTGGAAGACGTCAACCGGGTCTTCACCTGGGTGCTGGAGCATGCGGAAACCTACGGTTTTGACACAGAGCGCGTCTTTGCCGTGGGCGACAGCGCCGGAGCCCATCTTCTGGGACTCTACGCCTGCCTGTGCACGAACCCGGACTACGCGGTGAACTTCTCCTTCCGCTCTCCCCGCGGATTTGTGCCGAAGGCCGTGGCCCTCAACTGCGGCGTCTATGAGATCCGTCTGGACAAGAAGAAGGATCTGACCGCCCGGCTCATGGCCGATCTGCTGCCCATGAAGGGGACGGACGAGGAGCTGGACCGGATCAGCGTCCTGCGCCATGTGACGGACAGATTTCCGCCCGCCCTGGTCATGACCTGCGAGGGGGACTTCCTGGCGCAGGAGGCCCCGGGACTGGTACGGAAGCTTGAGAGCCTGGGCGTTCCCGTGCTCAGCAAGTACTATGGCGACAAGGACCACGTCCTGGGTCACGTGTTTCACTGCAACATGCGCTCGGAGGACGCGGCACAGTGCAACCGTGACGAGTGCGAGTATTTCCACAGCTTCCGCTGATCCGGCAGATAACGGAAAAACGGGCTTTGACCTCGGTCAAAGCCCGTTTTGTGTCTCTGTATCGTTTACGCGCCGAGCACGGCGTTCACCAGCGCCTCGTCGCCCTGCACGTACCAGCCATCGCTGTAGAGCAGGTGCAGCGTCAGCGTATGGTCGGCATAGAAGTCCTCAATACGGCCCAGCACCACACCGGTAGCGGCATTGACGGCCTCTTCCGTCACCTGGGGGAGATAGAAGCCGTTCTCATCACAAAGCTCCCGATAGGTCCGCTCTGTGCTCAGAAGTTCCAGATGATTGCGGGTCTCCTCCCGCAGGGCTTCCTCCACCGCCTTCAAATCCAGCGAGCGAAGAGAGACGTCCTGCTCGCCCAGATCGCCGGATACGCGGCTCTCGCCCTCCAGTCGGTAGGAATAGCTGTCCCGCAGCGCGCCGAGGATCATTCGCCCGGGCCCTGCCTCGGGGCGGTCCTCCAGCCCCAGACTGCCATAGCCGTCCAGCATGGCGTAGAACTTCTCATAATCCTGCAGCTCCAGCGCGTCGAAGAAAGCCATCACGTCCTCCTGGGGATCGGGGTGGCCGAGGAAAGGCACCACGTCGCTGAGATTCATGGCGGGGAGCATGCTGCCCCCCGTGGGACGCATCGCAGGGGAGAGACTGATGAGCGCCATGGCGCCGGCGCCGACAGCCAGGATCACGGACAGCACCCCGGCCAGCAGCCGCATGCGGCGCACGCGCAGCCTGTGGCGGCCCAGGGCACAGAGCAGAAAGACGCCGCCGCCGGCAAGCGCCAGCAGGAACCATAGCGGGGAGAAGCCGGACTGCGGCTCCGCAGGCTCCTCTGCAGGTTCAGCCGTGGGCTCCGGCGTGGGTTCCGGTGTGGGCGTCGGCAGAGGCTGCTCGGTCTGCAGGCGGAAATCGGGCAGGGCGATCTCGCTGAGCGCGGCGTCCAGCGCACCTTCGGCCGCCTTGCGGTGATCCAGCTCGTACTGTGCGTAGTCGCACATCAGGGTGCAGAACTCCGCCAGCACCTGATAGGCGTTGTGAAGCCCGTCGGTAAAGCAGACGATCAGGATCGGCTCGTCCGTGTAGACGATGGCGCAATCGTTCATATGCAGGGAGGTATCCTCCCAGTAGCCGTACTTGTGGGCGATCTCATAGCGGTTTTCGCTGCGCCGGAAGTATTCGTTGGGCTCGGCCAGTTTCATGCAGTCGATCACGCCGGGGTAATGCTCGGCGTTGTCGTAGAGCTGAGTCAAACAGTGGATCATCTGCCGGGGAGTGAAGAGATTGTTGATATAGTACTGCGGGTCCACCGTGTCGGCGTCCTCGCCCATGAGCGGGGCGATGGCCCGGCGGTAGCTGCGGTAGTTGCCGTTGCCCACGTACATCCAGAGGGCCCGGGCGTAGTCGTTGTCCGAGTGGATGATGCTGCCCTGCTGGAGCTTCTGATAGCTCAGACCGCCGATCAGCGTGTCCATGGAAATCTCGCCGTTGTACACACGCTCGGACACCATCATGTTCAGCGGCACCTTGTACATGCTGGCCGCCACCATGTACTGGTCCGGGTTGAAGAAATGCTCCTCCCCGGTGACGGTGTTGCGGTAGCCGTAGGCGGCGTTGCGGCTTTCAATGCCGAGGCGGGCATTGAAGTCCTCAACGACCTCCTCCCAGGTCTTTCCGGCAAAGCGCGCGTCGTCCTCGGCGCATGCGGCAGGCAGCACGCCGGCCAGCAGGCACGCCATAAGCACGGCGGACAGCAGAATTTTCAGCAGCTTCATGTTCTTCTCCATTTTCTCCCAGCATCGGTCAGACGTGCCTATATTCTATCACGCCCCGACCGTTTTTCAAGGTTTTTGACAAAGTTTTTGCGCCTTGCGGAGAGAGTGCTGCCGCGGTGTATTCGAGAAAATTCTCTTTGCCTTCGCACATTCCTTGCACGGGACTGATCGCTTATGCTATACTATCCGACAGAATACAATTGAACGGAGGAAGCAAGATGGACCCTAAGACCATTCTGCCCCGGGATCAGGTCCCGGAGGAATTCACCTGGAATCTGCAGGATATGTACGAGAGCGACGAGGCCTGGCTCAAAGAGTATGAAGCGCTCAAGGAGATGCCCGCGCGCATCGCGGCGTTTCAGGGCCGTCTGGGCGAGAGCGCCGAGACCCTGCTGGAGTATTTCCGCCTGGAGGACGAGCTGGAAGTGCGCCTCGGCATGCTCTACGGCTACGCTTTCTGCAAGGGCGACCAGGACACCGGCAACAGCTATTACCAGGATCTGCGCGGAAAGGCCATGGCCACGATGGTGGCCGTGTCCAGCGCGGACGCTTTCGCGGCCCCGGAGATCATGGCCGTCGACGAGGACCGGCTGAACCTCTTCTACATCGCCCAGCCCGGTCTGGAGACCTACCGCCGCAGCCTTTATCGGATCCGCCGCCGGGCGGCCCATATCCTCTCGCCCGCCGAAGAGAAACTGCTGGCCGCCGCGGGCGAGATGGCCGATGCTCCAGACGGCATCAGCGGCGTTCTGCGCGACAACGACATGAAGTTCCCCGACGCGCTGGACAGCGAGGGGGCGGCGCATCCGCTCACCAACGGCTCCTACGGCGTCATCATGCAGAGCGCGGACCGCACCCTGCGCCGGGACGGCTTTGAAAAGCTCTACGACGTTTTCGGCCAGATGAAAAACACCCTTGCCGCCACGCTGGACGCCCAGTTCAAACAGCTGCGCTTCTTCGCGGACGCGCGGGGCTACGGCAGCACGCTGGAAGCCTCCCTCGACCGCACCGAGGTGCCCGTGGAGGTCTACACCAGGCTGATCGAGGCCGTGCACGGCAATCTGGATAAAATGTACCGCTACGTTTCCCTGCGCAAAAAGCTTCTCGGCCTGGACGAGCTGCACATGTACGACGTCTATACGCCCATCGTGGCGGATGCGGCGCGCTCCATCCCCTTCGAAGAGGCCAAGGCCACGGTGCTCGACGCGCTCTCCGTTCTGGGAGAGGACTATACGGCGCTTCTGCGCGAGGGCTTTGAGAATCGCTGGATCGACGTGTATGAAAACGTGGGCAAGCGCGCCGGCGCCTATTCCTCCGGCAGCGCGAGACCGCATCCCTATGTGCTTCTCAACCAGAAGGACACGCTGGTCAGTATGTTCACCCTGGCCCATGAAATGGGTCACGCGCTGCACAGCTACCACAGCACCAAATATCAGCCCGTCTGTACCAGCGACTACGTGATCTTTGTGGCCGAGGTGGCCTCCACCTGCAACGAGGTGCTGCTCATGCGCTATCTGCTGGGCAAAACCGCGGAAAAGAAGGAGCGGGCCTATCTCATCAACCATTTCCTGGATCAGTTCAAGGGCACCATCTACCGCCAGACCATGTTCGCCGAGTTTGAACTGGAGATGGGGAGAATGGCCGAGCGGGGCGAGACGCTGACCGCCGATGCGCTGTGCGAAAAATACCTGGCGCTCAACAAGCTCTACTACGGGCCGGACATGGTCTCCGATCCCGAGATCGCGCTGGAGTGGTCCCGCATCCCCCACTTCTTCTATAACTACTATGTTTTCCAGTATGCCACCGGCTTCTCCGCCGCGGTCGCCATCGCCAACCGCATCCTCGCAGAGGGCGAGCCAGCCGTGAAGGATTACAAGCGCTTCCTCTCCGCGGGCAGCAGCACCGATCCGATCTCCCTGCTGAAGATCGCGGGGGTGGATATGTCCAGTCCCGCGCCGGTCAATTCCGCCCTGCAGCTCTTCGGCGAGCTGGTGGAAGAAATGGAGCAGCTTTCCTGACGGAACGGCGCAGAAAGAGCGGACTGCAGAAAAACCGATTCAGCGTGGCGATACTTTATCGACACGCTGAAAGCGGACTCTACTGTGAGTAGAGTCCGCTTTTGCCGCATTCTACGATCCGGGGAAGGCGGTGTAGGGCGCTTTCCCGGCGCAATAGCTTGCCCGGACGGCCGGAATTGGATATAATAGGCAACAGAACGCAAGCCATGAAAACACACGGAGGTGTAATGCTATGAGCTTTGCTGTGCTGACCGATACCTCGGGCAATCTGCTCAACAGGGAAATCCGCAGCTACGGTCTGCATGTGATCCCCTTTGTATATCTGTATGACGGAGAAGAGCACACCTGCCTGGACACCGACAGCTTCGACGCCGAGGAATTCTACGGGAAGATCAAAAAGGGACTGCACGTGACGACTTCCCAGATCTCCCCCCAGCAGTACATGGAGTTCTTTGAACCCTATCTGAAGGCGGGGCAGGATGTGATCTATGTGGCCATGTCCTCCGGCATTTCCGGCTCCTGCAACTCTGCGCGCATCGGCGCAGAGATGCTGCGCGAGCAGTACCCGGAGCGGCTGATCGCCGTCATCGACACCCGCGGCGCCGCGCTGGGCGAGGGCATCATCGCCCTGCACGCGGCCGAACTCCGGGACCTTGACGTGCCCACCGAGGCCGCTGTGGAGATCCTGGAGGAGCACGTGGAGAAGATGTTCAACGTCTTCACGGTGGACGATCTGATGCATCTGCGCCGCGGCGGGCGGCTGTCGAACCTCTCCGCCATCATGGGTACCGTCTTGAACATCAAGCCCCTGCTCAAGGGCAATGAAGAGGGCAGGATCGTGGCCTTCGGCAAGCTGCGCGGCCGCAAAAAGTCCATCGAGGCGCTGGCGGCCATCTACGACAAGCTCGCGGTGAATCCCGAGGAGCAGATCGTGGGCGTGGTGCACGCCGCCTGCCGCGAGGACGCGGACTACCTGATCGAGCTGCTCAATCGAAACCGCCCGCCGAAGCAGATCCTTCTGGCCGACTACGAGCCGGTCACCGGCTGCCACGTCGGGCCCGGCGCGCTGGCGCTCTTCTTCGAGAGCGAGGAGGGCGTGCGCAGCTACGGAAACGAGGGGATCACCGGCGGCTTGAAGGAGGCCATGAAGGTGGGCGAGAACGCCCTCAAGGGCCTCACCGGCAGCGAGACCTTCCGGAAGACCAGCAAGCTCGTCAGCGACAACGCGAGAAAAGCCCTGGAAACCGCCCGAAAAGCCAGAGAGAGCGCGATTCGCGCCGGCGGCAGCGCCGCGGCCACGCTGGGGGAAAAGCTCCGCGACCTGACGAACAGGGACGATCCGTAATTATCTGACACAACAAACGGAGACAGGATGCATCCTGTCTCCGTTTGTTTTATTCCGTGAAGGGCAGCCCACAGGCGCCGTTTTGACAGAGATAGTAGGTGGCCTTGTCCTCCTGCCGCACCATGGAAGCGGTAAAGGGGGCGGCCTCGGCCAGAAGCGTGTCTCCGGGCCGCTTGAGCAGTACGCTCAGTTCCGGCGCATAGCGTCCGGTCACGCTGCGCAGCATTTCCGTGGGGCTGTCATTTACACAGACCAGCTCCCGTGTGGGGTAGACTCTCGCCATCAGCGCCGTCAGGGCAAAGGCGATCCCGGCGGGGTATTGCTGCGCCCGGGCAGAGAGTCGGTCCAGCAGCGTGTCGGCGCGTGCGGTCCAGTCCGCTTCGCCGGTCATGCGCCCCAGCAGCTCGAAGAGAGCGGCGGCTCCGCTGTTGCCGGAGGGAAGCGCCCCGTCGAAAAGCTCCTTCGGCCGCTTGATCAGAGCTTCGGAGAGATCGGAAGTGCGGAAATAAGAGCCGTCTTTATCGGCAAAGTGCTCCGTCACCCAATCGGCGAGCCTTTTCGCCGCGAGGACGTGCGCTGCGTCGTAGTCCACGCGATAGAGCTCGAGCAGGCCCAAAGCGGTGAACACGCAGTCGTCCAGTTGGGCGGGCAGGGGAGCGCGCCCGTCACCGTAGCAGACCGCGGCGAAACGCGCAGGTTCCTCCGCCCCGGCGGTGCGCAGCAGAAAACACGCCAGCTCCCGGGCGGCGTTTGCATAGCGCGGATCGTCAAAGACCCAGGCGGCCCGGCTCAGCGAGAGAAGCATCAGACCGTTCCAGCCGGAGAGCAGCTTCGTGTCCGTGCGCAGGGGATAGCGCTCCTGCCGGTAAAGGCGGAGCCGCTCCAACAGATCCTCGTAGCCCTCCGGGATCAGGTTCCAGCGCTGGTTGATGAGCAGGTTGGGGATGCTCCTTCCGTGGAAGTTGCCCTCCTCTGTGATGTCATAACAGTCGCACAGCTTCTTCCCGTCCTCCGCCCCCAGCGCATCGCAGACTTCACCGGGGGTGAAGAGGTAGTACTTACCCTCCACGCCTTCGCTGTCCGCATCCTGACCGCTGAAAAAGCCGCCGTTTTCGTGCCGAAGCTCCCGGAGGCAGTAGTCCAGCGTGCTCTCGGCCGCCGTGCGCCAGAGAGCGTAGCGCCCTTCCTGCCAGGCCTCCGTGAAGCACAAGGCCAGCAGGGCGTTGTCATAGAGCGTCTTTTCAAAATGGGGCGCCAGCCACTCCCGGTCCGTGCTGTAGCGGCAGAAGCCGCCGCCCAAATGGTCATAGATCCCGCCGCGGTACATCTGCTGCAGGGTAAACTCCGCCATCCGGCGCAGGGAGCGGTCTCCCCCGAGCTTTGCCTGCCGCAGCAGAAAGAGCAGATTCTGCGGCGCAGGGAATTTGGGGGCTGCGCCAAAGCCGCCGTACTCCTCGTCGAAGGAGGCGCGCAGCTGGCTGGCGGCCTGCTTCAGCAGGTCCTCTCCGGCTTTCCCGTTGTCAGCACGCTCCTCCCGGGTCAGCCAGGCGGTGATCTCCGCGCCTGTTTTCAGGAGGGAGGCCCGGTCGTGTTGCCAGCGCCCGGCCAGGGCCCGCAGCAGAGGCAGCAGGCCGATACGCCCGCCGCGGCTCTCCCGCGGGAGATAGGTGCCGACGAAGAAGGGCTGCTGATCGGGCGTCATGACGACCGTCAGGGGCCAGCCGCCGCTGCCGTTTAAGGCGGTGCAGGCCTCCATATACACGGCGTCCACGTCCGGCCGTTCCTCGCGATCCACCTTCACCGGTACATAGTCCCGGTTCAGGATTTCGGCAACGGTCTCGTTTTCAAAGGACTCCTCGGCCATCACATGGCACCAATGGCAGGTGGCGTAGCCGATGGAGAGAAATACGGGCTTGTCCTCGGCCCGTGCCTTTTCAAAGGCAGCCTGCCCCCAGGGGTACCAGTCCACCGGATTTTCCGAATGCTGCAGCAGATAGGGCGAGCGCTCGTTGGCAAGATGATTCGACATAATGATCCTCCGAGTGAAAGTGGAGTATAGGTTATTTCTCGCGGGTTTGCAAGCTTGAAGCTGCTCATTTCAAGAACCATTTCTCTTTCCGTTCGCGGAAAGAGAAGCGGTTCTTACACTCCAAAGAGAAAGGCGACAAGGGGACGTTTCCCCTTGACCCCCCCGCGGGAACCGGGAGGCCAAGGGAAAAGCATGGGTCGCCGCTGCAGTAGTTTCCCGCAGCTGCTGACCCCGTTTTTCGCTGCCGCTATGCTGCACTTCTGACGGGGACGATTCCGCGCTCCGCCCCGCGGCTCTCCCGTCATGCGACCGGGCAGCGGCGCGAGCGGTAGTGAAGCCGTGCGCGAACGGCGATGCGCAGAAACGTATCGTCCTTGAAAGCGCCCTTTTCTTTCTTACACCGGGCGCGGTGCATTCTTTCTTTTCGGGCAAGATCCGAAAAGAAAGAATGGGGGGCGCAAATACGCTGGAAATCACTTGCGAATACTTGAGAAACAAAGTATACTTTTATTATACACAAAAGCATCGTATTCTTGCAAGAGAGGACAATACCATGGACCATATCGACCCGATCTGCCCCTTTGACGCCAGCCAGTACACCGGCACGCCCGACGCGGAGCCGTCCGGCGCGTCCATCCCCGTGCGGGAGCGGATCGCGCGGCTGGACGCCCTCTATAACGCCGGACGGGAAAAGGAGGCGGGGGAGCTTCTGGAACGCAGCCGCGCCGAGGCCCGTGAACTCGGGGACTGGCGCGGGGAGCTGAGCATGCTCAGCGAGATGATGGGCCACTACCGCCGGGGGATGGAAGCGCAGAAGGGACTGCAGGCCGTGGAAGACGGGCTGGCCCTGATCCGTGAACACCGGCTGGGCAGCACCGTCTCCGGGGCTACCGTGATGCTCAACGCAGCCACCACCATGAAGTGTTTCGGACAGGCGGACCGCTCGCTGCCGGTGTTTCGGCACGTGGCCCGTGTGTACGGCGAAAACCTGTCGCCCGAGGATTACCGCTTTGCGGGCCTTTACAACAACATGGCCCTGAGCTACGCCGACGTGGGAGACTTTGCCAACGCCGAACGGCATTTCCAACTGGCTCTGCGGGGCATCGCGCGCTGCCCGAACCCGGAGAATGAGACGGCGGTGACGCTCTGCAATCTGGCGGAACTCTATGACAAGCAGGATCCGGAGGACGAGCGGATCGGCGAATGCATGGAGAAAGCATGGGAAAACCTGAACGCCGCAGGGCTTCCCCGTGACGGCTACCACGCCTTTACCGTTTCCAAATGCATCCCAAGCTTTGACTATTTCGGCTATTTCCTCTACGCGGAGGAGCTGCGCCAGAGAGTAGAGGAGATCTATGAAGGGACTTGAGGAGGCCCGCGCCTTTTATGAGGACTTCGGGCGCGAGATGCTGCACAGCCGCTTTCCCGCCTTTGAGGATCGCATCGCCGCAGGCCTCGCGGGCCGGGGCTCGGAATGCTTCGGCTTTGACGACGCAATCTCCCGCGACCACGATTTTGAGCAGGGCTTCTGCCTCTGGCTCACCGACGCGGACGATCTGCTGATCGGGGAGGAGCTGTCCCGGGCCTACCGGGAGCTGCCCCGCCGCAGAGCCTCGCAGCAGAGCAGGCTCGGGGAGACGAACCGCGGCGTGCGCCGTATCGGCTTTTTCTATCGCCGCTATCTGGGAAGCGAGACGGCCCCGCGAACCTGGCAGGAATGGCTGCAGCTGCCCTCCTGGGCGCTGGCCGAGGCCACCAACGGCGAGGTGTTCCGGGACGACCTGGGAGCTTTTTCCGCGCTGCGGGAGACGCTCCTGTACGGCATGCCGGAGGATGTGCGGAAAAAGAAGCTGGCTGCCCGGCTGATCGGCATGGCCCAGTCCGGCCAGTATAACTACGCCCGCTGCCTGCGGCACGGCGAGGAGGGCGCGGCCATGCTGGCGCTGGCGGAGTTCGTGCGGGAGGGCTGCGGAGCCATCTATCTGCTCAATCGCGCGCACATGCCCTACTACAAATGGGCCCTGCGCGGCATGGAGAAGCTGCCGCTTCTCGCACAGATGCGCGAGGCTTTTACTTTCCTGCTCACAGCGGAGAACGACGAATCCGGCCGCCGCGTCAAGCAGGACGTGGTGGAGGACATCTGCGCCAATGTGATCGCGGCCCTGCGCGAGCAGGGCCTCAGCGACGGGACGCAGGACTTCCTGGAGCCCCACGCCTTCGCCGTGCAGGAGCGGATCGAAAACCCGGAAATCCGGAATCTTCACATTATGGAAGGATAAGAGACCATGACCATCCAATGGCTGGGGCACGCCTGCTTTGCCATCACCCACAAAGGCTACACCGTGCTCATCGACCCCTATAACGCGGACTATACCAACGGCTATCCCAGGCTGCGCGTCCGGGCGGACAAGCTGCTCGTCAGCCACGAGCATTTCGGCCACAATTACCGGGAGGGCGTGCAGCTGAGCGGCCGTCCGGAGTCGGACTGCCCCTTTGAGATCTCCACGCTGCGTGTGCCCCATGAGTTCAAGCTCGGCAACTGGCGCGGCTTCTGCGACATTCACATCCTGGAGGCGGACGGCTATAAGCTGGTGCATATGGCCGATCTTGGCACCCAGCTGGACGGCGGGCAGATCAGCCGTCTCTACGGGGCGGACGTGTGCATGATCTGCGCGGGCTCCGCCACGGCGCTGCCCTCCCAGGAGGCCAAGCGCGTCACCGACGAGATCATGGCAAAGGTCATCATCCCCATGCATTACCGGGACGGGAACCGGGGCGGCCACCGGCTGGAGATGATCCGGGATTTCGCCTACCATTTCGAGTCGCCGGACTTTATCCATTACTACGACACCGATACCTTCCGCGTCACGCCGGACATGGAACCGCAGGTGGCGGTGCTCAGGTATCTGGGGCCGGAAGCCTGGACAGAACTGGCCCAGATCCCGGAAAAGGAAGAGAAAAAATCGCTGCTGGCAAAGCTGCTGCGCAGAAAATAACGAACCGCGCCTGTTTACAGCAGGCAAAAAATGTTATATAATAAAACAAGCAATCGGCATTTTCAGAATCAAAAATCATACAGGAGGAGAACAACATGGTCAATTTTTCCGACAGAATGAGCGGCATCAAAGCCTCCGATATTCGCGCGCTGCTGAAGCTCACCGCCCAGCCTGACATCATTTCCTTCGCCGGCGGCCTGCCCGCACCCGAGCTGTTCCCGGTGGAAGACATCCAGACCGCCTTTGACGCCGTGATGCAGGAAAACGGCCGCGTCGCCCTGCAGTACGGGCAGACCGAGGGCTATCTCCCGCTGAGGAAGCACATCGTCAACCGCATGGCCGCGAAGAACAGCATCCACAGCGATCCCGACCATGTGATCCTGACGGCCGGCAGCCAGCAGGGCCTGGACTTTATCGGCAAGCTGTTTCTGAATCCGGGCGACGTGGTCGTGCTGGAGAGCCCCAGCTATCTGGGCGCCATCAACGCCTTCAAGCAGTACCAGCCCAATTTTGTCACCGTTCCCACAGATGAAAACGGCATGATCATGGAGGAGCTGGACCGCGTCCTCGCCACCACCGAGAACGTCAAGCTCATCTACATCATCCCCGACTTCCAGAACCCCTCCGGCCGTACCTGGCCTCTGGAGCGCCGCAAGCAGTTCATGGAGATCATCGCCAAGTACGGCGTACCCGCCATTGAGGACAACCCCTACGGCGACCTGCGCTTCAAGGGCGAATTCCAGCCCGCGCTCAAGAGCATGGACGACAAGGGCCTCATCATCTACTTCGGCACCTTCTCCAAGATCCTCTCCCCCGGCTTCCGCCTCGGCTGGATCTGCGCCAATGAGGAGATCATTGAGAAGGTGAACCTGATCGCCCAGGCTGCTGTGCTGCAGACCGCGACCGTCAACGCCATGGTTATCTCCAAGTACCTGGATATGTTCGACGTAGACGCCCACGTGGCCAAGATCCTGCCGGTCTACAAGCACCGCTGCGGCCTGATGATCGACACCATGCGCGAGTGCTTCCCCGAGGAAGCCAAATTCACCGATCCGGACGGCGGCCTCTTCACCTGGGTCGAGCTGCCCGACTATGTGAACACCCGCGATCTCGCGGCCATTGCGCTGGAGAACAAGGTGGCCTTCGTGCCCGGCTCCGGCTTCTATCCCAAGGGCGACGTCAACAACGGCATGCGCCTGAACTACTCCTGCTCCTCTGACGACCGCATCGTCAAGGGCATCCACCTGCTGTCCGACGTGATCAAGGGAGCGCTGAAGTAATGCCGCTCACGCTCGGCCTCCGGAGCGAGGCCGCGGCGCTTGTCGTTCCCGAGAACACCGCCGCGGCGGCGGGGAGCGGGGCGCTGCCCGTGTTTGCCACCCCCTGCATGATCGCCCTGATGGAAAAAGCGGCGCTGGAGGCCGTGCAGCCTTACCTGGAGGAAGGGCAGGGCACCGTCGGCACCCGGATCGAGGTCTCCCACCTGACGGCGACACCCGTCGGAATGACGGTGCGCGCCGAAGCGGAGCTCACGGATATTGACCGCAGGCGGCTCTGCTTCTCTGTCAGAGCCTACGCGGGCGATGAGCTCATCGGCGAGGGCAGACACGAGCGCTTCATCATCGACAGCGAGCGTTTTCTGCAGAAGGCGCAGGCCAAACTGAAATAGAATACCGTAACCGCGGACGGGCCGCCCGAGAGGGCGGCCCGTTGTTTTTTGCAAAGAAATCCTTGACAGGGCTGCGCACGTGTGCTAACATATGAACAGTGATTCATATGAATGAAGGTGCAAGTGATGGAACACAACCACGACGGGATCCTGGAGCGGGTCCGCAGGGATCTCCCGACGGATGAGCTGTTGAGCGATCTGAGCGATCTGTTCAAGATCTTCGGGGACACCACCCGCTGCAAGATCCTCTTCGCGCTCTTTGAGTCGGAGATGTGCGTCTGCGCGATCGCGGAACTGCTGGGTATGACGCAGTCGGCGATTTCCCACCAGCTGCGCATCCTGAAGGACGCGGATCTGGTCGGCAAGCGGCGGGACGGCAAGACCATCTATTATTTCCTCTCTGACGACCATGTGCGCACCATCATCGCCCAGGGCTTCGAGCACCTCATCGAAGATGATCCGGAGAAGGAGGAAAGGACATGAAAAAGGCATTCAAGCTGGAGGATCTGGACTGCGCCAACTGCGCGGCGAAAATGGAGGCGGCCATTCAGAAGCTGCCGGGCGTGAAGAGCGCGAGCGTGAGCTTCATGACCCAGAAAATGACCATCGAGGCTGAGGACGCGGTGTTTGACGAAGTCGTGCAGGCCGCCGTCAAGTGCATTGCCAAGGTGGAACCCGACTGCCGGGTCATCCTCAAGTAAGGCCATGACCGGGAGGCAGAAAAAAACGCTTATCCGCATCGTCGCCGCAGCCGTGCTTCTGGCTGCGGCGGCGCTGCTGCCCGTCGAGGGGCCGTGGAAGGCCCTGGCCTTTGCCGTGCCCTACCTGGTGATCGGCTATGACGTGCTCTGGAGCGCGCTTCGCAACATCGGGCACGGGCAGATTTTTGACGAGAAGTTCCTCATGGCCATCGCCACGCTGGGCGCCTTCGCCATTGCCGAGTACCCCGAGGCCGCGGCGGTCATGCTCTTCTACCAGATCGGCGAGCTGTTCCAGTCCATCGCCGTCGGCCGCAGCCGCAAATCTATCGCCTCGCTCATGGACATCCGCCCCGACAGCGCCACAGTGCTGCGCGACGGCGTCGAAGAGGAGGTAGACCCGGAGGAGGTGGCGCTGGGGGAGACCATCGTCATCCGTCCGGGCGAGCGCATCCCGCTGGACGGCATCGTGCTGGAGGGTTCCGGCAGCGTAGACACCGCCGCCCTCACCGGCGAGAGCATGCCCGTGGACGTGAGCGTGGGCGACCGGGTGATCTCCGGCTCCATCAATCTCACGGGACTTCTCAAGGTGCGTACCGACAGCGTCTACGCCGAGAGTACGGTGGCCCGTATCCTGGAACTGGTGGAGAATTCCGCCGAGAAGAAGGCGCGGGTGGAGAGCTTTATCACCCGCTTCGCACGCTGGTACACTCCTGTGGTGGTGATCGGCGCGCTGCTGCTGGCTCTGGTGCCGCCCCTTTTCGTGGGCAACTGGGGGGAGTGGATCGAGCGAGCGCTCATATTTCTGGTAGTATCCTGCCCCTGTGCGCTGGTGGTTTCCGTCCCGCTGTCCTTTTTCGGCGGCATCGGCGGCGCCGCTCGGCAGGGCATCCTCATCAAGGGCGCAAACGAGCTGGAGACTCTGGCAAAGGTGGACACCGTCTGCTTCGATAAGACCGGCACGCTGACCCAGGGTCGCTTTGCCGTGGAGGCGGTGCACCCCCGGGAGATCTCCCCTGAGGAACTCCTGGATATTGCGGCCGCCGCCGAGAGCTATTCCGGCCACCCGGTGGCCCAGTCCATCCTGCAGGCGCATGTGGGCGACATCGACAGGAGCCGCCTGGGCGAGATCGAAGAGCTGGCGGGCAGCGGCATCCGC
Source organism: Oscillospiraceae bacterium (assembly GCA_902774015.1). Classification (GTDB taxonomy): domain Bacteria; phylum Bacillota; class Clostridia; order Oscillospirales; family Oscillospiraceae; genus Limivicinus. The sequence continues at coordinate 45,409 of CACYHB010000011.1, read as the reverse complement.
GCCGTGGTGGACGGCGAGACCTACTACGTGGGGAATGCCGGACTCATGGAGCAGGTGCGGGCCGACTATCACGATTGCCACCTGCTGGGCACGGTGATCCACATTGCCCGCCGGAGCGAGTATCTGGGTCATATCGTCATCAACGACCAGCTCAAGGACGACGCCGCCGGGGCCATCCGTGCTCTTCGGGAGCTGGGCGTGCGGGAGACCGTGATGCTTTCCGGCGACAAGGCTGCCGTAGCCGAGCATGTGGCGCAGCAGCTCGGCATCGACCGGTGCGTGCCCGAGCTTTTGCCCGCCCAGAAGGTGGAGCAGGTGGAAGCGCTGCTGGAGGCGGGCCGGAAGCTTGCCTACGTGGGCGACGGCATCAATGACGCTCCGGTGCTGACCCGGGCGGACGTGGGCATCGCCATGGGCGCGCTTGGGAGCGATGCGGCCATCGAATCGGCCGACATCGTGCTGATGGACGACAAACCCTCCCGGCTGCCGCTGGCGGTTCGCATCGCCCGCAAGACCATGCGTATCGTGAACGAGAACATCGTCTTTGCCCTGGGCGTCAAGCTGGTGATCCTGGCCCTCGGCGCGCTGGGACTTGCCAACATGTGGTTTGCCGTGTTTGGCGACGTCGGCGTGCTGATCCTTGCGATCCTCAACGCCCTGCGGTGCATGGCGACAAAATAACGCGGACAGGTCAGGGGCGGCTTTTGCATCCGCCCCTTGACCGACCGTTTCATGATTCCTTTTCTCCGCAAAGCCTGCGCTTTGCGGAGAAAGAAAAGGGGATGTGAAAAACCTTGTTTTTTCACATCCCCTTTTAAGTTTTTTACGGTTTGGTCCAGGCCATGTCCCGCGCGACAAGGCCGCGGCCGCCGCGCAGTACCGTGCGCAGCTCCCGCAGGCAGGGTTCGTAATACAAGGCAAGAAACTCTTCCAGCACAGCTTCCGTGAGATAACGGGTCTCGCCCTCCGCCCGCCGGGTAAAATCCCCGTCAAATTCGGCGAGAAAGCCGTCCAGATCAAACTGCGCGACGGCCGCCAGCGCCTCTTTCTCAAAATCCGCCGGGCGCAGAACCTCGTTGCGGAGTCCGTAGCGCTCAACGATGCAGGTGTTTAAGAGCGTGTAATCCAAATGCAGGCGCCGTACCTGCTCCGGCTTCTGGTTGTCGATGGCGACGCCCACCCGCTCCCGGAAGAAGACGCGGTAGAAATTGTCCTCCACCAGATGCATGTAATAGCCCAGATACAGATCGTCCGCCGTCAGCTTTTCGCCAAAGCGCTCCCGGAAGGCGTCAAAATCGAAATACATATAGCCCGGAACAGAGCGGTTGGTAAAGTGTGTCAGCGCCCGCTGGGAAAGATCGCTGTAGGCGTCCGGCAGGATGCAGCCCAGCAGGAAGCGCTTCCGGTCGCGCACCGGGCACCGGCGCAGCAGCAGCTCACCCAGCAGATAATGGATCGTGCGCTGCGCCACTTATTTCTTCCCGAGATTGCCCAGCAGGCTCAGCAGCCCGCCGCCCAGATCGCCGCCGCTGCCGCTGCCGCCCATGAAGCTCTGGATCAGGGTGGAGAGGATATCCGGGTCCTGCTCGCCCTTGAGGAGCTTCAGCGCCGCCTTGCGTGTCTCCGCGTCGGCCTTGCGGTAGGCGTTGAGCATGGTCTTCTCCGCGCTGGTCAGTTCCACCGCGCTGGCAGAGGCGCCCTTGGCCGCCGTGCTGCTCGCGGTTTTCTTCGCGGCTGGCGTCTTGGCAGCGCCGGTTTTGGCCGCAGTGCTTTTCGCAGCCGTTTTCCTGGCCGTGCCGGTGCTTGCTGCGGCCGTCCCGCCCTTCGGGGCCTCCAGCAGGGATTTCTGGGTGACGCCCGTGGCTTTGGCGATGGCTTTCAGCACCGCCTGGCTCAGCTCTTTTTCGCCGCGCTCGGCCTTGCCGAGGTCAGCGGCGCTCAGCCCCACCTGCTCGGCCAGTGCTGCCTGACTGAGCTTGGCGCCGGTACGGGCTTCCTTGATCAGTTCGCCGACTTTTTTCGCAGCCATGGCGCACCCTCTTTACTTCATGGCGCTGAGCAGCGCGCTCATCAGGGCGTTGCCGTTAAGGCTGTTGTCGCTCTCCTGAATGCCGCTGCCCAGCAGGGAGCCCAGCAGGCCGCCCATAGGAGAGGCGCTGCTCTGGCTGCCGCCCAGCAGGGAAGCCATGGGGGAGGCGCTGCTCTGGCCGCCGCCCAGCAGAGAACCCAGGAGACCGCCGGCGGGAGAGGAAGCCGGCTGGGATGCGCCGCCCAGCATGGCCATCACGTCTCCCAGATCCAGCCCGTCAGACAGGTCGACCTTGCCGACAGCGCCGGAGGAGGCGGTGGCGGCGGACAGACCGCTGAGGAGGGCCGGGGCGATGCCGGAGAGGGCGGAGCTGACCTGGTTTGCGTTCAGACCGGTCTGCGCGGCCAGATTCTGGTATTCGGCGGGGGCTGCGCTGCCGAGGATGTGCCCCAGGATCTTGCTGCCGTCGGTAAGGTCGGCCTCGCTGATCTGTTCGGGCATGGACTTGGTGCTGGTGTGCTGCGTCAGCGCGCCCAGCAGGGACTGTACGCCGCTCTGAGAGGAGGCGTTGTTGGTCAGCGCTTTGAGGAGCAGGGGAACAGCCAGGGGGAGAAGCTTTTTGAGCATGCCGGTGCTGAGGCCGGTCTTCTTGGCCAGCGCGGTGATCGCGCCGTCGGCCAGCAGGGATTTGAGCAGAACGTTTAGCAGATTCATGACGTACCTCCTGTAATTATTTGATTGCTGCTTTCAGTATACTACGGGAGAAACCAAATTTCACCTTTTTTTTCAAGGGCTTTTTGCGTCAGGGGAACAGAAACTGCAGTGCGTTGTAGATCTCAATGGACCAGGTCCCCCAGTCGTGCCCGCCCTCGCAGATGTGGAAGAATGCGTTCTCCCCGTCGTGCAGGCGTTCCACCAGAGGGACGACGGTGTAGAAGCATCCCTCTTCCCCCTTGCGTGCCACGTCGATATCCCCGGCGGCGGAATAATAGAGCCGGACGGGGTAGCTTCGCAGCCGCTCGGACTCCAGCGATTCCACGATCCATGCGGTGGCCGCGTCGCCGGAGAAGCAGAGAAAGCTGGAGAAATAGGGGAGGCTCTGGCACATGCCGGTGTCGTAGGTGTAGTAGGAGCCCCAGGAATTGCCGCCGAGGGCAAAGTGATCCCGCGCAAGGATCAGCGAGTCCGGGTCGCCTGTGGCGGCATAGGTGCTGAAGTTGGCGGCGACGTAGGGGAGGATCACGTCCTGCAGCTCAGCCGCCATCTGTTCATAGCTGCTTTTGAAGTTGTCGCTCTGCGTGTAGAGATACTGGGAGGCGGAGACGATGATCAGCGGCTCGATGATCTTTTCCTCGATCATCCGGTCATAGATCCAGCGCATCTCATAAAAGCGCCCGTCCGGCAGCTCCAGCGGCGTTGTGAGCCAGGACTCCTCCGTGGAGCGCAGGCCGTGGAGCAGCACAAGGACGTTGTACCGCTGCGCCGGATCGTAGCCGCAGGGCAGGTAAATGCCCGCGCGCACCACCGCAGGCAGCCCGCGGCCCCAAACGCTGGTCTCATAGCTCCAGGAGCGGATGCTGCCCGCCTGCTCGCAGGGCTCGTAGAAGCGATCCGGCAGAAGCGTGGTATGCAGGTCGGGCGTTCTGCCGCAGCTGCAGAGGCCGCCCGGGTAATGGTGCACCACCCGCTGCCCGCAGAGGAGGCAGAGTCCCTCCGTATCGTGAAAAGGATGCTCGCAGATATGGCCGCAGAGCACACAGACCCCGTTTTCATAGGCAGGATGCCCGCAGTCCTCGGGTGAGACGGAGGGGATCGGCTCCGGCGCAGGCTCCGCCGTCTCAACGGATTCCGGCGCGGAGACAGGGGCGCTCACCCGGCGGGCCTCCGTGATCCGGGCGGCGAGAATGCCGGTCGCCACACCGAGGCAGAGGACAAGGATAAAAAGCGCCGCCAGGGCGCCGCGTTTTCCCTCTTTCACAGGCAGCCCTCCTTTACAGCTTCCTGCAGGCCGTCGCAAAGATCCCGCAGCTCCTCCGGTTTCAGCTTCAACACGGCCCGGTCAAAGGTCAGAAAGCCGTTGGTCTCGTCCTCTACGTCGGAGACCTGGGTATAGACCGCCGCGCACAGCCCCGCGCGGACCAGCGGCGGCAGCTCCCTGCCATAGGTTTCGCGCAGCGCGGCGACGAAGCTCTCCCGATCTTCATACTTGCGATACCCGTAAGTTTTTTCCCGGTTGAAGCTGTGATCCGGCAGCTTCCACACATAGCCGCCGAACTCGCTGAGAAACTGGGGAAGCGGCTTTTCCCCCAGATGCAGGGGGTCAAAATAGATGTGCAGACTGTCCACGTCGCTCTTCTTCTGGTGAAACCAGCCGGAGGTGGCGTCGATGAAGCGCGTATCGTCCAGGGCCCTGAGCCGTTCATAGGCTTCGTCGGCCAGAAACTGGCCCCAGCCCTCGTTGAAAATGGTCCAGAGGCAGATACAGGGGTGATTGCGCAGCAGACGCACCGTGGCGTCCATGCTCTCCAGGAAGATGCGCCGGCTCTCCGGGGCCCGGTGAAGCCGCGTGTCCTCGTGCTTCTGGAAGTGCAGCGTGGGCAGCACCGTATCGCGGATGTAGGCGTATTTGCCGTTGTTGACCATGTCCTGAAACACGATCATTCCCAGCCGGTCGCAGTCGTAATAGAACTGTTCCGGCTCGATTTTGATGTGCTTGCGCAGGGTGTTGAAGCCGAGCGACTTCATGGCCAGGATGTCCTGCTCGTAGGCCTCGGGGGCGGCCGGGGTGTAGAGCCCGTCGCTCCAATAGCCCTGATCCAGCAGGCCGTTGAAGAAAAAGGGCTTTCCGTTCAGACACAGGCGGGGAACGCCGTTCACGGTCTCCGTCGAAAGCGTGCGCAGCGCGAAATAGGATTCGACCCGATCCTCGCCGCATGTGAGAACGAAGTCATAGAGAAACGGGTCCTCCGGACTCCAGAGGCGGGGAGAGGCCAGCTCGATGCGCGCTTTCCCGTCCCGCAGCGGGTACTCTCTCCCCAGCAGGGAAACGAAGCCCTCGCTTATGCCGTATGCTGTGATCTCCGCCCAGCTTTCTCCGCTTCGGATCTCCAGCTCGCGCACGTGCGCTTCCGGCACCGGCTCCAGCCAGACGCTCTGCCAGATACCGGAGCAGGGCGTGTACCACATGCCGCCGCGCCTGCGCGCCTGCTTGCCCCAGGGCCAGCGGCGGTCCAGATCGTTCACGACCGCGACGCGCAGCTCATTCTCCCCGGGCCGGAGCGCATCCGTGACGTCCACGGTGAAGGGGAGATAGCCGTTTTCGTGGCGGCAGAGCAGCGCATCGTTTACAAACACGCGGCAATCGCGCATCACCGCGCCAAAATGCAGCAGTACGCGGCGCCCGCGCCAGCCTTCGGGGACGGAGAAGAAACAGCGATACCGCATTTCCTGCCCGACGGCGGGCGGCGCCTCGACGCCGCCGAGCAGACTTTCCGGGCAGAAGGGGACGCGGATCGCTCCGCGCTCTCTGCCCCATTGCAGCTCCCACTCCCCGTTGAGGCAGAGCCAGTCCGCCCGGCGAAGCTGGGGCCGGGGGTAGCGCTCCCACGGCACGGCGGGAAGCTTTTTCCCGGCCGCGGTATACAGTCTCTCCATCCAAATCGCCTCATTTTCTCTCTTTTTCTTCAGTATACCGCAGGGAGCGGGTTTCGTCAAAAACAAAAACAGGGACGGTTTCCCGTCCCTTTCAGCGTGTCGACAAAATGTCGACCCACTGAAAGCGGCCGATTTTAAAACCTTGAATCGGTTATAAAATCGGCTGAGATTGAACGTGAAGAGGGGATACCCAATCCCCTCTTCACAATCTCCCCATGCAGGATCAAGCTGCTCCGCATTGGTTTGTCTACAGTCTGTCAGGGACGGGTTATCCCGTCCCTGCAGCTTGCTGCTTTCTTAATTAGAGCTGGCCGTTTTTGGCAAGAGCCGCGGCGGTCAGCGAGGCCACGCGGGCGTTGTTGAGCACCAGGCGGATGTTGGACTCCAGGCTGTCGCCGCCGGTAAGCTCCACCACCTTTGCCAGCAGGAAGGGCGTGGTCTCCTTTCCGTGGATGCCCTGCTCCTTCGCCTCCCGCAGTGCCTGCTCGATGGCGGCGTCGATGACGGCCTTGTCCATGGAGTATTCCTCGGGGATCGGGTTCGTGACCAGCATGCCGCCCCGGTAGCCGAGTCCGCGCTGGGCCGCGAAGATCGCCGCCAGCTCCTCGGGAGAATCCACCCGGTAGTCCACGCCGAAGCCGGACTTGCGGGTGTAGAAGGCGGGCAGCTCCTCCGTGCCGTAGCCGATGACAGGCACGCCCTTGGTCTCCAGATACTCCAGCGTCAGTCCCAGATCCAGAATGGATTTGGCGCCGGCACAGACCACCATCACCGGCGTCTGGGCCAGCTCCTCCAGATCGGCGGAGATATCCATGGTCACTTCGGCGCCGCGGTGTACACCGCCGATGCCGCCTGTGGCAAAGATCCTGATGCCGGCCATGTGGGCGATGATCATGGTGGTGGCCACGGTCGTGGCGCCGTCGGCCCCGCGGGCGACAAGCGCGGGCAGGTCCCGGCGGCTGGCCTTGGCGACGCCGCGCCCGGCCTTGCCGAGATGCTCGATCTCCTCATGGCTGAGCCCGGCCTTCAGGCGGCCGGCGATGACGGCTATCGTGGCGGGCACGGCCCCGTTGTCGCGGATGGTCTGCTCCACGAGCAGGGCGGTCTCCACGTTTTTGGGATAGGGCATGCCGTGGGAGATGATGGTGCTCTCCAGGGCTACGACCGGGCGGCCCTCCGCCAGCGCCTGCGCCACTTCGGGAGCAATGTCCAGATATTTGTTCATAAGTGCTTCCTTTCATTCGGATGGGCCAGGCTCACGCCTGGCCCATCCCTTGTTCTGTGCTATTTGACCCGGTATTTTCCCTTCCCGGCGGCGCGGACCTTGATCTCGGTGCCGTGATAGATGCGCACGAGATTGGCGCGGTGCTTGTAGATGATGACCAGCGAGGCCACGCACAGCAGCAGCGCCAGCACGTAATGCCGTGTTACGGCGCAGTAGACGGGGAAAGAGACCACCGTGGTCATGGTGCCGACGACGATGTAGTCGGTGATCAGGACCAGGATCGCGATGGCGGCCAGCAGGCAGAGGAAAAATTTCCAGTTGAGCATCAGGGTAATGCCAAGGTAGGTGGCAAAGCCCTTGCCGCCGCGAAAATGTTGGTAGAAGGGGAAAATGTGACCCAGCACACAGGCCACGCCGGCAACAGCGCCGGAGAAGGGAACGGAGGGGAAGAGCTTCGCGCAGAGCCAAACGGCGAGGATCCCCTTGCCGATGTCGTGCAGCGCGACCAGCGCGCCCGCCTTCCAGCCCATCAGCGTCACCGCGTTGGAGGCGCCGGGATTGCCGGAGCCCCCGGCGCGGATGTCAACGCCCTTGCGCTTTGCCAGCAGCAATGCCAGGTTCAGCGAACCCAGCAGATATCCGATCAGAACGATCAGCGGATAAGCGCAATATTGATTCATTTCAGGCTCCCTTTTCCTTATTTTGCCTTGATGTAAGGTTTACCGTTGGCAGCGGGAACGCGGGACTTGCCGACAAACAGCACCAGCACGATGACCGTGACCACGTAGGGGATCATGGAGATCAGCTGCATGTTGATGCCGGAGGAGCCGCCGAGCACGACCTTCAGACCGGAGCAGAAGCCGAACAGCAGGCAGCCCAGCAGCGCGCCCTGGGGCCGGAATTTGCCGAAGATCACCGCCGCGATGGCGATAAAGCCCTGGCCGACGATGGAGATGGGACGGAACTGGGTGGATACGGTCATGGTCACGCAGGCGCCGCCCAGACCGGCCAAAAAACCGGAAATGCACACACAGGCGAAGCGCATTTTGATCACGTCGATGCCCAGCGTCTCACAGGCCTGGGGATGTTCACCGCAGGCACGAAGCCGCAGACCGAAGCGGGTCTTATAGAATACAAACCATACGATCACCACGGCAACGAATACCAGATAGGTGGACACGTAATTGGCAAAGACATTGTCCATAAAGCGGCCGAAGACGGTGGCGGTATCAAATACGCCGGTGAAGAGCTTGGGGATCTTCTGGGAGGCCGTCAGCGGAATGGTGTCCGTGGAGTTGAAGAGGACTCTGGCCAGCATGATGACAATGCCGGGGCCGAGCATGTTGATGGCAGTACCGGCGATGGTTTGATCCGCGCCCAGGTTGACGGTGGCAACGGCGTGCAGCATGCCGAAGAAGGCGCCGGCCAGACCGCCGCAGAGGAAGCCGATCCAGGGGTTGCCGGTGAAGTAGGCGACTACCGTGCCGGTAAAGGCACCTGCTGTCATCATGCCCTCGATGCCGATGTTGACGACGCCGGATACTTCGGAGAAGCAGGAACCCAGCGCCGCATACAGCAGCGGGGTGGCATACACGAGCGTGGCAAAGAGGATGATGCCGAAGCTGTTGACAAAGTTCGTCATTTCTTTCCCTCCTTTTCCGCTGCTTTCTTGATTGCGGCAGCCTCCGCGTTGCGATTGGCGCGGGCTTTCAGACGTTTCAGATTTTCAAAGATGACAGAGATGGCGATGAAGAACACGACCGTGCCGACGATGACGCTGATCAGCTGTGTGGGCACGCCTTCGAGGTTCAGCTTGCTGCCGCCGTACATGAGCGCGCCGTAGAAGATGCCCGCGACCAATACGCCGAAGGGGTTGGAGCATCCGATCAGGGCCACTACGATGCCGGCGAAGCCGAAGCCCTCCTGGCTGGAGAAAATCGAGATGCGATTGCCCATACCCATGAGTTGCAGCGCACCCGCGAGCCCCGCCAGCGCACCGGAGATGGCGAGCGCCGTGAGAATGGAGCGGTTGACGTTGATGCCGCCGTATTCGGCCGCGAATTTGTTGGAGCCCACGGCCTTGAGCTCGTAGCCCAGGGTGGTCTTCTCGATGATGAACCAGACCAGGACCGTCATGGCGATGGCCACGAGGATGCCCCAGTTGGCGGTGGGGCAGAGCCCCAGGCTCTTGATGAAGTCCTTGCTCAACAGGGTGCTGGCATTGGCGGAGATGTTCTTGGTGGCCTCGGCAGTGCCGTCGCTCTTGATGGCGGGCAGGCCGGCAATGAAGTTCGAAAGGTAGAAGGCCACCCAGTTGAACATGATCATGGACAGCACTTCGTTGATGCCCCACTTGGTCTTCAGGAAGCCCACGATGATGCCCCAGAATGCGCCGGCGGCCATGGCGACCAGGAAGCACAGGGGGATCAGGATGATCTTGGGAAGCCCGCCCAGCAGGATGCCGACCACCGCGGCGGCCATGGAACCCATCACAAACTGGCCCTCGGCGCCGATGTTGAAGACACCGGTCTTAAAGGAGAATGCGACCGAGAGACCCGCGACGATATAGGGGATCGAGTAGACGATCACGTAGGAAAAGCCCTTGACGGAGATGACGCTGGAGAGCAGACGCCCGTAGGCAGCGCCAACCGACAGCCCCATCACCACCAGAAAGAGCGCGCCGACAAGAAAGCCCAGCAAAATCGACAGCAGAATGTGAACAAAGCGGTTTTCCGAAAGAATGTCCAGGAAACTTTTTTTCATTTTCATGCTTTTTTCCCTCCTCCCGCCATCATCAGACCCAGAGCGTTCTCATTGGCCTCCTTGCCGGGGATGGAAGAGACGATCTGCCCGTCAAAGATGACGTCAATCACATCGGAAAGGCTCATGATTTCATCCAGCTCGAAGGATACCAGCAGCACGGCCTTGCCCTTGTTGCGCTGATCCACGATGTACTTGTGCACATACTCGATGGCGCCCACATCCAGACCGCGGGTGGGGTTCACGGCAATCAGCAGGTCCTTGTCGTTCTGCACCTCACGGGCGATGATGACCTTCTGCTGATTGCCGCCGGAGAGGGTGCCCGCCGCGCGCTTTTCGCTGCCGGAGGGGCGAATGTCGTACTTCTCAATGGACTGGCTGGCATGGGCAAAGATCGGGTCGCGCTGGAGGATGCTCTTCCTGGAGAAGGGGTTCTTCTCATAATTCTGGAGAATCAGGTTGTCCTCAATGGAGAAGTCCAGCACCAGGCCGTGCTTCTGCCGGTCGGCGGGGATGGAGGAAACGCCGTTCTGGAAGCAGAAGGCGGGGGACTTGTTGAATACATCCACACCGTTGACCAGCACCTGGCCGGAGATGCCCTTGCGCAGACCGGTGATGATCTCCACCAGCTCGGTCTGGCCGTTGCCGTCGATGCCGGCAATGCCGACGATCTCGCCCCGGCGCACCTGCAGGTTCAGGCCCTTGACGATCTCCACGCCGCGATAGTCCTTGCAGTGGAGGTCCTTCACATCCAGAACGACCTCGCCCGGCTTCTGCTCGGGCTTGTCCACCTTGAAGGCGACCTTGCGGCCCACCATCATGGAGGCCAGGTCGTTTTCGTCCACGGTGTCCACGTCCACGGTGCCGATATACTTGCCCATACGGATGATGGTGCAGAAGTCGGCGGATTCCTTGATCTCTTTCAGCTTGTGGGTGATGATGATGATGCTCTTGCCGTCCTTGACCAGACTGTGCATGATGTCGATCAGCTCGACGATCTCCTGCGGGGTCAGGGAGGAGGTGGGCTCGTCCAGAATCAGAATGTCAGCCCCGCGGTAGAGGGCCTTGAGGATCTCCACGCGCTGCTGCATGCCAACGGAGATGTCCTCGATCTTGGCGTCCGGGTCGATGGACAGGCCGTAGCGTTCGGAGATCTCCACCACGTTTTTGCGCGCGGTGGCCATGTCCAGCTTGACACCCTTGACCGGCTCGGTGCCGAGGACGATGTTTTCCGTGACGGTGAAGGGCTGCACCAGCATGAAGTGCTGGTGCACCATGCCGATGCCGGCGTCAATGGCATCGCGCGGGTTGTTCATTTCAATCTTCTTGCCGTTTACCAGAATGTCGCCGGAGGTGGGCTTGAGCAGGCCGTAAAGCTGATTCATCAGCGTGGACTTGCCGGCGCCGTTTTCGCCCAGAATCGCGTGGATCTCGCCTTTGTGGACGGTGAGGTTAATTCCGTCATTGGCCACAAAATCGCCGAATTTCTTGACGATGTTGCGCATTTCAATGACAGGGGTATTCATGTCCACATACTGTTTTGCCAAATTGACCGCCCCCTATAGTAAGATTGTCTTGTTTCACGTGTTCATTCGCCGAGAATGCGGAAGAAAGCCTCCACCTCCGCGGCGTGTCTGCCGCGGCAGAGAATGTGGTGATTGTTGATGGGCTTTGTGAGGAAATAGGAGAAATCGTCGAGCATGACCTTGGTCTGCGTGCGGCAGAGCATGTCGCTGAAGGGAACGTCCACGATCCGGCCCTCCTGCGCGTGGAAGCGGGACAGATCACCCTCGCATTTGAAGATCGTGCAGTCGCCCTCGGCAAAGGTCCCCTGTACCGCCACGCCGATGCCGGACTCAAAGTGCGTGTTGAGGCAGAAATCCTTGAGCATGGTGGTGGGGATGGTACAGTGGGCGAAGATGGCGAAACCGTTTTTGGTGTCAAAGCGGCTGGGGTTGCAGAGAAACATCGGCTCGCCCGTGATGCTCCCCAGCACAGCCATGGACAGCAGCGCCGGCACATCGCCCTCGCAGCCGCCGTAGATCCCCTGGGAGTTGAGAATGGAAAGCCCCAGGCAGCCCGTGGTATGCACGGTGTCCAGCAGGTCGAAGCAGCGGACAGAAACGCCGCAGAGATCATACTTTGCGACAAGACGCTGAAAGGCCCCATAGACATAGAGCGCTTTTTCGATCTCGAGCGCATCAAAGGACTGCTTTTTGAAGAGCCCGGTGTATTCGTTGCTCTCATAGTGCTCCTTTGCTATCTCCGCGAGCAGCTCCTCCATGGGAATGGAGACGAAGCCCATGCCAAGCTTGCGCATCATGGCGTCAGGAGAATAGTTGCTGGCAATCAGCCAGTCGGACGGCGCACCGATGCAGCCCAGGTTTTTGCCCTTGAGCGCAGCCTTTGCCCGATGGGCGCTGCGGAGAGTGTGAATCTGAGCGGCCACCTGATCCATGTCGCCATGGAGGATCTCGCCGCTGCCGCCGTGCTTCCTGAGGAAGCTGAGAATTTCCATGGAGGCGGCCAGAGAATTGCTCTCGCCGCTGGTCAGAATGTAGCAGTGGCGGGCCTTGAGTTGCTCAAACACCTCAAGGAAATAGCCCTCGCTGCCGCCGGAGGCCACATAGAGAAGCGCAAAATCGTCGGCCAGATACTGCTCCAGCGAGACCTTCTGCAGCTTTTCACCCAGCGCGTCGGACAGAGCGTCAATGAAGCGGTGCATCCGCTCCTCTGTGATCTGGGACAGCGGGCTGCGAATCTGATAGAAGTCGACCATAGCAATCACTCCCATTTTAAAATCAAAATCAGTAGAAACCTGTTGCATTATTCTATCATACCAACAGCGGTTTTTCTACAGTTTCTTTCACCGGAGCTCCGATTATTTTTTCCATTCCTCAGCGGAAAGGCATGAAAAAGCCGGCGCTGTAAAACAGCGCCGGCCGGGTCATAGGATTGTTGCAGCCGATCAGCCCAGCGTAAAGGCGGGGCACTCAGCGGTGGTGGTGGGAACGGTCTTCTCACCGGCAATGATCGCAGCTTTGGCGTTCTCAACAAGCTCGAGGACCTCGGCAGGGACAGCCTCGGTGGTGGGAGCAATGCCTACGCCGTCATTGGCCAGGTCATACATATGGACACCGGCGGTGTAGCTGCCGTCCTTGACAGCCTTGGAGATGTCCTGGCAGGCAACGTCAACGCGCTTCATGGCGGAGGTAATGATGCACTCAAGGCCGAGCTCGACGCGCTGATCCTTGTCAACGCCGATGCCGTAGATGCCTTCCTCGTCGCAGGCGTTCATAACACCGTTGCCGGTGCCGCCGGCAGCATGGTAGATAACGTCAGCGCCCTTGGTGATCATGTCCTTGGCAGCGGTGTTGCCGCCGGCAATGTCGCCGAAGTTGTTGGCATTGTACTGCAGAACAGTGGCTTCGGGGCAAGCTTCAAGAACGCCGGTGATGAAGCCGATGCCGAAGAGGTTCATAGGCTCGGAGACCATGCCCTGGACATAGCCGACGACCTTGCTCTGGGTAACAGAGCCGGCAACCAGACCGACCAGGTAGGAGCACTGCTCCTGCGCGAACATCAGGCAGGCAACATTGGGGAGATCGGCGCAGGAAGAGTCATCAACGATGGCGAACTTCTGCTCGGGATTGGCTTCGGCAGCCTGACGGGTGGCGTCGGCCAGCATGTAACCGACCGTGATGACCAGATCATAGCCCTCGTCGATGAAGGTGTTGATGTTGGTCTGGTAGTCCGCATCGGTCTTGGACTCCAGGTAGTTGACCTCAAAGCCGGAATCCTCGGCGGCCAGGGCCTGCAGACCCTCCCAGGCGAGCTGGTTGAAGGACTTGTCGTTGACGCCGCCGACGTCGGTCACCATGCCGATTTTTACGGTGGCGGCAGCGGGAGCGGCTTCCTCAGCGGCAGGAGCAGCCTCCTCGGCGGCGGGAGCGGCTTCCTCGGAAGCAGTGGCAGCAGGGGCAGCGCTCTGGCCACAGGCAGCCAGCGCAAAGACCATGACCAGAGCAAGAATAAGCGCGATGATCTTTTTCATGTTTTTTCCTCCATTTTATTGTTTTCGGGGTTTCAGCATGGGACAAGCCCATACCCTTCATATTATAGCACGAAGAAGCTGCGCAAGGCAAGAATAAGTTCATATTCTCCCGGGCGATAAGCCCCACAGCTTTGCGCTTCTTACAGCCGGGCCATCTTGACTGCTGTGTCAAGAGCGATCTCCATCATTGTTGTAAAGGAGGTCTGGCGCTGCTCGGCGGAGAGGTTGTCCTGCGGGCGGTAGATGTGGTCGGAAATGGTGCAGATGCAGAGGGCCCGCTTGCCGGCGTAGGCGGCGTTTGCGTACAGCGCGGCGGATTCCATCTCCACAGCCAGCACGCCCATGCGCTTCCATTGGTCGTTTTTGCCGGCTCCCTCGGCGGCATAGAAGGTGTCGGAGGCCAGGAGGTTGCCCACGCGCATGTCGACGCCGTGCTCCTTTGCACTCTCCACGGCCTTCGAGAGCAGGGTGTAGTCCGCGATGGGGGCGAAAGTGGCGGTGTCGCCCAGGCCGAAGCTCTTGACGTAGCTGGAGTTGGTGCAGGCGCCCTGACCGGCCACCACGTCCATCAGCTTCAGATCGTCCTGCAGTGCACCGGCGGAGCCGATACGGATGATGTTGTCCACATCGTAAAAGTTGAAGAGCTCCCAGCTGTAGATGCCGATGGAAGGGATGCCCATGCCGGAGGCCATCACCGTCACGGGAACGCCCTTCCAGGTCCCGGTGTGCCCCTGCACGCCGCGCACGTTGTTGATGAGCACGGGGTCGGTCAGAAAGGTCTCGGCGATGAATTTGGCCCGCAGCGGATCACCGGGCATGAGGACGGTTTTGGCGAAGTCTTCCTTTTTCGCGTTGATATGAGGCGTGGGGATCATGGCAGATTCCTCCTTCGTGATTGGATGACTGTAGTGCTTGATTTGAGTATAGACAAGAAAAAGTGAAAAGTCAAATTGAAACGTCGGAGGGCTTATGGTATGATGGATAAAAAGAGAAAAAGAACGCCTCTCCTCAGAGGGGAGGCGCCCCGGAGGGGCGGAGGTTTTCCCATGAGCAATATTATGGTCATCGGCATCGCCGGCGGCACAGGCAGCGGCAAGACCACCATCACCCGCAAGCTCATCGAGTGCTTCGGGCCGGACGTCTCGGTCATCCACCATGATAATTATTACAAGGCCCACCACAACATGTCCTACGAGGAGCGGACGAAGCTGAACTATGACCACCCAAACGCCTTTGACACGGACCTTCTGATCCGGGATCTGAAGCAGCTCAAGAAGGGCAAGGCCATCCAGTGCCCGGTGTATGACTATTCCATTCACGACCGGACGGACAGGACCGTGACCATCCGGCCCACCCGGGTCATCGTGGTGGAAGGCATCCTGATCTACGAGAGTCGGGAGCTCTGCCGGGAAATGGACATCAAGATCTACGTGGACACGGACGCCGACGTGCGCATCCTGCGCCGCATCGTGCGGGACGTGCGGGACCGCGGCCGGAGCCTGGAGAGCGTGATCGACCAGTATCTGACCACGGTCAAGCCCATGCACGAGCAGTTTGTGGAGCCCAGCAAGCGCCGGGCGGACGTGATCATCCCCGAGGGCGGCCAGAACCGGGTGGCGCTGGAGATGGTCATTGAGCGCGTGCGCGCCCACCTGACGCAGAATTGAGCGCCTCTGCAAAAAGGCGGAAACAGGAGACGAGTATAAAATGGCCAAGCTGTATTTCAAATACGGCGCGATGGGCTCCAGCAAGTCGGCCCAGGCGCTGATCACCAAATTCAACTACGAAGAGCGGGACATGTCCGTCTGGCTCATCAAGCCCAGCGTGGACACCAGGGACGGCGCGGATCTGATCCGAAGCCGCATCGGCCTGGAGGCCCGCGCCCGCATCATCACGCCGGAGGAGAACATCGTGGAGGCCTATCACGCGGCGGGAAAGCATGACGTGATCATTGCCGACGAGGCCCAGTTCTTCACCCCGGAGCAGATCGACCAGCTGCGCGAGCTGGTGGACGAGGAGGATCTGCCGGTGCTGTGCTTCGGCCTGCGCACCGATTTCCAGACCCACTTCTTTCCCGGCGCGCGGCGGCTGATGGAGCTGTCCGACTCCCTGACCGAGATCAAGACGGTGTGCAGCTGCGGCAGCAAGGCCACGGTCAACGCCCGCATCGACGCCGAAGGCCGGATCGTCACCGAGGGCAGCCAGGTCCTCCTGGGCGGCAACGACAGCTACGTGGCCATGTGCCACCGCTGCTGGATGCGCCGCATCCGCGAGCAGGGCTGAGCCGCTTCGCCCTTCCATAACAGAGAGAAACGAGGTATCGCCTATGCCGATCGTAGTCGCCGGAAATGTGTTTCTGGACATCAAGGGCTTTCCCGAGAGCAAGTATATCCCCGCCGGGCGCAATTCCGGCTGGGTGGAATTCGTGCACGGCGGCGTAGGCCGCAACGTGGTGGAGGATATCGCCAACGTGGAGCTGCGCCCCCGTTTTGTGAGCATGGTGGACGATACCGCCCAGGGGGAGGAGGTGCTGCGCAAGCTGCAGCGCCACAAGGTGGACACCCGCTTCGTTGCCCGGGTGCCGGACGGTATGGGCATCTGGCTTGCCATCCACGACGCCGGGGGCGACATCGCCTCCTCCATCTCCAAACGCCCGAACATGGACGCGATGGTGGAACTTCTGGAAGAGCACGGGGATGAGATCTTCGCAGACGCGGACAGCGTGGTGGTGGAGATCGACATGGACAAGGAGGTCATCAAGCAGATTTTCCGCTTTGCAGAGAAATACGGCAAGCGGATCTACGCCGTGGTGGCCAACATGTCCATCGCCACCCAGCGGCGGGATTTCCTCCAGTCGGTGGACTGCTTCGTGTGCAACGTGCAGGAGGCCGGCATCCTCTTTGCCGACGACTTTGAGGGCCTCAGCCCGGAGGAGATGAGCCGTGAGCTTCTGGAGCGGGTCAGCAGCGCCCGCATTCCCGCCATGGTGGTCACCATGGGCAGCCGCGGCGCGGTATTTGCCGCCTCGGACGGAGAATTCGGCGTCTGCCCTGCCCAGACCGTGCACGTGCGGGATACCGCCGGCGCCGGGGACGCCTTCTTTGCCGGCGTTGCCATCGGCCTTACCTACGGCAGAGACCTGATGGCGTCCTGCGAGATCGGCTCGCGCCTGGCCTCCGCTGTCATCACGGTCTCGGAGAACACCTGCCCGCGTTTTCTGCCGGAGGAACTGGGACTGGATGTGGACATCCAGCCATAGCGCGAGGGCCCGGCAAAAGGAAAAGGAACGGCAAACCGCCGCACCGGAACGATCCGGTGCGGCGGTTTTATCCGCTCAGAAAGCGCTTTCGGTACTGCGCGGGGGTATAGCCCGCCGTTTCCCGGAAAGTCTGGATGAAATAGTTGACCGTGTTGAAAGCGAGCTTTTCCGCGATCTCCCGGATGCTCATATCCGTGGATTCCAGCAGAACCTTGGCGCGCTCCACCTTCACGTAGCGGATATAGCTGCTGACGGACTGCCCGGTCTCCTTTTTGAATTTCTCCGTCAGGTAGTATTCGGTGTAGCCCACCAGCGCCGCCAGATCGGCGATACGGATCTTTCGGTCCAGACTCAGCTCGATATAATCGCAGCATTTCTGGATGGCGTGAGAATAGTCCGGATTGACGCGCAGATGGTGGACCCGGTATACGAAGTCGTGGTACATGGCGTGGGCCAGCGCCGATAGCTCCCCGGAATCATGGCAGTCCTCCACGGCCTGGATATAGGAATCTCCCAGAGGATAGGCGATTTCCGGGGAAAGGCCGCCCTCCATGGCTGCGCGGCAGACGAGCGTCGTAAAGACGACGTTGCTCGTTTTCATCTGCCGCAGCGGGTCCTTACCCTGGATCGGAACGCCCGGACTCATGCGGACGCTGCTCTGCAGGGCGTCGTAATAGTTGATATCGCCGTTGCGGACCATCTGCAGCATGGCACGCTCGGACAGATACACCTTATCGCGGTCCCGCGACGCCTCTTCTTTCGGAGGGATCGCATCCTCTGCGTCCCGGGGCGTGTTCAGTGCTTCCAGGCCCAGCTGCTGGCCGGTGAGCATGTTGTGGATCAGCATCACGTAGCGGGTGAAGATCGCGTAGGACATGACGGGCAGCTCCGGCAGCAGGCGGATCAGCTCGGCGCCCCAGAGGGCGTTTTCGCGGCTGCCGGTATAGCTGCGCAGCCCGGCGCGGAGATGCCGCTCCAGCGGCTGGGTGTAGAAGACCGGCCCGATGACGAAAAGCAGGCTGCGGTTTCGCTCAGATTCGTAACTGAGCGCCCACTGCATGCCGATGGAGGAGCCGACGATCCGGGGGCTGGTGTTGTCCGGCTCGGCGGCGTACTGCAGGAGCTTTTCCTTCCCGCCCAGGATCTCAAAGGCCCGCTGCAGAACGCCGATCTCTGTCTCCGGGCAGGAGGAGGCGATGAACCGCCCCTCCCGGTCGCAGCACCAGACATAGAGCTTTTCCCCCCTCGGGATCAGGCTCTCCAGCAGGAGAAGATTCTGCTCGCCCCGCGTCATCAATTCCTGTACCTTTTCCAGATCCATGCCGCGCCGCCTCCCTCCCGCGTTTTCCTGCAGAAAGGATATCACGGCAGGGCGGGGAAAGCAAGAAAACTTCCCGAATTTTTGTAATTTTTCCCGAATTATTGAGTTTACGGGTGGTTCCGCTTTCCTGTAAGATAAACACAGCGAAAACCAATCATCTCAACAAGAAAAGAGGAACAAACAATGGCAAAGGAAAGAATCACCCAGAGCGAAATCGACGGCGTGGACTATCGCCGTGCCAAACTGTGGCAGATCATCCTGGTGGCCTTCAACGCCTTTAATGGCATGGCCATGTATTTTCTGATCGGCCTCGCCAGCTACTCGGCCAGCATCGGCTACGGCATCGCGACCCTGGTGGTCGGCGGTCTGCTGACCTTCACCCGCATTTTCGACGCCGTCACCGACCCGCTGCTTGCATTTCTCTACGACCGCTTCAACACTCCCTTCGGCAAGGTTCGCCCGCTGATGCTGCTGGGCTGGCTCATTCAGAGCGCGGGTGTGTATTTCCTGTTTAATGCGTTCTCCAGCAAGGGGCACGGCATCCCGGTCTTCCTGGCCTGCTACATGCTCTACGTGATCGGCTACACGATCGTGAACATGACGGCTCAGACCCTGCCCGCACTGATGACCAACGATCCCAAGCAGCGTCCTACCGTGGGCGTGTGGCAGACGGCCCTCAACTATATCACGCCGATGGTGCTGAACATCGTGGTCTACACAAAGCTCATGCCTGCCTTCGGCGGCAGCTTCAACCAGGAGTTTCTGAACGTTGTGACCTGGCTCTGCATCGGCATCTCCTTCGTCGGCGTCGTGCTGGTGTGCATCGGCATCTCCGCCTACGATAAGCCGGAGAACTTCAAGGGCATCGGCAAGCGCGAGCGTCTCAAGCTCAAGGATATGTGGGACGTGCTTTCACACAACAAACCCCTCCAGAGCTACATCATCTCCGCTTCCTCCGATAAGATTGCCCAGCAGGCCTCCTCCGCTTCCATCGTCAGCACCATGCTCAACGGCATCCTCATCGGAAACATGGGACTCGCCACGACGCTGAGCATGATCGGCATGCTCCCCTCCATTCTTTTCGCCATTCTCGGCGCCCGCTACGCCGGCAAGCACGGCAACAAGGAGTCCATCGTCGCCTGGACGCGCTACAGCATCTATGCCAATATCGCCATGATCGCCTTCTTCATCATCACCCGCGCGACCGTCGGCACCACGGCGATCTCCAGCTCGCTGCTCTTCAAGATCCTCTTCATCGTGCTGACCTTCGCCGTCAACGGCTTCGCGATGGGCGTCACCACCGCCAACACCGGTTTTATGGCCGACCTGATCGACTACGAACTGGATCGCAGCGGGAAATACATCCCCGCCGTGGTCTCCGGAACTTACAGCCTGGTGGACAAGATCGTCTCCTCCTTCTCCGCAGCCATCGCTACCGGCTGCGTTGCCCTGATCGGCTACACCGCCACCATGCCCCAGCCCACCGATCCGCAGACGGACGGCGTGTTCTGGATGACCATGTTCCTGCGCTACGGTCTGGCCGTGCTGGGCTTTGTCTGCACGCTGCTGGCCATGCGCAGCTGCCGCCTCGGAAGACCCGAGATGGTCGAGGTCCAGAAGCGCATCGCCGAAAAGAAAGCGGCGGCGCAGGAGGCGTTCGTGGAAGAAGCGCTGCATGAAGGAGATCCGAAGAATGCGTAAGATCACAGCGCTGACCGGCGGCTGGCGCTTTGGAAGGCGCCGGGACGCCGTGAGCGAGAGCGTCGCCCTGCCCCACACCTGGAACGCGGCGGACGGCCAGGACGGCGGCAACGACTACTACCGCGGCACCTGCTGGTATGCGCGGGAGCTGCGTTCGGAAGAGACTGCCGGCGAGCGGCTGTTTCTGGAAGTAAACGGCGCTGCCATGACGGCGGAAGTGTATCTGAACGGGAAAAAGCTCACCCGACATGAGGGCGGCTACTCCTGCTTCCGCGTGGAGCTGACGGACGGGCTGGAAGAGAAGAATCTGCTCGAAATCTCGGTCAGCAACGAGGACAACACGAAGGTCTACCCCCAGAAGGCGGACTTCACCTTCTATGGCGGCCTGTATCGGAACGTGAACCTGATCGCCGTCCCCGCCGAGCATTTTGAGCTTTTGCGGGACGGGACCCCCGGTATCAAGGTCACCCCGTCGGTGGACCTGCGCAGCAGGACCGCCCGTGTCACCGTGGAGACCTGGCACAACGGCGCCTCTGTGGACATCACGGTCAACGGCGAGACCAAAACCGTGGAGCGCACGGCGGAATTCGTGATCGAGAACGTGCGCCTCTGGGACGGCGTGGACGATCCGTTCCTCTACACCGCGACGGCGAAGCTCCCGTCCGGCGACGAGGTCAGCACCCGCTTCGGCTGCCGCGTCTTTACCTGCGATCCGGAGGAGGGCTTCTTCCTCAACGGACGCAGCTACCCCCTCCGGGGCGTCAGCCGCCACCAGGACCTGAAGGGCAAGGGCAACGCTCTCAGCTTCGAAGATCACGCGGCCGACATGGACATCATCCGGGAGCTGGGCGCAAACACCCTGCGTCTGGCCCACTACCAGCACGCGCAGGAGTTCTACGACCTCTGCGACGAAAACGGCATCGTTGTCTGGGCGGAGATCCCCTACATCACCATGCACATGCACGGCGGGCGGGAAAACACCCTCAGCCAGATGCGTGAGCTGATCACCCAGTGCTATAACCACCCCTGCATCGCGGTCTGGGGCCTGAGCAACGAGATCACGGCCGCAAGCCCCGTCAACGAGGAGCTGCTGGAAAACCACCGGGCGCTCAACGAGCTCTGCCACCGCATGGACCCCACGCGCTTGACAACCATGGCCGACGTGTTTATGCTGGAGATCGAGAGCCCGATCCTGGAGATCCCCGACGTCAACAGCTATAACCTCTATTTCGGCTGGTATCTGGGGGAGCTGGAGCAGACGGACGAGTTCTTTGACGAGTACCACGCCAGATACCCCGAGCGGGTCATCGGCTTTTCCGAGTACGGCGCGGACGCCAATCCCGCCTTTCATTCCTCCCGGCCCGAGAAGGGGGATTACACCGAGGAGTACCAGGCCCTGTATCACGAGCACATGCTCAGAATGATCGAGGCGCGGCCCTACCTCTGGGCCACCCACGTGTGGAACCTTTTCGATTTCGCCGCCGACGGGCGCGATGAGGGCGGCAAGCACGGGGAAAACCAAAAGGGCCTCGTCACCTTTGACCGCCAGCTCCGCAAGGACGCCTTCTATCTCTATAAGGCGGCCTGGAACAGGCAGGAGCCCTTCGTCCATCTCTGCGGCAAGCGCTACGTCAATCGCTGCGAGGAGGAGACGGAGATCAAGGTCTATTCCAATCTTCCCGAGGTCAGCCTCTATGTGGACGGCACAAAGATCGGCACGCAGAGCGGCAGGACGGTCTTCCGCTTCCGCATCCCTCTGCCGGGTGAGCATCTGATCCGCGCCGAGGCGGAGGGCGTGAGCGACACCATGTGCATCCGCCGGGTTTCTGAGCCGGATGAGAGCTATATCTTCAACAAAGCCGCCGCTTCCGTGACGAACTGGTTCGACGCCGACGAGATCGACCCGAGCTGCTTCTCCATTCAGGACACTCTGGGCGAGATCCGTTCCCATCCCCAGGCCGGCGCCATTGTGGACGCCATGATGGCCAGGGGCGCCTCCGAGCGGGGCGACGTGGCCGACGCGGTGAAGGATAATCCCGCGCTGCAGCGGATGATGGGCCGCATGACCATGCTGAGCCTGCTGAAGCAGGGCGGCGCGGACGAGGAGCGCATCAAACAGCTCAACCGCATTTTGCAGGGAATCAAAAAATGAAAACGTACGTACAGCAGATCATGCTGGGCACGGTGACCGGAAGCGAGTCACAGGCCCGGGAGACTTTACGCAGAATCAAGGCCGCCGGTTACGACGGCCTTGAACTCAATCGCTTCATGCTCCACCCCAGCTCCCTCATGGTGCGGCTGATGACACGCGCTGCCGGGATGCCCACCGGAAACGGCGGCAAGCTCGACTGGCAGAGCCTTCTCCGGGAGAGCGGGCTGACTGTCGCCAGTCTCCACGCCGACCTGGGTTCCCTGGAGCGGGAGACGGAGACGGTGATCGAAGAGGCGAAGAGCTTCGGGACGGACAAAATCGTGATCACCGGCATGTACCGCTTTGACTATTCCGACGAGGCGGAGGTGCGCGAGCTGGCGCAGCGCCTGGACCGGGCCGGTGAGACGCTGAAAAAACAGGGCGTCGGGCTCCTGTATCACAACCACAACGTGGAGCTTCTTCCGGTAAAGCCCGGCCTTCGCGCCTATGAAGTCCTGCTTGCGGAAACAGACCCCGCGCTCGTCAACTTTGAGTTTGACAGCTACTGGTTCACCGACGGCGGCGCGGATGCGAAGGCCTGGATGAAAAAGCTGGGACGGCGCATGAAGCTCTGGCACATCAACGACCGGGGCAGCCGGCAGACCGGCCCCGCCATGACGCCGATCCTGAAGGCCGACAGCATGGAGCTCGGCACCGGGAACATGGACCTGGACGGACTCCGGGAGATCGCGCTGGAAAGCGGCGTCGAGGCCGTGGTGCTGGAGAGCCACAAAAACTGGATCGACAAAGACCCGGTGAAAAGTCTGGAACTGAGCGCAAAATGGCTGAACGAGAGGTGCTGATATGACGCTGCTGCAAAACAGGATGCCCGCCGTATGGCGGGCAAAGTGGATCGACCCGGAGCTGCCCCATGAGAAGGGCGAGCGGCAGCCGGCCTCGGTGCTGCGCCGCAGCTTTTACGCCGCTCAAGCAGAGAACGCCGTGCTCTATATCACCTGCCACGGGCTGTATGAGGCAGAGCTCAACGGCCGACGGGTGGGGGACTTCGTCCTGGCCCCCGGCGCAGGGGAATACCGCAAACGCCTCACCGTGCAGGCTTATGACGTCACAGCCCTGCTGCGCGAGGGCGAGAATGAGATCACCGTTACCCTGGGAGACGGCTGGTATCGCGGCAACAACGGGATCGACGGCCTGAGCTGCCTCTTCGGCAGCGACCTGGCCCTGCTGTGCCAGCTGGAGGCCGGCGGGAAGATCCTGCTCGCGAGCGACGAGAGCTGGGAGGCCAGCCAGAGCGGCCCGATCCGCCTGAACGATCCGGAGCTGGGCGAGAGCTATGACGCGCGCCGGGAGGAGATCCGCGACTGGCACGGCGTGACACTCCGGGATTTCGGCTTTGAGACCCTCGCCCCCACCGAGAGCGTGCCCGTTCTGGAGCAGGAGCGCTTTGAGGGGAAACTCTTCACCGCGCCCAACGGCGAAACCGTGATCGATTTCGGCCAGAACCTGGCGGGTTACACGGAGCTGCGCGTGAACGCGAAGGCCGGTCAGCGCATTACCCTCTGGCACGGCGAGACGCTGGACGAAAACGGCAACTTCACCCAAAAGAATTTCGATCCGGGCGATCGCAACAAAAACGGCGGCATCCCCCAGCGCATCGACTACGTCTGCAGGGACGGGGAGAATGCCTATAAGCCCCGGTTTTGCATCTTCGGCTTCCGCTACGCCAAGGTGGAGACGGACCTCGACCTGAGCGGCGCCTCCTTTACCGCGGTCGCCGTCTATTCGCAGATGGCGCAGACCGGCTTTTTCGACTGCGGAAACGCCGACGTGAATCAGCTTTTCCGCAACAGCCTCTGGAGCATGCGCTCCAATTTCTGCGACATCCCCACCGACTGCCCCACCCGCGAGCGCGCGGGCTGGACCGGGGACGCCGGCGCCTTCACGCCCACCGCCGTCTATCTGATGGACTGCTATCCGGTGCTGCGCAAGTGGCTGGGCGAGTGCCGCCTGGCCCAGGGCGAGGACGGGCTGGTGCGCAACATCGCGCCGGTGAACGACGCCGGCGGGATGATCTCCAACATGCTGCAGGGCTCCGCCGGCTGGGGCGACGCCTGCGTGCTGGTGCCCTGGGCGCTGTATGAGGCCTATGGCCGGAAAGAGATCCTGGAAGAAAACTACGACATGATGCGCCGCTGGCTGGGCTTCGTGGAAAAGCGCGCCCAAAAGACCCGGCCCCACAACCTGCTCAATCCCTACCACAAGTACCTGGTGGACGAGGGCTTTCATTTCGGCGAGTGGTGCCAGCCCGACGTGGACAACATGGACGCGATGAAAAAGACCATGATGTTCGGCGCGCCCGAGGTGGCCACGGCCTATTATTTCCGGTCGGCCTCTCTGCTCGCGCAGATCGCGGAGATCCTGGATAAACCGGAGGACGCGGAGCGCTTTGCACAGATCGCGGAGAACGCGAAGAAGGCCTATCGCCGCGCCTGCACCAAAAACGGCCGGATCGTGTCCGAGCGCCAGTGCGAATATGTGCGTCCCATCGCCTTCGGCCTGCTGGACGGGGACGAGGCGCTGGCGGCGGCGGACGCCCTGAACGCGCTGGTGGTGAAGAACGGTTATCACCTGAACACCGGCTTCCTCTCCACCCCCGATCTCTGCCGGGTGCTGGCGGAGAACGGCCATACGGACACAGCCTACCGGCTCCTGCTGCAGCAGGACTGCCCCGGCTGGCTCTACGCGGTCAAAAAGGGCGCGACCACGATCTGGGAGACCTGGGACGGCATCCGGCCGGACGGCACGGTGCACGATTCCCTGAACCACTACTCCTACGGCGCCGTCACCGGCTGGCTCTTCGGCGGCGTCTGCGGGATCCGGCTCTCGGCCGGACAGCTCCGCCTCCGCCCCTTCCCGGACCAATGCCTGGGCCGTGCGAAGGCAGAGTGGCGCTCTCCCGTCGGGACCATCCGGAGCGCCTGGGAATACCGGGAAGACAGGCTTGTTTTCGATTTCGCCGTGCCTGTCCCCGCCGAGATAGAGCTGCCCAACGGAGAAAGCCACAGCGTCACGGAAGGAGAGTATCATTATGAAGTACTACTGTAATCCTTTGAACGTCAATTACCGCTACCAGTTCAACGCCGATCCCCGCAGGCACGGTCAGCTGCAGATCTGCCGCGAGGCAGCGGACCCGTCCATGATCTGCTTTCGGGGACGCTACTACATCTTCGCCTCCATGACCCTGGGCGTCTGGGTCTCGGACGACCTGGTGAACTGGGAAAACCACCGCCTGCCCGACGCGCTCCCTCTCTACGATTACGCGCCGGACGTGCGCGTCCTGGGGGACTGGGTGTATTTCTGCGCCTCCAACCGGGAGCACAACTGCGACCGCTGGCGCACGAAGGACGTTCTCAACGGCCCCTATGAGCGCATCGAGGGCAGCTTCCCCTACTGGGACCCCAACCTCTTTGTCGACGACGACGGGCGCATCTACTTTTACTGGGGCTGCTCCAACGTCACGCCCATCTACGGCGTGGAGCTGGAGGCGGAGACCATGCTGCCCAAAACCGAGCCGAAGGCTCTGCTGGAGGGCCACCCTTTCGAGATCGGCTATGAGCGCTTCGGCGAGAATAACAGTCTCCTGCCCGCATCGGAGGAGGAGATCGACGCCAAATACCGCGCCTTCCACGAGGCACAGGGCATCCCCGAGAGCATGGTGCCGGAGGAAGTGAAGCCCCTGATCCGCGGCATGTTCTCCAACCGGCCCTACATCGAGGGCGCCTGGATGGACAAGCACGGAGGGAAGTATTATCTCCAGTACGCCGCTCCCGGCACCCAGTACAACAGCTATTCCGACGGGGTCTACGTGGGCGACGGCCCTCTCGGTCCCTTCCGGCTGGCGGAGAACAACCCCTATTCCTACAAACCCGGCGGCTTTCTGCCCGGCGCGGGCCACGGCTCCACCATGGAGGATGAGCAGGGCAATCTTTGGCACACGGCCACCATGCGCATCAGCGTGAACCACGACTTCGAGCGCCGCGTGGGACTCTGGCCCGCCGGCTTCGACGCCGAGGGCGAGCTCTTCTGCAACCAGCGCTACGGCGACTGGCCCATGGCGGTTTCCGGCGGGGAGGAGGACCCCTGGCGCGATCCCGCGTGGATGCTCCTGAGCGCGCGCAAGACCGCCTCCGCCTCTTCCTTCCTTCCCGGCCATGAGCCGGAGAAGGCCACGGAGGAGAACGTGCAGACCTGGTGGCGCGCCGCCTCGAACAGCCGCGGCGAATGGCTGTGCGTGGATCTGGGAAAAGTGTTTGACGTTCACGCCGTGCAGGTGAACTTCGCCGACGACAGGCTTGACGTTCCCTGTCCCGGGGAGATCCGCCCCGGCTCCCAGGCCCGCTATATCGAGGAGGCGGAGCATGTGACCCGGTGGAAGCTGGAAGGCTCTCTCGACGGCGAGACCTGGTTTCTGATCGAGGACAAATCCGACGCAGAGACCGACCTGAGCCACGATCTGGTGCTGCGGGAGGAAGGCTTTGCCGCCCGGTATCTCCGCCTGAGCGGCATGGCGCTGCCCTACGGGCAGAATCCCTGCGTCTCCGGCCTGCGCGCGTTCGGCCTCGGAAAGGGCGATAAGCCCAAAGTACCGTGCTTTGCCGCCGGGCGGCGCGGCGATCTGGACATGCTGGTGGACGTCGCGCCCCAGGACGATACCCTGGGCTACAACATCCTCTTCGGCTCCGCGCCGGAGAAGCTCTACCACAGCTATATGGTCTTCGCGCCGGGTGAAACCCGCGTGGGGGCGCTGATCAAGGACCGGGAGTATTACGTCCGGGTGGACGCCTTCAACGAAAACGGCATCACCCGGGGCGAATGTGTAAAACTATTCCCTGATAGAAAGTGCAATTAGATTTCCGAGCAGAATTGGTGTCAGACAAGGCGCCTTCCGCAGAGCATAATGGACATATATGGTCAAGGAAGGCAACGCAGTATGGCACAAATTCTGACGGAAAGGTTTTGCAGTTTTTGTTAGGGGATAGTATAGAACTGAACTGAGGAGGAGAAAAGCATGGCGTTCCCCAAAGGCTTTTTCATCGGCGCGGCGACTGCCGCCCACCAGGTGGAGGGCAACAACACAAACAGCGATTACTGGGCGCAGGAGCTGCTGCCTCACTCCAGCTTCACCGAACCCAGCGGTGAGGCCTGCGACCACTATAACCGCTATGAGCAGGACGTCCGGCTTCTGGCGGACGCGGGCCTGAACGCCTACCGCTTCTCCGTGGAGTGGGCGCGCATCGAACCGGAAGAGGGAAAGATCGACGAGAAGGAGATCGAACACTACCGCAGCGTCATTGCCTGCTGCAGGGCGCACGGCGTCGAACCGATCCTTACGCTGCATCACTTCACCTCTCCCGTCTGGCTCATCCGCAAGGGCGGCTGGGAAGCGGAGAGCACCGTGGAGGACTTCCGCCGCTACGCGGCCTGTGTGACCGAAAAGCTGGGAAGTGAGCTCAACTACATCTGCACCATCAACGAGGCCAACATGGGCCTGCAGCTGGCGGCCATCTCCCGGCGTTTTCAGCTCATGGCGCAGCAGGCCGCCGCAAAAGCCAAAAACGCCGAGGGCAGCGTTCAGGTCGGCATGAACTTTGAAAAGATGATGGAGAACATGAAGTTTGCCGCCGCGGAAAACGCCCGGATCTTCGGCACGCCGCAGCCGCAGATCTTTGTCTCCTCCCGCACGCCGGAGGGCGACCGGCTGGTGCTGCGCGCCCATCAGGCGGCGAAGGCGGCCATCAAGGCCATCTGTCCGAACATCAAAGTCGGCATCACCCTCTCCCTGCATGACTGCCAGGCCCTCCCCGGCGGCGAGGGCTTTGCCGCAAAGGAGTGGGACGAGGAGTTCCGCCACTATCTGCCGTATATTCAGGACGACGACTTCCTGGGGGTGCAGAACTATACCCGCACCCAGTACGGCCCGGAGGGACAGCTGCCCTGTCCCGATGGCGCGGAGCTGACCCAGATGGACTACGAGTTCTACCCCGAAGCGCTGGAGCATGTGATCCGCAAGGTGCACGAGGACTTCACGGGCGACCTCATCGTCACGGAAAACGGCGTCGCCGTCTCGGACGACAGCCGCCGGGTGGAGTTCATCCGCCGGGCGCTTGCCGGCGTGGAAAACTGCCTCCGCGACGGCATCCCGGTGAAGGGCTACTGCCACTGGAGCCTGATGGACAACTTCGAGTGGCAGAAGGGCTTCGGCATGACCTTCGGCCTCATCGCCGTGGACCGCAGCACACAGGAACGTCAGCCCAAGCCCAGCCTCTCCTTCCTGGGCCGTTTCGCCGGATAAGCAAAGGAAAACACACAGAAAAGCGGCGTTTCGAAGCTTCTTCGAAGCGCCGCTTTTCCGCGTCTTCCCAACAATCCTCCGCAGCAGCATTGCCGCGCTGTCAGGTGTGTGCTATACTGATACCAGACGATCTGCAGCTCCCGGCGACAGAAGAAGCGGGCTGCCTGCGTATCGGCGGGACGCTGTGTCCCCGGATTCTGACTGTATGGGGAGGACTGCTATGATCACGGTAAACCTGTACTATACCGGCAAAAACGGCGCAGCCAGGGCCTTCGCGGAGGAGATGGTCCGCAGCGGCACGGCGGACGCCATCCGCGCGGAGGACGGCAATCTGCGCTATGCCTACTTTTTCCCGATGGACGATCCCGAGACCGTCCTGCTCATCGACCAGTGGCGGGACCAGGCCGCCATCGACGCGCACCACGCGTCGCCCATGATGGGGCAGATCGCGGCGCTCCGGGAAAAATACGACCTGCATATGAAAGCGGAGCGCTTCCTCTCGGATGACGCTCTGCCGGAGAAGGACCTGCAGTTTATCAAACGATAGGAGGAAGACAGCATGTCGAAGAAGATCACGCAGACAGCCGGGCGCGATCAGCTCGGCGACTTCGCGCCGATGTTTGCGCACCTCAATGACGACGTTCTTTTCGGCGAGGTGTGGAACGAGGAGGCGCTTGACACCAAAACCAAGTGCATCATCACGGTGGTATCTCTGATGGCCTCGGGCATCACGGATTCGTCCCTGGGCTACCACCTGCAGAACGCGAAAAACAACGGCGTGACGAAAGAAGAGATCGCCGCCGCCATCACCCACGCCACCATGTACGCGGGGTGGCCCAAGGGCTGGGCGGTGTTCCGCCAGGCGAAGGAGATCTGGAATGAGGAAGAGCCCGCCTCCGCGGAGAAGGACGCCTATCAGAAGACGATCTTTTTCCCCATCGGAGAGGAAAATCCCTACGGACAGTTCTTCGTGGGGCAGAGCTATCTCGCTCCCGTTTCCGCCGAACAGGTGCCGGTCTTCAACGTGACCTTCGAGCCGGGCTGCCGCAACAACTGGCACGTCCACCATGCCAGCGCCGGAGGCGGGCAGATGCTCCTTTGTGTGGGCGGCCGCGGCTGGTATCAGGAGTGGGGCAAGGCGCCTGTGGAGATGACTCCGGGCACGGTGGTCAATATCCCGGCCAACGTCAAGCACTGGCACGGCGCCGCCGCCGACAGCTGGTTTTCCCATCTGGCCATCGAGGTCGCCGGCGAGAACGCCTCCAACGAGTGGCTGGAGAAGGTTTCCGACGAAGAGTACAGCAAACTGAAATGAGAAAAGGAGAGGTATACATGAACAAACTGGTCGCCTGTTTTTCCGCCAGCGGCAGCACTGCCAGACTGGCGCAGACCCTCGCAGCCGCTGCCGACGCGGCCTTGTATGAGATCCGCCCCGCCGTCCCCTATGAGCGGCGCGACCTGAACTGGATGGACAAGAAAGCCCGCAGCACCGTGGAGATGCAGGACCCGAGCTGCCGCCCGGCGCTGGCCGACTGCTCCGCGCCAGTAGCGGATGCGGATGTGATTTTCCTGGGCTTCCCGATCTGGTGGTACCGCGAACCCAGCATCATCGACAGCTTTCTGGACGCCTATGACTTCGGCGGAAAGACCGTAGTGCCCTTCTTCACCTCCGGCGGGAGCCAGCTCGGCGAGGGGCAGGCGCGCATCGAAAAGCTCGCTGAGGGCGCGCGGGTCCTGCCGGGCAAGCGCTTTGCCGCCAGAGCCTCCGAGAACGAACTCCGGGACTGGATCTCCCAGCTGCATCTGGGCTGATCGCATCGTCCCCAAAACAAAGGAAACACGCGGAAAGCCCCGGGCACAGCCCGAGGCTTTCCGCGTGTCAGCTTGTCAAAAAAGTCTGACAGACTTTTTTGACTGCGCTTCTCCCGCCGCGCATTTTGACGGGGGATCAAAATGCGATTACCCGAAAAAGCCTG
>CACYHB010000011.1:0-14904 GCA_902774015.1 Oscillospiraceae bacterium | reverse complement strand
CTGATATTTCAGCCTTTTTCGGACGGCGGGTTATTGTACTCGAGGCGGGCCTTGCCCCCTCGAGCTCCCCCGCTGCTCTGTTTGTTGTGCTTTCAGCGTGGTTTTTTGGCAGTCTCACACGCGAAAAGCCACGGGCACAGCCCGGGGATTTCCGCGTGTTCACAGGTTTTGGTCCGGAATACGGCCGCCGCGGGAAATCGGTGCCGCTTGCCGTGAGACGGCTTTTCGGACTTCATTTCCCCCTGCCTGCTCCGACGCCGGGAGTTCACTTGGAGACCGTGCTTTCCCGGGCCTTCATTTTGCTGAGCTCTTCTTCCTCCAGCACCCGGTAGGCCACTTTGCCCACCAGGGTCTTGGGCATGTCCTCCTTGAACTCGATGTCGTAGGGCATGGCGTATTTGGCGATGTGCTTCCGGCAGTAGTCCAGCAGCTCCTGGCGGGTGGTGTCGATGGCGGGCACGCCGGGGGCCAGCTTCACGAAGGCCTTGACCTTCTGCATCCTGTAGGGATCGGGGACGCCGATGACGCAGCTCATCTGCACCTTTTCGTTTGCGTCCAGGATGTTCTCGATCTGTCCGGGATAGACGTTATAGCCGGAGGAGATGATCATGCGCTTGGCGCGGCCGCGGAAATAGATGAAGCCCTGCTCGTCCATGGTGCCCAGATCGCCGGTGTAGACCCAGGTGAGGCCGTCGGCGTGGCGGCGCAGGGTCTGGGCGGTCTCCTCCGGGTGCTTCATGTACTCCTTCATCACCGTGGGGCCGGCAAGCAGGATCTCGCCCTCTTCGCCGTAGGGCAGCTCCCGTTCGGTGCCCGGCTCCACGATCTTGATATAGGTGTCGGGGAAGGGGAGACCGATGGAGCCCTCCTTGGCCATGTGGGGCGGCGTCAGGCAGCAGGCCGTGACGGTCTCGGTGGTGCCGTAGCCCTCGCGTACCTGAATGCTGGCCTTGTGGTCGTAGAGGAATTTGTCGAATTTCTTTTTGAGCTCCACGCTCAGGCTGTCGCCGCCGGAGAACACGCCCTTGAGGCAGCTCAGATCCGCCCCGTCCATACTGGGCAGGCGCAGCAGCGCCTCATACAGCGTGGGCACGCCCGCGATAAAGTTGCAGCGGTATTTGACGATATCCTTGGCGTAGCTCTTGGCAGTGAAGCGGGGGATCAGGATGCACCGGCCGCCCTGGGAGAGCATCGTGTGGATGCAGACGCCCAGGCCGAAGCCGTGAAAGAGCGGCATGGCGGCGAGCATCTTGTCGCCCGGGCGGAACATGGGGTTCGTGGCAATGACCTGCTGGCCCAGGGCGTTGAAGTTCTTGTTGGTGAGCACGATGCCCTTGGTGGTGCCGGTGGTGCCGCCGGAGTAGAGGATCACGGCAGGGTCCTCGGACCTGCGCTGCACCCGGTAGTTGTAGAAGCAGTGCTGCGAGAGCTTCATGAACTCTCGCCAGCGGATCACCGGCGCATCCTTGGGGATGGGTCTGATCTTGCGGCCCTCTGTGAGCATGTAGCCCGCGCGGACGGGCTTGGAGAGGGCATCCTTCACCGAGGCGATGATGATGTTCACCACCTTGGTATTTTCCCGGATGCTCTCAAACTTGTGGTAGAACTGATCCAGCGTGATGGCGGTGACGGATTCGGACTCGTTGAGGTAGAATTCGATCTCCTTCTCCGCCGACAGGGGATGGATCATGTTGCCGATGGCGCCCACGAGGTTCACGGCATAGAACATGTAGATGGCCTGGGGGCAGTTGGGCATGGCGATGGTGACCTTGTCGTTCTCGCGCACGCCGATGGTCTTGAGGGCCTTGGCGCAGCGCTCGATCTCGCGGATCATCTCTTTGTAGGTCGTGGATTTTCCCATAAAGGTGAAAGCGATGTTGTCCGGGTACTGCCCGGCGATCTGCGCCACCTTGTCGAACATGGAGCCCTCAAAGTACTCAAGATGCAGGGGCAGCTCGCCCAGATAGGGCGCCCAGGGGGTCCTGGCGGTGATCTCTTCCATGTCGTTCAAAACTCCTTCGAATTGTAGTCAAAGCCGCTGGGCTCGCCAAGGGGTTTGTCCAGAAGCTCGGGATGGGCGCAGACGTACTTCAGAAGCCGCAGGCTGCGGACAAAATAGAAGCCGTCGCCGATGCGCTCGTCGATGGTGGCGCCGATCTCCAGCACGTCGCGCAGCTGCTCGCTGCCGTCGGGCATGGGGAGCTTTTCCTTGTGCACCGTGCCTACGGTGACCATGATGCTGTTGGAGCCGTAATTGTTGAGGTGGTGGTATACGGCGGGGCCGCGGATGCTGCCCAGATTCGACAGCAGCACCGTGGAATAGTTGCTGTCGCCCTCGGTGAGGGCTTTGGGGTTGAGACCCCAGAAGTCCAGCCAGCGCACCACGCGCACGATCAGCATCAGCAGGAGCCGGGGGATCTTCGCAAAGGCGTCCACGGTGGAGTCAAAGCCGCCGGCGGAGTGCTCGCTTTTGCGCGCCTCGTGCACCTTTCCCGCGATCTCATAGCTCACGGAGGCGAGGGTGTCCTCATCCTTCGGCACCAGAAACATGAAAGCCTCCTCGGCGTTGTCGGCAAAGCGGCGCTTGGCCATGAAGCTCAGACTGATCTCGTTGCGCTCATACATGCGCCGACCCTGCACAAAGCGGTTCATCTTCGGCCGCTCGCGGATCATGCGGGCGATCGCCATGATCAGCGCGTGGAAGATCGTCGTCTTGTAGTCGGGGTGTTTGGCGTTTTCCTTCTCCAGATACGCCATCAGATCCGTCACGTCCAGTTTCTCGTTCAAGTACACCTCGGCGTCGGTGCGGTTGGTCATGATATGCATCATCAGCGTGGTCAGGCCGGATACGTCCCGGACCCAGCGGCCGTCGCGCCGGTCGCCCCAGCGCCTCTTGTTCTCTTGACTCATTGTGTTTTTCCTCCGGAAGAATGAACTCTCAATTTCGCATTGTACCTGAGCTGACAGGAAAATACAAGATTTTTAAGGAGTTTTGCGAAAAATCGCACGTACACGGACAGCGCCCTTGTGAAAAGCCGGAAAACACGGTAAAATGGACCTATCCTGTCTGGCGGGGGCTGTGTTATGAAACAAAAGACCGCGATCCTTTTCAATCTGTTGATTGCCGCCGCAAGCTACGCGGCCTGGCTGACCCTGATCTTTCGCCTGGTGGACTCCGGCAGCTTCGCGGACATCGGACTCTGGAGCCTCAAGTACTTTACGATCCTGTCCAATCTGCTCAACGGCACGGTCTGCCTGGTCTGCGCGCTGCGGCTCCGCAGCGGGCGGATATCGGCCGGGCTGCAGCGCTGGAAGCTCACGGGAACGGCCGCCGTGGCGCTGACCTTCTGGGTGGTGCTGTTGTTCCTCGGCCCCGTTTTCGGCTACAGGAGCATGTTCCGGGGCGCCAATCTGTGGATGCACCTTCTGCTGCCGCTGGCGGGTATGGCGGCCTACGTCCTGCTGGATCACGGATGCCGTCTTCCCGGGCGGGACAGCCTGTTTGCCGTCCTGGCGCCGCTGGTCTATGCCCTGGGCTACGTTCTCAATATTCTCGTAAACGGCCTGGGGGAAGGCTTTGGGACGAACGACTGGTACGGTTTCCTGCGCTGGGGCTGGGGGATCGGCTTCTGCATTCTCGGCGTGCTCCTGCTGCTCACCTGGCTCAACGCCCTGGCGCTCAATGCCCTGAACCGGCACTTTGCCGGGAAAACGGCCCGGAAGTCCTGAGCGCATCGCGTGTAATCACCCCTGCTTCCGCACATACTGGAAACGGAGGTGATTGTATGTCAAAGAAGAAAAAGAAGCCGGGGACGGAGCCGACGGACAACCTGCGCCTGAACCCGGAGGCGCGCATCGCGCCGGAATTCGACGCTGTCTCCATCCGCAAAACCCGCGTCCCGGAGGCGGAACGGACCGGCTTTCGCGTCCTGGACGACTGCGCCGGGGAGCATCAGATGTGAAGAAAAAAGACGCCTTGAAGAACGGCTTCAAGGCGTCTTTTCCATGCCCGTGAGGAGCGGCGACCGGCCCTGCACAGCAAAAATTCAAAAAACGAGTATTAAGATAAAAGTTGCATTGAATTAAAAGCAAAACTAAAAAAACTTCGTCGTTATGACACTAAAACGAAAAGATTCTTGTGCAGTTTGCGCGTTGACGTGCAACAGGGCCGATGATAGAATAGTAGACAGAGATTGTGCGCCATCGGCCTGCCGGGGTTCCGAGAGGCGCGTGGGAGCGTTTCCATGAAGAAAATGTACGTGCTGATCGGCAACTACGGCAGCGGCAAGACCGAACTCGCGCTGAACTTCGCGTTCAAGGCGGCCGAGCGGGGCGAGCGCACCGAGCTGATCGATCTGGATATGGTCAATACCTTCTTCCGCCTCACCGAGCGGGGGCGGCTTGCCCGTCTGCGTGAGATCCGCGTGGTCTCGCCCAACTACGCCTGCTCCGGCATCGAGAGCCTGTCCCTCCCGGCGGAGGTGCAGTCCGCCTTCGCCATGGATTGGGACACCGTCGTGTTCGACGTGGGCGGCGACGCGGTGGGTTCCACCGCCCTGGGCCGCTACCATCAGGACTTTATGGACATGGAGGACGGCGCGCTGGAGGTCCTCAACGTGGTCAACATCCGCCGCCCCCTGGCCGGCACGGTGGAGAAGATCATGCATTTGCAGGAAGAAATGCAGATCCACGGCCGCCTGAAGATCACCGGAATGATCAACAACACGAATCTCGCCCAGGTGACCACGGCGGCGGAACTGCGGGACGGCTATGAGATGATCCGCGAGGTCTCGGAAAAGACCGGCGTCCCCGTGGCTTACACCTCCGGCAAAAAGGATCTGCTGGAGCAGTTCCTCGCCGAGGGGCACGACCCGAAGTACATCGGTACGCCGCTTCCCATCGACACCTATATGCAGCGCGACTGGGACAGCTGGGTCAAGGGCCTGGGCGGACCCAGCGAGCAGGTGCTCTTCGAGTCCGCGGGCGGCTGGGGACCCATGAAAAAGCGGGAGTTCTGAGCAGCAGGCTCAAACACCATATATGTCGTAAAAACCGTAAAACATAAAAGAAAAGAGGTAGAATCATGGCAAAGGTGACAGTAACCATCAACGAGCTGGTCTGCAAGGGCTGCGGCCTGTGTGTCAGAGCATGTCCCAAGAGTGTGCTTGCCCTTTCCAAGACTAAGCTCAACGCC
This sequence comes from Oscillospiraceae bacterium, assembly GCA_902774015.1. Taxonomy (GTDB): domain Bacteria; phylum Bacillota; class Clostridia; order Oscillospirales; family Oscillospiraceae; genus Limivicinus. The sequence continues at coordinate 9,710 of CACYHB010000011.1, read as the reverse complement.
AAGGGTTACCATCCGGCGACGGTCGTGGATCAGGAGGCGTGCATCGGCTGCGCGTCCTGCGCGCGTACCTGCCCGGACGTGGCGATCCGGATCGAGAGAGAATAAGGAGGAAAAGAATATGGCACTGACTTTAATGAAGGGCAGCGAAGCGATCGCAGAGGCCGCCATTCGCGCAGGCGCCCGCTTCTTCTTCGGCTACCCGATCACCCCGCAGACGGAGATCCCTGAATACATGTCCGCCCGTATGCCCGAGGTCGGAGGCTGCTTCCTCCAGGCCGAGAGCGAGGTCGCGGCGATCAATATGGTGTACGGCGCCGCCGGTACCGGCGCGCGCGTCATCACCTCTTCTTCCAGCCCCGGCGTCTCCCTGAAGCAGGAGGGCATTTCCTACTGCGCCGGCGCCCAGCTGCCCTGCGTGATCCTGAACGTGATGCGCGGCGGCCCCGGCCTCGGCAATATCCAGGCCTCTCAGGGCGACTATTTCCAGGGCGTCAAGGGCGGCGGCAACGGCGACTACCACCTGCTGACCTACGCTCCCTCCTCCGTGCAGGAGGCCATCGACATCATGATGTTCGCCTTCGAGAAGGCTGAGAAGTACCGCATGCCCGTCCTCTTCCTGGCCGACGGCATCATCGCCCAGATGATGGAGCCCGTGGAGATGCCCGAGATGGTCGATTACAAGGTCGATCCCGAGAAGAAGCCCTGGGCCTGCACCGGCTGGAAGCCCGGCGACGATCCCAAAAAGCGCGGCGTCATCAACTCCATCTATATCGACACCGAATCCCTGACCGTCCACAACGCCGATCTGCAGGCCGTCTACGCGGAGGCCCGCAAGAACGAGCAGATGTGGGAGAACTACAAGACCGAGGACGCCGAGTTCATCATCACCGCGTTCGGCACCGTGGCCCGCGTGGCCAAGACCGTCGTGGACGAGATGCGCGCCGAGGGCGTGAAGGTCGGTCTGTTCCGTCCCATCTCCGTGTGGCCGTTCCCCTACGATGCGCTGCGTGAGACCGTGGTGCGCGAGGGCGTGAAGGGCGTTCTGGACGTGGAGGTCAACGAGGGCCAGATGCTGGAGGATGTGAAGCTCGCCATCGAAGGCGCAAAGCCCATCAAGTTCTTCGGCCACTTGGGCAGCCAGTTCCCCACCACCGGCGAGATCAAGAACGAGATCCTCAAAATGAAGGAGGGTAAGTAAATGTCTGTCGTATTCGAGAGAACCCAGCTGCTTACCGATAAGCAGTTCCATTACTGCCCCGGCTGCAACCACGGCATCATCCACCGCCTGGTTGCCGAATCCATTGACGAGCTGGTCAAGGAAGGCAAGCTGGAGGCCGGCAATGTGATGGGCGTGGCCCCTGTCGGCTGCTCCGTCTTTGCTTACGATTACTTCAACTGCGATATGTACGAGGCGGCCCACGGACGCGCTCCCGCCGTGGCCACCGGCGCCAAGCGCGCCCGTCCCGGCACCCTGGTCTTCACCTATCAGGGCGACGGCGACCTGGCCTCCATCGGCACCGCTGAGATCGTCCACGCCGCCCACCGCGGCGAGAAGATCGTCACCGTCTTCGTCAACAACGCCATCTACGGCATGACCGGCGGCCAGATGGCCCCCACCACCCTGGTGGGTCAGAAGACCACCACCTCTCCCTACGGCCGCGACGAGGCCTGGTGCGGCGCGCCCATCAAGATGTCCGAGATGCTCGCCGAGGTGCCCGGCTCCTACTACATCGAGCGCTGCGCGGTCAACAACAACGCCAATATCATCAAGACCAAGAAGGCCATCAAGAAGGCTTTCGAGTACCAGCTTGAGGGGAAGGGCTTCTGCATGATCGAGGTTCTGTCCACCTGCCCGACCAACTGGGGCCTGAACCCGGTGGAGGCCATGAAGTGGCTGGAAGAGAACATGATCCCCTATTATCCCCTGGGCGTGAAGAAAGACAAGGGGGCTGAATAATTATGATGAAACAGTACGTTTTCGCCGGCTTCGGCGGACAGGGTATGCTTCTGATCGGTAAGTTTGTCGCCATGGCCAATATGCTGGCCGGCAAGCACGTCTCCTGGCTTCCCTCCTACGGTCCCGAAATGCGCGGCGGCACGGCCAACTGCTCCGTCACCGTCTCCGATGAAGAGATCGGCTCTCCCCTGGTGGACAACGCCGACGTGCTGATCGCCATGAATCTGCCCTCCCTGGATAAGTTCGAGCCCACGGTCAAGCCCGGCGGCCTGATCGTGGTCAACGCCTCCATCATCGACCGCAAGGTCCAGCGCGACGACGTGCGCGTGGTCTACTGCGACGCAAACGGCATCGCCGAGTCCGTCAAGAACCCCAAGGGCGCCAACGTCGCCATCCTGGGCGCCATGATGGGCGCCGATGAGGACGCCGTCGATACCGACAAGATGATCGAGGCCATCCGCATCGAGCTGGGCGAGCGCAAGGCCCGCTTCCTCGAAGGCAACAAGGCGGCCCTGGCCGCCGGCATGGAGGCCGCCAAGGCCTGAACACGCAGAAAACAGAAACGCAAAAGCACAAAAGTATAAGAGGGCGGCCCGCCAGGGCCGCCCTCAAACTGTCGGTCTATTCTGTTGTTATTCTGAGCGCTGCAGGCCCGTCCGTGTCTGCAGCATTTTTATCGGATGCGAAGACCTTTCTTCCCCGGCGTGCGCCCCGTCAGAAACGCCCGCGGAAAAACGACTTAAACCTGTGTCGGCGCGGGAGCTGAACTGTCAGGCCGTTCCGAACATGCCGAAGTCTCCAACTGCTGGAAATACCGTGCGTGGGCGGCCTCATAGGCCTCGTTGAACTCGGCGTCGCCGCCGTTGTGCAGACTCTCAAAGTACAGGTGCTCGTGGTCGGCCAGCTCCGGATGGAGACGCACCACCGTGGCGACTCCCACGTTGGAACACACTGCCGCGATCCTGCGATATTCAACGCCGAGATTGGAAAAGCTGCTGTCGGCGTACATATTGCACTGGCCGAGGCTCATACGGCGCAGGTGGTTGCGCCGGAGGACCGTGCTCAGTTCGTTGACGATCTGCACCAGCGGTTCGATGCTGCGTGCGGACTGTTCGTCACGGCCGCTGAAGGTGTTCTCTGTGAGCGTAAGGATCTCCCGAAGCACGTCCTCGACCACGTGAAGCTCCTTCACGGCGGCCTGCGAGAAATGCGTGCCGCTCTGCATCATACCGCCGGCGATTTCCGCTATGCCGACGGCGTGGTCGCCGAGACGCTCGAATTCTGCGTTGACTTTGAAGTACTGATTGAGGATCCCGACGTGCTGCTCCAGCTGCAGATGCGGCAGAAGCTCGACCATGTAGCGGCTGCAGCAGTCGGTAAGATGGTCGATATTCTCTTCCTCGGTAAGGATTTCCTGATTAACGGCCTCGTCGTATTCTTCAAGCAGGCTGAAGGCTTTTTCTATATTGGCGCGGGAGGCGCGGAACAGGGTCAGCAGCAGATGGTAGCAGCTCTGCAGGGCAAGCGCCGGCGTGTTGACGAAGCCGGGGTTCAGCGCCTCCAGCTCGTCGCGGTATTTCTGCTCCCTGACTGGCTTCGGTTCATCCTTCACAATGCGGCGGCTCAGCTTTTCGTAGGTCTTGAGCATCGGGAAGAGACAGATGGAACAGCTGAGATTGAAGATGGTGTTGGTGTTGGCGATGATGCCGGAATTCACGGTGCGCTCCCACAGGCCGTCCAGCAGGCCGAGACGATGAACGACCGTGACGCCGACGAGCACCAGGACAGTCTCGCTGAGGTTGAAAAGGATATTCACCACGCCGACACGCCGGGCTTCCGCGCTTGCGCCGATGGAGCAGACGATGGCGGTCGTGACGCAGTCGCCGAGGTAGATGCCGACGATCACCGCATAGATGGCCTTGAAAGCCAGCATACCGGAGGCTGAGAAGGCCTGCAGAATACCCACCGTGACCGAGGAGCTCTGCAGCACGAAAGCAACGCCCGCGCCGGTCAGATAGCCCAAAAAGGGATTCTCGCCGAGGCCGGAGAAGAGATGCTCGATCGCACCGGACTGTGTAAGATTGTGCACAGCCCCCGTCATGTTCAGCAGGCCGGAAAACAGGATACCAAAGCCGACCGCGATACTGCCGATCGACTTGGCGTTTTTTACAAATTGACCCATGATCAGCAGCATGCCGATGATGAGCGCGATCGGCGCCAGCGTGGAGGGCTGGAAGAATCGAAGCCAGACCGTGCCGGAGGAGTCGATGTCCAGGAGACGGATGATCTGGCCTGTGACCGTCGTGCCGACGTTTGCCCCGACGATGATGCCCAGAGACTGGCGCAGCGTCAGGATGCCCGCGCCGACAAGACCGGCGGTGATGACGATCATAGCCGTCGAGGACTGAATGAGCGCCGTGACGAAGATGCCCAGAAGAAACGCTTTGAACGGGTTGTTGGTCACCTTCTCCATGGCGCGTTTGAGCGCGCCGGAGGAGTTTTCCTTCAGAGAATCCCCCATCAGCCGCATGCCGTACAGGAACATGGCAAGCCCGCCGAGCAGGGAGATCACATCAAATATATCCATAAGTATGCCTCTGCGAAAATGATTCTGATTGTTCCTCCCGCAGTATATGGGTTATGAAGCCTTCCGTCAAGTCACCCGAATAGACGAAATCCGGCCTCCGGTTCCTTCATTTTTTGTCGGTTTTTCGCTATATTCTTCATTTTCAGTACCCGGGTTTCAGAGAAGAAAGGGATACAGCCGGGACGGTAGTGCCTGAAAAAGGTCAAGCTGGACTATGAACATGGCAGAAAGGTATACGAAATCAGCTTCTATAAGGACGGCATCGAATTCGAATATGATATCGATGCCTTCACCGGCAAGATCCTGGAATTTGAAAAAGATTTTGACTGATTCCGGAATATAGAATCCCCAAAGGCTTTCTGCTGTAGGAACCCTTTGGGGATTTCTGTATCTTCCTGCTTCGATAAAAAACAATAATTGAGCTTTCCTTTTGAAAGCGAATTGATGATGGTTCCTTAACTTGCTGACATTGATGTTCGCACTGGCTCATGCACATGCCCCCGGCATGTGCGGACATGATTCGAATCCCTTCCATAAGCAAAAAGCGGGCCACCCAAATGGGTGCCCCGCTTTTTGGCACGCTGTAAGGGATTCGCCTGCATTTTGTTTTCTGCACGTGGAAGCAGAAAACAAAATAATAGTATTCGCCAGTGTTCGCACTGGCTCATGCACATGCCCCCGGCATGTGCGGACATGATTCGAATCCCTTCCATTTATGCAAAATAACCCGGCCCCCTTTGGGGGTCGGGTTATTTTGGCACGCTGTAAGGGATTCGAACCCCTGACCTTCTGGTCCGTAGCCAGACGCTCTATCCAGCTGAGCTAACAGCGCATATCAAGCTCTCACTTGACAGCCTCAGTATATTAGCACAGCTTGAAGAGAAATGCAAGTGGTTTTTGAAAAAAACTTGCTTTTTTCGGTCTCCGGGATCAGCCGATCATGCTGGAGATCGTGTCCACGGCCTTTCCCACGCTTTTGAGCGCCTGCTTCATCCTGCGGTTCTTCTTCGGCATCATCAGCATGGCGGCGGCGCCCACGGCGGCCACGCCCATCATGCCCATAGTGATCTTCTTTCCGTTCATCGTTTCCCCTCCTTCCGATGGGTCGTTTTCCGTCCATAGTATGCCCAAGAATGGCATTGATACTTACAGGAGAATTGTGGTACAATATTACAATCAAAAGTGTTTTTTCTTTCGGAGGAGGATGGGAGATGGCTGTGAAGATCCTGGCCGTGGGCGACATCTGCGGCGAACCGGGCCTGAGTTTTCTGGAGAAGACGCTGAAAGCCTATCGAAAGGAAAACGGCATCGACTTTGTCGTTGTCAACGGGGAGAACGCCAACGTGGTGGGCATCACGCCGCGGCAGGCGGATCAAATCTTCCGCGCCGGGGCGGATGTGATCACCCTGGGGAACCACACCTGGACGCGCACCGAGCTGCGCCCCTATCTGGACGAGCGCACAAAGATCCTGCGTCCGGCCAATTTCGGCCCCCAGTGCCCGGGCCGGGGCATCCACGCGTACAAGACGGTCTTCGGCGACGTGTGCGTGCTGAATCTGATGGGCCGCTTCACGCTGGACAACAACACGGACAATCCCTTTGTCATCGCCGACGGCTACATGGCGGAGATCCAGGAGAAGATCGTTCTGGTGGATTTCCACGCGGAGGGCACCAGTGAGAAGCGCGCCATGGGCTACCTGCTGGATGGAAAGGCCAGCGCCGTCTGGGGCACCCACACCCACGTCCAGACCTCGGACGCCTGCGTGCTGCCCAAGGGCACGGGCTATATCACCGATCTGGGCATGACGGGCGCGGTGGAATCCGTGCTCGGCATCGACCCGGAGCAGAGCATCGGCAAATTTATGGGCGACCCGCCCCGGCGCTATGAGTCGGCCAAGGGGCCAAGCAAGCTGGAGGGCTGCCTGTTTGAGATCAACGAGGAGACGGGGCGCTGCCTGCGCGCGGAAGGTGTGAGACTGCTATGAGAAAGCTGAAGATCCTGCACACGGCCGATCTGCATCTGGATTCGCCTTTCGAGGCACTGGGCGCCGGGAAGGCGGCCATCCGCCGCAAGGAGCAGCGGGAGCTGCTTATGCGCCTGGCGGATCTGGCGGCGAGCGAGCAGGTGGACCTGGTGCTGCTGGCGGGCGATCTGCTGGACAGCAGCAACACCTACTACGAGACCGGAGAGGAACTGATCCGCGCGCTGCGGAATATCCCGGCCCCGGTGTTCATCGCCCCCGGCAATCACGACTGGTATTCCCCCCGCTCGCCCTATGCCCGACTTCGTCTGCCGGACAACGTCCACGTCTTTACCGACGGGACGATCCGCAGCGTGATCCTGCCGGAGCTGAACGTGCGGGTCTACGGCGCGGCCTTCACCGCCCCGGAGAGCCCGGCCCTGCTGGAGGGCTTCCGCTGCGAAAAGACGGAGGGCATGACCGATCTCCTGGTGCTGCACGGGGAGGTGGGCGGCCGGGACGCACGATACGACCCCATCACCGAGGAGCAGCTCAGCAGAAGCGGCGTGGATTACGCGGCCCTGGGCCACATCCACAAGGCCGGCGGTCTGCGGCGCACGGGGAACACCTGGTACTCCTGGCCGGGCTGTCCGGAGGGCCGCGGTTTCGACGAGACGGGCGAAAAAACCGTCAGCCTCGTGACGCTGACAGGGGATGACTGTGAGCTGCGCCCGGTGTCCATCGCCAAACGGCGCTACGAGACGGTGAAGATGGACGTGACCGGCGCGGACCCGCTGCTGCTCATCTCGACCCAGCTTGCGGACGATACCGTGAGCGACGTGTACCGCATCACCCTCACCGGCGAGACCGATTCGCCGCCGGATCTGAAAAAACTATACGAAAACCTGTCCGACATGTTCTTTGAACTCCAGCTGCGGGACGAGACGAAGCTGCGGCGCGGCGTCTGGGACAGCGCCGGGGAGGACACGCTGCGCGGCCTGTTTCTGCAGCGCCTGCGCCGCAAATATGACGCCGCGGGAGACGATGAGGAGCGCAAGCGTATCGAGCAGGCGGCCCGCTGGGGCCTTGCGGCCCTGAACAACGCCGAGGAGGTGGTGCGGCATGAAGATCAATAAGCTGACCGCATCTTTCGGCAAGCTGGAGAACGAGAGCCTGAGCTTTCACGACGGGCTGAACGTGATCTATGCCCCCAACGAGAGCGGCAAGAGCACCTGGTGCGCTTTTATCCAGGCCATGCTCTACGGCGTGGACTCGTCCGAGCGGGCGCGCAGCGGCTATCTGCCGGACAAGCTGCGCTACGCGCCCTGGTCCGGCGCGCCCATGGAGGGCAGCATGGAACTTACGGCCGACCGCTGCGACATCACCATCACCCGTACGACGCATGCCAAGGGCGCGCCGATGAAAGAATTCACCGCCACCTATACCGGCACCAATACCCCGGTGGACGGGATGACCGGCCAGAACGCGGGAAAGCTGCTCACCGGCGTGACGCGGGACGTGTTCCGCCGCACGGCCTTTGTGGGCCAGGGCGCCGTGGCAGTCACGGGCAGCCCGGATCTGGAAAAACGCATCAGCGCCATCGTCTCCACCGGTGAGGAGCAGAGCTCCTTTTCGGAAGCGGACGAGCGGCTGCGCAACTGGCAGCGCAAGCGCCGCTATAACCGGCGGGGCTTCCTGCCGGAGCTGGAGGGGCAGATGGACGACATCCAGCGCAGGCTGGATGATATGGGCACGTCTGTGGAGGACGTACAGAAGCTGGAAAAGCAGCTGGAAAAGACCCGGGCGGACTGCGGCAGGCTGGAGCAGGCCGTCACCGAGAGCCGCAAGCGGCAGCGACGGGAGGCGCTGGACCGGCTCAACAGCGGCCGCAGCGAGCTGCAGAGCGCCAGCGACCGGCACGACGAGACGGTGGACGCCCTGGCCAGGCGGCGGGAAGAGCTGCGCCGGAGCGAGTTCGGCGAGCTGTCTCTGGAGCAGCTGGAGGACCAGCTGCAGACGGACCGGGCGGAGCTGGAGGAGCTGAACCGGCAGAAGCACACCGGCAGGGCCCTCTGGCCCGCGATCCTGTGCTTCCTGCTGGCCGTGGTCGCCGCGGCGGTCTATACCTACAAGCAGTGGATCCCGCTGATGATCGCGGCAGGCGTCCTGTGCGTGGCGGCTGTGGTTTTGATGCTGCGCTTTTCCCGGGCCAGACAGGCCGCAGCGGAGGCGCAGAACCGAAGACGCCAGCTCCTGCGGCGCTATCGGGTTTCCTCTCCGGCAGATCTGGACGCCGTGCTCCGGCAGCGTTTGGCGCTGGAGGACGCGGTGGCGGAGGCGGAGGAGCGCGAGCAGGCAAGCCGCCGGCAGTACGAAGAGACCCGCGTTCGCGTCTCACAGATGGAGGAGAGCGCGATCACCGAGCTGGACTTCACCGGCGGCAGCAGCGAGGCTGCCCGGCTGAGCCGCGCCCTGACCGCCGCCCGGGCGGAGGCCGAGCGCCTCTCTGCGGAGATCGCCGAGCGCAACGGGCGCCTCTCCGCCATGGGAGACCCGCTGGTGCTCGCCAGCTCGCTCAGCTGCCTGCGGGACGAGTATGACATGATCCAGGACGAATACGACGCCATCACCATGGCCGAAGAGGCGCTGAGGGAGGCGGACGCCGAGCTGCAGAGCCGTTTTTCGCCGGAGCTGGGCCGTCTGGCCGCCCAATACATGTCCGAGGTCACCGGCGGGCGCTATGAAGACGTGCTCATCAACCGGGACTTCTCGGCCCGGACCCGTACCAAGGACGACGCTGTGGCGCGGGAGAGCGAGTACCTGAGTGCCGGGACTTTGGATCTGATGTATCTGGCGGTGCGGCTCGCGGTCTGCGAGCTGGCCCTGCCCGAAGGGGAACCCTGTCCGCTGATCATTGACGACGCGCTGGTGAATCTGGACGAGAAGCGCTTCCAGCAGGCTATGGAGTTGTTGAAGAATATTGCCCGGGACCGGCAGATCCTGTTCTTCACCTGCCGCCAGTCGTGACCCCGCAGGGGCAGGAGTATAAGAGCATAAAACGATCCCCGGCGAAGCCGTTCAAAAAACGGTTCCGCCGGGGAGTTTTGTATACTTTTGTTCTCGACCGCTCAGAGGCGGTAAGCTGCGCATAGCAAAACCCATTTCTTTCCCGTTGGGGAAAGAAACGGTTTTTGATGCCAAAGAA
>CACYHB010000010.1 GCA_902774015.1 Oscillospiraceae bacterium | reverse complement strand
TCATCATAGTCCGAGGTAAAGCGGTAGTTGGGATGCTTGGTGATATCGTATTTGTCAGAGAGGAAAGGCCGGACGCCGCGGAGCTGGAGGATGCACTTGCCTCCGTCCAGCACGGCCAACTCGTCAATGCTCATCAGCTCCTTGCCGAGCTTCTGGTAGTTCAGGCTGTGCGAGACCTCGCGGCCACGGCTCTCGCCGGTGTTGTAGGTGTCGATGGTCTCTTTGCCCAGAGAAGTCGCCAGCTCCTTGAGTGTAGTAGGCTCCTTGCCGCCGAGAAAGATCGAGCAGTCCATGTTGCCGATGATCGTGTCGGCATTGTCCTTATACAGCGCCTTGAGCTGGCTCTGAGCCTGCAGAACCAGGCAGCAGGAAATCTCGCGGCTGCGGATCGTGGCGACCAGCTTTTCCAGACGCGGGATCTGGCCGATGTTGGCAGCCTCGTCAATGAGGCAGCGCACATGGACCGGCAGCCGCCCGCCGTAAACATCATCCGCTTTCTCGCACAGCAGATTGAAAAGCTGCGTGTAGCAAAGGGATATGAGGAAGTTGAAGGTATCGTCTGTGTCGGACATGATGATAAACAGCGCGGTTTCCTTATCGCCCAGCGTGTCGAGCTGCAGCTCGTCGTAGGCCGTCAGCTCGCGCAGTTCCTGGATATCGAAAGGGGCAAGGCGCGCGCCGCAGGAGATCAGGATGCTTTTGGCGGTCTTGCCTGCGGCGAGCTTGTACTTGGCATATTGCCGCACGGCAAAATGGCCTGGCTTGTTCTTTGCCAGCTCCTCAAATATGATGTCAACCGGATTCTGAAATTCCTCATCATCCTCGCGGACTTCCATCGCGTTGATGAATTCGATCAGTGTGGAGAAATTCTGCTCCTCGACCGGGGCTTCATAGTGGATATAGCCGATCAGCGCTGTGTAGAGCAGCGTCTCCGCTTTGACCCAGAAATCGTCCCCGGCTTTGCCCTCGCCTTTGGTATTGGCAATCAGTGCCGTGACGAGCTTCAAGATATCCTTCTCGCTGTTGATGTAGGTGAAGGGGTTATAGTGCATGGACTTTGTAAAGTTGATGGTATTCAGAATCTTGATCTGATACCCATAGTGCTGCAGCATCTTTCCGCACTCGGTTACGATGCTGCCCTTCGGATCGGTCACAACGAAACTGACCGGGTATTTCTCGGAATTGCACTGCATGAGATTTGGTTTAAGCCAAAACCGCGTCTTGCCGCTGCCGGAGCCGCCGATGATCAGCACATTCTTGTTCCGGGCAGTCTTCGGATCGGGCGGGCGGTTGTTCATGGTGAGCATTTCCGTCTTGGTTAGAATAATGTTATTCCTGAACTCCGGGTCCATGTAGGGGGCGATATCCTCCGCATTGCCCCAGCGGGCGGAACCGTATTCCTGGTTCTTACGAAACTTCTTGGCGTTTTTCCCTTTGATGTAGACGGCCAGCCAGATGATTGCTGCGAAGATCACGCCGATCAGAAGATCAAAGGGATGGAAGCTGGGCATGGCCGATTGAAAGGCGGCGGCCATGCCCTCCATAAGATGCAAAAACTTCTCAGAGACGCCGAAGCCGGGAGCAAGCCGCCACGACTGCCCTAGCTTGGTGCCGAGAAGCGCAAAAAGAACATAGGGCAGATAGCGCAGAAGGAGACGCTTCGTTTTCTTGCTCAACGCTCGCGCTCCCTCCGTTTCTCCTTTGCAGGGGAGAGAGACGCCACAAGCTCCTTGAACTTATGGAGCGCTGCAAGCACAGATGGCTTTTTCTCCCGCTTTACCACCTTGTCCGTGTATTCGGTAAAGGCCGCTGTCATAGCATCCTCATCGGCGGCCTTGAAAAAGATCAGATACCGGTCTTTGCCTTTGACCTTGTACGGGGCAAAGTCCACCCCGTATTTCCGGGCGACGCGGTTGAAAGAGCCGATGTTTTCATCAGACACCTCAATACTTTTCATGCCCCGGTTTTGCGTGGCCAGTTGCTTGACCGTCATGCGCCCGTGCTTTTCCTTCACGGGCTTGCGCTGCCGTTCAGCTCGCATATGGGCCAGCAGCTTGGACAGGGCTTTTTCAAGCTCCTGCTCCGTGAGCTTTGCTGTATTCACGACAAGCGTGACTGTGCGCTGCTCAACTTCTTCCTGCAATCGCACCACCTCCTTGTGATGGAATAGGTTTGCGAGTCCAGATCGCGTTTTCAAGGATAAGAAGCAGGACGGTTACCTTCTCAAGAGACAAAGACGGAAAGTGAAGCACCTCGCGCATCGTAATGGATTTTACTTTGCTGCTTGGATAATCTTTTTTCGTCTGCCCATATACCGTAACGCCCGTCAGGCTTCCAAGAGTGTCTTTATCCAGACGTTCATAACTCGACGGGCGTTCTTCCTTGGCAAGCGCGCAAATGATTTTTACAACATCGTACCTGCTGAAGCTCCCTATCAAAAGCAAATCATATACCTTTGCATTTAAGAGATCCTCCTTTGTTCGATAACCAAGTTCTTCAAGAATTCGCCCATTGAATGACCCCGCGTAATTTACCACGGGATAGCAGTTCATGTATTACCTCCTGAGTATTCTTATATGCAGCAAAGGGGCAACCTTGATCAGTCACCCCTTTGGTCCTGCAGCCTGCTTATGCCATACGGTGCTTGCTGATCAGCATAATCGTCGGCAGCGCGATCAGCGCAGCCGAAAGAACAATGCAAAAGATCTTCTTCATTCAGCAGCCCTCCTTTCAGTCGAGCTTGCTCACGGCCAGGATGCCGCCGAGCGTGGTATAGGAGATCCGGCAATGCTTGGCCAGAGCGATGTCGCTCTTGACCTCATCGTTCACCTTGTCGCCGCAGACAACGAGGATGCGACTGCGCTTCAGCAGCTCGTCAGACATCTCCTCGCGGTCCTTGACCTCCGCGGGGGCATCGCCTTTCAGAAAGGTCGGCATGAACAGCGCGGGGCATATGGGCGAATAGCCAGCCTCATAAGCCTGACGGCAGTAGCTGGCCGCAAGAGTAGCATTTTCAAGATTGTCCTCGCCCCAGGGGGCAGTGATGTAAGCCAAAGGTCTGGTCATAGATACATTCCTCCATGTTTTTAGTTTTGTACTCGCTCACAGAAAACGAGGTATCGGTATTTGCCGCCGCTTGCATAAGGATGGCAGGTCAGCAGCGTGATGAGGTCTCGCTGGCGCTGGATCAAGATGGACTCCACATCATCCGGTGAGACGATCTTGATCTCAACGACCTTGTAGGTCAGCGTCTCCCAGAGGTTTGTGATGGTTACTTCGTCACCAACCTCCAGCAGTTCAATGTCCTTAAAATACTTGTAGCCACCGTAGCCACGGTGACCGGCGATCACGGCGTTTGTGCCGATTCCGCCGATAGGGATGCTGGTTTGAGAGAGGACTGCCGCGCCGTTAGCCATATTCGCTTCGCTCGCGCCGAGATAAAGGGGCATTTCCAGCTCCATCTTCGGGATCGTGATGACGCCGAAGGTCTCGGATGGCAGCCCGTAGTCGGTAAGCTTAAATTGAGAAACCTCATAGGCACTCTTGCTGTTCAAATCACGCTGGCGGTAGGTAAACAGTGAATTGTTGTAGTGAAGCATGTCTCGCCACAGATCTGCATAGGGAATGGCCCACGGCTCCGTAGTTTCCACCCGCGGTGGAGTTGTTGTTTCTGCTTCTTGCTGCGCATTTTCTGCAGTTTCCAGAAACTCTTCTACTGTGTTTTCGATCTCTACTGCCTTTTCAACGCCATATATGAGAGGCTTTAACGCATACGCAGCGGAAGCGAAGGCGAGGCACATCAGCACTACCAGAAGAAATAGTTTGAGTTTAATGTGCCTCATGCCTGCCTCTCTTTCCGTTGCTATGGCGCAGGGGCGCGTTTTGACTCATGTGTTTCGGTATCGGCCTTGATGCAGTTTTTATGCGACGCTGTTGTGCCACACTCTTTGCTGCTGCGACAAGCGTTACAATGAATGCGATTCCGAGCATCCCAATCAGGACGCCGCGGCGGTATTCTTCCTCCCAAGTGGAAGTGGGCGTTACTTCCTCCGCGATTTGCTCTTCCGCCATTTCAGAAGCCATTTCATAGCTGATACGAGCCCCGCGGACCAGCAGTCGGTGAGTGTTGACCCCATAAGGCGTGCAGGTCACAAGTGTCACATCGTCACCTTGCGGGTTGATTGTCAGCTCTGAGGTATCCTCCGGAAGCACGGTGTTGATCTCAATGACCGTGTAGGCTAGTGTCTCATCCAGCACTTTGATGTAGAACACATCCAAGAGCTCCAGCTTATCCAGGTCGGAGAACATTCGCTGTCCCGCCAGTCCAGAGTGCCCAGTGATGACACAGTGCGTTCCTGTCCCACCTACAGGGAGCGAGGAACCGAGGAGATGGCCGAGCCCGCGATCCAATGTTTCCTCCTCCGTCCCATGGAAGATCGGCAATTCTACGCCGAGCTTTGGAATTTCAAGGTAGCCCATGATTCCGTCGCCCCGTACGTTCAACAGATCCTCATAGCTTTCCGCTGCTTGCTGGAGTGCTTCCTTCGTGTAGGGCTTTGCTGTTACAGATAGTAACGTGGCATTGTATCGCTGCGCGTCCATCCTTGCACCAATGATTTCGGAATCGTCCATCCGCTCTACCGCCTTCGTGTATTTGGTCTCGATCAGACTTCTGTTTACCTCTGCAAAATAATTGCTGATCAGCGGGTAGAGCGTGATGACCAAGGCGAGAAGTGCGAGAGAAAGACAGATCATGATTTTTGTTCCTTTTCTCATTTGTTCTCCATCATGGCAACAGGGAGGCATCTTGCGGTGCCTCCCTGTTTGGGGCTTGTATACTTATTTGTTGGCAGGAACTTTCTTTTTGCGGCAGAGCGCAAAAATGGCAAACATGCACAGAGCGAAAGCAGACATGCCGATCACCGGGAACATCCAGTTGCCCATGCCACCGGTCTGAGGCAAATCGAAGCCACGGGTGTTGATGACCGTAAAGGGAACGAAGGCGTTGACAGAGCTCTCGTCCGGCTTCATGTTTACATCGTTCTTGTCTACAGTCGAGCTGGCAGTCAGCAGCTTGTGCTGCAGATGCTTCTGCGGCATATTGTGATACTGTCCGGGCTCCACATTGGCATAACGGGGATCGTTCTGCAGCAGGCCGAGAACATCTGTACCATAGATGCCGCACAGGGTATCGCTCTCTTCCTGGGAGATCACGATCTTAATGCTGTTCTTCAGCAGCGTGTAGGCGTTGTCCGTGCGCACTTCGGTCATGGTGTAGTCGTCATCCTCCAGACCCTTGATCTGGAGCTTGCCGTTGGTGTCGGGGATAAAGTGAGCAGCATCGGCTTCTTTATCCGTATGCCCGGTCACATAGTAGAGACCGGCACTTTCCATCCGCGCCTGCACAAAGTAGTTATCCGTATCGTTGTGGAGAATGAACTCGACCTTGGTGAAGTCACCTTTGCCATCGCTGAAACGCTTGGTCAGGTCAATGCCGTATGAGTACACATGGCAATCGTCCACGAGAGTGTCGTAGTAGCTGGTGTTGCTGCGCTTCCAAGTCAGAACCACAGCGTTGTCGTTGCCGTCATCGCCGTAAATCACATTATCATCCGCATTCATAGTTGCCGTGTAGGTGATGCGGAGGGTGCAGTCGGAATAGCCGGAATTAACCATCTGGCTGCCGGTATAGACGCTGCGGCTGGTGTTGATTTCCCGCAGACCGGAATCGGTCATCTCAATGCTCATCACATTGTCACCGTTGGCGGCGGGATTATAGGTCACACGGAATTTGCCGTCTTCTTCCTTCCAGGTGGCGACCTTGTTGGTGCAATCTGCGTCGCGGAAGAACTCTAGGATCACATCGTTCTTGTTGTAGCTCAGACCGGCAGAAAGCGTATCCACGAAGGAGTAGGTGGTCAGATAGGAAGCCGCAGAGGTGATGCTGGGCAGAGTACTGATGATCTGATAGTCGATCACATCGCCGTCAGAGGCGGTGCCGGTATGAGCAAAGCCGTCGTTGATGTCAGAGGTGCTGCCGCTGTTTTTGCCGGTGTCGGCCTTGGTCTCGCGCAGGGTCTTTTCCAGCGTGGGGATACCGGTGAGGTTCTTGGGATACAGAGCAATGTCATAGATCCAACGGGTGCCGCCGTCGCGCGCATTCGTGCCGTTGACCGAAGTAATAGGTACAGAAACAAGGAAGGGAGCGCTGGTTTCCGTGACCATTTCGGGGACCTTCGTCTCCACAAAGAGGTACAGACCGAGGGGCAGATCTTTCGCTTCGGTATGACCGTAGGCGTCGGTTTCCGGCATCTTGGTGCCGCCACCGGTAACGGCATAATTCTCCAGCGCGTTCTTTACGACGGTTGCATTATTCTCCAGGGAAGCCTTGAGCGCGTCGATCAGCACATCGGACTGGTAGTAGTAATACTGAACTCCGTCAACCGTCTGATCGGCCTTGGAATAGCGGTCATCTACGGTCACGCCAATGGCAGAGAGAAGGGTATTACCCTTGGCAAAACCGTATAGGACTTCGATATGCTCCACACCATCCTCAGATTCGGTATAGGTGCGGATATCGGCAACGCGAAGGTAAGTAAACTCAACGCCCTTCAGCGCGTAGCCATAGGCGGTGCCGTTCTCGTTCAAAGGGGACAGCCGCTCGGCATCTCCCAGAACATTTTCCACGCCGTTCACATCGCGGACGCCGGTGGAGACATAGGAACTGTCCCATAGACCGTCTTTTTCGGCATTGGTCAGATCATACTTCCACAGGTCGATGTTGCCGGTGCGGGTCATGTCAATCGTCGCCTCATCCACAGGGGCGGCAAAAGCGGGAATAGAAAGGCTGCAGACCATTACGAGGGCCAGCAGCAGGGAAAGAATTTTCTTCATGCAATTTCTCCTTTTCGTTTTGATTTTTTGGTGATGATAGGGATAGGTGCTGCGCACAGCAGCATCGCAAAGGGAAGATAGCCGAAGCCGGAGCCTCCGGTTTCGGGCATACGGAACACGGGATCATTGGTTGCTGTGATGAGCAGCGTGTACACAAAGGCTTTGGTGCCGAACACTTCAGCGTCTGAGGCGTAAATGTTGTCGGTCTCGATGGGGAGTGTACCGACATAGAGGGAACCGGCCATCAGCGCGTAACCCTCCGGAGCTGCAGTCTCTGTCAGGCGGTAGAGGATTTTTGTGTCAGCGCGCAGACCGGTAAAGCGCACCTTGCCGGTTTCATCGGTCACAAGCTGACCGTCCACAAGGCCGGGGCTGGTGCAGCCGCCGCGAGTAATATCTGCTTCATCGGGATCTCGGGAGAAAACAGGTTGCCAGGTGCTGCCCTTGTCGGTGGAGTATTCCAACAAAAAAGCAACCCCCGCAAAGGGATTGCCGTTGGCGTCCTGTTTCTTTACTTCGATGGTTCCGGGGCGACGCTCATTGACGCGCGTGTGCGTCACAGTTACACCGTCCTCCCGGATCTCAAGCGGATATACGGTCTCGTCCAGCTTGAAGCCCATAGGCGCTTTGAACTCTTGGTATGTGTAGTCGCCGTAGACAAGATCATGGAAGCTCAGCTTTCCAAAGGTGTCCGTGTAACCTTCGGCTACCAGGTCGCCATTGCTGTCATAGAGGCGGAAACCAGCTCCGGACAGATAGATTTCCTCATATTTGTCTTTCTTGATGACCTCCAGATCGCCACGGATCAACCGGTTCGTGTGAGTTATTTCATAGGTCACACCATTCTCGGTGACTTCCACGGGAATCGGAGTGGAATCCAGCACACGGTTTTCGGTGGTCGCTGTTTCCTGCACGGTATAGCTGCCCAGGAGCAATCCCGTAAAGAGCAGCTTGCCATCTCCCTGGGTGTCTCCTTCGGCTACCAGGTTTCCACCGGAATCTTTGAGCTGGAAGTGTACGCCAGCAATCGGGTCGCCGGTCTCTTCATCAATCTTGAGGACAGATACATTCCCGCGGGCAAACAGGTTGACAGCAGATTTTGACACGGTTTCTCCTCCGACCGTAATAGAGACCGGAACCATCGTTGGGTCAAGCACCAAGTGGGGCAAAGTGGCGGTTTCTGCATAGTAATAGTCACCCAGCGGAAGATCCGCAAAAAAGATCTTGCCATTGGCATCGGTCACGCCGTTTCGGATTTCCTGCTTTGCGCTGTCGTAAAGGGCAAAAGAGATGCCCTGAACTGGATTCCCATTTTCATCGACCTTGCTCAGCTCAATATTGCCGTTCTTGGGGATGGACTTCGGTGTCGTTACACTGAAGCTTCCGCTGGCTGCGGTGCTGTAGGTATCAACGATGTAGCTGACAACGCGCTGCTGATTGGCCCGGTCCGGAGCATAGAAAAACAGATTTGCCACGCTGCGGTTATCCGATCCGGAAGCAGTCAGCGTGTAGGTCTGTTCCTCATAATCCGAAGGGATGGAAACGGTGATACGGTCTCCATTGGAACCGTTAGCTCCCGAAACGGTAGAACCGGTCGGGAGAGCCGAGGAATCCAGCGTATACCCGCCGTTCAGGTTCACAAGAGAAACGGTGGTACTGCCAACAAAGTAATCTCCATCCTGCTCCAGCGTAAGGGATGCAGGGGAGAAAGACAGGCTATGGCTCGTGACTGTCTGATCGCGAGCTTTCTGAACGAGGCCCAGGCACCAGTCATACAGATCCTCATAGCCGTATTTGCCTCTGATCCAGTTGCCGTTAACATAGAGGTTGAGATACTGCGGCACGCCGTCGCAGTGGTTTTCTGCCAACCAAAAACGGATGGCGTTTGCCGTAGCATAACGAGCCTGATCATCAGCAAAGCCTCCGTTCGTAACGGGATAGCCGTTTTCGAGGATGGCCTGCAAGCCGCGCAGGACTTCATCGCTGTAGTAGTCCGAGCCGTCCACTGTATGATAGCTGGAATTGTTAGGGCTGTCTTTCAGCGTTTGCAGGCAGTACGCCACCTGGCCGGTAGTCGTTACGGTATGACCGGGAGTACCGACATCGACCCAGCTCCCGGAGCTGGAGTAGGTCTGAAAATATGAGTACAGGTACTCGGTGCTCACAGTTGCGTCATCCGCGTAGGCGACGGGAACCATGAGCGTGCTGAAAATGAGTATGACGCAGAACAATGTGATCAGATGTCTGCGCCAGGGGATCTTAGTCGTAGTCAAATCATACCTCCTTTGATTTGGATTGGCGGGGATCAGCCGCCGTAAAAGTCGTGATTGACCAGCATAGTGTAGTGATTGTCGAGGGTGGAGACGGAGTTGAACAGCGAGGCAAGCAGATAGGATCGGGTGTTCTTTACAGCAGTGGTGTTTTCATTGATGCCGTCGAGAACTTTTTCCATATGGTCACGCTCGATTTTGGCAAATCTGCCTTGCACATAAGGGGTTGGGAATTCAGCGTTTTGTCCGAGCCGAATGGTTTTACCTCGGTTCATCTGAACCTCCAACATCAGCTCAACTAACTCATCAACCTGTTCTTTGCGGTACTGGCTGCAGAGATAGTCGTACTCGATCCGATCTCGAATCTCACACAGTTGTGTGTATCCGTCTGTCAGTCCGTCATCCCCCTGTGAGGGGGTAGGGGGAGGGAATGACTGAGTCCTTGATACCTGAGTATTTGATATTTGAGTTTTTTGTTTTTGAGTATTTAATTCTCCGGGATTATCCGGAGACGGCGAGGCCGCATCCGGTGAACCCATATCCGGGTTTCCCGTATCTGGCGGGGCCACATCCGGCTTGTGCGGCGTCTCATAGATCACATACTCAGTATCTATGATCCGCCCCCCTTTGCCGCGAAGCTGGTTTCGCTTCATGTAACCGGCTTTCTCCAGCTCTTTGATTGCGGAGTGAATGGCATCTACGCCCTCTTTGCAGATAGCGGCGAGGCCGCGTTCAGAGTAGTTCCATTCCTCCGGGAAGGAGAGCATCATGGACAGCAGCCCTTTGGCCTTAAGCGATAGCTGCGGGTTTTTCAGGTGATGATTGCTCATCACGGTGTAGTCTCTGGTGCGTTCTATACGAAATACTGGCATCTCAGTCATCCTCCAAGAAGTGTTATGAGGCAGCCCCGCAGGGCTGCTATAGCTTACAGCTCATAGGTGGGCATGCCGGCCTCACCATATGATTCTGCAAATTCGATGAGCTTGGCTGCAATGCGGTCCAGGTCAAGCTCCAGCTCCTGGGCAATTTCGTCCAGATCGGTGGAGCGTATGACACGGTAGGCGGTACGATACTCACCGCCTTCATATTCGGTTTCCGTACTCGCAACCAGCGCAAAGCTGAAATCGTCCAGAAGCCACAGCTCCAAAAAGCGATCCAACTGAACGACACCGATCTCCTCAAGAGCGCAATGAGAATAGATCATTGTGGCCCTGCACGGGAAAAGCTCCAGCCCACAGTAGTTGCATCCGTTGTCGAAATCGCCTTCCGCTGTGTAGACATACACGGTCTCTGCGTGGAAACGCAGAGTCTGAAGAAGAGCCTCGTAGTCAAGCTGCTGCATTGCCTCCATTGTGCCGATCCTCTTGGGAATGTCCTCAACGGGCACATCATGACTGTCAGTAGCAGCAAAGAGAGCGTTGATGGCGTATACGAGTTCGGTTTTCTTGTTCATAAATACCTCCATAAATGACGAAAGCCAGACCTGTTACAGCCTGGCTTGATGATTATCTGCTTTGATCCCGCTGCCGTTTAAGCAGCCAGGAATCCAGCAGTTTGAATATGGTGTTTTCGATTTGCGCGGGAGTATAGGATTTGGGGAAATACTTTTTTAGCTTTTCCCCGGACAGCGTGATGCTGCTGCTCAGCTCCGGCTTTTTTTGCTCGGACATGATGGAGAGCATCGTGTCTTCGTTCAGTCCGCCGAGCTGGCTGAGCTTTTTCATACGCTGCGCCTGTGACAGCGAGGGCGTGGCCTGTTCGCTGTCGATGGTTTCCAAAAGAAGCTCCTGCTCTTTGGGCTTGAGGTACGAGATCTCTACGGCGGGCGTCATGGCAATCTTGCCGGTGTCCACCATGTCTTGCAGCTCCGGCTGGAGTTCCGTAAGGCGGATATACCGCTGGATTTGAGTAGGACTGTCTGGCGATTTTTCCGCTACGAGTTCTCGAGAGGTTTTTCCACCGAAATTCTGTCCAACTTGGACAGAATTATCTTTTGCAGGGCGTCCGGCTCTGCGTTTGATCGCCTCCAGCTTCATCTTGTAAGCCGCCGCGCGCTCGGAGGGCAGGATGTTCTCGCGCTGCAAATTGCTGTCCACCATGATAATCGTGGCAGCATCATCGTCCAGATCTCGGACGATGGCAGGGAGTTCACTCAGCCCCGCAAGCTCGGATGCGCGCTTGCGCCGGTGGCCGGAGACGATTTCGTACTCTCCATCCGGTCTCTGCCGGACGATGGCGGGGACAAGCACACCGTAAGCCTTGACGCTCTCAACGGTTTCCTCCATCTTCTCATCATCCCGCACCTTGAAAGGATGGTTGGGAAAGTCGTGAAGCTGGGAGAGGGGGATGTTGACGATTGTGCCGACCACATCTCTTGATCGTTCTTCCTCTGTGGAGAACAGATCATCGAGAGAGGTCAGACTTATGTTTTTCGCGCTGCTTTTCAATCTTCAACACCTCCTCCGTAAGAGAGCGGTATGCCTCTGCCACCTTGCCGTTTGGATCGTGCGCATAGATGCTCTTGCCTTCGGCGCTGATCTCCGCTGCCCGGACAGAACGCGGGATTTCGGTATCGAAGATCTTGATTTTGCTGCCATAAGTGGATCGAAGCAGGGAGCCGATTTCTTTGGAGTAGTTGGTGCGGCTGTCAGCCATCGTCAGCAGGATACCGTCAATGCGGAGATTCCGGTTGATCTGGCGGCGCACCTTGTTCACCGTTTGCAGAAGCTGTTCCAACCCCTTTGCGGAGAGGAACTGCGGCTGCGCGGGAACAAGCACGCTGTCAGCAGCGGCCAGCGCATTGATTGTGAGCATCCCCAGCGAGGGCATGCAGTCGATCAGGATGTAATCGTAGTCCCGTTTCAGAGGATCAAGACACTGCTTGAGGATCTTCTCGCGGGACATGGCGTTGATGAGGGATACCTCCAATCCGGCCAGCTCGATGTTGGCCGGGAGCAGATCAACCTTTTCTTCGTGATGAAGGATTCCTTCTGCCACGGTAATCGGCTGATCTTCGATGGCCTGTGTCATCGCCGTGGATAACGTGTAGGGCAACTTGTCCGGCTCGGTAAAGCCGAGAGAAATGGACAACGATCCCTGCGGGTCTGAATCTATGAGCAAGACCCGCTTGTCCTCCTGGGCAAGTCCAATGCCGAGGTTGGCACAGGTAGTCGTCTTTCCTACGCCGCCCTTTTGGTTGGCAATAGCAATGACTTTACATTTTTCGCTTATATGGGCGTACACCTCCAAATAAAAAAACATCCGCCTTATCCTTTACGAATAAAGCGGATTGAGGTTAGATAATGACTATTGAAAGTCCGATTCGGACCTGCTATACTACATACAGAACAGCTAATTAAGCGTTGAGGTTTTGGTTCGCCTGTATGACAGTAAAGGCAGAGTTGAACGGGCATATTTTTTTTACTTATTTTTAGCCTTTAGAGATTGGTACATACAGGTAAAGGGCGGTATTAAGTGGTACTTAAAAGTTCTCGAAAACGTATAAAACGGTACAAATCGAGGCACTTTTATACGGATTAATAGATGAACCTCCGAATTCGAGTCTTGTATCGTCCACCAAAAAGAACAGTCACCCGAAAGGGTGGCTGTTTCTTTTTGCATGAAAGGTCTGTACTCGAACTTGTGACCTCCAATTGAGCGAGCGCAGCGAGCGGATAAGCGTGAATACAGGCCGCCCGCGGCCTGCATTCACAAGTTCGAGTCTTGTATCGTCCACCATGACGAAAACCGACGTGTTTCGACACGTCGGTTTTCGTCATGGTGGCAGTTTGCGCTGCAAACTGATCCGCGCTGCGGGGTTATTGTACGTGAAAGACACCCCTCCTGGGTTTCTTTCACAATATCTTCCTTCCCGAAACTTTAAGATTGTGGCATCTTTAGTGTGCGGATTAGACAACAAAAACCGACGTGTTTCGACACGTCGGTTTTGTTGTTTCCTTCGGTTTCAGAAAGAATAGGCTTTGACGAAGCTGGCCTTCCATCGTATAATCATATAAATGGCACGGTGAACCCTGATATAGACGAAAATGATCGCAGACTGAGGTGATGAAAGTGCGGCCGCTGATCGTTAAGCTTGCAAAAATGCTGACAGACTGCATGGATGCCCGGCTTGGGCTCGTCCGTATGGACGAGACACGCTGGGAGTACAAAATGCTGGACACGCTGCTGACCGACGAAATGGCCGAGCTGATGCTCAAAATGGGCCGGCGCAAGCCGGCCACAGCCGGGGAGCTCTCGAAAAAAACCGGGTGGGACGAGGCGCGGATCCAACAGCTTCTGGACGAGCTGGCGGAAATCGGTCTTGTGGAGTATAACCGGCACAACCGCGACCGGCACAAGCAGTACGTTGTGCCGATCTTTGTCGTGGGCAGCGCGGAGAATCTGGTCCTGAACAAGCGCCTTCTGGAGAAGCACCCGGAGATTGCGGAGTTTTTCTATCAGATGGCTGAGGAACCGCTGAAGCTGATCTCCCATATGGTGCCGCCCGGCGGCGCTGGCCTCGGCTTCCACGCGATTCCTGTCGAGCGGGCGATCCCGAAGGACAGTCGGTCGCTTTCAATCGAACAGCTTTCCCATTGGCTGGAGAAATACCGGGATCAGTTGTCCATCAGCGACTGCGTCTGCCGCACAAGCATGATCCTGCGCGGCGAGGGCTGTGGGGAGCTGCCTGACAAGGGCTGTATTCAGGTGGGCGATTACGCCGACTATCTGGTCGAAACCGGGAAGGCCGAGCGGGCAACGTATGACGAGGTGCTCGCCCTGCTCAAGCGCTCCGAGGAAAACGGCTTTATGCACCAGGTTACGAACGGAGACGGCGGCGAGGAAGTTTTCGCCATCTGCAACTGCTCAGTGGGGAACTGCTTCGCCCTGCGCTGCTCGCAGCTGTTTAACAATCAGAACGGCTCCGCCTCCGCCTACCGGGCCGTGGTGGAGAGAGACCGCTGCGCCGCCTGCGGCAAATGTGCCGAGGTCTGTCCCGCAGGCGCGGTGAGATTGGGCCGGAAGCTCTGCACCAGGGAAGGCCCGGTCACGTATGAAAACGAGCCGCTTGCAGGCGAGACGCCCGGATGGAGCAGGAAGAACTGGCACCCGGATTACAGAGACCGCAACCAGCTCAATTGTTATCCCGGCGGCACCGCGCCGTGCAAATGCGCCTGCCCGGCCCACGTCTCCATTCAGGGCGTACTGCAGCTCATCAAAGAAGAGCGCTTCCTGGATGCTCTGAAGCTGCTGCGGCAGGATAATCCCTTCCCCTCCGTCTGCGAGACGGCCTGTGACCACCGCTGCGAAAAGGTCTGTATGCGCGGCAGCGTCGATACGCCCATGGAGATCAGCGCGGCAATGGCGCGTCTGGCAGAGAGGGAGCAGCAGCTTTCAGAAGAGCTTGTTCCGCATAAGGTGCGCATGAAGGGCGAGGACAAGGACTACGATCTGCCTGTAGCGGTCGTCGGCTCGGGCTACGCCCAGCTCAGCTGCGCCTATTATCTCGCGCAGATGAGCTATCCCGTAACGGTGTTCGGTACAGCAGAGCACTGCAGCACGGCGGAGCGGGCGATCATGGAAAAGCTGGGCGTGCGTTTTGCGGAGGGAACGCCCGAAAAAGGCGCTTTTGCCGCAGTCTACCCGGATCTGTTTCCCATTCAGAAAAAAGATGCTGCCGCTCAAATCGAGGAAGGGCACGAGGCGGCGAAGAGCATCCATCGATATCTGCATGCCGGACACAGCCAGACGCTTGCGAGAGACCCGCGCAGCTTCCGCGCTTTCCGTCGGGACGACGTGGTGCTGCCGCCGGAAAAGATGAGAACGCACGACTGCCTCTCCTGCGGTGTGAGCTACGTGGATCCCAATCGCTGTATCGGCTGCGGGATCTGCACGACCCGCTGCTTCTTTGACGCCATCCATCTGGTGCGCAGCCACCCCGAATTTGTCGATTACTGCAGCGCGGACGACTCGGTGAAGAAAGTCGTTCTGGGCGGAGTCCGCCGTGCGGGGAAAATCGCGGTCAAACGCATCAGGAGAGGAAGCTGACGACCGTAAGGAAAGCAAACTCCCTGTCTGCGCTGTACCGCTTCGTCTCTTTGACAATATGGCCGTTTGCTGACAGCCGGCCGGGATCTCGGATCCCGGCCGGCTGTTTCGTTTGTTTCTGTCTGCAGGGGTTCAGGCCAGCAGAGCGCTGGTGGCCTCGTCCTCATACTGGCGGGTATAGAGCCGGGCGTAGTGGCCCCGGGCCTGCATGAGTTCCTCGTGGCGGCCCTGCTCGATGATCTTTCCGTCCCGCACCACCAGGATCACGTCCGCGTTTTTCACGGTGGAAAGCCGGTGGGCGATGACGATGGAAGTTCGGCCGCGGATGATGGTGTCGATGGCGGACTGGATCTTCTGCTCGGTGATGGTGTCCACCGAGGCGGTGGCCTCATCCAGCACCAGGATCTTCGGCTCGGCCAGAATGGCCCGGGCGAAGCTCAGAAGCTGTTTTTCACCGGTGGAGAGCATGTCTCCCCCCTCGCCCACGTCGGTGTCCAGCCCCTTTTCCAGCTTTTCGATCACGCTCTCGGCGCTCACAAGCCGCAGCGCCCGGGCGATATCCTCATCCGTAGCGTTGGGGTTTCCGTAGAGCAGGTTTTGGCGCACCGTGCCGGAGAACAGATGCGGCGTCTGCAGCACGTAGCCGATGGCGGAGTGCAGCCATAGCTGGGAGCGCTCCCGCGCGTCCCGTCCGTCGATGAGGAGCCTGCCCGACGTCGGCTCGTAGAAACGGCAGATCAGATTGGCAAGGGTGGATTTTCCCGCGCCGGTCTCCCCCACGATGGCCACGTTGGTGCCAAAGGGGATCTTGAGATTGAAGTGCTCAAGGATGGTCTCGTCCCCGTCCGGGTAGCGGAAGCTCACGTCCTCGAACTCAATGTCGCCCCGCAGTTCTTCCCAGTTCTCCCGTTTGGGTTCAAAGCTGTCTCCGTAGCGGGCGATGACCTCCGCAGAATCCTTTACGTCCGGCTCGGTCTCCAGGAGGCGGGTCAGGCGCTCGATGTTGACCTGGGTGGTGATGAGATCCGAGATGGCGTCTACGATCCAGCGAACCGGCTCCATCATCCCCTGCGCATAGGACATGAAGAGGGAGAAGGTGCCGATCTGGGTCTTGGCGATGTAGCCGCCCTTCCACAGCACCACCGCCAGCGCCAGGGAGGAAGCAAAGTTCATGGTCACGGCGAACAGGCCGCGCAGCCGCGCCCCCTGGACGGCCTTGGCGCGCATTTTCGCGGTATCGCTCACGAAGGCGCGCTCCATGGTATTCTCGATGACCAGGGTCTTGACCGTACGGGCGCCGGTGATCCCCTCGTTGAAGTCCCCGGTGATCTGGGAGTTGAGCTCCCGGATCTCCCGGTTGACGCGGGTGAGCTTGCCCTGGAAGATGGCGTAGAAGAGCACAGCCAGCGGAAGCACCGCCACCACAAGCAGCGCAAGCCTGGCGTTGATGGCAAACATCACAACCACCGCGCCGATCACGTAGCCCAACTGCCAGATGCTGTCCAGCACGGTCCAGCTCACCAGCTGGCCGATGCGTCCGGTGTCGGACATGACGCGGGAGTGGATGTAACCAACGCTGTTCTGGTTGAAGTAAGAGAAGCTGAGCGTCTGCAGATGGGCGAAGGCGTCGTTGCGCAGATCCTTGTCCACGCTCACCTCGATCTTGGTGCCCATCAGCGCCGCGGCGTAGTTGACCAGGGCGGCGAGCAGGATCGCTCCCAGGTAGAGAACGACGTAGAGCGGCAGGCCCTCCAGCGTGCCCAAGGTGATGAAGTGGTTCAGGGCATAGCGCTGGAAAACGGGGATCACCACATCGTAGACGCTCCCGATCACGCTGCCGCCGATCATGACGGCCAGAGGGCCTTTATACTTTTTCAGATAGGGCAGGACCTTGCCGATGCCGAAGAAGGGCAGCTTTTTGATACTGTTTTCTTTTTTCATCCCACAGCTACCTCCTCGGCGGAAGCGGACTGGATCTCGCAGATCTGCTGATAGATCCCGCCGCCGCGGCGCAGCTCGTCATGGCAGCCGCACTCCACGATGCGCCCCTTGTCGAGCACCAGGATCTGGTCCGCCTTGGAGAGCGTGGTGATGCGGTGGGAGATGAGGATGATGCTGGCCGAGCCGAAGCGGCGCTCCAGCGCGGCGCGGATCCTCGCGTCCGTCTCGGTGTCCACGGCGGAGAGCGAGTCGTCAAAAATCATGACAGGCGTGTTCTGCGTCAGCATCCGGGCGATGGCCGCCCGCTGCTTCTGGCCGCCGGAGAGGGTCACGCCCCGCTCTCCCACGAAGGTATCATAGCCCTTGGAAAAGCTCTCGATGGTCTCGTCCAGACAGGCGGCCCGGGCGGCCTCCCGGATCTCCTCCATGGGCATCTGCTCGTTGGTAATGGCAATGTTCTCCTTCAGCGTCCGGGAGAAGAGATAGGGCTCCTGCAGCACCATGCCGATGTTGTGGCGCAGCCAGAGAGTGTCAATGTCACGGATGTCCGTTCCGCCGATGCTGATGCTCCCGCAGTCTTCCGGCAGCGCGTAGAGCTTGTCCAGCAGCAGCATCATGGTGGACTTGCCGCTCCCGGTGCCGCCCAGGATGCCCAGCGTGCTGCCGGCCTTCATCGTAAAGCTCACGTCGTGCAGGATCTCGGGGCCGTTATCGTAAGCATAGCTCACATGGTCGAAGACGATGTCCCCGTCCATGGGAGCGCGGAGGGCCATGCCGGTCTCCTTCTCCTCTTCGGCCAGCATGATATAGGCGATGCGGTCCACGGACACGCCGGCCTTGCTCATCTCGGAGATCATGCGGCCCAGCATGCGCACGGGCCAGGTCATGATCGCGCCGTAGGACAGAAAGGCGATGTACGCGCCCGGGAGCATCTCGCCCCGGATGCAGAAAACGGAGCCGAAGATCACGATCAGCAGGATCTGGATGCCGGAGAGGATGTCGCTCACGGTCCAGAACTGGGCGAGGGGCCGGGCCAGCTTCATCCACAGTCCGGTATAGTATTCGTTCTGAGCAAAAAAGCGGTCTCTCTCGCTGCGCTCGGCGCCGAAGGCGCGCACTACGCGCACACCCGTCAGGTTCTCCTGGGCCATGGAGGAGAGGATGCCCTCGTTCTCGTCGGCCTTGAGGAAGGCCTCCCCGATCTTCCGATGGAAGTGAAAGGAGCGCAGGATGATATAGGGCACCGGCAGCACGGCGATCAGCGTCAGCTTCCAGCTCATGGAGAGCATAAAGCCCAGGGACAGCGCCAGCAGGATCAGGATGCGGATGATGTTGGTCATCTGCTCGGCCACAAAGTTTTTCATCGTGTCGATGTCCGAGGTGCAGCGCTGGATGATATCGCCGGTGTGGTGCTTCATGTGCCAGGCGAAGGGCAGGCGCTCAATGTGGGCGAAAAGGCTGTCGCGCATGGTCTTGACCAGGGTCTCGGCCGCCGTGGTCTTGGCAACGTTGAAGCCGAACACGGACAGCGCCTTCAGCAGCGCCACCGCCAGCAGCGCGAGCGCCATGATCCAGATATGCTCCGCGAGGTAGGCGAAGCCGCCTGCCCGCTCCACCAGCCGCAGGGCGATGGCCGGGATCTGCGCCTCCTTGCCGCCGAGGACGTTGTCCACCGCAACACGAACGATCTGGGGCGAGAGCATGTCCGCCAGCGCCGAGAGCGCGGAGCAGACCATGCTCAGCAGAAACAGGCCCTTGCTCCCCTTCAGAAAGCGCCGGAGCAGCTGCCGTTTGTATTCTTTTGGTATCTTCTGGTTTTCCATGGGTTTGCGTCCTCAAAAAGCAAGAATCCTAAAGATATTAACACATACAGAGCAAAAAAGAAAGAGGCTGCAGCAGCCTCTTTCTGAATTATTGAAGTCGCACTTGCCTTTTTGTTCAGCGGATCATGCTCAGCAGGATCTGCACGGCGTTGCTGGCGGCGCCTTTGCGGATCTGGTCGCCGCAGCACCAGAGCGTCAGTCCCCTGTCGTCGGTCAGATCGTCGCGGATGCGGCCGACCCAGACCAGATCCTGATCGGAGGTGTCCAGCGGCGTGGGATAGCAGCGGCCCTCGTAGTCTTCAATGAGCCGCACGCCGGGGAACGCGGCCACGGCGGCCTTGGCCTCCTCCACGGAGACCTTGCGCTCGGTGCGCAGGGTGACGGCAATGGAGTGGGAGCGCATGACCGGCACGCGCACGCAGGTGCAGTTGACCTTCAACCCGGGGGAATGGAGGATGCGGCGGCCCTCGTTCTGCATCTTCATCTCTTCTTTGGTATAGTCGTTGCCGTAGGGGGCGTCGATGAAGGGGATCACGTTCATGGCGATCTGCGTGGCAAAGGTCTTGACCACCGGTTTCTCGCCGGCCGCGATGGAGGCCATCTGGCTTTCAAGCTCCGCGATGCCCGCCTGTCCCGCGCCGGAAACGGCCTGATAGGTGCAGACCACCATGTTCTGAATGGGGCTTATTTTCGCGATGCCCGCGACGGCCATCAGAGCGATGATGGTGCAGCAGTTGGGGTTTGCGATGATGCCGTGGTTATCAAAGGCGTCGGCCCCGTTGATCTCGGGCACTACCAGCGGCACGTCGGGCTCCAGACGGAAGGCGGAGCTGTTGTCGATGTACACGGCGCCGCTCTTCTTGATGGCCGGGGCAAAGCGGCGGGACATGTCGCCCTCCACCGCGCCGAGAACGAAGTCCAGGCCCTCAAAGCTCTCGTCCGTGGTCTCCTGAATGACGACCTCGCGCCCCTGGAAGGGGACGCCGGTCCCGGCGCTTCTGGCGCTGGCCAGCAGGCGCAGCTCGCCCACGGGGACCTCATATTCTTCCAGCACCTTGCGCATTTCGCAGCCGACGGCGCCCGTAGCGCCGAGAATGCCGATATTGACCTTTTTCATTCTGAATCTCCTTTCCCTGTGCGCTCCCCTGTTCCGGGGGAGGCCTTAGCCTGCGAAACCGTCGTACATGACGCGGATCGCGGTTTCAAACTGGTCGTTCTCCACGCCCACGATGATGGCCAGCTCATCTGCGCCCTGGGCAATGGTCCGGATGTTGACGCCGTGTTCGCCCAGCGCCGCGAAAAGGCGGCCGGACACGCCGGGGCGGGACGACATCTTGCGGCCCACCGCAGCCACCAATGAAATGCCCTCCTTGAGTTCCACGTCGTCCGGACGGCAGGTCTTTCGCAGATCGGCGATCACGTCGTACACCGCGTCGCCCAGCGCCGCCGTGGAGGACACCAGCGCAAAGGAGTCCAGGCCCAGGGTGATGTGCTCCACAGGGGCGTTGTAGCGGTCAAAGATCTCCAGCGCGCTGCGCAGCGTGGCGGAGAGCTTCATGTTGTGCTTGGTCAACGTCAGGATGCTGAAATTCTTTCTGCCGGCGATGCCTGTGATGAAGCGCTCATCCGGCTCCTCCTCGGCGATACTCTCCACGATCAAGGTGCCGGGGTCCTCCGGCCGGTTGGTGTTGCGGATGTTCAGAGGAATGCCCTTGTCCTTGACCGGCTGGATCGATTCCTCGTGAAGGACCGAAGCTCCCATAAAGGCCAGCTCCCGCAGCTCGCCGAAGGTGATGCTTGCGATGGGGCTGGGGTCCTTTACAATGCGAGGATCGGCCATCAGAATGCCGGAAACGTCCGTCCAGTTCTCGTAAACGTCCGCATCCACGGCAGCCGCCGCCAGGGCGCCGGAGATGTCGCTGCCGCCGCGGCTCATGACCTTGATGCGCCCGGTGGGCAGCCGCCCGTAAAAGCCGGGGATCAGGATCCTGCCGTTGGCCTTCAGCGCCGAGGCGATGGCCGGGTCGGTTTTTTCCCGGTCCACCGTGCCGTCCATGCCAAAGAACACGCAGCTGGCCGCATCCACGAAGGTGAAGCCCAGATACTCGGCCAGGAGCTTTGACGTGAAGTACTCGCCGCGGCTCACCAGCTCGTCTACGGACATGTCTTTGTTCAGCCGCCGGTGAAAAGCCGCCAGTTCTTCCTCGATCGGGAGACGCAGCGCCAGCGCGTCCCGGATGCCGATGAGCCGCTCTTCTATCGTATGCCAGATCTCGTCACAGGATACGCCGTAGGTCAGATGCGCGTGACAGAGATACAGAAGATCCGTGAGCTTATGGTCGTCCCCGCTGCGTTTGCCGGCGGCGGAGGCCACCACCACCCGCCGTGTCGGGTCCGCCTCAACGATGGCTTTGACTTTTTTGAACTGTTCGGCCCCCGCCACGGAGGAGCCGCCGAATTTTGCAACTTTCAGCATACTCTTGTCCTGATTTCCTTTATTCTCTCACCGCCGCGAAGAAGACGGGCGCGCCGCTCTCGCGCAGGCGAGCCGCCGTAAAGTGCATCTGGGAGACCGGGATCGGCTCCGTGATCATGCGGCAGAGCTCTCCGTCCAGTTCGGCGGAGGCCGCCGGCAGCTCTCCTGCCAGCGCGGCAGGCAGGCGCACGTAGTAGCTGTGACTGCAGGCGCTGTTGTCCACCTCGCCGCGGCGGAGATTCGCGGGGAACATCTCCCGCTCGCCGCGCAGGATCCCGCTCAGATCCCGCAGCACGGCGGAGGCCGTGGGCCAGCGGCCCGCGCCCTGGCCCATCAGCACGATGGGACCGGCACAGCCGCCCTCGTAACGGGCCATGTTGAAGTTCTGCAGCACGGCGCATTCGGCCGCCCCGTCCCGCAGCAGCACCGGCTCCACATAGGCGTAGGCCCCGTCTTCCGTCCGCCCGCCGGAGGCGATCAGACGGCAGGTATAGCCGCGGCTCTGGAAATGGGCCACGTCGGCCGCTGTGACCGACTCGATGCCCTCGTTCAGAAGTCCGTCTGTGGGAAGCGTCCCACAGGCCACCGCGCAGGCCAGCATGATCTTGCGCAGCGCGTCCAGACCGGACACGTCCGCCGTGGGATCGGCCTCGGCATAGCCCAGGCGCTGAGCGTCCGCCAGAACGTCCGCATAGTCCAGATGCAGGCGCTGCATGGCGTCCAGCATGTAGTTTGTGGTGCCGTTGAGGATGCCGCCGAAGGAGAGGATGGCATCGCTCTCACGGGCGAGGGCCAGATTGTGCAGGAAGGGCACTCCCCCGCCGCAGGCCGCGCTGAAGAGGAAGGCCACGCCCTTTTCCCTGGCGATGGCGTCCAGTTCGGGCCCTTTCGCCGCCACCAGCGCCTTGTTGGAGGTAACGAAATGCTTGCCCGCCTTCAGGGCAGCCGAGGCATAAGAAAAAGCGGGCTCCACGCCGCCCATGACCTCCGCCACGGCACCGACGGAAGGATCGTTCACGATCTCCTCGATGCTCGTCACCTTATAGGGCTGATCCTTCTTGCCGGGGCGCACCAGTACCGGCCCCTGCTCCAGCCCGGCTGCGTTCTTCAGCATCTCATAGACGCCGAAGCCCACCGTTCCGAATCCCAATACCGCGACCTTCATAATTTCCCTTTCTTTCCCAAAAATTCTTTGTGTCCGTGATAGAAAAACACTTGTTTTTTTAACGACGACAGTGTATCATAGGGATGCACAAATTGCAAGCCTATTTTTTGTGAATTTCATCAAGGCGGAGATCACCCATGCTGGAAAACTATTTGATCGTCCATAAAAGTATCCTGCCGGATTACTACGAGACCGTGCTGGCTGTCCGCCGCGCGATCGAGAGCGGACAGGCCAGGGACGTGAGTCAGGCCTGCCGGGAGGCGGGCCTCTCCCGCAGCACTTATTACAAATACAAGGACTTCATTTTCGAACCCTCGGACATGGAGGGCGGCCGCCGGGCTGTGCTGTCCATGCTGCTGGACCATGAGCCGGGCGTGCTGAGCGCGCTGCTGCAGTGCGTTTCCGCCGCGGGGGCCAGCGTCCTTACCATCGACCAGAGCCTGCCCATCCACGGAAAGGCCGGCGTCACGCTGGCGCTGGAGCTGGGAGAGATGCGCATTCCCTTTCAGACCCTGCAGGAGCAGATCGTCGCCGTGCCGGGGCTGGAGAACGTCCGTCTGATCGCTATCGAATAAAGGAGAACGACCATGTTTTATCAGAGTACCCGCAGCAGCCGCCGCGTAAGCGACACCGCCGCCGTTCTGGAGGGCATCGCGCCCGACGGCGGCCTGTATATCGACCCGGCATTGGGCAGCCGCCCCTTTGACTGGCAGGGCTGTCTGTCGCTTACGCCTCTGGCTATGGCAGAAAAGATACTCTCCCACCTGCTGCCCGGCTTTGACCGGATGGGCGAACTGGTGCGCCGGGCCTACGAGGGGAAGTTTGAGAGCGCCGATCTGACGCCGCTGGTGAAGGTAGGCGAAGATTTCGTGCTGGAGCTCTTCCACGGGCCCACCGCCGCTTTCAAGGACGTGGCGCTCTCCATGCTTCCCCAGCTGGTCACGGCCGCAAGAGTACAGGAGGGCGTGGGCGACCGGATCGTGATCCTGACCGCCACCTCCGGCGACACGGGCAAGGCCGCGCTGGAGGGCTTCCACGACGTGGAGGGCACCGGCATCCTCGTCTTCTTCCCGGATGCGGGCGTCTCGCCGGTGCAGAAGGCCCAGATGGTCACCCAGGCGGGCAGCAACGTGAAAGTCTGCGCCGTACGCGGCAACTTTGACGACTGCCAGACGGGCGTCAAGCGCGCCTTTGCCGCGTTGAGCGGCGACGCGCTCCCCGCCGGCTGTCGGCTTTCCTCCGCAAATTCCATCAACATCGGGCGTCTGGCCCCCCAGGTGGTCTACTACTTCATCGCCTACGCCGAGCTGCTGCGCCGCGGAGAGATCGCTTTGGGCGAGCGCGTGGACTACGTGGTGCCCACCGGCAACTTCGGCGATATTCTGGCCGGCTATTTTGCAAAGCTCCTGGGGCTTCCCGTGGGGCAGCTCGTCTGCGCCAGCAACGCGAACCGCGTCCTCACGGACTTTCTGGAGACCGGCGTATATGACAAGCGGCGGTCCTTTCTCAAAACCGCTTCCCCCTCCATGGACATTCTGGTGTCCTCCAACCTGGAGCGGCTGCTGTTTCTCGCGTCCGGCGGGGACACCGCGCTGGTGGCCGACTGCATGGGCCGGCTCTCCTCTGAGGGCGTCTACCGCTTCCCGGAGGAGGCCATGGAGCGCATCCGTGAGGACTTTGCCGCGGGCTGCTGTGACGAGGCCCGCTGTCTGGAGACCATCGGGCAGGTCTGGCGGGAGCAGGGCTATCTTTGCGACACCCACACCGCCGTGGCCATGGCGGTGGCCGAAGACTGGAAACTGAGGCGTCCGGAGGCGCGAAAGACGGTGGTGCTGTCCACCGCTTCGCCCTACAAGTTCCCGGCGGCGGTGCTGAAGGCCATCGGCGGCGATTTGGAAGGCGATGAATTTGCACAGATGGAGCGCCTGGCCGAGATCTCCGGCATTCCCATCCCCCGCGGGCTGCGCGGGCTCAAAGAGCGCTCCGTCCTGCACCGGGACGTGATCGACCGTGACGGGATCGTAGACTACGTGCGGGCACAGCTGGGATAAGGCCGAAGCGGCCTGACGGAAAAAGCAGGGCTTCCTCCCCGGAAGCCTTGCTTTTTGTTCACTGTTGAGCTACACTGTATGTGTAAAACGATCGTCAAGGAGGCCCGCTGTCATGGACATTTCCCTGCAAGAACTGGAAAAAGCCGCCGAGCGGCTCAAGCCGATCCTGCACCACACCGAGCTTGACCTGTCCTCCACCTTCTCCGCCATGACCGGCGGAAAGGTATACCTCAAATGCGAAAACCGGCAGAAGACCGGTTCCTTCAAGATCCGCGGCGCCAGCAACAAGATCGCCTCTCTGGTGGAGCAGGGGCGGACCGGCCCCGTGGTGGCCGCCTCCGCCGGCAATCACGCCCAGGGCGTGGCCTACGCCGCCTCCCGGCTTGGCGTGCCCGCCACCATCGTCATGCCCACCACCGCACCCATCGCCAAGCTCCAGGCCACCGAGGGCTACGGCGCGAGGGTCGTCACGGCGGGCGACTGCTTTGACGATGCCTATGCCGAGGCCTGCCGCATCTGCGAAGAGGAGGGCGCCACCTTCCTTCACCCTTACAACGATCCGGAGGTCATCGCAGGGCAGGGCACGCTGGGCCTGGAGATCCTCTCCGATCTGCCCTACGTGGACATGATCGTCGTCCCCGCAGGCGGCGGCGGGCTGCTGGCCGGTATCACGGCGGCCGTCAAGCAGATCAACCCCCGCGTACAGGTCTACGGCGTGCAGGCAGCGGGCTGCGATCCCATAGCCCGCAGCTTTCGGGAAAAGAAGCTGGTGATCGCCGATTCCGCCTCCACCATCGCCGACGGCATCGCCGTCAAGGCCCCGGGCGACATCACCGTGGACATCATCAATCGCTATGCCGACGGGGTGGTCACCGTGTCGGAGAGCGAGATCGCAAACGCCATCCTCCTGCTGATCGAGCGCTGCAAGCAGGTGGTGGAGCCATCCGGTGCCGCATCTCTCGCGGCGGTGCTCTCCGGCAAGCTGGACGTGAAGGGCAAACGGGTTGTCTGCGTCCTCTCCGGCGGCAACATTGACGTGAGCTTTATTCAGTCCATCATCGAGCGCGGCCTTGTGGCGCGCCACCGGCGCATCAAGTTCACCGCCATCATCGTCGACCGGCCGGGCAGCCTTGTGCAGCTGCTGCACGTGATCGCCGACGCCGGCGGCAACATTCTGGCCGTGGAACACGACAAGCTGCGGGAAAACCTGAACCCCAACGAGACCAGCGTCCATATCTCCTGTGAGGTGGGCGGCAAGGAGCACGGCCGTGAACTGATCGACCGGCTCATCCAGAAGGGCTACTCCGTGGAAGTGGAGTAAAGGAAAGGAGTATTCTATGAAAACCGTTTCTACCGACAAAGCGCCGGCCGCCATCGGCCCCTACGCCCAGGCCCAGATCGTGGGCAATCTCGTGTTTACCTCCGGCCAGATCCCCATTATCCCCGAGACGGGAGAGATCGCAAACGGTCTGGAAGCCCAGGCCCATCAGGTGTTCAAAAACCTGTCCGAGCTGCTGAAGGCCGCCGGGACGGATCTGAGCAGGGCGGTGAAAACCACCGTGTTCATCCAGCACATGGGCGATTTCGCCGCGATCAACGCTATCTATGCCCAGTATTTCACCGAGCCCTACCCCGCCCGGTCCTGCGTGGAGGTGGCCAAGCTCCCGAAGGACGTGCTCCTGGAGTGCGAGGTCATTGCGGAGCTTTGACGCGCCTGTATCCGCAGCAAAAAATGAGCTGTGACTTTTGTCACAGCTCATTTTTCATACATTCTTTGCTTATTCTTCGTGTACTTCGCCGGTTTCCAGGCAGGTGCTCCAGGCGATGATAGCCGTCGCAGCCATCAGCACCAGGGAGCCGCTCATCCAGGCGTAGCACTTGAGGTAGGTGGCGTAGCGCTGCACGTTGTATTCGCCCAGCTTGCCCACGCCGAAGAGGCTCACCAGGAAAGCGAGCCAGAGCAGCGGATGGTACCACTTGAAGCCGTTGGCCTTGATGGACATGCGGCTGTAGTAGATCAGCACGCAGAGGATGCACACCGCCGCGAAGATCTGCGCCAGACTGATGAAGGCGGAGAACTTGTTGAGCTGGGAGATGAAGCGGAAGTGCATCAGCGGGGAGTCGTTGCGGGTGGAGTCCATGATGATCTCCACCGCGCCGTAGAGCACCAGCGCCAGACGCATGGTATGGCCCTCGCCGGGGCAGGGCGCCTTCATCCAGCGCTCCTCATCGTCCAGGAAGAAGCGCCACACCACGATCGTCACCACCAGCATCAGAAGGAAGGCGATGAAGAAGCTGGCGAAGCGGTAGGTCACGTTGCCGGCCGCGTCCGTGCTGGCCACGGCGAAGGGCAGCCGCTGGAACAGCCCGGTCTTGATCGTGATACGGCCGCGGCAGGTGGTGTTGAAGAGCGCGCTGAAGCGGATCAGGGCCACCAGCAGGCAGACACCGGGCGCAGCCGCATCCAGCAGGCCGGGGACGCTGTCGGTCAGGCGCATTTTCCTGACCAGGAAAGCCGCCAGCCAGATGCCGAGGAACATGCCCTGCAGACAGAAGCTGCCGCGGTTGAAGTCGGTAAAGGCGACCTTCAGGGAGCCGTAAGCCTCGGCATTGAAATACCAGTGAAGAAAACGGGCGAAAAG
This sequence comes from Oscillospiraceae bacterium, assembly GCA_902774015.1. Classification (GTDB taxonomy): domain Bacteria; phylum Bacillota; class Clostridia; order Oscillospirales; family Oscillospiraceae; genus Limivicinus. Next base: position 22,258 of record CACYHB010000010.1, on the reverse strand, counting down.
CACGCCGAAGACGAGGCCAAGCGCCGAGAGACCGAGAACCGCACTGAAGGAACCGCCGCGGCGGGCGTTGAGGGCCGCTGTGATGATAAAGCAGAGCACGATGCCCGCGACGATGGTGACCGCGCTCATCTGGAACACGGCAAAGTCAAGATCCAGAACGTAATCCATTAATTGCCGCCTCCTTCCCCGGTGCTGCCTACGGCAGACGCAAAGTAAATAATGTCGCTGACGATGCGCTCGGACGCCCAGTCCACATGATTATAGGGCACGCCCTGCCAGACGATCTCGCTGGTCTGGCCGCCGTCCAGGCCGTAGGCGGTGATGACGCCCTTGCGCTCAAAGAACTCGGCCATTTTATTGACCGTGCAGTTGGCGGCGTTGGAGCCGTGGTTGACGGTCATGAACAGGTAGTGCAGCTTATCCTTCACGCCGATGCCGGCGCGGGAATAGGCAGTGTTCACCTCGCCCGCGGGATACCAGCCCGTGACCGTGGCCACGCCGTCGCGCACCAGGATGGGCCCGAAGGCCAGGGAGAAGACCACGTCGTTCTCCGCCATCCACTGGCGGATGGAGTCCTCGGTGTTCTCCTCCAGCAGCTCCTTGTACAGGAAGTCGCCGTCGGCGGTGACAAAGAGCGTGTCAAAGCAGTTGTACTTCTTGTAATTGCCGGTGTAGGTGGAGGTGTTGAAGCGGTAAAGCTCCCGGTTGTAGGCCACGATGCCGAAGTCCCGGAACGCATAGTAGTCCGCGTTCATGGCCACCACGCAGTTGGTGGAGGCGGCCAGCTCCGAGGCCACATAGTAGTTGTAAGAGCCGAAGGTGTCGTCCGCCAGCTTGCGGCGGAACTGGGATCCGTCGCGCACTTTGACCTCCGTGAAGCTGCAGCAGCGTCCGTCAATATCCTCTTTCCAGAGGATGGTCAGGATGGAGTCGTCGATGTAATACTTGATCTCCTCGGCATAGAGACCGGTGTAGAAATTGGCGTTCGGGTCGAACACCACTTCCTCATCCTCCCGCAGAAGGCCGCTGTCGCGCGCCTGCTGGATCACGTCCAGGATCTGCGCGGCCTGATCCACAGGCACGGAGCCGAAGCCGTTCGGGTCGGGGGCGGGCGCCACCAGCGCATCCTCGGGGATGTAGTAGCGGACAGGCTCAGGCGTAGGTTCAGGGGTCGGCTCCGGCGTGACTTCCGGTGTCGCCTCGGCCGGCGCGGCCTCCTCCGGATTGACGGCGGGGGCGGGCGCCTCCGTGACAATGGGCGCCTCCGTGACCACAGGACTCTGCGTGGCGCGGGGCAGCGCCGTCATGCCCATGGGGTGGAGATTGTTGAGGCTCCACCAGAGTCCCAGAGCAAACAGGGCGAGAAACACCAGGCCAAGCAGGAAGCGTGCCCAGCCGGGCAGCGCAGGCTTTTCCCCGTCTTCCTCCGCAGGGACCTCCCCGTTTTCCGGGGACTCCTCATACGCGTCAGGACGCGGCTTTCTCTTCAGGAAGCCGCGGCGGGCAGGACGCTCCTCATCGTCTTCCTCCTCGTAGTCGTCCGGATCCTCTTCCTCCGCTCTCGGTTTTCTTCGCAGAAAGCCCGGGAAACGGCGGGCAGGACGCTCCTCATCGTCGTCTTCGTCCCCGTAATCGTCCTCTTCCGGCGCTTCGGATTTCGCCTTTCTCCGCAGGAGACCCGAAAAACCGCGGGCCGGCTTTTCATCCGCTTCCTCCGGCTCTTCGTAGGGCTCTTCCTCCGGAAGGCTGTTTTCCGTCCGGGCAGGCGCAGGAGCCGGCTGCGGCTGCGGGAGAGGGCTGCCGGATGCCGGGCCTTGAGGACCCTTTCCGGCTGTCTCGGCCTCAAACTCGGCCATGATGGCGTCAAGATCAAACTCTTCGTAGCTCATTGTCAACCATTCACTTTGCAATAATTTATCCCGCCGCCGGTCAGGATCCAAGGCGGGACAATATATTATAGCACAAGTACCGCGTTTGCTCAAGTGAAAGGCAAAGAAAAATAAGAGTTGCAGATTATCTCGATCTGAAAAAAAGGCTGTGAAAGCATCGTTTTCACAGCCTTGGTCACTTATTCTTCTTTCTCTTTTCCGCTCGGAGGCTCCGTCTCCGGCGCGGGAGCGGCATCCGCCGGCCCCGTCTGCGTGGGAGAGGCTTCCCCGGCGGGCGGCTCGGTCTCCGGGGCGGGCAGCGGAGCCGCGGGGGCTTCGTCGCTCATGGAGATCTTGCGGGCCGGGCGCTCGATGGTCTTGTCGGTGCGGGCGAGCTTCGCCTGCTTCACGCTCTCGGGCATGAATTCACCGTGCTGGAAGAAGTAGTCGAACTCCTCGCCCTCCATGGTCTCGTGCTGCAGCAGATATTCGGCAACGGCGCGCAGCTCCTCCGCGTGCTCGGTGAGGATTTTTTCGCAGTCGGCGGCAGCGCGGTCGAAGATGGCCTTGACCTCCTCGTCGATGGCGGCGGCGGTCTCCTCCGAATAGCTCTTGGTCTGGCCGAAGTCGCGGCCGATGAAAATGGAGTGACCGGAGCTGTCAAAGGAGATGGGTCCCAGCCGCTCGCTCATGCCGTACTTGGTGACCATGTCGCGTGCCAGAGAGCTGGCGGACTGAATGTCGCCGGAGGCGCCGGTGGAAATATCCTCCAGGAAGAGTTTTTCCGCCGTGCGTCCGCCCAGCGCCACCACGATGTTTTCATACATCTCGGCGCGGGAGGTGAAATTCTCCACGTCCTCCTGCGGGCGGAACAGGGTAAAGCCGCCGGCGGGGCCGCGGGGGATGATCGTGATATAGTGCACCGGATCCACGTTCTTGCAGAAGCGGGCCGCCACGGCGTGGCCGGATTCGTGATAGGCGGTGAGGCGGCGGGCCTTGTCGCTCATCTTGCGGCTCTTCTTCTCCGGACCCATCTGGACCTTGAGGATGGCCTCGTCGATATCCTCCTGGGTGATGAAGCGGTGCCTGCGGCGCACGGCCAGCAGCGCCGCCTCGTTCATCAGATTCTCCAGGTCGGCGCCCGCGAAGCCCGGGGTGCCCTTGGCAATGCTGTTGAGGTCCACGTCGTCTGCCAGCTGCTTGTCGCGGGAATGGATCTTCAGGATGGCCTCACGGCCCTTGATGTCCGGCAGGCCCACGTAGACCTGGCGGTCAAAGCGGCCGGGACGCAGCAGAGCGTTATCCAGAATATCGGCCCGGTTGGTGGCCGCCATGACGATGACGCCCTCGTTGTTGCCGAAGCCGTCCATCTCCACCAGCAGCTGGTTCAGCGTCTGCTCGCGTTCATCGTGTCCGCCGCCGAGGCCCGAGCCTCTCTGGCGGCCGACGGCGTCGATCTCGTCGATGAAGATGATGGCCGGGGCCACCTTCTTGGCCTGGTCGAACAGATCGCGCACACGGCCGGCGCCCACGCCCACATAGAGTTCCACAAAATCGGAGCCGGAGATGGACAGAAACTGCACGTCCGCCTCGCCCGCGACAGCCTTGGCCAGGAGGGTCTTGCCGGTGCCCGGAGGGCCGACCAGCAGCACGCCCTTGGGGATGCGCGCGCCCATGGCGGTATAGGCTTTGGGATCCTTGAGGAAGTCGACGATCTCCGCCAGCTCCTCCTTCTCTTCGTCGCAGCCTGCCACGTCACGGAAGGTCTTCTTGTTCTTCTCCTCACTGCCCAGACGGGTGCGGGCCTTGCTGAAGCGTGCAACGCTCCCGGCCCCTCCGCCGCCCATGCGGTTCATCATCACGTACCAGAGGACCATCGCGCCGCCCATCAGCAGCAGATACGGGATGATGCTGGCCCACCAGGGCACCACATAGCCCGGCTCGTAGTCGTAGTCCTCCAGGATGCCGTCGGCCTTCTGCTGGGCGATCAGCTCATGGAAGTCCTCATAAAAGACCGAGAAATTATAGAGGTCATAGGTCATCTCCTCGTAGCCGTCGGGATCGTCCGAGCGCACCTGCATATACAGCACGGTGCCGGAGGAGCCGGGGCGGGTTGCGAAGTACTTGACCTTCTCCTGCTGAAACAGGTCCACCAGTTGGGAATAGCTCTTGACCTCGTTTGCAGGTTCCGTACGCGTCATGGTGTAGATCACTGCCACCATGATCACCAGCAGCAGCGCGTAAAAGCCGAGGTCGCGGGCGCGATTTCGATTGGGTTTCAAACAAACACTTCCTTTTCGTCAGAAAAAGCCTGCTCCGCTCCGTTTCCGCGCTTTCTGCAAAAGCCGCGAAAACTTCATGGCCGCAGTCTCTTTCTTCCTCTCCGGATCAGGCCGGGAGAATCGGGCCGGATCCGGCAGATCCATTAACTGTAGATTTCCGGTTTCAGCACGCCGATATACGGCAGATTCCGGTATTTTTCATTGTAATCCAGGCCGTATCCCACGACGAAAGCGTCGGGGATCTCAAAGCAGGAATAGTCCGCGTAGATGTCGGCCTTGCGGCGGGCGGGCTTATCCATGAGCGTAGCCACGGCGATGGAGGCGGGCTTGCGCACCATAAGATAGTTCTTCAGATAGTTGAGCGTTACGCCCGAATCCAGAATATCCTCCACCAGGATCAGGTGGCGGCCCTCGATGATCTCGCTCAGGTCCTTGTTGATCTTCACTGCGCCCGTGGACGTAGTGCCGCTGTAGGAGGACACCGCCATGAAGTCCATGGAGCAGTCGATGTCCACATGGCGCATCAGATCGGCCATGAAGATAAAACAGCCTTTCAGTACGCCGACGAAGATCGGCTCTTTCCCCCGATAATCTTCCGAGATTTGCCTGCCGATCTTTGCGACGGCCGCTTCCAGCTCCTCCTCGGAGATCAGTACACGCTCAATTGCCTCTTTCACTCTCAGAATCCTCCCTTGTCTCTGTCGTCAGCCGCAGGACGCAGTCCCCCGGCGCAGGATCTGCCCTTTCGTCCACAGCCAGGCCATGGACGGCGAGGATGCCCGCCTCATCCCGGAACACGAGACAGCGGTCCCTCTCCCCGACGGTCATGCCGGCCTCGGCAAACAGAGCCTTCAGGCTCTTGCCGCAGCCGCGCTTTGCGGGACGGAGCCTGTCGCCCGGGCGGCGCCCGGTGACAAGGATCGTATTCCCACGTATATTCTCATATTTGATGCACGAAGTCTTGAACAAGCTATTAATTTTTTGGTTGTATTCAACCAGATCCGCGGCGACTCGCAGTCCCAGCTCCGGGATCTCCACCGTTTCGCCCGGCCGGATCGTCCGGTCGGGAAAGCGGACGCGCGCAGCGGGCGCAAAATACAGCCGCCCCCGCTCCCGGCGCAGCCGCTGCCCGGGAAGGTCCAGAAAGCCCAGCCCGCTTCCGCGGCAGAACGCGAGGACCTGCTCCACATGCTCCCGGCTCAAGCTGTGATCACAGCATTTTCTCACCACTCTGGAGGAGATCGCCGGGTGGAGAGAGAGAAGCTCCTCCACCGGAAGGCTTTGATCCCGGTTATGCTCCCGGAGAAAAGCCTCTGCCTGCGCGTCCAGATACTCTTCGTCCTGCCGCGCAAGGGCGGCGGTGTCGGAAAAGGCTCGCAGAAGCGCGGGGTTCATCTGGCGCAGCACAGGCATCACCGTCCGACGCAGACGGTTGCGGCGAATCGTCTCGTCCGCGTTGCTCCGGTCCTCCACATGGGAGAGTCCGTTTTCGCGGAGATAGGCTTCGATTTCCTCCCGGGAGACTGTCAACAGCGGGCGCACGATCCGTCCCCGTTGGGGCGGGATGCCGCCCAGCCCCCGCAGGCCGCTGCCGCGAACCAGGTTCAGAAGCAGGGTCTCCGCGTTGTCGTCTGCGTTGTGGGCGGTGGCGATCCGGTCACAGGAGAGCGCGTCGGCCGTGCGCTCCAGAAAAGCGTAGCGCAGCGTGCGCGCCGCCTCCTCCAGACCCTGCCGGTGCTCCTTCGCCCAGCCGGAAACGTCCCCGTGCTCCACCATGCAGGGGATGCCCCGCGCGCGGCAGAAATCCTCCACAAAGCAGGCGTCGGCCAGGGAATCTTCTCCCCGCAGGCCGTGCTCGTAATGGGCGGCGAAGATTTCCCATCCCCATTGTACCCGCAGGGACCAGAGAAGATGCAGAAGCGCGACGGAGTCGCTCCCGCCGGAGACGGCGCAGAGTACCCGGCTTCCCGGCGGCAGCAGGGCGCGAGCGGCCTCAGTAATCATCATGCCGCCGCTCCACGGAGCTGAAGGAAGTGTACTCCGGCAGCCAGTTGAGCTCCACCATACCGGTGGCGCCCTTGCGGTTTTTCAGCACGATGGCCTCAGCCAGATTGGGGTTGTCGCTCTCACGGTTATAGTAGCCGTCACGGTAGAGGCCGATGACCACGTCCGCATCCTGCTCGATGGCGCCGGATTCGCGCAGGTCCGACAGCTGCGGGCGCTTGTCCTGGCGGGATTCGTTGGCTCGGCTCAGCTGGCTCAGGCAGACCACGGGCACGTTGAGTTCCTTTGCCATGATCTTGAGCATGCGGCTGATGTCGCTGACGGCCTGCGTGCGGCTCTCGTTGGACCAGCTGTGCCCGCTGCCGGAGGACTGCATCAGCTGCAGGTAGTCGATGACCACCAGATCCAGCTTGGAAAGCCTGCGGCACTGGGCGTTCATGTCCGAGACGGAGAGGGTGGGATTGTCGTCGATGCGGATATCCGCCGCGGCCAGCGCCTGGGCGCCGTCGGAGACCTCCCGCCACTGCTGGGGCGTAAGCTCTCCGGTCAGCAAGTTTTTCAGCGGTACCAGGGATGCGCGGGACAGAAGGCGCATGACCAGCTGCTCCCGGCTCATCTCCAAAGAGAAGACGGCCACGGATTTCCCCAGGTTCAGCCCTGCGTACAGGGCAAAGTTCAGGCCCAGACTGGTCTTGCCCATGCCGGGACGCCCGGCGGCCAGGATCAGCTCGGAGCGGTTGAGGCCCAGGATCGTGTTGTCCAGGTCGGGCAGGCCGGTGGACAGGCCGGGGATCTTGCTTCCGGAGCCGGCCGCCTCGTTGAGCTGATCGAACACGGTCTGCACCACGGAGGATACGGGCATCAGTCCGCCCACGTTCCGCCCGCTGCGCAGGGCATAAATCTTCTGCTCGGCGATCTCCAGCGCGGTGTCCGCCTCGCCGGAGCCCTCATAGACCAGATTGTTGATCTCGTCCGCCGCCTCGCCCAGCCGGCGCAGCAGCGCCCGGTCGCGCACGATGGCGGCATACTCCAGAACGTTGGCCGCCGTGGGCGTGACGCGCATGACCTCCGCCACATAGCTCTCGCAGGTGTCGGTCCACACGCCGCGGACCTTCATCTGATCCAGCACGGTCACGGGGTCGATGGTCTGACCGTAGGAGAACATGGCGAACATGGTCTCAAAAATGTCCCGGTTGAGCTTGATGTAGAATTCATCCGCCTTCAGGTGCTCCAGCACTTCGGGGATGCAGCGCGGGTCGATGAGCATGGAGCCGATGACCGCCTGCTCCGCCGGGGCGGAGTGCGGTGTTTTTTTGCCTAACAGCTCGTCCATATAAAAACCTTTCTTTTCAGCTCCCCCTCCGGGGAACTGTCAGCAAAGCTGACTGAGAGGGTGTCCGTCCCTGTATCATCCTCATTGGCTCCCCCTCCGGGGGGGGGGGAGCCAATCCTTACTTGTCTTCGATCACCAGCACGTTGATGCTGCCGCTGACCTCGTAGCCCAGCTTGGCCTTGACGGTGTAGCTTCCGAAGTTCTTGATGGGATCGGACTGGACGATCTTGTTCTTCTCAATGTCGATGTCGAACTGCTCCTTGAGGGCCTTGCTGATGGCCTCGGAGGTGACGGCGCCGAACAGCTTTCCGCCGGCGCCCGCCCTGGCGCGCACCGTGACCTGGACGCCCTCCAGCTTTTTGGCGTTCTCCAGCGCTTCGGCCTTTTCCCGGGCAGCCTGGGCGGCCTTGGCCTTCTCCTTGAGCTTGAAGGCGTTGATGGCGTCGGGCGTTGCCTCGGAGGCCAGGCCCCGGGGGATCAGATAGTTGCGGGCGTAGCCGATGGAGACTTCCTTCATCTCGCCCTTCTTGCCCTGTCCGCGCACGTCCGTATTGAAAATGACTTTCATATACAATCTCCTTTCATCTCAGGCTCCCCTGTGCAAGGGGAGCTGTCAGCCGTCAGGCTGACTGAGGGGTCGCTGTCGTTCCTGTACTATCTCCGGCTCCCCTGCGCAAGGGGAGGCAGGCTCAGCCAAAATACTCGTCAATGACGGCGTAGACGCTCTTGACAGCCTCTTCCAGCCCGGTGTCCTTGAGCTGTGCGGCCGCTGCGCTTCGGTTGCCGCCCCCGCCCAGCTTCTCCATCAGGATCTGTACGTTCACTTCACCGATGGACCGGGCGGAGATGTTGACGTTGCCCTTGCCGTCGGGAGAAACCACGACGGAGGCGTCCACCCCGGAAATGTTCAGCAGCTCGTCGGCGGCCTTGGCCGCGACGACGCGGTTCTGCGGCTCGTCCGGCGCGGCGATGGCCACCTTGCCGTGCAGGGTCGCCTGCTGCAGGATCTTATAGCGGGCCACCGTATCGTCCATGCCGGACTGGAAGAGCTTTTTGACCTCGGCGGTGTCTGCTCCGGCGCGGCGCAGATAAGCCGCCGCGTCGAAGGTTCGCTCGCCGGTGCGGATGGAAAAGCTCTTGGTGTCCAGCACCATGCCCGCGAGCATGGCCTCCGCCTCACAGCGGAGCAGATCGCTCAGCTCCGTGACCTCCTGCAGGATCTCCGTGACCAGCTCGCAGGCGGAAGAGGCGTAAGGCTCGATAAAGCCCAGGGCGGCGTTGTGGATATAGGTCGCTGCGACGCGGTGGTGGTCGATGACGGCCACGCGGTTGCACTTCTCCAGCAGCTCAGCATCCTCGACCTGCTCGGGGCGGTTGGTGTCCACGACCACCAGAAGGCTGCGCCCGTCGGCGAGCTGCCCGGCCTCCCTGGGGCCGATGAAAGCGTTCTTGTATGTCTCGTCCTTCTGCAGGCGTTCAATGAGGCTGTGGCTGGCGTTGTGCTCCAGATCGATGCAGATCCTTGCCTTCACCCCGCACTTTCTGGCGAGACAGCAGATGCCCGCCGCGGCGCCGACGGCGTCAAGGTCCGCAAAGCGGTGACCCATGACCAGCACCTGGGAGGAATCGCGCATCAGTTCGGCCAGGGTGTTGGCCATGACGCGGGATTTGACCTTGGTGCGCTTCTCCACCTCAAGGCCGCGCCCGCCGAAGAACTCAAAGCTCAGCCGGTTCTTGACGACGACCTGGTCGCCGCCGCGGGAGAGGGCCAGCTCCGTCGCCTTGTCGGCAAACTGCAGGCCCTCGCCCAGCGAGTCCCCGTCCTCGCCGAAGCCGATGCTGATGGAGGCGATGATCCCGTTGGGACTCTCGATCTTATGCATCTCCTCCACGATGGAGAAGCGGTCCTGCTTCATGCGCTCCAGGTCCTTTTTCTCAAACACCGCGAGAAAACGGTCCCTGTCATAGCGGCGCAGGATCCCGTGATACCCGTCGCACCACTGGCCCAGTTTCTCCTCTGCCGCGTCTCGCAGCTCATTGCGCACGCGCTCGGTCTGATTGCGGCTCAGCTCGTCGAGGTTATCCAGGATGATGATGCCGGGCACGGGACGGCTCTCCAGATAGCGGCTGCGGATCTGATCCATCTCTGTCGCGTCCACCCAGTAGGTGACGCCGGTAAAGGAGTTTTCCCCGCCCTTATCATTGCGGATCAGGTTGCCGTGCAGCTCGTACTTTCGCCCGCCGACCTCCACCAGCGATGGGTACTGCTCCCGCCCCTCCTGCAGCCATTTGCCGGAGAAGCCGGGCACAAGATCGGACATGCGGGTGTCCAGGCGTTTGACCGTGACGCCGAAGATGTTGAAAAACATCTCGTTGCCCCAGACCACATTGGAATCCTCCAGCCGGAAGACCGCCATGGGCAGGGGAAAATTCGTCAGCGTACTGTTTCTCGCGCCCTCCGCGTCATAGACCAAAGACTCGGTATATTCCTGCAGCCGTCTGCGCCGCATGCGGTGGGACAGGATCGAATACACCGTCAGGATCACAAGAACGGCCGCCTCGGCGGCAGCCAGAAGGACCTGGCCCCGAAAGAAGGTCACGACGGCAAAAGCCGCCAGGAACAGCAGCAGGATGCCCAGGCCCGGATCGGACAGGCGATTGCTTTTCGGATCGAATTTCAAACTCACACCTCCCGTGTTCGGCAGATATGCATCCTTTGCCGTCGGCAAAGGGATAAATGTGCAGTCAGATACTGATACGAGTGTATATTATACCAAAAGGAGCACAGCAGCGCAACAAATAATTTCTCTTTTCCGGCAGATACTATTCCTGTCAGGCAGAAACCCGAACAGAGAAAGAGAGGGATCGCTTTGAAAGCAGTTATTTTGGCCGGCGGCGAGGGCACCCGGCTCCGGGCCGTCACCGGGGAGCTCCCCAAGCCGCTGGCGCCGCTGCTGGGCCGGCCAGTCATGGAGCATATCCTGCGCCTTCTGTGCCGCTGCGGATATACGGAGATCTGCGCCGCTCTGCGCTACCGCTCCGATGAAGTGCGAAACGCCTTCGGAGACGGGCGGCGGCTGGGGCTGCACCTCGAATACCGGATCGAGGACCGTCCCCTCGGCACTGCAGGCGGGGTGAAAAACTGCGCGGACTTTTACGGGGACGAGGATTTTCTCGTCATCAGCGGCGACGCCGCCTGCGACTTCGATCTGAAGTTGCTGATGGAGCGACACCGGGAGAGCGGCGCGGCGGTTACTCTCGCCCTGTCCCGTCAGGCGGTGCCGCTGCGCTACGGGCTGGCCGTCACCGACGGGCGGGGCCGCGTCCGCTCCTTTGTGGAAAAGCCGGAATGGCGGCGGGTGGTGACCGATCTGGTGAACACGGGGATCTATGTGCTCTCGCCCCGGGCCATGGCCCAGGTGCCGCGGGACCGGCCCTTTGACTTCGCGCGGGATCTCTTTCCGCTGCTGCTGGAAAAAGGCGAGCCGCTCCTGGGGCTGCCCATGGAGGGCTACTGGTGCGACGTGGGAACGCCTCTCTCCTATTATCAGTGCTGTGTGGACGCGCTGGAGGGGCGGCTGAAGCTGGAGATCCCGGAGGCCTTTTTTCCCGCCGCCGCCGAAGCGGAGTCTCCGCCAGAGGAGGATGCGGCCGTGCGTCTCTCCTGCGCCTGCCGCAGCCGGGCGGAGCTGATGGGCGCGCTGTCGGAGCTGATGCTGGAGCTGGACGCGGATTACTCGGACGGGATCCGCCTGAGCCGGGACAACTTTTCCCTGCACATCGCGCCTCAGCCCGCCGAGTCCGCCGTCTCCATCGCCGTGAAGGCGGAGGACGCGGAGTTTGCCCGCGCCATCGCCCTCTCCGCCCGGGACGTGGCTCTGGCGCTGGACTTATAAACGACAACGCCCACCGGCTTTGCCGGTGGGCGTTTCAGGTCCCGGTATTCAGAACAGCAGCGCGCTGGCGATGCCGAAATACACCAGCAGGGAAAGCGCGTCCACAATCGTGGTAATGAAAGGACTGGCCATGACAGCCGGGTCAAAGCCGATCTTCTTGGCAGCCATCGGCAGGGTGCAGCCCACGATCTTTGCCATCAGCACCGTGAGGGCCATGGTGAAGCAGACCACAAAGGCCGTGAGCACCGTGATGTCCGTATTGCCCAGCATCAGCCGGTCCACCAGCATGATCTTGCCAAAGCAGAGCGCCGCCAGAGCCGTGCCGCAGAGGGCAGCCGTCTGAACTTCCTTCCAGATCACGCGCGGAGCATCCGCAAATTCCAGTTCTCCAAGGCTCAGCGCGCGGATGACGGTGACGGAAGCCTGGGAGCCCGAGTTGCCGCCGGTATCCATCAGCATGGGGATGAAGGCCGTGAGCACCACCTGCGCGGCCAGGGCGCTTTCAAAGCCGGTGATGATCATGCCCGTGAAGGTGGCCGAGACCATCAGCAGCGCAAGCCAGGGGATGCGGTGCTTGAAGAGGTCCCAGGCGTTGGAGCGCAGATAGCTCTTTTCCGAGGGGAGCATACCGGCCATCTTCTCAATGTCCTCCGTGGTCTCTTCCACGAGGACGTCCATGGCGTCGTCAAAGGTGATGATGCCGACCATTCTGCCGTCCGTGTCCACCACGGGGAGGGCCAGGAAGTTGTAGCGGGAGAGCATCTGGGCGACTTCTTCCTGGTCGGTCAGCGTGCTGACGGAGATCACGTTTTCATCCATGATCCTGGAGATGGGCGTGCTGTCGTCTGTGGAGAGGAGCAGATCCTTCACCGACACCGTGCCGATGAGCTTGCTGCCCTCGGTCACGTAGCAGGTGTAGATGGTCTCCTTGTCCACGCCGGTCCTGCGGATGCGGGTGATGGCTTCCGACACGGTCATCTTCGGCCGCAGGGAGACGTACTCCGTCGTCATAATGGAGCCCGCGGAATTCTCCGGATAGCGCAGCAGATCGTTGATCTCCTTGCGCATCTGGGGATCGGCCTGGGCCAGGATGCGCTTGACCACGTTGGCCGGCATCTCCTCCACCAGGTCCACCGCGTCGTCCACATACAGCTCCTCGATCACGTCGCGCAGCTCCGCGTCCGAGAAGCCCCGGATCAGCAGCTCCTGCTGCTCCGGTTCCATTTCCACAAAGGTCTCCGCCGCCTGCTCCTTTGGCAGCAGCCGAAACAGCCGGGGCAGCCCTTCGTCCGCGATCTCCTCAAAAATCGCGGCCACGTCGGCCGGATTCATGGTGACCATGATATCCTTCAGCGTGGAATACTTTTTTTCTTCGAGCAGCTTTTTGATCGTGCTCTCCATCGTTACGGTATGTTCTGCCATCGGTCTCCTCCTTTTCGTCAAAATGAGGAAGTCCGACACGCAGGCCGATCGTCAGCAGTATAACAGGAAGAGGAAACGCCGCAAGGGCGGTTCCGCATCAAAACTTCGGCCTGCTGTGCCGTTGGTACTTCCACCGTCCATGACGTTTCCTCCTTCAATTGTATTTTTTGGAAGGGATGCTGTGCATCGCTCCACTTTTCAGAATAACCGCCCCGGCGGGCTTTGTCAAGAATGAAGGGCCCTCTCTCCCAGCAGTTTTTTTGCAAATGCCGCGCTCTCGTCGAAGGGCTGCGCATAGCCCTGAAGCATGCGCGCCTTGGCGCGCAGCGCGCGGCTGCGGCGGCTCACGTAGATGCTGCAGCGAAAACGGCCGTTCTTCGCCTCCTGCACCAGGTTGGCCGCGGGAGAATTGCCGTCGAAAGCGAGCAGCAGCGAGGCCCGGCGCTTGAAGATCTCATAGGCAAAGCTCTTGTAGACCCCGTTGCCGCTGGGTTCGATGGAAACGCGAACGCTCACGCCGCTGCGCCGCAGCCGCTCCGCCTCTGCCGGCGTCAGCGCCGAGGGGACAATGGCGAAGATCTCGAATCTGCCCCGGTTGTGTTCGACCAGATAGCGCTCATAGCCCGTAAGCCGGTGCCCGACGACAAAGAAGAGCTTCGCAGGGTCGCCCTGCGCCAGCAGCATATCCACCAGCTCCCGTCCGCCGGGGCTGAGCCTGGTGGCGTGCCGGTCGCTGTTGAAGCTGCCTCCGGCCAGGATCAGCGGGAGCCTGTCCGACGGCAGATCCCGGATCTGCGAGGCCAAAGCCGCCGCCGCGTCCAGCTTCCCGCCATCGCTCCACAGCGCGGCCTCCGGCCGCTCGGTCTCCGCGATCCTGCGCGCGTAATACGCAGCCGGGTCCCGGACGCCGCGCGATACCAGCGCCTCGCTCCGATGCCGGAAGATCTCCCGGCTCTCCCGTTCAATGTGCGCTTCCGCCGCGCGCATCTGGCAGAGCTCCCCGTGCGTGAGTCCCAGCAGCTTTTCCAGCGCCAGCTCCTCGTCGATGGAATTGGTGCCGTAGAGCGCGCCGCCGTCCGTGCCCTGCACGCAGGCGATGCCCTCGCGCAGATAGCGGCGCAGCGGATGGTGTTCCAGATCGCTTAAATTGTTGAGGCGCACGTTGGACGTGAGCTGAAATTCCAGCGTCACGCCGTCCTCCCGCAGCGCCTGGAGCAGACGCTGTCCGCCGCCGGAACGTAGATTCGGCGTATACAGGCCGTGGCCGATGCGCAGATGCGGCATCCTCTGCCCCGGCGCCAGCGCTGCGCGAACGCAGCGGATGGTGTTCGTCACGTTGTCCCGCAGGCTGTCGTTCTCCCCCGCGTGGACACGCAGCACGAAGCCCTCGTTCTCTCCCGCGATGCTTACCAGCTCCCGGATCACGTTGCGAAGCTCCAGGATATCGTTGATCTCCTCCCCCACGATGTCGCTGCCCGCCACGTAGGGATCCCCGGCCACCGCGCGCAGCACCTGCAGGTTCTCACCCAGATAGCCGTCGGGCGTCACGTGGTCGCGCACAATGGTCAGAGGGGTTCGCCGGATGGCGGCAAGGAAGCGCAGCAGCACCCCGGTCTCCGCCGTAACGGCGGGCATGACCGCGTGGATCTGCCGCAGAAGCTCCGGCGCGCTCTTTTTGCAGAGTCCCGTGTCGGAGATCTCGGCATAGTCGATGCCGTAGCGCTGATAGTTGCGCGCGATCCAGAGGAGCTTGTCCTGAAACAGGGTATTCCCGGCATAGGCCGGATCCTCCCGATCCCGCGCCATCCGGCGCAGGGCGGCGGCAATGTCCCGGTCGGGAAGCCGGATCTCCGCGGGCAGCGCGATGGGATCGGGCGCCGCGATGCCCTTGGTGAACACATATCGATAGAGATAGACCTTCTCCAGATCGGCAAAGACAGCCTGCCCGTCCTTGGGCACGGCCAGGGAGACGCGGATGCGGCTGATATTGTACGCCGCATCCGCGGGGTTATTCAGGATCAGGTCGGCAAAATTGAGGAAGGTGTTGTCGTCGATTCGCCGCTCCCGGTATTTGCCTGTGAGCGACGAATCTGCCAGCGCCTGTGCCGCCGCCTCACGCCGCTCCGCCAGGAGTCTTTCCTGCGCGCCCGTGCAGCGCAGCCCCAGCTTTTTGATATAGTAGAGCGGATAGCGGATCTGATGGTGGATCCCCAGCGCGATCAGCAGGTCGGGCGAAAGGTTGGCGCTCATGTGGGTGTGCAGGTCGGTGCGGAACTTGCAGTCGGAAAAGATATAGGTCTTGACGATGGTCTTCTGCTCGCTCAGACGGTAGTCCTTGGTCTGGCTCATCAGGGCCTTGGAGATCGCGGGGATGGACGCTTTCAGCTCCACGTCGCCATTGGGGTGGATGTTGGCCACCTTGGTATTGCCCAGGCGAAAGATCCAAAGGCGGCGGTTATCCCCGTCCACATAGCTGGGGACGGTGCCGCGGATGACCATGAGCCCGTTCTCATCTTCGCTCAGCGGCAGGCGGCAGAGTCTGGCCAGATTGCGGATCAGGTTGCCGGTACCGTGGTTCGGCGTGCGCAGCACGTAGCTGAGCTCCTCCCCCTCCCGGTATAGTTCCACCAGAACGTCCTTCTCCTTATCCAGAGAAAACTGCGTGAAAAAGTCCATGAGCACTCCCCCCGGCTCTCGTTTTGACCAGACTATCCAAATCGGCCCGATTTGTCAATAAAAACCGCCGCGTACAGCTCCTGTACGCGGCGGCAGCGATTGAATTATTTACATTTCGGGGTAGAGCGGGAAGCGGCGGGTCATCTCGATGACCTGCTCGCGCACCGCGGGCACGGCGCTCTCGCCTTCTTCGATCAGGCGGGCGATAAAGCCGCCGATCTGCCGCATCTCCTCCTCCTTCAGGCCGCGGGTGGTGACGGCAGGGCTGCCGAAGCGCATGCCGGAGGTCAGCTTCACGGACTGGGTATCGAAGGGGATGGTGTTCTTGTTGGCGGTGATGTTGGCCGCATCCAGCAGTTCCTGGACCTCGGCGCCGGTCTTGCCCTTGCTCATCACGTCCGCCAGCATCAGATGGTTGTCCGTGCCGCCGGAGACCAGGCGCACGCCGTTGTCCCGCAGGGATTCGGCAAGCGCGGCGGCATTTTTGACCACCTGGCTCTGGTACTCCTTGAACTCGGGCTGCAGCGCCTCGCCGAAGCAGACGGCCTTGGCGGCGATGATGTGCATCAGGGGGCCGCCCTGAGTGCCGGGGAAGACGGCGGAATTGATCTTCTTTTTCAGCTCGTCCGTGCAGAGGATCAGGGCGCCGCGTGGACCGCGCAGGGTCTTGTGGGTGGTGGTGGTGACCACATGGGCATAGGGCACCGGGTTCGGATGCACGCCCGCGGCCACGAGGCCCGCCACATGGGCCATGTCCACCATCAGGTAGGCGCCCACAGAATCGGCGATCTCGCGCATCCGCTTGAAGTCGATGAAGCGGGGATAGGCGCTGGCGCCGGCGATGATGATCTTCGGCTTCACTTCCTCAGCCCGCTGCTGTACGGTATCGTAGTTGATGGTCTCGGTCTCGGGATCCACGCCGTAGAACTGCGCGTTGAAATACTTGCCGGAGATGGAGGCCTTGGAACCGTGGGTCAGATGGCCGCCGTGGCTCAGATCCATGCCCAGGATGGTGTCGCCCGGCTTGAGCAGGGCCAGGTACACGGCCACGTTGGCCTGGGAACCCGAGTGGGGCTGCACATTGGCGTGCTCTGCGCCGAAGAGCTTCTTGGCCCGCTCGATGGCGAGGGTCTCCACCTCGTCCACGTACCGGCAGCCGCCGTAATAGCGCGCGGCGGGATAGCCCTCGGCGTATTTGTTGGTCAGGTGGCTGCCCATGGCCTGCATGACGGCCTCGCTCACAAAATTTTCCGAGGCGATCAGCTCCAGATGATCCCGCTGGCGCTGCAGCTCCCGCATCATGGATTCGTAGACTTTCGGGTCCTGCTCTTTGATCCGTTCATAACTCATAAAAACAGACCTCCGTTTTTTCTTTTTCGATTTATTATACCCTTTTTCCCTTCTTCTTACAATCCGGCAAGTTTGACGAATATTGCTTGATGCTTTCGTAGAAAGATGGTACAATCCATGTATGATTTGAAAGAGTGGAGGTTTCCGCCATGAAAAAGCTTCTGAAAGCTCTGCTGATCCTGCTTCTCGTGCTCGTGCTGGCCGTTGGCGGGCTCTTCGGTTTCCTGACCGCGACGGAGTTCAAGCCCGCCCCTTCGGAGGCACTGAACTTCTTCGACATGCCCGACCAGCCCCTTCCGGCCCTCAAGGAGGAGCAGAATCTGCGCATCCTCTCCTGGAACATCGGCTACGCCGGCCTCGGCGCGGAGTCCGATTTCTTTATGGACGGCGGCGTGAACTCCATGGCCGCGGATCAGCTCACGGTTCAGCGCTATCTGGCCGGCATCGGCGCGCAGCTGGGCGTGGGCGACTACGACATGGTCATCCTCCAGGAGGTGGACACCGATTCCAGGCGCACCTTCGGCATCAACGAGGCGGAAGCCCTCTCCGTTGGTCAGTCCGTCCAGGCGCTCAACTACTCCTGTCCCTTCGTGCCCATCCCCTGGCCGCCCATGGGCAAGGTGCACAGCGGCCTGATGACGAGTTCTGAATACCGGATCGACTCGGCTGAACGCATCTCTCTCCCCTGCCCCTTCTCCTGGCCCCTGAGCACCGCCAATCTCAAGCGCTGCCTTCTGGTCAGCCGTCTGCCCCTCGAGGGGAGCGACAAGGAGCTCGTGCTCGTGAACCTCCATCTGGAGGCCTATGACGACGGCGCCGGCAAGATCGCCCAGACGCAGCAGCTGATGGGGCTGCTGCGTGAGGAATACGAAAAAGGCAACTACGTCATCGCCGGCGGCGACTTCAACCAGACCTTCCCCGGCTCGCTGGACGTGTTCCCGATGATCGACCCCGATTACTGGCAGCCGGGTGTGCTGGAAAACGACGTGCTGCCGGAGGGCTTCTCCTACGTCTATGATCTGCAGACGCCCAGCTGCCGCCTGCTCAACCAGCCCTACGATCCCGCCGACACGGCCCACACCCAGTACTACATCATCGACGGCTTCATCGTGTCCGCCAATGTGAAGGTCAATTCCGCCGAGACGCTGGACCTGGGATTTGAAAACTCCGACCACAACCCGGTCTTTTTGAACGTGACGCTCGGCTGAAGTCTTCAGAGAACTGTCTTAACAAAAAAACACGAGATCGCGGCAGGGATGATGAGACATTTTTATCCGAAATGTCTATACATCGTCCCTGTCGCTTTGCATAAAAGATGCTCAAAGAATTTTGATGTTTTCGATAAAATTCGGGGCGAAACACCCCCTGAACTTGATTTTGCCCCGGTGTATTGATAAACTGTAAACAGGCACTTTATTTTGGAAAGAGGGATCAAATGAGAGACCTGAAACATCTGATTTACTTTGAAAACCTCCTGCAGGAGGCCAACAACGCGCTGGTCGTTCAGGCCAAGAACGACGGCAAGATCTGCGTCGCCTACACCTGTGAAAACGTCCCCGAACCCCTGCTGAACCTGGGAGACTGCTGCTCTATCCGTCTCTTTGCACCCCATACCGGCTCCATGGACATCGCCACCTATTATATGACGAATCTTCTGTGCGAGCCCAGCCGCGCCCTGCTCGAGCGCGCCATCGAGGGCGGCTTCAACTTTGCCGACTGCGTTATCACGCCCGACGGCTGCACCATGATGAACCGCTGCGTGGAAAACATGGAGCTGCTGCACACCATGGGCGAGGGCAACCCCAAATTCTTCCACGAGTATATGGAGATCGCTTTCAAGAACACCGACAGCGACGTGGACCTGGCCGTGCTGCAGTGCACGAACCACATCCTCAATCCCCTCAAGAAGAACTACGGCGTTGACGTGTCCGACGCCGCCATCCGCGAAGCCGTGGAGCGGCACAACAGGCTCTGCCGCCTGATCCGCGCCATCGGTGAGTTCCGCAAGGGCGACAGGCCCCGCATCACGGGCTATGAGTTCCACGTGCTGTGCCTGGCGAGCTACGTGTGTCCCAAGTACCTGATCCTTGACAAGCTGGAGGAGACCCTGGAAGAGCTCAAGACCCGCGAGCCGGACGAGAGGGAGTACCGCGCCCGTCTGCTGGTGGTCGGCTCCGAGCTGGACGACTCCGACCTGATCAAACTCATCGAGGAGCAGGGCGCTCTCGTCTGCTGCGACCGCTTCTGCTTCGGCTCCTATCCCGGCCGTGAGGAGATCGTCCTCAACGAGGAGGAGGATGCGCTCACCCAGGTTTGCCGCCACTACATCCAGGGCTGCCAGTGCCCGCGCATGATGAGCATGGATAAGGTCTACGGCCGCAAGCAGTATGTGGCCGATCTGGCCCGCGAGTACGGCGCCGACGGCATCATCTACGAGCAGGTCAAGTTCTGCGATCCCTGGGCCTATGAGAGAACGCTCGGCGCTTCCATGCTGAACAAGGATTTCGGCTATCCCGTCCTGTCCGTCGACCGTCCCTACAGCATTGCCTCCTCCTCCGGCCAGATGCGCACCCGTGTGCAGGCCTTCGTGGAGAGCATTGAGATCAAGAAGATTCAGAGAGGTGAGCAGGCATGAAAACGGTTGAAAAGATTGTCAATCCCGTCAAGCGTGCCGGTGAACAGTCGCCCGGCAAGATCTATGACGAGAAGCTGAAGGTCCGTGCCCGCCGTGAATGGCGCGGCGTGAAGGACACCCTCTACGATTACACCCGCTGGCTGTACCTGATTTTCGTGCTGGCCCGCTTCATCGTGGTGCCCCGCAACATCAAGGGCTTCTTCCGCTATCGCTGGATGATGAGCTATCTCTTCGTGCCCCACGGCATGGACAAGTTCACCATCGGCCTGCGCGACGAGGCGCTGCGCATCGCCCACACCTCCTTCAACTTCGTCATTGCCGACGTGACCCAGGCCATTGCCAACTGCTTCCGCGGCGACCGCCGCGTAGGCAACGACGTGGCCTACTCCGACAAGTGCGTCATCACCGACGAAAACTCCATGGTCACCTTCATGATGGGCTTCGACACCAAAAAAGTGCACACCATCCTGCGCGAGGTGCCCACCATGTTCGCCTCCAACATCTTCCACCAGTTCAACGTCATGCACTATCTGGACATTGCCCAGCAGTACGGCATCCCCGGCGACGTCTGCCCCATGCCCGAGGCCGAGGCCGGCATCTCCATTGAAGACGATTTCTGCGTGCTCGGCAAGTGCGCCGTGCAGAACAACACCACCTGCGACGGTTCTCTGATGGGCAACGGCATCATCGCCAAGCGTCTGGAGCGCGAGTACGGCATCCCCACCTTCCAGCTGGCCACCCCGCTGCGCCACAAGGAGCCGGACGTTATGGAATACGCGGCCACCGAGATCAAAAAGGCCATCGCCTTTGTCGAGGAGCACACCGGCGAGAAGTGGGACTGGGACGTGTACTTTACCGCGGCAAAGCGCGTCAACGACGCGACCCGCTGCCGCATCGCCCAGATGGAGATCAACTCCACGCCCTATCCCCAGTTCTTCGGCGCAGCCTTCAGCCTGTATAACGACACCAACTACATGGGCAACTCCGGCCGCAACGCCGACTTTGTGAAGATCGACCACAAACTGCTTCAGCTGGCCGAGCAGGGCTACCGCGCCAAACGCATGTACGCCAAGGAGTACCGCCACCGCGCCATTGTCTGGGGCGTGCAGCCGCAGTACGTGATCGACATGCTCTACTGGCTGGTCCAGTGCTGGGGCGTCATGCCGCTGACCGACATGCTCTCCGTCATCAACACCGAGATGATCGCCGAGGAGGACACCCCCGAAAACCGCGAGCAGGCCTACCGCGACATGGCCATGCTCAACATGGAGATGATCATGCGCAACCACACCCACGGCGGCTACAAGGTGCTGGTGGACGAGCTGTGGGAGCTGTGCGAGAAGATGAACGCCGACGTTGTCATGATGTGGGAGCATATGAGCTGCAAGGCTCTCACCGGTATGCACGGCATGTTCGAGGAGCAGGCCCGCGAGCGCGGCATCCACATCATGTGGGTCTCCCATGACCTCTGCGATCCCCGCGTCTTCACCCGTCAGGCCATCCGCGACCAGGTCAACAACTATATGCGCACGGTCATGCGGGAAGAGCCTCTGGATCCCTCGCTGGAGATCATCCCCGACAACGAGGCATATTAAGGAAGGAGTAGCTGGAAGCATATGTTGAAAAAGCTTTTGAAGTTCCCCCTGGTTCTGCTGCTGGCCGCGCTCTGCTTTTTCGTGGTCACCTTTACGATCTATATCTTCAACCTGGACATGAAGGCCACCGCCCTGCTTGCTCCCCTGCTGGAGAAGTGGTACGACCATCAGGAGCACAACCAGTATATCTGATCCTTTCATCGCTGAACAAAAAAAGAGCTGTGACCATAATCACAGCTCTTTTTTGTTTACCCCGGGAGATAGTCCAGCGGGTTCACGTTCACGCCGTCCACCGTGACGGCGAAGTGCAGGTGCGTCCCCTGGCCGATCTCGCACAGGGCCGTCGTGCCCACGGCGCCGATCACGTCTCCGGGTTCCACCCAGTCGCCCACGCCGACTGCCGGGATCTCCGCCAGGTTTGCATAGACCGTGCGCCCGCCGTCGCCGTGCGCCACGGTGACTACCGTACCGTAGAGATCGTCCTGCGCGATGCTCTCCACGCTGCCCGCGTGGGCGGCGAACACTGTCTCGCCCAAAGGCGCCGCGATGTCGATGCCCTCATGGGTACGCCAGTCGCGCATGGTGGCGTCGTAGCTCAGTACGCTCCTGTCGTGCCGCCGCTCCACCTGCCCGCTGACCGGCCAGACATAGACCGGGGCCGCCGCCTCCAGCACGTCGCCCTGACGCCAGACCTCGTCCGTTTCCGCCTCATCCGTGCCGCTGTCCTCGCTCTCAGGGCGCAGGACCTGCGTCTCCGGCGCCATGGCCGGCTGCGCCTCCTGCTCGGGCGGCAGGATCACGGTTTCCACCCGGTGATTCTCCAGGCCCTGCTCATTTACCACGCCGAAGTCTTCCGCCATAGTCCGCTCTCCCGCCGCCATCATCCAGGCAGACACGCCGATGATCGATGCGCAGAGGAACAGGACTATGTAGAAGCCCTTCCCCATGAAAAACGCCTCCAGCTTCCCGCCGGAGTTTCTGCTGTTCATGCTCATACCTCCGTAAATAATAGGATTACGCGCCTATTATTTACGGTCTTGGGAGATTTTATACCCCTCCTCGGCAAAGCGGATAAAAAGCTATAGGTTTTGTCCTTCTGCTCAGAGCAGATAGGCTGCGTCAATTAAGAACCGTTTCTTTCCTGTTCGCGGAAAGAAACGGTTCTTACATTCCAAAGAAAGGCGACAAGGGGAAGGC
>CACYHB010000009.1 GCA_902774015.1 Oscillospiraceae bacterium | reverse complement strand
TGATTAGACCATGTGTCGTCCGCTCTGACAAGCGGCCTTTCTCTTTGGAGTACAAGAACCGTTTCTCTTTCCGCAAGAGGAAAGAGAAATGGTTCTTGATTTACGCAGCCTGACCGCTCTGAGCAGAAGGACAAAACCTATGCTTTGTGATCTTACAGCTCCTCCGAATAGCCGATGCGCGCAAGCTCTGCGTCCTTTTTCCAGAGATAGCTCAGGCGCAGCTCCTCCCCCCGCCGGATCCGCCGGAAATTGATCAGATGCCGCAGGAAGATCGGCACGGCCGGGATCAGCAGGACCGCCGCGCCCAGCCAGAAAGCGGTGGAGAGGCCGTAATAGGCCGGCCAGATCACCGACATGCTCACAGTAGCGACTGAGACGTAATTGGTAAGCAGACTGATCAGGAGCGCGATCAGGAGCAGGATCATCAGGCTCTTCCAGTCATAGGCCAGAATCACGCCGCCCATGCAGGCCAGGCCCTTGCCGCCGTGAAAGCGAAGCCAGACCGGGAACATATGCCCGAAGATCGCGCCGACGCCGCCCAGGATCCCGGCCAGCCTCAGCGCCGGAAAGAGCGCAGCCGCGATCCACCAGGCGCAGGCGGCCTTGAGGATGTCCAGCAGGGCCACGGTAAGGCCGGCCATCTTTCCCACAAGGATCAGGGTATTGGATGCGCCGGCATTTCCGGAGCCGCTCTTGCGCACGTCATAGCCTCGCAGCTTCCCGATCAGAAAAGACGGGCTCAGGCTGCCGAGACAGTAGCCAAGCAGCAGGCACAGAGCGCCCTGTTCGATTGTGTTCATACGGACCCCTCCAGAATACGCCGGACCGTGCGGGCAAAGCCGCAGTCTTCATTGCTGTCGGTGATGAGGTCGGCCGCGGCCTTCACCTCGCTTGATGCGTTAGCCATGGCGACGCCGAGGCCCGCCATGCGCAGCATTTCCGTGTCGTTGCTGCCGTCGCCGAAGGCGGCGGAAGCGGCCGGATCGATGCCCAGCGCCGCGCAGAGGCCCAGCAGGGCCTTGCCCTTCCCGGCGTGGACGCTGTTGACCTCGATGTTGTTTTTCACGGAGGTCGTCGCCGCCAGCTCCGGAAAGCGCCGGGGCAGCTCCCGGAGGGTCGCCTGCCGCAGCACCTCGTCCTCCGGCTTGAAAAACATCTGCAGCTTCTGCAGACCCTCGCCCCGCTCGCGCAGGGTCTCCTTCAGATCCGGCACCGGACGGCGCAGCCCGTAGAGCATCTTCAGGACCTCCGGCTCCAGGACGAAGTATGGCTCAGCCGCCTCCAGCATGGAGCGCGTCATCCAGCCGCACTCGTTCTGATAGCAGTCGTAAATGACGGGCAGCGTGTCCAGCCAGGCGTAGCACTGCAGGGCCAGCTCCACCGGGATGTCCGCCCGGAAAAGAGTCCTGTCCTCCCGGCTGTCGTACACGGCGGCGCCGTTGGACAGAATATAATAACGAAGGAAGGGCAGCTCCCGGAGGGCCTCCGGAATGCCGCGGTAGATGCGCCCGGTGGCCGGCACAAGCCGGATCCCCGCGCGGTCGGCGGCCAGGAGGGCCTTCAGGTTTTCCTGCGGGATCGTCTTGTCGTCCCGAAGAAGCGTTCCGTCCAGATCGAAAGCGATCACCTTATATAATAAATCCATCATGGCTGTATTATGACGCATCCGACCTTTTTTGGCAAGTCTTGTTTCCTGTCGGGTCGGTTTTCGAGGGTGTTTTTCGTCCATCCTGCATAAAAAATCTTCTCCTGAGCGCAAAATTTTGTCCGCTTGCAAAAAAAGCACAATTTCCTCTTGCAATTCTCCGGGGAATCATGTATTATGACATCACCGCACAGGTGTATACTTGTATACAATTAAGGAGGACCTGAAAATGAAAAAGCTCTTTGCTCTTCTGCTTGCTCTCTGCATGGTATTCGCGCTCTGCGCCTGCGGCGACAGCGCGCCCAAGAAAGACGACCACAAGCTGACCATGGGCACCGGCGGCGAGTCCGGCACTTACTACGCTTTCGGCGGCGTGCTGGGCGGCTACATCGGCCAGAACACTGACGTGAGCATCAACGTCGTCTCTTCCACCGGCAGCGCTTCCAACATCACCGGTATCGTGGCGGACGGCATCTACGATCTGGCCACCGTGCAGTCCGACGTTATGACCTACGCTTACAACGGCTACAACAGCTTCGCCGAGAGCGGCCCCCTGACCGGCTTCCGTGTGCTGGGCGGCCTCTACGCCGAGACCGTACAGATCGTCACCTGCGATCCCGATATCAAGTCCGTCGCCGACCTGGCCGGCAAGAACGTCTGCGTGGGCGACGTGGGTTCCGGCACCTACTTCAACACGGTCGATATTCTCGGTGCCTACGGCATGAGCATTGACGACATCACGCCCGTCTACCAGTCCTTCGGTGATTCCACCGAGAGCCTGAAGGACGGCAAGATCGACGCAGCCTTCACCACTGCCGGCGCGCCCACCACCTCCATCGTGGATCTGGCCACCGCCAAGAACGTTTACCTGGTTTCCATCGACGACGAGCACATGACGAAGCTCCTGGCCGACTGCCCCTGGTACGCTTCCTACACCATCCCCGGCGGCACCTACAACGGCTTTGACGACGACACCGTGACCGTCACCGTAAAGGCGACTCTGGTCTGCCGCGCGGACCTGTCTGACGACGTGGCTTACACCATCGTCTCCACCATCTACAACAACGCCGACGCCATCGCCGCGCTGCACGCCAAGGGCGCCGAGCTGTCCCTTGACTTCGCCACCGACGGCATCGCCGTTCCCTTTGCCAAGGGCGCCGCAAAGTTCTTTGCCGAGAACGGCATCACCGTGGATACGGCTGACTGAACCACGCGCTCTGTCAATAATAGCTGAAACACCCGACGGAGTGCCGTTGTATACGGCACTCCGCCTCATATCCTAATCATATCCAAATCTGCGCACGGAGGAAATCCCATGGCTGACAAGAAAAAGAACAAGACGATACTCCCGACGGCTCCTGCGGAGCAGCCCGCGGCCGACGAACACGAATTCGATCAGGCCGCCATGGACGCGGTCATGAAAAAGTATGACCGTGAATCCAATACCCGCATCTGGGAGGGCTGGCAGAAATGGGCCGTCTATGCCGTCATGGCGATCTTCTCCCTTTTCGTGATCTACGTCACGCTCTTCGCCACCTGGCTGGACCTGATCCGCTATCCCTCTTTCGTGGCCGGCATCCTGCTGGTGGGCTATCTGAACTACCCCATCAAAAAGGGCCTGCAGCACGTGAACCACATCCCCTGGTATGACTGGATCCTCATGCTGGCAGGCACGGCGGCTTTCCTGTACGTGGTCGTCAACGCCCAGAGTCTGACCGTCCGCCTGGGCATGTCCCAGGTCCGGCCCTACGAGGTGGCTATCGGCATCGTCGGCATCCTGACGCTGCTGGAGCTCTGCCGCCGTGCGGTGGGCATCCCCATCCTCTGCGTGGCCGGCGTGTTCATCGGCTATGCGCTGTACTACTATCTCGGCGTCAAGCACCTGAGCACCGCCGCCACCGTGCGCAACGTGGCCATCAGCCTGTTCTACAAGGTGCAGGGCGGAGGGATCCTCGGCACGCCCATCCAGGTCTGCGCCAAGTTCATCCTGGTCTTCATCATCTTCGGCGCCTTTCTGGAGCGCACCGGGATCGCCCAGTTCTTTATCGACATGGCCAACTCTCTGGTCGGCCGCTTCTCCGGCGGCCCCGCCAAGGTGGCGGTCATCTCCTCGGCGCTCTGCGGCATGGTGTCCGGCTCCTCCGTGGGCAACACCGTGACCACCGGCTCCGTCACGATCCCGATGATGAAAAGGACCGGTTACAAGCCGGAGTTTGCCGGAGCCGTTGAGGCCGCGGCTTCCACCGGCGGCCAGATCATGCCCCCCATCATGGGCGCCGCAGCCTTTCTGATGGCCGAATACGTGGGAGTCCCCTACTCGAACATCATTGTCCGGGCCATTCTGCCCGCCGTCCTGTATTTCACGGGTATTTTCATCGCCGTCCACCTGGAGGCGAAGAAGCTGGGCCTCAAGGGCATCGACCCGGAGGTGCTTCCCGTCTTCAAAAAGCTCGTCGGCCGAAGCTATCTGCTGCTCCCGCTGGTGATCCTGGTGTACCTGGTCTCCTCCGGCAGCAATACCATGGCCTTCGCGGCGTCCATCGCCATCCTCTTCGCCGTTCAGGTCGCCAACGCCCACCGGAACCCGCCTGTGAGCGTGGTAGGCATCGCGGCGCTGCTGTGCTATCTGTTCGTGGCGCTGCCTGCCGGCGTCAAGCTCGCGCTGCTGCTGGTCGCCATTGTGAGCGCCGGCCTGTGCATGTTCAGCAAAGACGCCGTCATGACGCCCGCCGTCTTTTTTGACGCGCTGGCCAACGGCGCCAAGAGCGCCATCTCCGTGGGCGCCGCCTGCGGCGTGGCCGGCATCATCGGCGGCTGTATCACCATCACGGGCCTCGCCTCCCAGATCATCACGGCGATCATCACGCTCTCCCACGGCTCCGTGCTGATCGCGCTGTTTTTCACGATGCTCTGCTGCATCGTGCTGGGTATGGGCGTGCCCACCACCGCCAACTACTGCATCATGGCCTCCACCTGCGCGCCCATCCTGATCCAACTGGGCATCCCGGTGCTGGCGGCCCATTTCTTTGTCTTCTACTTCGGCATCGTGGCGGACATTACGCCGCCTGTGGCTCTGGCCGCCTACGCCGGCTCCGCCATCGCCAAGGCCCCGCCCATGAAGACAGCCTTCAACGCCTCCAAGCTCGCCGTCGGCGCTTTCGTGGTCCCCTATATCTTCGCGCTCAACCCCTCCATGCTGCTCATCGACACCTCCGCCGTCCAGGTCGTCCTGGTGGTGGCCACCTCCATCGTGGGTATCTTCGGCGTGGCAGCCGCGCTCAACGGCTATCTGCGCGGCCAGCTGAATCCGCTGCTTCGGATCCTGATCGGTGCAGGCGGCCTGCTGATGATGGACCCCAGCATGCTGACCGACATTGTGGGCGTGGTGCTGCTCTCCGCCGTGGTCGTGTTCCAGGCCGTCGGCGCAAACCGGCAGAGCGCCTGATGCGTCTCACGCATATAAGCGTCAAGCTGTTTCCGGCTATTCCGAAAACAGCTTGACGCTTTTCGCGTTCCCTGTTACAGTATGGGCAGAGAGGTAACGACAGATTGCGGACGATAAGGAGGGTTTCCATGAAAAAAACGCTTTCTTTGCTGCTGGTCCTTCTGATGCTCTTCAGCTTCTGCGGCGTTTCCGCGCTGGCAGACGATGGGATGGACATCTGCGGCGAGTACACGCTTTTCAACGTCATCGACGAAGAGAACGGAGATTCGACCGAGATGCTCCAGGCCATGGCGGCCATGGGGAAAACCGCCACACTGACCGTGAACGAGGACGGCAGCGCCGTCATGGATCTCTTCGGAGAAGAGCAGACCATGACCTTCGACTTTGAGGAGGAAGTGATCCGGGTAGGCGAAAACGCAGTTCCCTATTCTTTCGACGGGGAAGTGCTGATCATCGGCGAGGATGACGGCAGCTTCTATTTCAGCAAGGAGGGCATTACGCTTGATGAGAGCGGCGGCCCCTTCACCTTCTATATCCTCAGCGACATTCTGGATGACGACGGGGAGAGCGTTCTGGACGAATACTATGATCCGGAGGACGCGGAGTCTGTCACGCTGATCCTCTTTTCCCACGGCGACGCCGTTTTTGAAGACGACGACCAGTGGACGGAGCTCTTCTTCGATTTTGAAGAACAGACCGTGACCTGGGACGAGGACGACGTTTTCTCCTTTGAACTGGAGGAAGGCTGTCTGATCATCGTCAACGGAGACGGGGATCGGATCGTCATGGAGCAGGCCGATCCCGGTTATGCCGGCCCCTACGTCATGACCGCCATGGTCAGCGAGGAAGACGGCGATATCACCGAGCAGCTTTCCCTGCTGGACGCGCTGGGCATGCTGCCGACGATGGTCGTGAACGAGGACGGCAAAGCGCTGCTCGATCTGTTCGGAACCGAGCTGGAAATCCGCTTCGATTTTGAGGACATGACTGCGGAGAAGGACGGCGAATCGCTCCCCTTCTCCTATGAATACGGCGTCATCACGATCGGCGAAGGCCAGGACAGCATGAGCTTCAGCCGCGTGTTGGAAAAGGAAGCTGAATAAGCGCTCCTGAAGCGGCAGAAAGCGGGACGCTGTGCACGAAAATGCACAGCGTCCCGCTTCTATTTTTTTATTTCTCCCTGCGGTAGATCCGCCGCAGCTCCTCGGTCTCCTTCCCGTCTGCGTCGGTGAGATAGAGCGGCGGCTCCACGCTGAGTCCTGGCTTTCCGCCCCGTCTGCCCTCCACCAGCGCCAGGTTCGGCGCGGCGCCCGGCCGGTGGCAGCAGAGCCGCAGCCGCTTGGGCTCGATCCCCTGTTGCGTCATTTCGCAAAAGAGCTCCGGGAGCCGCTCCGGTCGATACACCAGACAGAAGCGCCCGCCGGTGGGCAGCAGCCAGGCCGCCGCGGCGCAGAACTCCTCCAGCGTACACGCGCTCTCCTCCCGGGCCGCAGCCCTGCCCGGATCCGGGGCGGAAGCGCCGTGCCCGGGGGCAAAATAGGGGGGATTTGCCACAGCCAGATCAAAGCTCCCCGCTTTCAGAAGCTCCCGCACCCGGCGAAGATCGCCGTTCAGGACCGTGCCGCGGCCGGAGAGGCCGGCGCGCGCCAGATTCTCCCGGGCCAGCGCCGCCGCATCCACCTGCAGTTCAAGGCCTGTCATCTCCAGCTTCTCCGAAGCCGTGAGAAGCAGCAGCATCAGGATCCCGGAACCGCAGCCCATGTCGATCCCCTGGGCGCCTTTGCCGGCGGCAAAGGCGGCCAGCAGCACCGAGTCCGTCCCCACAGGCGCCTGCGCCGTCTGCCGGAACAGCGGCCCGCCCGGCCAGAGTTCGAGCCATTTTGTCTCCATCAGTTAGATATGTTTAATCACACGTCCAAGGAAAGAGCGGCCGGGCCGCTCATTCCAGGCGTGTGATTACTCAACCACGATGGCCTCAGCAGGGCACTGGGCGGCGCAGGAACCGCACTCCAGGCACTTGCTCGCGTCGATCTCGTAGTGCAGATCGCCCATGTCGATGGCCTCAGCGGGGCACTGCGCAGCGCAGGAACCGCAGGACAGGCACTCATCGGTGATAACGTAAGCCATGGTGTTACCTCCTATTAAGATTTTGGCACAATTCCCACAAATAAAATAGGAAATTGCAGGCTTTTCAGCCTCTTTTCGGGATTATTGTAGCACAAGTTTTCAAAAAATCAATGATTATTTTTCCCCCCTTACTAAAGCCCGGGAATTCTGGCAATAATGAAAGCTGAACGACGGAGATTTGCCCCATTCGGCAGCCGCGGAGCGGTATGATGGCAGCAAAACAGGAAGGACAGGGCGTATGAAAAGCAACCAGAAGTTTACCGACCGGGCCGAGCGTGCCATAGAGCTCGCCCGCTGCACGGCGGGAGAGATGGGCCACAGCTTTGTGGGGACCGGGCATCTGCTGATCGGCATCGCAGCCGACGCAGACGGGCTCGGCGGCCGGGTGCTGCGCCGAAGGGGCGCGGAACCGGGGCCGCTGCGCTGTCTGCTTGCGGAGCGGCTGGGGACAGGCGAAGCTTCCCTTCCCATGCAGGGGCTCAGCCTCCACGCACGCAATGCGGTGGAGCGGGCGGCGGAGGAGGCAATCGCTCTGCGCCAGGGCTTCATCGGCACCGAGCATTTGCTCATAGGCATCCTCCGGCAGGCGGACTGCGGCGGCACGCGGCTGCTGCTGGCCTTGGGCCTGGACCCGAACGATCTGGTCACCGATATCGTGGACATGTTCGGCAGCCCCGCGCCGGAAGGCAGGAGCCTGCCGGGGCCTGTGCGCAGCGGGCGGCGCACCGAGACCCGTGTGCTGGACCAGTACAGCCGGGATCTGACAGAGCTGGCAGCCGCCGGGCGGATCGACCCGGTGGTCAGCCGGGGGACGGAGATCCGACGCGCCGTGCAGATCCTCTCACGCCGCAGCAAGAACAATCCTGTCCTTGTGGGCGAGCCCGGCGTGGGCAAGACAGCCGTGGCCGAGGGCCTGGCGCTGCGCATCTCCAGGGGCGACGCCCCGGAGCCGCTGCGCCGCAAGCGGATCGTCTCGCTGGACATCCCGGCCATGCTGGCCGGGACAAAGTATCGGGGTGATTTCGAGGACCGGGTGAAATCCGTTCTGCGTGAGGTGAAGCGCGCGGGTGACGTGATCCTCTTCATCGACGAGCTGCACACCATCATCGGCGCGGGAAGCGCCGAGGGTGCCATCGACGCGGCCAACATCTTAAAGCCCGCCCTCGGGCGCGGAGAGATCCAGATCATCGGCGCCACCACGCCGGAGGAGTACCGGCGTCACATTGAGAAGGACGCCGCGCTGGAACGCCGCTTCCAGCCGGTACAGGTCACCGAGCCGGGAAGAGAGCAGACGCTGGAGATCCTGCGTTCTCTGCGGCCCGGTCTGGAGAAGCACCACAGCGTACGCATCCCGGACGAGGCGCTGGAGGCCGCCCATCGGCTCTCCGTGCGCTATATCCCGGAGCGCTTTCTTCCGGACAAGGCCCTGGACCTGCTGGACGAGGCCGCGGCGGGCCTGCGCCTCAGCAGCGGCGGCGGCACCCTTGGCAGCGAGGACGTGGCCCGGGTGGTCTCTCTCTGGACCGGGATCCCCGTGACCGGGCTGGATCAGGGGGAAACCGAGCGCCTGCTGGATCTGGAGCAGCGCCTGCGGCGGCGCGTCATCGGCCAGGACGAGGCGGTGTCCGCGGTAGCGCGGGCCGTCCGCCGCAGCCGGATCGGGCTGCGGGACCCCGCCCGCCCCGTGGGCAGCTTTCTCTTCCTCGGCCCCACCGGCGTGGGCAAGACCGAGCTCTGCCGGGCGCTGGCCGAGGCCGTTTTCGGCGACGAGCAGGCGCTCATCCGGCTGGACATGTCGGAATATATGGAAAAGCACAGCGTCAGCCGCATTCTCGGTTCGCCTCCCGGCTACGTGGGTTACGAGGAGGGCGGTCAGCTCACCGAGCAGGTGCGGCGCAAGCCCTGGTCCGTGCTGCTCTTCGATGAGATCGAAAAGGCGCATGAGGACGTGTGGAGCCTGCTGCTGCAGATCCTGGACGACGGGCACCTGACCGACGCGGGCGGGCGGAAGGTGGATTTCCGCAACACGCTCATCGTCATGACCTCCAACGTGGGCGCGAAGAGCATCAGCGAAGGCCGCAGTCCGCTGGGCTTTGATACCGGCGCCGCACGGGACGACGGTACCATGCGCCGTCAGGTCCTGGAGGAGCTGCGCGCCACCTTCCGGCCGGAGTTTCTCAACCGGGTGGATGAGATCCTGGTCTTTCACCGGCTGGGCCGGCCGGAAATGCTGCGCATCACCGAGCTGCTGCTCGGCGCGCTGCGGGAGCGCTTTCGGGAAAAGGGGCTGAGCCTGGAGGCGGACGGAGACGCCGTCGCCTGGCTCGCCGCGCAGGGCAGCGACGAAAAATACGGCGCCCGTCCCCTGCGCCGCAGCGTTCAGCGCTGCATCGAAGACGCGGCGGCGGAGCTGCTGCTCGACGGCCGCGCCGGCCCCGGCGACACGCTGCGGGCCCATGTGGAAAACGGGGCGCTGCGCCTGAGCATTGAAAAAGGGATGTGATCAAGGTCACATCCCTTTTTATATTTCCGCGCTATGCCGCAAGCTCTATGGTCCCGCTCGCGCTCAGCACCTGCACCGCCGAGGGGTCGAGATAAAAACCGGCCCAGACCTTGGACTCCGGCTGCATCTGCGCCCAGCCGTTGAAAAAGGCGTTGGCATAGCCCACGCGGGCGTTGTAGTCGGTGCCGTAGGCGCTCCTGGGGAGCGAGGCCCGGTCAAAGACCGCGGTCTTGGTGGCGTTCGCGGCATAGAGCCTGTCGCCCATGTGGCGGTAGGTGTAGTGCACGGTGTCGATCTCCAGCGTCTCCACGTAGACGTCGAAGTTCAGCTCGAAGCGGACGCTGTACGTTCCCTCCGGATTGAGATAGGGCAGATACTCGTCTTTGAGCACCACGCAGTAGTTCTGGCAGACCTGGGAGATGATCTCCGTGCTGGTGAGGATGTACAGTGGGATCTCAGTGATCTCGAAATACTGCTGCCAGTTGTCCGCCGTGATCTCATAGCTGCGGTAGCTGCGCTGCATCTGCACCGGCGTCACGGTCTCCACGGCTTCTTCCGGGGCCGCGATGGGTTCCTCCTGTTTTTTTCCGCAGGCGCAGAGGCTCAGGCACAGGGAGCAGAGCAGCAGAACGGCAAGGATTCTTTTCATAAGGATTCTTCCATCTCCGTAAAACGGTTTTCGGTAACTGAATTATTATAACGCTAAAATCCTCCGCCGTCCACTCCTTCTGTGTCGCAACGCGCTCAAAGGCCCAGCATGCGCAGGTAGGCGGGCAGCTGCGGCTCAAACTTGACGCCGTACCAGTGGGAGGCGTCGCCCTGGGTGCGCTCAATGCACAGCAGGGTATAGTCGGCGGCGATCACGGCGGCGTCGTAGGCGTTTTTCCCGTTCAGCAGCGCGCCCACGAAGGCGGCGGCATACACGTCCCCGGTGCCGTGGCAGCCCCTGGAGATGCGCCGGTGCTCGTAATAGCGATCCTGCCCGTTCTCCCGGACCACGACGCCCGTATATCCCTCCCGGTAGCCGACGCCGGTGAGGACGACGGTTTTTGCGCCGGCGGCGCTGAGCCGGTCCAGCAGCCCGGCAATGTAGCTCTCATCATAGTCCTCCCGGTACACCATGCCCGTGAGGAAGCAGGCCTCCGTGATGTTGGGCAGGATGATGTCCGCCGAGAAGGACAAGCCCTTCATGGCTTCCACATAGTCCCTGTCGAAAGCGGGATAGAGCTTCCCGTTGTCCGCCATGGCCGGGTCCACGATGGCGGGCGCCCCGGGGGCGGAGAGGCGGCGGATAATGTCCCGCACAAAGGCGACCTGCTCCGTGCTGCCGAGATAGCCTGTATAGACCGCGTCAAAACGGATCTTTTCCTTCTCCCAGTGATCCGCGATGGCGGGAATATCCTCCGTCAGATCTCTTACGGTGTAGCCTGAAAAACCCGCCGTGTGGGTGGACAGGACCGCCGAAGGGAGGATGCAGGTCTCCTGCCCGGCCGCGGACAGGATGGGCAGAGCCACCGTCAGCGAGCACTGGCCCACGCAGGAGATGTCCTGGATCGTCAGGATTTTATGATAAGACATGAAGAAGGCCTCCTTGACAATTACTGTGATCCCAGTATAATGAATAACTGACCTTATGCATATTGCCAGTTTGATTCTTTTTTATAAGGCCAGTTCTGAAAGACACAGCAGGGAGGCGGGGCCGAGGTGCAGATTCAGATCGACCGGGACGCGGGAGAGCGCGCCTATATGCAGCTCTACCGGCAGCTGCGCGCCGCCGTCGTCTCGGGCGCGCTGCCTGCGGGGAGCCGCCTGCCCTCCAAGCGGAGCCTGGCGGCGGAGACGGGGCTGAGTCTCATCACCGTGGAGCACGCCCTGGCCCTCCTGTGCGACGAGGGCTACGCCGAGACGCGCCCGCGCAGCGGCTGCTACGCCGTATTCGGCGGCGGCAGCGCGCCGCCCGCACTGCCCCCCGCCGCGCTGGAGGACATGAGCGCCGGGGACGACGCGCCGGCGGACTTCCCTTTTTCCGTTTGGGCGCGGACCATGCGCCGGGTACTCACGGATTATGACCGCCGCATCCTCTCCCGCTCCCCGAACTGCGGCTGTATTGAGCTGCGGCGGGCGCTGGCGGGCTATCTGGAGCGCAGCCGCGGCATCGCTGTCCGACCGGAGCAGATCCTGGTAGGCGCGGGAGCGGAGTATCTCTACGGGCTGGTGGTGCAGCTGCTGGGCCGCGAACGGCGCTACGCGCTGGAAGAACCATGCTACGAGAAGATCCGCCGGGTCTATGAGGCCAACGGCGCCCGCTGCGAGGGTCTGCCCATGGGTCCGGACGGCATCGTGAGCGAGGCGCTGGCGCAAAGCACGGCCGGCGTTCTGCACGTGACGCCCTTTCACAGCTATCCCAGCGGCGTCACCGCGCCAGCCTCCAAGCGGCACGAATATGCCCGCTGGGCCAAAGAGCGCGGCGCATACGTCGTGGAGGACGACTACGATGCGGAGTTTGCCTCGCTGCGGGGACAGATCGAGACCATTTTTTCTCTGGCCCCGGAGCGGGTGCTGTATCTCAATACCTTTTCCAAGATCCTCGCCCCGTCTGTCCGCGTGGGCTTTCTGGTACTGCCGCAGGCGCTGCTGGAATCCTATGCCCGGCGGCTGGATTTCTATTCCTGCACGGTGCCGGTCTTTGACCAGCTGGTGCTGGCGGAGTTTATCGCCCAGGGGCACCTGGAGCGCTACATCAACCGGCGAAAACGACTGCTGAAAAAGCAGAAATCATAGAGGAGGAACGGCCGATGCTGTACTTTTTGAGCGACTATACCGAGGGCTGCCACGAGAAGCTGCTGGAAGCCCTGGCGGAAAGCAACCGGGTCTCGCAGCCGGGCTACGGCGAAGACCGCTGGTGCCGCAGCGCGGCGGAAAAGATCCGCGCCCTCTGCGGCGAGGACGCCGACGTGTACTTTCTCAACGGCGGTACCCAGGCAAATCGGGTGGTGATCGCCTCCCTGCTGCGGGGCTATGAAGCGGTGATCGCCGCCGAGACCGGCCATATCGCCGTCCATGAGGCGGGCGCCATCGAAGGCACCGGCCATAAGGTCGTCACGCTGCCCTCCCGCGAGGGAAAGCTGCGGGCCGGGGAGCTGGAGTCCTGCATGGCTTCCTTCTTTGCCGACGCCACCCACGAGCATATGCCGGAGCCCGCTCTGGTTTACCTCTCCCAGCCCACCGAGCTGGGTACGCTCTACAGCAAAAAGGAGCTGAGCGAAATCTCCGCCGTGTGCCGCCGCCGGGGGCTGAAGCTCTTCCTGGACGGCGCCCGCCTGGGCTACGGTCTGATGAGTCCCGCCTGCGACATGAGCATCCGGGACGTGGCCGAGCTCTGCGACGTGTTCTACATCGGCGGCACCAAGGTGGGCGCCCTCTGCGGCGAGGCCGTCGTCTTTCCGAGGCACGGCGCGCCGAAGGGCTTTTTCAGCACGGTCAAGCAGCACGGCGCGCTGCTGGCCAAGGGACGGCTGCTGGGCGTGCAGTTTGACGCGCTCTTTACCGACGGCCTGTACTGGGACATCTCCCGCCGCGCCGTTGAACTGGCCATGGCGCTGAAGGCCGCCTTCGCGGAGAAGGGCTATCCGCTCTTTGCGGACTCCCCCACCAACCAGCAGTTTGTGATCCTGACGGCGGCGCAGAAGGAAAGGCTGGAAAAGGACGTGGCCTTCAGCGTCTGGCAGCCCCTCGACGACGGGCGTTTCGCCGTGCGCTTCGTGACGAGCTGGGCCACCCGGCCCGAGGACATTCAGGCGCTCAAGGCGCTGCTGTGAGGGAAACAAGATGGAATGGACAAAAGAACGAATCCACGAGACTGTGGAGACCCAGCGCAGCTTTTTCCGGAGCGGTGCAACGCTGGATGTAAACTGGCGCATTGCGCAGCTCAAAAAGCTGCGCGATGCGGTGCTGGAGCAGCAGGACGAGCTGCTGGCGGCCCTGCGGGCGGACCTGGGGCGTAGCGACACCGAATCCTATTTCTGCGACATCGGCACCAGTGTGGTGGAGCTGAATGAAGCCATCCGCGGCCTGCGCCGCTGGGCCAGACCCGAGACGCGCTTCAGCGGCCTGACCTGCTTTCCCAGCGTAATCACAAAAGTCTATAAGATGCCCTACGGCGTTACGCTGATCGTGAGCCCCTTCAACTTTCCGATCCTGCTGACGCTGGGAGTGCTGGCGGCCAGCGTCGCCGGCGGGAACACCGCCGTCATCAAGGCCAGCGCCAAGTCGCCCAACTGCACGGCGGCACTGCAGAAGCTGATTGCCTCCGCCTTCCCGCCGGAGTATGTCACCGTGGTGGACGGCGGGCACGAGGTGGGCGATCTCTGCCTCTCCGAGCGCTTTGACAAGATCTTCTACACCGGCTCGCCGAAGGTGGGACGGCATGTGCTGCAGCTGGCGGCGGACAATCTTACGCCCGCGGCGCTGGAGCTGGGCGGCGAGACCGGCAACTGGTGCGTGGTGCGCGCCGATGCGGACCTGAAGGACGCAGCCCGGAAGATCGCCTTCTTCAAGCTCTGCAACAGCGGACAGATCTGCATCAACATCAACCAGGTCGCCGTGGCCGAGGAGGCGGCGGAGGCCTTTCTGCGGGAGCTGAAGGCCGCCTTTCAAAAACAGATCGGCGAGGCGCTGGGCAATGCCGAATACCCCCGGCTCATCAGCCGCGCGGCCTACGACAAGTGCGCCGCCCGAGCGGGGCAGTATGCGGACCGGATCGTTTACGGCGGTCACGGCGACGCCGAGACGCTCCGCTTTGAGCCGTCGATCCTCTACCCCGTCGGCATCGACGAGGAGATCGTGCAGCACGAGCTCTTCTGCCCCCTGCTGCCGGTGGTGCCTTTCCCGGATGCGGAGATCGACCGCGTGATGGACACGATTGCCGCCCGGGAACACGGCCTCGCGCTCTATCTCTTCACAAGGGATCTCCGCTGGGCGAAGAAAACCATGGCCTGCCAGCAGTACGGCGGCGGCTGCATCAATGAGGTCTGCCTGCAGCTCATGGTGCGCGGCGCGCCCTTCGGCGGCACTGGCCATTCCGGCATGGGCGCCTACCACGGGGAGTGGGGCTTCCGGGAGTTTACGCACCCGTCCACGGTGCTCATTGGTTCGACGCGCTTCAACCTCCCCCTGCGGGAGCACCCCTACGGCAGCCGCTGGAAGCAGAAGCTGCTGGGGCTGTTTCTCCGCTGAGACAGAATTTGTCCGTGATTTTCACTTGACATAACTATCGGAAAAGGCTAAAATAAATTGGATATAATATTGACGAAGCCATGGGGAGGCTTCTTTGATATTCTTTTCAACTTCGGATGAGTTCGCTTGATGGCTCATCTTGCTTTAGATTATTTCTGAATAATCAAGTAACTACCTAGTCAGTTGCGAGAGTCACAGGAATCCTGATGCTTTCGTCCCGGAGAGAATTCAAATCGCTTTTGAGGCAGCTTTGCCGCCTCAAAAGCACTCTGAGCGGAGCTGTGCGGAGCCTCGCGCCGACCAAAGCGGGCCATGCCCGCTGCGATAAGCGCGAGCTCTCAATTGCGAAACCGGCGTTTCGCAATTGACTAAAGTAACCACCGCAAAATTCTGAAAGAATGGAGGTGTGTTTACTTACGATGCCGTTTTTATGGATCTTGATCGGCCTGGTGGTCGGTGTGGGCGCGGCTGCCGCGTTTTTCATCACGCGGGAAAAGAACGCCGAGCGCAGCATTGCCAACGCCGAGGAACAGGCAAAACAAATAGTCAATGATGCAATAAAGAGCGCCGAAAGCAAAAAGCGCGAAGCGCTCGTTGAGGCAAAGGAAGAAATACACAAACGCCGCTCCGAATATGAGCGGGAAGAAAAATCGCGCCGTTCCGAGCTGCAGAAGCAGGAGCGCCGCCTGCAGCAGAAGGAAGAGACTCTGGACCGCAAGACCGACGCGGTCGAGAAAAAGAGCGAGGCCCTTTCCAGCAAGATCGCCGCGGCCGAGGCCCAGCAGGCCGAGATCGGGCAGATCAAAAAGAGCCAGCTCGAAATGCTCGAGCGCATCTCCGGCTTCTCCGTGGAGGAGGCCAAGGCCTTCATCATTGCCAGCGTGCGGGACGATGTGACCCACGAAATGGCGATCAAGATCAAGGAGATCGAGACCCAGGCCAAGGATGAGGCGGACGAACGCGCCCGCAAGATCATCACCACCGCGATCCAGCGCTGTGCCGCAGACCACACCAGCGAGATCACCGTCTCCGTCGTCCCTCTCCCCAACGACGAGATGAAGGGCCGCATCATCGGCCGCGAAGGCCGCAACATCCGCAGCATCGAGACCCTGACCGGCTGCGACCTGATTATCGACGATACGCCCGAGGCTATCACGGTCTCCAGCTTCGATCCCGTCCGCCGGGAGGTGGCGCGTCTTGCGCTGGAGAAGCTGATCGCCGACGGCCGCATCCACCCCGCCCGCATTGAGGAAATGGTCGCCAAGGCCCAGAAAGAGGTCAACGCCACCATCAAGGCCGAGGGCGAGCGCGCCGTGTTTGAGACCAATATCCACGGCCTGCACCCGGAGCTGGTGAAGCTCCTGGGCCGCATGCGCTACCGCACCAGCTACGGGCAGAACGTGCTCAACCACTCCATCGAGGTCTCCCACATCGCCGGCCTTCTGGCCGCCGAGCTGGGCGCCGACGTGGCGACCGCCAAGCGCGCAGGTCTGCTGCACGACATCGGCAAGGCCATCGACCATGAGGTGGAGGGCAGCCACGTTTCCATCGGTGTGGACATCGCCCGCAAGTACCACGAGTCCGACGCCGTGATCCACGCCATTGAGGCCCACCACAACGACGTGGAGCCCCAGACCATCGTGGCCTGCCTTGTCCAGGCGGCCGACGCCATCTCCGCCGCGCGCCCCGGCGCCCGCCGCGAGAACATCGAAAACTACGTCAAGCGTCTGGAAAAGCTGGAAGAAGTCTCCAAGAGCTTCCCCGGCATCGCCAGCTCCTATGCCATTCAGGCCGGCCGCGAGATCCGCATCATGGTCGAGCCCGACAAGGTCAGCGAGGATCAGATGGTCCTGCTCGCGCGGGACATCGCCAAGAAGATCGAGGAAGAGCTCACTTACCCCGGTCAGATCAAGGTCCACATGCTGCGCGAGACCAAGGTCGTCGACTACGCCAAGTAAACAAGAAAAGCCGAAGCCGCCCGGTTCCTTTGAACCGGGCGGCTTTTCTCACGTATGCGCGGGGCGGATCAATAGAAACGATCCATGTGGCGGTAGAACTCGGACAGCTGCCCGTTGATGCGGCGCCGCTCCTCCGCCAGCTCCGTGCGCAGTTGATCCACGTTGCTGTGAACGCTGCCGAGGAGCTGGCGCTGCAGCTCACGCCGGCGCTCCACAAGCTTTGGGAACTGCGTGGCGGCCAGGAGCTGCTGCTGCACCTCGCGGCGGCGGTTCATCACGTCCATCAGCTCCGCCATGCCGTGGAAAAACTCGTCTGTGAGGCCCTCGTGCTTCGGATAGCGGCCAAGGCGGTAATTCTCGATCACGACCCCGTAGCGCTCATAGGCGTTCTTCACAGCGCTGTCCCAGGAGATGTAGATCTCCCGCTGGGCGCCCTCGCCCACACGGCGCATGCTCTCCGGCGCATCCAGCAGCGTCTCCAGCTTTGCCGCCATGGAGGCGGCGTTCTCCTCGATCAGAAAACCGCTCTCACCGTCCCGCACGTCCTCGGCGGCGCAGCTGCCCGCCACCAGGACGCTGCCAAGCCCGCAGGCCGCCGCCTCGCGCACCACCAGGCCGTTGGTGTCGAAGGTGGAGGGGAAGAGAAAGAGGTCGGCGCGGCAGTACCAGGCGCGGATGCGCTCCCGATCCCGGATCGGCTCGCAGAAGAGCACCTTGTCCGCAAGCCCCAGCGACGCGGTTTGAGCGACGATCTCCTCCTTGTCGTTGCCGCCGCCGACAAAGACCATGCGATAGTCCCTCCCCGCGTCGGCGAGGGTCTTCAGTGCATCCAGAATGATGCGGATGCCCTTGTACCACATCATGCGGCCCACGAACAGGAACACCGGCAGCCCCTCGGGCAGATCAAAGCCCGCCGTGACCTCCGCGATCAGCGCCTCGTCCACGCGGCCCTGGGGAAAGTCCACGCCGTTGGGCATCACGCGGTAATCGCCCCGGTAGCCCAGCTTGCGGAGATTGTCCCCCGCGCCCTCGGATACGGTCCAGACCTCGTCGCAGGCGGCGATGTTCTGCACCAGCAGCTTTGCCGCCCCCTCCTGCAGCAGCCGGGAACGCACGGCGTTGGCGATGTCGATGTCGAACTTGGTATGATAGGTAAAGACAACCGGCACGTCGACCCGGTCGCGCAGGGAACGGGCCACCATCGTGGAGGTGATGGGACAGTGGCTGTGGATAATATCGAAGCCGGTCTTCTCCAGCTTCTCCATCATTTCGGCGGAGAAGGGCATGCCCGCGCGGTAGCCCACGAACTTGGTCATGTCCACGCTGGGATAGCGCACCACCGGAAAAGAGTAGACCGAGTCGTCCGCTTCCGGATAAAAGGGAGTGACCACGGTGGGCTTCCCGTAATCCCGGGCGATAAT
Source organism: Oscillospiraceae bacterium (assembly GCA_902774015.1). Lineage (GTDB taxonomy): Bacteria > Bacillota > Clostridia > Oscillospirales > Oscillospiraceae > Limivicinus. The sequence continues at coordinate 36,559 of CACYHB010000009.1, read as the reverse complement.
GGAGGCGTAATTGGTGACCGCGTTGGCCACTCCGTCGATGGCCGGCGGAAAAGAGTCGTTGATGAGACATACCTTGTAGTTTTCCATAGCTTTCCTCCCTGCATGCTTATCCTGTATATTATACCTCCGTTTTCCGCATTTGCAAGCACAGCGGGTCGAAGCGGCCCGGCGCGGCAGTTTCCGGGATCGTCTCCCTATTTTTGTCCATTTCTCCATACAAACTTCCCTGCTTCAACAGCGCCAAATGACAGGCTTCTTGAAATTACATAATTATAATGATCTCACATTTATGTAAACTCAGGAGGCGAGTTTTATGGCTTTGGGAGAATCCGGGCGGCCGCTGAGCCTGCAGCGGGCGGGCGTCGGGAAGATCGACCGCCGCTTTTTTACGGCGGCGCACTGCGGGATCTATTTCGCGCTGGGTCTGACGCTGGCCTGCGCAAGGGCGATGGAAAACTGCGCGCCCTTCGGCATGGCGCTGGTGGCGGCGGCCGGGCCGGGGCTGAGCGGCGTCTCGGCGCTGCTGGGCGCCACACTGGGCTATCTGGGCGCCGGCGGGCTGGAATGGGGCATCCGCTACGCCGCAGCTTCGGTGCTGGTATATACGGCGGCCTTCGTGTTTCACGAACTGTCGGTCTACCGCGCCCGCCTGTTTATGCCCGCGGTGGCGGGCGGCGTGATGGCCGCGGCCTCCTGGCTGGGCAGCGCCGCCCTGACACAGGACCTTTACGGCATGCTGTCCGCGCTCTTTCTGGAAACCTGTCTCGCCTTCGGCAGCGCCTTCTTTTTCCGGGAGGCGCTGGCCGGCAGCAGCGAGACAGAAGGGGGCGAGCTGCTGCACGGCGTGGCTCTGATGATCCTTCTCGCCTGCCTGCTGATGACGGTCTCAAGGCTTCTTGTGTTCGACACGGTGTCTGTCGGGCGAGTGCTTGCGCTGCTGCTGCTGATGGCCTCCGCCATGAAGGGAGGGATGCTCACAGGCGCCGCTGTCGGCACGGTATTGGGGCTTGCCATGGACGTCGGGAATCCCGGCGCCCCTTTCTACACCATGGCCTATGCCCTCTCCGGGCTGCTGTCCGGGCTTTTCGGGCGCCACGGGCGTTTCCTCTTTGCGCTCTCCTTCATCCTCAGCGGGGCGCTGGCGGTGGTCTGCGCCTGGACGACGGAAATCTATATTTCCGCCCTCTTTGAGACCTTCTGCGCCTCGGTGCTCTTCATGCTGCTGCCCGCCGTCCTCCTGGGTCCGCTGGGGCTGCTGCTTCCGGCCATGGAGCGCGGCAGCGGCGAATCCGGCCTGCGGCGCTTTGCCGCCCGTCGGGTCAAAAATCTGAGCGAGGCTTACGGCGAGCTGTATGAAACCGTTCGAAGCAGCCTGGAGACCTCGGCCAACGACGAAAACGTGGCCCGGGTTTTTGACCGGGCGGCGGACGCGGTCTGCATCCGCTGCAAGAACAAGAATCAGTGCTGGAACGCGGACTATCTGGACACGCTCTCCGCCATGAACGACGCCACCCGCGCCATGGTGGCCAAGGGCAGCCTCGCCCCCGAGGATCTGCCGGGGCATTTTCGCGCCAGGTGCAGCGATCTGGGGGCCTTCACCGCCGCCGTCAACGGGGAGCTGCGGGCTCTGGCCTACCGGCGGCAGCTGCGCAGCCGTCTCTCCGAGAACCGAAGCGTGGCCTGGGGCCAGTATGCCGACATCTCCCAGGTGCTCGGAAGCGTAGCGGAAGAGCTGGGCAGCGTCAACGGCGCGGACCCGCTGGCGGAGCGGCGTCTGCTTCGGCATCTGCGCAGCCTGGAGATCGACGCGGAGGCCTCGGTCTACCGGGACGGCAGCGGCAGGCTTCACGTGACCCTGGAGAGCGGCCGGCTTACGCCGCTGACGGAGGCCCCGGACTGGCTGGAAAAGCTCTCCGCGGTGGTGGGCGTGCGGCTCTGCTGCCCGGAGGAGAGCGCGGGCAGTTCAAGGCTCACGCTGCTGGAAGCCGAGCCGCTGGCGGTCTCGGTGGGGATCGCCGCGATGAAAAAGCAGGGCGAGACCGTCAACGGTGACCGGGGCAGCTACTTCAAGACCGACGCGGGCGTTCTCTGCGTGCTGCTCTCCGACGGCATGGGCGCCGGAGACGAGGCGGCCCGCGACAGCGGGCGCGTCGTGGCCATCCTGGAAAAATTCCTGCGCTCCGGCGTGGACCCGGCCCTGGCCATGAAGATCCTCAACTCCGTCATGCTGCTGCGCAGCCCGGACTCCTGGGGCTGCGCCACGGTGGATCTGATGTGCGTGGATCTTTTCAGCGGGGAGGCCTGCTTTTACAAATACGGGGCCGCCCCCTCCTATGTGAAAAACGGCAAGAGCATCCGCCGCATCCGGGGCGAGACTCTGGCCGCCGGGCTGAGCACGGGCGGCGGCGCCGGGCTCGCGCCGGACGCGGTGCACATGCGCCTGCAGCCCGGATCGCTGGCGCTGGTGGCCTCTGACGGCGTTCTGCGCGATGCGGAGGACGACTGGCTGCGGGAGATGCTGGCCCGGGAGAGCGGAGACATGCGCACTCTGGCACGGCTGGTGCTGCGCGCGGCGGAGGAGCGCTTCGGCGCGTCGGACGACATGACGGTGGTCACCGTCCGTGTGGAGGAGCGCGCATGATGGCCCGCATCCGCTCCCGTATGCTCTCCCGGCGGGCGGGAGCGATCCCCGTTCAGGGCACCATGGGCAGAGTGATCGTGGTCCGGGAACCCGCGCCCTGCTTCCGGGAAGCGCTCTTCGTCCTCCGGGACGACTGGCTGATGGACCCGCGGCGGGACCGGGAGGAGCTGCTGCGTCAGGCACGGGAGGCGGCCGCCGCTTTCTCCGGACCCGGCTCTCCCCCGCCGCCGCGGCAGCGGCTTCTCTGGTTTCTGCCGGCGCTGGCGCTGGCCGCGCTGGTCCTTCTGCGCCTCTGCGGGCTCCTTTGACCTTCGGCCCGCCAGGATCCTTTCAAAGACGCTGTTTTCTGTAACGACAGAACGGAAAACAGCGTCTTTTCTCTCTCCTCTTCCGGTTGACAAGCCCCCGCCAAAAGCGATATGATATAGATTGCTTAAGACTGCTAAAAAATTACGGGAGGTCGCCTATGGTCCATTCACAGGTTTCCGGCAACACCTGGCGTGTGCTGTGCGCGGGGAAGCTCCTGGCCGAGCACCGGCCCGACGCCGTGTTCATCTCCGCCGTCCGGCAGGAAAAGCGCTACAGCGCAGACCGCGGCAGCGTGAAAACCCAGGTCACGGAAGCGGAGCGCATCCCGCTCACCGATCTGCAGGAGACGGAGGACGGCCTGCTCCGCTTCTCCGCCCGCGGACACAGCGCAGAAGTGCGCCTGACGGAGGAGAAGGGCGGCCTGCGCCTGGACTTCAGCGGCGAGGCAGGCTGGTCCTATGAATTCCGGCTGCCCGCGGAGAAGGACGAGGCCGTGTTCGGCGGCGGCGAACAATACCGGCAGACCAATCTGCGGGGCGAGCAGGTGGTCAATTTCGTCTCTGAGCATATCAAGGCCGTGACCATCATCGAGAAGGCGCTGGTGCCGCGCCCGCTGTACCGGGAAAAGGAGCACAGCAGCATCGGCAGCTACGCGCCCATGCCCGTCTTTGTCACCGATCGGGGGCGGATGATCCTTTTCGACACCGCCGCCGACGGTCTGGCCGACTTCACCGGAGAAGACGCGCTGCTCTTCGCCTTCGACACATGCCCCGCAAGCCTTACGCTGCTGCAGGCAAAGGATTTCCGGACACTGTCGCAGCTTCTGGCCGAGCGGATCCCCAACCGCCAGTATCTGCCCGCCTGGTGCCACGAGGGCATGATCCTCGGCATCCAGGGCGGCACCGACACCATCCTGAAAAAATGCTTTGCCATGCTGGACGCGGGGGCAAAGGTCTCCGCCGTCTGGAGTCAGGACTGGTCCGGCGAGCTGCGCACCGTCATGGGCAAGCAGGTCTGGTGGAACTGGGAGGTCGATGAGAAGCTCTACCCCGATCTCAAGGGCACCATCCAGAGGCTCAACGCACGCGGCGTGCGCTTTCTGGCCTATATCAACCCCTATCTGGTCAAGGACGGCAGGCTCTACAACTACTGTAAGGAAAAGGGCTGGCTGATCCGGAAGCGGGACGGCAGCATTTACCACATCAAATCCACCACCTTCGACGCCGGCATGCTGGATCTGACCCACCCCGAGGCCGTACGCTACATCAAGGAGACCCTGATCGGGCAGAACATGCTGGATCTGGGCGTCTCCGGCTGGATGGCGGACTTCGGCGAATACCTGCCGGTGGACTGTGTGCTGCACGACGGAGACCCCCGGCTGCTGCACAACGCCTGGCCGGTCCTGTGGGCGAAGATCAACCGGGAGGCCATTGAGGAGCGCGGCGCGAAGGACGTGTTCTTCTTCACCCGCTCCGGCTACCTGGGCATCCAGACCTACGCCCCCATCCTCTGGAACGGCGACCAGCACACCGACACCACCAAGGACTACGGCCTGCCCTGCGTCATGCCCGCGAGCTTCTCCCTGGCCTTCTCCGGCGTGACCATGGTCCACTGTGACATCGGCGGCTTCTTCTCCTTCGGCAAGATGCGCCGCAGCGGAGAGCTCTTCACCCGCTGGATGGAGATGGGCTGCTTCTCCCTGCTCATGCGCAGCCACGAGTCCATCCGCCCCTGGGCCAACGCCCAGTTCGACGCAAAAAACGTCAAGTCCTACACCGTGAAGCTCACCCGCCTGCACGCGGCCCTGCGCCCCTACATCGAACACGTGGCCAAAGAGGCCGAAAAAGGCGTGCCCGCCCTGCGGCCGGACTTCTGGGAAAAGGGCAGCTTCGCCGCCTCCCGCGACCCCTACTGCTACTTCCTGGGGGACGATCTCTTCGTCTGCCCGGTGATCCTCCGGGGCGTGCGCAGCCGCACCGTGGTGCTCCCCGAGGGCGACTGGGTGGGCTTCTGGACCGGACGGCGCTACAGGCCGGGCAAGCACCGGGTCGCCGCCCCGCTGGGCAAACCCCCGGTCTTCTACCGCAGAGACAGCAAATATGCCGAGCTTTTCCGCAAGGCATCCGACCAATATAAATAAACAGGAAGAGAGGACAAACACATGGACAACTCCTACATCTCCCGGACCAGCGGCATCAAGGCCAAAGACAAGATCGGCTACGCCATGGGCGATCTGGCCTCCTGCCTGGTGTTCGGCCTGACCCAGAGCGTTCTGAACAAGTATTACACCGACGTGCTGGAGATCAGCGTCCTGAGCGTGATGATCATGACGATCATCGCCCGCATCTGGGACGCGATCAACGACCCCATCTGGGGCCGGATCATTGACGGCGCCAAGCCCCGCAAGGATGGGCGCTACCGCCACTGGATCAAGGTCTTCGCCATCCCCGTGGCCCTGGCCGCGGTCCTGATGTTCGCCGACGTGCGCGGCTTTTCCGCCGGCGGGCGCCTGGCCTGGATCTACGCCACCTACATCCTCTTCGGCATGCTCTACACCTGCATCAACATCCCCTACGGCTCTCTGGCCCAGGTGGTCACCTCCAGCGACAAGGAGCGCTCCTCCCTGTCCGTGTTCCGCTCCATCGGCTCCACCTTCGGCGCCATGCCCGCGATGGTGCTGGCCAGCATGTGCTACGTGAAGCTCGCCGACGGCAGCAGCCAGATGGACTTCCACCGGGTCTTCGTGGGCGTGTGCATCATCGCCGTGCTGAGCGTCCTGGCCTACTTCCTCTGCTACGCCTGGAACAAGGAGCGTGTGGAGTCCAAGCCCGCCCCGCGCCAGAAGGGCGAGACCATGAAGGTCATCCGCATCCTCTTAAAGAGCCGCCCCTTCATGGCGGTCTCCCTGGCCTCCATGCTCTTCCTGGCCGCCCAGATGTTCGGCCAGGGCTATAACTCCTACCTCTTCCATCACTACTTCAAGCAGCCCGGCCTCACCATGCTCCCCACCGTGTTCCAGTATCTGCCGGTGGCGGTCGTGATGTTCTTCGCCACCCGCCTCGGCAACAGGCTGGGCCGCCGGGAGGTCTGCTCCTACGGCGTGCTGCTGGCCGCGGTATTCTATCTGGCTCTCTTCGTGCTGGCGCTCTTCGGCGTCACCAACGTCTGGCTCTATCTGGCCGCCTGCCTCGCCTCCGGCATCGGCACCGCCTTCATCTTCCTGCTGATCTGGGTCATGGCCACCGACGCCATCGACTACAACAAGGTCACCTTCGGCCTCAACGACGAGGCCACCAGCTACGCCTTCTATTCCTTCATGCGCAAGCTGGGCCAGACCGTGGCCACCATCCTCATCAACGTCCCCCTGCTGCGCATCGGCTACAACGGCTCCGAGCTCAAGACCGAGGGTCTGAGCGACTCTGCCCTGCAGAGCATGTACAACTCCTCCGTCATGATCCCGGCCGTGCTCTTCCTGCTGGTATTTCTGATCCTCCGCTTCTGGTATCCTCTGTCCAGGCAGCGCATCGAAGAGCTGCAGGTGCAGAAGGAGGAGGCCTATCGCAGGCTCAGCGAAAACAAATAAGTCTGCTGCCGCAGGATGCCCCGGACGGGTCTGTCGCCCGGGGCATCTTCCCCCTTGTATCAAAAACCGCTCCCTTGACGAAAGGACCGCTCCCATGCTCACTCTGCTCTCTGCCGCGCTGCTTCTCGCCGCCGCCTCCGTCGGCGTGCTTGTCCGCCTGGGTCTCCCCGACGGGCGCATGCTGCGCCTCGCCGCGCTTCCGGGTCTTTTGCTCGGTTTCTGCGAGCTCTGCGGATTCTGTCTGATCCGTGACGGCGCCGTCCCCTGGTCGCTCCCCCTGCTCGGAGCGAGCGCAGGCCTCGGTCTCGTCTGCGCGCTGTTTTTCTGCGCTCTCTGGCGGCTCCTGAAGCTGTGGGAGGGAAAACTGCGGGCGGCGAAGCCCCGCTTCGCGCCGCTGTTCACGCGTCTCTGGCTCCTGTGGCTTTTGATCCTTGTCTGCTGGATCCCCTGTTTTCTGGGCATCTTCCCCGGAAACTTCGCCTACGATACGGGCGGCGAATACGATCAGTGCGCCTTTGGTTACAGCGCCGCCTATCCGCGCCTCCACTCCTGGCTGAACGTGACGGTCGTCAACCGCGTCTACGGCATCACCGGCTCCTTCGAAGCCGGCGTCGCGGTCTTTACGCTGCTGCACATGGTGCTGCTGGCCCTGCTCTTCGCCTGGATGCTCCGACGGCTGTACCGGCTGGGGCTGAACGGCTGGGTGCTGCTGGCGGGGCTTCTGTGGTGCGCGCTTTTTCCGACGGTGCAGATGCTGGCGGTGAGTCCGATCCGCGATCTGATGTTTGCGGGGAACCTGAGCGCCCTCTGTTTCCTGCTGCTGCTCCTGGGCCGGGATCGGGACGCCTTCTGGCGCTCCCCGCCTCAGGTCCTGCTGCTGGCGGCGATCTCGGCGCTGACGGTCCTGAGCCGCAACAACAGCTCCCCTCTTCTGGCGATGCTGCTGCTCGCGGCCTTTGCGCTCCTTCTTGTGCTGCGCGCGGGGCGCGGAAACCGCCGCGGCGCGCTGTGCTTTGCCCTCGTCACGCTGCTGCTCTACGGCGGTCTGAGCGCTTTCCTCGCCCATGTCTGTCAGCCGGAATCCGCGGAGGGCGGCTCCAGCGCCGTGGCCGCGCTGACCCAGCCCATCCTGCGCTGCTATACGCTGGACCGGGAACAGTGGAGCGAGGAAGAGCTGGCACTGTTTTCGGAGTTTTTCCACACGGAGGGCAAGCTCTACGCCGAGGCGGACGGCGACTACTCCATGGCCGCGCTGAAGCACCTGCGCAATGAGAGCGGCTACGGGGATTTCTTCCGCCTTTGGCTGGGTCTCTTCCGCCGCTTTCCGGCGACCTATTTTGACGCCTGGCTGGAGACGACGCGGCCCCTCTGGTTCCCCGGGGACGTGATCGACGCTTACGTGCGCTCCGGCGGCTATGAGGGCTTTGAGACCTGCTACTATTACTACACCCGGCTCAATCCCGGCCCGGGCGGCTACCGGGAGCTGCTGCCGCGGGTGCACGACTGGTATGAGCGCCTGGGCACCATGCTGAGCTTTGAGCGCCTCCCTGTCCTGCGGCAGATCTTTTCTGTGGGTTTTCATTTCTGGCTGCTGCTGGGGGCGCTGTTCTACCTGCGCTGGCGGCGCCTGTCGTCACCGGCCCTGCTGCTTCTGCTGGCTTATGTGCTGCTCTCGGCGCTCTGTCCGCTGATCCTGGTGCGCTATTTTGCGGCGCTTTATCTCGCTTTTCCGCTGCAGCTGGCGGCGCTTTTGCAGCCCGGGCTGCTCTTAGCCGACAGCCGGAGGGTCGAGGCGTCCGCAGCGGTTTGACACGAAAAACAGGGAAAGGAAGCGGATCCGGTTCGGATCCGCTTCCTTTCCCTGTTGCCGTTTTCTCCCCCGGTCGGGCCATCAGTTCTGCTTGTCGAAGTCGCACAGGAGCCAGGCAAAGCCGCCCGCCGGGAGCTTCACATGCCACTTGTCGGCAGGCTCTCCGGTCATCAGGTCGCTGAATTCGCCCAGTTCGTCGATATTCAGCGTACGCTCGGAGGAGGCGAAGTTAAAGAGCGCCACCAGCTTCTCTCCCCGGAAATAGCGGCCGATGCCCAGCACGCTGTCGTCCCGGGTATTGACGATCCATACGTCCGCGCCGCCGTCGAAGACACGGTGCTCTGCCCGTAGCGTCTCCAGCTTCCGCAGGGAATCGAAGACGCGCTGCTCGGGCGTGCCGGGGACGAGTCGCCGCGCGGCGGCCTCCCAGTCCATGTTCCCACGATGGAGATAGCGGCTGTCGTCCGCCTTGAGGGGATCGTCGTGATATCCGTAGTCGTTCTCCCGGGCAACCTCGTCCCCGCTGTAGAGGACAGGGATGCCGCTGAGCGTGAACATGTAGGCGTGCAGCATGATATCCAGCCGCAGGGCCCAGTCCAGCTTCTCCGCGTCCTGCTCCCGGCGGGCGCTCTCCACGCCGCAGAGGGAGGCCGTCGTGCCGCAGAGCCGGGCGTCTCCCAGGCGGGGATCGTCGTTGTACAGCTCGCCCCGGGCCGGGCTGCCGGGCCATTTGCCGGTCAGGTAATCGTTGAGATACTTCTTGTGTGGGACCTCCTGCATGCCGAAGCGGCTCAAAAAGCCGTAGTCCAGACCCCAGCCGATGTCGTCATGGCAGCGGAGATAGTTGAGGAAGCTGTACTGCCGCGGCAGGGCGAAAACCTGCCCCAGCTGATGGCGCAGCAGGCGCACGTCGGCGGTGGCCACGGTGTGCCAGGTGCTGGCCATGGTGGTCACGTTATAGAGCAGGTGACACTCGGGCTTATCCACCGTGCCGAAGTAGGGCACCACCTTGCTGGGCTCCATGACCACCTCGCCCAGCAGCAGCGTGGCGGGCGCCGCGATCTCGCAGGCTATGCGCATCATGCGCACCAGCGTGTGTACCTGGGGGAGGTTGCGGCAGCTGGTGCCCAGTTCCTTCCAGATATAGGGCACCGCGTCGAGACGGATGATGTCGATGCCCTGGTTGCAGAGATAGAGCATGTTCTCCGTCATGTCGTTGAAGACGACGGGGTTTTCGTAGTTCAAGTCCCACTGATAGGGGTAGAAGGTGGTCATGACCACCTTGCCCGCCTCCTCGCACCAGGAGAAGTTCCCGGGCGCGGTGGTGGGGAAGACCTGAGGCACCGTCTTTTCGAATTCCTTCGGCACCGTCCAGTCGTCATAGAAGAAGTAGCGGTCCTGATACTCCTTCTCCCCCGCCCGGGCGCGGCGGGCCCACTCGTGATCCTCGCTGGAATGGTTCATCACGAAGTCGAGGCAGAGGCTCATGCCGCGCTCGTGGCAGTCCTGCGCCAGGGCGGCCAGCTCCTCCATGGTGCCGAGCTCCGGCTGGACCCTGCGGAAGTCCGCCACGGCGTAGCCCCCGTCGCTGCGCCCCGCCGGACTCTCCAGCAGGGGCATCAGGTGCAGATAGTTGACGCCGCACTCCGAAAGATAGCCCAGCTTCTCCCGAACGCCCTCCAGGTTCCCCGCGAAGGCGTTGACATACATCAGCATGCCCAGCAGATCCCGGCCACGATACCAGTCGGGGTCGGCCAGGCGCTCCTCGTCGATACGCCGCATGGAGGCGGGGCGCTGCTCATACATGCGGCAGAGCATCTGCACGAAATAGTCATAGGCCTGCTCGTCGCCGTGATAGAGCTCCATATACAGCCATCTGAACTCGTCCTCATGGCGCGCGAAGCGTTCACGAAAGATCGGGTCCCATGCGTTTCTGTCCACGGGGATCACCTCCTGCATCAATCAAAAATCAGCTCCGCCGATCCCGGGGCAAGCATCAGGGAAGGCGGGTAAATCACGCCCGTCCGCACAGAATCGCGGAGGATGGTTTATGCTTCGTGTAAAATATTATAGAGGAATGCCCCTGTGAAATCAAGGGGGCACGTACCGGAATCTTGCGCCGGCGGGCCGGATTTGGTATGATAGAGAAAACGAATCGCGGCAGACGAAGGGGGCAATGCGATGCTGCGTCTCATCATCGGCAAAGCCGGCGCCGGAAAGACCGGCGCCGTCATCGAGGAGATCCGCGCGGCGGTAGCGGCCGGGCGGGGCGGCAGCATGCTGCTGGTGCCGGAGCAGTACAGCCACGAGGCCGAGCGCGAGCTCTGTCGGGTCTGCGGAGACGGTCTTTCCCTCTACGGCGAGGTGTTCAGCTTCACGGGTCTGGCCCGCCGGGTGCTGCAGCAGCAGGGCGGCGCGGCCGTCCGCTGGCTGGACAAGGGCGGGCGCCTGCTGTGCATGGCCCTGGCGCTGGAGCAGGTGGGCTCCCGGCTGCGGGTCTACGACGGGGCGCGGCGCAAAAGCGAGCTGCAGAGCATGCTGCTGGCCGCCGTGGACGAGCTGAAAAGCGCCTGCATCACGCCCGGGATGCTGGAGGAGGCCGCCGCGGCCTGCGACGACAGCCTCGGCGACAAGCTCTTTGATCTGTCGCTGATCCTGAGCGCCTACGACGCCGTCGTGGCAAACGGGCAGGCCGATCCTGCCGATCGGCTCAGCGTGCTGGCGGAGAAGATCGCCTGCTCCGATCTGGGGCCGGAAAACCGCGTCTACGTGGACGGCTTCATCGACTTTACCCGGCAGGAGCAGGAGGTGCTCGCCGCGCTGCTGCGCCGGGGCGTACAGCTCACGGTCTGCATGACGGTGGACGATCTGGAGAGCGACAGCGAAGTCTTTGCCCTCTCGCGCATCTCCTGCCGCCGCCTGCTGGAGGCCGCGCGGGAGGCGGGCGCCGAGACGCGCACGGAGATCATGCGCGGGGCCTCCAAGCCCGATGCGCTGCGCTTTTACAGCGAGCATATGTTTTCCTGGTCCCGGGAGACCTGGCAGGGCGAGGCACCGCCCATCCGTCTCGCAGCCGCCGAGAGCATCACCGCCGAATGCGAACTGGCGGCGGCCCGGGTGCTGGAGCTGGTGCGGGACGGCGGCTGCCGCTGGCGGGACGTCGCCATTGCGGTGCGCGGTTTTGAGGACTACCGCGGGACGCTGGAGAGCGTGTTTGCGCACTACGGCGTGCCCCTTTTCACCGCCCGGCGCAGCGAGCTGCTGCAGAAACCGCTGCCCGCGCTGCTGTCTCTGTCTTATGAGATCCTGGAGGGCGGCTGGGACGTAGACGATCTGATCGGCTATATGCGCACCGGCCTGACCGGGCTCGACACCGCAGAGTGCGACCTGCTGGCCGACTATATCTACAAGTGGCAGCTGCGCGCCTGGGCCTGGGAGCGCAGGAGCGACTGGAGGCAGCACCCGGAGGGCTACGGCAATGAGTATGACGCGGCCGCAGAGGAGAAGCTCCGGAACGTCAACCGTCTGCGGCGAAAGCTCGCCGATCCCCTGCTGCGCTTCCGGCAGCGCGGCCTCGCCGCGGAGACGGCGGAGGAACAGGCGGCGGCGCTGAGCGCATTTCTGGAGGAGCTGCGGCTGCCGGAGCAGCTGGAAGCCCGCTCCGCCGCCCTGGAAGCGGGCGGACGCCAGGCCCTGGCCGCCGAATACCGCCAGCTCTGGGAGCTGCTGGTCTCCGCACTGGAGCAGGCGGCCGCCATCCTGGGCGAAACCCGGATGGACATGTGGGACTTCGGGCGGCTCTTTCTGCGGATGCTGAGCCAGTATGACGTGGGGCTCATTCCCGTGGCGCTGGACCGGGTCTCCGCGGGCGACTTCGACCGGATGCGCCGCCGGACGATCCGGCACCTGCTGGTGCTGGGCGCCAGCGACGACCGGCTCCCGCCGGCAGACGACGGGAACCGCGTCTTTACCGGCGAGGAGCGGGAGAGACTTCTGGAGCTGGATATCGATCTGGGCGCCGGAGAGGGGGAGCTGTGGCGGGAATTCTCGCTCATATACAGCTGCCTGACCCTCCCGGACCGGGGTCTGCAGCTCAGCTACCCCGTCACCGGCGCGGATGGCGAGGCGCTGCGGCCCTCGCTGGTGTTCAGCCGCGCAAAGGCGCTCTTCGATCTGCCGGTGGAGAGTCCGGCGGCGGACGCGCTGCGCTTCTCCGCGCCCGGCCCGGCACTCACGCTGGCGGCCCGGGCGCTGCACGGCGGCGGCTCCGCTGCCAGGGCCGCCGCGGCCTGGTTCCGCGCGGAGGACCCGGCGCGCTTTCAGCGGCTGGAGGCCGCGGCGGAGATGAGCCGGGGCCGTCTCAGCCCGGAGGCGGTGCGTGCGCTCTACGGCAGCCGGCTCCGTCTCAGCGCCTCCCGCATCGACAAATTCGCCTCCTGCCGCTTCGCCTATTTCTGCGAATACGGCCTGCGGGCAAAAAAATACGAACCGGCAGGCTTTACCCCACCGGAGATCGGTACCTTCATGCACTACGTGCTGGAGCACGTAGCCCGGGACGCGGCCGCGCACGGCGGCTTTGCCGTCCTCACGGACGAGGAGCTGCACGCGCTGACCGAGCAGTGGGTCACGGCCTACGTGCACGAGGAGCTGGACGACTTCCGGGAGAAGAGTCCCCGCTTCACCCACCTCTTCCGCCGCCTGTGCCAGGACGTGCACCGGGTGGTGGACGACATGGCGGGCGAGCTTCGGCGCTCGGACTTCGTGCCGCTGGATTTCGAGCTGGATTTCTCCAAAGCGGAGGATATGCGCCCGGTGGAGCTGACAAAGGACGGCGCCTCCGTCACCCTTACCGGCATCGCCGACCGGGTGGACGGCTGGGTGCACGGGGAGAAGCTCTATCTGCGCGTCGTGGATTACAAGACCGGCGTGAAGAAGTTCTCCCTCTCCGACGTCTGGTACGGCATGGGACTGCAGATGCTGCTGTACCTCTTCGCCCTTCAGGCCGACGGCGCGGGCCGCTATGGGAAGGAGATCGTCCCAGCGGGCGTGATGTACGTCCCGGCCCGGAACCTCCTGCTCTCCCTCGACACGGACGCGGGCGACGAGGAGCTGGAAAAGCAGCGGCGGGACAAACTGCGCCGCAGCGGCCTGGTGCTGGACGATCCGGCCGCGATGGAGGCCTGGGAGAAGGGCGAGGACAAGCGCTACATCCCGGTCAAGTTCAAAAACGGAAAAGCCGGGGCGGACTCCGTGGCCTCCCTCGAGAGGCTGGGCGAGCTGTCGCGCCATATCCGCGAGACTCTGGGCGGCATGGCAGAGGCCCTGAGCCGCGGCAGCATAGCAGCCGACCCCTATTACCGCAGCCAGCGCGAGAACGCCTGCCTCAACTGCGAATACTTTGACGCCTGCCATTTCGCCGACGGCGAAAACGGTGAGCACGTGCGCTATATGCCGCGCTATACCGACAAGCAGGTCTGGGGGATGCTGGAAGAACAGCGTCTCGACCGGCCGGAGGATGACGCCCATGGCTGACTTCAAACCCACAATTGCTCAGAAAACCGCCATTGAGTGCCGGGGCGGGGCCGTTCTGGTCTCCGCCGGAGCCGGCAGCGGCAAAACAAAGGTGCTCACCGAGCGGCTCATGCACTATATCCGTGACGAGCAGGATCCGGCGGATCTGAGCGGCTTTCTGATCATCACCTTCACTCGCGCCGCGGCGGCGGAGCTGCGGGGCCGCATCAGCATGGAGCTGAGCGAAGCCCTGGCTGCCGACCCCGGCAGCCGCCGTCTGCGCCGTCAGAGCGCGCTGGTGCGCCGGGCGCAGATCGGCACGATCCACAGCTTCTGCGCCGCGCTCCTGCGGGAGAACGCCCACCGCATCGGCCTGAGCCCGGACTTCAAGATCGCCGACGAGGAGCGCGCCGCCGCCATGAAGGCCGCCGCGCTGGAGCGGACGCTGGAGCGCTGCTACGAAAAGCAGGAGGAGCTGCCCGGCTTTTCCCTGCTGGCCGACACCGTGGGCGCCGGGCGGGACGACCGGCGGCTTGCGGAGCTGGTGCTCTCCCTCTATGACAGAATGCAGTGTCATGCCCGTCCCGAGCGCTGGGCGGCGGAGCAGGTGCAGCTGCTGCAGAACCCCGCTTCCGACGCGGGCGAAACTCTCTGGGGCCGTGAGCTGCTGGACCGGGCCGCGGAGCGCGCGGACTACTGGTGCTCGGAGTATGATCGGCTGCTGCCCATGGTCTGCCGGGACGAGAAGATCAAGAAAGCCTATTACGGCAGCTTTGACGAGACCGCCGCCGCCCTGCGGGAGCTGCGCCGCCGCCTCGCCCTCGGCTGGGATGCGGCCCGCGCGGCCTTTCCCATCCCCTTCCCCCGGCTGAACAGCCTGCTCAAATACGAGGATCCCGAGACGGCCAGGTTTGTGCGCGACCGGCGCGACGCCTGCAAAAAGGCCATGGAGAGCCTGGCCGCTGTCTTCTCCTCAGACTCGGAGAAGCTCCTCCGTGATATGGCGGCTACCGCCCCTGCCATGTCGGCGCTGCTGCGGCTGGTGCTGGACTTTGACAGGGATTACGAGAGCGACAAGCGCCGGGCCAATCTGGTGGACTACGCCGATCTGGAGCACACGGCCGCCCGCCTCCTTACCGAAGAGGACGGCAGCCCCACGGAGCTGGCCCGCCGCGTCTCCGAGCGCTACACCGAGATCATGGTGGATGAATACCAGGACGTGAGCCGGGTGCAGGATCTGATCTTCCGCGCCGTGTCAAGGGAGGGGAAAAACCTCTTCCTGGTGGGCGACGTGAAGCAGTCCATCTACCGCTTCCGCCTGGCCGACCCCACGATCTTCACAGAAAAATACGAGAGCTATGCCGACGAGCCGGGGCCCGGCGAGCCGCGCCGCATCCTGCTGCGGGAGAATTTCCGCTCCCGCCGCGAGATCCTCGAGGGGGCCAACGCGGTCTTTTCCCTCTGCATGTCCAGGGCCCTCGGCGACATCGACTATGACGATGCGGCCGCCCTGCGCTGCGGGGCGGATTATCCCGGCCCGGGTCCCGTGCCGGAGCTGACGCTGCTGCGTCTGCCCAAAGGCGGCGACGAGGAGGAGAGCCCGGACAAGACCGCCGTGGAGGCGCGCTTCGTCGCCGCGCAGATCCGCCGCCTGGTGGAGTCCGGCGCGACGGTCACGGAGCGGGGCGCCAGCCGCCCCATCCGCTACGGGGACATTGCGGTGCTGCTGCGCTCGGTGAACAACGTGGGCGGCATCTACCGCCGGGAGCTTGCCCGCGCCGGCGTGCCCGTGGGCAGCGGCCAGGGCGGCGGCTACTACAGCAGCGTGGAGGTCTCAGCCCTGCTGAATATGCTGGCCGTGGTGGACAATCCCCATCAGGACATCCCGCTCATCGCCGTGCTGCGCTCTCCCGCTTTCGGCTTCACGGTGAACGACCTCGCCCGCATCCGCGCCCGCGACCGGCAGGCGGATCTCTATTCCGCTCTGACGCTGGACGCGCAGGAGGACGAAGGCTCCCGGGCCTTCCTTGCTCTGTTGGAGCGCCTGCGGGGAGAGGCCCCGGATCTCCGGGCCGCCGAGCTGACCTGGCTGCTGATCGAGGAGATGGACCTGATCGCTGTCTGCTCGGCCATGGCCGACGGGGAGCAGCGCCGCGCCCGCCTCATGGCCATGGTGGAGCTCTCCGAGCGCTTTGAGGCCACCGGCTACCGGGGGCTGCACCGCTATGTGCTCTGGCTGCGCCGTCTCGCCGCCAGGGGCGAGGAGCCGGCCATGGGCTCCGAGGGGGCCGCCGCCGTTCAGATCCTCTCGGTCCACAAGTCCAAGGGCCTGGAGTTTCCCGTGGTCTTTCTCTGCGACACCGCCCGGCAGTTCAACCGGCGGGACAGCACCGCCGCCGTGCTGGTGCACCCCGTTCTGGGGCTGGGACCGAAACACACCGATCTTGTGCGGAGAGTGGAGTATCCCACGCTGGCCCGCAGCGCCGTGAAGCTGCGGCTGGAGCGGGAGATGCTCTCCGAGGAGCTGCGGCTGCTGTACGTGGCGATGACCCGCGCGAAAGAGCGGCTTTACATCACTGCCGGGTTCAGGGATCCGGACAAGGCCGTACAGGAGGCGCGGAGTACCCTGACGCGTCCCATGGCCGTGGAGGTGCTGGCCAGGGCCAAAGCTCCGGCCGACTGGCTCCTGTGCGCCGCGCTCTCCGACGGGGAGCATCTGCGTCTGCGCATTGCCGACCCCGGGGAGGAGGAAGATGCGGCGCCGGTGCAGCCGGCGTGCGAAGAGGAGGACGCAGCCGCCTTCAAAGAGCTGCAGCGGAGGCTCTCCTTCCGCTATCCTCATCCGGCTGCGGAGCATCTGCCCTCCAAGGTCACCGCCACAGAGCTCAAGGGCCGTGCGGAGGAGGATCCCGAAGCGCAGGACCTGACGCCGAAGCGGCGCAGGACCTTCCGGATGCCGGATTTCACGCGGGAGCAGAAGCCCCTGACCGGGGCTGAGCGCGGCACCGCCACCCATCTGGTGCTCCAGTACATGGATTTCTCCAAGGGCGGAAGCCCGGAGCTGGTGGCCGGGGAGATCGAGCGCCTGCGCCGGGAGCGCTATCTCAGCGACCGGGAGGCCGAGGCCGTGGACGCTCATGCCATCTGCGCGCTCTTTGCCTCTCCCCTGGGGCAGCGGATGCTGCACGCCGAAGCGATCCGCCGCGAATTCAAGTTCTCCCTGCTCGTCGACGCCGCCGAGGTCTTCGGCGGTGAGGGCGGCGAGGAGCTGCTGCTGCAGGGCGTGGTGGACTGTTTTCTCGAAGAAGACGGCCAGATCACCGTCATCGACTACAAGACGGACCGGCTGCGCGGCCGGGCCGCCTGCGAGCAGCGGGCCGCCTTTTACGCAGGGCAGCTGCGCGCCTACGCCAGGGCGCTCACGCGCATCTGCCGGAAGCCTGTGCGCGAATGCGTCCTCTATTTCCTCTCCGCCGGCGAAGCGGTGCGTCTTTCCCCGGATCTTTGAGCAAAAAAGCCGTTTTTTCTGCGAAATACTTCTTGCAAAACGGAAACGGCTGTGTTATACTTCTCTTTGCGCCATGTAACTATGCCTGCTCGCGAGGGCACAATCATGGCAGCCTTTGATTGAGGAGCGTACGCAAAATGAAAGCAGGGATCCATCCCAACTACAAACCGACCACCATTCGCTGCGCCTGCGGCAATGTGATCGAGACCGGTTCCACCAAGCAGAACATCACCGTTGAAATCTGCTCCAAGTGCCACCCCTTCTACACCGGCAAGCAGAAGCTGGTCGACACCAGCGGCCGCGTTGACAAGTTCAACAAGAAGTACGGCATCAAGTAATCGGCTCCGTCGGTTATATAATACCAATCTTCAATAAAACGCTTGAAAACAAGCGTTTTATGCGCAGCTCCGGCTGCGCCGGGCAAAGCACAGGCTTTGCCCAAGATTGATATTGCACGGCTTCTTCAAAGGCGCATTGCGCCTTTGCCTGTGAGTCCAACGGCTCACAGGCAATAAAACGATATTGAATCGTTTTATTGAAGAATAGTATAAGAAAACACCCGTCTCTGTGAGGCGGGTGTTTCTTTCTTTGGCGAAACCTGTATACAGCAAAGCGCCGCTGCGAGATAATCGCAGCGGCGCCAGTTGTTTTTCGTTCTCTTAACGTTCTTCGCGGAAGTAGGCCAGGCCCAGAGAGGCGGGAGGCTGGTTCTCGCGCTTGTTGCGCATGGAGGAGATGATCAGCACGACGATGGTCACCACATAGGGCGCCATTTTGTACAGCTCCTTGATGGCCAGGTTCATACCGCTGGGGATATACATATGCAGGATGTACAGCCCGCCGAAGAGGAAGGAGGCCAGCACGCCCACATTGGGCCGCCAGATGGTGAAGATGACCAGCGCGATGGCGAGCCAGCCGCGGTCGCCGAAGGCGTCGCTGGACCAGATGCCCTTGGTGTAGTCCATGATGTAGTACAGGCCGCCGAGACCCGCGATCATGGAGCCGGCGCAGGTGGAGATATACTTGTACTTGGAGACGTTGATGCCGGCGGCGTCCGCCGTGGTGGGGCTTTCACCCACGGCGCGCAGATGCAGGCCAACGCGGGTGCGCTTGAGGATATAGGCCGCCGTCAGGGCGATGATCACGGAAACGTAGGCCAGGAAGCCGTAGCTGAGGAAGAGCTTGCCGAACCAGCCCAGCTTTTCCGCCGCCGGAAGCGTGGCGCAGAAGCAGCGGCTGGTGGCGCCCAGCACGATGGCGGGCACTTCCGCCCCGGCCAGCTTGATGAGCGAGCCGCCGAAGAAGTTGCCGATGCCCACACCGAAGGTGGTCAGCGCAAGGCCGGTCACGTTCTGGTTGGCGCGCAGCGTCACCGTGAGGAAGCAGTAAAGCAGGCCCATGAGAAGAGAACCCAGCAGGGAGCAGCACAGGGGGATCGCCAGCATCAGGAAGGTATTCGTGTTGCCGCTCTGCTCGTAGAAGAAGGAGCCGACCACGCCCGAAATGGCGCCGACGTACATGATACCGGGGATGCCCAGGTTCAGGTTGCCGGATTTTTCGGTCAGGGTCTCGCCGGTGCTGCCGAAGAGCAGAGGCACGCCCTGCATGATGGCGCGGGGGATGAAGGAGATAAAATCAAACATTGCTCAGGCCTCCTTTTCCCCGGATTTCCGGAAGTTGATCTTGTAGTTGATGAAAAACTCGCTGCCGATGATGAAGAAGAGGATGATGCCGGTCAGAATATCGCCGAAGGAGGCGCTGAGACCGAACTTGGAGGCGATCTCACTGCCGCCCTTACTCAGGAAAACCAGCAGGAAGCTGGTGAGGATCATGAAGACGGGGTTGAATTTGGCCAGCCAGGAGACCATGACGGCGGTGAAGCCGCGGCCGGCCGTGATGGTGGTGGTCAGCGTATGATCCGTGCCGCCCACCAGCAGCATGCCCGCCAGACCGCAGATCGCGCCGGAGAGGAGCATGGTGCGGATGATGACCTTGCCCACCTTGATGCCCACGTAGCGGGCCGTGCGCTCCGACTCGCCCACGACGGAGATCTCATAGCCGTGCTTGGAGTAGTTCAGATACAGGTACATGATCACCGTCAGCACCGCTACGATGATGATGTTCAGCAGATATTTGCTGGGCCCCACCTGGGGCAGCCAGCCTGCGTTTGTGCTCTGGTTGATGATGCCGATCTTGCCTGCGCCCTTTGGCACCTCCCAGATGATGATGTAGTACGCGACCAGCTGGGTGGCGATATAGTTCATCATCAGGGTGAACAGGGTCTCGTTGGTGTTGTAGCGGGCTTTGAAGATCGCGGGGACCAGGGCCCATACCGCGCCGGCCAGCATGCTGCTGACAAGCATCAGGGCGATCAGCAGCCAGTTGGGGATCTTGTCGCCCAGGAGGATCATGCAGGCGGCCGTGGCCAGACAGCCGGCGAGCATCTGCCCGTCGCCGCCCAGGTTCCAGCAGCGCATGCGGAAGGCGGGCGTCACCGCCAGGGACACGCACAGCAGGATCGCCACGTTCTGGCCTAGGACCCACATTTTGCGGGCGCTGCCGAAGGAGCCCTCGTAGATCGTGGTAAACACGCTGACAGGGTTTTCGCCCGTGAGCAGGTTGGTGACCAGGGCGCTGGTCAGCAGTGCCAGCAGCACTGCCAGGCCGCGGATGGCCCAGCTCAGATACCAGGGCAGGGCGCCGCGCTTGGACACATGGAAGAGAGGCGTATGCTGTTTGTTATTCATCGGCTTTCCCTCCCAGCTTTGTCATCATCAGGCCCACGTCCCGCTTTTTGGCGCCGCGGCCGGGGACGATGCCGCTGACCTTGCCGCCGCAGAGCACGAGAATGCGGTCCGCCAGCTCCAGCAGCACGTCCAGATCCTCACCCACGTAGATGACGGCGACGCCCTGCTGCTTCTGCTTGTTGATCAGGTCGTAGATCGTATAGGAAGAATTGATGTCCAGGCCGCGCACGGCGTAAGCCGTCAGCAGCACGGTGGGGGCGGAGGCGATCTCGCGCCCGACCAGTACTTTCTGGACGTTGCCGCCGGAGAGGCGGCGCACCGGCGTGGCCACGCTGGGGGTGCTGACCTCGAGATCGCGCACCACGGTCTCCGCCAGCGTGTGGGGAGAGCGGCGGTCGGTGAAGACGGAGCGGCCCCTGCGGAAGGAGCGGAGCATCATATTGTCCGCCAGGTCCATGTTGCCCACAAGGCCCATGCCCAGGCGGTCCTCCGGCACGAAGGACAAGCTCACGCCCATCTGCTGAATGCTCAGCGGGTCCTTGCCGATGAGTTCCTCCCGGCTGCCGTCGTCCTCAATATAGGAGACGGAGCCGGCCTCCACCGGCTGCAGGCCGGCGATGGCCTCCAGCAGCTCCTTCTGGCCGCAGCCGGAAATGCCCGCGATGCCCAGGATCTCGCCGGAATTGGCGGTAAAGCTCACGTCGTCCAGCTTGATGATGCCGTCCATGCTGCGCACCGTCAGGCCCTTGACCTCGATGCGGGGCCTGGGGTCCACAGGATCGGGCCGGGCGATGTTCAGCGTCACAGGATGGCCGACCATCATGTTGGTCATCTCCTGGGCGTTGGTTCTGGCGGTGGGCATATCGCCGATGAACTGGCCGTGGCGCAGCACGGCCACCCGGTCGGACAGCGCCTCCACCTCGTGCATCTTGTGGGTGATGATGACGACGGCCTTGCCGTCGTTGCGCATGTTGCGCAGCACGGCGAAGAGCTTGTCGGTCTCCTGCGGAGTCAGAACGGCGGTGGGCTCGTCCAGGATCAGAATGTCGGCCCCGCGGTAGAGCACCTTGACGATCTCCACGGTCTGCTTCTGGGAGACGGACATGTCGTAGATTTTCTGGTTCGGATCCACCTCAAAGCCGTAGGCTTCGCAGATCTCACGGATCTTCTTCGCAGCGGTCCTGAGGTCCAGCTTGCCGGGCAGACCCAGGACGATGTTCTCGGCCGCCGTGAGCACATCCACCAGCTTGAAGTGCTGATGGATCATGCCGATGCCCAGGTCAAAGGCGTCCTTCGGGGAACGGATGACCACGTCCTTCCCGTCGATCTGGATCTCGCCCTCGTCCGGGAAATAGATGCCGGAGAGCATGTTCATCAGCGTGGTCTTGCCGCTGCCGTTCTCGCCCAGCAGGGCAAGGATCTCGCCGCGGTAGATGTTGAGCCAGACCTTGTCGTTGGCGACGACAGGGCCGAAGCGCTTGGTGATGTTGCGCATGGTTACGGCAGGAATCTTGTTGTCCAAAGTCGAACCCTCCTCAGAAAAGGCCAAAATGCTGTAAAAGGAAACGCGGGGCAAAACGGTCTCGCGCTTCCTTTTGCAGCACTTGGCTCTGTGAAGCTGAAAGGGAAGTCCCGGGGGAGCCGGGACTTCCCAGATTGTCATTAGAACGCGGTATCGAGCAGAGTGATGCCGTCGATCTGAACGTCAAAGTAAGGAGCGGAGCGGAACTCGGACTCGTGGAAGAAGCCGTCGGACACGACCTCGGTGTCGCCCTCGTAGGCGGGGTCGGTATCCACGTCGGCCATGTAGCTCTCCTGAGCCTCACCCTCGACCGTGTAGGAGTCGGTGGCGAAGACATGCAGCTCGTCGGTCATCAGACCCTTCTTGGCGGCCTCGATGGCTTCGGCGGTGCCTTCGGCGGCAACGGCCTCGTTCAGCTCGGCCAGCTCGACGGAGCCGGTGCTGAAGTCGCCGGTCCAGTCGGCGTCAATGGCCTCGCCATTGGCGACGCTGTCCATGATGTAGGTGAAGTAGGGAGCCCAGTTGATGCGGGAGGAGATGATGTAGGTGTTGGGACCGGCAGCGATGGTGGATCCGTTGTAGGAGACGTTGGGAACACCGGCGGCCTCGCAGGTGGAGGGAGCACCCATGGAGTCGGCGTGCTGGCTGATCAGGACGCAGCCGTCGTCGATGAGCTTCTGAGCGCCTTCCTGCTCAAGAGCCAGATCGTACCAGGAACCGGTGAAGGTGACTTCCATGGTGGCGCTGGGGCAGACGGAACGGGCGCCGAGGAAGAAGGAGGTGTAGCCGGAGATAACCTCGGCGTAGGTGAAAGCGCCGACGTAGCCGATCTTGGCCTCGTCTTCGGTGATCTTGCCGCTCTCGATCATCTCGTTGAGCTTCATACCGGCGGCGATGCCGGCCAGGTAACGGCCCTCATAGATGGAGGCAAACGCGTTGTGGTAGTTGTCCAGACCCTCGGTGTGGGCGCGGGTGCCGGTGGCGTGGCAGAACTGAACCTCAGGGCACTCCTTGGCGGCCTGGATCATGTAGTCCTCATGGCCGAAAGAGTCGGCGAAGACGATGTTGCAGCCCAGATCGACCAGATCCAGCGCGGTCTCGTAGCACTCCTGGCCCTCGGGGATACCCACCTTGAAGAAGAAGTCCTCGTTCTCGACCATGCCGCGGGCTTCGCAGGCTTCCTTGGCGGCGTTCATGAAGTTGAGGTCGTAGGTGGACTGCTCATCGTGCAGGAAGATAAAACCGATCTTGACGGGGGTCTCGGCGGAAGCGGCGGGGGCGTTGAAAGCAGCCAGAGCCACGACCATGCAGAGAGCCATCAGCATTGCGATGATCTTTTTCATTCTGTTCTCTCCTAAAAAAGTAAGATTTTTATCAGTGCCGGGGGGTGAACCCCCGACACACCTAAACCGCGTGTGCGGAAAAGGGACATGCAGCAGGCACCAAGCCGGCGCCGTCATTCGGAGCGCGCTGAGGATCCCGGACGGGGCGAAATCACCGGATGAGATCCTTCGCCGCTCCTCAGGATGACAGAGAAATGGGCCGCAGCAGCGACAAAAGCACAGAGAGGCCCCGATTCGAAGCCTCTCTGAAAAACACAAAGCACGGGGGTCGGAAACAGATCTGGCCCTCTCTTGCATCTTCGATAGTCCGGTCATTTACGGTGCCCGGGTAGAAACTTCAAATCCATATCATTTGCGATATATCGAACACTATTGAATTATGACAGTATAGTAACAGTCCTGTCGAAAAAAGTCAAGTAAAAACTTGGCCATTTTCAACATTTTATGGTTCAAGTTTTTGTACAAAATGTTGAAAGTTTTTTCCGAAAATACAGGGTCCTGCGGCGCGGAAAAGCAGCGGTTTTTCCGTGCTCAGCGGCAGAATTCCAGGCCGTCGTCGCTCATGGAGGCGATCTTCGCCAGGGACTCGATGCGCATACCCTGCCTGCGCAGCAGGTTGCCGCCCCCCTGGAACTCTTTCTCAATGGCGATACCTGCGCCGACCACGGTGCCGCCCGCCTGCTCCACAAGCGCCTTGAGCCCCACAAGGGCCGCGCCCGTGGCAAGAAAATCGTCCACGATCAGGACCCGGTCCTCCGGGTGCAGATACTCCTTCGACACCACCACCGTGTTGGTGTTGCCGTGGGTGAAGGACTCCACCTCCACGGAATAGAGCGCGTCGGAGATGTTCTTTGTCTTGCTTTTCTTGGCAAAGACCACCGGGCAGCCGAACACAAAGCCCGCGAGGCTCGCGATGGCGATGCCGGAGGCTTCGATGGTGAAGATCTTGTTGACGCCCTCGCCGGCATAGAGGCGCTTGAGCTCCAGCGCCATCTCGTACAGCAGCTGCGGATCGATCTGATGGTTGAGGAAGCTGTCCACCTTCAGGATGCCGCCCGGCTTCACCCGGCCTTCGCTGAGAATCCTCTGTTCCAGTAGCTCCATGGATCTTTCTCCTTTTCATAAAGTACCGAAAAAAGCCCGTCGAAATACGACAGGCTTTGTTTCGGGTAATGTTGAATTACACAGCGCGAGTGACCTTACCGCTGCGCAGGCAGCGAGTGCAGACGTAGACATGCTTGGGAGAGCCGTCCACGATGGCCTTGACGCGCTTCACGTTCGGCTTCCAGGTACGGTTGGAGCGTCTGTGAGAATGGCTGACCTTGATGCCGAAGGCCACATCCTTGTCGCAGAACTGGCATTTTGCCATAGCTTGAAGCACCTCCTTGCTCGTGTTATTCAGTCAATTGCGAAAAGCCTTTCGCAATTGAAGGACTCGCACTGCTCGCCTTGGGGTGTTTTTGCCGCGGCAGAGCTGCGTCAAAAACGATTTTCATTCTTCCCCCTGGGCCAGGCATGCGCCTTTTTCCGAAATGATCACAATTGACTGCGTGTTATGCTGAGAAACAGCTTATTTATATTAGCAGAAGGGTCCGGCAATTGCAAGAAAAATTTTTGTTTTCTCGTGAAAATTCTCTTTTTCGGCGGGACGCCGCGGGGATTCCGCAGAAAAGGCTTGCAAATCGGCGGGACATACTGTAAAATAATACAGCTAATACTATTGTTACAGATAAACTATCTTCGGGAGGACCCAATTTATGATTACTGCAGGCGAATTCAGAAACGGCGTTACCTTTGAAATGGACGGCAACGTCATGCAGGTCGTCGAGTTCCAGCACGTGAAGCCCGGCAAGGGCGCCGCCTTCGTGCGCACCAAGATGAAGAACGTCATCACCGGCGCTGTGACCGAGACTTCCTTCAACCCCACCGCCAAGTTTGAGAACGCCACCGTTGACCGCATGACCATGGAGTACAGTTACAACGACGGCAACCTCTATTATTTCATGAACCCCGAGACCTATGAGCTCGAGCCGGTGGACGGCTCCGTCCTGGGCGACAACTTCAAGTTCGTCAAGGAAAACATGGAGTGCACCATCTACTCCTACAAGGGCAAGGTCTTCAACGTGGAGCCTCCCTTCTTCGTGGAGCTCGAAGTCACCGATACCGACCCCGGCTTTGCCGGCAACACCGCCACCAACGCCACCAAGCCCGCCACCCTGGAGACCGGCGCCGAGATCAAGGTCCCCCTCTTCATCGACCGGGGCGAGCGCATCAAGGTCGATACCCGCACCGGCGAGTATCTGTCCAGAGCGTAAGGCAAACACACAGCGGGAATTCGGGGGAGGTCGCGTATCTCCCCCTTTTTTCACAAATCATAAAGACTGGAGGCTACCGAGATGACGATTGTTGAGAAAGCTGCCTATCTGAAGGGTTTGACCGAGGGCCTGGGCGTGGAGCCCGAATCCCGGGACGGAAAGCTCTGGAGCGCGCTGAACGATCTGCTGTCCGACATGGCGCATGAGATCGAGGACCTCCAGGCTGTGAGCTCCGACTACGCGGAAGTGATCGACGACATCTGCGAGGATCTGGGTTATCTGGAGGAACTGACCGCCGATCTGGACGACGGCGGACTCGAAGAGCTGGACGATGACGACAACCTGTACGATCTGGCCGACTACGGCATCGGCGGCGACTTCGACGACGAGGAGAGCGACGGAGAGGCCGACGAGGACGAGGAAGAGGACGAGGAAGTCGAATACGACGGCGTGATGTACGACGTGACCTGCCCCAGCTGCGGTGAGGAGATCAGTTTCGACGAGGAGACCCTGGAGAAGGGCAGCATCACCTGCCCCAACTGCGGCGAGGTGCTGGAGTTCGATCTGGGCGAAAACAAGGAATAAGCTGCGTACAATAACGAAGGGCGCGTGAAGCAAACATCACGCGCCCTTCGTTTTTCAAAGCCGCACGCTTACCTCGCCGGAATTGAGGCGCCGCAGACTGCCGTCCGGCAGGCGGACCAGCAGGCTGTAGTCCTCTTCCACCGCCAGCGCCGTAGCCGGGACCGGTTCCCTCCCGGGCGAAAGGATGTTGATCTCCCGCCCCGGGATCAGAGACCGACGGCGGTAGGCCTCCAGGATCGCCGGATCATCCAGCCTTCCATAAAAATCCATCAGCTTGTCCAACACCAGCGCCGCCAGCCGGCAGCGCAGCTCCGGCGGCCTCTCCTGTCCGAAGGCGGCCCCTGCGATCTGCCGCAGCTCGGGTGGGAAATCCCCTGCGGGGACGGCGGTGTTGATGCCGATGCCGACCACGGCGTAGCTGAGGCCGCCGCTCTCGCAGTCCAGGGAGGCCTCGGTCAGGATGCCGGAGACCTTTCGGCCGCCGACGAAAATATCGTTGACCCACTTGATCTGAGCCGGTAGGCCGGAGAGCTCCTCGACCGCCTCCGCCACGGCCACGGCCGCGCAGGCGGTGACGCGCACAGCCTCCGCCGCGGGGAGCGTCGGGCGCAGCAGCAGGCTCATGTACAGGCCCGAATCCGCCGGGGAATAGAAGCTCCGGCCCATGCGGCCCCGCCCGGCGGTCTGCTCGCCCGCGATCAGCGCAAGTCCCTCCGGCGCCCCCTCTGCCGCCATGACCTTGAGCAGCGTGTTGGTAGAGCTGACACTGGCGTAGACCTTCGGCGTGATTCCCGGGTTTTTCAGATAGCTTCGCACGCGCGGCTCGCTGAGCACGTCGCTCACAGCGCACAGGCGGTAGCCCCGGTTTGTCGCCGATTCGATGGCATAGCCCTCCGCGCGCAGCTGCTCCACCGCCTTCCATACGGCCGTGCGGCTGACGGAGAGTTCCCGCGCCAGCGCGGCGCCGGAGACATAGCGCTCCGCGTGATCGCGCAGACAGGCAAGGATCGCTTCTTTTATCATGGTATCATCCTCTGTTCAGGATCGGATACAGCCGCCCGACCAAGAGCGTAGCCAGCGCGATCTTCACCGCGTCCGGCAGCAGATAGGGCAGCACACACCAGCCCAGGGCCGTCCCCACGCCGATGGGCCCGCTGCTGCGGGAGTAGACGAGGACGAACCAGGCGGTACCGAAAGTATAGCACAAAAGGATGCCCAATACCATAGAAACGATCAGGACCGGGAGCTTTCTGCCAAATTGATCCACCGCCAGGCCAACGACCAGCGCCGTAAACAGAAAACCCGCCAGATAGCCGCCGGTGGCGCCGAGCAGAGCGCCGAGACCGCCCTTGAAGCCGGAAAACACCGGCACGCCCACGGCCCCCAGCAGCAGATAGACCGCCACGGTCCAGAGTCCCATGCGCAGGCCGAAGAGCGCCGTCACGAGGCAGACGGCGAAGGTCTGCAGCGTAAAGGGGATGGCGGCGGGTACGGCGATCCAGGAGCAGACGGCGATCAGCGCCGCGCCCATGGCGATCATGGCAAGCTCTCGGGTGGTCTTTGTTTTCATGTGCCTGACTTCCTTTGGTTATCAATGAATTGAATGTATGGGTTCTTCCCAGCCGCTCAGAGCGGGCAGGCTACGTATTTCAAGACCCATTTCTCTTTCCTCTTGCGGAAAGAGAAACGGTTCTTGTACTCCAAAGAGAAAGGCCGCTTGCCCAGAGGCTTTTGGGGAAAGCCCAGCCAGGGTCGCCGCCGTCCGAATGTTGGCATGCCGGGTGCGCCCGGGTGTCCGCTGCCGCTATACTGTACAGCACGAAAGCGCAGGAAAGCACTTTCCGGCGGCTCGTAAACTCAGCATCCAGGCAGCGGCGCGAGCGAAGCGAAGCCATTCCGCGAACGGCGAAGCGCAGAAAGCATGGCGTCCTTGGGGCGCCCTTTTCTTTCTTCCACCGGGCGCGGCACTGTCTTTCTTTTCGGGCAAGTACCGAAAAGAAAGATAGGGGGGCGCAATGCGCATCTAAACTCGCGCAAGCAGCCCGACAAAACCCATACATTTCTCCGCATCAAAATAGCACAGGCCCCGCAGATTGTCAACCTTCTTCAACGTCTCTGGTTAACAATCTGCGGGGCTTGTTTCTTTTTTGGGTTTACAGCAGGCTCTTTCTCTCCAGCATATAGTCGAACCAGGCCTCAAACTCCGCGCCGAGGCGGCGGACCAGCGCCCTGGCCTCCTCCGGCCTGGCCGCGGCCAGATACAGGCACTGCTGGGCCAGCTGATAACGCCGGGCCACGCTGAAGCGCGCAAGCTCCTCGTCGCTGTACTCGCCGAGGGCCGCAAGCTGCTCCTGGGCCTTGAAGAAGCGGATGAAGCTCTCGGCGGTCTCCCGACCCACGATGGGTTCCAGCAGAGAGAAGTCGTTGCCGGAGCTGTCGAGCGCCCTGGACGCCATCTCCCAGCGGCGGGGATCGGCGTTGCCCTCGGTACCGGTAAAGGGTGTGCGCAGGTAGAGGTCGTTGTTCGCGAGAAACTCCATCACGTAGGGGTTGATGCGGCTTCGCACGGCCCAGGGCATCCAGTTTTCCACGGTGGTGCGGATATAGATGTGGGCGAAGCGGCCGAAGAGGGGCTCTGCCAGGTCGTGGGCGGCGCTGGATTCGCTGCGGTCGTTGCCGGCGGCCACGATGCGGGCGTTCGCCGGCAGCGGCCAGCGGTTGTTCACGAAGCGCTCCAGCACGATCTTGAAGATCACCGACTGGGTCTGCTTGGTGGCGTTGGTGAGCTCATCGAAAAAGAGGATGTGGAGTTCTCCGTCCTCGCAGAGCCGCTCCAGCTTCACCAGCCAGACGGGCTTGACGTCCACGATCTCGTCCCTCGCCTCGTTGTAGATCGCGCGGCCGTTGATCGTGTCGGGGTTCTCGTTCACCAGCTCGATGTCCAGCGCCAGGGGGTCGATCTGCCGGACGCGGTCGCTCTTGCCGTCGCCGGACAGGCCGTGGAGAAAGACCGGGATGTCCGCCTTCACATAGGCGCGGATCAGGCTCAGCTCGTCATGCTCCTCCACCCGGAAGGCTCTGTCCTTTGCCTCGCTCTGGTCGGCCGTACAAAGCTCTTTGATAAAGTCCTCCCGCAGATAGGCGGCGGCCTCCTCGCGGCTCATGCCGCCGAAGAGCGCCTGACAGCTCACAAGGAGGGCTTTCTCCTCGTCATAGAGCCAGCGCACGGGGCGCATTTCCAGAAAAACGCTCTCCCCTTCGCCCACCAGGCTCCCGTCCGAAAGACTTACATAGCCGTTGACGCCGCCCTGCCGGAGCGTGACGCGCACGAGCTCCTTGGCGCCGAGCCGCCAGACCGGCGCCTCCTCTTCTCCGACGCGCACGCGGCGGCCGGTGTCTGCGAGGCTTCCCCGGGCAAACTCCCGCTCCGCCATATCCCGCAGGGCGGGATCCAGGATCACGGTGGGATACGTGCCGTACTCGGCGGTGGTAACGCCGCCCTCCCCGTGCACACGGCGCAAAAGGCTCTCCTCTCCCTCGTCCAGCAGGAGAACCGGCCGGACGGCGCAGACGGCGCAGTTGCCGGCGCGGCCGAAGCGGTCCACGCAGCCGTCGGAGAGGTAGTAGTTGATCCCGCCGCCGCTCTCGTGAAGAAAGCCGTCGTCCGGGGCGGTCATCAGCGCCAGATCCGTGGCCGGCGCGGCGGAGCCCACCTTGCCGAAGAGGGCAAGGGGCTTTGCATAGACCTGTTCAAGTGATAAGAAAATCGATTTCATGCTTCTCTTTCTCCTCGTTTGGCCGGCTGTAGATCACGCGGCCGCCGATGGGGTGGATCGTCGTATTCCCGTAGACCACCCAGATCGCGTCGCAGCGCTCCTCGGGCATCTCGGCAAAACCGTCGGTAAAGATGATGCGGTTTTCCGCATCTCCGGTGAAGGCGTGGATCGCGGCGTGAAAGTCCGTGCCGCCCGCGCCGCTCAGCTCCAGCTTTTCGATATCCTGCTCGGTCACAACGTCCTGAAAGCCGTAAAAGCGGGTATCAAAGCAGCCGACGCGCACCACCGCGTCCTGCCGCAGGAGGCCTTTTACTCCTCGCACGAAGGCGCGCAGCAGCTCCGCGTCCACGGAGGCGCTGGTGTCCAGCAGGATCTCCGCGTGGGCCACCGGATAGGCCCGGAACTCATGCCCCAGCACCCCGTCCCGGATGGTGGTGCCGGGAAACCAGTCGAAATCCAGCTGCATGCTGGGCTCCAGCAGCTCCGCAAGTCCCGCCACGATGGCGGCAAGCCCCGGGTCCTCAATGGCGCGCAGATGGGCCTCGCTCTCCTTGCCGGCCTGTTTGCTCTTGTCGTCGGGCCTAACTTCGCGGATCATCGGCTCCGTCTCCCGCCCGCTCTCGTCCGTGTCCTTCCGCTGCTGCCGCAGCAGCGCGTACAGGTCCTCGGCACTCTGATCTCCCGCGCCGGGCAGGAGCACCGCGTCCTCCGGCAGGGCGAAGCCGTCGGCCTTCAGCATGGCGTTGACCACCGCGTCGCTGGCGGTTTTCCAGAGGCGCCGGTCCTTCCCCCTGCCCCTGGCAAAGTGGTTGAGCTGAAGATGCAGCAGCTGCTGGGCCACGTAGAAGCGGCGGCTCTCCTCGGTATAGTACTTCATCAGCCGCTCGTTGTAGAGGATCTCCCGGCCGTTGTTGTCCACCGGGCCGAAGCCCGCTCCCTCCCGGAAGGAGAGCATGCGCAGCCTGCCGGCCCACTGGGGATAGCGCTCTTCCAGCGCGTCGCAGATCTCTTTGAAGTCCGTCGCGCTCCCCTCCTCTCCTTCCGCGGTGTTGAAAGTATTATACCGAATGCGCGGCGGAAAGTAAAGGCGGTACGAGTTCGCAGGGGAGCGTAGCGCGCTCCCGCGGGAACCGGTACCGCGTCCGCGGGCCGACAGGCGACGTCGGCCCCTGCGGTGCAGCACAAAGCCGCTTCGTAGGGGCGATTCACGAATCGCCCGCGGACGCGGTGCAGAGTCTGACATGGCTGGCGCGTAATACGCGCCCCTGCGGTGCAGCACAAGGGCGCTTCGTAGGGGCGATTCACGAATCGCCCGCGGACGCGGTGCAGAGTCTGACATGGCGGGCGCGTAGTACGCGCCCCTGCGGTGCAGCACAAATGCGCTTCGTTGGGGCGATTCACGAATCGCCCGCGGATACGGTGCAGAGTCTGACATGGCGGGCGCGTAATACGCGCCCCTGCGGCGAGGGACGAACGTTCTTCGCAGCGCCGGCCATCGGTCGGTGATAGACGCGGCACGAGTGGCCAGTGGTCAGCAGGGGCTGCCCTAAAGTACCAGCTTCGCGTCGCTATCAGCCGCCCGCCGCTTTTCCGACAGATATGGTTTTCATACAAAGAAAAAATAAGAAAAGCGGCTCCGCCCCCTTTCTTCCTGTGTGAAATAGGTGTATAATATAAAAAAATTGAATTAACGGAGGCGATTTTTGGAAAATTCGACGAAGCGTTCCGTGCGAAACTCCTTCCCTGCGTGAAAGAATTCCCTATATTACTATTTACATATCAGGAGGCTTTCCCATGTTGAGGAAATCCATGGACGGCAATGAAGCCGCCGCTTATGCGAGTTATGCCTTTACCGAAGTCGCAACCATTTACCCCATTACCCCGTCGAGCCCCATGGCCAACCACGTCGATGAGTGGGCCGCCCGGGGAAAGAAAAATCTGTTCGGCAGCTCCGTGAAGCTCATGGAGATGCAGGCGGAGGCCGGCGCCTGCGCCGCCATGCAGGGCGCGCTGGAGGCCGGATCTCTCGGCACCACCTACACCTCCGCCCAGGGCCTGATGCTGATGATCCCGCCCATGTACCGCATCGCGGGCCTGCTGGTCCCCGCGGTGATGCACGTGGCGGCGCGCTCCGTCGCGACGGAGTCCGTCTCCATCTTCGGCGACCATCAGGACGTGATGGCCTGCCGCCAGACCGGCTGGGCCCAGCTGGCCTCCTCCAGCGTGCAGGAGTGCATGGATCTGGGCGCGGTGGCCCATCTGGCCGCCATCAAGGGCCACGTCCCCGTGCAGCACTTCTTTGACGGCTTCCGGACCAGCCACGAGATCCAGAAGATCGACGTGCTGGATTACGAGGATCTGCGCAAGCTGGTGGACTGGGACGAGCTGCAGAAATTCCGCGACCGGGCGCTGAACCCGGAGCATCCCACCATCCGCAACAGCGGCGAAAACGACGACATTTTCTTCCAGCACCGCGAGGCCTCGAACCCCACCTACAATGCCTTCCCCGCGATCGTCGAGGAATACATGGAAAAGATGTCCGCCCTCACCGGGCGCGATTACAAGCTCTTCAACTACTACGGCGCGCCCGACGCCGAGCGTGTGCTCGTGGCCATGGGCAGCGTATGCCAGACCGCGCAGGAGGTCGTCGCCTGGCTCAACGCGCGCGGCGAGAAGGTGGGCCTCATCCAGGTACGTCTGTACCGCCCCTTCTCCCTGAAGCATTTCACCGCCGCCATCCCCGCAAGCTGCAGGGTTCTGAGCGTGCTTGACCGCACCAAGGAGCCCGGCGCTCTGGGTGAGCCGCTGTATGAGGACGTGAGCGCCGCCGTGCAGGAGGCGGGTCTCCGCGTGACCCTGCTGGGCGGCCGCTACGGTCTCTCCTCCAAGGACACCACCCCCGCCCAGATCCGCGCCGTGTTCGACAACATGGCCGGCGAAAAGAAGAACCACTTCACCGTCGGCATCAACGACGACGTGACCTTCACCTCTCTGCCCGTGGGCGAGAACATCGTCACCTCCGGCAAGTCCATCATCTCCTGCAAGTTCTGGGGCCTCGGCTCCGACGGCACCGTGGGCGCCAACAAGAACTCCTGCAAGATCATCGGCGACAACACCGATCAGTACGTGCAGGCCTACTTCCAGTACGACGCCAAGAAATCCGGCGGTCTGACCCGCAGCCATCTGCGCTTCGGCCACGAGCCCATCCAGTCGGCCTACTACGTGACCATGGCCGATTTCGTGGCCTGCCACAAGCAGAGCTACATGCACACCTATGACGTCGTAAACGAGGTCAAACCCGGCGGCATTTTCCTGCTGAACACCCGCTGGAAGGGCGAGACCCTGACCGCAAACCTGCCCAACCGCGCCAAACGCCTGCTTGCGGAGCGCCACGTGCAGTTCTACACCATCGACGCCACCGACATCGCCGCCGAGATCGGTCTGGGCAACCGTACCAGCACCGTGCTGCAGGCCGCCTTCTTCAAGCTCTCCGGCGTGCTGCCCATCATGGATGCCGAGAAGTACATGAAGGAGGCCGCCGTCAAAACCTTCTCCCGCAAGGGTGAGAAGATCGTGAACATGAACCTCGCCGCGATCGAACGGGGCCTGACCGACATGGTGAAGATCGAGGTGCCCGAGGAGTGGGCGCAGCTCAGAGACGAAGCGCTCGCTGTCGATCCGGGCCTTCCCTCCTACGTGCAGAAGGTCCTGATCCCGATGAACCGCGCCAAGGGCGACGACATCCCGGTCAGCACCTTCACCGAATATGCCGACGGCGTCATGCCCATCTCCATGGCCCGCTTTGAAAAACGCGGCGTGGCCGACAACGTGCCCGTCTGGGATCCCGCGAAATGCATCGGCTGCAACCGCTGCTCCCTGGTCTGCCCCCACGCCGCCATCCGTCCCTTCCTCTTCACCGGGGAGGAGGCCGCGGCCGCGCCCGCGGGCTGCGAGACCAAGCCGGCTCTGGGCAAGGGCTTCGAGGGCCTGCGCTACCGCATCCAGGTGGGCGTGATGGACTGCCAGGGCTGCGGAAGCTGCGTCACCGTCTGCCCGGCCAAAGAAAAGGCTCTCCGCATGGTGCCGCTGGACGACGTGGTCGCCGAGCAGAAGAACTGGGACTACTGCCTGACGCTCAGCGAGAAGGCCAATCCCATGAGCCGCTTCTCCGCCAAGGGCAGCCAGTACGAGCAGCCCCTGTACGAGTTCTCCGGCGCCTGCCCCGGCTGCGGTGAGACGCCGTACCTGAAGCTGCTGACCCAGCTCTTCGGCGACCGGATGTATGCCGCCAACGCCACGGGCTGCTCCCAGGCCTACGGCTTCTTCGCCCCCACCTTCCCCCAGACCGTGAACAAGCGCGGCTTCGGCCCCGCCTTCTCCAACTCCCTGTTTGAAAACAACGCCGAATTTGCGCTGGGCATCGGGCTCTCCGCCGAGCAGCTGCGCGAGCAGACCAAAATGCACGCCCGCGCCGTCCTGGAGCAGAGCGCGGACGAACGGCTCAAGGACGCGCTGCGGCAGTGGCTGGATGAGGGCGACGACATGGACAAGACCGAAGAGGCCGCCGACCGGGTCCGTGAAGCGCTGAAGGCGAATACCGAGGAGAGCGAGGATCTCGACTTTATCCGCCGCCGTGAGGACACGCTGACCAAGAAGGCCATCTGGATGGTCGGCGGCGACGGCTGGGCCTACGACATCGGCTACGGCGGTCTGGACCACGTGCTGGCCACCGGCATGGATCTGAACGTGCTGGTCATGGACAACGAGCTCTACGCCAACACCGGCGGACAGTCCTCCAAGGCCACGCCCATCGGCGCCTCCGTGCAGTTTGCCGCCGCGGGCAAGGCCACGCCCAAGAAGGACCTGGGTCTGATCCTCTCCACCTACGGCTACATCTACGTGGCGCAGATCAACCTCGGCGCCAACCCCGAGCACGCCATCAAGTGCCTCAAGGAGGCGGCCGCCTATCACGGGCCGTCCATCGTCGTGGCCTACGCCCCCTGCATCAACCACGGGCTGTCGAAGGGCATGGGCAAGGCCATGGAGGAGGGCAAGGCCGCCACGGAATGCGGCTTCTGGCCCCTGTTCCGCTACAACCCGGAGCTGGAGAACGAGGGAAAGAACCCCTTCCTGCTGGATTCCGGCGAGCCCAACGGCAAGCTGCGGGACTTCATGATGGGCGAAAACCGCTTCGCCTCCCTGACCCGCACCTTCCCCGAACGGGCCGAGATGCTCTTCGCCGAGGCCGAGGACTTCACGGCCAAGCGCTACGCCAAGTACAAGAGACTGGCAGGACAGGGCTGAGAGCAAATAGCCTCCCCTGCGCAAGGGGAGGTGACCGAGCGCAGCGAGGCCGGAGGGGTTGGCGGCAAGACCTTCACCAACCCCTCAGTCAGCTCCGCAGACAGCTCCCCTTGCACAGGGGAGCCATTCCACGAAAGGATGCAGAACATGAACTATCAGGCAGAATACGAAGCCAAAAGAAGCACCGCCGGGGCGCTGGCGGCCCAGGTGGAGAGCGGATGGCTCATCGGCATGGACGCGGGCGCGGCCCAGACGCCGACCATCATGAGCGCCGTCGCCGAGCGCGCAAGGAATAATGAGATCTCCGGCGTCAGGGTACAGACCCTTCTGGATGTGTACCCGCTGGAGTTTCTCGCGGACAACAGCCTCTTCGGCAGGCTCACCAGCGAAGCCTGGTTCTCCGGCGGCGGCTCCCGGAGGGCCGTCAACGGCGGCTACGGCGACATCATCCCCAACTACTATCGGGACATCCCGAAATACATCCGCGCCATGTACGACTACGACGTGTTCTGCGTCTCCGTCTCGCCCATGGACAAGCACGGCTGGTTCTCCCTCTCCACGGTCAGCTCCTACAGCCCCGCGATGATCGAGAAGGCAAAGCGCATTTTCCTGGAGGTCAACGACCGCCAGCCCCGGGCCGTCTGCGGCGCACAGATCCACATCAGCCAGGTAACCGGCCTCATTGAAGTGAGCCATGAGCTGCCCGTGCTGCCGCCCACGAAGATGGACGCGATCAGCGAGACGATCGGCGGCCTGATCGCCGAGCAGATCCGGGACGGCTCCTGCATCCAGCTGGGCATCGGCGCGATCCCAGACGCAGTGGGCGCGGCGCTTAAGCAGAAGCACGATCTCGGCATCCACACCGAGATGTTCACCGACTCCATGGTGGAGCTGATCGCCTGCGGCGCGGTCAACAACAGCAAAAAGCAGATCCACCGCGGCCAGACCGTCACTACCTTCGCCTTCGGCTCCCAGCGGATTTACGACTACATCGACGACAATCCCGGCATCGCCCTGCTGCCTGTGGACTACGTGAACGATCCCAACGTCATCTGCCTCAACGACAACATGATCTCCATCAATGCCGCGCTCGAGGTGGATCTCTGGGGCCAGGTCTGCGCCGAGAGCGTGGGCACGAAGCACATGTCCGGCTCCGGCGGCCAGGTGGACTACGTACGGGGCGCCTGCCAGTCGAAGGGCGGCAAGAGCTTCATCGCCTTCACCTCCACCGCCAAGGGCGACAGCATCAGCAAGATAAAATCCGTCCTCACCCCCGGCGCCGTGGTCACCACCAGCAAGAACGACGTGGATTACGTGGTCACCGAGTACGGCATCGCCCATCTGCGGGGCGAACCCCTCTCCCGCCGGGCCCAGCAGCTCATCGCCATCGCCCACCCCAATTTCCGGGACGAGCTGCGCTTCGAGGCAAAAAAACGCGGCATCCTGATCTGATCTGCGCGGCCCATAACAGAACAGGACCCCGGACGGCGTTGCCGTCCGGGGTCCTGTCAGCTTGTCAAAAAAGTCTGACAGACTTTTTTGACTGCGCTTCTCCCGCCGCGCATTTTGACGGGGGATCAAAATGCGATTACCCGAAAAAGCCTG